>NZ_FOYE01000008.1:0-367182 GCF_900115915.1 Pseudomonas sp. NFIX49 | reverse complement strand
GGTCACGAGTCAGTACCCGAATTTCTTGACGACCATAGAGCGTTGGAACCACCTGATCCCATCCCGAACTCAGAAGTGAAACGATGCATCGCCGATGGTAGTGTGGGGTTTCCCCATGTGAGAGTAGGTCATCGTCAAGATTAAATTCCGAAACCCCAATTGCGAAAGCAGTTGGGGTTTTGTTTTGCCTGCAGGAAAGTGCCTGGAGGAAGCTGAAGCTCCAACCGTCACGATCACAACCATTGGGGAAATCCCTCTGAAATGACCGCCCGGTTTTTGGTATGGTGCAGCTCGTTTTTTAACGGACTGATGTCACGCCCAAGGATCGGCGCTCATTTTTTTGTCAAAGAGTGGCTGCAGAAATGCCCGAACCCATCCCAATCAAAGATCACGAAAAAGAGACGCGGCTGGTCAACAAACGCCTGATCGCCTGTGCCTTGTTTGTGTTCGCCATTAGTTGCGCCCTGGTGGTGCGCCTGTACATCCTGCAAGTCGTCGAGTTCGACTACCACTCGACCATCTCCGAAAACAATCGCGTCCATGTCCTGCCGATCCCGCCGACACGCGGCCTGATCTACGATCGCAATGGTGTGTTGCTGGCCGACAACCGTCCCAGCTACAACCTGACGATCACAAGAGAGCGCGCGACTGACGTCAACCAGGAGCTGGATGAAGTCATCAACCTCCTGCACCTGCCCGCCGAAGACCGCACAGTCTTCGATAAGGCCATGAAGCAGTCGCGTCACCCGTTTACACCCGTAACGCTGTTCTATGAGCTGACCGAAGAACAGATCGCCGTGCTGGCAGTTAACGAGTTCCGTCTGCTAGGCCTGGATGTCGAGCCACAATTCGTCCGTAACTACCCTTTGGGTGCGCACTTTGCACACTCGATCGGCTACGTCGGCCGTATAAACGAAAAAGAATCCAAAACCCTCGATTCCGTCGAATACCGTGGTACCCAATCCATCGGCAAGACCGGGATCGAACGCTTTTACGAGCCACAACTGCACGGCCACGTCGGTTACGAGGAAGTAGAGACCAACGCTCAGGGCCGCGTACTGCGCGTGCTGAAACACACCGATCCGATACCAGGCAAAAACATCGTCCTGAGTCTCGACGTCAAACTCCAGGAAGCCGCCGAAGCCGCACTGGGCGACCGTCGCGGCTCAGTGGTTGCGCTGGACCCATCGACCGGCGAAGTGCTGGCCATGGTCAGCAATCCGAGCTTCGACCCCAATCTGTTCGTGACCGGCATCAGCTCCAAGGAATATTCCGCGCTGCGCGATTCCATCGACCGCCCGCTGTTCAACCGCGTTTTGCGCGGTCTGTATGCGCCCGGTTCGACGATCAAGCCAGAGGTGGCGATTGCCGGTCTCGATGCCGGCGTGGTCACGCCTCAGACCCGCGTCTTCGATCCTGGCTACTACCAACTCCCGGACTTCGACCACAAATACCGCAACTGGAACCACAGCGGCGATGGCTGGGTGGACATGGACGCGGCGATCATGCGCTCCAACGACACCTACTTCTACGACCTGGCGCACAAGCTCGGCATCGATCGCCTGCATGACTACATGGCGATGTTCGGTCTCGGCGAGAAAGTCTCGCTGGACATGTTCGAGGAGTCACCCGGCCTGATGCCGTCCCAGGCATGGAAGCGCGCCACGCGCCGACAAGCCTGGTTCCCCGGCGAAACCGTGATCCTCGGCATCGGTCAGGGCTACATGCAGGTCACGCCGTTGCAACTGGCTCAAGCCACCGCACTGATTGCCAACAAGGGCATCTGGAACCGTCCGCACCTGGCCAAGACCGTCGACGGAGTGGCACCGGTGGACGAGCACCCGATGCCGAACATTCTGCTCAAGGATCCCCGTGACTGGGAGCAGGTCAACCACGGCATGCAGATGGTGATGCACGACGCCCGAGGCATTGCCCGTGCGGCGGCGGCCGGTGCGCAATATCGCATCGCCGGCAAGAGTGGTACGGCGCAGGTGGTGGCGATTAAGCAGGGTGAGCGTTACAACCGCGAGAAAACCCTCGAGCGACATCGTGACAACGCCCTGTTTGTCGGGTTTGCCCCGGCCGAGCATCCGAAGATCGCGATTTCGGTGATGATCGAAAACGGCGAGGCTGGTGGCCGAGTCGCAGGTCCGGTGGTGCGGCAGATCATGGACGCCTGGCTACTCGACCAGGACGGTCACCTCAAGCCGCAATACGCGGCGCCGACCAAAGCGCCGGGCGATCCTCACGTGTAACCCGCTAAAGCTTCACAGCACAGGCTCACGCAAGCTGAGCATGTGCTGGAAGCTGTCGAGGAATACCGTTTCCGCCTGAGTCATCTTCTGCTCGCGGTTCCACAGCAGCTGAATATCGAAATCCACCACCCCATCCTCCGGCGGCAAGCGCCACAGCAAACCCTGTTCGACATCCCGTCGCACCAGGTGAATCGGCAAGCAACCAATCCCGAACCCTGCACAGATCAGGCGATAAATCTCTTCGAAACTGGTGGAGGAAGCAACGATCTTGCCGGTAAACCCCTGCTGGTCACGAAACAGCGTCAATGGCGAAAGATTGCCGCCGAGCTGATCGCTGGTGAAGCTGACGAAGTTCTCCGCCGCCAGTTGCTCCAGCGTCAGATTCTGCTGCCCGAACAGTCGATGTCGCTGTCCGCAAAAGTACGCATAGCGCTCACGAAACAGTACCCGTTGCTCCAACCTTGGTTGGGGTAATCGACACAGTCCGACCCCCACCGTAGCGGTCTTTTGCAGCAATGAACTGATGATGTTCGAGCTGCCCATCACCTCGACTTCCAGCTCGATTTTCGGGTGAGTTTCGTGGAAGTCCGCAAGAAACTCATCGTAATGCCGCGCCTGCACGCCACTGACAGTCAGGATGCGGATCTTGCCGACAACGTCGTCATGGCGGTTCTCGACCACCGTGCCCAAACGGGAAATATCGCCGTAGATATCCGCCGCAATCCGCAGGACTTCTTCCCCGGTTTCCGTCAGATCAAAGCGCCGTCCACTGCGCGCAATCAACACACAATCCAATTGTTCTTCTAGACGTTTCAACGCCTGACTGACCGCCGACTGGGTGATGTGCAATCGCGCTGCGGCGCGACTCATGCTGCCTTCCTGCCCGATCACCAGATACGTGCGAAGCAGGTTCCAATCCAGCCGGTCATTGAGAAAACGCCTGCCAATCCAGGGATTTGCGGAGGAAGTCATGTAGTAGCCACGCTAATAGTAAAGATAAGTTTTTGAAAATTGACTAATCCTTTCACGGAAGCGATAAAGCCCACAAGCGCCACAGAGCGCGACCGTCAGCCGCTTCGACACCTGCCCAAAACTATAAATACACAGGGTTCTTGCATGCACACCACCGCTCAGCCGCGTCGCGCCGCGGCCGCTGCCTTCATTGGCACGACCATCGAGTTCTACGATTTCTACATCTACGCCACCGCCGCCGCACTGGTGCTCGGGCAAGTGTTCTTTCCCAGCAGCGACCCGGTGACTAGCACCCTCGCCGCGTTCGGCAGTTTCGCCGTAGGCTTCATCGCCCGTCCGATGGCCGGCATGGTGTTCGGCCATTTGGGTGATCGCCTCGGCCGCAAGAATATGTTGCTGGTGACCATGGCACTGATGGGCTTGGCCACGGCGGGTATCGGTCTGTTGCCGAGCTACGCCAGCGTCGGCATCTGGGCGCCGATCGGGTTGATCGTATTGCGCCTGATTCAGGGCATTTCCGTCGGCGGCGAGTGGGGCGGGGCAGTGTTGATGGCCAGTGAGCACGCCCCGGCCAAGCGTAAAACCTTCTATGCCTCCTTTGCACAACTCGGCAGCCCGGCGGGTTTGCTGCTGGCGTTGATCGCGTTCCGACTGGTGACGTCGCTGTCCCCGGAAGACTTCCTCGCCTGGGGCTGGCGTCTGCCGTTTCTCGCCAGCGGCGTGTTGATGATGGTCGGCCTGATGATCCGCTCCGGGGTGCATGAGTCGCCGGAATTCGCCAAGGCCAAGGACAACAACGAAACCGCGAAATACCCAGTGAAAGACGTAATCCGTCAATGCTGGCGGCAGATCCTTTTTGCTGCCGCCGCCGTCACCATCGGCTCGGCCGGGTTCTTCTTCACCAACACCTTCATGATCACCTACGTCACCCAATATCAGGGCATCCCGCGCGCAACCATTCTCGACTGCCTGTTCCTGGTGACGGTCATTCAACTGCTCTCGCAACCGTTGTCGGCACTGCTCGCCGAGCGCATCGGCGAAGGCCGATTTCTGATGTTGGTGGCGCTGCTGTGCATGGTCACGCCGTACCCGATGTTCCTGCTGGTCGGCACCCAGAACATCCTGTTGATGACCCTCGGTATCGCCGTCGCGGTGGTGATTCTCTCGGCTTTGTACGCGGTGATCGCCGGGTACATGACCCAGGCCTTCCCGGTGCACCTGCGTTACTCGGGCATTTCCATCGCTTACCAATTGAGCTGCGCAGTAGCCGGCGGCACCACGCCGCTGATCGGCACGCTGCTGGCCAGCAAGTTCTCCGGACAGTGGCTGCCATTGGCGGTGTTCTTCACGCTGCTGTCGGCCCTGTCCCTGATCGGTGTCTGCGGCCTCGCGCGCTTGCGGGCCAACCCGGTCGTCCTTCATAACAGCAAAGAGGTGTATTCGTGAGTAAGCCCGCCCATATTGACCCGATCGAATGGCAAGCCCGCTGCGAGCTCGCGGCGTTGTACCGATTGATCGCGCACTTTCGCATGACCGACCTGATCGACACCCACATCACCCTGCGGATTCCGGGGCCTGAGCATCATTTCCTGATCAACCGCTACGGGGTGATTTTCGACCGCATGCGTGCCTCCGATCTGGTGCGCATCGATCAGGACGGGCGCATCGTCGATCCTGAATACGCCGGGCATCGGGTCAACGCCGCCGGCTTCGTGATCCATTCGGCGATCCACATGGCGCGGCCGGATCTGAACTGCGTGATCCACACCCACACGGCCGCCGGCATGGCCGTCGCCGCGCAGAAACAAGGCCTGCTGCCGATCAGTCAGCACGCACTGAAGTTCTACGGAAAACTTGCTTACCACACCTACGAAGGCATCGCGCTGTCGCTGGATGAACGTGAGCGTTTGATCGCCGATCTCGGCCCGCACCGAGCGATGATCCTGCGCAACCACGGCCTGCTGGTCGGTGGTTCCGGCGTGGCCCAGGCATTCCAGGAAATCCACTTTCTGGAGCGCGCCTGCCAAGCCCAGGTGCAAGCGCTGGCCGGCGGTTGCGAGCTGCATTTCCCGTCGCCGGAAGTCTGCGCCCACACCGCCGAACAGTTCGACCGCGATGATCAGGACAACATCATCGACTTGGCCTGGGAGGCCGCACTGACCCTGATCGAATCCCAGCGCGAGTCCTATCTGTCATGAACACCGTTGCACTAATGTCCCGCGATACGCTGTTGCTCAAACAATTGCAGGAGGCCTTTGCCCGCCGTGCGCCGCAGCTTTCAGCGGTGCTGGCCGACGATCCCCGGGCGGCGAATGCGCAGATCGCGGCGTGCTGGTTTCCGCTGCCGGACAGCCTCGCCGCGTTGCCCAATCTGCAAGTGATTCACTCGGTCGCCGCCGGCATCGATCACCTGGAGCACGATCCGTCGTGCCCGGATCTGCCGGTGTGCAGGGTGGTTGATCCCGGCCATCGCCAAGGCATGACCGAGTATGTGCGCTGGGCGGTGATTCATTTTCATCGCGGCTTCGATCAAGTGCTGGAGCAACAACGCCAGCAGCATTGGGAGCGACCGCTGCAACGCCCGGCCCATGAGTTTCGGATCGGTGTCATGGGGCTCGGCTCACTCGGCAGCGCGATTGCGCAGGACCTGGCCAGCGCCGGTTACGAGGTGCGTGGCTGGGCGCGCAGCAGCAAGGATTTGCCGGGCGTGCAGACCTTCGCCGGCAGCGATGGCTTCAACCCGTTCCTCGACGGCGTGGAGTTGCTGATCAATCTGTTGCCGCTCACCCAGGAGACTCGCGGCATCCTCAATCGCGAGACGTTAGAACGGCTGGCCAACGGCGCGGCGCTGGTCAACGTCGGGCGCGGCGGGCACCTGAACATCGACGATCTGCAACAGGCACTGGCCCGTGGAAAACTGCGCGGTGCATTGCTGGATGTCTTCGAGCAGGAACCGCTGCCCGCCGAGCATTCGCTGTGGAAAACTCCGGGTGTAACCGTCACCCCGCACATGGCTTCGGCAGCTTCGCACGACTGCATCGCCGAACAGATCGCCGAGAACTTTCGCCGTTTGAACGTCGGCGAACCGCTGCTCAACAGCGCGGATCGCCTGCTCGGTTACTGATCCGCCAGGCAGGCCTGCAAGCGTTCGATGAACAGCGTTTCGGCGCGACTCATGCGCTGGTCGCGGTTCCACAGCAGATGAATGTCGACATCGGCAATCCCCTCGTGGGGCGGCAGGCGCCAGAGCAATCCGCCCTCGACGTCCGCCGCCACCACGTGCTCCGGCAAACAACCGATACCGAACCCGGCGATCACCAGTCGCCGCACTTCCTCAAGGCTTGGCGATGAGGCGACGATGCGTCCGCTGAAGCCTTGCTGATCACGAAAAATCGTCAGCGGCGAAAGCATCCCGCCAATCTGGTCGCTGGTGAAACTGACGAAGTTTTCCCGCTGCAAATCGCCTTCGCCGATGTCCTGTCGGCCAAACAGCGCGTGGTGTTTGCCACAGAAAAACGCATAGCGTTGACGCAGAAACAGACGCTGTTCCAGACGCGGTTGCGGGCGGCGATTGAGGCTCAGACCAAGGGTCGCGGTTTTCTCCTGAAGCGCGCTGACGATGTCCGAACTGCGCATCACATCGACCTCCAGATCCACCCGTGGATACTGCCGATGAAAGTCAGCGAGGAAGTCATCGAAGCGCTCGGAAAAGATCCGGCTGATGATCAGCAGTCGCACTTTGCCGATCACTTCGTCGGCCGGTTGCTCCAGCAGGCTGCTGACCTGGGACATCTGCCCGTAAATCTCGCCGGCCAGTTCGAAGATCTGCTCGCCGACTTCGGTGAGGGCAAAGCGCGGGCCGCGCCGGGCGATCAACTGGCGACCCAGTTGCTCCTCCAGACGCTTGAGTGCCTGGCTCACCGCCGGTTGGGTCAGGTGCAGACGCGCGGCGGCGCGGCTGATGCTCAGCTCCTGGCCGATTACCCGGAAGGTACGCAGCAGGTTCCAGTCGAGGCGGTCGTTGAGCAGGCGCTGGACGTCGCGTTCGGCCATGGGATTTCTCGATTATAAGGTTGGGTAATACTCGGAATAATAAATAGAAAATTGACTAATCATAGCCCCGGGACGATAAATCACCCCACGACAGGTGCCGCCAGAGCGCCTTGGATTTACGTTTTCCTCCTGCCAAAAAAACAATCAAAGGAGCCCGACCCCATGAAGCCCCACGCTTCGAACCAGCCGCGCCGTGCGGCGGCCGCAGCCTTCATCGGCACCATGATCGAGTGGTATGACTTTTACATCTACGCCACCGCCGCCGCGCTGGTGTTCGGCGCGCTGTTCTTTCCCTCCGACGATCCGCTGTTCAGCACCATGGCGGCGTTCGGCACCTTCGCCGTGGGCTTCTTTGCCCGGCCGTTGGGCGGGATCATTTTCGGTCATATCGGCGACCGTATCGGTCGCAAGAAATCCCTGATCATCACACTGTTGATGATGGGCGTAGTGACGGTGTGCATCGGCCTGTTGCCGACCTACGCGCAGATCGGCGCAACCGCGCCGGTGTTGCTGATTCTGTTGCGCATCGTCCAGGGCATTGCCGTCGGTGGCGAGTGGGGCGGGGCGGTGTTGATGGCCGGCGAGCATGCGCCGAAGGGCCGGCGCAATTTCTTCGCTTCGTTCGCGCAACTGGGAAGCCCGGCGGGTTTGATCCTGTCGCTGCTGGCCTTCAGTGCCGTGACCCGTTTGCCGGAAGAAGACCTGATGAGCTGGGGCTGGCGCCTGCCGTTCCTCGCCAGTGCGCTGTTGCTGCTGGTGGGCCTGGCGATTCGCCTGGGCGTGAACGAGTCGCCGGAATTCCTCGCCAGCCGCGAGCAGGCCAGCAAGCAAATCAAGAAAGAACAGGCGCCGGTCATGGAAGTACTGCGCACCGCGTGGCGTCCGCTGTTGCTGTGCATCGGCGCCAACACGCTGGGCATCGCCGGGGTGTATTTCACCAACACCTTCATGATCGCCTACACCACTCAGCAACTGGCACTGCCACGTTCGCTGATTCTCGAATGCCTGTTTTTCGTTGCGATCATCCAGTTCTGCATCCAGCCGCTGGCCGCGTGGACGGCGGAGAAGATCGGCGCGACACGTTTCCTGTGTCTGGTGTCGCTGCTGGCGATGGTCTCGCCGTACCCGATGTTCGTGCTGGTCAGTTTGGCCCAGGCGCCGCTGATCATCCTCGGCATCGCGCTGGCGGTGGTGTGCATGGCGTCGTTCTACGCAGTGATCGCCGGGTACGTCAGCGGCATGTTCGAGACTCGCGTGCGCTACACCGCGATCTCGCTGGCCTATCAGATTTGCGGCGCGGTGGCCGGTGGGTTGACGCCACTGATCGGCACGATGCTCGCGCACAAGTTCACCGGGCAGTGGTGGCCGATGGCGGTGTTCTACAGCCTGATCGCCGGCATTTCGCTGATCTGTGTGCTGTCCCTCGCCCGGCGTCACGCCAGCGCCCGTCGCGCGGAACTGGCCCGTGCCTGACCCGGAATTTCAGGAGAACCTCATGTTGAAGATCAATGGCGAACGCCTGTGGGCGAGCCTGATGGCCATGGCCGAAATCGGTGCGACAGCCCGAGGCGGCAGCTGCCGTCTGGCATTGAGCGACGAAGACAAGGCCGGTCGCGAACTGTTCGCCCACTGGTGCCGCGAAGCCGGCATGACCCTGAGCGTGGACGCCATCGGCAACCTGTTCGCCCGTCGCGCCGGCACCGATCCGGACGCCGCGCCGGTGATGATGGGCAGCCACCTCGACACCCAGCCCGAAGGCGGGCGTTTCGACGGCGTCTACGGCGTACTCGCCGGTCTGGAAGTGGTACGTTGCCTCAACGACCAGAACATCCAGACCCGCAAACCGCTGGAAGTGGCGGTGTGGACCAACGAAGAAGGTGCGCGCTTCACCCCGGCCATGTTCGGCTCGGCGGTGTTCACCGGGATCATGGATTTGGACGCTGCGCTGGCGGTACGTGATGTCGATGGCATCAGCGTTGCCGAAGCGTTGCAGCGTAGCGGTTACGCCGGTGAACGTCCGTTGGGCGGCGCGGTGGATGCGTATTTTGAGGCGCACATCGAGCAAGGCCCGATCCTTGAAGACAACGCCAAAAGCATCGGCGTGGTCACGGGTGGTCAGGCGATCCGCTGGCTCGATGTGCGTGTCGAAGGCATGGCCGCTCACGCCGGCACCACGCCGATGCCGCTGCGCAAAGATGCGCTGTACGGCGTGGCGCGGATGATTCAGGCGATTGAAGGCTTGGCCACGGATTTTGCCCCCGAAGGCCTGACCACGGTCGGCGAGTTGAGTATCAACAAGTCCTCGCGCAATACCATTCCGGGGCTGGTGAATTTCACCGTCGATCTGCGTCATCACCGTGACGAAGCGATTGCCGCGATGGAACAACAAGTCCGCGCCCGGTTGCAGGCGATTGCCGATGGCCGGGGCTTGAACCTGACGATCACCCCGCACTGGATCAGCCCGGCCACGCCGTTCGACGCCGAATGCGTGGCAGCCGTGCAAGAAGCGGTGGATGCGCTGGGCTACGCTCAGCAGTCGATTGTCAGCGGCGCCGGGCATGACGCGATTCATCTCGCACGCTACTGCCCGACGGCGATGGTGTTCATCCCGTGCGTCGGCGGCTTGAGTCACAACGAAGCCGAGGACGTGTTGCCCGAAGATGTGAAGCAGGGCACCGACGTATTGCTCAACGCCGTGCTGGCCCGCGCCGGTCTAATCGAACAGGGAGTCTGAATCATGCGCAGTTTTTTCCATGCCGAACAATTGCTCCACCATCCACGCAGCTATTACTCGCGCGGGCAGATGCGTACGCCGCAGGAAGTCCCCGAGCGTGCGCAGCGTCTGGTGCAGGCCGCCCACGGTTTGGGCTTCAGTGTCGAGCAACCCGCCGATGCCGGTCTCGCGCCGCTGCTGGCGGTGCATGGTGCACCGTATCTGACGTTCCTTCAGGAAGCGCATGCACGCTGGAAAGAGATCCCCGAAGACTGGGGCGACGAGGTGATGTCGAACATTTTCGTCCGCGAGCCCAACGCTTTGCGCGGCATCCTCGCCCAGGCGGCGCGCTATCTGGCGGACGGCAGTTGTCCAGTCGGCGAGCAGACCTGGCGATCGGCTTATTGGTCAGCGCAAAGCGCGGTGGCCGGGGCTCAAGCGCTGATCGATGGCGAGCCTGCGGCCTACGCCTTGTGCCGTCCGCCGGGGCATCATGCCCGGGCCGAAGCGGCGGGTGGTTTCTGCTACGTGAACAACGCGGCGGTGGCGGCGCAGGTGCTGCGTGACAAGTTTGAAAAAGTCGCCGTGCTCGACACCGACATGCACCACGGTCAGGGCATCCAGGAGATTTTCTACGACCGTGATGATGTGCTTTACGTCTCGGTGCATGGCGATCCGACCAACTTCTATCCGGGCGTCGCCGGGTTCGCCGACGAACGTGGCAGCGGCGCGGGGGAGGGCTTCAACCTCAACCTGCCGATGGCTCATGGATCAAGCGAAGCGGATTTCCTCGGGCAACTGGAAGTCGCATTGAACGCGGTACGCGAGTTCGGCGCCGAGGTGCTGGTGCTGTCGCTGGGCTTCGATATCTATGAGCTGGACCCGCAAAGCAAAGTCGCCGTGACCCGTGAAGGTTTTGCAGCATTGGGCGAACGGATTCGCAGCCTGGGCCTGCCATGCCTGATCGTGCAGGAGGGCGGTTATCACCTGGAAAGTCTCGAAGACAATGCCCGAGCGTTTTTCGTGAACGGCGAGGTGTGGCAACGCTGAGGCACCCCACCTGCCGTAGCGCCGGTAGTGCTTGCGATCGCCCTGAAGCCATCGCGAGCAAGCCCGCGCCCACATTTGAAATGCGGTTCAAATGTGGGCGCGGGCTTGCCCGCGAAGAGGCCTTCAAAAACTCTGGAAAATCAGGCCCCGGGCACCGGGCAGCTCATGTCGCCTTCCTCACACTTCAAATACTGCTTGAGCGCCTCGGTTCGCGTCTTTGTCACCGAGGCGATGCAATTGTTGTAGATCAACGGATAAACACTCCCGCCTGCCACGCCGGATGCCGAAAACTTGCACTCGGCATCGCGAAAGCCGATCCAGGCCCGCTGCGCGCTCACCAGCAGTTTTTTGCCATCAGGGTTGTCCTTCAACCGGGCGGTAATCTGCTGATAAACCGAGTTCAACTCCTTGTCCGCCGCCTTGTTTTCCTGCGCGGCGCACTGATTCATCGTCGCCTGATCGCTGGCATTGGCGCAGTCCACGGCGGCGTGGACGACGGAAGTGAAAAGAAAGGGTGTCAGGGCCAGAAGCAGGCGTGGGCACATGAGTCATCTCGCTTTGATGAATGAACGTGCCGGGCAGTTTAGCGACTTCGTGGCGCTAACAAGGTGTGCGATGTCTGGATGCGTTGAGCAACCGTTCGGCAGTCGCCGCAATTTCCTCTCCGTCATGCAGTTTTTCCAGCCATCCGAACGGGATTCCCTGCACGCCGTAATGGGCTCCGGCCAACTGACCGACAATGGCGGCCGTGGTGTCTGCGTCATCGCCCAAGTTGGCCGCTTGCAGGACGGCGGCGGCAAAGCTGTTGGTGTGCTGGAAGCACCATAACGCCGCTTCCAGGGATTCGACGCAGTAGCCGCTGCCGCGGATTTCGCGCTCGGTCTTGTGCAGGTAGTTACCCCGGGCAATCGCCGCCACCTTGGGCTGGTGGAAGGATGTTTGGGGCAGAGTGCGCAGTTGCGCTTTCGATGCGCCTTCCAGGGCCTTGCAGAGCAGTTCGGCAAACAGTTGGCAACATTCGATGGCCTCGGGCGCCGCGTGGGTGGTGCGTGAACTGTCAGCGGCGAATCGCCTGATTTGCCGGGCATCGGGGAAATAGAACAGAACCACAGGCACCAGTCGCATCAACGAGCCATTGCCGGCACTGTGCGGGTCAGTAGAGCCGGCAAACGGCTCTCCGGTTTGTTGATAGCGATCCAGAGCCTGACTCACGGTCATGCCGATATCGAAGCATTCGCCAGTCGAACTCAGATAACCCCACTGCCACCAGTTCAGATAGCGGCCCATCTGGTCAGCGGCATCGAAAGCATTTTTGTTCAGCAGGCTTTCTGCCAGACACAACGCCATCGAGGTGTCGTCGGTCCATTGTCCGGGCTTCAAGTGAAAAGGCCCACCACCGACCATGTCGGTCAGGGGCTGGAAGCTGCCGCGAGGCTGGAATTCGACGGTGGTTCCCACGGCATCGCCGCAGGCCAGGCCGAGCAGGGCGCCACGGTAACGTTCGGGGAGGGAGGGCTGCATGATGACGTCCTTGTGTCGTTCAATTCGCTGCGAACGTTAGCAGTTTCGCCGCGCTGATCCGTGCGCATTCTGACGAACCGGTGCCCCAAAATACTGCCGGATATTTCAATCAGACCCGCCCTTTGCAGTGGATCGATACAACTTCGGATTGGACATGTGGTCATACAAGCCTACTGTTCAAAACAGGAGGTGACGTATGAAACCAGTACCCAATAGCTTTGAACGCAAGATCATGCTCAGGTCGCCGCGCTCCCATGTCTGGCGCGCCCTGGTCGATGCCGAGGCGTTCGGCCAGTGGTTCGGCGTTGCGCTGGAGGGCCGGCGGTTTATCGCGGGCGAATGGACGCAGGGGCAGGTGACGTACCCCGGTTATGAACATGTGTTGTGGAACGTGCTGGTGGAGCGGGTCGAGCCGCAGCAGCTGTTCTCCTTCCGCTGGCATCCCTATGCGGTAAATCCGAAAATCGACTACTCGCAGGAACCGACCACCCTGGTCAGATTCGAACTGCAGGACTACGAGAACGGCACGCTGCTGAAAGTCTCCGAGTCCGGTTTCGCGCACATTCCCGACGTTCGCCAGAAAGAGGCGTACTACATGGACAGCCGGGGCTGGGAGGAACAGTTGAGTCGGCTTGAGCACTTCCTCGCGGAGAGCGACCGGGCCCGCGAGCGTGAAGGTGGCTGATCTCGACCTGTTCACGCCGTGGCTGGAACGCTGGGCGCTGGTGCCGGACGGCGAGCCGGTCATCACCCCGGGCAGCCGCCTGTTGTCGGTGCGTCAGGGCGATGTGCCGGCAATGCTGAAAGTCGCGGTGGACGACGAGGAAAAGTACGGCAACCTGCTGATGACCTGGTGGGACGGCGATGGCGCCGCCCGGGTGCTCGCCCATCACGATGAAGGCCTGTTGCTGGAGCGGGCCATGGGCCAGCGTTCGCTGATGCACATGGCGCTCAACGGCGAAGACGACGAGGCCACGCGGATCATGTGTCGAGCGCTGGCGCACCTGCACGCACCGCGACCAACGCCGCCACCCCCGTTGGTGGAGCTGGCGCCATGGTTTGCATCATTAACAATGGCCGTGGCCCGATACGGCGGCCAATACGCCGAATGTCTGCAAACCGCCCAGACCTTGCTTGCCGAGCCACAGGACGTAGTGGTGCTGCACGGCGACATGCACCACGACAACGTCCTCGATTTTGGCCCACGGGGCTGGCTGGCCATCGACCCCAAGCGGGTGCGGGGCGAGCGTGGTTATGACTACGCCAACCTGATCTGTAACCCGGAACTGCCGACGGCCACCGATCCGGAGCGCTTTCAGCGGCAAGTCGAGGTGATCTGCGCAACAGCGGGCATCGAGCGAAGCCGCTTGCTGCAATGGGTATTGGCCTTTGCCGGACTGTCTGCCGCATGGTTCATGGAGGATGACGAGCAAAAAGCCGCCGCCGGACAGCTGAAAGTCGCCCAACTGGCGGCTTCCGCGCTCAATGCCTGACACGCCTAAGGGTTTTCGGAAGGCGCGCTATGGCGAATGTCTTACACGCGCTGGTAGCTTTTTCGACTATTGCCGATTGGATCCACAGCGTAATCTAGCCTCATCAACTGAAGCACAGGGAGTGTTTCAGGATCACGGATGATCGACCATTAGCAAGGATCGCTGCCGACAGGGAGTCGATAATGGTCTTGGGAAAAACCCGCTTCGGCGGGTTTTTTTTCGTCTGCAGAAAAGTGCCGTGCTCAAACAGAAACACCGCCGATCTGGCGGTGTTTCTGCATCTGCAGGTCTTACGAGGCGATCAACTGGCGCAACACGTAATGCAGAATCCCGCCGGACTTGAAGTACTCCACCTCGTTCAAGGTGTCGATTCGGCACAGCACTTCGATTTTCTCCTGCCGTCCGTCTTCACGGGTGATGACCAGGGTCAGGTTCATCCGTGGCGTCAGCTCGACACCGCTCAGGCCCTGGATATCCAGGGTTTCCTTGCCGGTGAGGTTCAGGCTCTTGCGGTTCTGATCCAGTTTGAACTGCAACGGCAGCACGCCCATGCCCACCAGGTTGGAGCGGTGGATGCGCTCGAAGCTTTCGGCGATCACCGCTTTCACGCCCAGCAGATTGGTGCCCTTGGCCGCCCAGTCGCGGCTGGAACCGGTGCCGTATTCTTGCCCGGCAATCACCACCAGCGGCGTGCTTGAGCCCTGATAACGCATGGCCGCGTCGTAGATCGCCAGTTTCTCGCCGGTCGGAATGTAGATCGTGTTGCCACCTTCTTCGCCGCCGAGCATTTCGTTGCGGATACGGATATTGGCAAACGTGCCGCGCATCATCACTTCGTGGTTGCCCCGGCGCGAGCCGTAGGAGTTGAAGTCCCGTGGCTCGACGCCTTGCTCGCGCAGGTAACGTCCGGCCGGGCTGTCGACCTTGATGTTGCCGGCGGGGGAGATGTGGTCGGTGGTCACCGAATCGCCCAATAGCGCCAGCACTCGCGCACCTTTCACATCGGCGATCACCGGCAATGGCCCGGCAATGTCATCGAAGAACGGCGGATGCTGGATGTAGGTCGAATCCGCCTGCCAGACGTAGGTCGCGGCTTGCGGGACTTCGATGGCTTGCCACTGTTCGTCACCGGCAAACACTTCGGCGTATTCCTTGTGGAACATCGCCGTGTTGACCTGATTCACCGCGTCAGCGATCTCCTTGCTGCTCGGCCAGATGTCACGCAGGTAAACCGGATTGCCCTGCTGGTCATTGCCCAGCGGTTCGCTGCTGATATCGGTGCGCACAGTGCCGGCCAGGGCGTAGGCGACCACCAGTGGCGGTGACGCCAGCCAGTTGGTTTTCACCAGCGGATGCACCCGGCCTTCAAAGTTGCGGTTGCCGGACAGCACCGAAGCCACGGTCAGGTCGGCTTTCTGGATGGCTTTTTCGATCGGCTCCGGCAGCGGCCCGGAGTTGCCGATGCAAGTGGTGCAGCCGTAACCGACCAGCGAAAAACCGAGCTGGTCGAGGTACTGCGTCAATCCGGCGGCCTTGTAGTAATCGGTGACGACTTTCGAACCCGGAGCCAGCGAACTCTTCACCCACGGCTTGCGGGTCAGGCCCTTTTCCACGGCTTTTTTCGCCAGCAGGCCGGCAGCCATCATTACGCTGGGGTTGGAGGTGTTGGTGCAGGAGGTGATCGCGGCAATCACCACCGCGCCGTTTTTCAGGCGATAGGTGTGGCCGTCGTGCTCATAATCCGTTTCGCCGACCAGATCGGCACTGCCCACCGCCGCGCCACCGCCGCCCTCGCTCTCCAGGCGTCCTTCTTCCTTGCTGGTGGGTTTGAACTGCAATTCGAGGAAGTCGCTGAACGCCTGACCGACATTCGGCAGCGAGACTCGGTCCTGCGGGCGTTTCGGCCCGGCGAGGCTGGCTTCGACGCTGCCCATGTCCAGCGCCAGGCTGTCGGTGAACACCGGTTCCTGACCGGGCAGGCGCCACAGACCCTGTGCCTTGGTGTAGGCCTCGACCAGTTTCACCACTTCAGGCGGACGGCCGGACAGGCGCAGGTAGTCGAGGGTCACGTCATCCACCGGGAAGAAGCCGCAGGTCGCGCCATATTCCGGGGCCATGTTGGCGATGGTTGCGCGGTCGGCCAGCGGCAGGTCGGCGAGACCGTCGCCATAGAACTCGACGAATTTGCCGACCACGCCTTTCTTGCGCAGCATCTGGGTGACGGTCAGCACCAGGTCGGTGGCGGTGATGCCTTCCTTTAGTTTGCCGGTAAGTTTGAAACCGATGACTTCGGGAATCAGCATCGACACCGGTTGCCCGAGCATCGCCGCTTCCGCCTCGATCCCGCCCACGCCCCAGCCCAGTACGCCGAGGCCGTTGATCATGGTGGTGTGGGAGTCGGTGCCGACCAGGGTGTCGGGGAAGGCATAGGTGCGGCCGTCTTCGTCCTTGGTCCACACCGTGCGGCCGAGGTATTCGAGGTTGACCTGGTGGCAGATCCCGGTGCCCGGCGGCACCACGCTGAAGTTATCGAAGGCGCTCTGGCCCCAGCGCAGGAAGGCGTAGCGTTCACCATTGCGCTGCATTTCGATGTCGACGTTCTGTTCGAAGGCGCTGGCACTGCCGAATTTATCGACCATCACCGAGTGGTCGATCACCAGATCCACCGGCGACAACGGGTTGATTCGCTGCGGATCACCACCGGCCTTGGCCATGGCGGCGCGCATGGCGGCCAGATCGACCACGGCGGGTACGCCGGTGAAGTCCTGCATCAGCACGCGGGCAGGGCGGTACTGGATTTCCCGGTCGGAGCGGCGCTCCTTGAGCCACGCGGCAATGGCCTTGAGGTCGGCGCCGGTGACGGTTTTTTCATCTTCCCAGCGCAGCAGGTTTTCCAGCAGGACTTTCAGCGACATCGGCAACCTGTCGAGATCGCCCAAGTTCTTGGCGGCATCCGGCAGGCTGAAATAGTGGTAAGTCTTGTCGTCTATCTTCAGGGTTTTAAGGGTGTTCAGGCTATCAAGGGACGGCATTACGATCACTCCTTTGAGTCCGCACGGCTACGGACTGAGGGGACGGGCAGAGCTATCAACGTAGCCCTGTTTTCAGTAGCTGGCTAATAACTGGACTCTATGGGCAAGTCCAAGGTTCCGACATGGGCTATCATGCGCCGGTTTTCGTGACAGGCTTTGCTTCATCGCAGGGTCTGGGCATCGCGCAGGGGATGAATGATCGCCCTCTGCCCAGGAGTAAGAATGAACACCCTATTCATGCATTGCCGGCCAGGCTTCGAAGGCGAAGTCTGCTCGGAGATTTCCGACCTCGCCGCCCAACTCAACGTGGCCGGCTACGCCAAGGCCAAACCGGCTACCGCTTGCGCCGAGTTCGTCTGCACCGAAGAGGATGGCGCCGAGCGTCTGATGCGCGGTCAGCGTTTCGCCGAGCTGATCTTCCCGCGCCAGTGGGCGCGCGGGTTTTTCATCGATCTGCCGGAAAACGACCGCATCAGCGTGATCCTTGCGCACATGGCGGAATTCCCGGTCTGTGGCAGCCTGTGGCTGGAAGTCGTCGACACCAATGACGGCAAGGAGCTGTCGAACTTCTGCAAGAAATTCGAAGGCCCGCTGCGCAAGGCCCTGACCGGCGCCGGCAAACTGGTGGAGGACGCCAGCAAGCCGCGTCTGCTGCTGACCTTCAAGAGCGGCCGTGAGGTGTTTCTCGGTCTGGCCGACGCCGGTAACTCGGCAATGTGGCCGATGGGCATTCCGCGTCTGAAGTTCCCGCGTGAGGCGCCGAGCCGTTCGACCCTGAAACTGGAAGAGGCCTGGCACCACTTCATCCCCCGCGACCAGTGGGAAGATCGTCTGCACAGCGACATGACCGGCGTCGACCTCGGCGCGGCGCCGGGCGGCTGGACCTGGCAACTGGTCAACCGCGGCATGCTGGTAACCGCCATCGACAACGGCCCGATGGCCGAAAGCCTGATGGGCACCGGTCTGGTGCAGCATTTGATGGCTGACGGTTTCACCTTCAAACCGAAGCAACCGGTGGACTGGATGGTCTGCGACATCGTCGAGAAGCCGGCGCGCAACGCCGCGATGCTCGAAGAGTGGATCGGCGAGGGTCATTGCCGGGAAGCGGTGGTCAACCTGAAGTTGCCGATGAAGCAGCGTTACGCCGAAGTGAAGCGCCTGCTCGAACGCATCGCCGACGGTTTCAAGGCCCGTGGGATCAAGGTCGACATCGGTTGCAAGCAGCTGTACCACGACCGCGAGGAAGTGACCTGCCATCTGCGCCGCCATGACGTGAAGAAAGCCAAAGCCCGCTGAGCGCACGACAGGTGACCGAACACCCGGCATTGGGCGACAATGCCGGCCAGTTTCAGGAGTGAATCATGAGTGAAATGATCGATACGCCGGTCGACGGCACCCTCGATGCTACGGGCCTCAACTGCCCGGAGCCGGTGATGATGCTGCACCAGCACATTCGTGACCTGGTGCCCGGCGGCCTGCTCAAGGTGATCGCCACCGACCCGTCGACCCGCCGCGACATCCCCAAGTTCTGCGTGTTTCTCGACCATGAACTGGTGGGGCAGCACGAAGAGGCCGGGACCTATCTGTACTGGATCCGCAAGAAGTCCGGTTGATCGGAAGGCAAAAAAAGACCTGCAAATGCAGGTCTTTTTTTATGGCCGGTCAGCCCATCGAGCGGCTGATGCGAATGCGTTTGCGTGCACTGCGCGTCAGGCGGATCGACAGCATCAGCGCCGCGCAGCTGAGGCCGACGATCAGGCCTTCCCACAAGCCACTCGGGCCGCGTGGCTCGCCGAGCCAGTCGGTCAGGCCGAGGGCGTAACCCACCGGCAGACCGATGCCCCAATAGGCGAACAGGGTCAGGATCATCGTCACCCGGGTGTCCTGATACCCGCGCAGGGCGCCGGCGGCGGTAACCTGAATCGCGTCGGAGAACTGGAACAGCGCCGAGTACACGATCAGCATCGCCGCGATGTGAATCACCATCGGATCGGAGGTGTAGATCGCCGCAATGTGTTCACGCATCAGCAGCATCATGCTCGCCGACAGGCAAGCATAAGCCAGCGCAGTGCCCATGCCGACGCCCGCGGCGAAACGCGCTTCACGGGGTTCTTCACGGCCCAAGGCCTGGCCGACCCGCACGGTCACTGCCATGCCCAGCGAGTACGGAATCATGAACACCAGCGAGCTGACGTTCAGCGCGATCTGGTGCCCAGCCACCACTGTGGCGCCGAGGCTGCCGATCAGCAGCGCGATCACCGCGAAGATGCTCGACTCGGCAAACACCGCGACGCCAATTGGCAGACCGATGGCCAGCAAGCGCTTGATCACCGCCCATTGCGGCCAGTCGAAACGGCTGAACAGTTCGCTCGACTTGTAGGCCGGCGCCCAGCGCTCATAACCGGCCAGACCCAGCGCCATCACCCACATCACGATGGCCGTGGCCCAGCCGCAACCGACGCCGCCCATGGCCGGAACGCCGAAGTGACCATAAATGAACACGTAGTTGAGCGGAATGTTCAGCGCCAGTCCACACAGGCCCAGCACCATCGCCGGCCGCGTGCGGCCGAGGCCATCACTGGTGCAGCGCAGCACGTGATAGAAGGCCACCGCTGGCAGGCCGCTGGCGATACCGTGCAGGTATTGCATGCAGGGGCCGATCAGCTCCGGATCGACTTTCATCAGATGCAGGATCGGCTCGGCGCTGAACAGCAGGGTGGTTGCCATCAGGCCCACCACCAGCGCCAGCCACAAGGCTTGCCGCACGATCGGGCCGATTTCGCTGTGGGTGCCGGCGCCGAAGCGCTGGGCGACTTTCGGCGTGGTGGCCAGCAGGGTGCCGGTCATCAGCAGGAACACCGGCACCCAGATCGAGTTGCCCAGCGCCACGGCCGCCAGATCCTTGGGCCCGACGCGCCCGGCCATCACCGCATCGACGAAGCCCATGGCGGTGGTCGCCAGTTGCGCGATCATGATCGGCAGGGCCAGGCCGAGCAGATTCTTCAGCTCCAGGCGAACCCGGGCAGGGCGGTTGAGGGAAACGGCAGCGGGGCGGTCAGTCACGGAATTCACAGGCAAAGCGTCCACAGGGGTTGATGCGCAAGGTCGGGCATTCTACGCCGCTGACGTAACGGTCAGGAAAAATCCTCTGTTGCGTATTTGTAATCGCGGCGCCCCATCAAGAAATCACAGCCTGCTGGCTCATCGCAGTCCCAGCGCCTACACTGCCGATCCGCCCAAGGAGCCCCGCCATGCTGATTGTTGCCGACGAAAATATCCCGCTGCTCGATGCCTTTTTTGCCGGTTTCGGCGAGATCCGTCGGGTTTCGGGCCGTTCCATCGACCGGGCCACGGTCGAACAGGCCGACGTGCTGCTGGTGCGCTCGGTGACCCACGTCAACCGCGCACTGCTCGAAGGCAGCAAGGTGCGTTTTGTCGGCACCTGCACCATCGGCACCGATCATCTGGATCTCGACTATTTCAACGAGGCCGGCATCACCTGGTCCAGCGCCCCCGGCTGCAATGCCCGGGGCGTGGTCGATTACGTGCTTGGCAGTCTGATGACCCTGGCCGAAATCGAAGGCGTCGAGTTGAGTGAACGCACTTATGGCGTGATCGGTGCCGGTGAAGTCGGCGGCCGCCTGATCAAGGTACTGAAAGGCTTGGGCTGGAACGTGAAAGTCTGCGACCCGCCACGTCAGGCGGCCGAGGGCGGCGACTATGTCAGCCTGGAGCAGATCATCGCTCAGTGCGATGTGATCAGCCTGCATACCCCGCTGACCCGCAGCGGCGACGGCGCGACCTGGCATTTGTTCGACGAGCAGCGTTTGCAGCAGCTCAAGCCCGGCGCCTGGTTGATCAACGCGGCTCGCGGTCCGGTAGTGGATAACACCGCGTTGCGCGAAGTGCTGCTGGAGCGAGAAGACCTGCAAGCGGTGCTCGATGTCTGGGAGGCCGAACCGCAAGTCGATGTTTCTCTGGCCGAGCTCTGTGTGTTGGCGACGCCGCACATCGCCGGTTACAGCCTCGACGGCAAGCAGCGCGGCACGGCGCAGATCTATCAGGCTTACTGCGACTTTATCGGTGAGCCCGCCACCATTCAGCTCGGCGATTTGCTGCCGGCGCCGTGGTTGTCGGAAGTTTCTTTGCATGCCGACAGCGATCCGGCCTGGGCGCTGGCGATGTTGTGCCGCGGTGTGTACGACCCGCGCCGGGACGACGCGGATTTCCGTCGCACGCTGCTGGGCAGTGTCGGTGAGCAACGCGCCGCGTTTGATCTGCTGCGCAAACAGTATCCTTCGCGACGCGAAATCGAAGGCTTGAAGGTGCGGATCGAGGGGGATTCGCCCGTCTTGCGCCAGATCGTGACCGCGCTGGGGGCTGTGGCGGTATAAACAGCGGGCAGAAAAAACCCGGCCTGCAGGGGCCGGGTCAGGAAGACGGTGGCGATATCACTTTTGTTCGGCAGGCTTGACCAATCGCTTCTCCAGTTCGCGGCAGGCGTCCTGGATCATGTCTTCAGTGATCTCAATTTCACGCCCGTTTTCGTCGATGATCGAGCAACCCAGAGGTTGGCCGGGCTTGGTGCGGATCACTTCAATCTTGTCATCGCTGCTGTTTTGCAAGGACATGGCCTGTCTCCTCATCAGGTTGTGTGCCTAGGTTAAAACCGTCAGGTGACCAGTCTGTGACAACTCCCTGCGGTCGATCCGGAACGGCATCTCCACTCAAACAGAAATGACCGCCTGTCTCAACCCGGACCTTAGACCAATAGCGTCTAGGGGGTAGTCTTGCCGGTCATAATTAACCTGACTCATTGTGATTTGCAGAGTTCCACCCCATTTGACTCTGTAGGCTGGCCCTATCCATCAGCACACGACGTGAATCTGAATGATCCCGATGCTTTCCTCGCGCCACCGCCGGGCCTTGCGCCTGACCAGTTCTTTCCTTGCCCCTTATCGCTGGCCGGCCTTTGGTGCGCTGCTGGCACTGATCGTCACGGCCGGCATCACCCTGTCGATGGGGCAGGGCATCAAGCTACTGGTCGATCAAGGGTTCATGACCCAGTCGCCGCACCTGCTCAATCAATCCATCGGCCTGTTCATGCTGTTGGTGGTTGGCCTGGCGGTCGGCACCTTTGCGCGGTTTTATCTGGTGTCCTGGATCGGTGAGCGCGTGGTGGCAGACATTCGCCGGCAGGTGTTCAACCATCTGGTGTACCTGCACCCCGGATTCTACGAAGACAATCGCAGCTCGGAAATCCAGTCACGATTGACCGCTGACACCACATTGCTGCAATCGGTGATCGGCTCGTCGCTGTCGCTGTTCCTGCGTAATCTGCTGATGGTCATTGGCGGTGTGGTGCTGCTGTTCATCACCAACCCCAAACTCACCAGCATCGTGGTGATCGCACTGCCGCTGGTGATTGCGCCGATCCTGATTTTCGGCCGTCGCGTGCGCAACCTCTCCCGGCTGAGTCAGGACCGGATTGCCGACATTGGCAGCTACGTCTCGGAAACCCTCGGCCAGATCAAAACCGTGCAGGCCTACAACCATCAGGTGCAGGACGAACAGCGTTTCGCCAGCACCGTCGAGCAGGCGTTCGAGACCGCGCGCAAACGGATTTTCCAGCGGGCCTGGCTGATCACGCTGGTGATCGTGCTGGTGCTCGGCGCCGTCGCGGTGATGTTGTGGGTCGGCGGCATGGACGTGATCGCGGGACGGATTTCGGCGGGTGAACTGGCGGCGTTCGTGTTTTACAGCCTGATTGTTGGCAGTGCGTTTGGCACGTTGAGCGAAGTGATTGGCGAGTTGCAGCGAGCGGCCGGCGCCGCGGAGCGAATTGCGGAACTGCTGCGTTCGGAGAACATTATTCAGCCACCGACCACAGGGTTGGTGACGTTGCCGGGGCGGGTCAAAGGCGAGCTGGAATTACAGGATGTGCGTTTTTCCTACCCTTCGCGTCCCGAAAGTCTTGCCGTCGATGGCTTGAGTCTGACGATCAACGCCGGAGAAACCCTCGCGCTTGTAGGACCGTCCGGCGCGGGCAAGTCCACGGTGTATGACTTGCTGCTGCGTTTCTACGATCCCCGGGGAGGGCGGATCCTGATCGATGGCGTGCCGCTGACGAGCCTAGACCCGTTGGATTTGCGCCGCTGCTTCGCGCTGGTCTCGCAAACCCCGGCGCTGTTCTTCGGCAGCGTCGAAGAAAACATTCGCTACGGCTGCCCGACCGCCACGCTGGAGCAGGTGCGGGAGGCGGCCAGAATCGCCCACGCCCACGACTTCATCGAACAGATGCCCGACGGCTACCAGACCCATCTGGGCGACGGTGGCCTCGGTCTGTCAGGCGGACAACGCCAGCGCCTGGCAATCGCCCGGGCGCTGCTGGTCGACGCGCCGATCCTGCTGCTCGACGAAGCCACCAGCGCCCTCGATGCCCAGAGCGAACACCTGATCCAGCAAGCGCTGCCGAGCCTGATGCAAAACCGCACCACACTGGTCATCGCCCACCGGTTGGCCACGGTGAAAAACGCCGACCGGATCGCGGTGATGGATCAGGGCAAACTGGTGGCGATCGGCACACATCAGGAGTTGATCGCGAGCAATCCGCTGTATGCGCGGTTGGCGGCGTTGCAGTTCAGTGATGGTCATCAAGCTTCGACCGACCCTGTAACCGACTAAGTAACCGACCCAGTAGAACGCCATAAAAAATGCCCGCATCTCTCGATGCGGGCATTTTTGTTTACGTCGATCTATCGGCGATACGCGCCCCGATCACTGATCGTCGAAATACCGCTCATGCCAATCCACCAGCGGCTGTGGCGAGTTGAGTTTCTGGCCGTAGATCACCGAATAGGACAACACGTTCTGTACGTACTGGCGGGTTTCGTCGAACGGGATGCTTTCCACCCACACGTCGAAGCTCAGGTGGTCGGCGCCGCGCAGCCATTGGCGCACGCGGCCGGGGCCGGCGTTATAGGCGGCGGAGGCGAGTACGCGGTTGCCGTTGAACTGGCTGTGCACCTGGCTCAGATAGGCGGCGCCGAGCTGGATGTTTTTATCCGGATCCAACACTTGCTGCGGCGAGGCCAGCGGAATGCTGAACTTGCGCGCGGTTTCCTTGGCGGTGCCGGGCATCAGTTGCATCAGGCCGCTGGCGCCGACGCTGGAGCGGGCGTCGTCCATGAACGCACTTTCCTGACGGGTGATGGCGAACACCCAGCTCGAATGCAGGCCGCGCACCTTGGCTTCGCGCACCAGGGTGTCGCGGTGGGCCATCGGGAAGCGGATGTCCAGATCATCCCAGTATTGCGCCTGACTGATGGTGCGGATCGCCGGGAAATACCATTTCAAGTCGTAGGCCAGTTTCGCCTGGGCGACCATTTCGTCGCGGCTGAAATGCCGGCTGACGTGATACCACTCGCGGCGACCGTCGACGATCTGCCCACGGGCGTGGAACTCCAGTGCACGCCGTACGCCAGGGGTGTTGCGCACTTTGTTGATCAGCGCCTGACTGAGCACCAGCGGCTTGTTGTTCAGTGAGTACGGCGATTGCGAGCGGTCAGCGGCGAGGAAACCGTAGAAATCCCGTTCCCGCGACAGGTTCTTGTACAGCGTCTGTGCTTCCGGGTTCTGCGGTTGCGCCAGTTCCAGACTGCGGGCCTGCCAGTAGCGCCAGCGGTTGGTGGTGGCCAGGTCCTGTGGCAAACGGCGGGTCAGTTGGTAGGCGTCATCCCAGCGCGCCAGACGCAACAACAGACGCAGGCGCCATTCGGATACAGTGTTGTCGCGCAGTTCCGGATCGTATTTGGTCATCACGTCCAGCGCGCGGCTGTCGAAGCGGCGGGCCAGCGTCAGGCCGATTTCCCGGGCGATCGCGACTTTTTCATCCCGGGAGAAATGCATGCTGCTGGCATAACCGTCGAGCAGGGCCATGGCCTTGTCCGGGTCCTGACGCGCGAGGCGGCGCAGGCCGAGGCTGACCACGTCCGACATCGGTTCATCGGCCGGCGTGAAGCGCGACGGCTGGTTGAGCAATTCCGGTTTCTGCGCCACGTCCACCAGCAGGCGGCCGCGCGGGGCGAGGGTGGTCAGGCCATTGACCAGGCTGTTGGCCAGTGGGTAGTTGCGGTGCTGGGCGGCGAGTTTGGCGCGTTCCCAGCGTTTCTGTTCGGTCAACTGACCTTCGGCGGCCCACATGCCGAACAGCGCATCACAGGCGGCGGGCTGGGATTTGCCGGTCAGCCAGAGTTTCTCGGCGTTGGCGTAGCCCTCGGCCTTCTTGTTGTGGCTGATCTGGTACTGCGCGTTGAGGCAGTCCAGTTCGGTGAAATTCAGTTTGGGGTCGTAATACTTGACGAACGTCGCCCAGTCGCCGCGATCGGCCAGCCAGCGCAGCCAGCGCAGTTTCATCCAGTTGGCCTGGGGCAGGTCACCGTGTTCGGCGAGGAATTTTTCGATCTCCGCGTTGCTGGCGGTTTTCAGCCGGGCGGTCAGCTCGTCGTAGGCGAGGTACGGCTCCAGCGGATAATCGGCGAGTGCCTGGCTGTAACGGAAATACGGGCCGCTGTCGCCTTTGGCCAGGGCGCGCTTGGCTTCATCGTAATACTGGCGTTGGGTGGACAGGTCCACCGCCTGGGCGGATTGAACGGCAGCGGCGGAAAGCAGCAAACATGACAAAACACTGAAGAGGCGACTGCGCATGAGACATCCGGGCAGAGAAATCATGACAAGTGCCGGCTCAAACCGGCACTGAATTGCCTGTAGCTTAGCCTTTTGCCAGCAAGGGGCGAAAGCTTTGCCGACCTTGCAGCACAAGTTCGCAACAATTGTTGTGCAGAGTGCGTCAGCGGCGAAATTGCCGGCCTGTTCGGGTCTTGATTCAGGTAGAATGCGCGCCCGGTTTTTGGAGAAGCTCATGACCCTGCTCAAATTCAGCGATGTGTCCCTTGCATTCGGCGCGATGCCGTTGTTGGACAAGGTGTCCTGGCAGATCGCCCGTGGTGAGCGGGTGTGCATCATCGGCCGCAACGGCACTGGCAAATCCAGCATGATGAAACTGGTCAAGGGCGACCAGAAGCCTGATGACGGCTCGGTGTGGCGTGCCCCCGGTCTGAAAATCGGTGAATTGCCGCAGGAATTGCCGGTGGCCGACGAGCGGACTGTGTTCGACGTGGTTGCCGAAGGCCTCGATGGTGTAGGTGCGTTGCTTGCCGAATACCATCACCTGAGCCAGAACATCGTCACCGACGCCGATCTGGACAAGCTGATGCACGTCCAGCACGACCTCGAAGCCCGCGATGGCTGGCGCTTGCAGACCCTGGTCGACAGCACCCTGAGCCGCCTGCAACTGCCGGCCGACAAGACCCTCGCCGAACTGTCCGGCGGCTGGCGTCGTCGTGTGCTGCTGGCGCAGGCGCTGGTGTCCGAGCCGGATCTGCTACTGCTCGACGAGCCGACCAACCACCTGGACATCGGTGCGATTGCCTGGCTTGAAGAAGCGCTGAAGGATTTTCAGGGCGCCGTGCTGTTCATCACGCACGACCGTTCCTTCCTGCAAAACCTTGCCACCCGCATCCTCGAACTGGATCGCGGTGGCCTGATCGACTGGAACGGCGACTACGCCAGTTTCCTCGTTCACAAAGAAGCCGCACTGGCCGCCGAAGAAACCGCCAACGCGCTGTTCGACAAGCGTCTGGCCCAGGAAGAAGTTTGGATTCGCCAGGGCATCAAGGCCCGCCGCACCCGTAACGAAGGCCGCGTACGTGCCCTGAAAGCATTGCGCGTGGAACGCAGCGAGCGTCGCGAGCGCACCGGCAAGGCCAACATCCAGCTGGAAACAGCGGAGAAGTCCGGCAAGCAGGTGATGGTGCTGGATAACGTGAGCTTCGCGCATCCGGGCGGTCCGTTCCTGATCCGCGATTTCTCCATGGTGCTGCAGCGCGGCGACCGGATCGGCCTGCTCGGCGCCAACGGTACTGGCAAGACCACCCTGCTGAAGCTGATGCTCAGCGGTCTGCAACCGACCAGCGGCAAAGTGGAAGAGGGCACCAGGATCGATGTGGCCTATTTCGATCAGTTGCGCCATCAGCTGGATCTGGAAAAGACCGTGATCGACAACGTCGCCGAAGGTCGCGACTTCATCGATATCGACGGCCAGAGCCGCCACGTGCTGAGCTATCTCGGCGACTTCCTGTTCAGCCCGCAGCGTGCCCGCACGCCGGTGAAGGCGTTGTCCGGCGGCGAGCGTGCGCGTCTGCTGCTGGCCAAACTGTTCAGCAAGCCGGCGAACTTGCTGGTACTCGACGAGCCGACCAACGACCTCGACGTGGAAACCCTTGAGCTGCTCGAGGAAGTGCTGCTGACCTTCAACGGCACTGTGCTGATGGTCAGCCACGACCGGGCATTCCTCGACAACGTGGTCACCAGCACCCTGGTCTTCGAAGGTGAAGGCAAGGTTCGCGAATACGTCGGCGGCTATCAGGACTGGATCCGCCAGGGCGGCTCGCCGCGTCTGCTGGGCGTGACGGAAAGCAAATCCGGCAAGGCTGACCTGAACTCGGCGGTGGTCACTGCTGAGCCGGCTCCGGTCGCCGCGCCTGTTGCTGCGGCCCCGGCTGCGAAGAAGAAACTGAGCTACAAGCTTCAACGCGAGCTGGAAGCCCTGCCGGGCGATATCGACGCCAAAGAGCAGCAGATTGCTGCTGTCGAGGCTGAAATGGCCGAGACCGGTTTCTATCAGCGTCCACCAGCCGAGATGGCCAAGGTGATTGCTTCTCTGGAGCAATTGCAGGCGGAGCTGGATGCCTTGGTTGAGCGTTGGGCCGAGCTGGACGCCTGATTGATTCCAGGCATGAAAAAGCCCGGTGTCCAGTTATGGGCGCCGGGCTTTTCAGCTTTTCATAAGTGACTGGTATCAGCGTTTGACCAGGTGCACCGCCAGCACATCGCACGGTGCGCCGTGCAGCACGTCATTGGCGGTCGAGCCCAGCAACAACGCCAGACCATGCCGGCCATGGCTGCCGACCACGATCAGGTCGCACTGCTGTTCCTTGGCAAAATGGTGGATTTCCTGACGTGGCTGGCCGTAGGTCAAGTGGCAGTTGGCGCCTTCGAGCTCGGTGTACTTGTGCTTCAGGCGTTCGAGACGTTCCTTGGCCTGATCGAACTGCTGTTGTTGCAGTTGTGACAGATCCATCGGCACGTCACCGCCGAAGGCCATGGCCATCGGTTCGACGATATGCACCAGCGACAGCTTCGCGCCATTGCTTACCGACAGCTCTCGGGCGCGGTGGATCACAGGGTCGCACTCTTCGGTCAGATCTACGGCGACCAGGATATGGTGGTAGGGCATGAGGTGCTCCTCGTGAGGGATCAATATTGGTAAGTATGGCTGGTTTCAAGCGCATTGGTTCCAAAGTGACGCAATGGGCTCATCAGGATTCGGGAGTAGAGATATGACGGTCTGGCTGGTGGTGTCAATCCTGCTGGTGGTGTTGAGTCCGCTGGCATGGTTGCGTCCGTCCCGTGCCCAGACTGGCCGGATAGCCCTGCGCGCGGAGGCCCGGCGCATCGGGCTGGCCATGCAGCTTGCGCCTCAGGAGTGGCCGCACTGGATGTCTCAGGAGCCGCCTAGCCCGTGTGCGCAATACCATCGGCCACGCCGTGGCAAACAGCCGGCGTGCTGGACGTACTGGCAGAAATCCCCGGGGATCTGGGTCAACCAGTGGCAGGAAGTCTGCGAAGATCCGCTGTTGCTGAATCATTTCGAAAAATTGCCGGGCAACGTTTTCAAGGTCGAGGCGGACAAGCAGATGATCGCCCTCTATTGGGGCGAGAAGGGTGAATCATCGGTTTTGCTGGACATTGATGCCACGCTGAAGGCGCTGGCATGACTCGCGGAATTTTCGCGCTGCAACGGCGCGAAATGTCCGGCAGACGAGCAATAAAAAGCCCGACATGATTCATCGGGCGGGGTTGGCCAGGCAGGCCGGAAAGTCTTTTTGGCGTTGAATCGGGTGATCCGGTCAACAAACGTGCGCCTGTTTTCCTTCGTAGTCCAGCCAGCGTAGCCTGTTAAACAAGGCGTGCCGTGAATTAGGGCGACTTTTCTAACTATTAATCTTATGAATGCCCTCACATGCAAGCGTGTGTGGCCGGGCTGCGTCCTACAGAAATGACCGCAAAGTCGCATTTCAACCCGTATTTTGGGCGATTGACAATTGTCGGAAATTCCGTGAAGGTGGCGTACCCAAATCAAACGGGCGTATGAATTGAGCGTTTGTATTGCAGACTGCTCCTACAGAATCCCGACTATCGCGTTGGCGGGTGTGCCGGGTGGATGGGTGTCAGCATCGACGAAAAAACGTCCTGCCGAGCCATTTGCCTGCGTCCGACGTGTACTGTTCAGCTTCCATATCGTGGAGATCAGTTGATGATTTACGAAGGTAAAGCCATCACGGTTAAAGCTCTTGAAAGTGGCATCGTCGAATTGAAATTCGACCTCAAGGGTGAGTCCGTCAACAAGTTCAACCGTCTTACCCTGAACGAACTGCGTCAGGCCGTAGACACCATCAAGGCAGATGCTTCGATCAAGGGCGTGATCGTCAGCAGTGGCAAGGACGTGTTCATCGTCGGCGCCGACATCACCGAATTTGTCGACAACTTCAAGCTGCCGGATGCCGAGCTGGTTGCTGGCAATCTCGAAGCCAACAAGATCTTCAGCGATTTCGAAGACCTCAACGTTCCGACCGTCGCCGCAATCAATGGCATTGCTCTGGGTGGCGGTCTGGAAATGTGCCTGGCAGCGGACTACCGCGTCATGTCGACCAAGGCCAAGATCGGTCTGCCGGAAGTCAAGCTGGGCATCTACCCGGGCTTCGGTGGTACCGTGCGTCTGCCGCGTCTGATCGGTGCCGACAACGCCATCGAGTGGATTGCCGCCGGCAAGGAAAACCGTCCTGAAGACGCGCTGAAAGTCGGCGCCGTCGATGCCGTGGTTGCCCCGGAAAAACTGCAGGATGCTGCCCTTGAACTGATCAAGCGCGCCATTTCCGGCGAGTTCGACTACAAGGCCAAGCGCCAGCCGAAGCTGGAAAAGCTCAAGCTGAACGCCATTGAACAAATGATGGCTTTCGAAACCGCCAAAGGTTTCGTGGCTGGCCAGGCCGGTCCGAACTACCCGGCCCCGGTCGAAGCGATCAAGACCATCCAGAAAGCCGCGAACTTCGGTCGCGACAAGGCGCTGGAAGTCGAAGCTGCAGGTTTCGTGAAACTGGCCAAGACCTCTGCCGCGCAGAGCTTGATCGGTCTGTTCCTGAACGATCAGGAACTGAAGAAAAAGGCCAAGGCCTACGACGAAATAGCCAAGGACGTGAAGCAGGCTGCCGTACTGGGCGCCGGCATCATGGGTGGCGGTATCGCCTATCAGTCGGCTTCCAAAGGTACGCCGATCCTGATGAAGGACATCAACGAGCACGGCATCGAGCAAGGTCTGGCGGAAGCCGCCAAGCTGCTGGTCGGTCGCGTTGATAAAGGCCGCATGACTGCCGCGAAGATGGCTGAAGTGCTCAACGGCATTCGTCCTACGCTGTCCTACGGCGATTTCGGTCACGTCGACCTGGTCGTTGAGGCCGTGGTCGAGAACCCGAAGGTCAAGCAAGCCGTTCTGGCGGAAGTCGAAGACAAGGTCAAAGAGGACACCATCCTCGCGTCCAACACCTCGACCATTTCCATCAGCCTGCTGGCCAAGGCCCTCAAGCGTCCGGAAAACTTCGTCGGCATGCACTTCTTCAACCCGGTGCACATGATGCCGCTGGTGGAAGTAATCCGTGGCGAGAAATCCAGCGAGCAGGCCATCGCCACCACCGTTGCCTACGCCAAGAAAATGGGCAAGAACCCGATCGTCGTCAATGACTGCCCGGGCTTCCTGGTCAACCGCGTCCTGTTCCCGTACTTCGGCGGTTTCGCCAAGCTGGTCAGCGCCGGCGTGGACTTCGTCCGTATCGACAAGATCATGGAAAAATTCGGCTGGCCGATGGGCCCGGCGTACCTGATGGACGTGGTCGGTATCGACACCGGTCACCACGGTCGTGACGTAATGGCTGAAGGCTTCCCTGACCGCATGAAGGACGATCGTCGTTCGGCCATCGACGTGCTTTACGAAGCCAAGCGTCTCGGTCAAAAGAACGGTAAGGGCTTCTATGCCTACGAAGCCGACAAGAAAGGCAAGCAGAAGAAAGTCGCCGATCCGTCGGTACTGGAAGTGCTCAAGCCGATCGTCTACGAGCAGCGCGAAGTCACTGACGAAGACATCATCAATTGGATGATGATCCCGCTGTGCCTGGAAACCGTGCGTTGCCTGGAAGACGGCATCGTCGAAACCGCCGCCGAAGCCGACATGGGTCTGGTCTACGGTATTGGTTTCCCTCCATTCCGTGGCGGTGCGCTGCGCTACATCGATTCGATCGGTGTTGCCGAGTTCGTTGCCCTGGCCGACCAGTACGCTGATTTGGGCGCGCTGTACCACCCGACCGCGAAGCTGCGCGAAATGGCCAAGAACGGCCAGAGCTTCTTCGGTTAAGCGCCCCCAACTAGAGTGAGAGTGAACTTATGAGCTTGAATCCTAGAGACGTCGTGATTGTCGACTTCGGTCGTACTCCGATGGGCCGCTCCAAGGGCGGCATGCACCGCAACACCCGCGCCGAAGACATGTCGGCGCACCTGATCAGCAAACTGCTGGAACGCAACACCAGGGTCGATCCTGCCGAAGTCGAGGACGTGATCTGGGGCTGTGTGAACCAGACCCTGGAACAAGGCTGGAACATCGCGCGTATGGCGTCGCTGATGACCCAGATCCCGCACACTTCGGCCGGCCAGACTGTCAGCCGTCTGTGCGGCTCGTCGATGAGCGCGCTGCACACCGCTGCGCAAGCGATCATGACCGGCAACGGTGACGTGTTCGTGGTTGGTGGCGTCGAGCATATGGGTCACGTAAGCATGATGCACGGTGTCGATCCGAACCCGCACATGTCCCTGTACGCGGCGAAAGCCTCGGGCATGATGGGCCTGACCGCTGAAATGCTGGGCAAAATGCACGGCATCACTCGCGAACAGCAGGACGCCTTTGGCGTGCGTTCCCACCAGTTGGCCCACAAGGCGACTGTGGAAGGCAAGTTCAAGGACGAAATCATCCCGATGCAGGGTTACGACGAGAACGGTTTCCTGAAAACCTTCGACTACGACGAAACCATTCGTCCGGAAACCACCCTGGAAAGTCTGGCGGCTTTGAAGCCGGCGTTCAATCCAAAGGGCGGCACCGTGACGGCCGGTACTTCGTCGCAGATCACCGATGGTGCTTCGTGCATGATCGTGATGTCGGCGCAGCGTGCACAGGACCTGGGCATCCAGCCTCTGGCCGTGATTCGCTCGATGGCGGTAGCGGGTGTGGACCCGGCCATCATGGGCTATGGTCCGGTACCGGCTACTCAGAAAGCACTGAAGCGTGCCGGCCTGGGTATCAACGATATCGACTTCTTCGAGCTCAACGAAGCGTTCGCCGCACAGGCCCTGCCAGTGCTGAAAGACCTGAAAGTGCTCGACAAGATGAATGAGAAGGTTAACCTGCACGGCGGCGCGATCGCCCTGGGTCACCCGTTCGGTTGCTCCGGTGCCCGTATTTCCGGCACTTTGCTGAACGTGATGAAGCAGAATGGCGGCACCTTCGGGGTGGCCACCATGTGCATTGGCCTCGGCCAAGGCATCTCCACCGTCTTCGAACGCGTTTAAGCGTCTCGTCGATGGAAGCCGGGGCCAAGTGCCCCGGTTTTTGTTTTTGCGGATTTATTTTGTTTTTATTTTGAAAAAATTTGAGTGAGGGCCGAAGCATGCCGATACAACCTGGGCTCTACCAACATTACAAAGGTCCCCAGTACCGCGTATTCAGTGTCGCGCGGCATTCCGAGACCGAAGAAGAAGTGGTCTTTTACCAAGCCCTGTATGGCGATTACGGCTTTTGGGTACGTCCCTTGAGCATGTTCCTGGAGTCCGTCGAGGTTGACGGCGAGCAGGTCCCACGCTTTGCTTTGGTGCAAGCCGAACCGAGCCTTTTTTCGAAGCCGTAAGGCGAGTGCGCGCAAAACCCTGCGCTTGACCTCACCTTGTAGCCACTATATATAGCGGTGCCGCGTCAGGCGCCAACCGCCTTTCACTTCTAGAATTCAGGAATTTTCTGATCCATGGGCAAATCGCTGGTCATTGTGGAATCCCCGGCTAAGGCCAAGACCATCAACAAGTATCTGGGCAACCAATACGTGGTGAAGTCGAGTATCGGCCATATCCGAGACCTGCCCACCAGCGGTTCGGCTAGCGCCAGCAAGGAGCCAGCCGCCAAGCGCGGGAAAGCTGCTGCGGGCGAAGCGCCAGCGCTGTCGCCGAAAGAGAAGGCGCGCAAGCAGCTGGTCTCGCGGATGGGAGTCGATCCTGAACACGGCTGGAAAGCCAAGTACGAGATCCTCCCGGGCAAGGAAAAGGTCATCGAAGAGCTGCGCCGGCTCGCCAAGGATGCTGACACCATCTATCTCGCAACCGACTTGGACCGCGAGGGGGAAGCCATTGCCTGGCACCTGCGCGAAGCCATCGGTGGTGACGACAGCCGCTACAAGCGCGTGGTGTTCAACGAAATCACCAAGAAGGCGATTCAGGAAGCCTTCTCGGAGCCGGGCGAGCTCGACATCGATCGAGTGAACGCGCAGCAGGCCCGTCGCTTCCTCGACCGCGTCGTCGGCTATATGGTCTCGCCGCTGTTGTGGGCGAAGATCGCCCGTGGCTTGTCCGCCGGTCGCGTGCAATCGGTTGCCGTGAAACTGGTGGTAGAGCGTGAGCGTGAGATTCGTGCGTTCAACCCGGAAGAGTACTGGGAAGTGCACGCCGATCTCGGCACCGCCAAAGGCTCGACCGTGCGTTTCGAAGTCGCTCGCGAAAAAGGCGAGGCCTTCAAGCCGCTGAACGAAGCGCAGGCGAAGGCCGCGCTGGAGAAACTCAAATCCTCCAGCTACAGCATCGTCAAACGTGAAGACAAGCCGACCAGTAGCAAGCCGTCGGCACCGTTCATCACCTCCACACTGCAACAGGCCGCGAGCAACCGCCTGGGCTTCGGTGTGAAGAAAACCATGATGATGGCCCAGCGTCTGTACGAAGCCGGCTACATCACTTATATGCGTACCGACTCGACCAACCTCTCGGCGGATGCCGTGGCGATGGCGCGCGATTACATCGAAACCGAATTCGGCAAGAAGTACCTGCCGGAGTCGCCAAACGTCTACAGCAGCAAGGAAGGCGCACAAGAGGCTCACGAAGCGATTCGTCCTTCCGACGCCAACACCACGCCAAGCAAGCTGGCCGGCATGGAGCGTGACGCTGAGCGCCTCTACGAGCTGATCTGGCGCCAGTTCCTGGCTTGCCAGATGCTGCCGGCGCAATACCTGTCGACCACCGTCAGCGTCGCTGCCGGTGACTTCGAGCTGCGCGCCAAGGGCCGCATCCTGAAGTTCGACGGTTACACCCGCGTGCTGCCGCAAATCACCAAGCCTGGCGATGACGACGTTCTGCCGGACATGGCGCAGGGCGACGCGATGAAGCTGATCAAGCTTGATCCGTCCCAGCACTTCACCAAGCCACCGGCCCGTTATTCGGAAGCCAGCCTGGTGAAGGAAATGGAAAAGCGCGGCATCGGCCGTCCTTCGACCTATGCGGCGATCATCTCGACCATTCAGGATCGCGGCTACGTGACCCTGCACAACCGTCGTTTCTATTCGGAAAAGATGGGCGACATCGTTACCGAACGTCTGTCGGAAAGCTTCTCGAACCTCATGGACTACGGCTTCACCGCCGGCATGGAAGAGAACCTCGATGACGTGGCCCAGGGCGAACGCGACTGGAAAAACGTGCTGGACGAGTTCTACGGCGACTTCAAGAAAAAACTCGAAGTGGCGGAGAATCCGGAAGCCGGCATGCGTGCCAACCAGCCGGTAATGACCGATATTCCTTGCACCACCTGCGGCCGTCCAATGCAGATTCGTACTGCCTCGACTGGCGTGTTCCTCGGCTGCTCGGGCTACAGCCTGCCGCCGAAAGAACGCTGCAAGGCCACCGTCAACCTGGTGCCGGGCGATGAAATCGCGGCGGACGACGAGGGCGAGTCGGAATCCCTGGTACTGCGCGGCAAGCATCGCTGCCCGATCTGCAGCACGGCGATGGACGCCTACCTGCTCGACGAGAAGCGCAAGCTGCACATCTGCGGTAACAATCCGGATTGCGCCGGCTACGAAATCGAAGAAGGCAGCTATCGCATCAAGGGCTACGAAGGTCCGAGCCTGGAATGCGACAAGTGCGGCAGCGAGATGCAGCTCAAGACCGGCCGTTTCGGCAAATTCTTCGGTTGCACCAACCCGACGTGCAAGAACACCCGCAAGCTGCTGAAGAGCGGCGATGCGGCGCCGCCGAAGATGGATCCGGTGAAGATGCCGGAGCTGAAATGCGAAAAGGTCAACGACACCTACATCCTGCGTGACGGTGCGTCCGGCCTGTTTCTGGCGGCCAGTCAGTTCCCGAAAAACCGCGAGACCCGTGCTCCGCTGGTGATCGAGATTCTGCCGCACAAGGACGAAATCGATCCGAAGTATCATTTCCTGTGCGAAGCGCCGCAGAAGGATCCGGATGGCTTGCCAGCCGTGATCCGCTACAGCCGCAAGACCAAGGAGCAATACGTTCAGACCGAAGTCGACGGCAAACCGACTGGCTGGAAAGCGTTCTTCGACGGTGGCAAGTGGACGGTCGAGGACAAGCGTCCGGCGAAAGCCAAGGCTTGAGCTGACTCCGACCTTGCGATGGGCTGATGTTATCGGCCCAACACGACAAAAGGCCGCATGACAACCTTCGGGTTTTCATGTGGCCTTTTTGTTTAAAGCTTGCGATCGCATCGGCTGATCCATGACACTGTCCGGCCTGTGTGAAGCAATTATTTCGTTGTGGAGAGTGCCGACATGGCCCACGAACTCTATACCCGTACCAATCAGAAGATCTATTTCGCGGGTTTGTCGCTGGAAGCGCTGGCCAGGGCCGAAGAGGGGCGGGCGATGAACTCGCTGGCGCTGATTCAGGCCGGGCGCGAATCCGCACTGTTTCATCTCTACGGTGCGTTGTTGGGGCTGTGTCATGAAATCGCCGGCTTCTATCGTCTGCCGCAAGCCAATGCGTCGCAAGCGGAAACCTTGCTGACCCGCGAAGTGCTGGAATCGATTGCCATTCCTGAGCTGGCGGAGATGATTGAGCTGGCGGGCAATCCGGAGACCTGGCTGGCTAAATTGCTGGCCGCGCACTCGGCGCTGTTTCAGCCGCCACGCGTTCCACATAAGCCGAAGGGCGATGTGACGCAGCCATTGATTCAGGCAGTGAATCTGGATGAAGAAGAGGTGGTTGAAGAGTTGAGCCGTGAAGAGCTCGAGAGCTGGCGGCAGAACCTCAAGGGGCTGGCTATCCGTTTCCGTGAAGGCTTGAACGAGTGCTGAGGAGCTGTGTACTGGCGGCGACGAGAGGCGTGCTGCTGGTCAAGATCCCGAGCGAAGCCTGAATGATGTCTATATAATCCCTGCCTTTCGTGGAGATCAGACCTATATGCCAACGTCCTTTCTAGAAATTGTCGAGCTACCAGACGGCCGAATCGAACTGCGCAGGGCCGAGGACGAGGGTTCTCTGGTGACTCTGGATTTCTCCGAGGATGCCAAGGCGTTTCTGCAGGGCCAGCACGTTGAAATTGCCAAAGCGATGTTGAGTGTCGGCGTGCAAATGGCGGGGCGTATGGTTGAGGGAGAATTCGATAAGGATGAGGGGCCGCGGGTTCTTCATTGATCCGCTGTCTCCCAGTTACTGCTCCAGATCGGCTTCTCTATCCCTGGAGAAGCCCTGCGCTTTACGTGGCGCGCATTGTTGCTGAATCATCCCAAACGAATGTTCAGGCTTTGAGCGTCCCCGGTGCGGGCGGCGCTGATCAACTGTTGCCGTGACCCTGCGCTCAGTGGATTCAGCCACGTGACGACCGTGTGGCTGCGCCCCAGGCGTAATGCTTCGCAGGCCAATTGCTGAGCGCTTTGGGCGCCGCGCGGTTGTAACAGCAGGATCCGTTCGCGATTCAATCCAGCGTCCCGCAACCAGGTCTGGGTCAGGCTGGCAGGCGGTGCAATCAGGGTCAGCCAGCGTGCGTCCTGATCCTCGCTCAATTCGCGAAGAATCGGTGCCAGCAGGTTCAGACAGTTCCCGGCCGCACCGCGCAGTGACAGCTCACTGAACGCTTCGGGTTCGTTATTCCACGGACGCTCGACGACATCCTTGAGGATGGGGGCGAGCGGTTGCGCCAGAAACGCTTCGAACAACGGCAGTTGTGTTTGCTGAGGTGCGTGTGGGAACTGCATAAAGCCTCCTTTAGCGGCGGATGACGCCGACACTCAAGCCTTCGATAACCAGCTCCTGGTCTTTCAGGTTGACTTCGATAGGGGCGAACTCGGGGTTTTCGGCAATCAGCCAGACTTTACTGCCGTCACGCTTGAAGCGTTTGACGGTGACTTCATCGCCGATCCGCGCAACCACGATCTGACCGTTGCGTGCCTCGCGGGTGGTGTGAACCGCCAGCAGGTCACCATCGAAAATGCCGATGTCCTTCATGCTCATGCCATGAACGCGCAACAGATAATCGGCGCGCGGATGAAAGAAGGCCGGGTTGATGTTGCAGGACTCTTCGATGTGTTGCTGAGCGAGAATCGGCGCGCCGGCAGCCACTCGACCGATGATCGGCAGCGTGGACTCGTCGACCTTGGCTTCGAAACCTGGAATTCGAATGCCGCGAGAGGCGCCCGGAGTCATTTCGATTGCGCCTTTGCGAGCGAGCGCCTTGAGGTGCTCTTCGGCCGCGTTGGGCGACTTGAAACCCAGTTCCTGAGCGATTTCCGCACGGGTCGGCGGGTAGCCGTTGTCTTCGAGGCAGCGTTTGATAAAGGCCAGAATCTCGGCTTGGCGTGGCGTCAGCTTAAGCATATTGATCGCTCTGTCTTTTTATACAGTGACTGGGATTATATACAGTGAAGCGGTCTTGGCAATGATCGTTTTTGCCATGCCGCCGGACGGTCAGTGACGACCCTGATTAATGTGGCGTCCTTGTTGTGGTTAAATATCTGACTGACCATTCCCAAAACGAACCGGCAGGCTTGACAAGGCACAGACTGAAACGTATGTTTCAAACAAGTGTTTGTCAGGCGGAGTAGCCATGGCCCAGTCGGAAACCGTTGAACGCATTCTTGATGCTGCAGAACAGCTGTTCGCGGAAAAAGGTTTTGCTGAAACCTCATTGCGTCTGATCACCAGCAAGGCAGGGGTCAACCTCGCTGCGGTGAACTATCACTTCGGCTCGAAGAAGGCGCTGATCCAGGCGGTTTTCTCGCGCTTTCTCGGTCCGTTCTGCATCAGCCTCGACAAAGAGCTGGAGCGCCGTCAGGCCAAACCAGAGAACAAGCCTTCGCTCGAAGAGTTGCTGGAAATCCTCGTCGAGCAAGCGCTGGTGGTACAGCCACGCAGCGGCAACGATCTGTCGATCTTCATGCGTTTGCTCGGTCTGGCCTTCAGTCAGAGCCAGGGCCACTTGCGCCGTTATCTGGAAGACATGTACGGCAAGGTATTCCGCCGCTACATGCTCTTGGTTAACGAAGCTGCCCCGCGTATTCCTCCGATCGAACTGTTCTGGCGCGTGCACTTCATGCTCGGCGCTGCGGCGTTCAGCATGTCCGGGATCAAGGCCTTGCGTGCGATTGCCGAGACCGATTTCGGCGTCAACACCTCCATCGAGCAGGTGATGCGTCTGATGGTGCCGTTCCTGGCAGCCGGCATGCGTGCCGAAACCGGCGTCACCGACACGGCAATGGCCACCGCGCAGTTGCGGCCACGGAGCAAATCCGCGCCGGCACCTGCCAAGGTTTAACCCTCCATGGGTGGGCGCGGCAGCTGACATCCGCTAAGCTAGCCGCCCATGTCGACTCTCGTCCTGAACCCGTTTCTCATTGAAATCACCGACCCGCCGGGCAATGTCCCTGGTGGTGATTTCGTGGGCGACGGGTTTTTCGTTTTCAAGGAATTTCTATGACTGCTGGCCTGCAAGGCTCGTTGATGGTGGACGTCGCCGGTACCTGGCTGACGGCCGAAGATCGCCAATTGTTGCGCCAGCCCGAAGTGGGCGGCCTGATCATCTTCGCCCGCAACATCGAGCATCCGCGCCAGGTGCGCGAGCTGAGCGCGGCGATCCGTGCCATTCGTCCGGACTTGCTGCTGGCGGTGGACCAGGAGGGCGGTCGCGTCCAGCGTCTGCGTCAGGGCTTCGTCCGTTTGCCAGCCATGCGCGCCATCGCTGATAACCCGAACGCCGAGTATCTGGCCGAGCAGTGCGGCTGGATTATGGCCACCGAAGTGCTGGCGGTCGGACTCGACCTGAGCTTCGCGCCGGTGCTGGATCTGGATTACCAGCGCAGCGCCGTGGTCGGCACCCGTTCTTTCGAAGGCAATCCGGAGCGCGCCGCACTGCTCGCAGGCGCTTTCATCAAAGGCATGAGCAGCGCGGGCATGGCCGCCACCGGCAAGCATTTCCCCGGCCATGGCTGGGCGGAAGCCGACTCCCACGTCGCGATCCCCAACGACGAGCGCAGCCTCGAAGAGATCCGCGCCAACGACCTGGTGCCGTTCGCCAGACTCAGCAAGCAACTGGCCGCGGTCATGCCGGCTCACGTGATTTATCCGCAAGTCGACACACAACCTGCCGGTTTCTCCCGGCGCTGGCTGCAGGACATTCTGCGTGGCGAGTTGCAGTTCGACGGCGTGATCTTCAGCGATGACCTGTCGATGGCCGGCGCCCACGTGGTCGGCGACGCCGCCAGCCGTATCGAAGCGGCACTGAGTGCCGGTTGCGACATGGGCCTGGTGTGCAACGACCGCGCAGCTGCCGAGCTGGCCCTGAGTGCCGCGCAGCGCATGAAGGTCAAGCCGTCGCCGCGCATCGCACGCATGCGCGGTCAGGCATTCGCCAATACCGAATACCGTCAGGATCCGCGCTGGCTGACCGCTGTCGGCGCGCTCAAAGACGCTCAACTGATCGATTAAGGATTTTTTCGCTATGACGGTTTACGCAATCATCGGCGGCACCGGTCTGACCCAGCTGGAGGGCCTGAGCATTCGCCAGTCGCTGGCGGTGGATACGCCTTACGGGGCGCCATCGGCCGAAGTCCAGATTGGCGAATACGCCGGCAAGGAAGTGCTGTTCCTCGCTCGTCACGGTCACCCGCATCGCTTCCCGCCGCACAAGGTCAACTATCGCGCCAACCTGTGGGCGTTGAAGCAGGCCGGGGCCGAAGCGATCATCGCGGTCAACGCCGTGGGCGGGATTCATCCTGCAATGGGCACCGGACATTTCTGCGTGCCGCATCAGATCGTGGACTACACCAGCGGTCGCGAGCACACCTATTTCGCCGATGATCTGGAACATGTCACACACATCGACTTCAGCTTTCCCTACAGCGAACCGCTGCGTCAGCAATTGATTGCTGCGTTGGCTGCGGAAGGGTGCGAGTACAGCGATCAAGGCGTTTATGCCTGCACCCAGGGCCCGCGTCTGGAAACCGTGGCCGAGATCGTGCGACTGGAGCGTGACGGCTGCGACATCGTCGGCATGACCGGCATGCCGGAAGCGGCGCTGGCTCGCGAGCTGGATCTGGATTACGCGTGTCTGTCGCTGGTGGTGAACCCGGCTGCGGGCAAGACCACTGAAGTGATCACCATGGCCGAGATCGAGCAGGCGTTGCACGATGGCATGGGCAAGGTGAAGTCGACGTTGGCGCGCGTACTCAAGGGCTGAGTCTGGCTCGAAACCGAGTCGAGCCTTTTCGCGGGCAAGCCCGCTCCCACAGAGGTCACGCTAAACCTGTGGGAGCGGGCTTGCCCGCGAATCGATCTGATAGCCGACGAAGATCTCAGCGCTTTTCAAACTTGTCCGGCAACGGCGCAAACAGCGCCTCGATATCATCACTCTGCAGCTTCCAGTCCCCGGCCTTGCGCCCATCCAGCACGCCGGCCGCCAGGTCGGATTTTTCCCGCTGCAAGTGCTGAATCTTCTCCTCGACCGTGCCCCGGGCAATCATCTTGTAGACGAATACCGGCTTCTCCTGGCCAATGCGATACGCGCGGTCGGTTGCCTGATTCTCGGTCGCCGGGTTCCACCACGGATCGTAGTGAATCACCGTGTCCGCTTCCGTCAGGTTCAGGCCCACACCGCCGGCCTTCAGGCTGATGAGAAAGATCTGACGCTTGCCGCTCTGGAATTCCTTCACCGGTGTGCGCCGATCACGGGTCTGTCCCGTCAACAGCGCATAGGCGACGTTGCGTTTTTTCAGTTCATCCTCGATCAGTGACAGCATCGAAGTGAACTGCGAGAACAGCAGAATCCGCCGGCCTTCCTCAAACAACTCCTCGAGCATTTCCATCAGGCTGTCGAGCTTGCCTGATGTGCTGCCGCGAGCGGGCAGGGTGGCGTCATTGACCAGGCGCAAATCGCAACAGACCTGACGCAGCTTGAGCAGCGCCTCGAGAATGATGATCTGACTGCGCGCCACGCCTTTACGGGTGATTTCGTCGCGAACCTTTTTATCCATGGCCAGGCGCATGGTTTCGTACACGTCGCGCTGCGCTTCGTTGAGCTCGACCCAATGAATGATTTCGGTTTTCGGCGGCAGCTCGGTCGCAACCTGCTCCTTGGTGCGGCGCAGCAGGAACGGTTTGATCCGACCGTTGAGGTGCTGAAGTCTGACATCGCTGGCGCGTTTTTCAATCGGCACGCGGTAATCGGCGTTGAAGCTTTTGACGTCGCCGAGCCAGCCGGGCAGCAAGAAGTGAAACAGTGACCACAGTTCACCCAGATGGTTTTCCAGCGGCGTCCCGCTCAGACATAGGCGCTGACGCGCATTGAGTTCACGGGCAGCCTGGGCGGCTTTGCTGTTCGGGTTCTTGATGTACTGCGCCTCATCCAGCACCAGCACGTGCAGCGGCTGCTGGGCCAGACGTTCGACATCCTTGGGCAGCAGCGCATAAGTGGTGAGGATCAGATCGTAATCGGCCAGATGCTCGAAGTGCTTTTTACGACTGGCGCCGTACAGCGCGACAACCTTGAGCTGTGGCGTGAAGTGCGCCGCTTCGTCGAGCCAGTTGGGAATCAGGCTGGTAGGCATTACCACCATGCTCGGGCGATCCAGGCGTCCGGCGTTCTTCTCGCTGAGAATGTGCGCCAATGTCTGTAGGGTTTTGCCCAAGCCCATGTCGTCCGCGAGAATCCCGCCGACCTCAAGTTGCCGCAGCGACTGCATCCAGCTCAAGCCTTCGAGCTGATAAGGACGCAGCGTCGCATTCAGCCCCTTCGGTGCTTTGGCGCTGTAATCGCGGATGTCGCGCAAGCGCTGGGCGAAGCTGCGAATCTGCTCGCCACCCTCCCAGAGCAGGGGAATGCCTTCCAGCGAATTCAGGCGCGTGGCGTCGGCCTTGCTCAGGCGCAGGGTGGTTTCGCCCGGCTCCTGCATATAAAACTCGCCAAGGGTCGCCAGCACCGGCTTCAGCCGGCCGAGGGGCAGGGCGACTTGCAATGGCCCGTGCTCGCTGTTGCGTTGCGGGATGTTCACCAGAATCAGTTCATCATCGCGACGGCGGGCGAGACGTTCCGGGTTGAGGATTTCCGTGTGCGAACGCATCAGGTTGAGCAGGATCGGCAGCAGGCTCAGGCGCTCACCGTTGACGATGATCCCCAGCTCCAGATCGAACCAGTCGCGTTCCGGCGTCTGCTCGACGGTGGCGTACCAGTCGTCCACGGCAGTCAGGTCGAAACCGAACTCATCATCGACCAGCAGCTCCCAGCCCTGAGTGCGCAGCTTCGGCAGATCGTTGAGGGTGAACGTCAGCCAGGCGCTGTCGTTGACCATCTCGTAGAGTTCTCCGGCGCTTTCCGGCAGGGCTTTGCTCTGCCGGGTGGCGATGCGGAAACCGAGAATTCGCAACTGCTCGCGGTAGCTTTGCTCGACGTCCGGATGGCGCTTGACCCGCAGGGTCTGCGCTTCCTGGCGAATCAGAATGTCGCTGTTCTTCTGGCCGCTGACGTATTCGTCGAGGTAACTGAAGGACAGCGCCGCGCGATGCTGGATATAACGCTGCATTTTGCCGTTACGCGGTTCGAATGCGCTGAACTCGACGCTGGCCAGCCACAGACGCGGCACCGGTTGCACGTTGTCCACCAGCACTTGCGGCGGCGCTTTCGGGCTGCGGTTTTCCAGTACGGCCTGGAGTTTTTCCAGCAGTTCGGCGTCTTTGGCGGCGGCGGGGTATTCGAGGGTTTCCTGCACTTGCAGCAACACCGCCGCGCAATGTTTGCAGTTGCTGTGTACCGGGCAGGTGCAGGTGGCGTCGACCATCAGCAGCGTGCCTTTGACCGACTCGCGCAGATGAATCGTCTGACGGTACACATTACCGCCAGAACCTTCGCAGCTGGCGGTAATGGTCGCGTCGCCGACCTGCACGAATCGCACCCGGTTTTCCAGGGCATAGCGGCGGCCACGCTCCAGGCTTTGTTCCTTGAACCGACTGACCCAGGAGGAGGCCAGCGGTTTACTCAGAGGCGGGGACATAAGGACTTCAGTCAGTCCGGAATGGCTTCAGGCGCTTCCCGAGGCGCGGGCGCCGTCAGTGAAGTGATCTTGATCAGCAGGGCCAGGTGGCCGTTATCGAGGTAGTTGAGTTGGCCATTTTTGGTATGGCTGTCCTGTTTCAGACGCTCGCTGGCGGTGACCATGCCGTTGGCGTCGATCTGGTTGACCCAGAAATCGGCGTTCACATCGGTGAAGCGCCCGAGCTTCATTTCAATCGTGCCTTCGATCGGGAACTGGCCGAACTGCTCCTGACCTTCGCTGACCGCCACTTTGGCAGGCGTTTCGCCCAGCGTCTGCTGCCAGGCTTTGTGCATCAGCACGCTGTACTCGCCGCTGGCGGTGAGTTTGGTCACAACGTCGTTCAGCGCCGGCGTGCGTTTACTGTCATCGCCCAGCCGCTGGGCGCCCGCCGCCCAGTCTTCCGGTGCCGCGCGGCTGACAATCGCCGGGACGGCGTTCTGGCGCACCAGAATCATTTCGACCTGATACAGGTCATCGGCAAACGCCGTCGGTGCTACCAGAGTCAGTAGCAAGGTCAATGAGCGAAACAGGCGCATGCGGCGTCCTTCAAGCAGTTTTCGGGATGAGGCGCTCGAACAGCGCCTCCACAGTATTAAAGCGCTCTTCCGGGCGCTCCATCGGCACCTGGAACTTGAACATCGTGGCGCCTTCGAATTTGTAGCGTTTTGGCTGACTCTGGATCAGTTTGATCAGGGTCATCGGGTCGACCGGCGTCTGCGCCGCGAACTCGATGCGTCCGCCTTGCGGGCCGCCATCGACTTTCTTGATGCCCAACTGTTCGGCCTGCAATTTCAGCGCCGTGATGCGTACCAGATTCTTGGTCGGCTCTGGCAGCAGACCAAAACGGTCGATCATCTCCACTTGCAGGTCTTTCAGGCCTTCTTCATCGGTGGCCGAAGCGATGCGCTTGTACAGGATCAGGCGGGCGTGCACGTCCGGCAGGTAATCTTCCGGAATCAGCGCCGGCACCCGTAGGTTGACTTCCGGGCCACCGCCGAGCGGTTGGTCGAGGTTCGGCTGTTCACCCTTGCGGATCGACTTCACCGCGCGCTCCAGCATTTCCATGTACAGCGTGAAGCCGACAGCCTGAATCTGCCCGCTCTGACCGTCGCCCAGCAGTTCGCCGGCTCCACGGATTTCCAGGTCGTTGGTGGCCAGCACGAAGCCCGCACCCAGATCCTGAGTATTGGCAATCGCCTCCAGGCGTTTTTCCGCATCGCCGGTGATTTGCTGGCGTGGCGGGGTCAGCAAGTAGGCGTAAGCCTGGTGGTGACTACGACCAACGCGACCGCGCAACTGGTGCAACTGCGCCAGGCCGAACTTGTCGGCACGCTCGATGATGATGGTGTTGGCGCTCGGCACGTCGATGCCGGTCTCGATGATGGTCGAGGCGATCAGCACGTTGAAGCGCTTGTGGTAGAAGTCGCTCATCACCTGTTCGAGTTCGCGTTCGCGCATCTGCCCGTGGCCGATGCCGATCCGCGCTTCCGGCACCAGTTCGGCCAGTTCGGCGGCGCACTTCTCGATGGTCTTCACGTCGTTGTGCAGGTAGTAAACCTGTCCACCGCGCAGCAGCTCACGCAGCAAGGCCTCTTTGACCGTGCTCTTGTTCTGCTCCATGACGAAGGTGCGCACCGACAGGCGTCGCGCCGGCGGCGTGGCGATGATCGACAGGTCGCGCATGCCCGACACCGCCATGTTCAGCGTGCGCGGAATCGGCGTGGCGGTCAGCGTAAGAATGTCGACCTCGCTGCGCAGAGCCTTGAGCTGTTCCTTCTGACGGACACCGAAACGGTGCTCTTCGTCGATGATCACCAGCCCGAGGTTTTTGATCTTGACGTCGTCCTGCAGCAACTTGTGGGTGCCGATGACGATGTCGATGTTGCCCTCGGCCAGTTCGGCCACCGCAGCGTTCACTTCCTTGGCCGACTTGAAACGGCTCATCACTTCCACGGTCACCGGCCAGTCGGCGAAGCGGTCGCGGAAGCTGTTGTAATGCTGCTGGGCGAGCAGGGTGGTCGGCACCAGGATCGCCACTTGCTTGCCGCCGTGCACGGCGATGAACGCGGCGCGCATGGCGACTTCGGTCTTGCCGAAACCCACATCGCCGCAGACCAGTCGATCCATCGGTTTCGGCGAAAGCATGTCCTCGCGCACGGCCTCGATGGTGGATTGCTGATCCGGGGTTTCTTCGAACGGGAAACCGGCGCTGAAGGTCGCGTAATCGGCCTTCGGGTCGGCGAACGCATAACCTTCGCGGGCGGCGCGGCGGGCGTAGATGTCGAGCAGTTCGGCAGCCACGTCGCGCACTTGCTCGGCGGCCTTGCGCTTGGCTTTCTGCCAGGTCTCGGAGCCGAGGCGGTGCAGCGGGGCCAGTGCGTCGTCGCTGCCGGTGTAACGGGCGATCAAATGCAGGTTGGCCACCGGCACGTAGAGCTTGGCGTTCTCGGCGTATTCGAGGGTCAGGAATTCGGCGGCCTGATTGTCGATTTCCAGAATCGTCAGGCCGAGATAACGACCGACGCCGTGGTCGATGTGCACCACCGGCGCGCCTTCGCGCAGCTCGGTGAGGTTCTTGATCACTGCATCGTTGTTGGCGTCGGCGCGTTTTTCGCGGCGGCGACGCTGCATCACGCGCTGGCCGAACAGCGGACTTTCCGCAACCAGTGCCAGCGCCGGGTCGTCCAGCATCAGGCCTTCGTCGAGCGGGGCAATGGTGATCGCCAGGCGATCCTTGCTCGCGACGAAGTCCGGCCAGCTGTCGACGGTTTTCGGTCGCAGCTTCAGGCGATCCAGCAACTCCAGCAGCACTTCGCGACGGCCCGCGGATTCGGCAGTGAACAGCACGCGTCCCGGGAACTCGTCGAGGAATGCCGAAAGTGCGGCTAACGGCTGGGTAGCCTTGGCTTCGATCGCCAGATTCGGCAATGCCTGCGCCGGGAAGCGCTCGCGGCCGACGCCAGTTTCCACGTCCTGCTGGCTGGCGACCACGCGCGGCCAGTTCTTCAGGCGGGCGAAGCAGTCTTCCACCGGCAGGAACAGTTCGGCCGGCGGCAATAAAGGACGGGATGGATCGACGCGGCGCTCTTCATAACGGTTGCGCACATCGTTCCAGAAGTTTTCCGCCGCCTGCTCGATGCCCGGCAGCGAGAACACTTGAGTGTCCTGCGGCAGGTAATCGAACAGGGTCGAGGTTTCTTCAAAGAAGAGCGGCAGGTAGTACTCGATACCGGCCGGCGTGATGCCGCTGCTCAGGTCCTGGAAGATCGGGCAGCGACGGAAGTCGACGTCGAAGCGCTCGCGAAAACGCGCCTTGAAGCGAGTGACCGCGTCTTTCTGCAGCGGGAATTCCTTGGCCGGCAGCAGCTTGACCGAATCGACTTTGTCGATGGAGCGCTGATTTTCCGGATCGAAGGTGCGCAGGGTTTCGATTTCGTCGTCGAACAGATCGATGCGATAAGGCAGTTTGCTGCCCATCGGGAACAGGTCGATCAGTGCCCCACGTACGGTGAACTCGCCGTGCTCGTAGACCGTGTCGACGTAGCGATAGCCACTGGCTTCGAGCCGTGAGCGCATCTGCTCGACATCGAGTTTCTGCCCGACATCCAGCACCAGGCTGCTGCCGAGCAGGAATTTGGTCGGCGCCAGACGGTGCAGGGCGGTGGTGATCGGCACCACCAGCACGCCATGTTCCAGCTCCGGCAGCCTATAAAGGCTGGCAATACGCTGGGAAATGATGTCCTGGTGCGGCGAAAACAGATCGTAGGGCAGGGTTTCCCAGTCGGGGAAATGCAGCACCGGCAAATCCGGGGCGAAGAAACTCAGCTCCTGCTCCAGCCGTTCGGCACTCTGGCTGTCGGCGGTCAAAAGCAGCGTGAAGCGCTTGGCAGCGCTGGCAGCCTCGGCAATCGCCAGGCTCAGGGCGGCACCGGGGAGGTTGCCCCAGTGCTGTTTACCTGCCGCAGCAGGGAGAAGCGGTAGACGCAGAACAGGCACGGAAGGTTGAGCTCCAGTCGTTGCGACAAAGTCGGTAATTGTAGCGGCGTCCGGTGCCGCCTGTCAGTTGCAGGATGCGTCTATCTGCACCGTTTGGGAAAAATGTAGTGGTAACCATAAAAACCAGCGCTTTTTTTACGGTTATGTAGTGCCAAAAGTCGGTGGTGTTACGGAGGGTTACAGACATCGTCTAACAGTCGTCGAAAAACTGACTGCGCTGGAAGCCCCGTATTTACTGGGCTGGCGGAGGGCGTTATTTTTTTTAACGGTTTTTTGTTACCGATTGCGCGACAGGCGCGCATTGCTACAAGAGGTTCTCGGCGGCATAATGTAGCCCCTTTTTTCTGCCCCTACATGTGGAAGGTTACCGTGACTCAGAAGCCCGACCAGTGTCTTGGTGAATGGATCGACCGTGAAGCACTCGCAGAAGCGATGATTCCGCTTATCGGTCAGCTCTACCGCAACAACAACGTGGTGAGCTCGATCTATGGCCGCAGCCTGATCAACCAGTCTGTCATCGCGATTCTCAAAGCTCACCGCTTTGCTCGCCACCGTTCTGCCGACGACAGCGAACTCTCCGTCCACGAAACATTCCCACTGCTCAAGGCCATGAGCGAGCTCAAGCTCGGCGCGGCCTCGGTAGATCTGGGCAAGCTGGCGTACAAATTCCGCAACGAAGGCAACGGCCGCACCGCCGAGCAGTTCGTGCGTGAAGAAATGGCTGACGTGGTTGGCCAGCAAAACGCTTCGGCCCGCAAAGGCACCGACGTTGTGCTCTACGGCTTCGGTCGTATCGGCCGTCTGCTGGCGCGCATCCTGATCGAGAAAACCGGTGGCGGCGACGGCCTGCGTCTGCGTGCCATCGTGGTGCGCAAGGGCGCCGAAAACGACCTGACCAAACGCGCCAGCCTGCTGCGTCGCGATTCGGTACATGGTTCGTTCAACGGCACCATCACCATCGACGAAGAAAACAACACCATCACCGCCAACGGCAACCTGATCCAGGTTATCTACGCGAAGAACCCTACCGAAGTGGATTACACCCAGTACGGCATCAAAGATGCGCTGCTGGTGGACAACACCGGCGTATGGCGTGATGCCGATGGTCTGGGTCAGCACCTGGCGTGCCCGGGTATCGACCGCGTTGTTCTGACCGCGCCTGGCAAGGGCAAGCTGAAGAACATCGTTCACGGTATCAACCACAACGAAATCACGGCTGACGACAAGATCGTGTCTGCCGCTTCCTGCACCACCAACGCCATCGTGCCGGTGCTGAAAGCCGTGAATGACAAGTTCGGCATCATCAACGGTCACGTTGAAACCGTTCACTCGTACACCAACGACCAGAACCTGATCGACAACTTCCACAAGGGCGATCGCCGTGGCCGTAGCGCCGCGCTGAACATGGTCATCACCGAGACCGGTGCTGCCACCGCTGCTGCCAAGGCCCTGCCTGAGCTGGCCGGCAAGCTGACCGGTAACGCGATCCGCGTTCCGACGCCGAACGTGTCCATGGCCATTCTCAACCTGAACCTTGAGAAAGCCGCCTCCCGTGAAGAGATGAACGAGTACCTGCGCTACATGGCGCTGCACTCCGATCTGCACAAGCAAATCGACTTCGTCAACTCGCAGGAAGTGGTTTCGACCGACTTCGTGGGCTCGCGTCACGCCGGTGTGGTCGATGCTGAAGCGACCATCGTTCAGGACAACCGCGTTGTTCTGTACGTCTGGTACGACAACGAGTTCGGCTACAGCTGCCAGGTGGTTCGCGTGATGGAAGACATGGCCGGTGTAAACCCGCCAGCGTTCCCGCGCTAAGCCTTAGCTGCAATTGAAAACGCCCCGGCTCTGGTCGGGGCGTTTTTGTTTGCGCGCGATTTGCCTTAGCGGGGGATGGCGGCTTGGGCCGTGCGCAGTTCGTGCCTGTTGCCACGGAACAGCACCAGCGTGGCGATCAGGCCCAATACGGCTGCGCCACTGAGCCAGATCCCCGGCGCCGCCTTGTTGTCCAGCACATGAATCAGATAAGTGCAGGCCGCCGGGGTAAAGCCACCAAAGGTGGCGGTCGCCAGGCTGTAGGCCAGCGAGAAGCCAGTCGTACGAACTTCTACCGGCATGATTTCGGTGAGTGCCACCACCATTGCCCCGTTGTACGAGCCGTACAGGAACGACAGCCACAATTCGACGATCAACAAATGGCTGAAGCTCGGGTTCGCCACCAGCCAGGACAGTGCCGGGTAAGCGGTCAGGATCGCCAGAATCGTCGCCGCCAGCAGTAGGGGTTTACGTCCAACCTTGTCAGACACCGCGCCCATCACCGGCAACCAGAAGAAGTTCGACAGGCCGATACACACGGTCACCAGCAACGCATCGAAGTCCGACAGGTGCAATTCCGCCTTGCCGAAGGTCGGTGTGTAGGCCGTGATCAGGTAGAACGACACCGTTGTCATGACCACCAGCGCCATGCCAGCGATGACGATGCCAAAGTTCTGACCGATCGAACGGATGATTTCCTGCAGGGTAGGGCGATGTTTGCGCGCCTGGAACTCCGGGGTTTCCTCCAGCGAGCGGCGGATGACAAAAATCACCGGGACGATCATGCAGCCGATCAGGAACGGCACGCGCCAGCCCCAGTCGCCCATCTGTTCCGGGCTCAGCCAATGGTTGAGACCGACACCGAGCAGGCCGGCGAATACCACCGCCGCTTGCTGGCTGGCGGACTGCCAACTGACGAAAAAGCCCTTGCGGCCCGGTGTGGCGATTTCCGCCAGGTACACCGACACACCGCCTAATTCGACGCCAGCCGAGAAGCCTTGCAGCAAACGGCCGAACAGCACGATCAGCGGCGCGGCAACCCCAAGGGTGGCGTAGCCCGGCACGCAGGCAATCAGCACGGTGCCGGCCGCCATCATAGCCAGCGTGATGATCAGGCCCTGGCGCCGGCCATGTCGGTCGATGTAGGCGCCGAGAAAAATCGCCCCTAGCGGGCGCATCAGGAAGCCGGCGCCAAACGTGGCCAAGGAAAGCATCAGGGACGCGAAGGCGCTGTCGGTGGGAAAGAAGGTCTTGGCAATGGCCGTGGCATAGAAGCCGTAGACCATAAAGTCGAACATCTCGAGAAAGTTGCCGCTGACAACGCGAAAAATCGCCTTGCCTTTGCCGGTCGTGGAAGACATGGGTAGGTACTCGCTCTAAATCTTGTAAGAAAGCGTTGCGCTCGTAGCCCATAATGGCCGGCGCGGTTTTGCGGGGAGATGAAGAATTGTTAACTGGACGCTGGGCGATTCTCGTGCTGCTGACCGGGTTTTTGTCCGGCTGCGGCAACGGTGATTCCCTGGAGACTTTCGGTGGCCCGACGATGGGCAGCACCTATTCGATCAAGTACGTGCGCCACGCCAATCTGCCTGCCCCGCAGGAGGTGCGTGTCGAAGTGGAAAAAATCCTCGCGGGCGTCGACCGGCAGATGTCGACTTACCGCGCAGACTCCGACATCTCGCGCTTCAATGCATTGCCGGCTGATCGCTGTCAGGTCATGCCCGCGCCGATCCTTGAATTGGTCCGCGTGGGCGAGCAGCTGTCGCGACAAAGCGAAGGCTCCTACGACCTCACCGTCGAACCGCTGATGAATCTGTGGGGGTTCGGCCCGCAGGGGCGTGAAGAAAAAGTCCCGGATACGGCAGCGCTGGCCGAGGTGCGACAGCGGGTCGGTCATCAGCACCTGCGCATCGACGGTGACCAGTTGTGCAAGGACGCGGCGGTCGAGGTGGATTTCAACAGCATCGCAGCCGGTTACGCGGTCGACACCATTGCTGCGCGGCTCCAGGCTCTGGGCATACATGATTACCTTGCCGAAGCCACTGGCGAACTCAAGGCGTCCGGCAGGAAGCCCGACGGTTCGCCATGGCGTATCGCACTGGAAGAGCCGCGCGACGATCAGCAGGTTGCAGAGCGCGTCATCAATGTCGATGGCTTCGGTCTCTCCACTTCGGGCGACTACCGCAACTATTTTCAACAGGATGGCCGGCGTTATTCCCACACCTTCGATGCCCGGACCGGTGCGCCGGTCCTACATGACTTGGCGTCGGTCACGGTAATTCATCCTTCAGCGCTGATGGCCGATGGACTATCGACGCTGTTGCTGATTCTCGGGCCTGAAAGGGCTTGGGACTATGCCGAAAAACACGACATTGGTGCATTCTTTGTGATTCGTGCCGATACAGGTTTCGTCACACGCACCAGTCACGCGTTCGAACGGCTCAATGGCGCAAAAGTTGACTGAGAACAGTACGAAAGCTGGCGTTGTAGTGCAGGCAAAAGTAGCCTACGACGCGACCAAGGGTTAATGTGCGCGGCGTTGACGCTTCTATAGACTGTGTCCGGGTTTTCTACTGGCCCCCAATTGTTCCTTCGCGCCGTCGTTCGGCGTGATTTAGCCGCCGGTGCTGCTGGCACCGCGGCCTGTTCTGAGGAGTACGCATGGCTGTCTACAACTACGACGTGGTGGTGCTGGGTTCCGGCCCGGCGGGAGAAGGCGCGGCAATGAACGCCGCCAAAGCAGGGCGCAAGGTGGCGATGGTCGACAGCCGTCGTCAGGTCGGCGGCAACTGCACCCACCTGGGCACCATCCCGTCCAAGGCCCTGCGTCACTCGGTGCGGCAGATCATGCAATTCAACACCAATCCGATGTTCCGTGCGATCGGCGAGCCGCGCTGGTTCTCCTTCCCGGATGTGTTGAAAAGCGCCGAGAAAGTCATTTCCAAACAAGTCGCTTCGCGTACCGGCTACTACGCCCGTAACCGCGTCGACGTGTTTTTCGGCACCGGCAGCTTCGCCGACGAGCAAACCATCGAAGTGGTCTGCGCCAACGGCGTGGTCGAGAAACTGGTGGCCAAGCACATCATCATCGCCACCGGTTCGCGTCCTTATCGCCCGGCGGACATCGATTTCCACCACCCGCGTATCTACGATAGCGACACCATCCTCAGCCTCGGCCACACCCCGCGCAAACTGATCGTTTACGGCGCCGGCGTGATCGGTTGCGAATACGCTTCGATCTTCAGCGGTCTGGGCGTGCTGGTCGAACTGGTGGACAACCGCGGTCAGTTGCTGAGCTTCCTCGACTCGGAAATCTCCCAGGCGTTGAGCTACCACTTCAGCAACAACAACATCACCGTGCGTCACAACGAAGAATATGACCGCGTCGAAGGCGTGGACAACGGCGTGGTCCTGCACCTGAAGTCCGGCAAGAAGATCAAGGCCGACGCCTTGCTCTGGTGCAACGGTCGTACCGGCAACACCGACCAGTTGGGTCTGGAAAACATCGGGGTCAAGGTCAACAGCCGTGGCCAGATCGAAGTCGACGAGAACTACCGCACCTGCGTGCAGAACATCTATGGCGCCGGTGACGTGATCGGCTGGCCGAGCCTGGCCAGTGCCGCCCACGACCAGGGCCGCTCGGCCGCTGGCAGCATCGTCGACAATGGCAGCTGGCGTTTCGTGAATGACGTGCCGACCGGTATCTACACCATTCCGGAGATCAGCTCGATCGGAAAGAACGAGCAGGAACTGACCCAGGCCAAGGTGCCGTACGAAGTGGGCAAGGCGTTCTTCAAGAGCATGGCGCGTGCACAGATCGCCGGCGAGCCGCAAGGCATGCTGAAGATCCTGTTCCACCGTGAAACCCTCGAAGTGCTGGGCGTTCACTGCTTCGGTTATCAGGCGTCGGAGATCGTGCACATCGGTCAGGCGATCATGAACCAGCCGGGCGAACTGAATACCCTGAAGTACTTCGTCAACACGACGTTCAACTACCCGACCATGGCCGAAGCCTATCGGGTAGCGGCGTACGACGGCCTCAACCGGCTTTTTTGACGGGCTCCGGCCGGTGGCCTGAGCCGGCCGGGGAGACCGATTTCAGCAATTCCCGAGGGTGGCAGTGGCCAAACCGGGAAAGTCTGTAATCAGGCTGTCAACGCCGAAGTCAGCGAGTCTGCGCATCAGCGCAGGCTCGTTGACGGTCCACACCGACACATGCAGCCCTTGACGCTGCGCCTTCTGCAGGCGTTCCGGCGTACACAGCGTCCAGTTCAACGCCAGAATCTCGCAACCGTAACTTTGTGCGACCTTCAGCGGGTCGAGCCAGGCGTATTCGGCCACCAGGCCGCGCGATACGTCGGGCACCAGATCCAGTGCAGCCTTCAAGACTTCCCGCGAACTCGAGGTGATTGTCACCTTGTCGAGCAGCCCGTGTCTGACTGCCATTTCACGGATCGCCAGCACGGTGGTCGCGGCGCGGGTGCGAGAAGCGCTTTTGACTTCCAGCTGCCAGTGCTCGAAATCACACTTTTCGAACAGTTCTTCCAGCGTTGGAATCGGGCATGGCTTGATCCAGCCCGGACCGCCCTTGCGCGCGTCGTAGGTCACCAGCTCGGCGGCGGTGTGCTCGACCACCTTGCCGCGCCGGTCGGTGGTGCGCTTGAGGGTCGGGTCGTGGATGACCATCAGCTCGCCGTCCTTGGACAGGTGCAGGTCCAGCTCGCAACGGCGAACGCCGTGCTTGAGACATTCCTGAAAACTGCTCAGGGTGTTTTCCGGTGCTTCGCCCTTGGCGCCGCGGTGGCCGTAGATAAGGGTCACGGTTCTTCCTTAATTTAGATGCCTGATTCGTTCTGTTCGCGGGCCAGACGTCGTTCCTGGGCCTGCTTCTGCAAAATATAGCGGGCGAGCAACTGGCGCTGGGCGTCGGTCAGGTGTTCGAACTCGGTACCGACGTCGTAGCCGTCGCCCTTGCGGTCGCAATGGGTCACGCGGGCGCGCAGCAACAGGCCGAGGGCCTGGGGCATCAGCACCAGTTTCACCGAGAGGTGGGCGCCGGTAGCGATCGGGGTCGGGTGCTGAAAGTCGATGCCGCCCTCGGAGATGATCACCGGTTGCGGCTCGCCGATATGGCCGAGCACGGTCAGGGCGACCACCTGACTGAGCAGGTCGATGCGTTTGTTCTGGGATTTCAGGAACGCCGCGATGGCGCGGTCGCGTTCGCTGATCTGGCGCAGCAGGTGCTGCGACTCGAATTCGCTCAGGTGCAGTTCGCTGAGCAGGTTGAACAGTGGAGAAGCATCCTGCAACACTTCCTGGCCTGCGGCTTCGGGAGCGGACAGGGGCCGAATTTCCAGTGCGATCGTGTCCTCGATACGGTAGTATTCGCGGCGATCTTCTTCATCTAATGTCGACATGGCGAACCCATGGTAGCGGCGGTGGTCTGAGTGTAAAGCTGGTTATCGACCCCCGCCACAAGGACGTTCCTTTTCCCTCCGAACAAGCCCCGACATGTTCAGACCTCTCTTCGTATTTATCGGCACGCGTTATACCCGTGCAAAGCGTCGCAATCATTTTGTGTCATTCATTTCCCTGACTTCGATGATCGGGCTCGCCCTTGGCGTGGTCGTGATGATCGTGGTGTTGTCGGTGATGAACGGCTTCGATCATGAGATGCGCACCCGCGTGCTGGGCATGGTGCCCCACGCGACCATCGAGTCCGGTGAAGCCATCAATGACTGGCCGAGCCTGGCCGCTAAGGTCAAGCAGAACCCGCAGGTGGCGGCCGTTGCGCCGTTCACCCAGATGCAGGGGTTGCTGACCAACAACGGCCAGGTGTCCAAGGTGTTGCTCAATGCCATCGACCCGGCGCTGGAGCGCAACGTCTCGATCATCGACAACTTCATGAAGCAGGGCAAACTCGACGATCTGACGCCGGGCAGCTTCGGCATCGTGATCGGCGACAAGGCCGCGACCAAGCTCGGCGTGGGCCTCGGTGACAAGATCACCTTCGTCGCACCGGAGGTCAGCGTGACCCCGGCCGGGATGTTCCCGCGCATGAAGCGCTTCACCGTGGTCGGCATCTTCCATGTCGGCGCCGGTGAACTGGACGGCTATCTGGGCGTGACCAACCTGCAGGATCTGGCGAAGATGCACCGCTGGAAGCCTGATCAGGTGCAGGGCCTGCGACTGAAGTTCGACGATCTGTTCCAGGCCCCGCGTGAGGCGTGGAACATCGCCCAGCGCCTCGGCGAAGACCGTTACTACGCCCGCGACTGGACCCGTACCCACGGCAACCTGTATCAGGCGATCCGCATGGAAAAAGCCATGATCGGTCTGCTGTTGCTGCTGATCGTCGCGGTGGCCGCGTTCAACATCATTTCCACGCTGGTGATGGTGGTGAATGACAAGAAGGGCGATATCGCCATTCTGCGCACACTGGGCGCCACGCCGGGCACGATCATGCGCACGTTCATGGTGCAGGGCACGGTGATCGGCGTGGTCGGCACGGCCATCGGCGCCGTGGTCGGGATCTTCGCCGCGCTAAACGTCAGCGCTGCGATTTCGGCCCTCGAAGGCGTGATCGGACACAAATTCCTCAACGCCGACGTGTATTTCATCGATTACCTGCCGTCGCAGGTGCAGAGCCAGGACGTGGTCATGGTCTGCGCCGCTGCGTTGGTCCTGAGTTTCCTCGCCACCCTGTATCCAGCCTGGCGTGCCGCGCGCACCCAGCCGGCGGAGGCGCTACGTTATGAGTGAGTCGGGCATGAGTGAAAAAGCAATCTTGAGCTGCCGCAACCTGGGTAAATCCTACGAGGAAGGCCCGGAGTCGGTGGAAGTGCTGGCCAACCTGCAACTGGAATTGCATCCGGGTGAGCGGGTGGCGATCGTCGGCAAGTCCGGTTCGGGCAAAAGTACCTTGCTCAACCTGCTGGGCGGTCTCGATACGCCGACCAAGGGCGGTGTCTGGCTCGACGGTGAAGAACTCTCGGCGCTGAGCGAGAAGAAGCGTGGCCTGCTGCGTAACCGCGCCCTCGGGTTCGTGTACCAGTTCCACCACCTGCTGCCGGAATTCACCGCGCTGGAAAACGTCTGCATGCCGCTGCTGATCGGCAAGACCGCGATCCCGGAAGCACGTCAGCGTGCCACGGCGTTGCTGGAACGGGTCGGCCTGGGTCATCGCCTGGAACACAAACCGGCGGAGCTGTCCGGTGGCGAACGCCAGCGCGTGGCCATCGCCCGTGCGCTGGTGAACAATCCAGGCTTGGTGATGCTCGACGAGCCAACCGGCAACCTCGACTCCCATACCGCCGAAGGCATTCAGGATCTGATGCTGGAACTCAGCACTTCGATGCGCACGGCGTTTCTGGTGGTGACTCACGACATGAACCTGGCTCGCCAGATGGACCGCGTCCTGCAACTGCAGGAAGGTTGCCTGACCCCCATCTGACGGCTTGAAACCCGGTGCCTGAAAAGGCATCGGGTCTTTTATTTTTATACGGTGCCCCAGCGAATGTTCAGACCGTTATCGATCTTTATCGGCACGCGCTATACCCGCGCCAAGCGCCGCAATCGCTTTGTTTCGTTCATTTCGATGACCTCGATGATCGGCCTCGCCCTCGGCGTGCTGGCGATGATCGTGGTGCTGTCGGTGATGAACGGCTTCCAGCGCGAAATGAGCTCGCGCATCCTCGGCATGGTGCCCCACGCGACCATCGTCGGCGTCAAGCCGATCGACGACTGGCAGCCAGTGGCCGCCGCCGCGATGAAGAACCCGCAAGTGACCGCCGCCGTGCCGTTCACCGAGATGGAAGGCATGCTGTCCTACAAAGGCATGATGCAGCCGATCCAGATCAGCGGCGTCGATCCGGCCCAGGAAGGCAAGGTGTCGATCGTTGCCCAGCACATTGTTCAGGGCCGTCTCGATGCCTTGAAACCGGGTGAATTCGGCGTAGTGCTGGGCGAAATCACCGCTCGGCGTTTTCGCCTCAACGTCGGCGACAAGATCACTCTGATCGTGCCGGAAGTCAGCACCGCACCGGGCGGCATCACTCCGCGCATGCAGCGCTTGAACGTGGTCGGCGTGTTCAAGGTCGGTGCCGAACTCGACGGTTCCATGGGCCTGATCCACGTCTCCGACGCCGCGACCATGCAGCACTGGGAGCCGAATCAGGTGCAGAGCGTGCGTCTGGCGGTGAAGGATCTGTACGCCGCGCCGAAGGTTTCCTCGGACATTGCCAGCGGCCTCGGCGCCGATTTCAAGGCTGACGACTGGACCCACACCCAGGGCAGCCTGTTCAGCGCGATGAAGATGGAAAAAACCATGATCGGCCTGTTGCTGCTGATGATCGTCGCGGTGGCGGCGTTCAACATCATCGCGACCCTGATCATGGTGGTGAATGACAAGGGCGCGGACATCGCGATCCTGCGCACCATCGGCGCCACGCCACGACAGATCATGGCGATCTTCATGGTGCAGGGCACGGTGATCGGCATCGTCGGCACCATCATTGGTGGCGTGCTGGGCGTTATTGCCGCGCTGAACGTCAGTGAGATGGTGGGCTGGGTCGAGCGGGTGACCGGGCAGCACATCTTCAGTTCGGACGTGTATTTCGTCAGCAACCTGCCATCGGAATTGCAGGGCGGCGACGTGCTGCTGATCTGTTCGGCGGGCTTCATCCTCAGCTTCCTGGCCACCGTTTACCCGGCGTGGCGAGCGGCGAAGATCGAACCGGCGCACGCGTTGCGCTATTCCTAAGCATCCTGATGCTCGTTCCCACGCTCCGCGTGGGAATGCATCAACGGACGCTCCGCGTTCGGCTCTTTAGGGCGCAGAGCGCCCCGGGCTGCGTTCCCACGCTCCGCGTGGGAACGATCAGCTTCGAGGCAACTCAATCACAAACCGCGTCCAGCCCCGAGCCGATTCGCAATGAATCTGCCCGCCATGGGCCCGGATGATCGACTGAGTAATCGCCAGCCCCAATCCCGCATGCTCGCTGCTGCCTTCCTGGCGCGCCGGATCCGCCCGGTAGAAGCGGTCAAACAAACGCGGCAACAACTCCGCAGAAATCCCCTCGCCACTGTTCTCCACGGTCACCCTCATGGATTTCGCCTGCTCGGTGACCCGAATGCGCACCTCGCCGTTTGCAGGGGTAAAGCGCAACGCGTTATCCAGCAGATTCGATAGCGCCCGGCGCAACATCGCGCGATCCCCCTCAAGCTGCCCCGCACCGTCGCGGCTCAGGCCGACCTGAGCGTCTTCGGCCAGCGGCGCAAAAAACTCCAGCAACGCATCGGCTTCTTCCGCCAGCTCCAGCGGTTCACGCTTGGGCACCAGCAAACCGTGGTCAGCCTTGGCCAGATAAAGCATGTCGTTGACCAGTTGCGCCATCCATTGCAGCTCTTCGAGGTTGCTGTGCAGCGCTTCACGATAGTCTTCGAGAGGGCGAGGGCGGGTCAGGGTGACTTGGGTGTGGGTCAGCAGGTTCGACAGTGGCGTACGCAGTTCATGGGCGATGTCGGCAGAGAACGCTGACAGCCGCTGAAAAGAATCGTCGAGGCGTCCGAGCATGGCGTTGAAGCTGTGGGCCAATTCCGCGAGTTCTGCAGGCATCCGCGCTTCCGGCAATCGGGCATTCAGCGATTGCGCCGAAATCCCACGGGCCACGGCACTCATGCGCCGTAACGGGCGAAGACCGCTGCGGGCGGCCCAGGCGCCGAGCAGCGCGGTGGCCAGCGCCGAGAGGCCGACGGTCAGCCAGATCAGATGCTGCATGCGTTGCAGGAAGTGCTGGTGGTGGGTGATGTCCAGCAGCAAGGTCAACTGCGGTGAATCGGGTTTTCCCGGTTCAAGCGCGGCGTTGAGCAGGCGATAGTCCGTGCCGTTGTCGTTGATGGTGGCCAGACCGGGTTGCTGCGGCAGGTTTGCCGGGGCGTGCAACGAGCGCCCAAACCAGCGCTGGCCCTCAGGGCCGCTGACGCGCAACGTGATATCGCCCTGTTGGCTCAACTCATCGGTGATGTGCGCGGCGTCGCTGCCACTCAGCAGCGTCTGACGTACGCTGAGCAGTTTTCCTTCGAGCAGTTGCTGGTCGAGCTCGATGAAGTGGCCTTCGCTGGCCCGATTGAAAACGACCCCGGCGACCAGCGAAACCACGGCGGTGCAGCCGGCGAACAGCAGCGCCAGCCGACCGCTCAAGGACAGTCGGCGCATCAGTCGGCACGCTCTTCAAGGACGTAACCCATGCCGCGCACCGTGTGAATCAGCTTGTGGGGGAAGTCGTCATCGATCTTCAGGCGCAGTCGACGAATCGCCACTTCGATCACATTGGTGTCGCTGTCAAAGTTCATGTCCCAGACCTGTGAGGCGATCAGCGATTTGGGCAGCACTTCGCCCTGGCGGCGCAGGAGCATCTCCAGCAGAGCGAACTCTTTGGCCGTAAGGTCGATGCGTTGACCGCTGCGCTCGACCCGGCGGCGAATCAGATCCAGGCTCAGGTCGGCCAGGCGCAGACTGGTTTCCTGGGGCGTGGAACTGCCGCGACGCAACAGGCTGCGCACCCGCGCCAGCAATTCGGAGAAGGCGAACGGTTTGACCAGATAATCGTCGGCGCCCAGTTCGAGGCCGTGCACCCGGTCTTCAACGGTGTCCTTGGCGGTCAAAAACAGGATCGGCGTTTCCAGACCGGCGCTGCGCACCGCTTGCAGGATTTGCCAGCCATTGCGTCCGGGCAGCATCACGTCGAGGATCAGCAGCGCATAATCGCCACTCAACGCCAATTGCTGGCCGGTGGTGCCGTCGGCCACCAGTTCGGTGTTGAAACCGGCCTCGGTCAGGCCCTGGCGCAGGTACTGGCCGGTTTTGGGTTGGTCTTCGACGATCAGCAGTTTCATGGGCGGCTCGGGTAGCGGGAACGAGGACGTTATACCGTGGGCAAACGCGGTGAGCGCCAACCTGACAAAGTTGTAATCTGCCTGTCAGGTCGCTGCCAGCGCAGGCGGGCTAGAGTTTCCCACAGGCTGAACCTTGATTTGTTGGAGTACGACTATGTTTTTGCGCAATCGTCTGGCCCTTGCCGCGTGTCTGCTGGCGCTGAGTTCGCCGCTGTGGGCAGCGCCGGCGCACACCTATGACTTCGGCCAGCCGGCCCCGGCGGCCAAGGCCACCCGCAGCATTGAAGTGGTGATGGGCGACATGAGCTTCGATCCGAAGGCGATCGAGATCAAGGCTGGTGAGACCGTTCGTTTTGTGCTGGTGAATAAAGGCCAGTTGCTGCATGAATTCAACCTTGGCGACGCAACGATGCATGCAAAACATCAGCAGGAAATGTTGCAGATGCAGCAAAGCGGCATGCTTACGCCGACCGGCATCAAGGAAATGTCCCACGACATGGCGGGCATGGATCACGGCTCGATGGGGCATGGCATGAAGCATGACGACCCCAACAGTGTGCTGGTGGAGCCCGGTAAAACCGCCGAGTTGACCTGGACCTTCAGCAAAGCGGTGAACCTGGAATTTGCCTGCAATATTCCCGGGCATTACCAGGCCGGAATGGTCGGCAAACTGACTGTCAGTCAGTAAGCACTCAATGGCGGGAGCAAAGGCTGGTAGAATCCGCTGATTCTTCAGTCAGGTTTCCGCCATGCATCCCGCAGCCGAACATTCGCCGCTGGGCAAATCCAGCGAATACATCGCCACGTACACACCGTCCCTGTTGTTCCCGATCCCGCGCACCGCGAAATGGGCCGAGCTGGGCCTGACCGCCGAAACCCTGCCGTATAAAGGCGTGGATTTCTGGAACTGCTTCGAACTGTCGTGGCTGCTGCCGTCGGGTAAACCGGTGGTCGCGATCGGTGAATTCAGCATTCCGGCGGATTCGCCGAACATCATCGAATCCAAGTCGTTCAAGCTGTACCTGAACTCGCTGAACCAGACGCCGTTCGCCGACATGGCGAGCCTCGAAGCGACGCTGGTCAAGGACTTGTCCGCTGCTGCCGGCAAGCCGGTGGGCGTGCGGGTCCGCAGCCTGAATGACGTCGAAGCCGAAGGCGTTGTCGCGCTGCCGGGCGTGTGCATCGACGATCTGGATATCAGCGTCAGCAATTATGAACATCCGCGTCCTGAGCTGCTGCGCTGCGACGATTCGCGGGTGGTGGAGGAGAGCGTGCACAGTCATCTGCTCAAATCCAACTGCCCGGTGACCAGCCAGCCGGACTGGGGCAGCGTGGTGGTGGAGTACCGTGGCGCGGCGCTGGATCACGCCAGCCTGCTGGAATACATCGTCAGCTTCCGTCAGCACTCGGACTTCCACGAGCAATGTGTGGAGCGGATCTTCCTTGACCTGCAGCGCCTGCTGAAACCGGAAAAACTCACGGTGTTTGCGCGTTATGTGCGCCGGGGCGGGCTGGACATCAATCCGTACCGCAGCACTGAAAGCGTGCAACTGCCGAACCATCGTCTGGTTCGTCAGTAACCCGCCTCGCGGACATGAAAAAGCCCTGCCAGTGATGGCAGGGCTTTTTTGCATTCGCGGGTTTCAGATGCCCATGCTGACCAGGGAATTCATGATGTTGCGCAGTGTGCCGGCGATGGTGGGGTGATCAACTTCAAAACGCTCAACGGCCAGGTTCACGCCATCGGCAATGTTGGAGTCCTTGGTTTTGGTTTCCAGTTCAAGTTCCAGTTCGATCTGTTCCATCAGTGCATGTAGATCAGCGCGCTCGGCTTCGGTCAGCGGAGGATTTTGATCCAGTTGCTCGCGCAGGGCATTGAGCTGTTTCTGCAGTTCTTGAGCGGGCATGGTTGTTTCCTTTTATCGAGAGGCACTGGCATAGACCGCAGCTGTGCGCCAAAGGTCTATGGCTCTCCTTAAGACTAATCCACTCTTGGCCAACCTGCATGATCCCGGTCAGGGCTTTTCGCCTTTGAGGCGACGCAGGTTGATGTCCGCGAGGCAAGTGTCGAGCTCGCCCAGATGATCGATCACCGAGTGCACGCCGAGGCTGAACAGTTGCACGGTCGCCTTGCCGCGCAGTTGTTCGCGTTCCTTCTGGCTCAGGGCCTGCCATTCGCTCGGCGCCAGTCCGCACAGTGAGCCGCAGGACGCCAGGCCAATGGTCCACAACCCGGCATTGAGGCCCGATTGCAGCAGGCGCGGTTCGCCGCTGACCAGTACGCAACCGTCGAGGCGATCGACGTTCAATCCCATCAACGCTTGCCAGCAGGCGTTGGGCGCCGGCCAAGGATTGATTGTTGCCGAATATTGCGATGGTTTGATCCAGTCTGGCAGCGCCGATGCCAGTACCTGAGTGCTCGCGATGGACAACTCATCCAGCCAGGCGCAGGGAATTTGCTGGCGCTGCAGGCTGCGCAGGCTGTCGAGGGCGCCGGGTGTCACGTCGGCGTGTTCCGGGCCGATGCTGGTCTGATGGCGGGCGCGGGCGCCGAAGTCCACCAGACAACCGCTGAGTCCGAACAGCACGGCGGTCAGCGTCGGTGCCGCGAGGGGCAAGGCTTCGGCTTGAGGCATGGAAAACGTCCCTGAAATAGCGATCAGGCTAAGCGTCAGCGGTGACAGTTACGTGACAGGTGAATGACGAAGCGTCCTACAGAGGGTTTCACCGGGGAACTGCCTAAAGCGCCGTTTACGTCTTATACTGACGCACTAATCGCCGCGGCCCAGGTGCTGCGTCCGTACTATCCAAGGAGTTTTCTATGCGCTGGAGCCATCCTCTTGCTCAGCTTTGTGTATGTGCCAGCGTAATGCTGGTGCCGTTCGCCGCTCAGGCCGCAACGGAAGAAGATCCTTGGGAAAGCGTCAACCGTCCGATTTTCCAGTTCAACGATTTCGTTGATACCTATGCGCTGAAGCCGCTGGCGCAGGGTTACGAATTTGTTACTCCGCAATTCCTGGAAGACGGCATCCACAACATGTTCCGCAACGTCGGTGATGTCACCAACCTGGCGAACAACATTCTTCAGGCCAAACCGGCCGCCGCTGGCGTCGACACCGCGCGCCTGATCTTCAACACCACGTTCGGCCTGCTCGGATTCTTCGACGTCGGCACCAAAATGGGCCTGAACCGCAGCGACGAAGACTTCGGCCAGACCCTCGGCTACTGGGGCGTCGGCAGCGGTCCTTACGTGATGCTGCCGCTGATGGGCCCGAGCACCCTGCGTGACGCGCCGTCCAAGTACGTCGACAGCTTCACCGGCCCGTATCGCTACATCAACGACGTGCCGGTGCGTAACTCGATTTTCGGCCTGAACATCGTCGACACCCGCGCCAGCCTGTTGTCCAGCGAGAAGCTGATCAGCGGCGACAAGTACACCTTCATCCGCAACGCCTACCTGCAGAACCGCGAGTTCAAGGTCAAGGACGGGCAGGTTGAAGACGATTTCTGATCTCGATTGATCAGTACAAAAGGGCGATCGTGAGGTCGCCTTTTTTGTGGGCGCGTCCAATGATTGGGTTACGGTTGAAGCCGTTCTTATAACTGCGAGTGATTTGACAAACAAAGTCTCCAAGCGACCATCGGCGCATGCTTGAAACGCTCGAAGGATGGGAGTACCGTCTGCGCCTTAGAAGGGCACCTCTGGTGCAACCGTGTGCGGGGCAAACGCTCCGAAGCGGTGCAGCAGAGAGGCTAGAAAGCGAATCCAGTAGTCTGCGCCGGGCCGTTGCCCCGCCTGCTACGCCAACCTAATTCTGGCGCCGTTTGCCCACATGCCAAAAACCAGTGCCACGCTGCTGATAATCGATGATGACGAAGTAGTGCGCGCGAGCCTCGCGGCCTATTTGGAAGACAGTGGTTTCAGCGTCTTGCAGGCCAGTAACGGCCAGCAGGGTCTTCAGGTATTCGAGCAAGACACGCCCGACTTGGTCATCTGCGATCTGCGCATGCCGCAGATGGGCGGTCTCGAACTCATCCGTCAGGTCACTGAGCGGTCGCCGCAGACACCGGTGATCGTGGTCTCGGGCGCCGGCGTGATGAATGACGCGGTCGAGGCCCTGCGCCTGGGCGCGGCGGATTATCTGATCAAGCCTCTCGAAGATCTGGCCGTGCTCGAGCACTCCGTGCGCCGGGCCCTGGATCGTGCGCGTCTGCTGCTGGAAAACCAGCGCTACCGCGAGAAACTGGAAAAGGCCAACCGCGAACTCGAAGCCAGCCTGAACCTGCTCCAGGAAGACCAGAACGCCGGTCGCCAGGTGCAGATGAACATGCTGCCGGAAAGTCCGTGGGCCATCGACGAATTCAGGTTCGCGCACCAGATCATCCCGTCGCTGTACCTGTCGGGTGATTTTGTCGACTACTTCCGGGTCGACGAGCGCCGGGTGGCGTTCTATCTGGCGGACGTTTCGGGTCATGGCGCCTCTTCGGCGTTCGTCACCGTGCTGCTGAAGTTCATGACCACGCGCCTGCTGTTCGAATCCAAGCGCAACGGCACGCTGCCGGAATTCAAGCCTTCGGAAGTCCTCGGTCATATCAACCGGGGGCTGATCAGTTGTAAGCTGGGTAAACACGTCACAATGGTCGGTGGAGTCATCGACGAGGAGACCGGTTTGTTGACCTATAGCATCGGCGGCCATCTGCCGTTGCCTGTGTTGTACACGCCTGACAGTGTTCGCTACCTCGAGGGGCGCGGTCTGCCGGTGGGGCTTTTCAACGAAGCCACCTACGAAGACCACGTGCTCGAGCTGCCACCGACGTTCAGCCTGACGCTGATGTCTGATGGCATTCTGGATCTTTTGCCAGAGCCCACACTCAAAGAGAAAGAAGCCGCTTTACCGCAAAAGGTGAAGTCGGCGGGCGGCAGCCTGGATGGTCTGCGGCAGGTTTTTGGATTGGCCACGCTAGGGGAGATGCCGGATGATATCGCCCTGTTGGTGTTGAGCAGGAATCTTTGATGAGTACCGGTAGAATCCAGTTCGCCGAGCAGGACGGCACCTTCGTCCTGAAGTTCGTCGGTGAAGTTCGCCTGACCCTGTGTTCGGCGTTGGATGCGACTATTGAAAAAATCTTCACCGCGCTGAATTTCAACGCGATCGTGATCGATTTGACCGAAACCCGCAGCATCGACAGCACCACGTTGGGCCTGCTGGCCAAACTGTCGATCCTGTCGCGGCAGAAGGTCGGCCTGCTGCCGACCGTGGTCACCACCCACGAGGACATCACCCGTCTGCTGCAGTCGATGGGTTTCGAGCAGGTGTTCAATATCGTCAACCATCCCGTGCCGTGCCCGGAATGCCTTGATGACCTGCCGGATCAGGACCAGTCGGAAGAGGTGGTGCGGATCAAGGTGCTCGAAGCGCACAAGATCCTCATGGGCCTGAACGACTCCAACCGCGAAGCCTTCCATGACCTGGTGAATGCCCTCGAACGGCACTGATCAGCCAGGCCGCGAGGCACAAAAAAGGGCGAACCTGTGAGGGTTCGCCCTTTTTGCGTTTGCGCTTGGCCGATTACAGCTTGGCTTGCAGCAGCGCCTCGAGTTTTTCCTGGTCGCGGGCAAACTGACGGATGCCTTCGGCCAGTTTTTCGGTGGCCATCGCGTCTTCGTTGGACAGCCAGCGGAATTGCGCTTCGTTGAGGCTCAGACGCGCCTCGCCAGCGTGGCCCGGAGCGAGTTTGCGTTCCAGCTTGCCGGTGTCGGCCGCCAGTTTCTCGATCAGGTCCGGACTGATGGTCAGGCGGTCGCAGCCGGCCAGTTGCTCGATCTGACTCAGATTGCGGAAGCTCGCGCCCATGACCACGGTCTTGTAGTCATTGGCCTTGTAGTAGTTGTAGATGCGCGTCACGGACTGCACGCCCGGATCGTCGGCACCGGTGTAGTCGTTGCCGTTGGCCTTCTTGTACCAGTCGTAGATGCGGCCCACGAACGGCGAGATCAGGAACACACCGGCATCGGCGCAGGCAGCGGCCTGAGCGAAGGAGAACAGCAGGGTCAGGTTGGTCTGGATGCCTTCCTTCTCGAGGATCTCGGCGGCGCGGATGCCTTCCCAGGTCGAGGCGATCTTGATCAGTACGCGGTCACGGCCAACGCCGGCCTTGTCGTACAGCTCGATCAGGCGGTGGGCGCGTTTGAGCACCGCGTCCTTGTCGAACGACAGGCGCGCATCCACTTCAGTGGAAATGCGGCCCGGAATGACCTTGAGGATTTCCTGACCGACCGCGACGCCGAAACGGTCGCTGGCCAGGCCGACATCGCCCTTGCAGTCGCCGACGCTGGCGTTCAGCAGTTCAGCGTAAGCCGGGATAGCCGCTGCCTTGAGCAGCAGGGAAGGGTTGGTGGTGGCGTCGACCGGTTTGACCCGGGCAATCGCTTCGAAGTCGCCGGTGTCGGCCACGACGGTGGTGAACTGTTTGAGTTGTTCCAGCTTGGAAGTCATGAGCGTGCTCTGTCCTATGGGTCTGGTGACATTACCCGAGCACCGACAGCCACTCAAGGGCATGTCGGCGTATCGAGCGCCCCGGCGGCAACAACCTGAAAACGGCTGTTTGAAAGGCGGGGCGCGTATCGATCAATACGATGCCAAAAAGGACCACAGGTTCAAAGCAACTGACCCGCTGTACCCTCAATCGGCGTTCAAATGCGTCGAGGCCGCCGTCTGCGCCGGTTTCGGCTGGCCGTCGGAGGTCAGCAGGCCGAAATTCTTCTCCCGGTCGTTACTGCCCGACTCGCTGTTCTTCCATTCGTAAATCGACGTCAGCGGAATGTTGAGTTTTTTAACATCGGCGATGAACGCAGCGATTTTACTGGCTTGCCCTTCCGGCCCGCCGTTGGAGGCGAGCGCCGAGACGCCCCATTCACTGATAACGCCCGGCAGACGGAAGTTTTGCTGGATGAAGGTCTGCGCGTTACTGATCTGCGTCGCGGTCATGCCGTAAGGGTGATAGGAAATGGCATCCAGGCACTCAGGATAAGTGCCGAGGATGCTGTTGAGGGCCACGGTCGAGGCGGAGCCGGCTGTCGGCGGACGGGCAAAACCGAAGCCCACCAAAGGCGTCGATTGCGGCTTGCCCTGCAGCGTCTTGCACATGGCCGTCATGAACGGCACGAAGGTGTTTTTGAAGTCCCCAGTGGGCCAATAAGTGTCGAGATCCGGCTCATTCCAGATTTCGATCCCTACCAGTTGCGCGCTCCAGGCTTGCTCAAGCCCGCTCACCGCGTTGGCAAAGGCTTCACCGGCGGTGGTCAGGTCACCGGTCAACGGTTTGGTGGCGCGAACGGTCATCAAGACCGGCAACCCGGCGGACCGCGCCGTCGCAAACGCATCGCTGATCTGTTTCTGGTAGGTCTTGCCGCCGAGGCTGTCGCTCCAGACGCCAAAGCGCACAAAGCTGAATCCGGCTGCTTTGATCTGCTCGGCGTCCGCCGGGGTGAAGTTCTGGATCTTGACCTGAACGCCAATGGTTCGGGTGGGCAATGACGGGAACAGCGTACTGGCGTGAACCTGTGCAGTAGCACTGAGCATCAACAGGGTGGCACCAAGATGTTTGAGATGTGCTGATTTCATGTCGGCTCTCCTGATGAGAATGACATCTAGCGAAGGGTTATCTCGTTACACAGGTTTCGAGGGCAATATGGATGCTAAGTGCACGAATGTTATTTTTTGTCGGAAAACTTTCGCCTGAAAATCACAGTTATTTTTAGTCCGGTAATTCTGGTTGGGGGACTTTTAGAGGCCGTGGTACTTAATGCATCGGTATTAAGGGTGAATCTATTTCCGAGTGAAGGAAGGTCTTGCGGGTTCATTCGAATTTGCAAGGCATGTTGGCCGATTGACATTACACGGGAAAGTAAACCTTGTTCAAAAAGATTCTTGTCGTTTGCGTAGGCAATATCTGCCGAAGTCCGACAGCGGAACTTCTGTTGCGCAATGCACTGACACCCTCGGCGATCAGCGTGACCTCCGCAGGCCTGTCTGCACGGGTCGGCGAAGGCATGGAGTCGACCGCGCGCCAGGTGCTGGAAGACCGCGGGCACAGTGCCGAAGGGTTCAAGGCGCGGCAACTGACAGCAGACATCGTCAATGAATCAGACCTGATTCTGGTGATGGAAAAACAACATGTTAATCAAGTACTGAAGATTGCCTCTCACGCCAGGGGCAAAGTGTTTCTGCTGGGCAAGTGGCAGAGCGAACGAGAAATACAGGACCCGTATCGTCAGGGGCAGGCCGCTTTTATTCATGCCCATGCATTGATTGAAGATGCTGTTAGCTCATGGGCGCAACGCCTGGCGCGTTGATGAATATTCTTCAGTTCAGTGAATGGTAAGAAAGACTTATGCAGTTACCGTCAGTAATCGGCACCCGCGACAACGATCAAGACAGTATTGATCTTCTCGGCATCTTCGGCAGCCTGATCGATCAGAAATGGTTGATCGGTGCGTTCACCGGCGCGTTCATGATGACCGGTGTGGCCTATGCGATTTTGGCCACGCCGGTGTACCTGGCCAACGCGCTGGTGCAGGTCGAACCGAAAAAGAACGACATGCTCGGTTTTTCCGACCTCAACAGCATGCTCGGCGGGCAATCGCCATCGGTGACCGAAATCGGCATCATCAAATCCCGCGCGGTAATCGGCAAAACGGTCGACGACCTGCGCCTGGATATCGACGTCACCCCCAACACCTTCCCGCTGATCGGTGGCTTTCTTTCCCGGCGCTATCGCGGTGAGACCGAACTCAGCGTCGCGCCGCCGCGTTTCGGTCTGAGCAGCTACGCCTGGGGCGGTGAACGCCTGGAGTTTGCCAAGCTCAATCTGCCCAAGGAACTGCTGGGCAAGAAACTCACCCTGATTGCCGGCGAACAACATCGCTTTCAGCTGTTGGATGATAACGACAACCTGCTGGTCGAAGGCGTGGCGGGCGAAGCCTTCGCGCAGGACGGTGTAGAAGGGCAGGTCGCGCAACTGTTGGCCAATCCCGGAACCCGTTTCGAAGTGGTGCGCAACCCACGAATCGTGACCATCCAGGGTTATCAGGACGCGCTGGACATCTCCGAGCAAGGCAAGGAGTCCGGCATCATCCGTCTGGCCCTGGCCAGCAGCGACGCCGCCGAAGCGGTGAAGATCCTCAACAAGATCGCCGCGCTGTACGTCGATCAGAACGTGCGCCGCACCTCCGCCGAAGCGGCGCAAAGCCTGGCCTTCCTGCAAAGCCAGTTGCCGCAGGTCAAGCGTGACCTGGCCAAGGCCAGCGATGCGCTCAACGCCTACCAGACCCACGGCAAGACCGTGAACATCTCCATGGAAACCCAATCGGTGCTCGGCCAGTCCGTGGCGCTCGAAACGCGGATTTCCGAGCTGAAACTGCAACAGGCGGAGATGGATCGCAAGTTCACCAAACAGCACCCGGCCTACCGCGCGCTGATGACCCAGATTGGCGAATTGACCCAACAACAGCGCTCGCTGGAAGGCAAGGTTCAGGACCTGCCGGCCACACAACAGGAACTGCTCAACCTGACCCGCGATGTCGAAGTTGCCTCGCAGATCTACACCCAGTTGCTGAACAAATCCCAGGAGCTGGACATCGTTCGCGCGGGCGCTGTGGGTAACGTGCGTCTGGTGGATACGGCGGATGTCGACCTGACCAGCCCGGTCAAACCGAAAAAAGCCCTGATCGTGTTGATCGCCACCTTCCTCGGCGCCTTCGTCGGCGTGGCGCTGGTGCTGTTGCGCAAATCCCTGAGCAAGGGCCTGGAAGGGCCGGAAGGCATCGAGCAGCTCGGCTTGCCGGTCTACGCGTCGATTCCCTACAGCGCTCTGCAACAGGAAGAGGACAGCAAAAAAGTCCGGGCCAAAGTCGCGGCGGACACGCCGGCGTATCTGCTGGCCCTGCGCAACCCGACGGACCTGTCCATCGAATCGATCCGCAGCCTGCGCACCTGCCTGCACTTCGCGGCGCTGGATTCGACCAACAACCGCATCATGATTTCCGGCCCGAGCCCGCAGGTCGGCAAGACCTTCGTCTCTTCCAACCTCGCAGCGGTCATGGCGCAAAGCGGGCAGCGCGTGGTGCTGATCGACGCCGACATGCGCAAGGGGCATCTGCACAAAACGCTGAACACGCCGATCACCAACGGTTTGTCGGATCTGCTGGTCAAGCGCTGCACCCTCGAACAGGCGATCAACAAGGTCGAAGTCGACAACCTGCACTTCATCAGCCGTGGGCAGGTCCCGCCCAACCCTTCCGAGCTGTTGATGCACGCCAATTTCCGCGACCTGCTGGCGCAACTCAGCGAGCGCTATGACGTGGTGATCATCGACACGCCACCGCTGCTGGCCGTGACCGATGCGGCGATTGTCGGTCGCGAGGCCGGCATCAGTCTGATCGTCGCGCGGTTCGGGGTGAACCCGGCCAAGGAAATCGAAATGACGATTCGGCGTTTCGCCCAGAACGGTATCGAGTTGAAAGGCGCGGTGTTCAACGGCGTCGAGAAGCGCGCGGCCAGCTATTACGGCAACGGCAGCTATTACAACTACGAATACGCGTCCGACCAGTCCTGAAATTCAGCGACGGTCCTTACAGGCATGAAAGTGGGTGAGTTGTGAAAAAAATACTGCACGTGGCGGAAACGATCAAAGGTGGGGTGGCGACGGTCATCCGCACAATTTCGGCGGCTCCCGAAGACGGGCGCTATGAGCTGGTGTATCTGGTCCCGCTCGACCAGAAGAAAGAACTGCACGGCATCGATCCACAGCAGATCCGCACCTTTGCCCGAAGCGGGCGGAATGTGCCGTCGCTGCTGCGTTTTGCCTGGCAACTGGCGCGGGTCCTGCTCAAGGAAAAACCCGACGTGGTGCATTTGCACAGCACCTTTTCCGGGGTGATCGGCCGTTGCGTGTGCGTGCTGCTACGGCCATGGCGCAAGCCGAAAATCGTCTACTGCCCCCATGCGTTTTCGTTCCTGATGGAAAGCTCGCCGATCAAGCAGAAAGTCTATGCGGGGATCGAACGGGTGCTGCAGAAGGTCACGGACACGATCATCTGCGTCAGCCAGTTCGAACTGGACAAGGCCGCGAAGTTTGGCATCGAGCGCAAGCGCATGACGCTGATCTACAACGGCATCGATCACAAGCATGAAGAACGCAAGGCCAACGATCCGGCACCGATTCATCTGCTGTTCGTCGGTCGCCTCGACTACCAGAAAGGCTTCGACGTATTGCTCAAGGCTTACAGCGAAGCAAAGCGCAGCGACCTGAAACTGACGGTAGTGGGCAGTGCGGTGAACGAGGACGTGGTCGAATGTCCGCCGCTGGACGGGGTGGAATACCTGCCCTGGGTGACCCCAACCGAAGTGCACGCGCTGTATCAGAAAGCCGATGCGCTGATCGTCCCAAGCCGCTGGGAAGGCTTTGCCATGGTGCCGCTGGAAGGCATGGCGCTGGGCCTGCCGGTGATCGCCAGCGACTGCACGTCGTTGCCCGAACTGGTCACCCATGGTGTGTCCGGTTACGTGTTCCCCGCCGGTGACCACCAGGCGCTGGCCGATCGCCTGAAGAAAATCCAGAAGCCTGCGTTGTCGGCCCTCGGCATCGAAGGTCGGCGCATCGTCCGCGAGCGTTTCAGCGCCGCGTTGATGATCCGCCAGACCTACGACGTGTATTCCGCTCCCTCTTATTAAGTAGAACTCCGCTCATGAACGTAACGATTTTGCATGGCTACAGTGCCTCCAACTCCGGCGATGGTCTGCTGGTCGATCTGGCCATTGCGCTGGTGCAGCGCAACTTTGGCGAAGACACCGCGATCAGTGTGGTGGCTTCCGATCCGGACTCTTTCAAGTACCTGCCGCACCCGCGCTTCGATGCGCCGGTGATGGCGGCCAAGGGCCTGGGTCGGGTCAAGCAGGCAGTGTTCCTCAATCAGTCCTACGCCGGTCTTGCGGATCTGTTGAAGAAAACCGATCTGATCGTCGGTGTTGGCGGCGGCTACATGCGCTCGAAAAGTGCCTTCGAGCACATCAAGCTGAAACTCGGCCACGCCAAGCAGCTGGAAACCGCGATCCTCAGCAAAGTGCCGTCGGTGTACCTGCCGCAAAGCATCGGGCCGTTCCACGGCGACAGCGACAAGATCGTCGGCCACTACGCCAGCGCCGATGCGGTGTTCGTGCGCGATAACCGTTCTTCGGCGCTGTTCGATGCCTGTGAAAATGTCTACCGCGCGCCGGACCTCGCGGTGCAGGCCCTGGCCGGCAAGATCCTCCAGCAACCCAAGTTCACCCGCTGCGCTTCGACGCCGGCCACGGTGTGCGTGGTGCTGCGTAAACCGCCGGCATGGAGCAAGGAAAAGAAGCTGGCCTACGTGGCCAACCTGAAGGTGCTGCTGCAGCGTTTGAAGAACAAAAGCAAAGTGGTCTGCGCCGTACAGAGTGCGGTGCGCGGTAATGATGACGGCGCGTTCTATCGCGAACTGGGCATCACCGAAGACTTGCTGCCGTTGAAGGCAACGCTGGCCAAATACCAACCGGACCTGGTGATTTCCGTGCGCCTGCACGGCGCAATCGAATCGCTGCTCTCGGGTGTGCCGGCGTATCACATCAGCTACGAACGCAAAGGCTTCGGCGCCTATCAGGACATGGGCGTCGAGGACTGGGTCATCAACGGCGGCGACATCAATGTCGACACTATCATCGACACGGTTTACGCGCCGGACGCGCTGTCGAATTTCGGCAAACGCCTGACCGACACCTGCCGCGAGATCGAGGCGAAAACCGTGGCCATGGACGACATCATCAAGGGCGTCATTCGATGATATTCCGGCTGTTGCTGCGCGGCGGAGCACTGGGCGCGAAGTTCTTGCTGGTGCTCGCCATCACCCATTACCTCGGTTACGAGGCGCTGGGTTTTTACGGCGTGGTGGTCGCGGCGTCGTTGATCGCGTCGAAGTTCTACAGCGTCGGTTTCAGTTCCGAAATCAATCGGCTGATCAGCGTGGGCGGCAGTTCGCGCCGGGTCGTGGACAAAGTGCTGCTGCTGTACCTGGCCGTGGGCCTGGCGTTGTCGGTGCTGACGGTGGTGATTTATTCGCTGTTCCAGTCGGTGGAAGCGACGGCTGCGCTGATCGCCTGCGTGACGCTGGTGCTGCTCACCGAACACCTGTCGTTCGAGATCAACTCGTTCGTGTTTTCTGCACAGAAAGCCACGGCGGGTGCGCTGCTGTTCTTCATCAAGACCGGGCTCTGGGCGCTGCTGGCCGTGGGCGGGATGGCGCTCGGTTGGGTGTCCGCAATCGCCAGTGTGTTGTGGCTGTGGGTCATCGCCAACGTGCTGGTGATTGTCGCCGGTTACCTGATCGTGGTGAATGTTCATCGCGGGCGGGAAGAGGGGACGCTGGCCACCGCCGCCGTGTGGAAAGCCGGGTTGCCGTTTTACCTCGGCACTGGCCTGATCGCGCTGAGTCAGTACGCCGAACGCTTTCTGATCATCGACCTCGAACCCTACGCCAGCCTCGGTAAATACGTGTACGCGTGGTCGGCGGCCAACACCTTGCAGGCTTTGTCTTACGCGGTGGTGGCGGTGGTCGGCATTCCGCTGCTCGCCAAGCGTTATCAGGCCGATCAGCAACCGTTCACGGTCCGGCAGTTGTTCGTGAACAAGTGGGTCGCGCGTTCGCTGGTGGTGTCGGCGGCGGTGGCGGTGGGCATTTATCTGTTCTTCAACGTGGTGCTCGATTACGTCGCCACCAGCGTTCCGCGTCCGGACAACGGCATCCTCGGCGTGCTGATTTTCTCCTTCGCCCTGCGCGCCATTGGTGACATCGTCTGGGGCGGATTGATCGCGTCGAAAAACAGTCGGGTGTCCCTCGCCAGTGCGGCCATTTGCCTGTTGGTTTCAGTGCCGGTCAGTTACCTGCTGATCAAGCATTATTCGATCTACGGCGCGGCCTGGGGCAACGTCTTCGCGATCACCGTGCAGCTCGGCGTGATTGCGCTGCTGACCCGTGCCACGCGGGCGAAAAAGGCTGTCGTGTCATGGGCCTGAAACTGCCGTGCATCGAGTTTCGTGGTCGCCGTCTCGATTCGTCGCTGTCGTTCCTGATCCTGTTCACCGGGCTGTTTCTGTCCGTGGCCATGCCGCTCTTGGTGCCGCGCGATCCGGGCCCGGATGCGATGACCCTGTGGTCGTCCTATGCCCGGGCCGACAACTGTAATTTCTGGAACCCGTTCTCGCCGGATCGCTCGTCCTACGAGTGTTCGGCATTCCTGCTGCGGCCCACCGGGATCAACCTGACCAACGCCTGGGCCTACGGGATGTTCTGCAACTTTTTCCTCACGGCGATTCCCGTGGTGGTGTTCCGGCGCATGCCGCTGACCATCTTCGGAACCCTGTGCCTGTGGGGCATCGTACGTTCGTTTTTTCTGGAAAACCTGACCAAGGAAATCATCGTGTCGGTGGCGGTGCTGAGCATTCTGTTCAGCTCGCTGACGCGCAAATATCGCGGCGGATTTTTCCTTTCGGCGGTGATCTACGGCGTGCTGATCCGGCCCTACTGGATTTTGTTTTCGCTGTCCTGGGTCGGCGTCTGCGTGATGAAGAAATACGTCTCGCGCACCACCTTCTTCCTGATGCTGTTCCTGTTCTATCTCGCAGTAGCAATGGCGATCCAGCTGGCGCTGGGCTTTCCGGTGTCGTCGATTCGCGCCAGCAACAACGAACTGCGCACGGCGGGCGAGGAGGGGTCCAAATCGCTGATCGTCTCGTGGCTCAGCGGCAGCGACTTCGTCTCGCAGGCCCTGGACTCGATGATCATTTTCTTCCGCTTGTCGTTTCCCGTTGAGCTGATCCTGCTGTCGGGGCCGGGCCAGGTGATCTTCGTGGCGTTGATGATCATGACCGCGCTGCTGCTGTTCAAAGTCATCACCTCGACCGATTACAAGGGCGCACCGATCCAGACCAAACCCAAGGAACTGATCGCGATTCCGCTGGCGTTCCTTCTGGTTCAAGGCTTGTTCGAGCCGGACTTCGGTTCGTTCGCCCGGCACTTTTCGATGGTGGTGCCGGTGCTGTTCGTGGGCCTGGGGTTGATGCTGCGGGCGAACAAACCGGCGAAGGTTGAATCAAGAATTCTGAATTGAGGCGGGTGCTTTATGTCGAGCAAGAAAAAGTCCCTGGAGATCGAAACCCTGCGTGGCCTGGCGTGCCTGTTGCTGGTGCTCTATCACGTGATCGGGCCGTTGGGCGGTGGTTTGAAAATCGACATCGGTTCGCCGTTCCGGGTGATCGCCGATTCGATGGTGTACGTGCGGATGCCGCTGTTCACCTTCATCTCCGGCTACATCTATTCCCTCTACAAGATTCGCGGCAATGACTTTTCCGCGTTCTTCAGCGGCAAGGTGCGGCGCCTGATCGTGCCGCTGTTTTGCGTGGGGGTGCCGTTCTCGGTATTGCAGGCGGTGGGGCCGGGCGTGAACAAGGACGTCAGCGTGATGGATGCGCTGTTGTCGTTCTACGTGCCGATCAACCACTTCTGGTTTCTGCAGGCGGTGTTCATCATTTTCATGTTCGTCGGCCTGCTGGAGTGGCGCGGTTTGTTGCGTACACCGACGCGCCTGTACCTGTTGTTCGCCTTCGCGGCGGCGGTTTTCCTGTTGCCGCCGTTTCCCGTGGACGCGTTCGGCATCAACGGGGCGATTTATCTGCTGCCGTTCTTCGTGGCGGGCATGATCGGCCAGGAAAAAGTCAGCGAGCTGAAGCAGACGTTCAAGGTGATCGGCCCGCTGGTATTTGTGCTGATCTCGCTGACGCTGCTGTACGTGGCGGCGGTGGATCGCGAACTGATCGTCGACCGCCGCAGCCTGATCGGCCTGACGGTGGGCTGCGTATCCTGCATCGCGTTACTGTCGAGTGACATGCGCTCGAAGACGTTGACCTGGCTTGGCGGTTACTCCTACGCAATTTTCCTCTTTCACGTATTGTTCGCCGCTACGTCGCGTTCGATCCTCGGCCGCCTGGGTGTGAAGGACGAAAGCGTGCTGGTGTTCTGCGGTTTGACGTGTGGCTTGCTCGGGCCTGTGGTGTTGTCGATGATTTTCAGCCGCTTCAACTTCACCTCCGTGCTGTTCCTCGGCGAACGTGCCGCGACCAAAAAGAAGCCGGCGGCGACCATTGCCCCGGTGGCGCAGATTCGATGAAGGAAGCGATTCATGCTGGCTGTTGATGATGTGCCGCCGATGGCGGCGTCGGTGGTGCAGGTCGGCGACGCTCGCGAGCGGTTTGGCCAGTGGCGCGAAGGCAAGGCCGGCAAGGTGTTATCGATCTCGGTGATCGGCGACAGCTACAGCGCGGGGCAGGACTTCTACCTGAACAAACTGGTGCAGCGCGTGGCCGGAGAGGTCGGGTTTGCCGGGCCGGGGTATGTCGGGTTCAACCACGGTGCAGCGCTCGGCGGCACGCATTTCAAGTACACCCGCAGCAGCGAAAAATACTTCGGCGGCGACTGGCAGGTCTCCGGCCTCGGCCAGGCCAGCCCCGACAGCCGCACGGTGACCGGCCACCCCGGCGCCTGGCTGCAAGTCGAGGCCAGCCCGACGCCTGCCATCAACACCGCAGTCACTCAGGCGAAACTGCTCTACCTCGGCAACGGCGAGTCCAGTGAGTTGCGTTATCGCTGGTCACCCTCCGCCGACTGGCAGCCGTTGAAACTCGCGGGCGAGGGCGTACAGGAAGTCCCGCTGTCCGGCACATCGGCAGCGACCGATTGGGCCTTAAGGCTGGAAGTGGTGAAAGGCGCGCCGACCCTGTTCGGCCTGTGGCTGAGCAACGATCAGAACGGGGTTCGGGTGTCGAAACTGGCGGCGTCCGGCGCGGCATCCGCTGATTTCTACCACGACGATGCCCGCTGGCAGGCGCAGTGGAAAGCTGTGGTATCGAAGATTCCCGCAGACATTTACCTGATCATGCTCGGTGGCAACGATCAGGGTTTTGGCGTGAAGCCCGAGCAGTATCTGCATAACGTTCAGGGGCTGGTCGGCATGCTCCGCGAGATTCAGCCGGCGGCTAGCATCAACCTGATCCTGCGTCAGGACACCACCCGCTCCAGCGCCTATCCGATGTCGGCTTATGCGCAGGTCATCGAGCCCTGGGCCCGTGAGCAGCGTCTGGGTTATGCAAATCTGCAATGTGCGTTCGGCACCGACGTCAAACGCTACGCAGCGGCCATGATCGGGCCGGACAAGATTCATCCGGTGCCGGCCACGGGCGGGCGGGTGATTGCCGATTACTTCTATCGTTGGGTCGTGGGCGGACAGCAAAAAGTCTCGCCACAGGATAGCTGTGGCGAGACTTCGAAGTAGCCGTCAGTTGTCGAACAGATCCAGATGGCTCAGCAGCTCTGCGGTTTTCTGCGGCATCAACTGCGTCACGCAACGGGTTTCCACATTGACAATGATCGCCGGGTCGTTGCAGCAGATCCGCACCCGAAAACGCCAGTCGCTGAAGATCATCTTCAGGCCGTCGCGGTCATCGACCTCCAGCGCCTGCTCGCCGTAGATCCGTTTCAGGTGGGCGAGCAGAGGATAGGGATCGCGCATCGGTCGGCGTATGTCCCCGGACGAGGGAAACACGCCGAGACGGTCGACCAGCAGCAGGGTGCCCAGCCACGGGCCATTGGCGCTGGGCAATGGCTGATGGCGGGATAACCAGCTCATCACCCCGAGGTTGTCCACCTCACGTTCAATCTCTGCGGAATGTTGTGCAATGTTCATGGTTGCCTCGTTGGATGTGCGTGCCGCAATGAATCAGTGGGGGCCGCTCAGCGGCCCTTCAGGTAAACGTTGTCGTAGCAGAAGTTGGTCGCCTGCAGGTAACCCTCGGCGTCGCCGCAGTCGAAGCGCAGCCCCTTGAATTTGTAGGCCAGCACGCAACCGTTCTGCGCCTGTTTCATCAGGGCGTCGGTGATCTGGATTTCGCCGCCCTTGCCCGGCTCGGTGTCGGCGATCAGGTCGAAGATGTCCGGCGTGAGGATGTAGCGGCCGATGATCGCCAGGTTCGACGGTGCGTCTTGCGGGGCCGGTTTTTCCACCATGTGGTTGACCCGGTAGATGCCCTCGGAAATCGCTTCGCCGGCGATCACGCCGTACTTGTGGGTCTGGTCGCGCGGCACTTCCTGGATGGCGACGATCGAGCAGCGGAATTTCTTGTACAGCTCGATCATCTGCGTCAGTACGCCGTCGCCTTCGAGGTTCAGGCACAGGTCGTCCGCGAGAACCACAGCGAAGGGTTCGTCACCGATCAACGGGCGGCCGCTGAGAATCGCGTGGCCCAGGCCTTTCATTTCCACCTGACGGGTGTAGGAGAAGGTGCAGGTGTCGATCAGCTCGCGAGTACCGGCCAGGAACTTCTCTTTCTCGGTGCCGCGAATCTGGTGTTCGAGTTCGTAGCTGATGTCGAAGTGGTCTTCCAGTGCGCGCTTGCCCCGGCCGGTGACGATGGCCATGTGTTGCAGGCCGGCGTCCCGTGCTTCTTCAACGGCGTATTCGATCAACGGCTTGTTGACGATCGGCAGCATTTCCTTGGGCATGGCTTTGGTGGCCGGCAAGAAACGCGTGCCATAACCGGCAGCGGGGAACAAACATTTACGGATCATAAAAGTTTCCTGGTCATTCATGGCGCACTGCCATCGTTTATTGCAATAACGAAGGTTGCAAGTTATTGAAGCTGTACTTTAATACCTGACTCGGGAGATGAGTGGCAAATAGCAATGAGTGTAAAACACGACAATGTTATGAGATGTCGGTTTGACAGTTATTGGTTATTTTTAGTCGGCATCCGTTGATAGTGATGAATGCGCGGGAGTGCTAATAAGTACCAGGCAATACAGTTTGGCTTGTAAAAATATTTATAGCCAGTGATTGAACTGTTTTTGTTTCTGGTTGTTGTCGCGCGGTTTGTGTGAATCAAGACACACATTAAACAAACAGCGCTTGACACGCGAGTTGGCACTTTTCCCACTTATGGACCGCGCTATGAAGATTCTGGTAACGGGTGGCGCCGGCTATATCGGCTCGCACACCACACTTGCACTACTTGAAGCAGGTTATGAAGTTGTAGTTCTGGATAATCTTTGCAACAGCAGCGACGCCGCCTTGCACGCGGTAGAAGCCATTTGCGGCAAAAGTGCGCTGATGATTCGCGGGGATGTCTGTGACCGGGCCCTGCTGGACCGGATTTTCCAGCAGCACGCCATCGATGCCGTACTGCATTTCGCCGGGCTCAAGGCTGTCGGCGAGAGCGTGCGCAAGCCGCTCGAATACTACGAAACCAACGTCAGCGGCAGCATCACGCTGTGCCAGGCAATGGCAGCGGCGGGGGTGTTCCGACTGGTGTTCAGCTCGTCCGCCACGGTCTACGGCGAGCCGGCGCAGATGCCGATCCGCGAGGATTTCCCGACCGGCACTCCGACCAATCCCTACGGCCAGTCCAAGCTGATCGTCGAGAATGTGCTGCGCGACCTGTGCCAGTCCGAACCGCGCTGGAGCATCGCGCTGCTGCGCTACTTCAACCCGATCGGCGCGCATCACAGCGGGCAGATGGGCGAAGATCCCAACGGCATTCCCAACAATCTGGTGCCTTACATCAGCCAGGTGGCGGTCGGCAGCCTCAAGGAGTTGTCGATCTTCGGCGACGATTACCCGACAGTCGACGGCACCGGCGTGCGTGATTACATCCACGTCGTCGACCTGGCGGACGGGCACCTGAAAGCCCTGCAAACCATCGCCGACCGTACCGGCATTCATACCTGGAACCTCGGCACCGGCGACGGCTACAGCGTGTTGCAGGTGCTGCGGGCTTTCGAACAGGCCTGTGGGCAGCCGGTGCCTTACCGGGTAATGCCACGGCGTTCCGGGGATATTGCCGAGAGCTGGGCCGACGCCTCCAAGGCCGCCAAGGAACTCGGCTGGAAAGCCACACGCAACTTGCAGGACATGGTCACCGACACCTGGCGCTGGCAATCGAATCATCCCCGGGGTTATCAGGGATGATGGCGTTTTAGTGCAATGTTAGTTTCAGTCAGGTTGTTAGATATCGTCGGGAAATTAGACTGGCAATGCCTTTTGCAAGTCCGTAGATATAAACCTGCCGTTCGACTTTTATCAGTTGCGTAAGACTGTGAAAGAACAACGGATCTTGTTCGCGCTTTTTGCGACTTGAACTCTACCACCTCTAACCAACACCCGATGTTCAGGTGCGATGTTAGAAAGGAGTTGATATGAAGAAAGTGATGGCGATCGCCCTGTTGACGATGTTGAGCAACTGGGCCTCCGCAGCTGAAGCGCCGCTTACAGCAGTGACCAATGTATCTGGCAGTGTTGCGGCTTCTACAGCGCCTGCTGCCAGTACTGCCATGGTCGCCAGTGCTGTAGCGGCGTCCAACAGTGGTGGAAGTGCCAACGGCGGTACAACGGGTACCACCGGTACCACGGGTACAACCGGCACGCACAACTAACTGAAGTATCTGTTGGTGCAGTACAGGGTCGCCCGACGAAAGTCGGGTGACTTTGTTTTTGGATTCGCCCTTGAATAGCGTAGTGCCATTATGACCCGTCGTTTTTCTCTTTTATTGTTGGCAAGTATCGCTTTGCAAGGTTGCATGTTCTCCCCCGGCCAGTACCTGAGCACCAGTAGCATCACGCGCCAGGGCGCCAGCGAAAGCAGCCGGGTCGAGCTCATTCCGATCACCCCCAAGCTCATCGCCATGAACCGCGCCACGTACAAACGTGAGTCGGTGCCGGCGGAGTTGTTGGCGACCCCGGCCGAATACCGCATCGGCAGCAACGATGTGCTGTACATCACGGTCTGGGATCACCCCGAGCTGACCGCCCCTTCGGGTGCGCAACAGCAGATCGATGCCAACGGTCGTCTGGTGCGTTCCGACGGCACGTTGTATTACCCGTACATCAAAGAAGTCCAGGCCGCCGGCAAAACCATCCAGCAACTGCGTTCGGACATCGAGCAACGCCTCTCGGCGTTCATTGCCGAGCCGCAAGTGGATGTCGCGGTGCTGCGTTTCGCCAGCCAGAAAGTCGTGGTATCGGGCGCCGTCACCAAGGCCGGCCCCCAGGCGATTTCGACCAACCCGCTGAGCGTGGTCGAGGCCCTCGGTTCGGCCGGTGTCGATACCAACAATGCCGACTTGTCCGGGCTGATGCTGACGCGCAACGGGCGGGTCTATCCGCTCAATCTCGATGCGCTGAATCAGCAGGATTCCGAATTGCAGAACGTCTACCTCAAGGGAGGCGATCAGCTGTATCTGCCGTACAACGACAACAAGCGCATCTACGTGATGGGCGAGGTCAACCAGCCCCGTGCGCTGAGCTTCAAGACCGCCACCATGAACCTGTCCGACGTGCTCGGCTCGGTCGGCGGCTTGAGCCAGACCACCTCCAACGGCAACGCCGTGTATGTGATTCGCGGGGTGGAAAACCTCGACGTGGAGCCGGCGAAAATCTATCAGCTGGAAGCCGAATCGCCGACCGCCATGGCGCTCGCCTCGCACTTCGAAGTGCGGCCTCAGGACGTGGTCTACGTCGGGCCTGCCAACGTGACTCGCTGGAATCGCCTGATCAGCCAGTTGGTGCCGTCGGCATCGATTGTCGGGACCGGGGCTTCCGCTGCGAAGAACTGGAGCGAATACAGTAACAACAGCAAATAAGGCCGCCGACTGTGAAAACGTTGAAAGTGGGCGTGTGCCTGATGGCGGCCGTGTTGCTCAGTGGCTGCAATCCGCTGATGAGCGCTTCGTTGAACAACCTCAAATCCGCCGTCATCGGGCCGGATGAACTGGACGTGTCGGCGGAGCAGGTCGCGGGGGTCAAGTATCCCCAGCTCAAACTGACCACGCCGTCCGGCTCCGGGGTGCTGGCGCTGGTGCGCGAGCGCGAGGACCTGCAGTTCTGGGTCGCCTCCGGCAAGCAGGTGCTGCTGATGCGCGACGGCCTGGCCATGCGCACTGTGGGCCTGGGTGTGGAGGGCGATCTGGACGGCACGCGCCTGTCTGATGACTCGCCGTTCAAACAGGGCCTGCATCGCATCACCGACGGCTACACCAGCCGCCGCTGGATCGACCTCTACAAGGGCCAGGAAGTCGGGATCATCGTCAACAGCCGCTTCTCCCGAAAATCCCTGGAAACCCTCGACATTCTCGACAAGGAATACTCCGTGCTGCGCGTCGATGAGCAGATTGACGCGCCGGCCATCGGCCTGCGCGCAACCAACCGTTACTGGGTCGATCCGGTGGACGGTTTCATTGTGCAGAGTGAACAGCAACTGACCTCGCAGTTGCGGGTCAGGATCGTGCAACTGACCCCTGACCGCAGGCATGTCCCGTGAAGCGGCTAAGAGCGCTCTCGGCGTGCCTGATGTTGCTTGCCGGTGCCAGCGAGGCCGCGGTCATCGTCAGCGGTGATGTCGCCAACCCCGGCCCGATCGAATTGCCGGCGGGCGGACGTTTGCGCGATGTGATCGGCGAGGCTGTACCGAATGCCGAAGGTTATTGGCTGGCGGGCGTTCTGTTGCGTCAGTCGCTGCTGGAGGAACAGACGCGACTCAAGGTCGGCGTGCTGTTCGATCTGGATGTGCTGCAGCGCATGGCGATGCTCTTCGACAAGCCGAGTCGAGCGGCGCTGGCCCAGCGCCTGGCCGAGCAGGTCCGGCAGATGCCGGTGACCGGGCGGCAGATCGCCGATCTCGATCCGGTGGCGGTGGAAGTCGGCTTCGCCCGCAACATCCGCCTCGACGATGGCGATCAACTGATCTACCCGAAACGGGTCGACGAAGTCGAAGTGCTGGGCGCCGTCGCCGAGCCGTGCCGTTTGCCTTATCAGCCGTTGCAGGAAGCCCGCGAATATCTGCAGGGCTGCACGTTGCTGACGGCGGACGCCGATGCCGATTATCTGTGGCTGATCCAGCCCAACGGCGAATCGCGGCGGGTCGGCATCGCCCACTGGAACCGCGAGAGCGGGCAGATGCCCGTGGCCGGCAGCAAGATTCTGGTGCCGGTGAAAAACGATGATCTGGATCCGCCTGTCCCTGAACTGAATCAGCAGTTGGCCGAATTGATTGCCACGCAGTTGGCTGAGGTGGTTCGTTGAATTTGCGTTTTGCAGCTGTGTTGTTATTGCCGTGTGGCCTCGTGCATGCCGAGCCACGGATTACCCAGAATGACTTCGGCGGCGTCGGTCTGTTGCAGACCCCGACCGCGCGCATGTCGCCCGCCGGTGAGTTGAGCGTCAACGCCAACCGCACCGAACCGTACAGCCGATACAGCGTTTCGTTGCAGCCGCTCGACTGGCTGGAAGGTTCGTTTCGCTACACCGCCATCACCAACCGTCCGTACGGTTCCGAAGCGCTGAGCGGCAGCCAGAGCTATAAGGACAAGGCGGTCGACGCCAAGGTCCGGCTGTGGCAGGAAAGCCACTGGGCGCCGGAAGTGGCGCTGGGCTTTCGAGACATCGGCGGTACCGGTTTGTTTGCCAGTGAATTCTTCGTGGCCAACAAGCGCTGGGACAATTTCGATTTCAGCGCCGGCATCGCCTGGGGTTACATCGGTAATCGCGGCGATGTCGACAACCCGTTGGGTTCGATCAGTGACCGCTTCAACACCCGCCCGGATCTGGAAGGCACCGGTGACGTCAACGCCGGCTCGTACTTTCGCGGCAAGCCGTCGTTTTTCGGCGGCGTGAGTTACCAGACGCCCTGGGACCGCCTCAGCCTGAAACTCGAATACGAAGGCAACGACTACAAGCACGAGCCCAAGGACAACATCATCAAGCAGGACTCGCCGATCAACCTCGGTGCGGTGTTCAAGGTGACCGATTCCGTCGATCTGAGTGCGGCCTGGGAGCGCGGCAACACGGCGATGTTCGGCATCACGTTCCACACCAATTTCGTCAGTCGCAAGGCCCCGGCCAAGACCTTCGACCCACCGGCCGAACCGCTGCCGGCGAAGGCGCCAACCGCGACCATGGAAGAGGTCAACTGGGCCGACGTGTCGCGCCGTTTGCAACAGAACGCCGGCTACAAGGTCGAGCGCATCACCCAGCGCGATTCCGAATTGATCGTGTACGGCGAGCAGCAGCGTTATTTCCATTCGCCCAAGGCCGTCGGCCGCGCGAGCCGGATTCTCGACAACAGCGTCAACGACGACATCGACTGGTTCACCGTGGTCAACAAGCGCTACGACCTGCCGCTGGAAGAAACCAGCGTGCCCCGGCAGACCTTCCGCGAAGTGATCAACAACGAAGAACCGCTGGAATCGCTGCACCGCACCACCGAGATCAACCCGGCGATGCCGCGCAACGAGAAAACCCTCTACACCGAAGCGCCGCAGCACTTCAATTACGGCGTCGGCCTGGGCTTTAAACAGAACGTCGGCGGCCCCGATGGTTTGCTCTATCAGTTCACGGCGGATCTGGATGCCGAGTACCGCTTCAACCGCAACACCTGGTGGAACGGTCTGCTCAGTCAGAACCTGATCAACAACTTCGACAAATTCACCTACGACGCGCCCAGCGGCCTGCCGCGTGTGCGCACCGACTTGCGTCAGTACCTGACCACGTCGGACACCACCATGCCGCTGTTCCAGGTCAGTCATGCCGAGCAACTGGACAAGGATTTGTACGGCATGGTCTACGGCGGTTATCTGGAATCGATGTTCGCCGGGGTCGGGGGCGAGGTGCTGTTTCGTCCGACCGGCAAGCGCTGGTCGATTGGTGCGGACCTGAACTACGTGCGTCAGCGTGAATTCGACCAGGGTTTCGGCCTGCGTGATTACTCGGTCTGGACCGGCCACATCACTGGCTACACCGACCTGCCGTTCGACACGCTGGCCGCAGTCAGCGTCGGGCGTTACCTGGCGGGCGACTTTGGCGGCACGGTGGACATCTCCCGCGAGTTCTTCAACGGCGTGCGCTTTGGCGCCTGGGCGACCATCACCACCGCCGGCAGCGCCGAGTATGGCGAGGGTAGTTTCGACAAGGGGCTGTACCTGTCGATCCCGTTCGACGAAATGATGAGCATGTCGACCATGCGCCGCGCCAACCTGGTGTGGGCACCGCTGACCCGTGACGGTGGCGCGCGGCTCAACCGCAGCTTCCAGCTGCATTCGATGACCGACAGCCGTGAAGGGGACATGTTCTACCGCAACTTCGGGAAGATTACCGAGTAGGTTCGGGGGGGGCGGGGAGTCAGTGGGAGTGGGGTTGCTCCGGGCGGTGTTCCACCGCCATCGCGAGCAGGCTCGCTCCCACATTTGTCTGAGGTGAATAGCAAATCCTGATCCGCTCATCATCCTTGTGGGAGTGGGGTTGCTCCGGGCGGTGTTCCACCGCCATCGCGAGCAGGCTCGCTCCCACATTTGTTTGAGGTGAATAGTAAATCCTGATCCGCTCATCATCCCAGTGGGAGCGAGCCTGCTCGCGATGGCGCTAGTACAGCCGACATCAAATCAACTGACCCACTGTGGTCACAAGCTACCCACCCAACCCCCAAACCCCGCCCACAAAAAAGGGGACTTTCGTCCCCTTGCGGTGTTGCCTTCTCAAGCGCTGCGTCTCAGTAAATATCCTTCGACAACAGCGTAAACGGCGTCTTCACCAGAATTTTCAGATCCAGCCACAGCGACCAGTTGTTGATGTACTTCAGGTCGATCTCAACACGCTTTTCCATCTTGTCGAGGGTGTCTGTCTCACCCCGGCAACCGCTGATCTGCGCCAGGCCAGTGATACCCGGTTTGATTCGGTGGCGGGCCATGTAGGCGAGGATCTTGCCCGAGTAGTAGTTGTTGTGCGCCACGGCGTGCGGACGTGGACCGACCAGTGCCATGTGCCCTTGCAGCACGTTGAACAGTTGCGGCAGCTCATCCAGCGAAGTGCGACGGATAAAGCGACCGACCGCGGTAATGCGCGAATCGTTGCGGCTGGCCTGCTTGACGTCACGGTCATCGTGAACGCGCATCGAGCGGAATTTCCAGACCTTGATCACCTTGCCGTTCCAGCCGTGGCGATCCTGCTTGAAGAACACCGGGCCTGGCGAGTTGAGTTTCACCGCCAGGGCCACGGCCAGCAGCACCGGGCTCAACAGAATGATCGCCAGCAGGGCGACGGCTTTCTCCACCAGACTCTTGCTCAGCGCAGCGGTCGGGCGGCTGGTCAGCGGGCTTTCGTTGAGGTAGATCGCCGGCAGACCGTCCACGACTTTCACCGAGTGATTGAGCAGCGTCAGGCTGTTCAGGTCCGGCACCCAGACCACGTCAACGTTGGCATCCAGCAAGTCCACATACATCGCCTCGATTTTGGCGGCTTCCGACAGCGGCAGGGTGATGTACAAGCGGCGGATGTCGTGGGTCTGGATCAGCTCGAGCAGTTCGTCCTGAGCGCCGACAACGCGCGGGGCGTCCGCTTCCAGCGACGGGGTATCGCCGTTGCTGACCAGACCAACCAGCGGCAGGTTTTCATGCTGGCTCAGCTTCTTCGCCAGACCCAGCGCCAGTTCGCCGGTGCCGACGATCAGGGTCTTGTGTTCGCTTTTGCGCGAACGCTGGTAGAACTTCGAGAACGCATGCAGCGGTGCGTACAACAGCGCCTGACCGAGGAAACCGTACACCGCCCACTCAAGGATGACCTGGCGGGAAAACAGCGCATCGGCCTTGCAGATGAAGGCGATGAACGCCAGCCCGGCCATGGTCATGAACCAGCCCATGAACAGTCGACCCAGCCCGGTCAGGTAATTGTCTCGCTTTCGATACGCGCCGCTGAAGGTATAAGCCGGCACCGAGGCCAGTACGGCCAGGATCGTGCACATCCGATAGTAGAACTCGACGGTGCCCGTGTGCTGTTCGGCCAGTATGAACAACAGGGAAACAATGAAACTCTGTGCCAGCGCCCATTGGCCCCAAAAGGTCAGTCCCTTGAGGCCGGTGTTTCGATTGATACGAAGAGAAAGATCCATACGATATCCCCAAAAGACGTCCGTTCAGGTTTCGACAGTAGAAAACCGAGTTGTTAAGCAGACTTGTTATTGTTGTTTGAGTCAGTGTCCTGAGGTAACAACGCCGGAATGCGGAACTGTCGTCAGTCAATAGACTAAGTTATTGCCGGGGATGCTGTCTGACGAGTTCTAACAAGATGGCACAGTGCCAACTTATTTAAATTTCCAATATTCAAACGTTAGAAAAGGTCGAAAGGCAGGGGGTGAATAATCAATATTGTGTTTGCTATCGTAGGTGGGGTCAGGAGGCGGGTATAACCAGGGAGGGGTGAAACCAAACAGAGTGCTTTTTTATTTTTGTAATCGCACTTGTATCTGTTTGTCTTGTAGTGAGGGATGTTGTTTAGGCAACAACTTCCTGGATCAGGCAATAACCGCGATTGCGCACGGCACGAAACAATCGTTCACCGTTGCTGGCGTTCTTGAATTTGTCTTGAAGACGGCTCAGGCACATTTCCAGTCCCCGGTACTGCTCCGGCTCGCGGCCGATGCTGAGGATCAGATCGTCCCGACTGACAACACGCTCTTCATGGTGCAGCATCTTGCGCACCAGTGCGGTTTCAAGCCCGGTGAGACTGATTTCGACACCCTCTTTGGTCAATGCACCCTGATCATTGTCCAGATGCCAGGCTTCGGTGCAGGGCGCGTCGGATTCGATCGTTCGGGAAGTATCAGCGGGGTTTTCGGACATGGCCGTGGAATTGTGGAATGAATGCGCCGATTGTGCTGCCAGCCATTCCGATTCGAGGGTGGCCAATATGCGCTGGGTATCATGTTCGATGCTACGTGCGACATGCTTCCTTGTGCCGCGTGGGTAAGTGAACTCCATCAGCATCGGAGTGGAAGAGGGCGAAGCAACACCTTCAATAAACATTTGTGCCTGAGACGTGCCAAACGAATTGAAACGCTCACTGGAGAGAATGCTCTCGAGTTCGCGTTGCGACGCTGAGCTGTTAGTCACGACAACAAAGTATTTTCTTGGGAGGGTCGTGCTGGTTTCCATGTCTCTCTCCTAAAGTACACACCAAATTTGGCGAAAAAATAATGGCAGGCGAGCAATGTTTTCCTCGGAATTAATCGATCAGGCAGGGTCTGGGCCCAAAGATGGCCTCGATAAGTTCCACTCGGTCTGCGTTAGAGTAATGGTTTATTGTTATGTGTAAGTGTTGCAGCGCTCATGCAATTGACAGCTTTTTATTAGATATGTGACGCGGTTAAAACTATGAGAAAGCGGATGTTTGAAGCGTTGCATCAGACGTTCCCTCGTATGCTGCAAAAGAGTGTTTTCCCTGAATCAAGGAGTTGAGATCAACCCCCTCATCAGACGATAGCCATACCCGCGAATGCTCTGTATGGCGTTCGTACCGTACACGTCCTTGATTTTCCCACGCAAGCGGCTGATGGATTTTTCCAGCGCCCGAGGGTCGTAGAATTGGGTGTTCAGCCCCATGATGCTGGCGATTTCATCGTGGCTGAGAATGTGATTGCCGGTCTGCGCAAAGGCTTGCAGGATCTTCATTTCGGCAAAGGAGATATCCAGTTTCTTGCTGGTGTCCGAGAGGCAGATGCGGGTGGGGTCCAGCACCAGGCTGATATCCCGCTGCCATTCTTCGCTGTCGAAGAACTCACCCAGCAGTTCCGCGCTTTCATCGGACAAGGTATTGAGTTTGATACAGAAGTCGGCACCGGCCAGAAAGTACTTGATCTTGTTGTGGGCGCCGCGACCCGTGATCACTGCACAAATAATCGGCTTCAAGTTGTCGTTGCGCAGGTTTTCCACCAGCGCAAGGTTATCTTCGAGTGCCTGAGGGCTGTCGATGATAATGAAGATCGCCCGATACAGGCCGTGATATTCGTTGTGCTGATATGAACTAATGTAGGCGTCGGCTTCAACAGCCACACCGCTCTGCACATGCTTTGCGATTAGCGCGCTAAAGTGTTCAGCCACGCCACGGGTACGACCCAGGGTGAGAACACCTGGTTCGTCGCTTGTGCGGCGCGGGCTTCTAGTCGCTAAGTTACCTGTGAGCATCATGCATTGACTCGAAAAGGTGCTGACATCGGGATGTTAAAGCACCGGTTCTCATCTGTGACTGACAATTGGTAACATTTGGACGAATTTTAGACGTGGCTCCCGAGTTTTCTAACAATAATTAAGCGATTCAAGCTTTTAGTTGATTTTTTCGGGGCTGTGAACTAACGGAATTTAGGCCATTAGATGGTGGCAATATGGAATGGTGCCACTATTTTGTAATTATCGCGAGCTGTTTTTATGTCCCTTGGCCATCACTCAACTGCATACGTATCAGAGCAGTGTGAGGTGGGTCACATTTTATGGGGAGGCCTGTGTTTTGGCTATAACGTCGACAAGTTCACACACGGACGTTTATTAACATGCCTTGAGTGTGGCTTTTGATAAGACATATTCTCCGTCCCCGAGTCGGGCAATGGGTGTTCATCTGCCAATTGTTTTACTTCAGATACTCAATGCCTGAATGCATTTAACAGGGCGCCCGAAAAGGGCGTTCTGACGGAGGATTAATGGATTTACTGACCTTGTTCAAGGTGCTGATTCTTGGGGCGGTAGAAGGCCTGACCGAGTTCCTGCCCATTTCCAGTACGGGCCACCAGATTATTGTTGCCGACTTGCTGGAATTCGGCGGTGAACGCGCCATGGCGTTCAACATCATTATTCAACTGGGCGCCATTCTGGCCGTGGTCTGGGAGTTTCGCCCGAAGATCTTCGAGATCGTCAAAGGCCTGCCGACCCAAAGCAATGCCCAGCGTTTTACCCGCAATTTGCTGATCGCCTTTTTCCCGGCGGTCATACTCGGCGTGTTATTCGCCGACACGATTCATGAATACCTGTTCAACCCGATCACCGTAGCGGTCGCATTGGTCGTGGGCGGCATCGTGATGTTGTGGGCCGAGCAGCGCGATCATGTAGTGAGCGTCGACCATGTGGACGACATGAAGTGGGCCGACGCGCTGAAGATCGGTTGCGTACAGTGCCTGGCGATGATTCCGGGCACGTCGCGCTCCGGTTCCACCATCATCGGCGGTCTGCTGTTCGGCCTGTCACGCAAGGCCGCCACGGAGTTCTCGTTCTTCCTGGCGATGCCGACCATGGTCGGTGCGGCGGTGTATTCCGGCTACAAGTACCGCGAACTGTTCCAGAGCGGCGACCTGCCGGTCTTCGCCCTGGGCTTCGTCGTAGCGTTCATCTTCGCGATGATCGCCGTGCGCGGCCTGCTGAAGTTCATTGCGAACCACAGCTACGCCACCTTCGCCTGGTACCGAATCGCCTTCGGCTTGCTGATCCTTGCCACCTGGCAATTTGGTTGGGTGAACTGGACGGCGGCCGCAGCCGCCTGATCACTGACTGCTGATCACTGACTGCTGATCAGTGCAGCGACGGCGAGATCATTCAATTCAGAGTCGGGCGAATCCTGACGAAACCGCTGCAACGCCGAGGTGAAATACGCGGCTTGCAGCATGCCGTCACTGGCGAGGAAATAACGTGCCGCTTCAATTTCCTCTACCGAATACACACGTTTTTTCAGTCCGGAAATGTCCGACATCCCGTCGACTGTGACCATCGTCGTCGTGAAAACCAGAAAACCAGACATCTGGGTAGATTGAAAAGGGCCATTTTCCCCGTTGCCGCACCCCTTCGCAAAATCACAGGATGCATAGGCGCTTGCAGAGAGAGTCGAGAGTAAAGCGAGGAGGGCGAAACGCTTGAATAAAACACAGCTGAACGCGGGCATAACCAAAAGACATCCTGTCAGTACAACAAAACTCCGGGCAACGCTCATTCGTTGCCCGCACATTCAACGCATCGATCAACGACCCGCCAGCAACTCCGCCGCCTGATCCAGCAACGCCAGCGGATCCTTGGCCTTGTGGATATCCACCGACAACAACTGACGAAACTTGCGCGCCCCCGGGAACCCGGTGCCCAGGCCCAGCACATGGCGGGTGATGTGATGCATCGCGCCGCCGGCCAGCAAATGCTCGGCTATATAAGGCCGCAACTGCGCCAGCGCCTCGGCCCGGCTGATCACCGGCGCGCTGCTGCCGAACAACTGCTGATCCACCTCGGCCAGCAGATAAGGATTGTGATACGCCTCGCGCCCCAGCATCACGCCGTCAAAGGTCTGCAAATGCTCATGGCAGGCCTCCATCGTCTTGATCCCGCCGTTCAGAATGAACTCCAGCTCCGGAAAATCCGCCTTCAACCGCGCCGCCACGTCATAACGCAAGGGCGGAATGTCACGGTTCTCCTTCGGCGACAACCCCTCCAGAATCGCAATCCGCGCATGCACCGTAAAACTCGTGCACCCGGCATCCCGCACCGTGCCGACGAAATCGCACAGCTGCTCATAACTGTCCCGCCCGTTGATCCCGATCCGATGCTTCACCGTCACCGGAATCGACACCGCATCACGCATCGCCTTCACACAATCCGCCACCAACTGCGGATGCCCCATCAGGCACGCCCCGATCATATTGTTCTGCACCCGATCACTCGGGCAGCCAACGTTCAGATTCACCTCGTCGTAACCGTGCTCCTGCGCCATACGCGCGCAAGCGGCCAGGTCCAGCGGAACACTACCGCCCAACTGCAACGCCAGCGGGTGCTCGGCGTCGTTGTGACGGAGGAAGCGTTCGTGATCGCCGTTGAGCAGAGCGCCGGTGGTGACCATTTCGGTGTAGAGCAGGGCGTTTTTCGACAGGATGCGTAGGAAGTACCGGCAATGGCGATCAGTCCAATCCATCATGGGCGCGACGGAGAAACGGCGGGAGAGTGGAGCGGGTGTGGCGGTGATTGGGGGCATTGGGGGTACGGAATCGGTGTGGCTGGGAGGTGGGGGAGTTTATCAGGAATGCTGGGGTGGGGCTTGGGGAGTGTCTAAGTGGCGTGCAGACGGTAGCTACAACTTGAAAACGGGGCGCTAATAAATCAGTCCCCATTTCTCTATGAATAACGAAATTAGGCCAATTATGCAGTTATTTTTGCAGGTGAATTGCCAGCTAAGAACGGATCGTAAGGTGCAATGGAGTACCTAGAAAATGATGTTTTTTGTGAGATGTTGCTAGTGTGATTGTTTTAATAGCGAAGCGGTATAAGTGACTGTCATTTCTGACAGGTGATGAGCCTGAGCGTAAGGTTTAGCATCAAATTGCGCGATATAAAAACTTTCACTCTATTCCGTGAATGAAGTATTTCACAAAGTAATAATTTAAGGAGAAATGTGATGGCTACTAGATGTTCTGGAACGGTTACACTTGTTACGACCAAATATAACACCGGTTATGGCTTGGTAGTGCCAGATGGGGCGGGAGCTGATCCATGTAAGTACACAGAAGCGGACGTAGTTTATGGTGGTCCGTTGGTTAAGGGGCAAGCTGTTTTTTTTGTAATAGAGGGGGTTTACGATAGAAGAGCTAGAAAAATTAGAACTGATAGCTAGCAGTGTTTGTATTTAATTGTCCATTAAACTGTGGATGCTGGATTTGTGAGCTGATAAAATAAGCCAATAATCCAGCATTTGAGAAATAATGAAGATCAATTGTAAAGCGTGCGGGAGTAAAGGGAAAATTGCTTCGCGGGACGAACTCTCTTTAGAGTTCGTCCGCCTTTATTGTCAGTGTAATTCCTTGCAGTGCGGCCATAGATAAATAAATCTGTCCCCATTGTTTATAAAACGAAGACCTCAGGCCTACCCCTTGCTGACCAAGTCACGTCGGTCAGCAAGGGCCTGAGGTCAGGAAGAACGGGCATGCTAAACATGTTAAGTAAGTGCCATTCAAATCTGTCCCCATTGTTTCGTCCCCATTGTTTCTCTAATAAAGCCGGCATTTTCGCCGGTTCGATCCAGAGCAGTACGGGCATTGTCTTGGCGTGTAACGCGCCTCGCTGGCAATAGGAAGGGGACAGATTTGTTTGCTCATTTTTTGAGATAAATAAATATGTCCCCATTGTTTCCCGCGCTGTGAAGTAGCGTGAGTTTCAAGAACTTGCCAGTCAAACCGTCACGTCGATCTTATTGGCGCCTACGGGCATCTGGGTGACTGTTTCATGCGTCATTCGTGCGCCCTTGCTCCACAACTGGGAGGAGAAGAAACCGTTCAGGGTATCAGCGTTTGGGGTTGTCCCTTTTTTAAGGAATAGGGCACCCAGATCGATTGTGTTGGCGAAGTTGTCCTTGTTCAGAATATACCCGCCCGTAAAGTTACCACCCCACGTAGCGTCGGCGGCCACCAGGGCGATGGAGGCGTCGCGGTAGCTGCTCGCTGCCGATTTCAATTCACTGGAAGCATTCAACAGCTCGTTCAGCCGATCCATGTCGGAAGCGCTGAGCTGGCGTGAACTGTCGAGAACCTTGAGGCTGCCATCCGCTTCGATGGTGAAGCCAAATTTCTTGTCGGCGAGATCCGGATCGCTGTGAGCCAACGCTGATTGGAACTCCTCGAAAGCGAGTTTCAGCGATTGATGGGCGCTTTTGTGCCCTTCGGCAATTTGCGGGTAATCCGGCGACTGGGTGCGCGCGATCATGCTCTCGATCGATTCCGTTTCCGGGCTCGGCGCGGGGGGGGTCATTGTTTGGATGGTAAATTGCAGCCGGATTGATGTTGACCGTGGTTTTCAGCAAGTTTTCACTGAGGGATTTGGTGGTCAATGGCTGGCTGGTTTGGCTCAGCTGAGCGGTTGATGGCCGGATAAATACAGAATTGATTGAAAGGGGCATGTCGTCATTCCTTGAACGTCTGAATTAGCAGGGTATCGACGGCCTATGAAAAAACATGAGAGTGGAAGTGAAGGTCCAGACGGATTGCATACGTGAAGCCTTTTTTAAACGGTCAGCTCCAGCACGGCGTTTTGTCCGGACAAAAGGGACGACAAAAGGGACGGATTGGTTTGTTTTTCACTTCTAGGTGGTAAATAAATCTGTCCCCATTGTTTCCGTCCCCATTGTTTCCCATTGTTTCCCTGTATTAGGTGATTTAATTTGTACTGTGCGTGAGTGTGTATTTTGATGAGGATTTAACGTGGTTTATTGTGTTTTTTTATTCTTTACCATTAGCTCTATAGCTTTTTCAGATGTCCAGTTAAGAATGCAGAAATGTAGGTTGTTGAATGCCTCTTCCCGATTGCTTAATGAAAGTTTTTCAATTTGTCCGACATTTGATTGTCCTTTGAAGGGGTGGGTGGAAATAAACTTAGACTTGTCAAAGTGCAATGGGTAGTTGCAATTTATAAAGCATACTATCTGAACATAAAAACAGCCTAGGTGGATGTTGCAAATGGTGTGGCTTGGTCGATTTTCGATGCGTGCATGATGGGTTCTGATACCATAATTAACGTTTTTTTCCATCGGCCTAATAGCCACTGCCCAGTTACTGGGAATTCTGTTTTTTCTGAGCAGTCTTTTATGATTTTCAGGAATGCATCTGTTGTCTGGATTGGGGTCAGTATATTCATGTAATACTGCGATTGCGCACATATAGATCGAAATTCGTTTCGCTTCATCTTTAGCGATGCTAATTACTTTTCCATCAATGAGGGAATCTATGAGAGGCCTCGTCGCCAAGTCCAAGGGGGCAAGCCAGTCATTTATGCAGGCTGCGCATATACGGTCAATATTATCAGATCCTAAAGCCGAATCACGTAAATAGGGTTGCTTAATAAAAATGGTGTTGTTATCCGACTCGGATATGCTGTGCGCCATATCGGTGAGCAGCTGCTTACCTCTACCTATGTTGAGTTTTTCACTTATCCAAGGAGCAAACACAGGAACACCGATGGGGTTGTTAGCCCCGCAGAAAACGCATACCCTATTGATATTAAGGCCTTTGTGATTTCTGTTATCTGATTTTGTTCCTGTAATCCTTTCCACGACGGGACTAATCCACTGCCAAGACTTAACAACCGCCGGAGCGTCTTTGTTGTTGCAAAATTCAGCAAATTGTATATCAAGGCTTGGTTCATTTTCTCCGCCCAAAAGCTGGAAATACCTTTCGCACTGCGCAAATGCATGTAATATTGGAATAACTCGTTCCACCGAATAATCTGTCAGTCCTGATGCTGAAACCTTCTCACTTCCACCTTTGGTCACTTGAACCAGTTTTTGATAAATTTGAAATAGGCGCTCCGGCATTGCTGAGTGGATGTTGTCAGCACTTTCTTGAGGAAAGGTGCGGAGAGTGAGAAATATTCCATGAACTGTTATTCGTCTCACATCCAAGTCATGAATCGCATTGCCCAGTCGCATTTGTGTCAGACGGTATAGGGCGGCGGTTGCCATGAGGTCTGCGTCATGCTCTAGAGCGTTATCAATGGAATTCGCGTACGGTCTACCCGGTAAGTCCCTAGCAGCTATAGCGACTTCATTATGGCGTCTTACTATATGGAAATACTCGTGTGCAATAATCCATGCAAGCGCTGTAGCTGCCATAGCATTATAGTCAAAATTTTCGATTGGTAATGCTGGGCATATTTCGTCAATAGGCATGCACGGAGCCGCGATACAGTGCTTAATCATTCCTGAACTTATGACTATAGAGTATGGATTGCTCTCGGCTGACAGGCTTTCACTGTTGGATATCCTTATAGGTATATCTGATTGTTCTTCAGAGTATTTGTTTTTTATGAGAGGAATTATAGCCAGGGCGCCCTTCAATACTTCAACGAGTCGCTGGTTATGGAGCCCGCCTAAAGAACTATGATTGTCAATGAACTCTTCGGGAGAAAAATACTCGGGTGTGATTTCAAACATGATTATCCTTAAACACATTGAACCAAATGGAGGTCATTGCAGCTCCGGTTCTGGAGCTCGCCCGTCTCGCCTTCCTGCAATACCCATGAGCCTAGATATGCTCAGTGTCGGGCACAAATAGTATCCAGCTTCTGGAAATTAGCGCGCAGTCTTACCCTTCAGTCTGCCTAGCCCCTGCTTGATATATCCAGTGTTCTTACCAATGGCCCATAAAGCCCCTCGAACATTGTCACCGGTAACGGTCAAACCTTGCTTTTTCAGCATGAGCAGTCAGACCATATCGGCGGCCACTGACCCCAGTTGGTTCTCGTACATCCCTTCTAGCACGTCCTATAGCGAGTATTCGTCTGACAAGGCATCGACTCCTTTCGAAAAAGAAAAGCATAGTACCGGTAGTGTCCGTTGTCGGCGATGCTTAGAAATTGCTACAAAGCGTTGTCGTTTCGCGGGGTTAGCTTGGTTGGCCGGGGTGCAGGCGAGGAACTACGCCCAATCCATCACTGGTCAGACTTAGACGCCGCGCTAGAGACGGCGTCTTGCAAGCAAAAAAACGGGAGTGTTTTAAACCTAAAAACTCACTCGTTTAAATGATTCATTCTTTCGTCATCCAAACCCTACACCACCTTGCGCCACCCCCTACACCTAAGACAGAATCCGCCGGCTTGTGCGTCTAGCACGCGGGTTTTATCGTCTCTACGTCACTGCAGACCAGTGATCGGGTTTGGTAGCCCGCTTCGTTCTAGACTCATGGCGTCACCGTGTGCAGCCCTTTTTCAGGGCTCGGATTTCATGGTGGTCATGCGTGGGGCTCATTCGTGGGCGCCGGGTTCTAGTGCGACCGGTCTACCAACCCGCGTATGGCCGCCACCCAACGTTTGGTAGCGAAGGGTGATGGTTCCTTTTGGTAATCGCGCTAGAGGATTCATCCATGTTCAAACCAACACCCAACCCACCAGAAACCGATCCAGTCTCCCCCTACAAATTCCCCGATTCACGAACGCTCAACGAAGCCGCCGAACGCGCCCTCGATCACTACCTCACCCCACAACAACGGATCATGGGCAGCCACACCCAACATGACCCGATGTACTTCGCTAACCCGGCTTACGACACCGAATCCCTGCTCGCCAACGCCAGCGAATCCCTGGGATCAGCCTCCGAAATGCTCAACAACTTCGCCGCCACCCTGGAACCCGCCCACCGCAAAACCGCCATCGGCATTGCGCAGTTGGTGATGTTGGGATCTTTGGCGGTGAATCAGGCGTTGGATAACGTCGAGCCGAAGTAGGTTCGGGCAACCCTCTGCGGTGGAGGGTTGATCGTCAGGCGTGGGTTCAACCTGAACCCACGCTGAAACCCCCGCAAGTTTCATCTTCCCGCCACCCGCACAGGCCTACGATCCCTCTACAAGTTCCCGACCCCACCCGAGCGCCACCCACCATGAACAATCCACTCAAAGCGCTGCTGTTCGTCGCCACCATCTCGGTTCTAAGCGCCTGTTCCGGCTCCGGTGGCCTGACCACCACCAGTTGTTTCTCCAGCGACTGTCAGTCGCCGGAGGCGCGGAACGTGAATACGTTGAAGTTCGGCGGGAGCAATATCGGTAACAGTTTCAACCAGTACAGCTCCGGCCTGATGCATGACGATTGAGGGTTACTGAGCTGCTGGTACGGCGATCCATTCGCTCAGGACTTTCTGGTATTTGCCGGTGACTTTGCTCAGGTGCAGCCACTGGTCGACGTAGAGTTTCCAGCTGATGTCGTCGCGCGGCAGCAGGTAGGCTTTTTCGCCGTATTGCATGTACTGGCTCGGGTTGACGGCGCACAGGCCGGGTTTGAGTTTCTGCTGGTAGAGGGCTTCGGAGGCGTCGGTGATCATCACGTCGGCCTTGCTGTCGAGCAGTTGTTCGAAGATCGTCACGTTGTCATGCAACGCAAGTTGCGCCTTGGGCAGGAAGGCGTGGACGAAGGCTTCGTTGGTGCCGCCGGCGGGTTCGACCAGGCGCACGTTCGGCTGGTTGATCTGGTCGATGGTCTGGTATTTGGACTGGTCGGCGCAGCGCACCAGCGGGATCTTGCCGTCGACGTCGAGGGTGTTGCTGAAGAAAGCTTTTTTCTGGCGTTCCAGGGTTACCGAAATGCCGCCGACGCCGATGTCGCATTTGCCGGCCTGCATGTCCGGCATCAGGGTTTTCCAGGTGGTCTGCACCCATTCGACCTTGACGCCGAGGCTGTCGGCCAGGGTTTGCGCCATGGCGATGTCGATGCCTTCGAATCCGCCGTCCGGGCGTTTGAAGGTGTAGGGCTTGTAGTCGCCGGTGGTGCAGACGCGCAACTGGCCTTGTTGCTGAATGGTGTCGAGGTGCGAGGCCGGTTCTTGTGCCTGGGCGGCGCCGGCCATGGCCAGCAGGCTGCAAAAGATCATCGTGCTTTTTTGAATTGTCATGGGGATCTGGCTTGTGCAGTGGGAGTGCGGGCCAGTGTAGTGAATGGGTTTGCCGGGTGTCATCCCGGTTCCGGGCTCAACGTGCCCAGCCACGCCACCAGTCCCACGATCAGAAGCGCAATCATCAGCTCCAGTGCCACGCTGCGGCGCAAGGCATTGGCCGCCACTTGATGCTGCCCGGCGCGCAAAGATTGCTCGAGCAACGGCCCGAGGTGGAAGCGGTTCAACGCGGCCAGCACCAGCATGCCCCCGAACAACGCAACCTTGATCGCCAGCAGAATGCCGTAGGTGCCGAGCAGGACTTCGCCCAGTGTCGGGCCGACGATGAACAGGTAATTCGCCACGCCGGTAATCGAGAGGAAGAGCACAATCGCCGCGCCGACGCCTTCGAAGCGTTTGACGGAATCCGCCAGCGAACGAATGCGCGCTTCGCTGCACAGTGCGTCGAGCCGCGACATCAAGATCAGCGCGAGCATCGCGCCCAGCCACGCACCCGCCGCGAGCAGGTGCAGGATGTCGCTGAGCAGATGCCACGCGTTATCCATCGCGCCGTGTCCGCTCCAGGCCAGAGAGGCGAGGGCGACGGCGCCGGCCATTGATGCCAGCCACAATCCCGGCCAGATCATCACGGCGATCAGCGCAATCATCCGCAGCGCCCACGCCAGCCCGACGTCGGTTTCCAGCACCATCATTTGCAGGTGCGGCCACAGCGCCGCGAACTCCGTTTCACCACTCATGGCGCGGGTCATCAGCACCAGTCCCGCCACTGACAGCAATGCCCCGATCAACGCCATCCCGCGCAGCATCGGCCGAAACCGCAGCACTGCGTCAACGCTGTATAGCCCGAACAACGCCAGCCCGAACAACATCAGCAAATCCACATACAACGCCAGACGCAGGAGGATGTTGATCAGTTCAGCCATCACTCATTTCACTTTGAATGTGACGTTGCCGGTGATCGGGTGCGTGTCCGATGACACCGCGCGCCATTCGACCTTGTAGGTGCCGGCCGGCAGAGGTGCGAGCGGGGTGACGAGCATGGTTTTCGGGTCGCTGCCGGCGCTGACTTTGGCCTTCATCGGCATGGGCGAGTGGGCCATGCCGGGCATTTCGGTCATCACCAGTTTGGCTCCGGAGAATTGGGTCAGCAGATCCTCCGAAAACCGCAGTTCGATCTTGCCGGGTGCCGCGCCGTCGGCACCTTCGGCCGGGGTCGACGACAGCAGTTTCGGATGGGCCTGGGCCAGAGTACTCAGGAGCAAACCGCTGGCGAGGACGAGGGAGATTTTTAATGTGCGCATGCAAGACCTCGGTGTTGTTTTTTGAAGGGATTCAGAACCACAACCGTACGCCGAGGACGAGTCGCGCTTCGCTGCGATCCTCGCCTTCTTCCCGTGCGTAATCGGCGGTGTGGCCGTAGGTGCGGTTCCAGGTCACGCCGATGTAGGGCGCAAATTCGCGGCGGATTTCATAGCGCAGGCGCAGCCCGGCTTCGGTGTTCGCGAGGCCCGAACCGATCCCGCGTTGCGGGTCGTTTTTGCCGTAGACGTTGAGTTCGGCGGTCGGCTGCAGGATCAGGCGATTGGTCAGCAGGATGTCGTAGTCGCCTTCCAGCCGAATCGCGCTCTGGCCGTTTTCGCCGAGGAACGCCGTGGCTTCGGCTTCGAAGTTGTACAGCGCCATGCCCTGCAGGCCGAACGCGGCCCAGGTTTGCGGGGCGCCGGGTTTGAAGTCCTGGCGCACGCCGCTGACCACGTCCCACCACGGCGAAATCGCGTGACCCCACAGCGCCTGGATTTCCGCGTCTTCGGTCTTGCCGTTGCTGCGTTCGCCCTCGGAGCGCAGCCACAGCCGATCGATGTCGCCGCCGATCCAGCCGGACAAATCCCAGGCCAGGGTGCTGGCGTCGTCGGCGTCTTGCCATTCGAGTTTGTCGGCGAGGAAGTACGTGTTGATGGCGCTGTCGTGGACCTGATGCCCGGCGTGGCTGGTGAACACGGCGGCGCGGTCGGCGTCGGTCAGCGCCGGGATAGGTGTGCGGCTTTCGGTCGGCGCGGCGGGCTGCATCATGCCGTCGTCCATGCTTTGCATGCCGGTCATTTGACTGTGATCCATGCCTTGCATGTCAGCCATCCGGCTGTGATCCATGCCTTGCATATCAGCCATCCGGCTGTGATCCATGCCCTGCATGTCGCTGGCGGCGAATGCCGGAGCCATCGATAGGAGCGACAACGAAAACGCGGCAAATCGAGTCATGGTCGGCGTCCTCATTCTTCCACCCGCACTTCGCGGAACATGCCCATTTCCATGTGGTACAGGAGATGGCAGTGATAGGCCCAACGGCCGAGCGCATCGGCGGTGACGCGGTAAGTGCGACGGGTGCCGGGCGGCATGTCGATGGTGTGTTTGCGCACCTGGAAATTGCCGTTTTCGTCTTCCAGATCGCTCCACATGCCGTGCAGGTGAATGGGGTGAGTCATCATCGTGTCGTTGACCAGCACCAGGCGGATCCGCTCGCCGTACTTCAACAGCAGCGGCTCGGCGTCGGAGAACTTGATGCCGTTGAACGACCAGGCGAATTTCTCCATGTGGCCGGTGAGGTGCAACTCGATGGTGCGGCTCGGGTCGCGGCCGTCCGGGTCTTCGAACGTGCTGCGCAGGTCGGCGTAGGTCAGCACGCGGCGACCGTTGTTGCGCAGGCCGAGGCCGGGGTCGTCGAGTTTCGGCGCGGTGGTCATGGCTTGCATGTCCACCAGCGGGTTGTCCTTTTCGCTGTCGGGGTGCGACTGCATCGGGCCCATGTTCATGCTTGAGTGATCCATGGCGCTCATGTCCATGGAGCCATGATCCATTCCACCCATACCCATGTCGTCCATGGTCACCAGCGGTCGCGGGTCCAGCGCCGGCACCGGGGCCGACAAACCGGCGCGGGCGGCGAGGGTGCCTCGGGCGTAACCGGTGCGGTCCATGGCCTGGGCGAACAGGGTGTAGGCGTCGGCGGCGGGTTCGACGATCACGTCATAGGTTTCCGCCACGGCGATGCGCAATTCGTCGACGCTGACCGGTTTGACGTGCAGGCCGTCGGCGGCGACCACGGTCATTTTCAATCCGGGAATGCGCACGTCGAAGTAGCTCATGGCCGAGCCGTTGATCAGCCGCAGACGCAATTTTTCGCCGGGGCGGAACAGGCCGGTCCAGTTGTTATCCGGGGCGTGGCCGTTCATCAGGAAGGTGTACGTGGCGCCGCTGACGTCGGCGATATCGGTGGGGTTCATCTTCATCTGCGCCCACATCGTGCGATCGGCGACGGTGGCGCCCCAGCCTTTTTCGCCGACGTCGTGGATGAAATCGCCGACGGTGCGCCTGTGGAAGTTGTAGTAGTCGGACTGTTTTTTCAGGGTCTTCATCAGGCTGGCCGGGTCTTCGTCGGACCAGTCGCTGAGCATCACCACGTAGTCGCGGTCGTAGTCGAACGGCTCCGGTTCCCGGGCGTCGATCACCAACGGCCCGTAGACCCCGGCCTGCTCCTGCAAGCCGGAATGGCTGTGATACCAGTAGGTGCCGTGCTGGCGAACCTTGAACTGGTAGACGTACACGCCACCCGGCTCGATGCCCTTGAAACTCAGGCCCGGCACGCCGTCCATGTTGGCCGGCAGCAGAATGCCGTGCCAGTGGATCGATGTGTCTGTATTGAGCCGGTTGCGCACCCGCAGCGTCACGGTGTCGCCTTCGCGCCAGCGCAGCAGCGGGCCGGGCAGACTGCCGTTGATGGTCAGGGCGGTGCGGGGCTGGCCGGTGAAGTTGACCGGGGTTTCGCCGATGAACAGCTCGAAGTCGGTGCCGCTTAACTCGTTCACCTGGCCAGGGCTGTTCAAGGCCCAGACCGGCGTGCGCCACAGGCCGAGGCCGCCGAGCAGACCGCCGGCGGCGAGGCCTTTGACGAAGGTGCGTCTTGAGGTGGTGGAAGGCATGCGCTGGAAGTCCCCGTTTGACCAATGACGGGGAGGCTAACCAGCGGCAGCTTTCAGCAGGCTGAGGGGCGGATTACAGTTGTGTCAGGTTCAACCTACAAACCGAGACCTTCCTGGACCACCAGCAGCAGGTTGTTTTCCGTCAACGCAATCGCATCCAGCTGTTGCCCGGTTTCGAGCGTCTGCAACCACCAATGGCTTTCACCGTGCTCATCGACCGTGCGCAGCAGCGATGCTTCGCGCCCCGGCAGGACGATTTGCACTCGCCCTGCGCCGTCTTCGGTGAAGCGGGCGATGGGGTCGAACGTCAGGCTGTGGTGGTTGGCTTCGATGATCAACTGGTCGATGGCGTAGTCGTGGGTCTCGCCATCCGAAGAAGATTCGCAAACATGCGTAGGATTGCGCCGAATCTTCAGGCCTACCTCGGTGACCGGTTGCAACCAGCCTTCGATTCGGTGATACAAGGCGTAGACCTGAGCCGGCCAGCAATCGATCTCCAGTTCAGCGCAGGTGATTTCGTCAGCATGGGTGTGCCGGGTTTGTTTGAGTTTCGCGGCGAGTTCGTCTGCTTTACTCATGTCGGTTCCCTGTGGTGATTTCAACTTCATCGTAGTCCTTTCAAAGTAATGCACGTTTTGCCCTGCGTCATGCGCCTGCAACACGGGCATGACTCAATCAGCGTCTGGCCAAGTGATGGTCAGACCACAGAAACCACGGACGCACGCGTCCCAAGGAACGGGAACATGAAAAAGCTTTTTACAATTATGGCGCTGATTGCGCTGACGGTCGGTAGCATCGGCCTGAGTTCGGCGCGCCAGTCGTCTGCCAGCAAGGCGGAATCGGTGGCGGGGGTGTTCGATTACTACCTGCTGGCGTTGTCCTGGTCGCCGACCTTTTGCCTGACCCACAAGAGCGACCCTCAATGCACCGGCAAGGGTTACGGTTTTGTCCTGCATGGCCTGTGGCCGCAATACGCCAAGGGCGGCTGGCCGCAATCCTGCCCACCGCTGACCAACCTGTCGGCCGCCGAAACGGCCAAAGGCCTGACGCTGTTCCCGACCAAAAAACTGCTCGATCACGAATGGAGCAAACACGGCACCTGCAGCGGCCTCGGCGCGATGGGCTATCTGGACGAAGCGGACAAAGCGGTGGGCGCGGTGAAAATCCCGGAAGAGCTGCAACCGTTCAGTAGCTCTTATTACTTCGAAGCGCAGGAAATTGCCGACCTGTTCCGCAGGAGCAATCCGGGCATCCCGTCAGACGGCATCGCCGTCATTTGCAACGGCCCGGAACTCTCGGAAGTGCGCGTGTGCATGGGCAAGGACCTGCAATTCGGCGCCTGCGGCAAGGGTGTGAAAACCCAGTGCCGGGCGGGGGATATTCGAGTGCCGCCGTCGCGTTGACCGGAGCAGTTACCGTCCATGGAAAACAGGCGCCTCTTCAGGCGCCTGTTTTTTTGCATGCGGGTTTGAACAACGCCGCGACTTTGTTCATGCTTGCGCGCCAATGGATGATGACGCGACACCGCAAGGAGCTTTTCATGAGCGGAAAACCCGCTGCCCGAGTGACCGACCCGACCGCCTGCCCATTGCCGGGACATGGCACCAGCGGTAAGAAAACCTTATTGCTTCTTCTATTGACCATCTTGTGTTCAGCTTGCGCTAAAAACCATACGGTCCAGCCTGCAAATCTCAATTTTCTGACTATAGAGAGAAAACCCAGCAGCCTGTATTACGAAATTTACTACGCCTCTGATGTAAACCTTTTGGATCTGTTTGGGAGAGGAATGAGGGAAGGCGCCGCTTCGACAATGTTGGAGTGTGCACTGGGTGACGATCAGGACTTTTCTATCACTAACCGATTCAGATATTCGGCGTACGGACTGATTGATGTAGATGAGACGAACAAAGCCGGCGGGAAATACAACTACGTGACGAGTGCAACTTTAAGGCAAACCGTAAATAACGGTTCAACTCAGGAATTTCTTTCAATTCAGGAGTTGAATGGCCTGTTGTCCGGAAAGCTCCAGGTCCCCTGCAAAGTCGTCATTACCGCCTGGGGCTACAAACCCTACTACTCAAACACCATGAACCTCCCGGTCGCAGACCTGCTGCGCGAAGGTAACAAGTTCTGAGCTCATTGCTAAAAGGGAACATACTTGGGTCAGGGCGATTTTCCACCAGAGAAGTAGGCAGTAAATCGGCCAGCGACTTGCTGCTTGAATCGATCATGGAGATTTCTCGTGAGGTACAAATTTCTTCTATGCATATTTATGGTCATCTGCTCCGGGTGTGCAAAGGATCATGTAAAACCTCCGGCAAATTTGAGCTTCGTGTCTGTCGCAAGAGAACGAACGCTCTACGACGTTCGGTATCAATCGGACGTGGATGTTCTGGATCTTTTTGACCGAGGTGAACGTAAAGGAATGGCGTCGGGTACTCTTGAGTGCGCCTTGGGAGACGACGAAGACTTTGCGGTTGATAAATCAATGCAGTTTTCTGCCCTCGGTTTGATTACCTCGGACAAGGGGCAGGCGAACAAAACGGGATTTTCCTATCTGACCAGCGCGTTTTTGATCGAAACCTCTAGCGATAGAAGTACGGACAGAAATCTGTCAGCGGCCGAACTGAACCAACTCCTCTCTGGCAAACAACAAATCCCCTGCAAAGTCGTCGTCACCGCTTACGGCTACAAACCCTACTACTCAAACACCATGAACCTCCCGGTCGCAGACCTGCTGCGCGAAGTCAACAAGCCCTGAGCTCAGCGCCATTTGGGGGGATCAAGCAAATCCCCCCGCATCCACCCCCAATTCCCCCCGCAGAAACTCCACCAAACCCCGCTGCAATCCACTCAACACCCCCTCGCGACTGACCAGCGCCAGTTCCGTCGGTGGCAGCGGCGGCAAGTCCGTGCACACCCGATGCTCCGGCAACACCGCCGACGCCGGCAGCACCGAAACCCCGAGCCCGGAGGCGACCGCCGCCTGAATGCCGGTCAGGCTGTGGCTGCCGAAGGCCACACGCCATGGGCGTTGCGCCACGTCGAGCAGGCGGATCGCCCGTTGTCGGTACAGGCAGCCCTGGGGAAACAGCGCCAGCGGTAACACGGCACTGGATGAGTCGAACTCAGCACCCTTGACCCAAACCAGTCGTTCCGGCCAGGTCGCCCAGGCCGTGCCGCTGTCGGGTTCGCGTTTGATCAGGGCGATGTCGATTTCGCCGCTGTCGAGGCGTTGGCGCAGGTCGAGGCTCATGCCGCTGACGGTTTCCAGTCGCGCTTGCGGGTGGCTGCGGGTGAAGCCGGCGAGGATCAGCGCCATGCGTCGGGCGTCGAAGTCTTCCGGCATGCCGATGCGCAGGATTTCCAGATCCAGATCGCTGGCCAGGGCTTCGCTGGCCTCGGCCGACAAGGCCAGTAATCGACGGGCGTAGTGGATCAGCAGTTCGCCGTGCTCGGTGACGCTGACGTTCAACCCGGTGCGGTCGCGCAACAGCAGGGCGTGACCGACCAGGTCTTCCAGTTTGCGCACCTGTTGGCTGACCGTGGACTGGGTGCGGTGGACGCGTTCGGCGGCGCGGGTGAAGCTGCCTTCATCGACCACGCAGACGAAGGTTTTCAGCAGTTCCAGATCCAGCATGGCGGCGGCCTCGATATTTGTTTGGCAACTGACAGTCGGCTATTTATTTAATTTCACACTATCACCCCGAGTTCATAAGCTGAAGCCCTCACTTGCAGAGGAATTCCCCATGACCTTGATCAACACACCGCGCCCGCAATGGCTGACATTCGATTGCTACGGCACCTTGATTCAATGGGACGAAGGCCTGCGCGCCGTGGCTGAGCGGATCCTGAGCGAGAAGGGCGAACACCGGGTCGATGCCGGGCGCCTGATCGAGGTCTACGACCGCCACGAACATCGCCTGGAACAGACGCCGCCGCACCGCTCGTTTCGCGAGCTGAGCACCCTCGGCCTGCAACTGGCCCTGGAGGAGCTGGGGCTGGCGAGTGCCAGCGAAGACAGTCAGCGCCTGGCCACCGCGATCCCGCAGATGCCACCGTTCCCCGAAGTCGTCGAGACCCTCGCGCAGCTCAAGGCCAAGGGTTTCAAGCTGTGCATCGTCTCCAACACCGATGACGACATCATCGCCGGCAACGTCGCTCAACTCGGCGGCCATATCGACCGGGTGATCACCGCGCAACAGGCCGGTGCCTACAAACCGGCGCCGCGGCTGTTCGACTACGCTCATGAGCAATTGGGCGTCAGCCGCAATCAGGTGGTGCACATCTGCGCCAGCCCGATGCTCGACCACACGGCGGCCCGCGATATGCATTTTCGTTGTGTATGGATCGACCGCGGCACCGGTCGTCAGTTGCTGCCGGACTATCGGCCCGACGCGACCCTCAACACGCTGGATGAAGTGCTGCCGTTGTTCGCGTCCCTTGGCTGGTAATAGAGGAGTTTCGCCATGGCCCACACCCTGACCGGCAGCGCCCGACCCGCGCATTCCAGCTCGTTGAACCTCGACAGCGAAGCCATCATTACCGCTCGCCACGAGCTGGCGGCGTGCTTTCAACTGGCGGCGCTGCACGGGCTGGAGGAGGGGATCTGCAATCACTTTTCTGCGATGTTGCCGGGGCACGATGACCTGTTTCTGGTCAATCCGTACGGCTATGCGTTTTCCGAAGTGACCGCGCACAACCTGCTGGTCTGCGACTTCGACGGCAACGTGGTGGACGGCGAGGGTCAGCCGGAGGCCACTGCTTTCTATATTCATGCGCGCCTGCACCAGCGGCTGCCTCGGGTGAAGGTCGCGTTCCATACGCACATGCCGAACGCGACAGCGTTGTGCCTGCTGGAGGGGCCGCCGCTGTTGTGGCTGAGTCAGACCGCGCTGAAGTTCTACGGGCGCACGGCGGTGGACGAGCATTACAACGGGCTGGCGCTGGATGAGCGTGAAGGCGACCGGATTGCCGGGGTCATGGGCGAGGCCGACATTCTGTTTCTGAAGAATCATGGGGTGATCGTTGGGGCGCCGACCATCGCTGAAGCCTGGGACGATCTGTATTACCTGGAGCGTGCCGCGCAGGTGCAACTGCTGGCGATGGCCACGCAACGGGTGTTGAAACCGGTGCCGCACGCGGTTGCGCAACGGGCTTACGAGCAGATGCGCGAGGGCGATCCGGAAAGTGCGCGGGCGCATCTGCACAGTGCAATGCGGCGGTTGTCGAGCGGGGGGTAAAAGTGAGGAAAACGGGCAGGCAAAAATAATTCGCGTCGCAGGTCATCCATTTCTACTGCGCGCCGATAGCAACAGGGTCGGGATTGTCTCGGGGGCACTTGGTTGCCCCACACAACCCGGTGGGCTACGCTCACGAAAACAAGGGTTTCGGGCTTTTGCCCCTGTCGTACCTGCCCAGGACACGCTTTTGCCTATCCCCATTCACGATCCGCATCAGGCCCCCGGCGGCACCCTCAAGCGTTTGCCCCTGCGCAAGGCGGCGGTGTTGTTCATCGTGGCTGTGTGTCTGAGCCTGTCCGGCCTGCTGTATTTGCAGATCGAACAGTCGCGGCGCCAGGATCTGGCCAACGCACAGGTGTCGTCGGCCAACCTGACCCGGGCCATGGCACAGCAGGCTGAAGACACGTTTCTGGCAGCGGATCTGGTGCTGACCAGCCTGGTCGACTGGGTTCAGGACGATGGCTATGGCGCGGAGCAGAAGCCGCGTTTGCAGAAAACCCTCGCGCGGCGGGTACAGCAACTGGAGCAGTTGCACGGCATGTTCCTGTTCGACCGCGAAGGGCAGTGGGTGATTACCTCGTTCGCGGATCTGCCGCGCGGCCATGGCGTGGCGGATCGCGAGTACTTCAAGTTTCACCAGCAGAACGTCTCGGCCGTGGCGCACATCGGCCCGGCGATCCGCAGCCGTGAGAACGGCGAGTGGATCATCCCGATCTCGAAACGGGTCAACGACCACGCCGGCAATTTCCAGGGCGTGTTGCTGGCCGGGATCAAGATGTCCTACTTCGACCGGTTCTTCAAAAGCTTCAGCCTGGACGACAACGGCACCATGTTCCTCGGCCTGACCGACGGCACCTTGCTCGCCCGGCGGCCGTTCGACGAGGCCCTGATCGGCACCTCGCTGGCCAAGGGCGAGATCTACCAGAAGTTGCTGCCCAATGCAGCCGCCGGCACCGCGATGATCGATTCGGTGGTCGACGGTGTGACGCGTCTTTATGGTTACCGACAGCTGGAAAGCTACCCGTTGGTGGTCGCGGCGTCTTCGTCCCGGGACACGATCCTCCAGGGCTGGTATGACCGGGCGTTCCAGTCCAGCGTCATCGTGGCGCTGGTGATGCTCGGCGTGGGGCTGTTTGGCTGGGTGTTCATTCATCAGGTGCGCGATGGCGAGCGGATCGAGAAAAACCTGCGCAAGGCCCAGCGGACGCTGGAGCAGATCGCCACCCACGACAGCCTGACCGGGCTGGCCAACCGGCGTCTGTTCGAGCGCTCGCTGGAGGTGGAGTTTGCCCGGGGCGCGCGGCAGTCGAGCCCGGTGAGCCTGATCATGCTCGATATCGATTTCTTCAAAAGCTACAACGATGCCTACGGCCACGTGGCCGGCGACCATTGCCTGACCCAGGTCGCGCAGGTGGTGAAGAACTGCTGCCAGCGCAAGTCCGATCTGGCGGTGCGCTATGGCGGGGAAGAGTTCGCGGTGTTGCTGCCGGACACCGACATCAACGGCGCGCTGGCGATTGCCGGGCAGATCCGCCGCAGCGTCATGGACAAGCACATCACCCACAGCGGTTCGCCCACCGGTTATCTGACGGTGAGTCTGGGCTGCTACTCGTTTATTCCGCTGGGCAACGACAGCCCGGAGCTGTTCATCCAGCGCGCCGATGCGGCGCTGTATCAGGCCAAAAACGCCGGCCGCAATCGTGCGGCCGTGTTGTCGATGGACGTCGGTTTCGGCGAATTGCTACGTTCGGATCGCTGACAAAAAACGATAGGGTTCAGACACAGGCCATGGCGTTTACCACGGCCTGCTCTTGTTCGTTCAGCCGCCAGTGCCACCGCCGGCACCGCCCGTGCCGCCACCGGCCGAACCAGTGCCCCCGCCTGCTCCCGAACCCGAACCGCTGGCGCCGCCATTGGTGCCGGTGCCGCCCCCCGCGCCGCTGCCGCCGGACGGCGCGCCCGGCGTATTGTCCGGTGGCATCGGCGAGCCATTGGTGGAGCCGGATTTGGTGCCCGTGGCATCGGCGCCGTCGTTGGCGGCGAATGTTGCGGCTGAGCCTGTGGCCAGCAGGCCGATCAACAACAGCGAGGTGAGTTTGCGCGTCATCATGGTCTGTCTCCAGAAAGGGGATTACCTGATATTGGTCAAACGCGCCGAACCCTTGGTGCCGGCCGGATGACGAGCGGTCAGAAGTCCACGGTGGCCGACACCTTCAGCGTACGCGGCGTGCCCTGGGTCAGGTAACCGCCGTTGGCCGAGGCCCAATAGGCTTCGTTGGCGACGTTCTCCAGATTGGCCCGCAGCGTGATCTGCTTTTCATCCAGTTTGAAGGCATAGCGCGTGCCCAGGTCGAAACGGTTCCACGCCGGAATGCTCTGGGTATTGGCCGCGTTCAGGTATTGACCGCCGGTGCGCAACATCCGCGCGCTGAGGGCCGCGCCTTCGAGCCCCGGAATGTCCCAGTCGGCGCCGAGGTTGAACTGGAAGCGCGGCACCCCGACGGCACGGTTGCCGTCATTCACGCCGTTGCTGCTGCCTTCCAGTTCAGTCTTCATCACGGTTGCGCCGCTGAGCAGGCGCAGACCGTCGAGCGGTTCGCCGTAGACGTTGAGTTCCACGCCTTTGTTGGTCTGCTGGCCGTCGACCCGGAAGATCCCGTCCTGGGTGTAGCTCGACGGTTGCTCGATGCGATAGACGCCGAGGTTGGCGCCGTAGCTGCCCATGTCCAGCCGCACGCCGGCTTCGATCTGTTTGCTGCGCACCGGGGCGAAGGTTTCGTCGCGGTTGATTGCTGTGGTCGGCGGGGTTGGGCCCTTGGCCAGGCCTTCGATACGGTTGGCGTAGAACGACACGTGTTCCCACGGCTTGATCACCAGGCCGTAGACCGGGGTAGTAATCGACTCTTCATAACTTGAGGTGCGGGCGCCGGTGGCGGTGCTCCAGCCGTCGACTTTCAATTCTTGGCGACGCACGCCGAGGGTCAGCAGGATGCGGTCATCGACGAAGCCGAGGGTGTCGGAAATCGCCTCGCTGCGCAGGGTGTTCTTGCCGGTGATGCGCGGGTCGCTGATGTCGCTGGCGAACGAGGTGGGCGCCGGGCGCGGCTTGTCGGTGACGTTGTACAGGTTGGTGCTGTAGCGCCCGGCGGTGCCGATGGTTTCGAACGCCGAGCGCTGCTCGCCCCAGATGCCCGCCCAGCCGAGGTTCAACTGGTGCGTGACGGGGCCGGTGTCGAAACGGCCGTTGAGCCCGGCCATGGCACTCTGGTTGTCTTCGTCGTGGGGTGAATAGAGCATGCCGCCACGGGCGTTGCCGTTGAGGTCGGTAACGGTCAGCGACGAGTAAACCCCGTTCTCGCGGGTGTGCTTGGCGCCGCCGGACACGTAGGCCGTCCAGTTGTCGTTCAGGTCGTACTCGGCGCGGGCCATGCCGAAGGTGTCTTCGAGTTGCGAATAGCTCCAGCTCTGGGCATAGCTGGCGTTGGCGTGCGGCACCTTGGGGGCTTTGGTCAGGCTCGAATCGACATAGACCACCGAGCGGCCCTGGTTGATGACCTGCTTCTGATAGCCAAAATCGGTCGAGACCCGCAGGCGATCGCCGCGATAGTCCAGGCCGACGCTGAACAGCGACGAGCGCTGGTCTTCGTCATCGACGGCGGTGTCGCCTTCGCGCTGCATCAGGTTGACCCGCGCGCCGAAGCGGTTGTCCTCGCCAAAGCGCTGGCCCAGATCCAGATGCCCGCCGACCCGACCGTCGGCGCTGTAATCGAGGGTGACACTGCGGGTCGGCGTGTCCATCGCGCGTTTGGGTTGCAGGTTGATCCCGCCACCGATGCCGCTGCCGCTCGGGGTCACGCCGTTGACGAATGCATTCGGGCCCTTGAACAGTTCGACCCGGTCCAGCGCTTCGACGGCGATGATCTGCCGGGGCAGCACGCCATAGAGGCCGTTATAGGAAATGTCATCGGAGGCCAGCGGCAGGCCGCGGATCATGAACATCTGCGAGAAGTTGCCGAAGCCGTTGGACTGGCGCACCGAGGCGTCGTTGAGCAACACATCGCCGACGGTCTGGGCCTGCTGATCGGCCATGGTCTTGGCGGTATAGCTGGTGACGCTGAAGGGCAGGTCGTTGACCTCCTGGTTGCCGAGCATGCCGATCTGCGCGCGGCGCGCGACCTGTTCGCCGCCGTAGGTATCACCGCTGTCGTCGCGCAGGGCGCTGACGTTGGTGGCGCCCAGTTCCAGCGCGCCGTCCGCCGCGACTTTCGGGGCCACGGTGTAACCGTTGTGGCCGGTGCTGATCAGCTCGAAACCGCTGCCTTCCAGCAACCGGGCAAAACCGCTCTGTGCGGTGTAGCTGCCTTGCAGGCCGGGGCTCTGGCGATTGCCCAGTTGCGCCGGATCGAACGACAGCGGCACGCCGACGCTGACCGCAAATTGCGCCAGCACATGGCTGAGCAGGCCGGGACCGATGTTGACGCTGCGGCTGGCGCTTTCACTGACGCTGTCGGCGGCGTGGGCGGCGGTCGGCAGCAGCGCGCTGAAGGCCAGGGCCAGGCTCAGGTTCAGGGCCTTGAGCGCAAACGTGGCGGGGCGGGGCGATGGCATTGCGGTCATTCGGTGTTCCTGTCGGGGGCGTGGAATGGGAAGGTCTATCCACTCACCGGACGAGAAACGAAAAGGTATCAGTGAACATTGAAATTATTTTCCGAGGGCTCAGACACGGGGCTCCACCGACAGCCAATAACGGGTCAGGCTGTTGATGTTCAGTGGCAGGGTATCGCTGAGCAAACGCAGGCTGGCGTCGGTGTCGCGCAGGGAAAACGCCCCGGACACGCGCATCGCCGCGACGTCCGGATGACAGCGCAGTACGCCCCGGCGATAGCGGCTCAGCTCGCCGAGCAATTCGTCCAGACGCATGTTGCTGGCCAGCAGCATGCCTTTGTCCCAGGCCAGGGATGCGGTGTCGAAGGTTTCGGCGCTGTCGAAGCTGTTGAGCTTGAAGCGCTGGCGCTCGCCCGCCTGAAGAATCGCACTGTGCTTGAGCAGTTGCGGGGTGATCTGAACCTGGCCTTCGAGCACCGACACTTGGCTGCGCGAACCCTCGGTGCGCACGCAGAATCGCGTGCCCAGTGCGCGGGCCACGCCTTGCGGGGTTTCGACAATGAACGGACGGGCGCTGGCGTCTGCGGCGGTGTTGATCAGCACTTCGCCGTTGAGCAGCAGGACGCGACGCTCCACCGGGCTGAAAGCGATGTCCACGGCGCTGTCGGTGTTGAGCACCAGTTGGGTGCCGTCCGGCAATTGCAGGTTCTTCTGCTCGCCGACGGCGGTGCGCTGGTCGGCGGTCCATTGCTGCCACGGCACATGCTGCGAAGCGATGCCCAGCGGCCCGGCCATCAACAGCAAGCCGAGGCGGGTGAGGGTCTGGCGGCGGCTCAGGCCTTCTTTGCGGGACGCGCGTTTCAAGGTCTGGATCGCGACGTTGGCCGGCACGCTGCGCAAATCTCCCAGCAGGGCTTCGGCCCGTTGCCAGGCAATGGCGTGCTCGGCGCTGCGGGTGCGCCACTGGGCGATGGCCTGATGGTCGGACGGGGTGGCGGTGCCGGAATGCAGTTGCACCAGCCAGTCGGCGGCTTCGCCGAGAATCTGCGGATTGATCATCGACGAATTCATCAGGCGACACTCAGGCAGGCAATGAACGCGGCACGCATGTGGCGTTTGACGGTGATCAGCGAAACACTCAGGCGCGTGGCGATCTGCGCGTAGGTCAGGCCTTCGATCTGCGACAGCAGGAAGGTCTCGCGGGTCTGTTCCGGCAGTTCGCGCAGCAGCGCTTCGATGCGCCACAGGGTTTCGAGAATCAGGTAGCGGGTTTCCGGCGACGGCACTTCGGCGGCGGGCAGGTGCGCGATGGTTTCCAGGTACGCGCGCTCCAGGTCCTGACGCCGCCAGCGATCGATCATCAGGCCTTTGGCGATGTGCGTCAGCAGCGCCCGGGGCTCGCTGCCCAGCGGCTTGATCACCTGCCGGGTGAGCAGGCGCAAAAACGTGTCGTGCGCCAGATCGGCCGCCTCGCAGCGGTTACCCAGCTTGCGTTGCAGCCAGCCCTGCAGCCACCCGTGGTGTTCGCTGTAGAGCGTCTGGACTTGCTGATTCAACGGCTGATCGAGGGACGACATGGAGGGCAGGTACTCGTTTCGGGCGTCCGTTGCCAGAGATGCAATCGAGAGTGCGATTAGGGTGCAATTAAGAATTGATCGCATTCTAGTGGCGCGCAACGAGTGCTGGCAATTGCCCATTCACACTTTCTTTTCTGACACCCGCGCAGTGGCCTACCCATCTTCCGGGAGATTGGCTATTTGCCGGTCCGGGCGCCGGGACTAACGTAGCCCCACATTCACTTGCCCCGGAGATCCCCGATGAAACCTCGTATCGATTTCTACACCGCGTCCCCAGATGCCCTGAAAGCGATGATCGCCCTGGAAACCGCTGTCTCGAAACTGCCGCTGGAAAAGACCCTGATCGAACTGGTCAAGCTGCGCGCTTCGCAGATCAACGGCTGCGCGTTCTGCATCGACATGCACACCGCCGACGCGATCAAGGGCGGCGAAACCCCGCGGCGGTTGTTCGCCGTGACCGCCTGGCGTGAAGCGCCGTTCTTCACCGAACGTGAACGCGCCGCGCTGCTGTGGACCGAAACCCTGACCCAACTGAGCCTGACCCACGCCCCGGACGAAGACTACGAAGCGGTCGCTGCGCAGTTCTCGCCCAAGGAAATGGTCGACCTGAGTGTCGCGATCAGCACCATCAACAGCTGGAACCGTCTGGCCGTGGGCTTCCGTAAAACCCCGCAAGCCTGATCGATCAATGTGCATCGGCACTCGGCGCGGCCGGTGGTTGCACCTTGCGCATCAAGGGCACCATCGCCGTGGCGATGCCGAAGCACACCATGATCAGCAGGAACGTGTCGCCGTAGGTTTGCGTCTGCGCTTCACGGTAGGTCAGCAGCCATAGCTGACGCAGGCTGGCGGTGAGGCCGACATCGCCGCTCTGACCCAGCGCGGCAAAGTTGCCGCCGACCTGGGCCAGCCACTGATTCACCGCTTCGTTGCTGCTGTTCAGATGCTCCGCCAACCGCGTGAAGTGCAGGTTGGTACGGTCATTGAGAATGGTCGCGCACGCAGCAATCCCGATTGCACCGCCCAGATTGCGCATCAGGTTGAACAGGCCCGACGCATGCTTGAGCCGCGCCGGTGCCAGGCCACCCAACGTCAACGTTACTGCTGGCGGCACCGCCAGTTGCTGGGCAATCCCGCGCAGGGCTTGCGGCAGCAGCAATTCTCCGGCGCCCCAGTCATGGGTGATCGGACTGAATTCCCACATCGACAAGGCGAACAACGCCAGGCCTGCCATCATGATCCAGCGCAGATCGATGCGATTGGCCAGAAAGGCGTACAGCGGAATCGCCATGATCTGGAACACCCCGGTGGAGAAAACCGCCAGACCAATGTCCAGTGCCCCGTAGCCGCGCACCCGGCCGAGAAACAGCGGCGTCAGGTAAATCGTCGCGAACAGGCCGATGCCAGTGACGAAGGAAAAGAAACAGCCGAGGGCGAAGTTGCGATCCTTGAGCGCGCGCAGGTCGACGATCGGATTGGCCACGTGCAGCGTGCGGCCGATGAAGGCCAGCCCCGCGAGGCCACTGATCCATGCGGTGGTCAGGATGGTCTGGTCGCTGAACCAGTTCCAGCGCGGGCCTTCCTCGAGGGTGTATTCCAGGCAACCGAGAAACAGCGCCAGAAACACCATGCTCAAATAGTCCGCGCCCTTGAGCAGCGACAGTTCCGGCTGGTCGATCTTCACCAGCATCGGCACCGCCACGGCGACGAAAATTCCCGGCACCAGATTGATGTAGAACAGCCAGTGCCAGGACGAAATGTCGGTGATCCAGCCGCCGATCACTGGGCCTAATGTTGGCGCCAGCGAAGCCACGGCGCCGATGGTGGCAGCGGCGATTACCCGCTGTTTGCCGGTGAAGAAAAAGAACGCCGTGGTGAACACCAGCGGAATCATCGACCCGCCGAGAAACCCTTGCAGCGCGCGAAAGGCGATCATGCTCTGGATGTTCCAGGCGATGCCGCAGAGCAGGCTGGCGAGGGTGAAACCGACCGCCGAAGCGCAGAACAGCCAGCGCGTCGAAAACACCCGCGACAGCCAACCCGACAATGGGATCACGATGATTTCGGCGATCAGGTAACTGGTCTGCACCCACGCCGTTTCATCGGTGCCGGCGGACAACCCGCCGCCGATATCGCGCAGCGAGGCCGAGACGATCTGGATATCCAGCAGCGCGATGAACATGCCGATGCACATCGTGGCGAAGGCGAACACCTTGGTCGCCGTTGCCATCTCGGCGGCGTTGAATGGCTGCGCGGCGGCGGTGAGGGCGGTGCTCATGGCGCGCTGGCCACAGCCGTGGTTTCAGGTTGGGCGCGGGTGTCGACTTCAGCCGTCACCGACAGTCCCGGACGCAGGTGGCCGAGCACGCCGTCGGCCGGGTCGAGCAGGATCCGCACCGGCACGCGCTGGACGATTTTGGTGAAGTTGCCGGTGGCGTTTTCCGGCGGCAGCACACTGAACTGCGAACCGGTGGCCGGGGCGAGGCTGTCGAGGCGACCGTGGAATTCCTGGCCGGACAACACGTCGGCGCGGATGCTCACACGCTGGCCGGGTTTCATCCGCGCCAGTTGGTCTTCCTTGAAGTTCGCATCGACCCACAGGCCGCTGGCCGGCACCACCGACAACTGCTGCGAACCGGCCTGCGCATAAGCGCCGACCCGCGCGCGGCGATTGCCGATCACGCCGTCAACCGGAGCGCGCAGTTCGGTGTAGCCGAGGTTGAGTTGCGCCAGATCACGCTCGGCCCGGGCTTGCTGGAGGGCGGCGCGGGCCTGTTGTTTCTGGGTTTCGATCACGGTGAGCTGGCGTTGCGCGGCCAGCAATTCGGCCTGGGCTTTGGCGCTCAAGGCTTGCGCGGTCTTGAAGGTGGCGTCGGCCCGTTGCGCGCTTTCCACCGAGACTGCATTGGTGGTCACCAGGCGTTTGTAGCGCGCATTGTCGTCCCGCGAACGGGCGGTTTCGGCGCTGGCGGCATCGATCCCGGCGCGGGCCTGACCGATCACCGCTTGCTGCAATTGTTCGGTGGCGTCGAGGTTGGCCAGCAACGCTTCTTCGGCGGCGACCGCGCCTTCAGCCTTGGCCAGATTGGCGCGGTAGTCGCGGGCATCGAGGCGGATCAGCACGTCGCCGGCCTTCACCTTCTGGTTGTCGCTGACCAGCACTTCCTCGATGTAACCGGCGACTTTCGGTCCGATCACCGTGACGTCGCCGCCGATGTAGGCATCGTCGGTTTCCTCGAGAAATCGCCCCGTGCCCCACCAATGCACGGCGTACAACCCGGCCAACACTAACGCGGCCAAGCCAGCAGCGGGCAACAGCAGGCGTTTGAGCAGGGTCGGTTTGGGAGCGCTGACCGGAACGGCGAGATCGGGTTCTACGGTGGGCATGCTGGTCATGGCGTAATACCTGAGAAAGCGGAATGGCTATTACGACCGTAATATGACGCGAGTAATATTTTGTGGCAATTGATTTTTGTCGCCGATCGTCAGTTGCTTACTTGAGCCAGGCGCCGGGTGTGCTGCCGGTCATGGATTTGAAGAACGCAATGAATGCGCTGTCGCTGGCGAAGTCCAGTTCAAACGCGCAGTAGCCGAGGTTGCGCCCGGTGGCGAGCAATTCCATCGCGCGCATCAGCCGCCACTGTTGGCGCCATTGCTGATAGCTCATGCCGGTTTCGCGCTGGAAGATCCGGCCGATGGTGCGGCTGCTGGCGCCGATCTGTTGCTCAAGCACTTGCAGTTCTGGTGGCAGTCGCTCGGGTTGTGCCAGCAGGAGCGCCAGGCGCTTGTCTTCCGGCAGGGGCAGGAGCATCGGTTGCTGCGCCGCATCACGGATTTCACTCAGGCACAGCCCCAGCAAATGGACAAATTTGCCTTGCTGCCAATCGGTGGCGAAATCGGCAATCGCCATCGGTTCCAGCACCGCGCGCAGCAACGGGCTGACCTCAATCACGCAAACCTGTTGCGGCAGCTCACAGCACAACTCGGGCGTCAGGTAGATGGAGCGGTAATCGACACTTTGCTGCATCACCGCCCGATGCGTGACGCCACCGGGAATCCACGCCGCCCGCGACGGCGGCAGCAGGCACAACTGCTGCGCCAGGGTGATGCGGGTGCAGCCCTGTCGGGTGTAGAGCAGTTGCCCGCGCTGATGCCGATGCAGGCCGGAGTCGTGATCGCCGAGAGTAGAGGCGATGCCGATCACCGGCGCCGGGAAGCGATCAGGGTCAAAACGATCGTGGGCTTCGAGCCAGGCCATGGTTTGTCCGATTTCAACGATAAATTGTCAGGATTCGGATAATACGTCAGCCACCGTTTTTTAAACTCCCCGGCGTTTTTGTTGAGGAGTCTTGGTGATGGACCAAAGAAAGTTGTTGATGTTGGCGATTGCACTGCTGATGTTCCCGCAGATCGCCCAGACCTTGTTCAGCCCGGCGCTGGGGGATATCGGCCGGGCATTTGATGTCGGCCCGCAAGCGGCGGCGCAAACCCTGTCGGTGTACTTCCTGGCGTTCGCGTTGGGTGTGGTGACGTGGGGGCGGGTGTGCGACCGGATCGGCCGCCGGCCCTCGATGCTCGCCGGTCTGGCGATTTATGTTTTTGCCTGCGTACTCGGTTTGAGCGTTCGCAGTTTCAACGGCTTGTTGATGGCCCAGGCACTGGCGGCATTCGGCGCTGCGGTTGGCTCGGTGGTGACCCAGACGTTGTTGCGCGATCGTTTTCGCGGGAGCGAACTGGCCCAGGTCTTTTCTCTGGCAGGCATGGCGCTGGCGGCCAGCCCAGCCATCGGTTTGTTCAGCGGGGCGAGTCTGGTTCAGGGCTTTGGTTATCGCGGCGTGCTTGCTGCGTTGTTGCTACTGGCGTCGGCCTTGTGGCTCTGGAGCTGGCGCGTCTTGCCGGAAACCCGTGCTCCACAACTCACCTCCATTAGTCTGTTTGCAACCATGGGCGACATGCTGCGCGATCCCGGCATCTGGCGTTCGGCTTTGTGGATCGCAACGTTCAACGTTGCGTTGTTCAGCTATTACAGCCTCGGACCGTTTCTGTTCGAGCGGCTTGGGCTGAGCAGTTCAGCGTTCGGCTACAGCGGCGTGATGCTCGCGTTGGCCTCAGGTTTTGGAGCATGGCTCAACAAATGCTTGCTGCGCATCGGCTGCAGTCCGCTGCAGTTGATTCGCCTTGCGGCCGTCACCGGTTTGCTCGGTGGCATCTGCGTGTGGCTGTTGCAGGCGCACATCTGGTTCGTGCTGCCGATGCTGCTGGTGGTACTGGCGTTCGGCATGGCGATTCCGAACATTCTGGGAGCAGCCTTGAGCAATTACACGGATCGCTTGGGTACCGCCGGCGCGTTGCTGGGGCTGTTTTACTACCTGTTGATCGGCGGGGGATTGATGTTGGCAGCCTGGTCTCAGGCCCTCGGGGAAACCCTGATGATCTGCAACTTGCTGGCGTTATCGCTGGCGATCCGCGCTAAAAGGGCATTTGTTTAAGAAATGTAAGCAGCGTAGGAAGCGTCTTGCATTTGTGTAGGAAGGCTCTGACTATCACCGCAATTGATGGGGTGGCATTACGCCAGTTGATTGCAAGGATGTTGAGTGCCGTATTCGCTTCGCGCTGTTTCTCGTAGTCGTTTCCTGCCGCGCCCGCTGGCGTCGGCCTTGTTGTTGAGTGCGTGTGCGCCCGGCGTTCTCGCCGCCGAAGTTTCAGCCCCTGGCCAGGAAGTGCTGCGCCAGCAACAGCTGCAACAGCGCGATCTGCAACAGCTGCAACTCGAACAGCGCACGCGGCAGCTGGAGCGCGGCGCGTTCGGCCCGGCGCCGGCCAATCCGGCCATTCCTGAATCGATCAAACCCGATGAGCGCTGCTGGCCCTTGAGCGGGACGCGCATCGGCGGCGTCACGCTGATCGACAAAGACAAGCTCAACGCCCGGATCAAACCGCTGCTGGCGCCGTGCATGGGCGTCGGCCAGATCAACCATCTGCTGGCGACCATCACCGCGCTGTACGTGGAGAAGGGCTACATCGCCAGCCGGCCGTACCTGAGCAGCGCGCCGGCAGCGGGGCAATCGCTGGATATCCTGATCGACGAAGGTTACATCGAGTCCATCGAACTGGCGGACCAAAGCCTGCCGGTGTCACTCGGCGGGGCGTTCCCTGGCATGCTCGGCAAACCGCTGAACCTGCGGGATCTGGAGCAGGGGCTGGATCAGTTGAACCGTCTGCGCTCGCTCGATCTGACCGCCGACATCGCCCCCGGCAGTCAGCCCGGGGCGTCGAAAATCATCCTGCGTTCACGTACCTCGGGGCAGTCGCGCTGGAGCTTGGGCCTGGGCGTGGACAACCTCGGCAGCGCCAGCACCGGTCGTGATCGCGACACGCTGAGCCTGACCCTCGACAGTCCGCTCGAACTCAACGATCTGTTGAGCCTCAGCGCCAGCGACACCCTCAATCAGGGCGACCGCTACAGCCGCAACGTCAGCCTCTATTACGCGATTCCCTACGGTTACTGGACGTTCAGCACCTTCGCCAGCCACGCCGAATACCGCGCGCCGTTCAAACTCAGCACGGCGACCCTGAACAGCACCGGCATCACCGATCAACTCTACCTGCGCGCCGACCGGGTGTTGTGGCGCGACCAGAGCCATCAGCTCAGTGCCAACCTGCAACTGGCGCACAAGGATGTCGACAGCTATCTGGAAAGCGTCCGCCTCGGCATCCAGAGCCCGACCCTGACCGTGGCCGAGGCCGGGCTCAATCTGTTCTGGCTCGACCGCGCGGTGTGGAACCTCGACGTCAATTACGCCCAGGGTTTGCGCTGGCTGGGCGCCGATGACGATGCCGATCGCCAGGTCAACAACCTACCCAAGGCGCAATTTCGCAAGTACCGCGCCGGCCTCAGCCAGTGGCGTAACGGCCAGCTCGGCGCGCAAGCCTGGCAATGGCAGAGCCAACTCAATGTGCAATACAGCCCGGATCCGCTGCCGGCGATCGAACAACTGCTCGGCACCGACGATTCCGCCGTGCGCGGTTATCGGATCAGCAGTGCGTCCGGCGCCAGCGGCGCGATCTGGCGCAACACCTTGCGCCTGCCGTTGCGCAGCGATCTGCCGATGCAGCTCACCCCGCGCGTCGGCCTCGACCACGGCTGGATCAAGGCCGATCACGGTGCTTCGGTTCAACGTCTGAGCGGCGCCAGCATCGGCCTCAACCTGGGCTGGAAAAACCTGCAAGTGGATGTCGATTACCAGCGCAGCCTCAACACCCCGACCGGCCTGCACCGCGAGCCTGAAACCTGGCTGATGCGGGTCGGATTACAGATATGAACGTCAGTGAACAACAGCCATCGGACCTGAGCGCGACAGCCGTGGCCTTCAACTCAACGCGCAACGTGATGCCGCACTACATGGAGAGTTTTTTATGCCAATGAACACCTTTGCGTTTCATCTTTCCCCACGGGGCAAACTACGCTGGGCCATCGCCAGCCTGTTCCTGGTCGCTCACCTGCCGGGCGCCATGGCCGGCGGTGTGGTGGTCGCACCCGGCCCCGGCGGCACCGCGCAATTGCAGACCCAGGGCGGCGTCCCGATCGTCAACATCGTCGCGCCCAACGGACAGGGCCTGTCGCATAACCAGTTCCTCGACTACAACGTCGACCGACAGGGCCTGGTGTTGAACAACGCCTTGCAGACCGGGCAATCGCAGCTTGCCGGGCAACTGGCGGCCAACCCGCAATTGCAGGGCCAGGCCGCGAGCGTGATCCTCAACGAAGTGATCAGCCGCAACCCGTCGGCCATCAACGGCGCCCAGGAAATCTTCGGTCGCGCCGCCGACTACGTGCTCGCCAACCCGAACGGCATTTCGGTGAATGGCGGCAGCTTCATCAACACGCCGAACGCCAATCTGCTGGTCGGCCGTCCCGAGCTGAACGACGGCAAGCTGCAAGCCCTGAGCACCCGCGACGCCACCGGTCAGTTGCAGATCCAGAGCGGCGGCCTGCGCAACGGCGAAGGTTCGATCAACCTGATCGCCCCGCGCATCGACAGCCAGGGCGCGATTGCTGCGCGTGATCAACTGAACCTCACCGTCGGGCGCAATCAGATCGACTACGCCAGCGGCCAGGTGAAAGCCGTGGACCCGGCGGGCAACACCACCGATCAGCGGATCGACGCCAGCCTGTTCGGCGCGATGCAGGCCGGGCGCATCAACATCGTCAGCACCGCTGAAGGCGCGGGCGTGAAGCTCGGCGCTGTGCAAGTCGCCGGGCGCGACGGCGTGCAGATTCGGTCGGCTGGCGACTTGGCCGTCAGCGGTCAGGCGATCCCGGACAGCCTCGACCTGACCCGCGCCGGCATCCGCAGCAGCCAGGGCGACGTCGGCCTGCACAGCGGCAAGGACCTGACCCTGGCCGCCACTGACGTGAGCGGTCGCGACGTGAAGGTCGAGGCCAAGCGCAATCTGACCCTGACCACCGTGGAAAGCCGCAAGCTCCAGGAACAGCGCGAGAACTGGAACAACAGCACCATCGGCATCACCTGGGAAACTTACGAGCGCACCAAGACCGACAGCGATTCGCGTCAGCACGGCAGCCAGATCGTCGCCAGCCGCGACGCGCAATTGTCGTCCGGCAAAGACACCGAACTGAAAGCCGCCAAGGTCGACGCGAAGAACAACCTCAGCGTGCAAAGCGGCGGCGACCTGCGCCTGACCGCCGCTACTGAAAGCCACACCCGGACCGATCAGGGCAAGCACCGCAAACACCTGTGGAAAGCCGATTGGGACAGCAGCAGCGAAGAGCAGCGCAGCGTCACCAGCCAGTTGAAGGCCGGCAACATTGCCCTGCAAACCGCCGCACTGTTGCGCTCCGAAGGCGCCGAACTGAACAGCGCCGGTGATCTGCAACTGGCCGGCAAACAGGTGGAAATCACCACCGCGACCCGCACCCATCGCAGCAGCGACAACCGCTATTCCGGTGATCTGGTCGGCGGCGGTTTCTTCGGCAAGACCGGCGACGCCGACAAGGGCCAGACCCAGCATCAGGGCAGCAAGATCAACGCGGCCGGCAAACTGGTGGTCAAGGCCGACGACGTGCGCATCAGCGGCAGTCAGGTGCGCGGCGGCAAAGACGCCAGCGTGATCAGCGACAACGGTTCGCTGACCATCGACGGCGTGCAGGACACCTCGCACAGCAACAATCACGACAAGGACAGCAAGTTCTTCGGCATCACCAAGGACGAGTCCCGGCAGAACAGCAAGGACAGCACCACCGTGCGCAGCGAGCTGGTGTCGGACAGCAACCTCAAGCTCAAGAGCGCCAAGGACATCGACGTCGCCGGTTCCACGGTCAAGGCTGGCGGCGCGCTGGTGGCCGATGCTGCGGGCGATGTGAATGTGCATTCGACGCAGAACACCCACGACAGCAGCAACAGCACGCAGACCCGAGGTTTCGATGCCTACGCCAAGGAGCAGACGGCGGAGCAGTATCGCGCCGGCGTGCATTACGAAGACAAGGCGCAAACCGTCACCGCCAACGACGTCACTCAGCAGGGCTCCAGCCTCAGCGGCGGCAGCGTGCAAGTGAAGGCGGGCGGCGACGTGACGCTCAAGGGCGCCGAGGTGAAATCCAACGCCGGCGACACCACCCTGAGCGGCAAGAACGTCTCGTTGCTGGCCGAGCAGGACAGCCACAGCACCTCGACCGAAACCCGCAACACCGGCGGCGGTTTCTACTACACCGGCGGCCTCGACCGCGCGGGTAGCGGTGTGGATTTCTCGCACAGCACTTCGCAAGACACCACCGCTAAAACCGCTGCGCAAACCACTGGCGTGCAGAGCAGCGGCAGCCTGAACATCAACGCTGACAAACTCGTCACCGAAGGCGCGCAACTGAAGTCCGGCAACGGTCTGAATGTCGCCGCCAACGAAGTCGACAACCGTGCTGCGAGCAACACCGAAAGCAGCACCCACAGCGAGAGCAACTGGTCGGCGGACATCGGCGCCAACGTCGAGTACAAAGACATCGCCCGGCCGATTGCCGGCGCGGTGAAAGAAGTGCTCGACGGCAAGGTGCCGGACAAGGACGTACTGGCCAATCTCGGTCAGCCGAACGTCGGTATCGACGTGGCAATCGGTCATGCCGGCGCCGATAAAACCGAGCAGGGCAGCAACGCCTTAGTCAGCCGGTTCGATGGCCAGACCGTGAACGTGAAGGTCGGCGGCACGCTGCACGATCAGGGCACCCAGTACAACGCCAGCGCCGGCCAAGTGAACATCAGCGCCGACAAACTGGTGGCCGATGCCGCGAACAACACCCACAGCAGCACCGAAAAATCGGTGGATGCCAAGGTCGATGTGCGCGTCTACACCAAGACCGGCGAAGACGTGAATGTGGCCGGCAGCGGCGCGGGTGGTAGCAGCCAGTCGAGCAAGGACAGCTCCACCGCGGTGGTCGGCGGTTACGCTGGCAATCAGGGTGTGAACATCCATGTCGGCGGCGATGCCCGGTTCGAAGGCAGCCGTTTCGATGGCGGCCAGGGCGGTGTCAGCGTCAAGACCGGCGGGGATCTGGCACTCAATCAGGCCAACGACCGCCAGAGCAGCGACAGCTCCAGCCTGCGCGGCAACGGTTCGCTGACCGTCGGCACTTTGCCGGGCACCGAAGGCACTAATGTCGATCTCGGCGCCGGGTTCCAGCTCGATCACAAAGGCAACCAGACCACCGACAGCCAGGCGCATGTTGCCAGCCTCAGCGGCAACGGCACGGTGCAATTGAGCAGCGGCGGTAATCAGATTCAGCAAGGCACGAAGATCGACAGCGCTGGTGCTATCGACCTCAAAGCTGACGGCAAGCTCGACCTGCAAGCGGCCACCGACTCGCACGTCGCCACCGGCAGCAATCTCGGCGGCGGCCTGAAGGCCGGCGGCAGCAAAACCAGCAGCGAGAAGAGCCGCGATCAGGGCGGCAGCCTTAGCGGCAACTTCAACATCGGTCGGGTCAACGAGAACACGCAGACCCTCAGCGGTGGCCAGCTCACCAGCCAGAACGGCATCGCCTTGAGCGGCGATTCGGTGCACCTGCAAGGCACTCAGGTCAGCGCGCCAAACGTCAGCATCGACGCGCAGAAGGGCGGTTTCGTTCAGGAATCCGCGCAATCCACCGACAGCCGCAATAACTGGAATGTGGCGTTGAATGCCGGTGGCAATCTGAGCCAAAGCACACCGACCGCCGCCGATGAAAAAGTCAGCAGCGATCACGGCTTCAATGCCGGGGCCAAGGTGGGCGTGGATTACCTGCAAGGCACCACTCAGCAGACAAGCCAGATCAAGGCTGACACGGTGGTGTTGAACAGCGGCGGCGATGCGAGCCTGAACGGCGCGCGGATCGATGCGCGCAACGTCAGCGGCAACGTGGCGGGTGATCTGACGGTCGAAAGCCGTCAGGACTCCAGCACTCACGCCAAGGTTGACGTGGATCTGGGCCTCACCGCCAAGAAGACTCCGGCCGACGACAAGGGCAAACTCGCGGGCACCGACTACAAGCCAACGCTGAAAGCCGGAGGCGAATACGCGCACAAGGACAGCGTCAAACAGGCCTCCGGTATCAGTGCTGGTCAGGGTGTGAATCTCACGGTCGGCGGCGCTACCCAGCTGACCGGTGCGCGGATTTCTGCCGCCGAAGGCAAAGTCGATCTGGGCGGCTCGAAGGTCAGCAGCAGCGATCTGAGCAACCTCGACTACGGCGTAAAAGCCGGCCTCGACCTGCCACACAAAACTGAAGAAAACGCACCGAAGGTGTCCCTTGAAAACGGCAACCTGAAAGTCGGCCCGGTGACCCTGAGCGGTCATGCTGACAGCCAATATCTTCAAGCTGGAATTGAAGGGGCGCGCTAAATCCACCCAGCTACGGTGGATGCACCGGAACCCACAGCCACGTTATACGTCTGCGGGAACCGGCGTGCTTGCCAACGTGGTCGTTCGGCCGAAAATTCCTTTCTGGTTGACACTGACTCTGTCAACGTTTTCGTCACGGCGGGTTGCAATTTATGAGCTAATCTCACGCGAACATCGTCTCTGGAGAGCTTCATGTCATGGACAAGACAGTTGAGTTGCCGAGTGAGTACGTTCGTGCAATACAGTTGGCGGATCTGATTATCTATTCCGTCAAAAAATCCCTTCGTCATGGCTCGGGAAATCAGGTCGCTTCTAATATCCCGACCGTATTTGTCCCGGAGAGCAAGGAGCAGAAAGCCGTTATCAGTGCCTATCCTGCGACTCATCTGGTGAGAGAGGCTCGGGCATTGAAGAAAGAGTTGTACGCGCTTCCTGTCAGACCCAACAGCGGTCCCCATCATCCAATGCGAGGAGCGATCGCCGCTCTGGAAGTCGGCGCAGGGAATTGCGGGGAAATGGCCGATCTGGCCTACGTGTTGTGCCGGGAGTATTTCTCCAGTGAATGGCGTGTGATGCGCGCTTCGGCACCCAAGCCGGCAGATCATGGATTTTGCCTTGTGTGGAAGGGGGAAGAACCTGAATCGATTATCCGATATGTAAACGGCAAGCCACTGAAAACCATAGCGATTATTGCCGTAGATGCATGGCCAATCTATTCGCAGGCTGTGCTATGGAACGATCATTTCATGTCGAGTCGAACGCTCAAGCGATCTACGTGGCGAACCACTGGACTGATTTCTCCGCCCAAGGCTGAGAAGAATTGCATCGGCAGCGCTGCGCCCAAGCAGGCAGCGCTCCATAGTATGTCCGAGCTGATCAAAGGCCTGAGAGCGGGTAACCGGATAGAAGCGACCCTCAAATCAAGGCACGTATTGATCGCGAGAAGGGCTCAAGAGCGCTTTGAGTTCTCCGACACCTTCAGGACTTCATTGCGCGAGGCCTCGGTTGCGAAAATCAAGGCCGAAAAACCACCTGCCAAACAGTTGGAGCACCTCTGGGCGACTCATGGTGACATCACGATCGAGTATCGCGAGCGTAACGTCAGATTGAGGGAGGATGAGGTTGAGCCAGATAACCAAAGCCAAACCAAAAAGGCGAGGGTGTCAGGCGAAGAGGCGTGACGGCATGCCTTCCGTCAGGAGGTGATGGCTTTGGAATCCGTCAGAGAGTGGCTTGGGGCAGGCGACGTAACCTGAGAAAAAGGCCCGGTTCAGAAAACTCAAGCGTTTCAATGAATGCCCTGTGCTCCGTATAGCACTCGTCGGAATCCATTGCCTCGGCTTAATAGGAAGCATTACCATTCGTTCCCCTTTCCTCAGCACGCCGCAATGATCCCCATGCTGCCCCGCAGACCCGGCTTTCTCGAGCATTACGAAGAGTTGATCGGCACCTGGACCCGTCGCCTGCGCAATCGCTCGCAGGCCGAGGATCTGGCGCACGACACCTTTGTGCGGGTGCTCGAATCCGATTCGTCGGCGGTGCAGCAACCCCGGGCGTATTTGCACCAGACCGCGCGCAACATCGCGGTGGACGGCTATCGGCGTGAGGACCGGCGGGGCGCCATGGAGTCGGAGGCGATCGATCTCAGTGAGGCGCCGACCGGCGACCCGGAGCATTACATGCATGCGATCCAGCTGGCCGACTCCATCGAACGCGCGCTCACCGAGTTGCCGGTCAACTGCCGACGGATTTTCGTCTGGCAGAAGATCGAGGGCCTGACCCAGGCGGAAATCGCCGAACGCCTGGGCCTGTCCAGGAACATGGTGGAAAAGTATATGATCCGCACCCTGCGGCATCTGCGTGATCGCCTGGATGGGGCGCAATCATGAGCCGTGGCGTCTTTTCATCCCCAGCCAAACAGGACATTCCATGATGGATACTCGTGATTGCGCGTGCGGGCAAACAACGGTGCGCGATGACGCGGCACGCTGGTTTGTGCGTTTGCAGGAGCCGGCCGTCAGCGTCGACGAACAGCAGCGCTTCGACGCCTGGCTGAACGAACATCCGCAGCACCGTTACGAATTCCAGTTGCTGCAAGGCTTGTGGACGGCGGCGGATCTGCTGCCGGCGCCACGGCTCAAGGCCCTTTGCGAAACCCCGCCGGCGCGGCGCGAGCGCCGACCGTTGTTGCGTTATGCCGTGGCGGCCAGCGTGGTCGCGGTGGCGCTCGGGCTCGGCCTGTTCAGCGGCTTGAATCACCCGACGGGTTACAGCGCCGAGTTCGCCACCGCGCTGGGCGAGCGCAAGCATGTCGCGCTGCCGGACGGCTCGGTGATCGACCTCAACAGCCGCAGCCGTCTGCAGGTGCGTTTCGAGAAGGATCGGCGGCTCATCGAACTGACCGAAGGCGAAGCGATGTTCAGCGTCGAGCACGACACTTCCCGCCCGTTCGTGGTCGAGACCGGCAGCGGCAAGGTCACGGTGACCGGCACCCGCTTCGATGTGCGGCGCGACGTGACGCAGACCCGGGTCGCGGTGGAGCAGGGCACGGTCAAGGTGCAGGGCCGTGATGCGGCCAATGCCGATTTCATCAGCCTCACCGCCGGTCTCGGCACGCGGATCGATGCCCAGGGCAAAGTGGCGCCGGCCTACGCGGTCAACCCGGCGGAGCTGACGGCCTGGCGCAGCGGCAAACTGGTGTTCAACAATGCCAGCCTCAGCGAAGTCGCCGAGGAAGTGTCGCGTTATCGCGACAAGCCGCTGAAGGTCGCCAACCCGGCCGTGGCCAATTTGCGCCTGACCAGCGTGTTCAAATCCGACAACACCGATGCCTTGCTCAAGGCCTTGCCAAGCATTCTTCCGGTGGCCGTGCGCACCCTTGCCGACGGCAGCCAGGAAATAATTTCAAAATAAAATTCAGGTTTTTTTCGAGTTCGTCGTCTTCCTGTTCAACTGCAACTGGTTTGCATTAACAGCCGCACACTCTTGCGATCCACAGGACTCCGTTCGACGTGAAAAACTCCACCGCCAAAAACAATAAATCCCCTTGGTTACCGCTGGCGCTTGCGCTGGCGGTCAACGCCGCCGTGCCGATGGCTTTTGCCGCCGAAGCCATTCACATCCGCGCACAGCCGCTGGGTCAGGCCCTGAGCGAACTGGGCCAGCAAACGTCGTTGCAGGTGTTTTTCAGCCCGGACCTGGTCGCTGGCAAACAGGCGCCGGCGGTGGACGGCAATCTTTCTCCGGAGCAGGCCCTGCGCCAATTGCTGCAAGGCAGCGGTCTGGATTACCAGATCAATGAAGGTTCGGTGACGCTGTCGCCGGCCCCGACTTCCGCTGCCAGCGGCCCGCTGGAACTGGGCGTGACCGACATCAAGGTGGTCGGCGACTGGCTCGGCGACGCCAACGCCGCCGTGGTGCAGAACCACCCCGGCGCGCGCACGGTGATTCGCCGTGAAGCGATGGTCGAGCAGGGCGCGATGAACGTCGGCGACGTGCTGCGCCGTGTGCCGGGTGTGCAGGTGCAGGAAGCCAACGGCACCGGCGGCAGCGATATTTCGCTGAACGTCGGCGTACGGGGTTTGACGTCGCGCCTGTCGCCACGCTCTACCGTATTGATCGACGGCGTGCCGGCCGCGTTTGCCCCGTATGGCCAGCCACAACTGTCGATGGCGCCGATCTCTTCCGGCAACCTCGACAGCATCGACGTGGTCCGTGGTGCCGGCTCCGTGCGTTACGGGCCGCAGAACGTCGGCGGCGTGATCAACTTCGTGACCCGCGCGATCCCGGAAAAAACCACCGGTGAAATCGGCACCACCCTGGAAACCTCCCAGCACGGTGGCTGGAAACACATCGATACCGCGTTTCTCGGCGGCACTGCCGACAACGGCATCGGCATGGCGCTGTTGTACTCGGGCGTCAACGGCAACGGTTACCGGGAGCGCAACAACGGCAACGACATCGACGACGTGATCCTCAAGACCCACTGGGCGCCGACCGATCAGGACGATTTCAGCCTCAACTTCCACTACTACGACGCCAGCGCCGACATGCCCGGTGGCCTGACGCAAAAGCAGTACGACGACAAACCGTTCCAGTCCGACCGCGACTACGACGGCTTCAGCGGCCGCCGCAAGGACGTGTCGTTCAAGTGGATCCGGCAGATCGACGAGCGCACTCAGGCAGAAGTGCTGACCTATTATTCCGACAGCTTTCGCGGCAGCACCATCGCCGCCCGCGATCAGAAAACCCTCAGCTCGTTCCCGCGTTCCTACTACACGCTGGGCATCGAGCCGCGCGTTTCGCGTGTGTTCGACGTCGGCCCGACCACTCAGGAAGTCAGCGTCGGTTACCGTTATCTGAAAGAGGCGATGCACGAACAATCGAGCCGCCTGGCGCTGGTCAACAATGTGCCGGTGGTCACCAAGACCTCCGACGGTCATGTGTTCCAGGATCGCACCGGCGGCACCGAGGCCAACTCGGTCTACATCGACAACAAGATCGATGTCGGCAACTGGACCGTGACCCCGGGCATTCGCTTCGAGCACATCAGCACCGACTGGCATGATCGCGCCGTACTCGACACCGCCGGCAAACGCGTCCCGGAGAAAAACCGCAGCATCGAAAGCAACGAACCGCTGCCGGCCCTGAGCGTGATGTATCACCTGTCCGATGCGTGGAAGCTGTTCGCCAACTACGAGACGTCGTTCGGTAGCCTGCAATACTTCCAGCTCGGGCAGGGCGGTTCGGGTGACCAGACCGCCAATGGTCTGGAGCCGGAGAAAGCCAAGACCTACGAAATCGGCACGCGCTACAACGATGACGTGTGGGGCGGGGAAGTGACGCTGTTCTACATCGACTTCGATGACGAACTGCAATACATCAGCAACGACGTGGGCTGGACCAACCTCGGCGCGACCAAGCACCAGGGTATCGAAGCGTCGGTGCACTACGACATGGCGGCGCTTGACCCGCGCCTTGATGGCCTGACCGCCAACGCCGGTTTCACTTACACCCGCGCGACCTACGAAGGCGAGATCCCCGGCTTCAAGGGCCGCGACCTGCCGTTCTACTCGCGTCAGGTGGCCACCGTCGGCCTGCGTTACGACATCAACCGCTGGACCTACAACATCGACGGCTTCGCCCAGTCCAAACAGCGCTCGCCGGGCACCGGCGTGAATGCTGATGGCAGCTTCAATGGCAATTACATCACCGAAGGCACGGCGGACGGGCAGTACGGCGACATTCCGGGTTACGTGACCTGGAACGTGCGCGGCGGCTATGACTTCGGTTCGCAGCTGTCGAATCTGAAGCTTGGCGCCGGGGTGAAAAACATCTTCGACAAGCAGTACTTCACCCGCTCCAGTGACAACAACTCGGGGATCTACGTGGGTACGCCGCGGACGTTCTTCGTGCAGGCCAGCGTAGGCTTCTGATCTGCACTGATGGTTCCTCCGTCGAACCGTCTGCGTGGGAACACCTCCGCGTCCGCTTTTATTGGGACGCGGAGCGTCCCTGGCTGCGTTCCCACGCAGAGCGTGGGAACGATCTGAACACATCAGATCAGGCTCAGACCTTCAGCGCTTTCCCGCCAATCGCCACCGCCACCAGCAATGTCGCCATCAGCCCGAAGGCAAAACTCAGGCTGCTGGCGTGGGCGACAAACCCGATCACCGCGGGCCCTGCCAAAATCCCCGCATAACCCAGCGTAGTGATTGCCGGCACGGCGATGCTTTCCGGCATCACCGTTTGCTTGCCCACCGCCGTGTACAGCACCGGCACGATGTTCGAACAGCCGGCGCCAACCAGCGCATAACCGAGCAGCGCGGCTTGCCAGCTCGGGGCGAAGGTCGCCAGAAACAATCCCGCCGCGGCCAGCAGACCGCCAAACAGAATGATCCGGGTTGCGCCCAGTGCGCGGACGATCCGGTCACCGGTCAAGCGACCCGCCGTCATGGTCAACGCAAATGCTGCGTAACCCAGCCCCGCATAGGCAGTGTCGATCCCGCGTTCCTGCGCCAGGAACACCGCGCTCCAGTCCAGCGCCGCCCCTTCGGTGAGGAATACGATGAAGCACATGCCGCCGATGAACAGCACGATCCCGTGGGGCACCGCGAACGCCGGCCCCGAGCTTTCACTGCCGTAAGGCAGCATGTGCGGCACGGCCTTGAACAGCGCCGCGATCAGCACCAGCACCACTACCAGCATCGCTGCCAGTGGCGACAGCCCCAGACCGAGCAGGGCACTGACGCCCGCCGCGCCGACGATCCCGCCGAGGCTGAACAGCCCGTGAAACCCCGACATCATGTTCTTGCCGCTGGCCCGCTCGACGATCACCGCTTGAAGGTTCACCGTCGAATCCACCGTGCCCAGCCCGGCGCCGAACATGAACAACGTGGCGATCAATGCCGGAATCGACGACACCGTCGCCAGCAACGGCAACGCCGCGCAGATCAGCAACGTGCCGCCGGTGGCTACTTTCCGGCAGCCAAACCGCGTGGCCAGAATCCCCGCCAGCGGCATCGCCAGAATCGAGCCGACGCCCAGGCACAGCAACAACAATCCCAACGTGCCTTCATCGAGCCCGGCGCGCGCCTTGGCGTAGGGCACCAGCGGCGCCCACGCGGCGATGCCGAGCCCGGCGATGAAGAAGGCGATACGCGTGGACATCTGTTCGAGGCGTCCGGGAACGAACGTGTCTTGAGGGGTGAGGCTGGTCATAACGATCCTTGGCAAAAAACGTTTCAGCAGTGGACATCCTTGCACAGCTCTTTCGATGGAGCGAGCCCGCTCGCCTCGGCAGGGCGTTGCGATTTACAGTGGCGCCCCTGTCGACGGGAAAAACAAGGGCCGGTTCATGACGCAGTTCTACGATGCACGAGGCAATATCTACGGGGTCGTATCGCCCCAGGCGCTGCGCGATGCCGGGATCGAATTACCGACGGGCGCCGAGCAGTGCGCGCTGTCGCGACAGGCATGGAGCGCTGCTGCCATTGCGCTGTGCTGCGATTGGCCCGATGGTCAACGCCCCGCCGGTAGCAAGTCTCACCGCAGCGATGGCTTGCTGATCGGCCCGTTTCAAGCCTCGCCACCCTTTGATGTGCTGATCGTCAACACCGACGGCACGCTGGCTGAACGCAGCGGCAATGGCCTGACGATTTTCTCCCGGGCGCTGCTCGAACAGGGGCTGATGCCGGAGGAGGGTGCGACGCTACGGGTGCATCACGATAAACCGGATGCGCAATCGCCAGTGCCGACCTCGGTCAAGCCGGCGCAAGTGGCGGGCGTGCAGGGCTTCTGGCTGGACCTCGGCCAGCCCGGTTTCGGCCCGGCGGCGGTCGGTGCACTCGGCGTTGAACCGGTGCCGTTCAACGGTGTGGCAGTCAGCGGTGTTCGACCGCTGGCGCAACTCAATCCCGCCTGGGTGCACAGCCAGTTCGTGCGCATCGGCAATCCGCATTGCGTGACCCTGGTGCAGGATGAAGCCGCATTGCCGAGCAACGCACAGATGCTTGAAGCACCGCTGGCGGAAAGTCTGACCGCCATCGCCTACGCCATGCCCACCGGCGCCGGCCAGCCGTGCCCGGCCGGGGTCAATCTGCAATGGGCGATGCGCGCCGGTGATCAACGCATTGTGGCGCGGGTGTTCGAACGGGGCGAGGGGCCGACGGCGTCTTCCGGCACCAGCGCCAGTGCGGTGGCGTCTGCGGCATGGCGGGTAGGCTGGGTGTCGGCGGGAGAGGTGCAGGTGGTAATGCCGGGTGGCACGGCGCCGATCCTGCTGGAGGCGCGCGACGGAGAACTGACTGGCGTGCGTCTGTTCGGCACCGCCGTGCGCGACGAAAATTGCTGAAGCCTCAAGATCAGAACCGCCCGACAGTGTCGCTCACCGCACCACTTTTGAATGCGTTATTCGCGCCCGCCTGCCAATACACTGCGGTCGGCGCCTGGCCCCGCACGATGCACTTCCACTCGAGCTGTTGCTGACCTGGCACCTCCACGGTTGTGCTCCAGCGTTTGTTGTTCAGTGTCAGCGCTATCGCATGTTGTGGGTCCCACGCCCCGAACTCCAGCGATGAACCCGCTGCATAGACACTTTCGCCCGGTTGCGGATTGGCGTTATCGCAATGCACGTTGACTGCCACTGTCGCCGGTTCCACAGGGCCGCTCCAGATCCGGATATCGCCGTTATCCCAGTTCAAGGTCGGCGCGTCCTTGCCTTGCGGCAACTGTTGCAGATCGGATTTGAGGGCGATCACCAATGTGCCGCGTACACCTTGTGTGGTGGCGACCAGTCCCGAATAGGCAGTGTTGAAGCGAATCGGCGAATCAGCGCGGATTCCGGCACTCTTGCGCAGTTTGATCAGTTGCCGGATCAGTTGATCACGCTGCCAGTCATACATGTGCGGCCAGTAAACGGTCGGCGTGCCGGGACTGCTGAGGATGTAGGCGTAAGCCAGATTGACCAGTGGATCGGGCAACGCCCAGTGATGTTGGCCGCCGTAGGCGCCGGGTGAATAACCGGTGTCGTGGTTGTCGACAAAGGTCACGGCGATTTCGCGCCAGGCACGATCCGGATTGCCATTCAAACCGTGGCGCCACTCGGCGAGCGAACCGTTCTGCATACGCTCCTTGAGGGCGAAATCAAACACCGTGCAGTGCGAGCGATCCGACCAGTCCTTGAGCACATCCTGCCAGCTCGCATTGTGTCGCCAGTCGCCCGGCGGGTATTCCCCGGGGCTTTTCCAGTTCTCGCCGACGCAAAATTGCTGGTTGCCGAAGGCGTTCATCCAGCGATCCACGGTTTCCGGCGCGTAGCCACGGACAAAGTCAAAGCGCAGGCCTCGAGCACCGTAGTTGTCGCGCAGATTGATGAACTCGTTTTTGAAGGTTTCGAAGACTGTTGGATTCGCAGTGTTCAAATCCGCCCTCCCATCCACAAACGCGTCACCTTCGTCACAATTTGCGCAGTCGTGCCGCCGTTCGTTGTTCCCTGCCGGGAACAGCGGAAAGACCGCTTTATCGTCCGTGTGATTGGGCACGACGTCGAAGACGACTTTCACGCCAGCGTTGTTGAACGCCAGCACCGCTTGTTTGAGTTGCTGATCAGTGCCGTAACGGCTGTTTTTGTCGAAGCTGTTCCAGAAGTAGCCTTCTCCACCACCGGAGGTCTGAGCCTGGCTGTCGGTCCAGCTTGAGTTGTCCGTCCAAGGGGGCGGTAACCAGACAAGGGTGAATCCGTCGTTGCCAATGGTCGCCGCCTGTTGAGCAAGTACTGAATACCAGGGGGTTGGATTGCGGCTGGAATTCCAGTGGAAGGTTTGCAGCAGAATATTTTCACCGCCGCCGTTGCGAACTGCCGCGCTCGCAGAGCTGGTGGCGGTGACGGCGAGGCCAAGCGCGAAAATCAGAAGAAGTGGTGAAGTCCCTTTCATGATCGTCCCCCCGGGAACGATGGATCCCTTGGGGCTTACTGTGAGCCGACACGCAGCGATTGTCGCCTGTCAGATCTGACAGGTCGGCTCTATCGTTTTGCGATAAAGCCGCCCCGATCCATAACCGTTCATTGGCCTTTGAACAGTTTCACGGCGACAACAGTGTCATCGACCACCGTCACATACAGCAGGGCTATGGGCTGTGTCTCGGGGCTTTGAAAGCACTCGACGATCACAGCCTGCGCCGAGCAGGCTTGCAGCGCCAAACGGTCTGCGTGCCGCAATTGGCGTTTCACAGCGGCACTCAACGGAATGGGTGAATGGCCCTCGCGAACGTCAGAGCAAAATCTCGAAGTGACTTCTCTCGGGGTGCGTGACGGTGGTGATTCAAGGTCCGCGTCTGCAAACAGATGATTGAGCTGCTCCGCAGCGCTGACCGCTCGGGGGAAACCGGCGAAGGCCGAAGCCTGCAGCAGTATTTCAGTCAATTCACCCGGTGCGAGGCCCGATGCCAGGCCGGTTTTGAGGTGCACGCTCAGCGGTGGCCCGACCATGCCCGAGGCGACAATGGCGGCAAACGACACCGCTTCGCGTAATCGCGGATCAAGACCGGGACGTGAGTGTAAATGCCCGTACACCACGCCAACGGCAAGTTCGCGCAGTGCGGGAACGGTATGAAACAAGGCGTCGAGCCTGGCCCCTCCATCGGGTACGAGTTCGACAAACGTATGGCGGCCTTCCTGGTAAAGCGTGGCCATGGGATCGGAAGTGGTCTTTTGATTCATGTCGCGTCCTCACGGATCAATGAGGATGGCAGCGGAGCAACTACGCGCGAACTACGGCATGACAGGGCGTCCATCGGAAGCAGTCGGCGCCGTTGCGGCGCCGACTTCTACACCTTAGACGAATTCCACCACCGGCATCTGCCGCTTCATCAGCACCTCGCCGTTGCGGATCGAATACAGCGGCAGGCCCTGGCTGCGGATCACTTCGTAATCGCTGTCCGCCGACAGGATCAGCAGGTTCGCCGGGCGGCCCTGTTCCAGGCCGTAGCGTTCACCAAGGTGCATGGCTTTGGCGCTGTTGTCGGTGACCAGATCCAGCGCGCTCTGCAGGTTTCGATAACCGAGCATGTGGCAGATGTGCAGGCCGGCTTCGAGGACCCGCAGGATGTTGCCGTTGCCCAGCGGATACCACGGATCGACGATCGAATCCTGGCCGAAGCAGACGTTCATCCCGGCTTCGAGCAGTTCGTTGACGCGGGTCACGCCCCGGCGTTTCGGGAAGTTGTCGAAGCGCCCTTGCAGGTGAATGCTTTCGGTCGGGCAGGAGACAAAACTGATCCCCGAATGCCCGAGCAGGCGGAACAGTTTGGCGCAGTAGGCGTTGTCGTAGGAGCCCATCGCAGTGGTGTGGCTGGCGGTCACGAGGGCGCCCATGTCGCGGCTGCGGGCCTCTTCGGCCAGCACTTCGAGGAAGCGCGAATGCGGGTCGTCAGTTTCGTCGCAGTGCACGTCCACCAGGCAGCCAGTACGCTCGGCCAGGTCCATCAGGAACTTCACCGAGCTGACGCCTTGGTCGCGGGTGTACTCGAAATGCGGGATCCCGCCGACTACGTCCGCGCCCATGCGGATCGCTTCTTCCATCAGCTCGCGCCCGTTGCGGAACGATTCGATGCCTTCCTGGGGGAACGCGACGATTTGCAGGTCGATCAGGTGACGGCTTTCCTCGCGCACTTCAAGCATCGCCTTGAGCGCAGTGAGCTGCGGATCGGTGACGTCGACGTGGGTGCGCACATGCTGGATGCCGTGGGCAGCGAGGGTCTGGATGGTTTTCTTCGCCCGGGTCTTGGTGTCTTCCTGGGTGATGGTGACCTTGCGCTCGCCCCAGCATTCGATGCCTTCGAACAGCGTGCCGCTCATGTTCCAGCGCGGCTCGCCGGCGGTCAGGGTGGCGTCGAGGTGAATGTGCGGCTCGACGAAGGGCGGCACCACCAGATTGCCGCCGGCATCGAGGTCGTCGGGGCCCAGGGTCGGCGCTTCGGTCTGGCGCGCGATGCTGCGGATCAGGCCGTCTTCGAGGTGCAATTCGTGCAGACCTTCCTGGTTGCGCAGTCGGGCGTTGATGATGTGCATCGGGCGAATCCTTTTATAGATCTTGTAGAGGGGCGGCCGCGTTGCGGGCGCCGAGCAGGCCGGTCACTGCGATATACGTTAACGCGGCAACGGCGATCCCGACCAGCGGCGCGACCCATGGCGAGCCGAACGCGGCGACGGTTCCGGCCGCGTAAGCCGCCAGCCCCGGCCAGTTGAACGCCGGTAACCGTGCGTCGGCCAGACGCGGATAACGCCCGCGCCAGCGGAAGAAAAAGTCCGCCATGATCACCCCGCCAATCGGCGGGATCACCGTGCCCAGCAGGATCAGATAAGGCACCAGCATGTCGTACATGCCCAGCAGCGCGAGCGCCGTACCGATCACGGCACCGGCCAGGGTCACGGTCTTGCGGCGCCCGGTGCGCAGCAGGTTGCAGCCGGCGACGGCGAAGTTGTAGATGGTGTTGTCCTGGGTGCTCCAGATGTTCAGCAACAGCATCGCCATCGCTGCCATGGCGAAGCCCTGCAACAGCAACACTTCGACCACGTCGGGCTGTTGATAGACGATTGCGCCGTAGGCACCGATCAGCACCATCAGGCCGTTGCCGATGAAAAAGCCGATCAGGCTGGCCAGCACCGCGACCCGCGCCGAACGGGAAAAACGCGTCCAGTTGGTGGCCTGGGTCGCGCCGCTGACAAAGGTGCCGAACACCAGCGTGATGGCGGTCGACCAGTCCAGCGAACCGCTGGGCACGACGCTGAGCAAGCCGTCGAGGCCGCCGACTTTCACGGTCGCGACCCACATCGACAGCATCAGCAGCAACATCATCGCCGGCACCGCGATGTACGACAGAATCTCCAGCCCGCGATAACCGACATACGCCGTGGCGCAGAACACCAGGCCGAACAGCACCATCAGCCCCAGCACCGTGGCTTCATTCAGATCGAAATACTTGCCAAGTACCACCGCCGCCGTCGCGGTGCCCCAGGCGTACCAGCCGATCTGGGTGAACCCGAGGATCAGATCGCTGAGCTTGCTGCCGACTTCGCCAAAACAGAAGCGCCCCATCAGCACCGAATTCAGCCCGCTCTTGAAGGCGATGTAGCCGAGGCCTGCGGCATACACACCGAGCAGCAGATTGCCGATGACGATGACGGCGAGCATCTCACCGAAGTTGAACGCCACGCCGAGCTTGCCGCCGGCAAACATGGTCGCGGTGAAGAAGGTAAACCCCAGCAGCACCATCGCCGTGGAGGCCAGGCCTTTGCGCGCGTGCATCGGCACTTCGCTGAGGGGGTAATCGTTGCCGGGATCGTTTTGCGTCATGGGGGCATTCCTTGCTGGAAAGGGGAGGACGCGAAGTGGTTGCAGCGGTCGTGCCAAACGCGATGTTGCGGGTATTTATAGACGAGACACGGATGATCGGCGCGAAAGCAGTGCATCGGGCGCCGTACCGAACCATGTGGGAGCAGTTGTTCCCACAGGGTCACGGGATTGGATCAGAGGAACCGCAGCAGCGCGGCGACTATGGCTTCAGGCGCATCCTCCTGCACCAGATGCCCGGCATTCGGGATCGGATGAAATTGCGATCCCGGAATCATCTTGTGCAACTCGCGCCCGCGTTCGATGGGAATCCACTGATCCTCTTCACCCCAGAGAATCTGCACCGGGCAACGGATCGTCGGGTACAGCGTCTGCGCCTCCAGCGTGTAGCGCTGATCCATCTGCGCAATCTGCCGGTAGAACGCCGCTTGCCCCGGATCGCCCAGCCACGGCTGCACGTAGGGCGCCAGTTCGTCATCGGGAATATCCCGGTGAATCGCCCCGCGAATGTAGGTCGGCACGATGGCGCGCTGGATGTAATCGGGCAGGCCGCTGAACGCCGCTTCATGCTGACGCACGTGCTGCACGAACGGTGAGCCCCAGGGCGTCAGCGCCACCGGGTCGATCAGGGTCAGGCTGCGGTAATCCTTGCCGTTGAGCAGATGCGCGCGCAGGGTAGTGGCGCCGCCGAAGTCGTGGGCGACCACGTCCGGGCGTTGCAGATTCCAGTGATCGAGCAACTGCGCGAGCAAGTCGTTCTGCACACCGAGGGAGACATCGGCGTCCGGTTGCTCGGACTGCCCGTAGCCCAGCAAATCGAAGTAATGCACCCGATGCGTGGCAAAAAAGTGCGGCGCGATGCGGTGCCACACGTAAGACGAGAAGGGCGTGCCGTGCACGAACACCAGCGGCGGGCCGTCGCCGCGCACCCCGTGGCGAATCTGTCGCCCGTTGAAATCAAAGACCTGATCCAGCAGCCAGTCCGTCATGGGCCTGTCCTCTTGGCGGGTTCGAGCCAAAAAGCATAGGCGTAAAAAAACCACCGGTCTCGGTGGTTTTTTTGTGTCGCGGCAATTACTCGCCGCGATAGATGCAACCGCTGGTGCAGGTCTCGTGGATGCGGATCGCACTGAGTTCCGGCAGCAAGGGCTTGAGCTCATTCCAGATGAATTTGGCCAGCACTTCGCTGGTCGGGTTCTCAAGGCCCGGAATGTCGTTGAGGTAGTTGTGGTCCAGACGCTCGTACAGCGGCTTGAAAATCGCCTTGATCTCGGAGAAATCACGGATCCAGCCGGTGTGCGGGTCGAGGTCGCCGCTCAGGTGAATCGCCACTTTGAACGAGTGACCGTGCAGGCGTCCGCACTTGTGGCCGTCCGGTACGTGGGGCAGGCGGTGGGCGGATTCGAACGTAAATTCCTTGAAGATTTCCACAGTGATTTCAGCTCTGTTCAGATGGCGTTCGCCGCAGCGAATTCGGGCAGGCGGCGAGTTTACCAGCTTGTCCAGGGCTGTGCTGACTAAAGGGTCAGCAAGCGCTCGGCGAGGCGACCATTGGCAGTCAGTTCGAGGAATTCGTCGCCCAGCCGGCGGCTCTCGTCCATCGCCGCGCGCCAGTATTTCTGCCGGCTCGGCGCATCGCCCATGAAGCGCTTGAAGTCGTTACGGTCGGGGAGTTTGCCGTAGGGCAGGCGCGCCAGGTATTCCTTGGACGGCGCGAGCAACAGCACGTCCTGCAAGCGCTCCACCGACGCCTTGCGCCACGGCAGGGTCTTGTCGAACCAGCCCGGAATCACCCGGTCGGTGAAGTGCGGATACAACACGATGCCGTCGCCGCTGTAGGGCAGGTCGAGGTGATAGTCGAGCAGACCGCCGTCGCGGAACGTGCCGGCACCGGCGCCCGGCAGGTCACGCACGCCCTCCATGACCATCGGGATCGAGCCCGAGGCCAGCAGCGCCTGGCGCAGGTTGCCGGCGTCGAGGGCGACGAAACGCGACGGGAAGTCGTTCAGCGCATGCACTGGCGGCGCGAGGCGCGGGTCGTGGATGATCAGCCGTTCGAAGTGCCGCGACAGCCGCGCACGGCCGCGCAGGTTGTCGGCGATCACCGAACCCAGCGCCAGCCCGAGCCGGCCGCGATGATCGTCCGCCAGCCCGCCGTGGCTTTTGACCACCATGATGTTCAAGCGGTAATGGGCGTTGGTCAGAAGGCTCGTGTCTCGGCCGTCGAGCAGGTCATCGAGCATGCGCTGCGAACTGCGGCTGACCTCGGCAATGGTCACGCCTTTGTTGAAGTTCTGCTCGGTGTACAGATGACCAAGGCGGCGGATGCCTTCGGCGGCGTCCGGCAGACAAGCGCTGGCGAAGCGCCAGGAGCCCACCGACGCACCGATCAGCGAACGCTCGCGCGGTGCCGCCGGCAACCACTCGCCGAACAACGCCAGATCCAGCCCCTGAATCCCCAATGCCTTGGGCCCACCGGCAGCGCCGGGCAGGGTGCCGACGTCGGCGGCGTTCAGGCCTTGGGCACGAATATGCGCCATGGCCCTGGGGCCGGCCTTGAGGGTGAGGGCAGGGAACTTGATGTGAATGGCGGTCATACCGGTCTCGATCGTTAGCAAGCGAAAGATTATAAGCACATGTTGCCGTGGCTGCAGGAGCAGGCCCAATGATGGCAATTCAGTTTCAGTTAAGTTCGCACCGTTAAGGTGCGGCCCGTAGCGACACATAAAAATACGGAGACACCATGAAAACCCTGACTGCCCTGACCATCGCCTCGATCATCGGCCTCACCGCCAGCACCGTTCACGCCCGCGATCTGGGCCCGGATGAAGCCCTGCGCCTGCGCGACGCTGGTACTATCGTCTCCTTCGAGAAGCTCAACGCCACCGCGCTGGCCAAACACCCGGGTTCGACGATCACCGACACCGAGCTGGAAGAACAGTACGGCAAGTACATCTACCAGATCGAACTGCGTGATCCGCAGGGGCTGGAGTGGGATCTGGAACTGGACGCGGTGAGCGGGCAAGTGCTCAAGGATCATCAGGATACGTAATGAAGGTGAATGTTCGCGCCACCCGCCGTACGGCATTGGCGCTGGTGATGTTTTGCTCGACGGCCATGGCCCGTGACTTGGGTCCCGACGAAGCCCTCAATCTGCGCAAGCAGGGTGTGATCCTGCCGCTCGAGCAGGTATTGCAGCAGGCGATGGACCGCTATCCCGGCGCGAAACTGCTGGAAGTCGAGCTGGAAGAAAAACACGACGTCTACATTTATGAAGTCGAGTTGCTGACCGTCGAAGGTGTGGCCCGCGAGCTGCACTTGAAGGCCGATACCGGCGAACTCGTGAAAGACAAGGAAGATTGACCGATGCGCTTGCTTCTGGTGGAAGACCACGTACCGCTGGCCGACGAATTGCTCGCCGGCCTGCAACGCCAAGGCTACGCGGTGGACTGGCTGGCGGACGGGCGCGATGCGGTCTATCAGGGCAGCAGCGAGCCCTATGACCTGATCGTCCTCGACCTCGGTCTGCCCGGCGTGCCGGGGCTTGAGGTGTTGGCGCAATGGCGCGCCGGCGGTCTGACGATTCCGGTGCTGATCCTCACTGCCCGCGACTCCTGGGCCGAGCGTATCGAAGGCCTCAAGGCCGGTGCCGACGATTACCTGACCAAACCCTTCCACCCGGAAGAACTGTATTTGCGCATCCAGTCGCTGCTGCGCCGCTCCAAGGGCCAGGCCAACCAGCCGACGCTCAAGGCCGCCGGTCTGCACCTGGACGAGGGCCGCCAGTGTGTCGTGCGCGACGGCGCCGATATTCAGCTGACCGCTGCCGAATTCCGTCTGCTGCGCTACTTCATGCTGCACCCGGAACAGATTCTCTCCAAAAGCCACCTCGCCGAACACCTCTACGACGGCGAGACCGAGCGCGATTCCAACGTGCTTGAAGTTCACGTCAATCACCTGCGGCGAAAGCTCGGCAAAAGTGTGATCGAAACCCGTCGCGGTCAGGGTTATCTGTTTGGCGGACGGGCTTCGTGAGATCGATCCAGCGCCGCTTGAGCCTGGGGTTGATCAGCGTGCTGGTGGTCGTCGGCGTGCTGCTGGCGCAAACCAGTCTGTGGCTGTTCGAAGTGGGATTGCAGCGCTATCTCGAAGCCGGGTTGCGCAACGACAGCGAGAGCCTGCTGGTGGCGCTGGTTCGCGGGCCGCAAGGCTTGCAGCTGGATGAGCGGCACTTGTCGCCGGCCTACCAGCGACCGTTTTCCGGGCATTACTTCCGCATCGACTTCGCCGACAGCCATTGGCGCTCCCGCTCGTTGTGGGATCAGGACCTGCCGTTGCTCGAACGCTCCGGCCTGCACAGCAACCTGCAACTGGGGCCGGACGGCCAGCAATTGCTGGTACTGCGCTCGGACTATCGACGGCTCGGTCAGTCGATTTCCATCAGCGTGGCTCAGGATTACACGCCGGTGCGCGAGAGTTTTCAGCGCATGCGCCAGATCGGCCTCGGCCTCGGTTTGGCCGGGTTGCTGCTGATTCTGTTGTTGCAACGTCTGACCGTGCGCCGCGCGTTGCGGCCGCTGGAAAAGGCCCGCGAGCAGATCGCCCAGTTGCAGCAGGGCCAGCGTTCGCAACTCGATGAACAAGTGCCGGCGGAACTGGAACCGCTGGTGGCGCAGATCAACCATTTGCTGGCGCACACCGAAGACAGCCTGAAGCGTTCGCGCAACGCTCTGGGCAATCTCGGGCATGCGCTGAAAACCCCGTTGGCGGTGCTGCTCAGTCTGGCGTCGAGTGAAAGGCTCGACGCGCATCCGGAACTGCGCAAGATCCTCAAGGAACAACTGGAACAGGTTCAGCAACGGCTGAACCGCGAGCTCAATCGAGCGCGGCTCTCTGGCGATGCGTTGCCGGGGGCGCTGTTCGATTGCGACGCCGAGCTGCCGGGGCTGCTGTCGACGTTGAACATGATCCATGGCGAGCATCTGGAGCTGAGTTATGTGGCCCCACCCGGTCTGCAATTGCCGTGGGATCGTGAGGACCTGCTGGAACTGCTCGGCAACCTGCTGGACAACGCCTGCAAATGGGCGGATGCCGAGGTGCGGCTGAGCGTGGTCGAAACGGCTGATGGTTTTGTGCTGAGTGTGGAAGACGACGGGCCGGGGATTCCCGAGGCGCAGCGGGCTCAGGTGTTCAGCCGGGGGGCGCGGCTGGATGAGCAGACCCATGGGCATGGGTTGGGGCTGGGGATTGTGCGCGACATCGTCGACACCTGGGGCGGGGTGCTGGTGCTGGGCGAAAGCGAGTGGGGCGGGTTGAAGGTGGGGATTCAGTTGCCTCGGCGGTGAGCTTCAAGAGCCCCCTCATCGGAACGCCGCCCGCCTAACCCTCTCCCAAGGGGAGAGGGAACTGACCGAGTTGGTTTTCCGAGCTACACCGACCTGAAAGTCTTCAGTCGAACTCAGGTTTTGAACACCTTGGAGATCGGCTCCCTTTCCCCCTCGCCCCCCTGGGGGAGAGGGCTGGGGTGAGGGGGTAGCTCTTGATTTTCAGCAATCCCGCATCAGACGCGAAACTGATCCATCAAGCTCTGCTGCTGATTCGCCAGACTATTGAGCGACTGGCTCACCCGCGCCGATTCATTCGCCTGCCCCGACAGCGACTCCGTCACATCACGAATCGTCGCCACGTTGTTGTTGATCTCTTCAGCCACCGCGCTCTGTTCCTCGGCGGCGCTGGCGATCTGCAGGTTCATGTCGCTGATCACCGTCACCGCATCGCCGATCTGGCGCAGCGCCGTCACGGCCTGGCCGACCTGTTCGACGCTGCCCTGGGCCTGGCGATGGCTATTGCCCATCGAGCCGACCACATCCTGGGTTCCGGTCTGCAATTGCTCGATGACCTGGCGGGTTTCTTCCACCGACTCTTGAGTGCGGCGGGCGAGGTTGCGTACTTCATCGGCTACTACCGCAAAACCGCGTCCGGCTTCACCGGCGCGGGCGGCTTCGATGGCGGCGTTGAGGGCCAGCAGGTTGGTCTGTTCGGCGATGGCGCGGATGGTTTCCAGCACGGTACCGATCTTCTCGCTGTTGGCGGCCAGGCCTTCGACCTGCACCATCGCCGCGCTCATGTCGGCGGCGAGGGTGTCGATGCTGGCGGTGGTGCGGTCGATCACGGTCAGGCCCTGACGGGTGGCGCGGTCGGCATCCTTGGCCGCTTCGGCGGCTTGGGCGGCGCTGCGGGCCACGTCCTGGGCGGTGGCGCTCATTTCGTGGGACGCGGTGGCGACCTGATCGACCTGACGGTATTGCTGCTCCATGCCGGCGCTGGTCTGGGTCGCAATCGCCGAAGACTGGTCGGCGGTGTTGCGCGCGTCCTGCACCGAGCGTTTCACCTCGGCGATGATCGGTTGCAGCTTGTCGAGGAAACGGTTGAACCAGCCGGCCAACTGGCCGAGCTCGTCCTTCTTGTCGTAGGCCAGACGGCGGGTCAGATCGCCTTCGCCGCTGGCGATGTCTTCCAGCATGTGGGCCACGCCGAGGATCGGTTTGGTCACGCTGCGCGCCATCAGCCACACCAGCAACAGGCCGATCAGCGCGGCGAGCACGCCCAGGCTCAGTTCGATCAGGGTGCCTGAGGTGTTGCTGGCATCCAGTTGTTGCTTGAGTGCTTCGGCGCGGCTCACCAGCACTTTTTCCGGCACATCGAGCAGCACGCCCCACGACGGGCCGCCGGGAATCGGCTGGAACGGCGACAGCACTTTCAGTTGCGCGTTGCTGTGCAGGCTGCTGACGGTGTTGCTCGAGGCGAGCAGACGCAGCAGTTCGGCGCCGCTGGTGGTGTCCACGGCATCCAGGCGCTGGCTGAGTTTATTGGCGTCCGGGCTGTAACCGGCGAGCAGGCCGGCGGGGCTGACGATGCTCACGGCGGTCTGGCCGTCGTAGAGCTTTTTGCTGGCGCTCTGGCTGATCGCTTGCAGGCTGTTGAGGTTGATGTCCACCGACAGCGAGGCGATGACTTTGCCGTTGACCATCAGCGGGAACACGATGCTGGTCATCAGCACCTTTTGCCCGTCGATCACATAGAAATAGGGTTCGATCACGCATGGCTTGAGCGTGGTGCGCGGGCAGGTGAACCAGGCGTTGGCGGCCTGACCGCTGGGCCCGGTGCTGGTGTCGCTCATGTCGCTTTCCGGCAGGGCCATCGAGGTCACCTTGCCCGGGGTCGGCTGCGACCAGTACAGGGCGAAGCGGCCCTTGTCGTTGCTGCCTAATTCACCTTGTCCGGCAAATAGCTCGTCCTTGCCGTCCAGCGCGTTGGCTTCGAACACCAGCGACAGGCCGAGCAGATCCGGATTGGCCTGCAAGGCCGATTTCACCTGACGGGTCATGTCTTCGCGCAGGTCGAAGGCATCGAGGAAGCGCTTCTCGGCCTGCTCCCGCAGGAACAGCACCTGCCGCGAGAAACCGTGGCCATATTGATAGGCGTCCATGAACTGCTGGCGAATGCCGGCGGCCTGGACCTCGCCTTGGGATTCGATGCGGGCCTGGGCCGACTCGGTGAGCATTTCCATGCTCGAAGCTTTCACCAGTTCGGAACTGTGCTCCATGCGATACAGCGAAAGACCCACCAACAGGGTCACGATACCGGCCAGGCAGAGCCCGGCGAGCAGGGTGATTTTCCATTGGATGGAAAGTTGTCTGAGTGACATGGAAACGTCCTTATTCGATAAATATCTGAGACTTTGCACTGTAACGGCCGCGTTTCGGCTTTCTTTATGGCGTAAATGCAATAGGGCGAATTGACGCATGTTGTGGCGGATATGCCCTGTTCAGCGGATTGATCATGGAAAGTTACACAGTGTTGCGACCAGTCGCTTTGACACTGCGCCCGCGCTGCGGCACAGTGCGCGCCCTTCTAATAAGACCCTCTATGCAAATCCGCTGGCGACCCTCGTGGCTTGTCGGCCGGACTCATCCTGTCTGGCGGTGAATGGCTTTACCGTCGTGTTTTTGAGGTAGTGAAATGAATGCAGTGATTGCTGCGGTCGGCGTCATGCTGATCCTCAGCCTGTCCCGGGTGCATGTGGTGATCGCATTGATCGTCGGCGCGCTGGTTGGTGGCCTGACCGGTGGTCTGGGTATCGACGCCACGCTCAAGGCTTTCAACAGTGGCCTGGGCGGCGGGGCGACGGTGGCGTTGTCCTACGCGTTGCTCGGCGCTTTCGCCGTGGCGATTGCCAAGTCCGGCCTGGCCCATGCGCTGGCCGACAAGGCTCTGGCGATGGTCGACCGCCAGCATGCGACCGGTGGCGGCAGCGTCAAATGGCTGCTGATCGGCCTGCTGTGGGTGGTGGCGATCGCTTCGCAGAACATCCTGCCGATTCACATCGCGTTCATTCCGCTGCTGGTGCCGCCGCTTCTTTATGTACTGACCAAGCTGCAACTGGACCGCCGGTTGATCGCCTGCGTCATGACCTTCGGCCTGATCACGCCGTACATGTTCCTGCCGGTGGGCTTCGGCAACATTTTCCTTAATGAAATCCTGCTGGCCAACGTTGCCCGCAGTGGCGTTGACATCAGCGGGATCAACGTCACCCATGCCATGGGGATTCCGGCGCTGGGCATGCTGGCAGGGCTGGGTATCGCCTTTATCAGTTATCGCAAGAAGCGCGTCTACGACCTGGGAAAAATCGAGCAGGTCGAGCAGGTGGCGGTGCAGTACAACCCGCGCAGTCTGTTGATCGCCGGTGTCGCCATTGCCGCAGCCTTCATTATTCAGTTGCTGCTGGATTCGATGATTATCGGGGCGCTGGCCGGTTTCCTGATCTTTTCGGCGTCGGGCATCGTCAAATGGCGCGAGACGGATGACTTGTTCACCGAAGGCATGAAGATGATGGCGATGATCGGCTTCATCATGATCGCCGCTTCCGGATTCGCCGAAGTGATGAAGGCCACCGGCGAGGTGCAGACGCTGGTCGAGTCGTCGGCGTCGTGGATCAACCACAGCAAAGGCATCGGTGCCTTGCTGATGCTGCTGGTCGGGCTGCTGGTAACCATGGGCATCGGCTCTTCGTTTTCCACGGTGCCGATCCTCGCGGCGATTTTTGTGCCGCTGTGCGTGCAACTGGGCTTCAGCCCGATGGCGATTGTCTGCATCGTCGGCACGGCCGGTGCCTTGGGCGATGCCGGTTCTCCCGCGTCGGACTCGACGCTTGGTCCGACCTCCGGGCTGAACATCGACGGCCAGCATCACCACATCTGGGATACCGTGGTTCCGACCTTCCTGCATTACAACCTGCCGCTGCTGGCGTTTGGCTGGGTGGCTGCGATGGTCCTCTGACGTGATCGTTCCCATGCTCTGCGTGGGAACGCCTCTTGTGACGCTCTGCGTCACGCTTTGGGACGCGGAGCGTCCCGGGCTGCATTCCCACGCAGAGCGTGGGAACGATCGGCGTCGAGGTGTCGATCTCAAGCCGCAGCTCAACTTTTGGTTTCGCGTGCCGTTAAAGCCTTTAACCACGCCAATAAAACCAAAAGAGTGAGCCCCCATGCGCCTGAGTCTCAAGGCTAAAGTCCTGTCCCTTGCCGTCCTTCCGGTGCTGCTCTTTGCGCTGGTGATCAGCCTGACCACGCTGTTCATCCTTCAGGAACAGGCGCGCAATGAAGTCCAGCAGACCCGCGAACGCCTGCTCGGCGACGCCAAAGCCACGCTGGCCAGCTACGTCGCCGTGGCCATGACCACCATCAAACCGTTGTACGACGCCGCCGCCCCCGGTGACGCCGAGGCGCGGGCGCAGGTGATCAAGCTGCTGTCGAGCATCAAGTACGGAAAGGATGGCTACTTCTTCGGCTACGACTCCGAGACCGTGCGCCTGTTCAAGGCCAACGACCCCGAAGGCGTGGGCAAAAGCTTCAAGGACAACCGCGACCCGAACGGCGTCTACGTCAACCGCGACCTGGTGAAAGTGGCGAAGGACGGCTCCCACTACCTGCAATACAGCTCGCCGCTGCCGGGCAACGCGAAAGTGCTGGTGCCGAAACTCGGCTACACCGAATACCTGGCGAAGTGGGACATGGCGGTGGGTACGTCGGTCAACCTCGATGGCATCGAAGCGCAAGTGGCGGTGGTCGAGGCCAAGGTGCAGGAGCGCATGCAGGGCGTGGTGCTGAGTATCGTCGGCGTGGCGGTGGTGGTACTGCTGGTGATCGCGGCGGCGGGGATGCTGCTGGCCAACACCATTCTGCGACCGCTGACCCTGATGAAAGCCAACCTCGATGACATCGCGGCGGGCGAGGGTGACCTGACCCGGCGTCTGACCATCACCAGCCAGGACGAACTCGGTGAACTGGCGGGCTCGTTCAACCGTTTCGTCGACAAGATCCACGGCCTGGTGCGGCAGATCACCGAAATGACCTCGCAACTGACCGGGCTGGTGACGCAAGTGTCGGATCAGGCCCAGCGCTCCGATCAGGCCATGGAGCGTCAGCGTCACGAAACCGATCAGGTCGCCACGGCGATCAACGAAATGTCTGCGGCCGCGCAAGAAGTCGCCAAGAGCGCGCAGAACGCCGCCGTCGCCGCGCAGCAGACCGACGAAGAAGGCCAGACCGCCAAGCGCGTGGTGGCCGGCAGCATCAAGCAGATTCATGCGCTGGTGGACGATATCCGCAGCAGCGGCGTGTCCCTCGACAGCCTGCAACAGGACGTATCGTCGATTGTCGGCGTGCTCGGGGTCATCCGCTCGATCGCCGAACAGACCAACCTGCTGGCGCTCAACGCCGCGATCGAAGCAGCCCGGGCCGGCGAGGCCGGGCGCGGGTTTGCGGTGGTGGCGGACGAGGTGCGGGCGCTGGCTTCGCGCACGCAGATCAGCACTCAGGAAATTCAGGGGATGATTGATCGCTTGCAGGCGGGAACGCAGTCGGCGGTCGAGGCCATGCGTCGTTCCAGCGAGGCGGGTGACGGTACTTCGGCGCAGGCCAATCAGGCCGGGGCCTCGCTTGATGCCATGGCGGATCTGATTGCGACCATCAACTCGATGAACGCGCAGATCGCCAGTGCGGCGGAAGAGCAGACGGCGGTGGCCGAAGAGATCAACCGCAGCGTGCATCAGATTGCGGTGGCGGTGGATAACGTGGCGGATGAGACCCAGTTGGGGGCGCAGACTTCGCGGAGTCTGGCGGATCTGGGGCAGCGGCTTGGGAAGTTGGTGGGGCAGTTCCGTATCTGAACCCTGAAAGCCCCCTCACCCTAGCCCTCTCCCGGAGGGAGAGGGGACTGACCGCAGTGTCTTGCGTCATACATCGACCTGAAAAATCGTGTCGATTATGGATTCACAGCCGATCGCTCATGTCGGCGTATCTCTCGAATATCCCCCGTTCGGTTCCCTCTCCCTCCGGGAGAGGGCTAGGGTGAGGGCCGGCTTTTGACTTTGGCGAGTTCAGGGTCTGTCCCAGTAGGGAACCTCCCCAAAACACTCAACAAAGAAATCAATCACCGTCCGCACCTTCACCGACAACCGCCGGCTCCCCGGCCATAGCACCGAAATCTGCTGCGGCTCGACACTGTTCGAAACCTGATAATCCCCCAGCACCGGCACCAGCGTGCCCTCACGCACCGCCTCGCCGATCAGCCATGACGGAAACATCACCAGCCCCAGCCCTTGAACAGCGGCCTGGGTCAACGTGTCCGCGTGGTTGCCGGTGATCGGGCCCTTGACTGCATACGGCGTCCACTCGCTCTGATCCTGCCGGAAGAACCAGCGCTGCAGGCCGGTCGCGCCCTTGTAGGCCAGGCACTGGTGGCGGGCGAGGTCTTCGGGATGTTGTGGCGTGCCGAAGCGCTTGAGATACGCGGGACTGGCCGCGACCTGAAAGCGGTGCGGCGCGAGGATCCGCGCCTGCATGCTTGAGTCGTGTAGCGGGCCGATGCGGAACAGCAGGTCGGCGCCTTCCTGCAGTGGGTCGATGTAGTGGTCGGTCTGCTGGATGTCCAGTTGCAGCTTCGGATAGCGCTCGCACAAACGGCCCAGCCACGGCGTCAGGTGGCGCTGACCAAACACCACCGGGGCGTTGATCCGTACCAGGCCGGTCGGTTCGCTTTGCTGTTCCTGCAAGGCCTGTTCGGCTTCTTCCAGTTGCACCAGCACCAGCCGCGCGTGGTGGCCGAGCATGCGCCCGGCTTCGGTCGGCGTGACCGCGCGGGTGTGGCGGTAGAGCAGTTGCTGGTTCAGCGCCTGTTCCATCAACTGGATCTGCCGGGAAATCGAGGAGGGCGCCACGCCCTCGCGGCGGGCGACTTCGGAAAAACTGCCGTGGTCGAGCACCGCCACAAACAGCCTTAGCGCTTTGAATCCCAGTTCGTTGAGCCCGTGCATCGTGTGTCCTGCTGTGCGAGTTACGCAAAAGTGTTGTCCGGATGCTCCCATTTATCGCACAGCTGCGCCAGCCGATAATCCGCGCCATCGTTTCCTTCAGAGGTTTTTCAGATGCAGTCGTTTGATGAAGTGAGTGCCGCGCCGGCCCCGGTAGCGCGGCCAGGTTTGCGTTTGTTGCTGTTGCCGTTGGTGATTCTGGCTGGCATGGGGTTGTCGGTGGAGGCGGGGTTGCTGGGGCCGTTGGGTGAGCAGGTCGGGCATTTGTGGGCGACCTTGAGCATCTTCGGGGTGGGCTCGGCGATTCTGTTTTTGCTGTTGTTGTTTGCGGGGCCGCAGAAGGGGCCGGCGCTGACGGATCTGCCGCGCTGGCAGTTGATCGGCGGGTTTCTGGGGCCGATGTATGTGGTGGTGTTGACGCTGGCCACACCGCATATCGGGATTGCGATGACGATGATTGCGATTTTGTCGGGGCAGGTTGGCAAGAGTGTGCTGATTGACCATTTCGGGTGGTTTGGGGCTACGCGCAAGAAGGTCAATGCTGAGCGGTGGCTGGCGTTGGGGTTGATTGTGGCGGCTTTGGTTTTGATTGCGCGGGGGTGAATGATGAGTCTGGTTATTTTGTTGGCGGTGGTGGTGTTGGCGGGTGCGGTGTTGAGTGTGCAGGCGGCGATCAATGGGCGGTTGGGGGAGACCGTTGGGGTTCTGCGCAGCAGTTTGTTGACGTTTGTCGTCGGCGCTGTTTCTACGGGGTTGTTGATTTTGTTTTTTGAGCCTGCTCAGGCGGTGAGTTTGCTGGAGGTGCCGAAGTGGCAGTTGAGTGGGGCGCTGTTTGGGGTGGTTTATATGATGGTCATGGTTGGCGCAGTGCCGCGCGTTGGTGCGGCTGTGGCGACGGTGGCGGTGATTGTCGGGCAGTTGGGGATGGGGATGTTGATTGATAATTTTGGGTGGTTGGGGAATCCCGCTATTGAGTTGTCTTCTAGTCGAGTTTTGGCGATGGTTTGTCTCGGGTTGGCGCTGGTTTTCATGTATCGCAGTAGCGTGCGGCAGGCTGTTTGAACTTGGCGGCCTTTGGGCCGACCAGGTTCTCGGATTATTGAGTACATATCCGTTTCTTCGGGTGCGGCCGCTGGCGGTTTCGCTCTTACAGCGAGTCACTTTGGCAAACGCCCCAAAGTAACCAAAGGTCTGGGCCCCGGCGTTCGGCCCCTCGCTGGGGCTCGGGGTTCCTTCGTTACGGGATTCATCCGGGGGCATCGCCTCCGGTTTGCTTCGCTGCACCTCCTCTCGATGTGTTCGACTTCGTCGAACGGCGCTACGCGCCCACCCCCGGATAAATCCCTCCACTCAGCCTGCCGATGGGGCCGGCACGTCAAAAGCGGTACTCGAGCTAACGCTCATCGTTGTGACTGGTGACTGGTGACTGGTGAGTGGTGTGGGGTGGGAGGTTAGGTGGTTTTCACGTTCTAAACTGGTAGCACGGCTGTTCTTTCGGCCTCAGACAACCACCACCAGAGGAGTCTGTTTCATGGCAGATAGAAAATGCGATTGTCCGGGATGTCGTTGCACGATCAAGGAGGGTGAACATTCTTATGTGGCGCACGGGAAGCATTATTGCTGTGAGGCTTGTGCGCATCATCACAAGAGTGGTGAGGAATGTTCGGGCAAGGGGTGTCAGTGTGCGCATCCCAAGTAATCTCGGGTATTGAAAAGGTGGAGCCTAATCAGGCTCCACTTCCAGTTTCAGGCTGTCGTCGTCCAGGCGTTCGGTATGGCGGACGTTGCCGTGCAGGCGGCGGCCTCCGACGTTGACGACGATGGTCTTGGCCTTTTCAAGGTCTTCCGGCAAGGGGGGCGGGACGCGCAGGGCGAAGCGGTAGGGGTCGTTTTCGACGGGTTCCAGGCCAACCGGGCAGTCGACGCTTTTGGTGATGCGACCGAACAGGGTGTCCAGGCCGTAGTCCAGGTGCGCCGGGCTGTTGATGGTTGTCATGTGTAGCCCCCCGAAAGTGTCCCCGCCTGCGCGCAAGCTTAGCTTGCCGGTCGCCATGTGACGTTTTCCACGCCGAATTTTTCTGCCATCGGCTTGCTGGTCTTTTGCACTTTCTCCCGGCCGAAACGCGGGATGCGGCCGACCCCTGCGTCGCAGCTTGCCCAGTGCCACGCCTCGGTGTTGTCCATTTTGTCCGAGCGGATAATGAACGACTTTGGTGCGCCGTGAAGGGTGTAATCGATGACGTACAGTTTTGCGTTGTTCATAAAGCCCATCTTCCTCCCTGTGGTAATAGAAGGATCGCTGGGCTGCGGGAAAATTCATTCGGATTGTCCGACGGTATCTATCAATGGCGAGGTCCCGGTCGGACTGGTTACCATGGCGCTTCGCCAACCCCGATGAATGTTCGCCATGGCCCTCGCTGCGCCCCCTGATCTGAGTGATACCGATGTGCCGGTGCAACCGCTGGCGCGCACGTATCCGCGTGGTTTGTTCATCGAGCCGCATGAGCATGTCTGGGGGCAGTTGCTGTACGCGATGAGCGGCGTAATGTGGGTCGAGACGCCCCACGAGGCGCTGGTGGTGCCGCCGCAGCGGGCGGTGTGGTTGCCGCCGGGGGTGCCGCACGGGATTCGGGTGGTGTCGGATTTGCAGATGCGCAATATCTACCTGCGCCCGGCGCTGGCGGCGACGCTGGATGAGACCGTGCAGGTGATTGAGGTCGGTGGTTTGCTACGCGAGTTGATCGTCGGACTGGTGGCGCAGGGCGACAGCGGCGATGCCGAGTACTACGAGGCACTGGTCGGGCTGGCGCTGCTGGAGCTGAAACGCGCAAGGCGTTCACAGCTGAAGATCCCGTTGCCGGACGATGCCGACCGGCGGCTGATGAGTCTGTGTCAGGCGGTGATGGCCGCGCCGTCGCTGGACATTCCTTTTGAACAACATGCCGAAAACGCCGGGGCCAGCGTGCGCACCCTGGCGCGGTTGTTCAAGGAAGGGTTGGGCATGGGCTTTGCCGAGTGGCGGCGGCAGGTGCAGTTGGCGACGGCGGTGGCGGAGTTGATCCAGGGCGTGCCGGTCAGCGCGATTGCCCGTGAGCTGGGTTATTCGCCGAGCAGTTTCAGCGACATGTTCCGCCGGGAGCTGGGTGTCGCCCCTTCGCAATTCGATGGCGGGCCGCTCGCCGACTGATTTGGCAGAAATTCAGAAGTCCTTGGCCGATGCCGGTCGCCGCCTTTCCCTAGACTTTGCCCATTCCTTTTTGTGGCGGAGTGATCCCATGAATTACCTGATTTCACTGGCCGTCGGTCTGGGTGTCGGCCTGCTTTATGGCGCGCTGGATGTCCGTTCTCCGGCGCCGCCGGCCATCGCGCTGGTGGGCCTGTTGGGCATGCTCGCGGGCGAACAGTTGTGGCCGATGGGCCGGCAACTGGTCAGTGGCTGGCTGTCCTGAATTCTGTCTTGTCCCTTCGGTGGAGATTTCCATGAAAGCATTGCAATTCGATAAAACCGGCGACCTGTCGTCCCTGCGCTTCGTCGAGGTGCCGACGCCGGTGCCGGGCACTGACGAGGTGCTGGTGCAGATCAAGGCCGCGGGCCTCAATCCCAGCGACGTGAAGAACGTGCTCGGGCGTTTCCCGTACACCACGCTGCCGCGTATTCCCGGTCGGGATTTTGCCGGTGTGGTGGTCGAAGGGCCGCAGGCGTTGATCGGCCAGGAGGTCTGGGGCACCGGGCGTGAGCTGGGCTTTTTCGCCGATGGCTCTCACGCGCAGTTCGTCAAATTGCCGGCCAATGGCGTGGCCCATAAGCCTTCGCATTTGAGTTTCACCCAGGCCGCCAGCCTTGGGGTGCCTTACACCACGGCGTGGGATGCGTTGGAGCGCAGCCTGGTCAGTGCCGAAACCCGTTTGCTGGTGATCGGCGGCGGGGCGGTGGCGACGGCGGCGCTGGCGCTGGCCAAAGTGCGCGGCGCGCAGTTGCTGGCGGCGGTGCGGCGGCCGGAGCAGGTCAAGGATTTGCAGGCGCAGGGTTATCAGACGATTCAGCTGGATAAACCCGAGGATCTGGGCGCGCAAGTCAACGCGGTGTATCGCGGCGGTGCCGACGTGATCTTCGACACCACCGGTTTCTGGCTGCCGGCCTCGGTGTCGGCATTGGCGACCTTCGGGCGGATCGCGATCATCGCCGCGCCAGTCGATGGGCATGTGCAACTGCCGGCGCTGGCGCTGTATCGCAAGGGCGGTTCGGTGGTCGGCATCAACTCGTTGCTGTATGGCGTTGAAGCCTGCGCGGCGATGCTGGAACAGTTCGGCCGGTTCTTCGACGAAGACCTGCTGCCACTGCCGCAAGGGCTGGTCGAAGCGCCGCTGGCCGACGGGCTGGCGCGGTATGCCGATGTGAATCAGGGCAGCGGTGACAAGGTCATCCTGATTCCCTGAGCGACACCAATGCATTAGATCGTTCCCACGCTCTGCGTGGGAATGCCTCAATGGACGCTCTGCGTCCGCTCTTTGGGACGCGGAGCGTCCCGGGCTGCATTCCCACGCAGAGCGTGGGAACGATCAGTCGATCAATCGATCAGGCTGCAGCGGACGCCTCAGTCTTCACTTCCAGATTATCCAGCACCCGATTCACCGCCAGCTCACCCAGCATGATCAGTTGCGCAATCCCCAACAGCACATGCCGCTGCGGGCCATCCACCAGCCCGGCGAAGTCATTGGCCATCACCTTGGCCGAGGTCAGAGTTTCGCAGGCGTCGGCCAGCAGTTCTTCGTTGTCGATGCCGGGGGCGATGAGGTAGCGGGTGTTGTGTTTGAGCAGGGGTTTTCGGGGGAGCAGTGGATTGAGATAGTGATCGAGGGCGCGTTCGGCGGCTTCGTGGAATTTCTTGGAGTCGAGGGTTTCGTAGGGCGAGGTGGGGTCGGTTTCGGGTGGATTGGGTGTGGGTTTGATCATGGTGAAGCTCCTATAAGAGTGGAGCCGCCCGGAGCTGTCGCTAAACAGGAAGGTGGCGGCTGTACGCAGGTTAGCGAACCGGTTATAGGCACCCGGCAGACCCGAGGGTCTCCCGCATACAGCCACCATAGCGGAGTTGCAGACGTTGAGCCTGCGACAAAGCATGGAGCGCTGATGCACCTATTTATGATTCGAGTCGCTAAACCCGATCGCTGTTTTTCAGCGACCGCCAAACAATAGAACCCGCCCCCAAGGCGCACAAGCCGGCGGATTCTGGCGGATGCGTAGGCAAAGGCGCAAGGTCGCGTGGCTTTGCGGACATAATCTTCAACACTCTTCAACACTGCGTTGATTTGTGCCCGAAACGACAAAACCCGCCGTCCCGATCGAACGGGGCGGCGGGTTTGTATACCTGATGCGCTGTATTGTTCTGTAGGCGTCAACGCGAGCAGTCTCGCCAGTATGTTCAGCCTTGAAAGGGGCGGGATCAGAACTGATAACCGACGCCGGCGTAGTAACCCCAGCCATTGGAACGCGCCCGGAAGTTGCCGTCGCCAAAATTCAGCTCGCTGCCATCCTCCCAGTTGCCGCCGTTGTGGAAATAACGGCCGACCAGGGTGAAGCGCAAGTGGGTGAACGAGTACAGCAACACGTTGGTCGCCACCGTGGCATTGGCGGTGCGCGCCGGATTGTCCTTGTGCAGGTCCGAGCCGAAATCGAAGTTGGTGAAGCCGATGTAGGTCAGCGAGGCACCGTTGCTGAATGTGTCGATCGGCACGATGTACTTGAGCTGCGCGCGGTAGCCGTCCCACGAATATTCGTTGCTGGCGCCGTAGTTTTCCCACTGGTAGCGCCCGTACAGGTTGGCCGACAGATTGACCCGCGAATGGGTGTCGATGTCGGTGCCGAAACCGCTGTACAGCGTGTTGGCGCGGTTCTCTTTGCGGCTGCCGTGATCGTAGATCCAGTCGAACGCCACGTACCATTCCTTGAACGGCCCGATGGCCAGGCTGCGCCCGGCGAGGTAGTCGATGGAGATGCGCGGCTCGTGCTCCATGAACACCGGCGAGCCGTGATCCCACACGCCTTTGTCGTGGCTGTTGCCGATGTTGAAGATCTTCGGAATGTCGATGTAGCCGTACAGCTCGAACGGGCCCTTGCGCCCGAAGTACTCGTATTCCAGGTAGATGTCATCGGCCGGTTGCGGGCCGAAGCTGATGTCCTTGCTGCCGATCAGCATCAGGTCCTGGTTGTACCAGTCCGACAGGTACGCACCTTTTTTTGGCGGGCTGGCTTCGGGGCTGAGGGCTTCACCCTGGGCGGATTCATCGGGCAAGACCGGTTGCGCCAGCGCGGTGTGGCTGAGAACTCCGGTAACGCCGGCCAGTAGCAGGGAAACAGCAAAAGTGCGCGCACCGCGAAGGCGGTGGCAGGAGGAAGCGTGCATTCAAAGTCCTTTTTGCGGATCAAGGCCCGGAATCACGGGCCTGTACGGTTTTGTAACGAAAATGCGGTCAACAGCGACTCGCAAACGTTTGCACAAGCCGTACCAGTTTCCCAAGCCGCTGAAAAATCGATTGATTCGCGGGTTAACCTGGCGACTCGATCAACGCCCCCTCAAAGCGCCTGCAATCGTCCTCAAGCCCTTGCTCAGAACGGCCGGAAGTATCGACGCAGGGCCTTATCGCACAAAAGTATTAACACTATTTAACCGGTGCTCCATCGCAGGGCATCAACTAGCGTGTGTCTGGAATGGGACGGTTTATCTGATGACCGTCATACGCTTGATACGCGTGTTGGATCTTGCCGCTGTTACACGCCTTCAAGGACGAAATCGGCCACGAAAGGAGTAGCCCGTGGAAGCAAGGTTTGGTGTCGCCCTCGTTTCGCGTTTTTCCCCACTGTCCCTTGCTGTGCATCTGAGTGTCGCCGGACTGCTGTTCGGTGGTGTCAGCGAGCAGGCGTTCGCCACCTGCTCGGCGGCGGGCTCCACGATTACCTGTTCGGGCGTTCCGAGCCTGCCGCTGTTTCTCAATGACTACAGCAGTGCGACCAGCGGCCTGACGGTCAACGTCAACTCGGGCGCGCAGATGAATGCGACGCTGGGCGGCAAGGTCATCAACCTGACCGGGGCCAATATCACCCTGAACAACTCCGGCACCGTCGACCCGGCCTTGCTGGGCCTGGTGTCGATCCTCAGTGGCGGTGCATTCATCGGCACCGGCGCGACCAGCACGGTCAGCGTGGTCAACAATGCCAGCGGGATCATGCGTGGCACGGGGATGTTGCTCGGCCTCAACCTGACCAGCATTGACGGCCTGGCTATCGGCGTGAACAACGCGGCGGCGGGTACCACCACCATCACCAACAACGGCACCATTACGTCCACCGGGCTGTCGGTCGGCGGCATCACCCTGGCCGATACCCCGGTGGTCGGGGTGTATGGCGGTTCGCAAGTCAACATGACCAACAGTGCCAGCGGCACGATCAACGGCCGGATTGCTTTCGAGACGTCGGCAGCAGGCAACACCTTCACCAACGCCGGTAACATCACCGGCGGTGTGTCGATGGGGGCGGGCAGCACCAACACCTTCTACGCGATCACCGGGTCCAGCGTTAACGTCGGTGACGGTGTGCAAGTGTCCGTCGGCCTCGGTGGCCTGGTCGGCATCAACCTGACCTTCGCCCCGACCGGCACCATCGATGGCGGCGCGGGGGGCACCAACACGCTGATCCTGCAAAACCCGATCGGCGTCGGTGGTGGCGTCACCGGGACCGGCACCGCGTCCAGCGCGACCTACGTCAACTTCAACAACCTGACCCTCAACAGCGGCACCTGGACCTTGCAGGGGCCGTTGGTCAGCGGGGCGACCACCCTCAATGGCGGTGTCGCGCAGTTCAACGACAACGCCGCGTTCGGCAGCGGTGTGCTGACGTCCAACGGCGGGATTCTTCAGGCCAGCAATGCCGGTTTGTCGCTGGCCAACCAGATCAGTCTGGGCGCCGGTGGCCTGACCCTGCAGGGCATCAACGGCACGACCCTCAACGGCGTGATTTCCGGTACTGGCGGCCTGACCAAGATCGGCAGCGGTCAGCTCAACCTCAACGGCATCAATACCTACACCGGCAACACCGTGCTCAACGGCGGGGTGGTGCTGGTGGGCAACAACCAGGCGTTCAGCACCGGCGGCATCACCGTTGACGGCGCTTCGAGCATCTCGGCAACGACGCCGATTTCGCTGGCCAACGCGATCACGCTCAACAGCACCCTGACCGCAACCGGCACCGGAGCGCTGACCCTGGGCGGGGTGATCAGCGGTACCAGCAACCTGACCAAGACCGGCAGCGGCAGCCTGACCCTCAACGGCATCAACACCTACACCGGGAACACCAGCCTCAGCGCCGGCACCTTGCGCGTCGGCGACAACAACGCGCTGGGCACCGGTGTCCTCAACACCAGCAACGGCACCAGCCTCGACAGCACCGGCAACGTGACCCTGGCCAATAACGTCGGCATCACCGGTGCGTTAAACGTGCTCGGCAGCAATGCCCTGACCCTGGCCGGCATCGTCTCCGGCACCGGCGCGATCACCAAAAGCGGCAGCGCCAGCCTGACCCTGACCGGCAACAACACCAACAGCGGCACCACCGCGCTCAATGGCGGCAGCTTGCTCGTCGGCAGCAACACCGCCCTCGGCACGGGCGCGTTGAACGCAGCGGCCGGCACTACGCTGGATGCGACCACCGCCGTGACCCTGGCCAACGCGGTGGCGCTGGCGGCGGATCTGACCATCGGCGGTACTCAGGCGCTGGGCTTGAGCGGGGTCATCAGCGGCGCCGGCAATCTGATCAAGAACGGCACCGCAAACCTGACCCTCAGCGGCAACAACACCTTCTCCGGCGGCACGGCACTGAATGCCGGGACGCTGATCGTCGGCTCCAACACCGCGCTGGGCACCGGCGCGCTGACCACGGCGGCGGGCACCACCCTCGATGCCAGCACCACTGTGGCACTGAGCAACGCCGTCGCCCTCGGCGGCAACCTGAACATTGGCGGCAGCGCCAACCTGACCCTCGGCGGCGTGGTCAGCGGCAGCGGCGGGCTGACCAAGAACGGCGCGGCGAACCTGATTCTCAACGGCACCAATACGTTCCTCGGTGCTATTGCGTTGAACGCAGGCACCATTACGGCGGGCGCCAACGCTGCGCTCGGCAGTGGCAATATCACTGTCGGCGGCGCGGCGACTCTCGACAGCAATACCGCGGTGACGCTGAACAACAACGTCATTCTCAACAACAATCTGGGGATCGGCGGCAGCAATGCACTGACCCTTGGCGGGGTGATCAGCGGCGCCAGTCAATTGATCAAGAACGGCACGGCCAACCTGACCCTCAACGGCGCCAACACCTTCACCGGCGGCACCGCGCTCAACGCCGGCAGCCTGACCGTCGGCAACGGCGCGGCGCTCGGCACCGGCACGCTGTCCGTGGGCGGGGCGGGCGGCACGCTCAACAGCAGCGCCAACGTGACGCTGAACAACGCCATCGCGCTGAACGCCAACCTCACCACCGGCGGCGCCAACCCGCTGACTCTGGGCGGTGTGATCAGCGGCGGCAGCAACCTGATCAAGACCGGTGCTTCGACCCTGACCCTGACCGGCAACAACACCTACACCGGCGCTACGTCGCTGAACGCCGGGACCCTGGTCGTCGGCTCCAACACTGCCCTCGGCACTGGCGTACTCAACGCCGCCAACGGCACCACGCTGGATGCCAGCACGGCGGCGAGCCTGGCCAACAACGTCAACCTTGGCGGCAACGTGACCATTGGCGGCAGTAACGCGCTGACCCTCGCGGGCGTGGTCTCAGGTGTCGGTGGCCTGATCAAGAGCGGCCCGGCCGACCTGGTCCTCAACGGCGCCAACACCTACTTCGGCAACACCGCGCTGAACGTCGGCAAACTGATCGTCGGCAGCAACACCGCGCTGGGCAGCGGTGCACTGAACGCAGCGGCCGGCACCACGCTGGACACCAACACCGCCGTCACTCTGGGCAATCAGGTCAACCTGGCCGGTGCGATGAACATCGGTGGCAGCGCCGATCTGACCCTCACCGGAACCGTCGCTGGCGCCGGCAGCCTGGTGAAAAACGGCGGGGCCAATCTGAATCTCAATGGCACCAACACCTACGCCGGCGGCACCACACTGAATGCTGGCACCCTGACCGTTGGCAACAGCTCGGCGCTCGGCACCGGCGCCTTGACGGTGGGCGGTGCGGCAACCCTCGACAGCAGTTCGCCGCTGGTCAGCCTGGCCAACGCGGTCGTGCTGAATGCGGCATTGAGCGTCGGCGGCACGCAGAACCTGACCCTCGGCGGCGTGCTCAGCGGCACCGGCCAACTGGTGAAGGACGGGGCGGCCAACCTGACCGTCAACGGCACCAACACCTTCAGCGGCGGCACCACCCTCAACGCCGGCACCCTGACCCTCGGCGCGCCCGGCGCATTGGGCAGCGGCACGCTCACCGTCGGTGGCGCCGCGACGCTGGACAACAGCAGCGCTTTCACCCTCGGCAACAACATCACCCTCGATGCCGGGTTGACGGTGGCCGGCAACAACGGCCTGACCCTCAGCGGCGTGATCGACGGCGCCGGCAGCCTGACCAAAACCGGTCTGGACGACCTGGCCCTCAGCGGCACCAACACCTTCACCGGCGCGCTGAACATTGCCGCCGGCAGCGTCACCACCCTGAGCAGCGGGGCGCTGGGCAACACCTCCGGCGCCAACATCAGCGCCGGCGCCAGCCTCAACCTCGGCAGCAACGCCAGCCTCGACGGCCTGAGCGGCAGCGGCAGCGTGCAGATCGGTGGCGGCAATACCCTCACCGTGGGCGGGGTGAGCAGCACCAGCACCTTCGACGGTGACCTCAGCGGCAACGGCGGTCTGACCAAGGTTGGCACCGGCACCCTGAACCTGACCGGGATCAACGGCATCGTCGGCAACACCGCCGTCAACGGCGGCACCCTGAACCTCAGCGGTTCGCTGGCCAGTGCCCAGGTCAACGTCAATACCGGCGGCACCCTCACCGGTAACGGTTCGGCACTCGGCGCGATGACCATCAACAGCGGCGGTCACCTGGCCCTGTCGTCGGGTAATACACTTTCGGCCGGATCGTTGACGCTCGCGGCCGGCAGCAATGTCGATGCGGCGCTGGGGGCACCTTCGACCACGTCGCTGATGAACGTCGGCGGCAACCTCACCCTCGACGGTAATCTCAACGTCACCGATGCCGGTGGTTTCGGCGTCGGTGTGTATCGTCTGTTCAACTACACCGGTGCCCTGACCAATCTGGGCCTGGACGTTGCCAGTGTGCCGGTCGGTTATGGGCTGGGCGATCTGGTGGTGCAGATCGGGGTCGCCAATCAGATCAACATTCAGGTCTCGGCGCCGAATTCGGACATTCGTTACTGGGACGGCAGCCAGACCATCGCCAACGGCACTGTCGATGGCGGCAGCGGTACCTGGAACGGCGCCGGCACCAACTGGACCGACGCCAATGGTCTGGTCAATCAGACCTGGGCCGGCGACTTCGCGGTCTTCCAGGGCACGGCCGGCACGGTATCGGTCAACGGCACGCAACTGTTCACCGGCATGCAGTTCCTCACCGATGGCTACAACGTGGTCAACGGCACCTCGGGACTGCTGACCGCCGTCAACGGTGCCGGCGGCACCACGGCGATGCGCGTTGATCCGGGCGTGACCGCCACAGTCGGCGTGAACATCAACGGCAGCGGCATTCTCAATAAACTCGACAGCGGCACCCTGGTGCTCAATGGCGCCAACAGCTACACCGGCGGCACGCAACTCGATGGCGGCAAAATCGTGGTCGGCAGCAACACCGCGCTGGGCAGCGGTGCGTTGATCGCCAATGCCGGCACGCAACTGGACAGCAACACCGCCGTGACCCTGGCCAATGCGGCCACGCTCAACGGTAACCTCACGATCGTTGGCAGCAATGCGCTGACCCTCAACGGTGTGATCAACGGCACCGGCGGGCTGATCAAGAACGGCTCGGCCAACCTGACCCTTGGCGGCAACAACGCCTTCCTCGGCCCGGTGGCATTGAACGCGGGCGGACTGGTTCTGGCGTCGAACAGCGCGCTGGGTTCGGCCACTCTGAACGCGGCGAACGGCACTACTCTGGATGCCGGCAGTGCTGTCACGGCGGGTAACGCGATCAACCTGGCGGGCAACCTCGGCATCGTCGGCAGCAACGATCTGACACTCAGCGGTGCGATCAACGGCGCCGGCAGCCTGACCAAGAACGGCGCGGCCAACCTGATCCTGAGCGGGGCCAACAACTTCCTCGGCGGCGTCACCCTCAACGCCGGCACCCTGACCGCCGGCAGCAACGGCGCCCTCGGTCTGGGCAACCTGACGGTGGCCGGTGTTTCGGCGCTGGACAGCAACACCTCGGTGTCGCTGGGCAACAACGTGGTGCTCAACGCCAACCTGACCAACACCGGCAACAGCGACGTGGCCCTCAGCGGCGTGGTCAGCGGCACTGGCGGTTTGATCAAGAACGGCGCCTCCAACCTGACCCTCAACGGCATCAACACCTACAGCGGCGGCACCACCCTGAACGCCGGCACCGTGACCCTCGGCACCGCGTCGGGCCTGGGTTCCGGCGCGGTGACCGTGGCAGGCGCGTCGACCCTCGACACCACGGCGCCGCTGGTGCTGGCCAACAACCTCAACGTCAATGCCAACCTGAGCGTGGCCGGCAACAACAACCTGACGCTCGGCGGCGTGATCGCCGGGGCGGGCACCCTGACCAAGAACGGTCTGGCCGACCTGACGCTGTCCGGTAACAACACCTTCAGCGGCACCTTCGACGTGCAATCCGGCAGCCTGACCACCCTGGGCAACTCGGCACTGGGCAGCAACGCCGGGGTTAATCTCGGCGCTGCGGCGACCCTCAACCTTGGCGGCTCCGGCAGCCTCGCCAGCCTGACCGGCAGCGGCACTGCACTGATCGGCGGCGGCAACACGCTGAGCATCGGCGGCAACAACGCCAGCAGCATTTTCGGCGGTGTGCTCACCGGCACCGGCGAGTTGAGCAAACTCGGCACCGGCACGCTGACCCTGACCGGCCTCAACAGCCTGACCGGCAACACCACGGTCAACGCCGGCACCTTGAATGTCAGCGGCTCGCTGGACAGCGCCAGTGTGCTGGTCAACAGCGGCGGCACCCTGACCGGCGGCGGCTCGCTCGGCGGGGCCGTGACCGTGGCGGATGGCGGTCATCTGGCCGGCGCCACCGGCAGCACCCTGTCGGTGAATTCGCTGGTGTTCAACGCCAACTCCAACTTCGACGTCGGCCTCGGCACACCGGTCTCCGGTGGCGGCAACGCGCTGGTCAACGTCGGCGGCAACCTGACCCTGGACGGCACGCTCAACGTCAGCGACATCGGCGGTTTCGGCAGCGGCGTGTACCGGTTGATCAACTACACCGGCGGCCTGACCGACAACGGCATGCTGATCGGCACCGTGCCGGGCAGCGTCACCCCGGGCGACCTGACCCTGCAAACCGCACTGGCCAACCAGATCAACCTTTTGGTCACCGCACCCGGCGTCACCGTGCAGTTCTGGGACGGCAACCAACTGGTCGCCAACGGAGCGGTGGATGGCGGCAGTGGCACCTGGGGCACCGGCACCACCAACTGGACCGACGTCAACGGCACCACCAATCAGGCCTGGACCAACAACTTCGCGGTGTTCCAAGGCACGGCGGGCACTGTCACCGTCAACGGCGCGCAAACCATCACTGGCATGCAATTCGTCACCGATGGCTACAGCCTGCAGAACGGCACGGCCGGGTCGCTGAATCTGGTCAACGGTTCGCTGGGCAATGCGACTGTGCGGGTCGATCCGAACGTCACCGCGACCGTGGGCGTGGCGCTCAATGGCGCCGGCACACTGGGCAAATACGACACCGGCACCCTGGTGCTCAACGCCGCCAACGGCTACACCGGTGGCACCGCGCTCAATGGCGGCAAGATTGTGGTCGGCAACAACGCGGCCCTCGGCACCGGCGTGTTGACCGCCGCCAATGGCACGGCGCTGGACAGCAATACGGCGGTCAGCCTGGCCAACGCCGTGGTGCTCAATGGCGGACTCACCGTCGCCGGCTCCAACGCGTTGACCCTCGGCGGTGTGGTCAGCGGCAACGGCAGTCTGATCAAGACCGGCGCCTCAAGTCTGACTCTCAACGGCAGCAACACTTACAGCGGTGGTACTCAGCTGTCCGGCGGTTCGCTGATCCTGGGCAACAACAGCGCGATCAGCAGCGGCGCCCTCAGCGTGCTGGGCAATGGCACCCTCGACAGCACCTCTGCGCTGCAACTGGCCAACGCCATCAACCTGGGTGCGGAACTGACCCTGGCCGGCAACCAGAACACCACCCTGATCGGTGCGATCACCGGCAGCGGCAGCCTGGTGAAAAACGGCAGTGGCGACCTCGTCCTTAGCGGCGCCAACACTTACAACGGCGGCACGACGCTGAACGGCGGCAGCACCCGTGGCGACACCAGCAGCCTGCAAGGCGCCATCGCCAACAACGCGACGCTGACCTTCGAGCAGAACAGCGACGGCAGCTACACCGGCAACCTGACGGGCGCCGGCACACTCAACAAAACCGGCACTGGCGCCTTGCTGCTGACCGGCAACAACACCTTCACCGGCAACACCGCGGTGCAGGCCGGTGCGCTGAACGTCAACGGTGTGCTCAACAGTGCCAACGTCAACGTTGCGAGCGGGGCGAAAATCGGCGGCAGCGGCGTGTTCGCCGGCGCCGTGCAATTGGCCAACGGTGCGACGCTGACCGGCGGCGGCACTGCAACGCCGTTGTCGGTCGGTTCGCTGGCGTTGTCTTCGGGCACCAACCTGGACTTCACCCTCGGCTCGGCCGCCAGTTCCACAACCGTGGTCAACGTCGCCGGCAACCTGACCCTCGACGGCACGCTGAACATCAGCAATGCCGGCGGCTTCGGCACCGGGGTCTATCAACTGTTCAGCTACGGCGGCAGCCTGACCGACAACGGTCTGGTCTACGGCAGCCTGCCGGTGTCGGCGGCCAACCTGACCCTGCAGACCGCGCTGGCCAATCAGGTCAACCTGCTGGTGCAGAACACACCGGGTGAAGTGCAGTTCTGGAACGGCGGCACCACCAATCCGGACGGCAGCATCGGTGGCGGCAGCGGCGTGTGGGGGCCGGGCACCAACTGGACCGATCCGAGCGGTACCCAGGCGTTGGCGTCGAACGGTCAGTTCGCCGTGTTCGGCGGGCAGAGCGGCACAGTCACGGTGCAAGGCAACCAGAACTTCACCGGGTTGCAGTTCCTCTCCAGCGGTTACAGCCTGGTTCCAGGCGTTGGCGGTACGCTGACCCCGGTCAACGGCCCGGGCGGCAGCCTCGCGCCGGTGCGGGTGAATGCCGGTGGCAGTGCGGAAATCTCCGCACCGCTGGTGGGCAGTGGCGGCATCGAGAAGCTCGATTCCGGCATCCTGGTCCTCAGCGGCGCCAACACCTACAGCGGCGGGACCACGGTCAGCGGCGGTACGCTGATCGGTAATACCACCAGCCTGCAGGGCAACATCCTCAACAACGCATTGCTGGTGTTCCAGCAGAACGCCAACGGCCAGTTCAACGGTCGCCTCAGCGGTGTCGGCGCCTTGGCCAAACGCGGTGCCGCGCGCTTGCTGCTGACCGGTGATCAGCCCTTCAGCGGCACCGTGGCGGTGGATCAGGGCGTGCTGCAAGTCGGCAGCCGTGCGGCGCGAGCGTCCCTCGCCGGGCAGGTCACCGTGGCCAATGGCGCGGGCCTGAGCGGTAATGGCAGCGTCGGTTCGGTGGTCAACCATGGCGTGGTGGCTTCCGGTGGCGAGGACGGCACCTTGAGTGTCGCCGGCAACCTGACCAACGCCGCTGACGGTGTGTTGGCCCTGACCGTCAGCTCGCCGACGGCTACTCCGCTGGCCGTCGGTGGTACCGCGACCTTGAGCGGCGGTCTGCAGGTCAACAGCCTGGCACCGTTCACCGGCAACACCGTGTACTCGCTGATCACCGCCGGTGGCGGAGTGACCGGCACCTTCAGCGCCGCCGATCTGCCGCAATATGCGTTCCTCGACACGGCGCTGGTGTATGACCCGAACGCGGTGAACCTGGTGGTCAGCCGCAACGGCAACTCGTTCGTCGACGTCGCCGCCACCCGCAACCAGCGCAACACCGCTTCGGCGTTGATGCGTAACGGCGCGGCGGGCAGCGCGTTGCAGGCCGAAATCATCAACCTCAGCGTGGCGGGCGCACGTAACGCCTTCGACAGCCTGTCGGGGGAAATCCATGCCAGCACCGCCAGCGCGATCCTCGAGGATTCGCGCTACGTGCGGGACGCGGTCAACGACCGTATGCGCCAGCCGTCGTGCAGCGCGCCGGACGATCCACGCCGCGCCCTGGCCCCGAGCGACAACCAACTGAGCAGCAACGGCTGCCACGGCGAAATGGTCGGTTGGGCCCGTGCACTCGGCGCCTGGGGCGAGTCGGACGGCAACAGCAACAGTGCGAAGCTGGATCGCAACCTGAGCGGCTTCATGCTCGGCACCGACAAGCAGCTCGACGACCAATGGCGCGTCGGCATGGCCGCCGGCTACACCCGCAGCGATCTGGACGCCCATGATCGTCGCTCGGATGCCACGGTCGAGAGCTACCACCTGGCGGCGTACCTCAACTCGCAATTCGATGCCCTGGCGGTGCGCCTCGGTGCGGCGTACAGCTGGCACGACATCGAGACCAAACGCGACGTCAGCGTCGGTGCCTACAACGACCGATTGAAGGCCAATTACGACGCGCGCAGCGCCCAGGTGTTCGGTGAAGTCGGCTATGCCATCGAAGCGGCCGGGATTGCCCTGGAACCGTTCGCCGGCCTGGCGTACGTCAACTACGACAGCGACAAGGCCAAGGAGAAGGGCGGAGTAGGGCGTCTGCGCGCCGAGTCCGATCAGGACATCACCTTCTCGACTCTGGGCGTGCGCGCCGGCAAGGTCATCACCCTGGCCAACGGCGGGCAATTCACCCCGCGCGCGGCGCTCGGCTGGCGGCATGCCTTCGGCGACACCAAGCCCGACGCCGACCTGACCTTCATCGACGGCGGCGCCTCGTTCAACACCCAGGGCGTGCCGATTGCCAAGGACAGCGCGGTGGTCGAAGCGGGCGTGGACTTCCAGATCAGCCCGACCGGCAAACTCGGTATTGGTTACTCGGGGCAGCTGTCGAACGAGAGCAACGACCATGCGATGACCATCAGCTTCAGCCTCGGATTCTGATTCAGGAGCGAAGCACTTCAGCCGCCCGCAAGGGCGGTTTTTTTTTGCCAGTTCACAGGCTGCGGCAGTTGCCTTCACCGAAGCTCGGATTTTGCTGTAGGCGTTTGCTAAGGCGGCAGGCTTGTTTCTGGCATCACGGACATGTCCTACACGATTAAACGATTGTCCTGACTGCGTCGAACCGTAGACCCACGCAAAGTCCCGAGCCTGAAAAAGGCACAGGGAAATGTGAATGTTCGGCGCCAGCAAACCCGTTGTATTCAGACTCGATATAGAGGGGGTTTCCCACGACCTTCAGGTGTTCGAATTCCGGGCCCGGGAAGCGCTCAACCAAACCTACCAGGTCGAACTTGAGCTGGTCAGCGAACGCCGCGACCTTGATCTCGAAGCCCTGCTGCACCGGCCAGCCTTTTTGTCATTCTGCCCGGACGGCTCTGGCATTCACGGCCAGATCCATCGAGTCGCCCAAGGTGATTCGGGCACACGCTTGACCCGCTACCAGATTGTTCTGGTGCCCCATCTGGCCTACCTCGCCCATCGTCATAACCAACGAATTTTCCAGCATCAGAGCGTGCCGCAAATCATCGCTCGCGTGTTGAGCGACCATGGCATGCAGCCGGATGCCTGGCGTTTCCAGCTCAGCGCCGATTACCGGCCTCGCCTGTATTGCGTGCAATTTGAAGAGACGGACTTGTTCTTCATCCAGCGCTTGTGTGAGGAGGAGGGACTGCACTTTCATTTTCAGCACAGTCGCGACGGGCACCTGCTGGTATTCGGTGATGATCAGAGCGCTTTCCCCACGCCGGCTGCACCGACGGCTTATGCACAAGGCAGCGGCATGGTTGCCGAAACTGCGGTCATAGACCGCTTCAACGTCCGCCTGGAAACCCGCACCACGCACGTCAGCCGCCGTGATTACCACTTCGAAAAGCCCACCGTGCAACTGGACGCCGAAGCCAAGGAAACGCGGCTTCCAGTGCTTGAGGATTACCGCTTTCCGGGTCAGTTCACTCATCGCGATCGGGGTAGACATCTCAGTCAGCGCGCCCTTGAGCGGCATCGCGCCGATTACCGGCAAGCACAGGGGCGCAGCGATCAGAGCCTGATGCGCAGTGGCAGCTTCGTCGACATGAGCGAGCACCCACGCAACGATTACAACGGTTTATGGCTGCTGACCCGTGTCGATCACGTTGGCCGACAGCCGCAAGTGCTGGAAGAGTCGGCGACTGACCTCGCTACCGCAGACGGCTTCACTCAGGGCTATCGCAACCACTTCGTCGCGACGCCCTGGGACGTCATTTTTCGCCCCGCTCTCGAACACCGTAAACCCCGAATCAACGGCAACCAACATGCCGTCGTGACCGGGCCGCCCGGCGAAGAGATTTACTGCGATGCCTACGGCCGGGTGAAAGTCCAACTGCTGTGGGACCGCGAAGGCCAGCTCAATGAACAATCCAGTTGCTGGTTGCGCGTAGCCACAGGCTGGGCTCATGACCAATACGGCAGCGTGCAGATTCCGCGCGTCGGCATGGAAGTGCTGGTCGGGTTCACCGAGGGGGATCCGGACAAGCCGTTCGTGCTGGGTTGCTTGCCCAACGCCGTGGCGCCAGTGCCGCTGGATCTGCCAGCAGAGCAGACCCGCAGTATCTGGCGCAGCCAGAGCAGCCCCGGTGGTGGCGGTTACAACGAGCTGCGCATCGAGGACAAAAAAGGCGCCGAAGAAATCGCCATCCGCGCGCAACGTGACCTTGTCCAGCTCGTGCTCAATGACCAGCGAGTCCAGGTCGACAATCAACGCACCGTGGTCGTTGGCGGCATTGCCAGTCATGAGCTGCACAGCGACGAACACCATCTGACCCACGGCAATCGCCTGACCGAAATCAAGCAGGACGATCATCTGTGGGTGCAGGGCGACCGCCACATTCGGGTCGCCAGCCAACGGCTCAGCGCCGGTCAGCAAATCCACCTCGGGGCCGGTCAGCAAGTGGTCATCGACGGCGGCACCCATGTGACGATCAAGGCCGGCGGGCATTGGTTGACGCTGGGGCTCGAAGGCATTTGCAGCAGCGTGCCGATTCTTCAGGGCGGCGCGCCTGCGCCGGGAATAGCGGCGCAACCTTTGGTGCCGGGGGCGTTGCCGTTGTTGAAAGTGGCATTTGATCCGGTTCAGCAACGCCATGCCCTGCTGTCTACGCGCACTTCGCGTTGTCTGATCTGCGAGGCTGCCCGCGCGTGAGCCTTTCGACCGGTCTGCCCGACGATTTGCCATGGACCCGACACCAGGCCTTTTTGCTGCTGGATGGGGCGACGATCAGTGATCTGCCAACGCGGTTGAAGCAGATTAACCCTTCGGTCAGCACATTGGCTCTGTATGACCAGCCACCCTTCGCGGCACTGCGCGATCTATCGCTTCTGCTCGTGGCCATCGAGCGGGCTGACGAGCCATTGGTACGGTTCTTCCTGCAACACGCAGCGCAAGAGTGGGGCGTGCTGTTGTTCAGCTGCGCGCCGATGCACAGCGTTGGTGAACACCTGCGCAAACTGCTGAGCGTCGAATTGCCGGCCGGGCAATCGGCGTTGTTGCGGCTGGCCGATGCCGGGGTGGTGCATGCGCTGTATGCCAGTGGCGGTCAGCGTTTGTTCGGGCCCTTGACCTGTGTGGCAACGGCGGACTGCGTCAACGATGCCTGGCACGTCCATCGGCCTCGGCAGGCCGAGTGTCCGGAGCTGCCTGTCCCTTATTGTCTGAACCCGGAACAGAACGCGGCGCTGGATCAGGTGGATCGGCGCCGAGCGTTGCTGGATCTGGATGCGCATCTGTTGAAGCACTTTTCCCGATTTCATGTCGGAGAAACCCTGACCCAGCGCTGGCCAACGCTGCAGCAAATGGAAGCCCAGGCCAGCGCGCTTGGCCTGAGCAGCCGATCCGAGTTGTTCAACTTCGCCAACCTGCTGGCGTTGCTCGACAGCCGCGATATCGCCCAACACCCGCAAATCCACCACTTGTTCCACACGCCTTCTCTGCAATCACCGGGCGAGCGCCTCACGCTGGCCGTTGATGTGGCGCAGCGTTGGGCCAGTCAAAGGGAACGCCCATGACCCATCCCGCCATCCTCGACGCTGCCGCCGCCTCGAAAGCCCCCATCGTTGCGCCCGCGGCTTGCCCGCTGCAACAAACCCATGTGCAACTGCTGCCGTTGAGCTACGGCCTGGTGGAAAGAGCGTTCGATCCGGGCACCGAATTGAAATTGCCGTACACCTTGACCGCGCGCCCGCTGGGCATTCGCCGGCTGCGCGATGGCTGGCTGTACATCATCGACAGCCTCAGCGGCGAGTTGTACGAATACCGAATGCTCGACGGTATCGTCACGGCCCTGCTGCACCAGGGCAAACAGGTCAGCGAGGATCAGCGCGCAGCGATTGAAGCGCATCCGGCGCTGATCTTTCCCCGGCAAAGTACGTTGTACGTGACCTTTGCCGAGGTGCAGTGGACGGCGGGCAAGTGCCATCAGGTGCTGGACAGCCGCGAAGAGCGCGAGCACTTCATGCAGGCGGTCGATCTTGCAGCGGTGAATTGTCTGACCGGTGGCGAGCATTTACTCACCGTCGAGCAGACCAGACAGTGGTTGGCGGAGGTGGCCGCCGGCGCGGAACCTGTCGCGGAGGTTGACGCAACGCGGATGCCAACCGTGCAGGTCAGCGACGCTCCCGAGCATGAGCGCGAACCTTATCTGTGGGAGCAACTGCGGCGTTTTCGCCCAGCGCACATCGGCGAATTCCTCGGCCGGGTGCGCGGGCCGTATCAGGACGACACGCTGTTTCTGCTGGTCAACGACGATCTGGGTGTGATGCGCGATCTGGCCGAGTATCAGGACACCGTGGTCGGCTGGGTCGATGAGTGGAGCAACACCGGCAACAACGCGCGCGATTATCTGCTCGCCAGCTATATCGAGTCGCTGAGCCAACTGAGCGAGACCGATGTCGACGGATTGGCCAAGGCCAGCGAACAGCCGCAGGCCAAAGCCCTGTTTGCCGATCTGGAACAGTTGCCCGAGCCGGATCGCGAGAATACGCGCAAGGCGTTGCTCGATTATTTGAACAAGGGCGGGGATGTCCAGGCCGATGCGCCAGCGCCGCCCGAACTGCAAAAACTGCGCGCTCAGGGTTTTGATGACGGCATGGGACAGAATCGTCTGGCCCCTACGGCTGAGGTGGATCGGCGTTTTTACACGCGCCAGTACTTCGAAGCCGTCGCTCCCCAGGACTTTGTCGAACAGCATCTGGAGACGCTGATCCGCCTCGGCAAGGATCAGGATCGGCGCATCAAAGACGTGCTCGACGGCCCGCTACTCAGCGGTAAACGCGGGATCAACGACCTGATCGACCGCCCGGCGATGGACGAGCGACTGAACCTCCTGCGTGACGACCTCGGTCGCTGGAACCGCCTGCTCGAACGCATCACCGCCGACCGCACGCAACTGCTGGTCGGCGGACGCTTTCATCGTTCAGCCTGGTACTACGACGCGCAAGTGGCGGCGCAACTCCATCAGGCCCTCAGCGCCGAATACGCCTGCCTCAAGGACCTGTGCCGCAGCGACGAAGCCAGCGAAAAAATGCTCGGTTATCTGGAGGAACATCCGGAACTGACCCGAACCGTCTTCTACACCTTGCCGCTGCGCCTGCAATTGGAGCAGAGCGGGCAATACTCAACGCTGCTCAACGCCCTCATGGCCACGTTCAACAACCTGCCGGACTGGCTGGCCAGGCTGAAAAGGATCGAACAACCGCAACTGCCGGCCCTCGATGAAATGCCCGAACACACCCGCGTCGTCGCGGCGGCGGTGCAGGACACTTACAGCCCGGCACTGAACCTGGGCCTGAACCGCGTGCTGGAAGGCTTCGACCTCTCGGCCGAGAAAATCCCCGACCTCGATGAACTGTTCCAGCGCCTGCCCAAAGCACTGCGCCTGCGCCTGTTCGACGCGGCAAAAACCAGCGGCGTGACCTTGACCGTCGCCAGCCCGGCTGAGCAGTCCGCGCTGCAAACGGTGATCAAGGAGGTTCTGCGCGAACGCGAATACCTCACGACCCTCAACCGTGAGCGCAACCAGATCACCCACAACAAGAATCGTCAGGGGCACAAGACGGCGAGAGCGGTGGAGCTGCAGGAAGAGATCGTGCGGGTGCGGGCGCAATTGACGCAGATCGAAGGGCGATTGGCGGCAGCGTTAAGCCCGATTGAAGAACTGCCGGATCGCTCGGCCCGGTTGTACGGCGCGACGCCTGCAAGGGCAGGGGTGACGGTGGTGTTTCCGCCGGCGCAGCAGCAGGAACTGCGCGGGTTATTGGGGAATATCCGGGCGGGATTGGGTGCGGTGTCGGCGGGGAGTTTGGTGAAGACGGAAGGGATGGGGTTGGTGGTGGTTTTGGTGCAGGTGGTGAATTTGGTGGGGGTTATCAAAGAACTGACTAAGCAGGCCAAAAACAAGCGGGCGTGGGCTCCACTTTACGGTGCATTGGCAAGTACTGGGGCGGCGGGATTCACAGCAGCCCAAAGTCTTGCTGATACAGCAATGAAAGCTCGTAGCACTGCGCTTATTGCTGCGCTTCAACCCCATGCCCTACAGCACGTCCATGTGCAAATGGGCGAGTTGCATATTGGGTTGGGCATGTTCACCTATGGCTTCGGTCTAATGTCTTCAGCTATGAGTCTTAAAAATCAATATCTAAATCTGCAGCAGGCCATTCGCAGTGGTAATCAACCGGCACAAGGTGCGGCCGCGCTGGCCACATTGGGTGCGGGCGGAATGATGTCCGCCAATGTATATGGTCTTGGGCAGACCTTGTACGCCGGCTATACCGTAATTTCCGCGCCAAACAGTGCCGCACGAACAACAGCCTGGGCCGCTGCGGGTACACGACTTTCAAAAGTATTTTTCCGCTTCAATCTGGCGGGAGCGCTGTTCACCGTTCTGGAGTTCAGTGGTACTTGGCTGTTCAACCGTTACAACATCAGTGCTCACGACAAATGGTTAAAAATCACGCCATGGAGTCGTGACGCCGAGATGCTTGGCGACCACTCACTCGATGACTATCAAAGTTATCTGGCATTCCTGATCCACGCGCCTTACGCCCAACTTGGGCCAAACCCACACGACTCCTGGCTGAAAAACCTGCTGTTCAAAGCCAAGCCCAGCGATATCCATCTGGTGCTACCGAGATTGACATTGAGTGATCTTTTACCTCCCTTTGGCGGTAAATCGACGCACCGTCTAGGCATTGGCGCCCACCGTATTTCCATACCGATACAAAGCCGAGGAATGCTACGAGAACGCAAGGATGTGATCAGCGATGAGGTCGTCAGTAGCCTGCGAGTCGTTGAGTCCACCCCGAAGGGATTGGTGCTCTGCCTTCAGTACCCAGTGAATTCCGATTCTAAGTTCACTTCAGCGAAAGAAACGCTTGAACTGGCGGTTTGCATTCAGGCCCTGAATGCTAAAGGTGAATGGGCGTCGCGAACTCGGGTACTCCATATAGACCCTCGGGGTGAAGACCACTTTGCAGTGGTTGATCCGCAGCTAGTCAAAGGCCACCCACCCATGCTGCTCGTCGAAACCCAGCATCTGGAGCAGGCCGACCATGCCGAATAAGCACGATCAACCATTAGGTACGCCGCAGCTCGAACAGCCACGAAAAGCAGGCGACATTGAACCGTTTTCGAGCGGAAAAATCACTTATCTCGCTCCGCTGCCCTTGCCAACTCCAATGCCGGCTTACGGACCACATATTGGCGAGCTGAATGACGTGTTCATGGACTTCGGCTTGGGATCTCCGCAGGTTTTTATGTGGCAAATGACGTTGGGGGGACCATTCAGCGTTGCGTTCTCGGCGGCGTTCCTTTTCCCGCTAATCGGCGGCTTCATGTTCTTTTTGTTCGGGATGGGTTGGGATGATGTTTCTCATGCCATAGAAGGACTTTTCAATGAAGGCAAAGGGGTTTCATTGCTTGTGGGATGCTTAATGCTCCTCATCGGCCTCGGCGTCTGGCACCACAACCACAAAAAACGCGCCTCAATCATCCCAACCCGCTTCAACCGCCAACGCCGCGAAGTCTGCTTCATGCCCGAGGGCGCCACCGAACCGGTCTTCGTCCCCTGGGAATCCCTCTCCGCTTGGATCATCGAAGCCCAGGGCGCCACCCAATACGGCATCCACCGCCAGTACGGCATGGGCATCGGCTTCTACCATGGCGAAACCCTCACCAGCCTCGAATTCCAATGCGCCAGCCTGCCGCTCGCCATCAGCCACTGGGAGGCCATTCGTGGCTACATGGAATACGAGGTCAACGACCTCAAATCGATTCAAGACCTTCAAGACCTGCAAGGCCCCGACGACCCACCCCACGAAGGCCTGCACACCTTCCGCAACGCCCGCGCACGCATGCACCAACAGATCCGTGAAGGTTCACGCACGCGAATGTCCGGGTTTTTCTGGTACCTGTACCACGTCATGACCTTGTGGACGATTCCCAACCACCTCGTCGAATGGGAAGTGCGCCGCCTCGAAAGAGTCGGCAAACAGGCACTGCCCGAAGCCATGCGCCAATGGTCGGAACCGCTGCCGAAAGAGCAGTGGGCCAAGCCGAGTGAAGAGTTGCTGCGACTCAGTGAGCAAGTACGCCAACTGCAAAAACGCCAGCCGCATCGGCCGATCACCGAGATCTTTGCCGAGGTGCAGCGGTAGTCCCGGGGGCAGTAGAGACGCAGGGTGGTCGATTGCATTGAGCGGCAGAAACGTGCTTCCCATCCCCTCTGCTAGTATTTGCCCCACTGCCTCCCGGAGACTGCCCCCATGACCGAGCCCATCCGTCTGACCCAATACAGCCACGGCGCCGGTTGTGGCTGCAAGATTTCGCCCAAGGTGCTGGAGGTGATTCTGGCCGGCAGCGGGGCGCAGAACCTTGATCCGAAACTGTGGGTCGGCAACGCGTCGCGCGATGATGCGGCGGTGTATGAAATCGATGCCGAGCGCGGGGTGGTCTCGACCACGGATTTCTTCATGCCGATCGTCGACGATCCGTTCGACTTCGGCCGGATCGCCGCCACCAACGCGATCAGCGACATCTACGCCATGGGCGGCGATCCGTTGATGGCGATTGCGATCCTCGGCTGGCCGGTCAACGTGCTGGCGCCGGAAGTCGCGCGGGACGTGATCCGCGGCGGACGTGCTGTGTGCGATGCGGCGGGGATTCCGCTGGCCGGCGGGCATTCGATCGATGCGCCGGAGCCGATCTTCGGTCTGGCTGTCACCGGGCTGGTGGAAAAGCGCTTCATGAAACGCAACGACACCGCCACCGCCGGTTGCCTGCTGTACCTGACCAAACCGTTGGGCATCGGCATCCTCACCACCGCCGAGAAGAAGGGCAAGCTGCGCCCCGACGACATCGGCGTGGCCCGGGACTGGATGTGTACGCTGAACAAGCCCGGCAGCCGTTTCGGCAAACTGGCCGGGGTCACCGCCATGACCGACGTCACCGGGTTTGGCCTGCTCGGGCATCTGGTGGAAATGGCCGACGGCAGTCACCTGACGGCGCGGGTTTTTTATGACCGGGTGCCGCGGCTTTCGAGCATTGAGTACTACCTCGAACAGGGCTGCGTGCCCGGCGGCACCTTGCGCAACTTCGACAGTTATTCGAGCCGCGTCGGGCGAGTGCAGGAATTGCACAAACGGGTTCTGTGCGACCCGCAGACCAGCGGCGGGCTGCTGGTGGCCGTGACCCCCGAAGGCAATGCCGAATTTCTCGCCGTCGCTGCCGAACTCGGCCTCGCGCTTGAGCCGGTCGGTGAATTGATCGCGCGACAGAGCCACGCGGTCGAGGTGAATTGATGGCCGCCGACTTCACCGACTACCGCGACATCTTCCTCAACGACCGGCCGCTGATGGACGCCCGTGCGCCGGTCGAGTTTCACAAGGGCGCGTTTCCCGGGGCGGTCAATCTGCCGCTGATGAACGACATCGAACGGCAGCGGGTCGGCACTTGCTACAAACATCACGGTCAGCAGGCCGCCATCGAACTGGGCCATCAACTGGTCTCCGGCGCGGTGAAGGCCGAGCGTCTCCAGGCCTGGGCGGAGTTTGCCCGGACGCATCCCGAGGGTTATCTGTATTGCTTTCGTGGCGGCCTGCGTTCGCAAATCGTCCAGCAGTGGCTGAAGTCGGAAGCCGGCATCGACTACCCGCGTATCGGCGGTGGCTACAAGGCGCTGCGAGGTTTTCTGATCGACACCCTCGAATCGGCTATGGACGAGTGTGATTTCGTGCTGCTGGGCGGCATGACCGGCACCGGCAAGACCGAAGTGCTGGTGCAACTGCGCAACAGTGTGGATCTGGAAGGCCATGCCAATCACCGGGGCTCGAGTTTCGGCAAGCGCGCCACCGGTCAGCCGTCGAACATCGATTTCGAGAACCGGCTGGCCATCGACTTGCTGAAAAAGCGTGCGGCCGGCATCGATCAATTTGTGCTGGAGGATGAGAGCCGGGTGGTCGGCAGCTGCGCGCTGCCCTTGCCGTTGTATCAGGGCATGCAGCAGTACCCGATGGTCTGGCTCGAAGATCGTTTCGAGCAGCGCGTCGAGCGGATCCTGCGCGATTACGTGGTGGATTTGTCTGCCGAGTTTCAGGCCGTGCATGGGGAGGAAGGTTTCGGTCGGTTTTGCGAGCGCTTGCTGGAAAGCCTCGACAACGTGCACAAGCGCTTGGGCGGCGAGCGGCATCGACGGATGCGGGTGTTGATGGAAGAGGCGCTGGCGGAGCAGGGCCGCAGCGGGGCGGTGGAGTTGCATCGCGCGTGGATCGAAGGTTTGCTGCGTGAGTATTACGACCCGATGTATGTGTTTCAGCGCGAGAAGAAGGGCGGGCGGATCGAGTTTGCGGGGGAGCGGCAGGCCGTTATCGAGTACCTGCGTGAGCGGGTCAAACCCAAGGCCTGACGGGACCCGAGCGGGCCCCGGACAAACTCAGGTCGGACAGCTTTCCTGGCCGTTATCCAGTCCCTGTTTGTAGCTGTGGCTCTGCAGACTGGCCTTGCCGTTGTGCCAGGTCAGGGTCAGCACATACAGCGAGTCGTAATCGCTGGATTCCCAATCCTCGGTGATCTTCTGCTTCCCGCCGACCGCCTTGTCCGCCACCTTGTTGATCAGCTCCGGCAGGTAGCCATGGGACCACGCGGTGTAAATGGTCGAGTTGTGATACTTGTCTTCGATCAGTTCCCGGGCCAGATCGCTGGTGTCATTGGCCGAGAATTCGATGTTCACCGGCAGGCCGAGCTTGATCGCGGCGGGGCTGATGGTCATCAACGGGCGGATATAGCTGTAGGAGTTGTCCAGCTCGCCTTCCTCGACATTGCGCGTCGGATTGGCGGCGAACACGTAGTCGGCCTTGCCGAATTTTTCCGGCAGCAGGGTCGACAGGTCGATGGCCCGGTTCAGGCCCTGGCAGTTGAGCTGGCCGAGACCACCGGCCGGTTTCTCCGCATGGCGCAGGAACACCAGGGTCTGGGTGCCGTCCACCGGTTGCGCACGGCTTTCGCTGGATTCCAGCGACAGGAACAGCGCGCTGACTGCCAGCAGGGTGGGCAGGGCCACATACGCGCGATGTTTGAAGCGGTTGGCGACTTTCATCAAGTTCGTCATGGGATAAGGCGTCTTCAGTCTGTTCGGTTAAGGCTGACAAACCTCTGCACCGGTGCATGCGCGCCGGCTGTTTTCCCTGTCATCACTGGCTTGCTTGGAGCCCCCTGAGGCCCGTTTGGTTCGATCCGCTTGAGTGCGCCGCACTTTACCGTTGAGGCTGTGCGGTTGGAGGGAAGGTTAACCACAGGATGTTGCGGATTTAAGTAAGCCGGCGGGCGAGGGTGTAAAGAACCCGAGCCAGAGCGCTGTTCGTGGATTATGCTCAGGCCTTTCATTTTGTGACTGGATGCTACACATGACTGATCTGTCCGCGTTCCCGATCACCCAGAAATGGCCGGCGCAGTACCCTGACTGGATTCAGCTCTATTCCCTGCCGACCCCCAACGGCGTCAAGGTCTCGATCATGCTTGAAGAGATCGGCCTGCCCTACGAGCCGCATCGCGTGGGCTTCGACACCAATGACCAGATGTCTCCGGAATTCCTCTCGCTGAACCCGAACAACAAGATCCCGGCGATCCTCGACCCTCACGGCCCCGAGGACAAACCGCTGCCGTTGTTCGAATCCGGCGCGATCCTGATCTACCTCGCCGACAAGAGCGGCCAGTTGCTGGCCCAGGAAGGCGCGCTGCGCTACGAAACCATTCAGTGGCTGATGTTCCAGATGGGCGGTATCGGCCCGATGTTCGGCCAGCTCGGTTTCTTCAACAAATTCGCCGGCAAGGACTACGAAGACAAGCGTCCCCGTGACCGCTACGTCGAAGAAAGCCGCCGCCTGCTCAGCGTCCTCAACACCCGCCTGGAAGGGCGCGACTGGATCATGGGCGAGCGCTACACCATCGCCGACATCGCCACGTTCCCGTGGGTGCGCAACCTGATCGGCTTCTACGAGGCGGGCGATCTGGTGGGCATCAACAACTTCCCGAACGTCACCCGAGTGCTGGAGCGCTTCCTGGCGCGGCCGGCGGTGGTGCGCGGCCTGACCATCCCTTCCTGACCCTGCGGGAACCGGGTGCGCCGATTATTGCGCGCCCGGTAACGCACTGTTGATTGATCCAGGTTTGTACCCCGATCCCCGCAAGGCATAAGCTTCGCCCCCTACGACTTTCGTCTCATCCGCTGTTTTCAGGAAAGGCCCCATGTCCAGTCAGTTCCCCGAAGCACGTCCACGCCGCCTGCGCCGCAATGCGAGCCTGCGCAGCCTGTTCCAGGAAACCGAGTTTTCCCTCAACGATCTGGTGCTGCCGATCTTCATCGAAGAAGAGATCGACGATTTTGTGCCGATCAAGAGCATGCCCGGCGTGATGCGCATTCCCGAGCGCAAACTGGCCGGCGAGATCGAGCGTTACGCCCGGGCCGGAATCAAGTCGGTGATGACCTTCGGCGTGTCCCATCACCTGGACGCCAACGGCAGCGATACCTGGCGCGAAAACGGCCTGGTGTCGCGCATGTCGCGGATTGCCAAGGACGCCGTGCCGGAAATGATCGTGATGTCCGACACCTGCTTCTGCGAGTACACCGACCACGGCCACTGCGGCGTGATGCACAACCATGAAGTCGACAACGACCAGACCCTGATCAACCTCGGCAAACAAGCGGTGGCGGCGGCGCGTGCCGGTGCCGACGTGATCGCGCCATCGGCAGCGATGGACGGCCAGGTGCGGGCGATTCGCCGGGCGCTGGACGATGCCGGCTTCACGCAGATTCCGATCATGGCCTACTCGACCAAATTCGCCTCGGCGCTCTACGGCCCGTTCCGCGAGGCTGGTGGCAGCGCGCTGAAGGGCGATCGCAAAAGCTATCAGATGAACCCGATGAACCGCCGCGAAGCCCTGCGCGAATCGCTGCTCGACGAGCAGGAAGGCGCCGACGCGCTGATGGTCAAACCGGCCGGCGCGTACCTGGACATCATCCGCGACATCCGCGAAGCCTCGAACCTGCCGCTGGCGGCGTATCAGGTCAGCGGCGAGTACGCGATGATCAAGTTCGGCGCCCAGGCCGGGGCCATCGACGAAGATCGCGTGGTGCGCGAAAGCCTCGGCGCGATCAAGCGCGCGGGTGCGGATCTGATCTTCACCTACTTTGCGATGGATCTGGCACTGGCCGGGATATAAAAATAAAAGTCTTCAACTGAAATTTCAGCTGATATAGATGCTCATATACCAAGTTGAGTATCTATTTCGGTTGAAGGGGTTGTTGTTTAAAGGGACGCGATAGGGTAGGTCCCTCCAAAAGCAGATTCGCGATAAAGATGGAGTAAGTTCTGGTTCGGAAGAACTGTCCGTGGGATTGTCTTAAGAAGTGCAAATTCTTCTACCAGTGGTTTGAACTTTTCGTTTCCAAAATCAGAAATGCAGTTGTAAAAAATCAACATTAACTCTGCGCTTGATAATTGGGCTCGTACAATATTTGTGTAAAACTTTTTATCAATGTCAGGAGTGGTCTTGATTAGTTTTATTATGTTGTACAAGAGTCTAAAGTAGTGTCCGAGTTCGGGTTCGTGTTCTATGAAATAAACTGAGTATATTGCTTTGAACTCTTGTTCGTTGCAGTTTTTGATTTTTGAGATTTCGCCTTCGAGCCGTTTTAGAAAGACTCTGAAGCAATCTCTACCTTTTGTTGTTTTTTTTGCGGAATCGAGATCGATAGAGTTTACTATCGTGTTGTGTAGGTTGAGTAACTGAAAGAATGACCCCTCAAATTTTTGTTGACGGAGTGTTTCATTTTGCTTGGTTAACGCCGATGCCGAGTTTTTTAGCTCCTTTGTTGATATCTTTAGTTCTTTAATTTGTAAACTAAAAGTTGCAAGCAAAGCGATTAATGCTAAAAAACTAAAAGTTGGGTTCAGTACGCCTCCAAGAAAATCACCAAATTGCCCCCAGTGTTCTGGGTTTGGCGATAAGGGTCCGTAGAAATTGATCGCGTAAGCGCAGATAAACACTAAGGAAAGTGTGATGCCTATGTAGATTAGTCTGTTGAGTTGAGTGAAGTGTTTTTCGGCCAATAGTAATTCGTTTTCTGTGTTGGTTTCTTGATTTTTCAATGGAGAGATCCTCTTGCCCTAAACAAGCTTTGTTCGTTGTTAAAGGCCTACGACCCTATTCCAGTCGGAAATGTACATATACATTCTTTGGAATTCACTTGGTAGTAACATTCTGTTGTGAGCGATGAAATTTCTGCTTTTTTCTAGTTCGTCCATGCGTTGTTTTAACCAATGTTGAGATGGGATTATCGATTCAAAATGAACCCACTTGTTGAGTATTATTTGTGCAAGGTGTCCGAAGTCCAGAAAACCTAGGATGTCCGTTTTTTCTCCCTCAAGCCATGAATCTAAATTTGCAGTCGTCTGTCTGTTATGGGCATGGGTCTTTATTTTTTCCGGTATCTTTTCCACCCATCCGACTCCTTCAGTTTCTTGGAGCGTTTGTCTTATAAAGTCGCGGACGTGATTCTCGAATGCGAACAGCACTGCATACAGTCTTGCCATCTCAAGCGAATTGTTTCTCAAACTGACAGGAAAAGGGGCAAGTGCCTCCGCTAGAAGCCTTTCTTCTGTTTCAGTTTGATCGGCACCTATTTTTATCCCCGCTCTCTGAAATACAGAAGCCTCTGCTTCAAATAGCAGTCCCCTAAACATAAAATCTCGCAGTTCTTTGTATTTCAAAATAAATGCTCTTTTAGTGATTTGAAAATTGCGTTGTACACTTCTATGTCTTTTGTGGCGGGTAAGTGAATTTGAATGTTGTAGTGTAAGCCAGGAGTTTTTATAAGCTGTGGCGGGGGTTGTGTTTGTTCCACCGTAACAGAAGATTTCTCCTGCGTGTCTTCGGTGGTCCGAGTTTTTGCGCTGGTATGTTTGGTGTCTGCGAGCTCTAAAAGCGACATAAATGTGCGTCGCATGTTGGTAGCAACATTGTCGCTCGCATTGTGATAGCTTTTGAATTTTCCTTCAATTGCGGCGCTGTCGGCGGAAGTTGGGTGCTCTTTGATGAGGAATATATCGGCGTAGGCTTCTTTTAGTGCTTCACCCATGATTGCTTTTGATTGAGAGTGGTCCCGGTAGTCCTTATATCGAGCGGTTGGTTTTCCGTCTGGAGTTAAAAAGCCCAAAGCCTTTAGTAGAGGAATGTAAGCGCGCTGTTTGTTTGATTTGAAGCCAAGATCTATCAGAAATTGGTGAGTGAATAGCGGAGGCGCTTGTCCATCTCGTATTCTGTTAAAAAACTCGCCTAGTTTTCCATAAGCTTCGGTATAGGCATTTGTTAAGGCCATTACTTTCCTCGACTATAGTCGCTCGCTGTTGACTCTCAGGATAGTAGTTGGGTTTTTTATGTTTTCCACTCTGCTGTAGGAAACGAAGAAAATACGAAAAAAAGATTATTAGATCAGGCCAAAAAACGGCCGGATCCCGTGATCACGGAAGTACCGCTCGATCACCTTCGGATCCGCGCTGTTGTCGGCAATCGCCACGTAGGTATCCGGGCGCAGCAGGTAAAAGCCGTTGCGCCCCAGGCCCGCCGTTTCAAACGCCGGACGCCAGTCGAACACGTGCAGCGGCAAGTGATGTTCATTGCACCAGGCGATCATCTCGTCGCTGGTGTCGCCGTACACATGCACCTGCCAGCACGGATGGCGCAACGGCTCGTAATTGTCCCCCTCGCCATCATGGGCCCACGGCAAGCGGTCGCCGCCGTGGACGTGCCCGGCCACGCCTTCGCTCAACGCCATGCCCCGATAGTTGAGGGTGATCTGCGACACCGTGCGAAACAGCAATTCGCGGCTGGTCTCGAATGAGGCCATTTTCGGAATCAGGAACGGCGCCAGCCGCGTGCGCAACAGATCGGCCATGCGGCCTTCAGCGGTGACGAAGCTGAAGACCTTGTCGGTGGTCGACACCAGTCGCCGGGCGAAGGCGATGCGTTCGGTTTCGTAGCTGTCGAGCAGCCCGGGCGTGGCAGCGCCGCCGAGCACTGCCGCGAGTTTCCACGCCAGATTGATCGCATCGCCGATGCCGGTGTTCATGCCCTGACCGCCAGCCGGGCTGTGCACATGCGCCGCGTCGCCGAGCAGAAACGCCCGGCCCTTGCGAAAGTGATCCGCCACCCGGTGATGCACGCGGTAGGTGGAGAACCAGTTGACGTCCTCGATGTGCACGTTCAGGTGTTCGATGGCGCGATTGCTGACATCGGAAAATTCCAGGGTTTCGGCACGCTCCGCACGCTCGTCGCGCACGGTGCCAATCAACCGCGCGCGGCCTTCGCCGGCCAGCGGGAACACCGCCAGAAAATCCGTTTCATCCAGATCCAGATGCAACTCGCCATTGAGCGCCGGACCGCTGGCCCGCACATCGGCGACATAGAAAATCTGCTGATAGGTGCCGCCGGGAAAACCGGTGTCGAGGGTTTTGCGCACGACCGAACGGGCGCCGTCGCACCCGGCCAGATAGCAGGCCTGGCAGATTTCCTGCTCGCCATCCGGCAGGCGCAAATGTGCGGTGAGGCCGTCACCGTTTTCCGTGAAACTCTCCAGCGTCGTGTTGCGCTCGACGGTCACGTCGTAGTCTTCCAGGCGGTCGATCAACAGCCGCTCGTGTTCGTCCTGCGGGTACATTTCCAGAAAGGCATAGGGCGTCAGGCCTTCGCCGATCCGGTTCAGCGGCAGCTGCGCCACCGGTTTGCCCTTGACCCAGAAATTCGCCGCGGCCACCCGATGACCGTTGCGCACCACAGTGTCGGCCAGATCCAGTTGCCGGTACAGCTCAAGGGTGCGCGCCTGCACCGCCAGCGCCCGCGAAGTGGTGCCGGGAGCAGAGGTCTTGTCGATGATGCGCACGCGCACGCCCAGTTTGCTCAGCCACAGGGCCAGCACCAGTCCGGTGGGGCCTGCGCCGATGATCAGAACATCACTGCGGTTCATGGTCTGTCCTCCTCGCGTGTCCTGACCCCAGGCTTGCCACTGAGTGTGCAGCAGCAAGTATGGATCAGACGGCGAGGGCGGCCAGTCGGCCTGCCAGACGGGACGATGGAACAGCGCCGTCGGCCCGCAGTCCTATCCTGCACCCTGCGATTGAGCGTAGGGTTAACCCGGCTCAACGGACTGGATGAAGCGTTATGCACACCCCTCGATTATTCGTCAGCCTCGCCGCGCTGCTGGTACTGGCCGGTTGCGCCGGTCAACGCAGCGAAGAACCGGCGCCGCGCCCGCCCGCCGAGGTCAAGGCACAGATCGTGCGCCTGCTGCCGGCCAAAACCGTCGACCGCCAAGGCTGGGCCACCGACATCTACGCCGCGTTCGCTGCCCAGGGCATCAGCCCGACCACGCAAAACCTGTGTTCGGTGCTGGCCGTCGCCGAGCAGGAATCCACTTTCCAGGTCGATCCGCCGGTGCCCGGCCTGGGCAAGATCGCCCGTGACGAAATCGACCGCCGCGCCGCCAAGGTGCACATCCCGAGCCTGTTGGTCAGCGGTGCCTTGCAGGTGCGCTCGCCGAACGGCAAGACCTACAGCGAACGCCTGAGCGCCGCCCGCAGCGAAAAGGAATTGAGCGCGATTTTCGACGACTTCATCGGCTCAGTGCCGATGGGCCGTACGCTGTTCAGCGGTTTCAACCCGGTGCACACCGGCGGGCCGATGCAGGTCAGCATCGAATTCGCCGAGCAGCACGCCAAGGACTATCCGTACCCGGTGGACGGGACCATTCGTCGCGAAGTGTTCAGCCGTCGCGGCGGCATGTATTTCGGCATCGCCCATTTGCTGGGTTATCCGGTGAGTTATCGCGAGCCGCTGTACCGCTTCGCTGATTTCAATGCCGGCTGGTACGCCAGTCGCAACGCGGCGTTTCAAAACGCGGTCAGCCGGGCGTCGGGCATTCCGCTGGCGCTGGATGGCGACTTGATCCGCCCGGGCGCGATCATGCCGGGCAGCACCGAACTGGCGGTGCGCGCCCTCGGCAAATCCCTGGGCATGCGCAATCCGGTGATCCGCGATCAACTGGAGAAGGGCGATAGCCTGGCTTTCGAGGAGACCAAACTGTATCAACGGGTCTTCGAACTGGCGGAGCGTGCGGAAGGCAAGACATTGCCCCGTGCGGTGCTGCCGGGCATCGTGCTGCAGAGCCCGAAGATCACCCGCAAACTGACCACGGCGTGGTTTGCCAAACGGGTCGACGAGCGTTATCGGCGCTGCATGGCCAAAGGCTGAGGACGATCAAAAGGGTATAAAAAAACCCGGCTGACGGGAGCCGGGTTTTTTCTGGGTTGTTGCGGTCAAGCCATTCATTCAGGCAACGCGACGTTCGATCAGACGATCCGAGCCACCTTCGGCAACGCGACGTTCAATCAGACGATCCGAGCCACCTTCAGCGACGCGGCGTTCAATCAGACGATCCGAGCCACCTTCGGCAACGCGGCGTTCGATCAGACGATCCGAACCACCTTCAGCAACGCGACGTTCAATCAGACGATCCGAACCACCTTCAGCGACGCGGCGTTCAATCAGACGATCCGAGCCACCTTCAGCGACGCGGCGTTCAATCAGACGATCCGAGCCACCTTCGGCAACGCGGCGTTCGATCAGACGATCCGAACCACCTTCAGCAACGCGACGTTCAATCAGACGATCCGAACCGCCTTCGGCGATCATGGTGTGGGCCGGTTTGGCGGCAAATGCGTTGAAGGCCAGAACCGAGAGGGCAATGCTGAGGATGACTTGGCGTTTCATGATTTTGTGCTCCGGGGGTGTTGTTTGTTTGGTATGGAGCCGATGTTACGCCCGGGATTTTTTAAGAGAACTTCATTGACGTGATGGTGAACATCGACGCCGATGATGGTTTGTCAAAGCACCTTCACTGCGCGGCCAATTGCCTGGATCGGCCCGGTGGGTTTGCCGATCGGCGAACCGTTGGCGCCCTCCAGCGTCAGCTCGAACAACTGGTTCGGTTGCAGCGGCGGCAGCTTGTCCAGCGGGATCGACAGCGCCTGGCCCGGTTTGACCAGCCCCAGCGACACCGGCCCCTGCCAGCCGTCGGCCTTGGTCCAGAACTCCAGCGCCTTGTCGGCCGGCACTTCGACCACGCCCAGCGGAATCAATTGAATCTCCCGTGGACTGCTGGCCTGGATCACCCAGCCCGGCGCCTTGTCCTGCGGGGCGACCAGCACCACCAGAAAGCTCGGTTTCGGTGTGGTTTGAGTCAGGAGGATCGAGCCCAGCAACAAGGTCGCGGCCAGCCCGGCAGCGCTCAAGCCGCGCCACAGCGACAGACGGTTCCACCAGGAAATCTCTGGCGCCCTCTTGTGGGTGAGTTGCCCGACACTGCGTTCGATGCGCTGCCACAGCTGCAACGAAGGCTGATGCGCCGGGGCGAGGTCGGTCAGCTCCAGCAGCCGCCGCTCCCAGGCATCCACCGCCGCTTGCAGCTCGGGCTCGTTGGGCAAGCGTCGTTGCACTTCGGCGCGCGCTTCGGCCGAGAGGGTGCCGAGCACGTATTCGCTGGCCAGTTCATCGCGTTCCTGCGCCGATTCGGTGGTCATCCCATGCACTCCCGCAACGCATTGAGGCTGCGCTTGATCCAGGCTTTGACGGTGCCCAGCGGCGTGTCGAGGCGTTGGGCGATCTGCGCGTGGCTGTAACCGTCGACGTAGGCGTGAAGGATGCAGCGGCGGCGTTGCGGTTCCAGTTGATGCAGGCAGCGATGGATGCGGGTCGATTGCGCCAGCGCCTCGAACCCGTCATCAATCGCCGGAAATTCGTTGCTGTCGTTCAGCGGCGTTTCCCGGTCGTGATTGCGCAGCACATTCAGCGCCAGATGCCGGGTCACGCTGAACATCCAGCCCCGGGCCGAACCGCGCGCCGGATCGAAACCCGCCGCGCCAGCCCAGATTTTGATGAATGCGTCGTGAACGATGTCTTCGGCCAGCGCCGTGTCACGCACCAGACGCCGGGCCACACCCAGCAGCCGCGGACTTTCCTGCACATACAATTCGCGCAGGGCCCCGCGCTCGCCGCGGGCACAGGCGGCGAGGCGGGCTTCGTAATCGAACGCGGTTTCGGGTAATGGCATGTCCTGCAATCTAGCAAGCATCGAGCAAACGTCCAGTCAGGCTCAGTTCGCCGCCCAGAATATGTAGTCGGCCTGGTACTTCACCACTTCCTGTTTGCCCTTGTTCGCTGCCGTGCATTCGCTGCCCGGCGCCACGCCGCCCTTGAGCGCGACGCGCTGGATGTAGCTCACGCCGCTCATCGCGCCTTTGCCTTCGGCGGGGTTGGCCTTGACCAGTTGATAGGGCAGGTTGCCCGGGCTCGACGGCGCTACGGCCAGTTGCGTGCCGGTGACTTTCGAACCGTCCTTGGCCTGCCAGGTGGCGGGTGGGCCGAAGTAGGTGCCGACCTGGTTGCCGCTGCGATCGTTGAGCACCGCTTTCGGGCCGACGAACACCCACTCGGTCTGGCCGGCGGCATTGGCCTTGTCCCGGCATTCGTAGGTGATCTCGCCGATCCCGGTGGTTTCCATCGCGATCTTGTGGCCGTCCGGCACTTTGATCGCGTCGGGATAACTGCTTTGGGCAAAGCTTGTCGAGACGACGGCGAGTAAACCGGTGAAGCCGATCAGTTGGGTGATGTTCATCAGTGTTTCTCCGAAAAAGGGTAAACCGCTGACAGCCGAAAGAGGGCTGTTACAGGGACTACCCGTGACGGAGCGGTTTGGATGCAGTGGCCGGAAAATAAATCTGAAAGCACTGACGGTCAGATGGCTGTAACCCGCTCGCGCCCGGTTTTTACCAAGGCCAGGCCGGAGGCTTTAAGCAGTTCCTGGGTATACGCATGCTGCGGCGCCGCAAAAATCTCCTGGGACGATCCCTGTTCGACCACCTTGCCGTCCTTGATCACCATCAAGTCGTGCGCCAGCGCATGCACCACCGCCAGGTCATGGCTGATGAACAGGTACGTCAAGCCATGGCGGATCTGCAATTGCCGCAACAATTCCACCACCTGTTTCTGCACCGTGCGATCCAGCGCCGAGGTCGGTTCGTCGAGCAGAATCAGCGCCGGTTCCAGCACCAGCGCCCGGGCGATGGAAATGCGTTGGCGCTGGCCGCCGGAGAATTCGTGGGGATAGCGATGGCGGCTCTGCGGGTCGAGGCCGACTTCCTCCAGCACGCGGATCACCGCTGCCTCACGTTCCTCAGCCGTGCCGATGCCGTGGGTCAGCAGGCCTTCGGCGATGATCTGCTGTACCGACATTCGCGGGCTGAGGCTGCCGAACGGGTCCTGGAACACCACCTGGATCTGCCGGCGCAACGGGCGCATCAAGCGCTGATTGAGCAGGCTCAAATGCTTGTTGCCGAAGCGGATATCGCCCTCGGATTCCACCAGTCGCAAAATCGCCTGTCCCAACGTCGACTTGCCCGAACCGGACTCGCCGACAATCCCCAGGGTCTTGCCCCGTTGCAGTCGGAAACTCACGCCGTCCACGGCCTTGATGTACTCCTGAGTGCGGCTGAACAACGCTTTGGGCAGCGGGAACCAGACTTTCAGATCGTCCACCTCCAGCAGGTTGTGATCGTAGCGACTCGGCACCGGCGCGCCCGACGGTTCCGCCTCGATCAGCAGGCGGCTGTAAGGATGCTGCGGCGTGCGGAACAGCGTTGCGCAATCGGCCTGTTCGACGATTTCCCCGTGGCGCATCACGCACACCCGCTGGGCGATGCGTCGCACCAGATTGAGGTCGTGAGTGATCAGCAGCAGCGACATGCCGAGGCGTTGCTGCAACTCGATCAACAGCTCGAGAATCTTCTGCTGCACAGTCACATCCAGCGCTGTGGTCGGTTCGTCGGCGATCAGCAATTCCGGTTCGTTAGCCAGCGCCATGGCGATCATCACCCGTTGCCGCTGGCCGCCGGAGAGCTGGTGCGGATAGGCCTTCAAGCGCTGCAACGGCTGGCGAATGCCGACCAGTTCCAGCAGCTCCAGCGTGCGCTGGCGCGCGGCGCGGCCCTTGAGCCCCTTGTGGATCTCCAGAACTTCGCTGATCTGTTTTTCCACCGTGTGCAACGGGTTCAGCGAGGTCATCGGCTCCTGGAAAATCATTGCGATGCGGTTGCCGCGCAAGCTGCGCATCTGCTGTTCGCTGGCGTGCAGCAAGTCCACGCCGTTGTAGCGGATGCTGCCCGTGCTGCTGACGGTTTTGCCTGGCAGCAAGCGCAGGATCGAGTGGGCCGTCACCGACTTGCCCGAGCCGGACTCGCCGACCAGTGCCAGGCACTCGCCACGGCGGATATCGAGGTTCACGTCGTGCACCACTTCGTGCCCGGCGAAGGCGACGCGCAGGTCGCGGATTTCAATCAGGTTATCGGTCATTTCAGCTCCGGGGATCAGGATCGCGGATCGAACGCGTCACGGCAGGCTTCGCCGATAAACACCAGCAGGGACAGAATCAGCGCCAGGGCAAAAAACGCCGTCAGCCCCAGCCACGGCGCTTGCAGATTGCGCTTGGCCTGGCCGATCAGTTCCCCCAGCGACGCGGTGCCGGCGGGCATGCCGAAGCCGAGAAAATCCAGCGCGGTGAGGGTGGCGATGGCGCCGGTCAGAATGAACGGCAGGTAGGTCAGGGTGGAGGTCATGGCGTTGGGCAGAATGTGCCGACGCATCAGCTCGCTGTCCGTCAGGCCCAGGGCCCGCGCGGCCTTGACGTATTCCAGGCTGCGCCCGCGCAGGAACTCGGCGCGCACCACGTCCACCAGTGCCAGCCAGGAAAACAGCGCCATGATCCCCAGCAGCCACCAGAAGCTCGGCGAGACGAACCCCGACAAGATGATCAGCAGGTACAGCACCGGCAATCCCGACCAGATCTCCAGCACCCGTTGCCCGAGCAAGTCGACCCAGCCGCCGTAATAACCCTGCAACGCTCCGGCGACGATGCCGACCAGCGCACTGACCGCGGTGAGAATCAGCGCGAACAGGATCGAAATCCGCGTGCCGAAAATCACCCGCGCCAACACGTCCCGGGCCTGATCGTCGGTGCCCAGCCAGTTGCTCGAGGACGGCGGGCTCGGTGCCGGTTCCGTGAGGTCGTAATTGACCGTGTCGTAACTGAACGGGATCGGCGGGAACAGCATCCAGCCGCCCTGATCCTCGATCAGTTTGTGCACGTAATTGCTGGCGTAATCCGGCTGGAACGGCAGTTCGCCGCCGAAATCGGTTTCCAGATAATCGCTGAGGATCGGGAAGTAGAAGGCGTGGTGGTAGCGGATCACCAGCGGCTTGTCGTTGGCAATCAGTTCGCCGCCGAGGCAGATCAGGCACAGCCCGATGAACAGCCACAACGACCAGCGCCCGCGCCGGTTGGCCTTGAATTGGGCGATGCGCCGCCGGCCCAGAGGGGAGAGTGTGAACATCAGGCAGTCCTCGCCGAGAAGTCGATGCGCGGGTCGAGCAGGGTGTAGCAGAGGTCGCCGATCAGCTTGATCAACAGGCCGAACAGGGTGAACAGGAACAGCGTGCCGAACACCACCGGGTAGTCTCGCGACACCGCCGCTTCGTAGCTCATGCGCCCGAGGCCATCGAGGTTGAAGATGGTTTCGATCAGCAGCGAGCCGGCGAAAAACACCTCGATCAACGCCGACGGCACACCGGCCACCACCAGCAGCATCGCGTTGCGAAACACATGGCCGTAGAGCACGCGTCTTTCGGTCAGGCCTTTGGCGCGCGCGGTGATCACGTACTGGCGGCTGATCTCGTTGAGGAAGCTGTTTTTGGTCAGGATCGTCAGCGTCGCAAAACCGCCGATCACCAGCGCCGTCACCGGCAACACCAGGTGCCAGAGGTAGTCGCCGACCTTGCCCCACAGGCTCAAGCTGTCGAAATTGTCCGAGACCAGCCCCTGCACCGGAAACCAGTTGACGTAGCTACCCCCGGCGAACACCACGATCAACAGGATCGCGAACAGAAACGCCGGCATCGCGTAGCCGACGATGATCGCCGTGCTGCTCCAGACATCGAAAGCGCTGCCGTTTTTGATTGCCTTGCGAATGCCCAGCGGGATCGAGATCAGGTAGGTGATCAAGGTCGCCCACAGTCCGAGGGACAGCGACACCGGCAGTTTCTGCGCGATCAGATCGGTGACCTTGGCACCGCGAAAGAAACTGCTGCCCAGGTCCAGTTGCGCGTAGTTTTTCAGCATCAGCCACAGGCGTTCGTGCATCGGTTTATCGAAGCCGTAGTGGTGCTTGATCTCTTCGATCAGCGCCGGGTCCAGGCCACGGCTGCTGCGCCCGGCACCGCCGATGGCGGTGACCTCGCTGGCGCCGCCCATGCTGTGCCCGCCGAAGCCTTGCAGGCGGGCGATGGCCTGTTCCACCGGGCCTCCGGGCGCGGCCTGCACGATGACGAAGTTGACCACCAGAATGCACAACAGCGTCGGGATGATCAGCAACAGACGTCGACTCAGATAACGCCACATGTCACTGGCCCCCCGCGAGCTGGTGCAGGGCACTCATCTGCTGATTGGTCAGCGGCTTGGCCGAGACCTCCCACCAGGTGTCGAGGCCTTCGCTGTAAATCGGCTGCACCGGTGGCCTGCCGAAGCGGTTCTGAAACACCGTCGGCGTGCCTTTGGAGTAGTAGTTGGGAATCATGTAGTCACCCCATTGCAGCACCCGGTCGAGGGCGCGGGCGTAACGCACCATGGCGTCGCGGGTATTGGCCTGGACCAGGCCGTCGATCAGCCGGTCCACCGCAGGGTTGGCCAGCACCATCGAATTGGAGCTGCCGACCTGAGTGGCGCTCTGCGAGGCGTACAGGCTGTACAACTCGCGGCCCGGCGAGACGATCGGATCGCCGCTGCGCGGGAAACTGGTGACGATCATGTCGTAGTCCCGAGCGTTGAGCCGGTTGATGTACTGCGCCGAATCGATGCGTCGCAGATTCAGGGTGATGCCGATCTGCGCCAGGGTGCGTTTGTACGGCAGCAGCATGCGGTCGAAGCCGCCCTGGCCGTCGAGGAAGGTGAATTCGAAGGGCTCGCCGGCGGCGTTCACCAGCCGATTGTTTTTCGGCGTCCATCCGGCCTCGGCCAACAGCTTCAGTGCCTGCAATTGCTTATCGCGGATGTAGCCGCTGCCATCGGTTTTCGGCGCCTGATAGACGCGGCTGAAAACCTCGTCCGGAATCTGTCCGCGCAACGGTTCGAGGATCGCCAGTTCTTCGGCGTCGGGCAGTGCGGTAGCGGCCATTTCACTCTTCGGCCAGTAGCTGTTCTGGCGCACGTAGAAGCCGCGCATCATCTGCTTGTTGGTCCACTCGAAATCCCACAGCAGGCTCAGCGCCTGACGCACGCGGCGATCCTTGAACAGCGGGTTCTGCAGATTGAACACGAAACCCTGGGCGCTGGTCGGTTTGTCCGGGGCGAGAATTGCCTGTTGCAGGCGTCCGTCGCGCAGGGCCGGGCTGTCGTAGCCGACCACGTAGCCGGACGAGGAAAACTCGCGGTTGTAGTCGAACGCGCCGGCCTGCAGCAGTTGTCGGGCGACGTCTGTGTCGCCGTAGAAATTCACGGTCAGGCTGTCGAAGTTGTACATCCCGCGACTGACCGGCAGGTCTTTGCCCCACCACTGCGGGTCACGCTGGAAACTGATGCTGCGTCCCGCTTCGACCTTGCTTACCCGGTACGGGCCGCTGCCCAGCGGGGGTTCGAAGCCGCCGCCGTTGGCGAAGTCGCGGGTCTTCCACCAGTGCTCGGGCACCGGCCGCAACGACGCCAGATCCAGCGCCAGGGTGCGGTTGAGGTTGTTCTTGAAAGTGAAGCGAACCTGCCGCGGGCCTTCGATCAGTACATCCTGCACGTCGGCATATTGCTGGCGATAACTCAGGCTGCCCTTGGTCATCAACAGTTCGAAGGTGTAGCGCACGTCTTCGGCGGTGATCGGTGTGCCGTCGGCGAAACGCGCCTCGGGATTCAGGTTGAAACGCACCCACAGACCGTCGGGATCGCGCTCCATGGTTTGCGCCACCAGACCGTAGACGGTGTAGGGCTCGTCCAGCGAGCGGAACGCCAGCGGCGAATACACCCAGTCGTTGACCTGCACCACGGAAATGCCCTGATCGGCATACGGGGTGATGTAGTTGTACTGACCGATCTCCATCGAAGCGCGGCTGAGCGAGCCGCCCTTGGGGGCGTCGGGATTGACGAAATCGAAGTGCTGAAAACTGGCGGGGTATTTCGGCGCCTCGCCGTACACCGTCATCGCGTAGCTGCCGCCGGCCAGCGCAGCTGCCGCGTTGCACAGCAGCGCGCTGCCGAGCAGCAGGCCGGCCATGTTGCGCATGAATGTCATGAAGTCGTTCCTCTGAGCCGGAAAAACCCGAAGCGGCGGCAGGCCGCTGCGGGATGCGAATTCGCAAGGGGAAGGGGCCGGCCGGAGTCTTGCGCGGCCCCGACCGGGACTCAGAAGTGGTACGTCATGCGCGCAAACAGCGTGCGGCCCAGCGGATCGGTGTAGCGCGGGTCATAACCGCTCTGGAAGTTGTAGGCCTGGTTGGAGAACGGCGGATCGCGGTCGAACAGGTTCTTCACCCCGGCATCGACGTCCAGCACCTTGTCGAAGGTGTAACCGGCCGACAGGTCCCACACCGAATACGACGCGACCCGCGCGTTGGTCTCGCGGTCGTAGTCGTTGTAGCCGGTGGTGAAGCGGTTGGTCAGTGCCGCACGGGCCGCGCCGAAGGTCCAGGAACCGGTCAGGTTGTGTTTCCAGCGGGCGATCACGCCATCACCCCGGAAGTCGCCGACCTTGTCGGTGAACGGGCCCTTGATGGTGCTCTGGAAGTCGTACTCGTCGACATAGGTGCCTTGCAGGCCCAGACCGAACTGACCGTACGGCGTGTTCGGGAAGCGATAGTCCAGCGACACATCGACGCCGTTGGTTTCAACGATGCCCAGGTTGGCGTTGCCGGTGACGATGTAGTTGAGCGTGCCGTCGGCGTTGCGCACGAAGCGGTCAGGGTAGCTGCCGGCCTGATCGAACACGGTGGATTCCGGGAACGGCTGGATCTGGTTGGAGATGTGAATCCACCAGAAATCCAGGCCGACTGACAGGTTGCTGACCGGCTGATAGACAAAGCCCAGCGTCACGTTGCGCGCTTTCTCCGGGGCCAGGTCTTCGTTGCCGCCGATCTGGTTGAGGAACTGCTGACCGCAATCGCGCCCGCCGTTGCCGCCCGGTTGCACCACGCCGCCGGTACACAGTACCGGGTCGTTGTAGTAGCCCTGGGTGTAGGTGATGCTGCGCGGCGAATACAGCTCATACAGCGACGGCGCGCGGAAGCCTTCACTGTAGGCGCCGCGCACCACCAGCTCCTTGAGCGGCTGATAACGGAACGAGTATTTCGGGTTGGTAGTGCTGCCGAAGTCGCTGTATTTGTCGTGACGCACGGCGGCGGACAATTCCAGGCTGTCGAGCACCGGCACGTTGATTTCCGCGTAGGCGGCTTTCACGCTGCGGTCGCCCTCGACGCTGCCGGCCGGGTCGATGCCCAGGCTCTGGATGTCGCCGGCAAAGGCTTCGTAGTCTTGGTGGAATTTCTCTTTGCGGTACTCGCCGCCCAGGGCCAGGCCGGACGGACCGGCACCGAACCAGTCACCGATTTCGCGGCTGATCCGCCCGTCGAAACCGGCGACCCGGCCCACCGCCGTGGAATAGGCGCCGTGGTACATCGCCTGATCGATGTACTGCTGGCCGGCGCTGGTCTGCGGGCCAAACGGGTTGAGCAGGCCGCTGGCCAGGCCGTCGATCATCGCCTGATCGCTGACGTAGCCGCTGGTGACGCTGGAGACGATCTTGTTCTGGTTGTACGAGGCGCCGACGTTGTAGTCCCAGCCGCCGACCAGACCGTCGAAGCTCAGCAAAAAGCGCTGGCTGGTGTTCTGGTCTTTCGATTCACGCGGGCCCGCGGCGGTTTCGCGCCAGTTCACGTCCACCGGTTGCGTCGGGTCGAGGGCGAACCCGGTGGGCGCCGGGGTGATGCCGTTGCCGGGGTAGTAGGGCGAGGACGAATCCAGACTCAGGCCGGTCAATGGCGCCGGGCCGACGGCGGTGGCGTTGTTATTGCGCGACCAGAAGTATTCGAGGTTGACGTTGTGATCATCGGCCAGTTTGCCGGTGGTCTTGCCGAAGAACGACGTCTTCTCGGTCTGCGGCACCAGGTCGATGAATTCCCGGGTGCTGAAGCGGCAGAGGCCGTCGCGGGCCACCAGGTTGGGGCCGTTGCAATTGCTGTTGGCCAGCGGGTTGGTGGCATTGCCGTTCTGGCTGTAGTTGCCGGGGAACGCGGTGCCGGAGGTCTGGTCCAGGCCACGGCCGGGCACGTAGTCGCGGGCGAAGGAGCGGTCGTTGGCGTCGAGGTTCTGCTGCTTGTTGTAGTTGAACACGCCGAGCACGTTGAAGCGGTCCTGCTCCAGGTCGCCGTAGCCCCAGCTGGCGCTCATGTCCTTGGTCGCACCGCCGCCGCTGTGGGTCGGGGTTTCGCCGCCGAGGGTGAGCTGGCCGTCGGTCATGGATTTCTTGGTGATGAAGTTGATCACGCCACCGATGGCGTCGGTGCCGTACAGGGCCGAGGCGCCGTCGCGCAGCACTTCCACGCGCTCGATCGCGGCAAACGGGATCATGTTCAGATCCACCGCGCCGCCGGCCGAGTTGGTGCCCGACAGGGCGTTGTTGGCCAGTCGGCGACCGTTGAGCAGCACCAGCGTCTTGTTCGCGCCGATGCCGCGCATGTCGGCGAACGAGGCGCCGCCGGTGGCCGCGCCGACCGAGCCTGCGCTGTTGTTGATCGACTGGCTGCCGGTGATGCGCTGCACCAGTTCGGCGGTGGTGGTCACGCCCTGTTTGCGCAGTTCATCGGCCTTGAGCACGGTGATCGGCACCGCGGTTTCCGCGTCGACCCGACGGATCGCCGAACCGGTCACTTCGACCCGTTGCAGTTGCGTGGTCGGCGCGACCACCGCCGCGGCGGCCGGGACGCTGTTGTCGTCCTCGGCGGCCTGAACCCCGGCGCCCATCCCCATGGCCACCAGGTACAACGGAACGAAACGGTGGCGGGAAATCGTCGCCACCAAGGGTTTGAGCGTGAAGCGTGGAGTGTTCATCAGCATGGTTGTTTCCGACTTTGTTAGACGTTTATCGAAATGGCCTTGTGAGCCCTCTTTGCACGGAGCACGGTGGTGCCGCGCCGCGAAAACCACTTTCTTCAAGCAAGCCGATCCCCTCCGAAGACGCGCTGCGTTTTTTCGGTCGGCCGATTGCGACGGGATTCAACGAACGGTGTCGGGCGCGTCCCTCACAGCGCGCCCGGCACCGCCGTCAGCGGGTGGTCATCACCGATATCTTGGTGATGCCCGAGCGCTCGATGGACGCCATGGCTTTGGCGACCTGGCCGTAATTCACGGTGGAGTCGGCCTGCAGCTGCACGCGTACGTCGGCATCTTTGGCCTTGACCTCCTTGAGGCTGGCCTCCAGTGATTCCGGCGCCAGCTCGGTCTTGGCCAGGAAGAACTTGCCGTCCTGATCGACGCTGACCACCACCGGATCCTTCTTTTCGGCGGGAGCGACGGCGTCGGTTTTTGGCAGGTTGACCTTGATCGCGTTGGTCATCAGCGGCGCGGTGACGATGAACACCACCAGCAGCACGAGCATCACGTCCACCAGCGGCGTGACGTTCATTTCACTGAGCACTTCATCGCTGTCTTGAGTGGAAAAGGACATCAGCTGGCCTCCCGCACGGCGGCCGTGGATTGGGCGATGGCCTGGCGGCTGATGGAAAACGCACTGCGCGAGGCGAGGGCGTCGAAGTCGTGGGCGAAGTCATCCATGTCTGCCGATGCCAGTTTCAGGCGCCGCAGGAAGAAGTTGTAAATCAGTACCGCCGGTACCGCGACGGCAATCCCCACACCGGTGGCGATCAGCGCGTGGCCGATCGGCCCGGCCACGGTTTCCAGGCTGGCCGAACCGCTGGCGCCGATGCTTTGCAGGGCTTCCATGATTCCCCACACGGTGCCGAACAGACCAATGAACGGCGCGGTGCTGCCGATACTGGCGAGGATCGCCTGGCCGTTTTCCAGCGAGCGACGTTCCTTCTGGATCTGCTGGCGCAGGTTGCGTTCCAGGCGGTCGGCACGGTTGATGGTGTGCGCCAGTTGCTGGGTGGTGCGCGGGGATTCTTCCACCAGCAAGGCTTCAAAACCGCTGCTGGCGATCCGCGCCAGCGAGCCCGGATACTGGCTGGCGTGTTCGGCGGCGGTGAGCAGATCCGGCGCGCCCCAGAAGGCTTTGCTGAACTGCTTGTTCTGGGTTTTCTGGCGCAAGTATTGCGCCGACTTGACCAGCAGGATCGCCCAGCTGACCACGGAAAACAGCACCAGTCCCCAGAGCACGCCGGGGACAATCATCGAAGACAGAGAATCGTTCATGGCTACACCTCGCTTGCGTTAATCGGTTGTGAGTTCGGTTGTCGTGCCGTCATTGCGGCAATTTGAAATCGATGGTCTGGGTGGCGAAGCCGTCGATCGGTGTGTCGCCGCGCTTGGCCGGGATGAACTTCCAGGCCTTTACCGCCGCGACCGCCGCGTCATCCAGTTGCGGCTTGCCGCTGGATTTGGTCACCGTCACCGAGCCGGCGCGACCGTTGGCCAGCACCTGAATCCGCAGCACCACGCTGCCTTCCCAGTTGCGCCGCAGGGCCAGCGACGGGTATTCCGGCGGCGGGTTGCCGAGGCTGGCGAGGCCGGAAATCGCCGCCGACTCTTTCACCGGTCCCGGCGCCGCCGCAGGTGCCGGTGGCGCGCTCGGGGTGGCCGGGGCGGCAGGCGCTGCCGGTTGTGCAGGGGCGGGCGGTGCTTTCGGTGGCTCGGCCTTTTTCACCGGTTTGGGTTTCTCGACCGGCTTCGGTTTTTCGATCGGCTTGGGTTTCTCCACCGGTTTGGGCGGCGGCTTGACCGCGTCTTCGTCTTCCACCGGCTGTTCCGGTTCGGGAGGAGGCGGTGGTGGGGGCGGCGGCTCCGGTGTCGGCGGGGCCGGCGGGGCCGGCGGGGCCGGCGGTGTCGGGCTGGTCAGCTCGACGGTCATTTCCGGAATTTCCGGCGGCGTGGGCAGCGGCTCGGCCCGCGCCTGCTGGAAAAACCACCAGGCGCCGCCGTGTATCAACGCCGACACTGCCACCAGCAACAGCATCTGCTGTTTGTTCAGGCCGCCGGGCTGCGAAGTGTTGGCCTTAAACACGGGCCGGCCCGCAACCGACGGGAGCGGCGCTTCCCGCAAGGGCCCCGGCGGACTTCTGTGCTTTACCGCATCGTTCATTAAAGCTCCCTCGGGTGGATGAAGGGCAATAAGGTGCCGTTCGAACAACAGGGCGTTGTTCGAGTGAGTGGTCGCAACTTTCATACAGGTGTGCAGAAGCCGATAGTTGAACTATCTATTGAACAGGGCTTGTGCAGCTTATTGCTTCAGTAATGTCGACTTCGATGGTTCATTGATCCGGTCCGTGGCTGTTCTTTTATAAGTGAGTGTGCAATTGAGTGGCGAACATCATTCGTGCCCTCATGGTTGATGCAATAGCAACCGCTGTGCCAAAGAGTGACCAAATGTGTATCGGTTATTTCATGGGTGATACGTATGTCGCATTTATATAAGTTTCATTAACCAGGCCGGTTTTCCTGGGCGCATAACCTCCCGATGGCCCTGTTTACAGGGCTTTTTTCAGGGCGAGACAGCTCTGGCGCGGTATCGCGCTGTTCAGCGAGATAGAGCGGCTGTTCTCGTGTCGGCCAGGGCGCGTGATGGTGCGTGGCGGACTGATTTGGTGCGGGTCAGGGTTTTAGCGGGTCACAGGCGATGTTCCTTGTTCTTGTTTAAGTAAAGTCGGTCGTTCCGCATGAACGATGTAATGACTGGAAGTGCAGTTTTGGTGCGCTTCGAGCATCAACTCCGAACAGCAAAAGTTGTACGGGTGTGCTGTCTGAAAGTTATTGTCGAACAATCTGTTCTGGCATTCATTAATGCAGCGCGCACGCAATGACTGCTTGCGTGCTATTTAAAAAATAAATAGTGCGGGTGTTCAGGTAATAAAAGGAATGCACGGACTGTTCGGCGGGCGAACGCGGCGCAGGTAAACGGGCACGGAGAGAAGAGGGTGGCGCAGCAGATGAAGATTCACGCGGTGAACTCCTTGTTGCCAGCTCGGATACGCGAACTTTTGGTTCGGTATCGCACCTTACAAGAACGCGGATAGCGTTCGCTGATTGCTCTTGGTGCGGGATGGGCACCGCCAGCGCTGTTTTGCGAAATCAGGGATTCGCAAGCTGCCGATGAATGCGCAATCCGTGCCAAATTCGATACAACGGCTATAAATAGGGCCAGGCGGGATGCCTTTCGCAGTGGAGGAGGGGATATGTATCAGCTCTACGGACACCGCAACTCAGGAGCAGCGGCCATCGAGGCGGCGCTCGAGCTGTGCCAGGTGGCTTACCGCTTCATCGATATCGAGGCCAGTGCGGAAGCGGCGCAGGAGCTGGCGCGGCTCAATCCGCTCAAACAGATCCCGACCCTGCAACTGCCGGACGGCAGTGTCATCACCGAAAGTGCGGCGATCCTGATTCATCTGGGCCAAAGCTTTGCGCAATCCGGCCTGCTGCCGGCCAACGGCGCTGACCGCGATCAGGTGATTCGGGGCCTGGTGTACATCGTCAGCAATTGTTATGCGGCCATCGGGATCATTGATTACCCGGAACGCTGGCTGGTGATGCCGGACGAGGCCTCGCGACAGAATCTGATGGCGGGTGCGCGGGAACGACTGCACTGGAGCTGGGAGGTGTTTGCCGATCAGTTCTCGGCCGAGCTGTACCTGGACGATGAAACACCGGGCGCACTGGATGTGTTGGCGGCGGTGGTCACGCGCTGGGCCGGTGCCCGCGAACACCTGCGCCAGGCCCGACCCGGTTTCCATGCGTGGCTGCACCGAATCGACCGGCACCCGGTGCTGGCGCCGGTCTTTGCGCGGCATTGGCCCGGTTAAGAAATCGAATCAGATGGTGATCGTTGATTGTTCCCACGCTCCGCGTGGGAATGCAGCCCGGGACGCTCCGCGTCCCAAAGCGTGACGCAGAGCGTCACAAGAGGCGTTCCCACGCAGAGCGTGGGAACGATCAACGATCAAACAGGAACTATTCACCGCGAATGTACTGCTCCAGCTGTTTGATCAGTTCGGCCTGTTCGGCAATCGCTTCCTTGACCAGGTCGCCGATCGACAGCAGGCCGATCAGCTTGCCGTTCTCCACCACCGGCAAGTGACGCAGGCGTTTGTCGGACATGATGCCAAGGCAAGTGTCGACGGTCTGGTGGGTGTCCACCGTGATCACGTTCGCCACCATGATGTCGCGCACCGGCGTGCCCACCGAGGAGCGTCCGTGCAGCACCAGTTTGCGTGCGTAATCGCGCTCGCTGATGATGCCCACCACGTTGTCGTCTTCCACCACGAGCAAGGCGCCGACGTTCTTCTCGGCCATTTTCATCAGCGCTTCGAGCACCATGTGATCGGGTTTGATCTGGTGCACTTCCTGATTTTTCGGATCTTTGAGCTTGAGCAGCTGGGCGACGGTTTTCATGGCGGTTACTCAGGTGTTGTCGTTGTTCTCCAAGCATCGTAGACGCAGGCGCGCAGGGCAAGGCCGCAAAACGGCAGATAACACGCAAAAAACGTCATTTGACCGGGTTTTTCATGGCGAGGCCTTTGTCACGGGTGGCGGCAATGCCGCGTAGAATGCCCGTCTGAATCAATTCCTGAGGTTGCAGTGGTGGATTTACAGCAGGGCTTCGTCCTGACCCGGCATTGGCGCGACACCCCGGCCGGCACCGAAGTCGAGTTCTGGCTGGCGACCGACGCCGGGCCGCGCCGTGTGCGCCTGCCGCATCAGCCGTCGGTGGCGTTCATCCCGGCGGCGCAGCGCGAGCAGGCCGAGCGGGTGCTGGCGGACGAAAAGAACGTCGAACTGCGTCCCCTGGCTTTGCAGGATTTCGAGCACCGCCCGGTGCTCGGGCTGTATTGCCAGCAGCACGGTCAGTTGATGCGCCTCGAAACCGCGCTCAACCGGCACAGTGTCGATGTCTTCGAAGCCGACGTGCGACCACCCGAGCGCTACCTGATGGAGCGCTTCATCACCGCGCCCGTCTGGTTCAGCGGCACGCCCGATGCCGACGGCGTGTTGCTCGACGCCCACCTCAAACCTTCACCTGACTATCGCCCGCAACTGCGGCTGGTCTCGCTGGATATCGAAACCACCGAGCAGGGCGAGTTGTATTCCATCGCCCTGGAAGGCTGCGGCGAGCGCCAGGTGTACATGCTCGGCGCACCGAACGGCGATCACAGCATCGTCGACTTCGACCTCGAGTACTGCGAATCGCGCACCCTGATCCTGAAGAAGCTCAACGACTGGTTCGCCTGCCACGACCCCGACGCGATCATCGGCTGGAATCTCGTGCAGTTCGACCTGCGCATCCTCCACGAACACGCCCGGCGCCTCGGCGTGCCGCTCAAGCTCGGGCGTGGCGGCGAGGAAATGCAGTGGCGCGAACACGGCAGCCGCAATCACTACTTCGCTGCAGCGGCGGGGCGGTTGATCATCGACGGCATCGAATCCCTGCGTTCGGCGACCTGGAGCTTTCCCTCGTTCAGCCTGGAAAACGTTGCCCAGACTTTGCTTGGCGAAGGCAAGTCCATCGACAATCCGTACCAGCGCATGGACGAGATCAACCGCATGTTCGCCGAGGACAAACCGGCGCTGGCCAAGTACAACCTCAAGGACTGCGAGCTGGTCACGCGGATCTTTGCCAAGACCGAGCTGCTGAAATTTTTGCTCGAGCGCGCCAGCGTCACCGGCCTGCCGGCGGATCGCAGCGGCGGCTCGGTGGCGGCGTTCACGCATTTGTACATGCCGTTGATGCACCGTCAGGGTTTTGTAGCGCCTAACCTCGGCACCAATCCTCCGCAGGCCAGCCCCGGCGGATTTGTCATGGACTCGCAACCGGGGCTGTACGAATCGGTGCTGGTGCTCGACTACAAGAGCCTTTATCCGTCGATCATCCGCACCTTTCTGATCGATCCGGTGGGATTGATCGAAGGCTTGCAGCATCCCGATGACAGCGACTCGGTGCCAGGTTTTCGCGGCGCTCGTTTCTCTCGCACCCGGCATTGCCTGCCGTCCATCGTCGCCCGGGTCGCCGAGGGCCGCGAGACCGCCAAGCGCGAACACAATGCGCCGTTGTCCCAGGCGCTGAAGATCATCATGAACGCCTTTTACGGCGTGCTCGGTTCCAGCGGTTGCCGGTTTTTCGATACGCGGCTGGCGTCATCGATCACCCTGCGCGGCCACGAAATCATGCTGCGTACCCGGCAGTTGATCGAAGCCCAGGGCCACGCGGTGATCTATGGCGATACCGACTCGACCTTCGTCTGGCTGCGTCGCCCCCATGGTCAGGAAGAGGCGGCGACCATCGGCCGGGCGCTGGTTGCGCACGTCAACGACTGGTGGCGCGAGCATGTGCGTGAGCAATACGGGCTGGAAAGCGCCCTCGAATTGCAGTTCGAGACCCACTACAAGCGCTTCCTGATGCCGACCATCCGTGGCGCCGAGGAGGGCAGCAAAAAGCGCTATGCCGGCCTAGTGACCCGCGCCGACGGTAGCGAGGAAATGGTCTACAAAGGCCTGGAAACCGTGCGCACCGACTGGTCGCTGCTGGCCCGGCAATTCCAGCAGGAACTGTACGAGCGGATCTTCCAGCGCAAGCCGTATCAGGATTACGTGCGCGAGTATGTGCGCAAGACGTTGGCCGGCGAGTTCGACGAGCGACTGGTCTACCGCAAGCGCCTGCGCCGCACCCTCGACGATTACGAACGCAACGTGCCGCCCCACGTGCGCGCCGCGCGGCTGGCCGATGATTACAACGCGCAACACGGTCGCCCGCGCCAGTATCAGAATGGCGGCTGGATCAGCTACGTCATCACCCTGGCCGGCCCCGAGCCGCTGGAAGTGCGCCGCGCGGCCATCGACTACGACCACTACATCACCCGCCAGTTGCAACCGGTGGCGGATGCGATCCTGCCGTTTGTCGACGACGATTTCTCAACCCTGATCGGGGGACAACTGGGCCTGTTTTGAGTCCAGCAGTTGCAGGGTCCACTCGTCCTGAATGCCGTGGAAGAAACGCTCCAGCGCCTGATGCCAAGGGCTGTCGTCGACAGCGAACTGGGCGAACAGGGTCATTGATGAGTGGAATTTCAGGTCGTCCGGATGGCCAAATATCTCGGCAATCGAACGCTGCTGCACGTTCAGCACCAGCTGCGTGCAGGTCCGCAGCCGGGCGCCGAGCAGATCATGGGCCAGATAGGCCTTGGCCTCACCGGCCGAGCCAATTGCGAAGCGCCGCGACATCTCGCTGCCGCCGAGCCCGGCGAACTGCGGGAACACAAACCACATCCAGTGGCTGCGCTTGCGGCCCTCGCCGAGCTCGCGCTGGACCCGTTCGAACACCGGGTCCTGGGCGAGCACGAAGCGTTGCAGGTTGAATGGATCGTCCTGATCAGTGCTTCTCATGGCGAAGCCCTCTGTCAGTCGGCGGTGGCTCAGACCATGGCCAGCCGCTGCTTGCGTTTTGGCGCGTGAAACGCCTGGTCCAGCGCCGCCAGATCCCCGGCATCGAGTTGCAGTTGCGCGGCTTGTGCATTGAGCTGCACGTGTTCCGGGCGCACGGCCTTGGGAATCGCGATCAGCCCATCCTGACGCAGAATCCACGCCAGCGAAACCTGTGCCGGGGTCACGCCGTGACGAGCGGCAATCTGTTTCAACACCGGCTCGGCGAGCATCGCGCCGCCCTGGCCGATCGGGCAGTACGCCATCAGCGGCATGCGCTGTTGCTGGCACCACGGCAACAAGTCGAATTCGATGCCGCGTTCTTCCAGGTTGTACAGCACCTGATTGGTGGCGCAGGCCGAATGCGACAGTTCCTCGAGATCATCGACGTCGAAATTCGACACGCCCCAGCGACCGATCTTGCCGTCCTCGCGCAGACGTTCGAAGGCCTCGACGGTTTCTTCCAGCGGATATTGGCCGCGCCAATGCAGCAGGTAGAGATCGATGTAATCGGTATCGAGCCGGCGCAGACTGCGCTCGCAGGCCTGGGGAATGCCCTTGCGACTGGCGTTGTGCGGGTAGACCTTGCTCACCAGGAACACTTGATCGCGCAGGCCGGCAATGGCTTCGCCGACGACGGTTTCGGCACCGCCTTCCCCGTACATTTCCGCAGTGTCGATCAGGGTCATCCCCAGTTCGATGCCACTGCGCAGGGCCGCCACTTCACGCTTGTGCGCCGAACGGTCTTCGCCCATGCGCCAGGTGCCCTGGCCAATCACCGGCACCTGCACGCCAGCCAATTCGAGGGTACGCATTCAAACCTCCTTTCTGAAACGGTCGATACCTTGGGTGGGCAGCAGAATAGCCCACGGGTTCCGTCCGGTTCCAGAAAGGAGGTCAGGTGCTTACCTGGCGGAGAACTTCAACACCACGCTCTGGGTGTAGGTCTGGCCGGGATCGAGCCGGGTGCTCGGGAAGTTCGGCTGATTCGGCGAATCCGGGTAGTGCTGAGTCTCCAGGGTAAACGCGCCCCAGTGCGGATAGACCTTGCCACCCTTGCCCTTGACCGTGCCGTCGAGGAAGTTGCTGGTGTAGAACTGCACGCCTGGTTCGTTGGTGAACAGCTGCAAGTGGCGACCGGATTGCGGGTCGCTGACTTCGGCGGCGAGTTTGCTGACGTCACCCTTGGTGTCCAGCGCCCAGTTGAAATCGAAGCCGCCTTGTTTCTCCTCAGCGAATTTCAACTGCGGATGGTCGGCCTTGATGTGCTGGCCGATGGCGGTCGGTTTGGTGAAGTCCATCGGTGTGCCGGCCACGGGCGCCAGTTCGCCGGTCGGGATCAGCTTGGCGGTGACCGGGGTGTAGTGACTGGCGTGCAGGGTGGCGACTTGCTTGAGGATGTCGCCATTGCCGGCGCCGGCGAGGTTGAAGTAGCTGTGGTTGGTCAGGTTGAGCACAGTGGGTTTGTCGGTGCTGGCCTTGTAGTCGATGCGCAGTTCGTTGTTGTCGGTGAGGCGGTAGGTCACTTCGGTGGTGAGGTTGCCGGGGAAACCCATTTCACCATCCGCCGACAGATAGGTCAGGGTCACGCCGACCGAATCCTTGTCCTTGGTTTCCTTCGCCTTCCAGACCTTTTTGTCGAAGCCCTGAGTGCCGCCGTGCAAGGCGTTGGTCTTGTCGTTCTGCGGCACCTGGTAGCGTTTGCCGTCGAGCTCGAACGCACCGTCGGCCAGGCGATTGCCGAAACGGCCGATGGTTGCGCCGAAGTACGCGGTGCCTTTCTGATAACCCTGCACATCATCGAAACCGAGGACGATGTCGTCGAGCTTGCCGTGCTTGTCCGGCACTTGCAGCGTCTGCAAGGTCGCGCCGTAGGTGATGACCGTGGCTTGCATGCCGTGGCTGTTGCGCAGGATGTATTGCTCGACCGGCGTGCCGTCATTGGTTTTGCCGAAGGCTTTGTGTTCGCTGGACAGGCCGGCGGCCTGGGCGGAGAGGGTGGCGATCATCAGGGACAGTCCGAGGCCGCAGAGTGAGTGTCGGGATTGAAGCATGGGTTGACCTTCCTTTTTGTTGTTGTTTTGAAAAATCGGTAAATAGTCATGCTAATTAACGGGTGAGTGGGAATTTATAGCGGATTAAACGGTTAATGCAAAAATAAAGTCGGACTAAATTGATTAAGCCAACGGCGCCGAAGGTCGGGAATCCACGCCGGCACTGCACTTTTGCGAAATCCCCGGCTCTATCCATGGCCAGGGTGCGGTGACTTCCGCCGCACAGGAACGTGTCCGTCAAAGAATTCATGCCGAGAGTTTTGCACCCCATCGCTGCATTCATTCATCGCCCGTGCCTGCTGCTGGCCTTTTTGTCGACGCTGCTGCTCGGCGGTTGCAGCCATCAGGACGGCAACAATTTCATCACCCAGATGCGCGAGGGCAGGCCTCAGGAATTTCTCCAGACCAGTGTCGACCGCATGGCAACTCTGGCGATGCGTGACAACCTCGACAGCCTCTATCGCTTGATGGGCAAGCTGTATTTGCGTAACCCGGAGGAACTGCGCAAATCCGGTTTTCTCGACATTCGCACGGCGGTCAAACAGGTGCGGCTGGCCATCGAGCAACAGCAACCTTTGCCGACTCTCGGCGGCAAGAAAGATCTGGCGGCACTGAGCTATGCCATGAGCCCGGAATTCCTCGGCGACCGGGTCGGCGCGTTCATCTATGCGATCGGCAGCATGCTGGTCACCGCCCACGGCAATCGCACCGAGTTCTACATGACCGATGCGATCAACCCGACCTTCGTCAACAACGCCGCGCGCAATATCGAGAAAGCCACGTGGATCCTCGCCCAGCGGCAGAACAAGGATGGCCAGCCGCTGCTGTTTTCCAACGAGATTTCCGAAGAGGGCAGCAATCTGAGCTTCGCCACGGAGTTCGGCAAAGTCGTGGCGCGTCTGGATCTGCTGACCCAGATGCTCGACGAGCGCTACCGGCGCATTGGCCTGAATTACGCCCAGAGCCTGTTGTTTTTGAATTTTTTGCCCGTGCAGTGAAATGGCATAACGATAGATCCGATCGATATAGGGCGTTATAAGAAAACTGGTTATGCTGCGGGCCGGATTTTTCCTGTGGTTTGTCTGGACGTCTTAATGGAATTGGCAAATTTCGGCCTGGTGATTGCCGGGCTGGTGGTGGGGTTCATCGTCGGCATGACCGGTGTCGGCGGCGGTTCGTTGATGACGCCGATCCTGCTGTGGTTCGGCATCAATCCGGCCACGGCGGTGGGCACGGATCTGCTGTACGCGGCCATCACCAAATCCAGTGGCGTGCTGGTGCACAGGAAGAACAAGAACATCGACTGGGCCATCACCGGCTGGCTGACCCTGGGCAGTGTTCCGGCGGTGGCGATGACCTTGTGGTTCCTCAGCACCCTGCACACCGCGCCGGATGCGATGAACGCCATCATCAAGCAAGCGCTGGGTTTCGTGCTGTTCGCCACGGCGCTGGCGATTCTGTTCAAGAAGCGCCTGCTGGAATTCGCCCACAAGCGCGCCGGCGGCAACTACAACCCCAGCGGCGCGCGCCTGAATGGCATGACCGTGATCACCGGTCTGATCCTCGGCACCATGGTCGCCCTGACCTCCATCGGCGCCGGCGCCCTTGGCACCGTCGCACTGTTCATCCTCTATCCGCTGCTGCCGACCCGCCGCCTGGTCGGCACCGAAATCGCCCACGCCGTTCCGCTGACCCTGGTCGCCGGCCTCGGCCACGCGAGCATGGGCAACATGGACTGGGGCGTGCTGGGCTTTCTGCTGGTCGGCTCGCTGCCGGGCATCTGGCTCGGCAGCCACCTGACCGGCCGCGTCTCCGAAGAACTGCTGCGCCCGTGCCTGGCGACGATGCTGGTGTTGATCGGTTACAAGCTGGCGTTCTGATCGGCGAGCATCCATGACCCCGAAGGCTCGAGCGTCAGGCTGGCGGGGCATGAAAGGTAAACAAATGGGCGCAGGGTCGCGCCCATCCGGTTGCGCAAAACCGGTGCTGACCTAAGCTTTGGGCAAGGCGAAACACTTTTGCCGGGCAGCCTCCGGAACAATCGCCGCGATGCGCAATCATTAGAGCGTGGATATCAAAAGGAGATGCGCATGCTCATCAGGTCACTGACCCTGACACTCTTGCTGGCGATCGCCGGCCCCCTGTTCGCCGCCGACGGCGATTCCCCTCTGGACGTCGACAAGGGCATTAACCGCCCATTGATCGTGATCGCTTCCAGCACGGTCGATTCTTATTGGGTCAGCCTGAAAAAAGCGCTGGACGACCCGGCCAACAAACAAGGCATCGCCGACCGCAAGATCAAGGTTTACACCATCCTTAGCATGAGCGGTCAGGTCGATGGCAAAAGCCTTGAGCAGCAGCAAACCATGGCGCTGCTGCGCTCGCTGAAGCTGGGTGCGGGGGCGTATCCGAAGGTCTTCCTGGTGGGCAAGGATGGCGAGACCAAACTGACGGCTTCGGGGGATGAAGCGGCGGCGGTCGATTTGAAGAAGATTTTCGAAACCATCGATGCAATGCCAGCCGCCGAGAAAGAAGCTACTTCCACCGTGGTGACTGCCCCGGCTGCTGCAGAACCCGCACCGGCCAAAGGCGCAAAAGGGACCAAACCGGCGAAGCCAACCAAACCGGCCAAGCCGCCGGAAATGCCGGATGATTGATGTTTTGATTCAGGGCTGATCAGAAACGAAAAAACGGGCGACCTTCTCAGGTCGCCCGTTTTTTATGGCGTGATTACCGGGCCAACTCACCCAGAATCCTGTGCGCAATCTTCACCCGCTCTCCATTCGGGTAATTGCGGTTCGCCAGAATCACGATCCCGACTTTCTTCGACGGCACGAACGCGACATACGCGCCGTAGCCAGCGGTGGAGCCGGTCTTGTTCAGCAGCACGTTCGCCGGTTCAGGCTGTGGCGGATTCAGCCATTTGACCTTGTGCGGTTCCATGGCCATTGGCGTCGAGTTGCCGTCCAGCAGGCGATCGAGGCTGATCGGGTAGGTGTAGCGTTCCCAGCCCAGGCCCTGGGTCATGTCGCCGACGGTGTAGTAGCCGGTGTGGGTGAGGGCGATGGCTTTTTGCAGAGGTGTTTCGAGTTTGTCGGTGTCGAGGTTGGCCTGGACGTATTGCAGCAGGTCGGCGGCGCTGGTTTTCACGCCGTAGGCTTCGGAGTCGAGGGCGCCGGGGCTGACTCGAACCGGTTTGTTGTTCTTGTCATAGCCTTGGGCGTAGAGCTTTTGTTCAGACGCCGGCACCGACAGGAAGGTGTGCTTGAGCCCGAGTTTCGGCAGCAGGGTTTCGGTCATGACCTGATTGAAAGGCTGGCCGAGGCTTTTTGCGGCCAGATAACCGAACAGACCAATGCTTGGATTGGAATACAGGCGCTGGCTGCCGGCCGCAAAGGTCGGTTTCCACTGTTGGTAATAGCCGAGCATCTTGTCGGCAGAATCCGCGGCATCCGGGAATTGCAGCGGCAGGCCCCCGGCAGTGTAGGTGCCCAGTTGCAGCAGACTGACGTGGTCGAAGGCGCTGCCCTTCAGCTCGGGCCAGTGCTGGCTGGCCTTGTCGGAGAATTGCAGTTTGCCGCTGGCCTGGGCGTAGGCGGCGAGGGTCGCGGTGAAGGTTTTGCTCACCGAACCGATTTCGAACAGGGTGTTTTCACTTACCGCTTGCCCGGTGCTTTTGTCGGCGACACCGTAATTAAAGTAATGCGCCTTGCCATCGACTGTCACGGCCACGGCGAGACCTGCGATGTCCTGTTGCTGCATGACCGGGGTCACGGTGGCCTTGACCAGCGCCTGCAACTGATCGTCGGTTGGCGGGGCGGCCAGGCAGGCGGCGGCGCTGAAGAAAAGTCCGAAAGCGCTGTAGGACTTGAGTTTATTCAGGTTGATCGAAGACATGCTTGAACCACTCTCCATGAGTGTTGATGGTGTTATCCCGCTACACTGCGAGCGTTTTCCGTCGGGCCGGCTGATCGGCGCCGCCAAATCTAGGCAGTCCGGCGTCTTTCGACAAACGATGAAAACTCGGACGAGCCATTAGAAAAATTTGGGACTTGGCATGATTCGACCTCAATTGCCCTTGAATGCGTTACGTGCCTTCGAAGCCTCTGCGCGTCACTTGAGCTTTACGCGCGCCGCCGTGGAGTTGTGCGTGACCCAGGCGGCCGTCAGCCATCAAGTGAAAATCCTGGAGGCGCAACTCGGCGTGATCCTGTTCAAACGCCTGCCCCGTGGGCTGATGCTGACCGGCGAGGGCGAAACCCTGCTGCCGGTGCTGACCACGTCGTTCGATCATATCGCGCAGATGCTCGAGCGTCTGGCGGGTGGGCAATATCGGGAAATGCTCACGGTCGGCGCGGTGGGCACCTTCGCGGTGGGCTGGTTGTTGCCGAGGCTGGCGGACTTTCAGGCGAAACATCCGCTCATAGATTTGCGACTGTCGACCAACAACAACCGGGTGGACGTCGCCGCCGAAGGGCTGGATTACGCGATCCGCTTCGGTGCCGGGGCGTGGCACGGCATCGAGGCGACCCGTTTGCTGGAGGCACCGTTGTCGGTGCTGTGCGTGCCGGAAATCGCCCGACAGTTGCACGCGCCGGGGGATCTTCTGCAGCAGCGTTTGTTGCGCTCCTATCGCACCGATGAGTGGCCGGAGTGGTTTCATGCGGCCGGTCTGGCGACCCATGCTGCGCCGCCCCAGAGCATCGTGTTCGACTCGTCGCTGGCGATGATGGAAGCGGCGTTGCAGGGCGGCGGGGTGGCACTGGCGCCGCCGTTGATGTTTGCCCGACAACTGGCGGCGGACCTGATCCGCCAACCCTTTGCCATCGAAATCACCACCGGCAGCTATTGGCTGACGCGCTTGCAGTCACGGCCGGAGACGTCGGCGATGGCTGCGTTCAGACACTGGTTGCTGGAGGCTGCGCAGGCCTAGCGCACCAGGCACGGCTTCTTGTTATCGAACGTCCAGCCCGGAATCAGAAACTGCATCGCCACGCTGTCATCCCGCGCGCCGAGCCCCATGCCTTTATAGAGTTCGTGGGCCTTGGCCACCTGATCCATGTCCAGCTCCACACCGAGCCCAGGCTTCTTCGGAACCTGCACGCAGCCGTCGACGATTTGCAGCGGTGCCTTGGTCAGGCGCTGGCCGTCCTGCCAGATCCAGTGGGTGTCGATGGCGGTGATGTCGCCCGGCGCGGCGGCCGCGACGTGGGTGAACATCGCCAGGGAAATGTCGAAGTGGTTGTTGGAGTGCGAGCCCCAGGTCAGGCCCCATTCGTGGCACATCTGCGCCACGCGCACCGAACCCTGCATGGTCCAGAAATGCGGGTCGGCCAGCGGGATGTCCACCGATTGCAACTGAATCGCATGGCCCATCTCGCGCCAGTCGGTGGCGATCATGTTGGTGGCGGTTTTCAGCCCGGTGGCGCGGCGGAATTCGGCCATCACTTCACGGCCCGAGTAACCGTTTTCCGCACCGCACGGGTCTTCGGCGTAGGCCAGCACATGATGCTGGTCGCGGCACAGACGGATCGCTTCTTTCAGTGACCACGCGCCGTTCGGATCGAGGGTAATGCGGGCGTCAGGGAAGCGCTCGGCCAGTGCGGTCACTGCTTCGATTTCCGCATCACCGCTGAGCACGCCGCCCTTGAGCTTGAAGTCCTTGAAACCATAACGCGCGTGCGCAGCCTCGGCCAGACGCACCACGGCGTCGGCGGTCATGGCTTTCTCGTGACGCACGCGGAACCAGTCGTTGTCGGCATCCGGTTCGCTGCGGTAGGCGAGGTCGGTTTCCCGGCGATCGCCCACGTAGAACAGGTAGCCAAGCATCTTCACTTCATCACGTTGCTGACCTTCGCCGAGCAATGCCGCCACCGGCACGTCGAGGTGCTGGCCGAGCAGGTCGAGCAGGGCGGCTTCGAGCCCGGTGACGGCGTGAATGGTGATGCGCAGGTCGAAGGTCTGCAGGCCACGGCCGCCGGCATCACGGTCAGCGAACGTCTGGCGAACCTGGTTGAGGATCTTCTGATACGTGCCGATCGGGCTGCCGACCACCAGGTTGCGGGCGTCTTCGAGGGTCTGGCGGATGCGTTCGCCGCCGGGCACTTCGCCGACGCCGGTGTGGCCGGCGTTGTCCTTGAGAATGACGATGTTGCGGGTGAAAAAAGGCCCGTGGGCGCCGCTCAGGTTGAGCAGCATGCCGTCGTGGCCGGCCACCGGGATGACTTGCATCTCGGTGATGATTGGAGCTTTGGCGATGTCGTGTGCGGTCATTTGGCGTTGTCCTTTCAAGCGGATTCAGGCGTGTTTCGGCGCGGCATCGGCCACGGCGACGTCAGGTGCGGATTTAGGTGTCATGCGGGCGGCAAACACAATGATCGCGGCGATGATCGAGGTCGCGGCCAGGCCATAGAGGCCGCCCTGGATCGAACCGGTGTGTTGCTCCAGCAAGCCGAAGGTGGTGGGAGCGACGAAACCGCCGAGGTTGCCCACTGAGTTGATCAACGCGATCACGGCGGCGGCGATCCGTGCGTCGAGATAAGCCTGCGGAATCGGCCAGAACAGCGACGACGCGGATTTGAAACCCAGTGCGGCAAAGCAGATCGCAACGAAAGCGAAGATCGGCCCGCCGGTGGTGGACATGAACATCCCCGCCGCGGCGATCAACAGCGCCGTGGCGACCCACGCCTGCTGGTGTTTCCATTTGGCCGAGAACGAGGCGAATGCATACATGCCGATGATCGACAGCAGCCACGGAATCGAGTTGAACAGGCCGACCTGGAAATCGCTCATCTCGCCCATTTTCTTGATGATGCTCGGCAGCCAGAACGTCGCGGCGTAGATGGTCAATTGAATGAAGAAGTAGATCAGGCAGAACAGGATGATCTGGCGATCCTTGAGCAGTTTGCCCAGCGACGGCCGGATCGGGGTCGCAGCTTCGCGTGCCTTCTGTTCATCGTCGATGGCTTTGACCAGCGCATCCTGCTCGGCGCGGGTCAGCCACTTGGCGTCGTGGGGCTTGGCGTCGAGCCAGAACCAGACGAATACGCACAGGCCAACCGAGAACATCCCTTCAATGAAATACATCCACTGCCAGCCGTGCATGCCCAGACCTTCGATCTGCAACAGCAGACCGGACAACGGGCCGGAAATCAGCGAGGCCACGGCCGAACCGCTCAAGAAAATCGCAATCGCCTTGCCGCGCTCGGCCCCCGGCAACCAGCGGGTGAAGTAGTAGATCACCCCGGGAAAGAACCCGGCCTCGGCCACGCCGAGCAGGAAGCGCAGAATGTAGAAGTGGGTTTCGTTCTGGATGAACGCCATGCCGGCGGCCACCAGCCCCCAGGTGAGCATGATGCGGGTCAGCCAGATTCGCGCGCCGACCTTTTGCAGCAACATGTTGGAAGGGACTTCGAACAGCGCGTAACCGATGAAGAACAGACCGGCACCGAAACCGTAGGCCGCGGCACCGATGCCGAGGTCGTGTTCCATGTGGGTACGGACGAAACCGATGTTCACCCGGTCAATGTAATTGACGATGAACATGATGACGAACAGCGGCAGGACGTGGCGTTTGACTTTGGCAATGGCGGAGGACAGCACCGAATCGGCGCCCTCGTTCATCCCGGCGATGGATGATTTCACTTGGTTTTCTCCCACTCGTTATTTTTATGCGGGGTGTGGCTGGTGTTGCGTTGTTGATAGACATCATACAACTAGATTTTTTTGTCCTACAAGCGGGAGTGCTCAATCAAATTTGTCTACGGGAAAGGGTTTTTATGCTTTTTCAGATTTTATGCGCCGTGTTTATTGGCTTTTGTAGGGGTTTTGGCACGCGTAGTAGAGCGTTTTTGTTCCAGTGCAAGTGGGGCGACTGCTCGGCGCAGTGGAAGATTTTCTAGCTAAAATTGAGTGTTGTCATACAAGTTAGATCCCGGAATTCATAGGAGCTCATACAAGTCATTGCCGCCAGTGCTACGATCGGTTTGCCCCGATCACCGGAACCGACCATGCAAGACGACCTCGACGCCCCCGCCCGTAAACGCGCGCACAACCTGGCCCACGACCTGGTGGAAAAACTGACCCAGAGCATCCTGCTCGGTCAGATGCTGCCCGGTGACAAGTTGCCGTCGGAAAACTCGATCGTTCAGGAACACGGCGTCAGCCGCACCGTCGTGCGTGAGGCAATTTCCAAATTGCAGGCGTCAGGGCTGGTGGAGACGCGGCACGGTATCGGCACCTTCGTGATCGAACGTGCGCCGGAGCAGGGGCTACGGCTGAATGTCGACACAGCGCTGGGCGTGCGCAGCATTCTCGAATTGCGCATGGGCCTGGAGACGCAAGCGGCGGCGCTGGCCGCGCAGCGTCGCACCGAGCAACAACTGGTGCAGATGCGTCAGGCGCTGGACGACTATCAGCGTCTATTGGCCAACAACGACAGTTGCGTCGAGGCCGACCGGCGCTTCCACTTGCTGATTGCCGAAGCCACCGGCAATGTCTGCTTCACCGAAATCATGCAGCACCTGGGCAGCGCGATGATCCCGCGCACCCGGGTCAACGCGGCCGAGCGCGGCGCGGTGGATTTGAGCAAGCTCGGGCAACTGGCGAATCTGGAGCATGAGGCGATCCTCAACGCCATCAAACGTCAGGACGCGGACGCGGCGCGCGCGGCGATGTGGCTGCACCTGACCAACAGCCGTGACCGGTTTTCCGCCACGAGCTGAATGCCGCTGGTCTGTTCGATAGCACGCCCGGTGCGGCGGCACTTCCAACGAGTACGACCCGGATATTCCGGGCCTCATTCATTGAGGTGCAATCATGGCTGACGATACGCTGTTTCAGGGAGGCACGGCTCCAACCGACCCTACCCGCAAAGTCCCCGGTACGGATGAGCCGACGCTGGCCGATCACGAGATGCCGCCGGGCGTCATGCCCGGGCGCGACCCGTTGAGCGATGCCGACCGGCCAGAAGACTGGAAGGATCCGACGTCCGATGAAGACATACCGCCGGCTGATGAGCCGACACCGCTGTCCGATGACAGGCGCTGAACAAAACCCGGCTGATTGGCCGGGTTTTTTTGCTGCTTCTAAACAGCGCCGAGATCGCGCATCAACAACCCGAACCGCAAATCCACCGCATCCGGAATCGGCAGATACACCGTGTGCCCGTCCCCCAGCGCCACGTCGATGGCTTCACCTTTCAGGTTCTGCAATTCATGCAGATCAAAGTGGAAATTGCCCTTGGGCGTCATCAGTTCCAGGTGATCGCCCAGTGCAAAACGGTTCTTAACCTTGACCTCGGCCAGACGATCCCGACGTTCGCCGGTCAACTCGCCCACAAACTGCTGACGCTCCGACACCGAGCTGCCGTTCTGATAGTTCTGGTATTCGTCATGCACATGCCGGCGCAGGAAGCCTTCGGTGTAGCCGCGCTGGGCGAGGGATTCCAGATCGGTCATCAGGCTGCGGTCGAATTCGCGGCCGGCCACCGCGTCGTCGATGGCCCGGCGATAGACCTGGGTGGTGCGCGCGCAATAGAAGTGCGATTTGGTCCGGCCTTCGATCTTCAGTGAGTGCACGCCCATGCGGGTCAGGCGCTCGACGTGCTGCACCGCGCGCAGGTCCTTGGCGTTCATGATGTAGGTGCCGTGCTCGTCTTCGAAGGCCGGCATCAGCTCGCCGGGCCGGTTGGCTTCCTGCAACAGGAACACCTGATCGGTGGGGGCGCCGAGGCCGAGGGTCGGTTGCGGTTCGAAGGTCTGCACGATTTCGCCGAGCTGGTTTTCGCTGGCCTCCTGCGCCGAGTATTTCCAGCGGCAGGCGTTGGTGCAGGTGCCCTGATTGGCGTCGCGTTTGTTCATGTAACCCGAGAGCAGGCAGCGGCCGGAATAGGCCATGCACAGCGCGCCGTGGACGAACACTTCCAGTTCCATGCCGGGCACTTGCTCGCGGATTTCGCCGATCTCTTCCAGCGACAATTCACGGGACAGGATGATCCGACTCAAGCCCTGCTGTTGCCAGAATTCGACACTCGCCCAGTTCACCGTGTTGGCCTGCACCGAGAGGTGGATCGGCATCTGCGGGAAGTGGCGGCGCACCAGCATGATCAGGCCGGGGTCGGACATGATCAGCGCGTCCGGCGCCATCTCGATCACTGGCGCCAGGTCCTTGAGGAAGGTCTTCAGTTTGGCGTTGTGCGGCGCGATGTTGACCACCACGTAGAAACGCTTGCCCTGGGCCTGGGCTTCACGAATGCCGAGCGCGAGGTTGGCATGATCGAACTCGTTGTTGCGCACCCGCAGGCTGTAGCGTGGCTGGCCGGCGTACACCGCATCGGCGCCGTAGGCGAAGGCGTAACGCATGTTTTTCAGGGTGCCGGCGGGGGCGAGCAGTTCAGGGGTGAAGGAGGTCGTCATGGCGGCGTCGGTCGCAAAAGCGCGGCAGGGTAGAGCAGTTGCGCCGAGGGTTTATTGATCTGGATCTATGCTCAATGAAGAAACAGGGCACTCGCGCTGACACTGGCTGACTAAACGGGACGGGCGCGGGTGGCGCCTGACTGACCTGGACCGGACATGAACCAAAAGAGTCTGCAATTCAAATCCCTCACCGTGCTGCTGTTTCTGGTGACGGTCGCCTTCATCTGGATCCTGCTGCCGTTCTATGGTGCGGTGTTCTGGGCGGTGATCCTCGGCATCCTGTTCGCACCGATGCAGCGCCAGTTGCAACTGAAATTCGGCTGGCAACGCAACCTCACATCACTGTGTACCTTGAGCATCTGCCTGGTGATTGCGATCTTGCCGGTGATCGTCCTCAGTGTGCTGCTGGTGCAGGAAGGGGCGACGCTTTACGACAATATCGAAAGCGGCAAGCTCGATATCGGCGCCTATCTGGCGCAGTTCAAGCACAGCCTGCCACCGTACTTTCAGCATCTGCTCGACCGTTTCGGCATGGGCGAGCTCAATGCCCTGCGCGAGAAGATCGTCAAGACCGCCATGCAGGGCAGTCAGGCGCTGGCGAGCCAGGCGTTCAGTTTTGGCCAGGGCACGTTCGAGTTCGTGGTGAGTTTTTTCATCATGCTGTACTTGCTGTTTTTCTTCCTGCGCGACGGCGCCGAACTGGCGCGCAAGGTGCGCACAGCGATACCGCTGGAAGAGCATCACAAACGTCGCTTGCAGTTGAAGTTCAATCGCGTGGTACGCGCCACGGTGAAGGGCAATCTGCTGGTGGCGATCACGCAGGGTGCGCTGGGCGGGGCGATTTTCTGGTTTCTCGACATTCCCAGTGCGTTGCTCTGGGCGGTATTGATGGCGTTTCTGTCGTTGCTGCCGGCGGTGGGCGCGGGGATTGTCTGGGTGCCGGTCGCGATTTACTTCCTGCTCAGCGGGATGATCTGGCAGGGCGTGGTGCTGGGGCTGTTCGGGGTGTTCGTGATCGGTCTGGTAGACAACCTGCTGCGCCCGATTCTGGTGGGCAAGGACACCCGGATGCCGGACTACATGATCCTGATCTCGACCCTGGGCGGGCTGGCGGTGTTCGGGCTGAACGGCTTTGTGATCGGGCCGCTGATCGCGGCCCTGTTCATGTCGAGCTGGGCGTTGTTCATCGAGAGCAAACCGAAAGTGCAGCTGCCTTAAGCCTTGAACGGGCCGTTGAGCAATTGTTGCGACAGTGCCTGCGCCGCCGGCAAGGACGTGAGCGGGCCGCTGACCGGCTCGCCGTCGCGCACCAGATACCAGCAGGCGAGCAGCCCCAGCTCTCTGAGCGATGCGGGAACGGCGCTGCCGACAACGGACATGATTTGAACCTGAGCCATGAAAAGTACCTCCATCAATCTGTGGAGCTACCTTAGGGAATTGGCCGTTTCAGGGACAATCAACGCTTTCGATAGTGGTCATTGACGCCGCTGAGGGCTGGCTCAATCCACCACTTGATCGAGCATGTGCACGATCTCGTGTTCGTTGAGAAAACCCTTGCGCACCAGGTTTTCCGCCAGCAACGAGAGAAATTTCGCCGTGCGGTGGCCTTCCAGGTGCTTGAGTTCGGTCAGGGCGTTGTAGACCTTGCTCGAGGTGCATAAACCGACGATGCGGTGCGGATTCTGTGTAGGCATTCAAGTCGTCCTTGTTGTTATCAACCTGTTGTTTGCGGACGGATTCAGAGTGCGGTTCCGTCATGACAAATAGATGACCGTTTGTGTTTTGCCCTTAACGGTCGAGTCCATCATGCCGACTTTAGCGGTTCAAACTGTCCTCACAGCGACCTTGGCGAGATTTTTTCAGACCCTGGCCGACGAACGGTCGGCTTTCCCGAAGGCAATAAAAAGCCCCGCGATCAGGCGGGGCTCTGGGGACCGGTTACCAGCGCGGGCCACCGTAGTAGTGTGGCCGGCCGTAATAACCGCGCGGTGGGCCGTAATACACCGGGGCCGGTTGGACGTAGACCGGTTGCTGCACATAGACCGGGGCCGGCTGGTAATAAACCGGTGGCGGCGGTTGCTGGACATAGACCGGCGCCGGTTGAGCGTAAACAGGCTGCTGGACGTACACCGGCCGATCCTGGTTGATGAGCGCCGAGCCGATGATGGCCGAGCCGACGATCGCACCAAATACCGCCGGGCCCTGCCAGCCACCGCCGTGGGCTTCTGCCTGACCCGTGATCGCGAATGCACCAATCAACAAGGCCACGATGGGGAGTTTACGAATCATGATAATTCCTCGGTTCTTCGACCCGGCGTCCGAACCTGCAACAGGCCCGGAATGGCGCGGGGATACTTCTAAGACAGCAACATTTTGAAAAACAGCACGGCCGCCAGGTAAATTTTGTGTAAGGTCTGTACCGGTTTGTTTACCGAGCTTGCGGCATCGACCGTGATGCCCGGAACAGACCGCCTTATGATCGTTCAGAACCCGATGGCCTGGCTAATCCCGTCCATCCGAAAGTGCATACGAAGGAGCCTCCCATGCAGATGAACCCCAATAAAGACACCCAATTGTGCATGTCCCTGTCTGGGCGTCCCGGGAATTTCGGTCTGCGGTTTCATAACCATTTGTATGAACAACTGGGCCTGAATTTCTACTACAAGGCCTTCAGCAGCCAGGATCTGCCCGGTGCGGTCGGCGGGATCCGCGCGCTGGGGATTCGCGGTTGCGGGGTATCGATGCCGTTCAAGGAAGCCTGCATTGCGCTGGTTGATGAACTGGACGCCTCGGCGGCGGCGATCCAGTCGATCAACACCATCGTCAACACCAACGGTCATCTCAAGGCCTACAACACCGATTACATCGCCATCGCTCAGTTGCTGGAAACCCACGCGGTGCCGAAGGACTCGACTTTCGCCCTGCGCGGCAGCGGCGGCATGGCCAAGGCTGTGGCCAGTGCCTTGCGCGATGGCGGTTACAAGAACGGTTTGATCGTCGCCCGCAATGAGCGCGCCGGTCGTGCGCTGGCGGACTCGCTGGGGTATCGCTGGCAGGCGGAACTGGGCGACGAGCGCCCGCAGATGCTGATCAACGTGACCCCGGTGGGGATGGACGGTGGGCCAGAAGCAGGTCAGCTGTCTTTTGAGATGGATGTGATCAAGTCTGCCGACACCGTGTTCGATGTGGTGGCGATCCCCTCGGAAACCCCGCTGATCGTGCGCGGTCGTGCCGAAGGCAAAAAGGTGATCACCGGGCTGGAAGTGATCGCGATCCAGGCGCTGGAGCAGTTCGTGCTGTACACCGGCGTGCGGCCGACGGTTGAGCAGTTCGATGCGGCGGTGGCGTTTGCCCGTAGTTGATGGAGCCTGAGCAACGGCGAACCCACCCGGATTTGCCGTTGCCTATACTGCCGGATCAGCAAGCACAGACTTGCCTACACAAAAGCCGAGGTTTGCATGCATCCGCCCATTCTCAACCTGAATGACGTCGAACTCGAACCGCTTCCCGAATCATTGGCCCCCGAAGGCGAAACCGCTGGGCGTTATCAGCAACGCTTCGCCCGGGTCGGCCAGCAACTGGGTGCGCAGAAACTCGGTTATCGGCTGTATGCGTTGCCGCCAGGCATGCGCGGCAGTCCGTTTCACAGTCATCGGGTCAATGAGGAAATGTTTTACGTGGTGGCCGGGGAAGGGGAAGTGCGCCTCGGTGCCGAACGTTTCCCGATCCGTGCCGGTGATGTGATCGCCTGCCCACCGGGCGGCCCGGAAGCGGCGCACCAGATCATCAACACCAGTGCTGCGGAACTGCGCTATCTGGCGGTCAGCACTCAGCAGCAACCGGAAATCTGCGAGTACCCGGACTCGAACAAATACGCGGTGATGGACAACTTCAGCATCGATGCCGAGGGCAACGCCTCAGGATTCGTGGCGGTGGCGCGGCAGGCGGACGGGGTGGATTACTGGGACGGCGAATAACACCGTCCCCGGTGCACTTATTCTTCGAGACGGGCCAGACGCTCTTCCAGCGCCGCAATCCGCGCTTCCAGCTCTTCGATGCGCTCCAGTGACACGCCGCTGGCAGCGCCGCGATCGCTCGGGTTCTGCCGCGCGGCGATAATCGCCTCAATGTCCGCCGGATCGCCCAGCGCGTGGGTGTAACGATCTTCACGCTGACCGGGCTGACGCGGAATCAACACCGCCAGCTCCCGGGCGATCAGGCGTTCCAGCTGATGCACCACTTGTTCGGCGTCTTCAAACTCATGCATTCGACCGCTGCGGGTCAGCAGTTCGTTGACGGTCTGCGGGCCGCGCAGGAACATCAACCCGGTCAGGACCAATTGCGCCGGCACCAGCTCCAGTGCCTTGTCGACCTTATGCTCCCAGCGGTCGGCGCGACTGCCCATCACCAGTCTGGCGAAACCGCGGCTTTCGAGGGCGCGCAGGCTCTGGCCGACCTGGCCCTGAGTCAGGTTCATCACTGGCTCCCGGCTGGTTTTCTGGTTGCAGGCCAGCACCAGTGCGTTGAGGGTCAACGGGTAGGTTTCCGGGCTGGTGGCCTGTTTCTCGATCAACGAGCCCAGAATGCGGATTTCCGTGGCGTTGAGCCGTGGTTCATCGGAGCGGGTTTGAAATTCTGTGGTCATCGCGCGTTCCCTCTGCAGTCGAAGGCGCCTAGCCTAATCCTTGCTGGATAAAAGACAAGCCGCGCCGCCATGCGAGCATGGCTATAATCGCCCCCACGATTCACCCAGCCACCACGTGAGACAGCCATGACCATTTCCCTATACGCCGCATCCGTCCCGGTTTTCCAACAAATGCTCAACGCCGTGAGCGATGTGCTGAAAAAGGCTGAAGCCCACGCCACCGAGAAAAACATCGACCCGAACGCCTTCCTGCAAGCGCGTCTGTACCCGGACATGTTCCCGCTGGTGCGTCAGGTGCAGATCGCCGTGGACTTCGCCAAAGGCGTTTCCTCGCGTCTGGCCGAAATCGAAATTCCGAAATATGACGACACCGAAACCACCTTCGCCGAGCTGCAAGCGCTGATCGCCAAGGTTCTGGCCTTCATCGGCGAGATCAAGCCAGAGCAGATCAATGGCAAGGAAGGCATCGAGATCGTGACCCGTCCGGGCACCCCGAAAGAGAAGCGCTTCAGCGGCCAGGCTTATCTGCTGAGTTACGGCCTGCCGCAGTTCTTCTTCCACGTCACCACCACCTACGCACTGCTGCGTCACAACGGTGTGGAAGTGGGCAAGCGCGATTACATGGGCGCGTTCTAAAACGTTCTGCAACAAAAAGCCCGCCAAGGTTTGCGCCTTGGCGGGCTTTTTATTGCGCTGGTTTTTTACGCCGGGCGCTGGGCTTTCTGCTCTTCGCCCAGGCACGCGGCGGCGGTGAACAGCACGTCGGTGGAGGAGTTCAGCGCCGTTTCGGCCGAATCCTGCAGCACGCCGATGATGAAACCGACCGCGACCACCTGCATGGCGATTTCGCTCGGAATGCCGAACAGGCTGCACGCCAGCGGGATCAACAGCAGCGAACCACCGGCCACGCCCGAGGCACCGCAGGCGCAGATCGCAGCGACGACGCTGAGCAGGATCGCGGTCGGGATGTCCACGGCGATACCCAAGGTGTGCACGGCGGCGAGGGTCAGCACGGTGATGGTGATCGCCGCGCCGGCCATGTTGATGGTGGCGCCGAGCGGGATCGATACCGAATAGGTGTCTTCATGCAGGCCCAGGCGCTTGCTCAGTTCCAGATTGACCGGAATGTTCGCCGCCGAGCTGCGGGTGAAAAACGCAGTGATGCCGCTTTCACGCAGGCACTGGAGCGTCAGCGGGTACGGGTTGCGGCGCAGCTTCCAGAACACGATCAGCGGGTTCATCACCAGCGCCACGAACAGCATGCAGCCGAGCAGTACCGCCAGCAGGTGCGCATAACCGATCAATGCGCCAAACCCGGAGGTGGCCAGGGTCGACGCTACCAGACCGAAAATGCCCAGCGGTGCGAAGCGAATCACGACCCGGACAATCAGCGTCACGCCATTGGACAGATCGCCCAGCACTTCGCGGGTGGTGTCGCCGGCGTGCCGGATCGCCACGCCCATGCCGATGGCCCAGGCCAGAATGCCGATGAAGTTGGCGTTCATCAGTGCGCTCACCGGGTTGTCGACCACGCTCAGCAACAGGCTTTGCAGCACTTCACTGATGCCGCCCGGCGCGCTTACGGCGATGTTGTCAGTGGACAGCACCAGATGCGACGGGAACATCATGCTGGCAATCACCGCGACCACGGCAGCGGCGAAGGTGCCCAGCAGATACAGGAACAGAATCGGCCGGATGTGGGTTTCCTGGCCGTGCTTGTGGTTGGCGATCGAGGCCATGACCAGCACGAACACCAGGATCGGCGCCACGGCTTTCAGCGCCGAGACGAACACTTTGCCGATGAAGGCCGTGCCTTTGGCCGCTTCCGGCGCGAACAGCGCGAGGGCGATGCCGGCAATCAGGCCGATCAGGATCTGGGTGACCAGGCTGAGGCTTTTAAGACGTTGCAATAGAGAAGGGGATGAAGCGGTCATGAACGGCATCTCTGTTTTTATAGGGTGCAAGGTTGCGTGATCCGGGCGATTGATCGGGGGCAGGCCACGGACACAAACCGAAAGGACTGACGCGCCAGACACGCCGTTAAACGGGTGGCTGAACAGGGTGTACGTTTTGCAGGGCGCGGACTTTATCACAGCGTCGTCCGGATCCTTCAGACCTGTGACGATCTGCCACCCGATCCCTCGGTAACTTAGACAGGTTTGTGCAAGTCACCCGGGAAACACTCTGTTAAGATTGCGCATCCTTATTTTCAAGTTCTGCCAGCGGGCCTTCGGGTCAGCGCTGGTGTCGTCGTTTTGCTGGAGTTCCTCATGCTGTTGCCCATCCTTCTGTTGTCCGCCGCCGGGTTTACGGTGCTGACCACGGAGTTCGTCATCGTCGGCCTGCTGCCGGCGATTGCCCGCGATCTTGCTGTCACCATTCCGCAGGCCGGGCTGCTGGTGACTCTGTTCGCGTTCACCGTGGCGATGTTCGGTCCATTCTTGACCGCCTATTTCGCCCGCTTCGAGCGCCGCAAACTGTTCATCACCATCCTGATCATGTTCGGCCTGGCCAATACCGTGGCGGCATTGGCGCCGAACATCTGGGTCATGGCCATCGCCCGGCTGATCCCGGCGCTGGGGTTGCCGGTGTTCTGGGCGCTGGCCAGTGAAACGGCGGTGGATATCGTCGGCCCGGACTTCGCCGGTCGCGCCATCGCCAAGATCGGCTTCGGCATCGTCTGCGCCACCGTGTTCGGCATTCCGGTCGGCACGCTGATTTCCGATGCGTTCGGCTGGCGCAGTGCGTTCGCCATTCTGGCGGTGATCGCGTTCGCCAAGGCGCTGCTGCTGTTTGTCTATCTGCCGAAAACCAGCCTGCACCAGCATCAGGTCAGTTTCGCTTCGCAGTTCAAGATCCTGCGCAGCCCGCTGATGCTCGGCCATGTGTTGCTGTCGATCCTGGTGTTCAGCGGCATGTTCACCGCCTACACCTATCTGGCGGACATCCTCGAACGTCTGGCCGGCTTCAATGGCACCGTGGTCGGCTGGTGCCTGATGGGCTTTGGCGCGGTCGGTCTGATCGGCAACTCGCTGGGCGGTCGTGCGGTGGATCGCCATCCACTGATGGCTTCGGTGATGTTCTGCGCGTTCATGATTCCGGGGATGGTGGCGCTGGTACCGAACATTAATTCGTCGCTGGGTCTGGCGGCGGCGATGGGCATCTGGGGCGTGACGCAGGCGGCGCTGTTTCTGGTCAGTCACGTGCGCTTGATGAAAGCCGCACCGGAAGCGCCAGCCTTTGCCGCCTCGCTGAACATTGCCGGGGCCAACCTCGGGATTGGTTTGGGCGCGATCATTGGCGGTCGAGTGATCGACAGCGCCGGCCTGGGTTTTGTGGGTTTCGCCGCTGCCGGGTTCATTCTGCTGTCGATTTTCCTCGCCATGGTGCTGATGGTGCTCAAGCCGCGCGACGTCTGCGCGCCGGCTTAAAACGCTGTAAACAGCTCGCGTCGGGCACCTTCGGTAATCGCTTTGATGCCGGGGTGCTTGACCTTGCGCTCCACCGAGATCGCGTAAAACGACTCGCTCACCGCATCGGTCTGGCCGATCAACTCGACGCCGTACTGGCGCTTCACCTCATCGGCAATCACGCTTGGGCCGATGAAAATCCCGCTGCCGGACTGGCCGAACGCCTGCATCAGGGCGCTGTCATCGAACTCCCCGACAATCCTCGGCTGAATCTGTTGCTCTGCGAACCAGCGCTGTAAACGGCTGCGCACCACGGTTTCCGCGCCGGGGATCAACAGCGGCGCACCGTGCAGGCTGCGCGGGAAATCCTGACCGTATTGCGCTGCCAGTTCGGCGGTGGCGAAAAAACTGATCCCGCATTCGCCTAGCTTCTGGCTGTAGCCCTTGATGTCCAGGTGCGAGGGCATCGGGCTGTCGGAGATCACCAGGTCCAGACGCTGGATTGCCAGATCCGCCAGCAGGCGCTCGAGTTTGTCCTCGCGGCAGGTGATGCGCAGCGGTTCGCTCAATTCCATGGTCGGCGCGATCAGGCGATAGACGATGGATTTGGGCACCACGTCCGCCACGCCGACCCGGAACAGGATCTGCTGTTCGTTGGGCTGGGCGCGCAGCATCAGCTCCAGTTCACCGCCCAGCTGGAACATCTGCTCGGCGTAGGGCAGGGCCTGACGTCCGGCTTCGGTGAGCTCTAATTGCCGGCCGACTCGTTGAAACAGCTCGATGCCGTAGGTCTGTTCGAGCAGGGAAATCTGCCCGCTGATGGTTTGCGGCGTCAGGTTCAGTTGCTCGCAGGCGCGCACGATGCTGCCGGTCTTGGCCACCACCCAGAAGTAATGCAGTTGTCGGTAATTGAGCATGGGGTTCGATCCGTCAAATACAGTTCGTATAAATCGAAGTATAGCCGCTAAAAATACGAATTTTCCTGAAGTGTTTGTCTCCCTAGAATGCCCAGCCATCGACGGCCGGTCTGTACGGCGCTGTCTGTTCTATCGAGGGAAGCATCATGAAACTAAAAACTACGGCGTTACTGATCGCGTCTTTACTGGTACTGGCCGGTTGCGACCAGGCCGAAAAGAGCGCCCAGCAACTGATGGGGCAGGCGGCTGAAGCGGCCAAGCAAGCCATCGATGACACGCACAAAGCCGCCGAGCAGGCGCTCAGCGATGCCACCGGCAATCTGATCAGCAAGAAAGAACCGAAAGACGACGAAGAAAAATCCGAATCGTCCTCCCAGGAAATCTAAACCGTCTTACACAGAGTCAGGACTGACCCATGGAATACCTGTTAGAACTCGCTTCCAGCCCGACCGCATGGATTGCCTTGGCCACACTGGTGGTGATGGAAATCGTGCTCGGCATCGATAACCTGATCTTCATCTCGATCCTGACCAACAAGCTGCCCGAGCAGTACCGGCAGAAAGCCCGTCGTCTGGGGATCGGCATGGCGCTGATCATGCGTCTGGCCTTGTTGAGCACCATCGCGTTCATCGTTCAGCTGACCGCGCCGGTCATCGAGATCCTCGGCCACGCGTTCTCCTGGAAGGACATGATCCTGATCGCCGGCGGCCTGTTCCTGTTGTGGAAAGCCACCACGGAGATCCATCACAGCATGGACCCGGCACCGGAAGATCCGAAGACCGCGACGTCCAAGGTGACCTTGGGCTTCGCCGCCGCCATCGGGCAAATCCTGATGCTGGACATGGTGTTCTCGATCGACAGCATCATTACCGCTGTCGGCATGACCGAACACTTGCCGATCATGGTGATTGCGGTTGTTGTCTCGGTATTGGTGATGCTGTTTGCGGCTGATCCGCTGGCCAAGTTCATCAACGACAACCCGACGGTGGTCATGCTGGCTCTGGGCTTCCTGATCATGATCGGCATGACGCTGATCGCCGAAGGCTTCGGCGCCCACGTACCGAAAGGTTATGTGTATGCCGCCATGGCGTTCTCGGCTGCGATTGAAGTGCTGAACATGATGTCGCGCCGCGCCAAGCAGAAGAAACTGACTGCCGAAGCGTAATCGTTGGAAAAGCAAAGGCCGCCTGAACTCGCGAGAGTCCAGGCGGCCTTTTTGTTTGTATCGGTTACGGAAAGTCAGTGCGCGGTGGCGTGACGGGCGTCGTGTTTCTCGATCTTCCGGGTCGGTGCAGGTTGAACCGGGTGGTGATGGCGGCGGGAAATCCGCAGTACGCCCCACAACATGGCGGCGGCAACGGCCAGCCAGCCGGCAATCAGCATTACGATGGTCATGGTCAGGCTCATCTGCGCCTCCTCTTTGCCCTGCGTCGGGCTAACGCTCTTTGGCTCTTCTCTGAATGACAGTCTAGTCGCTGGTGTGTTTCAGGCTATTGACCAAAGGTCGGTGGTGATCAATCAGTTCGCTCTATGCAGCCGATGGATCTGCCGTTTTGGGCTATACCGCAGCGTGACGCCGTCCTATGATCCTCGACCAAGCCGGAACACGATGACCGGTAACTGATCAAGAGAGTGATGATGGTGCAGCTATTTTCCCGGATTCGCGCGGCGCTGCTGGTGGCCGGTTGCGTGACAGCATTGGTGGGGTGTGCGGGCAGTGTGGCGCCGGAGGTCAAGCGCCTGCCTGAACGGGTCGAGCTCAGTGGCACCTTCTATCGCGGTGAGGCCTATCAAAGCGGGCCGCAAGTGCTGGCCAGCCTGCTGTCGCAGCAGGGCATCGTGATCACGCCGGGTCTGCTGGAAAAGCCGCTGCACTTGCCGGGCGCCGAGGACAAGTTGCAACAGAATCTGCAGAGTCTGGCCCGTGAATACGGCATGGTCGTGTATCCGCTGGACAGCAATCTGCCGGCGCTGCTGACTCAGGTGGCGGCCGGGTATCCGGTGATGGTGCGTTTCAGCGAGGGTTCGGCGTTTTGGGCTGAGCCGCGTTACGCGATCCTGTCCGGCTACGATCGCTTGAAGCAGAAGGTGCTGCTGCGCGCCGGGATGAATCGCCGTGAATTGATGAGCTTCAGCTCGTTCGAGTCGGCCCTGGAAAAATCCGGCGGCTGGGCAGTGTTGATCCAGAAGCCGACGCAGATTCCGGCGGCGGTCGATCAACAGCGCTGGCTCAAGGCTGCCGACGCACTGGCGCAAGCCGGGCAGGAGCGGGAAGCGGCGCAGGCGAGGAAGGCGCTGGCGGCGCATTGAGGTTCCGTTCGTCGCCTGTCGGGCACCCTGATGGAGGATGCGCTTCTGAACTGTAGCGTCCCGTGTTTTTCGGGCCAGTATCAGGAGGCGAACATGGCAATTCCAACTTCACCCACTGGGCCGCATTCTTCCGAGCATGGCAGCGGCGACGACCTGGGCTTTGATCCGGACTCGCCTGATCTGGACGATCCGCAAGTCGATCCCATTGGCCCGGCGAAGGCGCCGAAGGATGTGCAGCCGGGCGACGATCCCAAGCGTCCGGCCAAGCCTTACGATCCCTTGGCTGATCTCAAGCCTTGAAGCGAGGTGCGTATGAGTACCGATTCGAGTTTCGACGACCACAAACCTGACAGTGTGCCCACCACGCCTGAGCCGGAAGTTGATCCGGTGCTGGATCCAGACAGCCCCATGCGGGATCCGCTGGCGCGTCCAGCGGTGGTCACGCCAGAGCATTCGCGCGACCCGAGTGCCGGTGACGGCATTCCCGATGACGACAAGATGCCGTTGCCAAACGACTGAGTGCATAAATGAAAAAGCCCCGACGATTCGGGGCTTTTTCATGGGGGACGGATTACTTGGACGCTTCGATCACGCCGCTCTGGCGACTCTTGAGGTTTTTGTCGGCCTTGTATTGCTGAGCCACGGCTGGGACGTTGGCACTCTTGCCGGTTTCCACCCAGCTGCGGATGCGGCTGGCATCGGCGAAGTGAGTGTATTTGCCGAACGCGTCGAGAATCACCAGGGCAACCGGACGGTTGGCCATGCGGGTCACCAGCACCAGACAGTGACCGGCAGGGTTGGTGAAACCGGTTTTGGTGATGCGGATATCCCAGTCGGCCTTGTTGACCAGGTGATCGGTGTTGCGGAAACCCAGGGTGTAATTGGGTTTACGGAACGAAACGGTCTTTTCCTTGGTGGTGGTCAGCTCGATGAGCAGCGGCTGTTTATGCGCAGCCACCAGCAACTTGCTCAGGTCGCGGGCGGTGGAGACGTTGCGCTCGGACAGGCCGGTGGGTTCGACAAAGTGCGTGCTGGTCATGCCCAGCGCCTTGGCCTTGGCGTTCATTGCGGCGATGAATGCCGCGTAACCACCCGGATAGTGGTGGGCCAGGCTGGCGGCGGCGCGGTTTTCCGAGGACATCAGGGCAATCAGCAGCATCTCCCGGCGGGGCAGTTCGCTGCGCAGCTTGACGCGGGAAAACACGCCTTTCATTTCCGGCGTGTGGCTGATGTCGACGTCAATCCATTCGTCCATGTTCTGGTGTGCTTCGACCACTACCAAACCGGTCATCAATTTGCTCACGGAAGCGATGGGCACCACCACGTCCGGGTTGCTGGAATAAATGACTTTGTTGGTCTGCAGATCCATCAGCAGGGCGCTGCCGGAGGCAATCTTCAATTGCGAGGCGTCTCGAGGGGCAGCGGTGGTTTCGGCGGCGTTGACCGTTGGCGTGAGGAGCGTGCCTGAAAATGCAAAAACCAGGCTCAGGATGGACAGACGAATATTCACGCGGGCGAACTCATGAAGGTTGGAAATGCCGTTCTTTGTAACGGCCTGTGTCGTAAAAACGACGCATTGTAGGAGTATGGTTGAAGAACTGTCGATGGTTGTCCGCCAGGCATGAAAAAGTCGTGAAAAGCCCTGTAAAAATAGGGGTTTCCGGCGAACGGTAAAGGTTTTTTCGAGGGCATGAAAAACCCCGCGCAAGGCGGGGTTCTCGGAGCGCGGAAAACGCGACTCAGGCGTGCAGGGTTTCTGCCGCGTAGAGCGTGTTCTCAAGCAGGCAGGCGCGGGTCATCGGGCCGACGCCGCCGGGTACCGGAGTAATCCAGCCGGCGCGGGGCAGGGCGGTCTCGTAGACCACATCACCCACCAGTTTGCCGTCTTCCTGGCGGTTGATGCCGACGTCGATCACGATCGCGCCTTCCTTGATCCACTCGCCCTTGACCAGGCCCGGCTTGCCGGCGGCCACGACCACCAGATCGGCGCGGCCGACGTGGCCGGCCAGATCCTTGGTGAAGCGGTGGGTAACGGTTACGGTGCAACCGGCCAGCAGCAGCTCCATCGCCATCGGACGACCGACGATGTTGGATGCGCCAACAACCACCGCGTCCATCCCGTACAGATCGGCACCGGTGCTTTCCAGCAGGGTCATGATGCCTTTCGGGGTGCACGGACGCAGCAGCGGAATGCGCTGGGCCAGACGACCGACGTTATAAGGATGGAAACCGTCGACATCCTTGTCCGGGCGGATGCGCTCCAGCAGTTTGGAAGCGTCCAGGTGCTCTGGCAGAGGAAGTTGAAGCAGAACGCCGTCGATTGCCGGATCGTCGTTCAGTCGATCGATCAGATCGGTCAGTGCTTCCTGAGTGGTTTCGGAAGGCAGGTCGTACGCTTGAGAGAGGAAGCCGACCTCTTCACAGTCTTTACGCTTGTGCGAGACATAAACCTGAGAGGCAGGATCGCTGCCGACCAGGATCACCGCGAGGCCTGGCGTGCGCAGACCTTGCTGGCGACGTTCGGCAACCCGTTGGGCGATCTGCTGGCGCAGGCTGGCGGCGATCGATTTGCCGTCGATTAGTTGTGCAGTCATTGCGCGTGATTAACCATCGAGAGGGGAAAAAAAGAGAACGCATTCTCGCATGTCAAACGGTGAGGGCAAAGGCGCTTGGTCAGCAAATTCCCCTAAGCCCTTTAATTAAATGAATTTTTTTTAAAAAGGATTTGACGACCTTCGGGTCGCTCTATACTATTCGTCGCACTTGTCGGGCACAGCCTAGCACTGGTTAAGAAGGTCGAGCTAAATCAACGTTTTGCGAGACTGGAAAGCACTTAGTTTGTAGTCCTCCAAGGGTACAGCTAACAAGGCGCCCGTAGCTCAGCTGGATAGAGCATCCGCCTTCTAAGCGGATGGTCGCAGGTTCGAGTCCTGCCGGGTGCGCCATTAGGCAGCATTGGCACAAGTAGCGCGATATGGTGGGCGTAGCTCAGTTGGTAGAGCACGGGATTGTGACTCCCGTTGTCGTGGGTTCGATCCCCATCGTCCACCCCATATTTCGAAAGGCGCCAGATGTAACAGTCTGGCGCCTTTGCTTTAAAAGCTTCATCTGCGGATGTGGTGGAATTGGTAGACACACTGGATTTAGGTTCCAGCGCCGCGAGGCGTAAGAGTTCGAGTCTCTTCATCCGCACCAATCAAAGCTTCATTCATGCCGTTGGCCGGGTGAAGTTCTACAAAGAAGTTGTTTGGCTTCTTTGACACGCAATATGGTGGGCGTAGCTCAGTTGGTAGAGCACGGGATTGTGACTCCCGTTGTCGTGGGTTCGATCCCCATCGTCCACCCCATATTCCGAAAGGCGCCAGATTTAACAGTCTGGCGCCTTTTTTGTTTTACGGTTTCGGATTTTCGCGGCTGCAGGTTTCGGGTCGCAGGGCAGGGTGCTTCGTCGTATTAATGTTGCTCGATGATGCTGCGCTGCCCGCCGTCCTTGCTTGCGAGGTCGGCTGTCAGGGAGATGATTCAACCGCCTCTATATATAGAAGAGGTTGGCGCAGAGCCCTGGCTTGAATTGGCTGTATTTGCTAACAGGGCGAGGCGCAACCGTTTGTCCCCGCCTTCAAATGGCCTGCTGTTTTTTACCCGTTTTCAGTAGGGTGACTTCTTGAGTTTGACCTACTAGAATGCTTGCCCTTGATTCTTGGGTCGGAAACGGCCGGCTAACGTCTGTGCAACGAGGAATATCCATGCAAGTTTCTGTTGAAAATACTACTGCTCTTGAGCGCCGCATGAGCATCACCGTGCCGGCTGAGCGCATCGAGACTCAGGTCAACAAGCGTCTGCAGCAGACTGCCAAAAAGGCCAAGATTGCTGGCTTCCGTGTTGGCAAGGTGCCAATGAGCGAAATCAAGCGCCGTTTCGGTGCTGATGCGCGCCAGGAAGCAATCGGCGACGTGATCCAGTCCTCCTTCTACGAAGCTGTGGTTGAGCAGAAGCTGAACCCGGCCGGTTCGCCATCGATCGAGCCAAAATCGCTCGAGGCTGGCAAGGACCTGGAATACGTAGCCGTATTCGAAGTGTTCCCTGAGTTCACCGTTGCCGGCTTCGAAGGCATCACCGTCGAGCGCCTGAGCGCTGACGTGGCTGACGCCGATCTGGACAAGATGCTGGACATCCTGCGCAAGCAGAACACCCGTTTCGAAGTGGCCGATCGCGCTGCCCAGAACGAAGACCAGCTGAACATCGATTTCGTTGGCAAGGTTGACGGCGAAGTGTTCGCTGGCGGTTCCGCCAAGGGCACTCAGCTGGTACTGGGTTCCGGTCGCATGATCCCTGGCTTCGAAGAAGGCCTGGTAGGCGCTAAAGCCGGCGAAGAGCGCGTTCTGAACCTGACCTTCCCAGAGGACTATCAGAACCTGGACCTGGCTGGCAAAACCGCCGAGTTCACCGTGACTGTAAACACCGTTTCCGAGCCAAAGCTGCCAGAGCTGAACGAAGAGTTCTTCGCTCAATTCGGCATCAAGGAAAGCGGCATCGACGGTTTCCGCACCGAAGTTCGCAAGAACATGGAGCGTGAACTGCGTCAGGCGATCAAATCCAAGGTCAAGAATCAGGTCATGGACGGTCTGCTGGCCACCAACCCGATCGAAGTGCCCAAGGCTCTGCTGTCCAACGAAGTTGACCGTCTGCGCGTGCAGGCTGTTCAGCAGTTCGGTGGCAACATCAAGCCAGACCAACTGCCGGCCGAGCTGTTCGAAGAACAAGCCAAGCGTCGCGTTGTCCTGGGTCTGATCGTGGCTGAAGTGGTCAAGCAGTTCGACCTGAAGCCAGACGAAGCCCGCGTTCGCGAAATGATTCAGGAAATGGCTTCGGCTTACCAAGAGCCTGAGCAGGTCGTGTCCTGGTACTACAAGAACGACCAGCAACTGAACGAAGTTCGTTCGGTTGTGCTGGAAGAACAAGTTGTGGATACTGTTCTGCAGAAAGCTAGCGTGACCGACAAATCGGTCTCTTACGAAGAAGCGGTCAAGCCGGTAGAAGCTCCAAAAGCCGACTGATTGTTTTTGCGTTAGAAGCACACACCATAAGCCAGCCTTCGAGCTGGCTTATGCGTATTCAAGACATGACTATTTGGGAGTGACTGCAGAGCATGTTCCGTAATTCCTATATTCAGCAGAACTCTGATATCCAGGCCGCCGGCGGCCTGGTCCCGATGGTTGTCGAGCAATCTGCTCGTGGCGAGCGCGCCTATGACATCTACTCGCGTCTTCTCAAGGAACGAGTGATCTTTCTGGTGGGTCCGGTAGAGGACTACATGGCCAACCTGATTTGCGCGCAATTGCTGTTCCTTGAAGCGGAAAACCCGGACAAGGACATCCATCTTTATATCAACTCCCCGGGCGGTTCGGTGACAGCGGGCATGTCGATCTACGACACCATGCAGTTCATCAAGCCAAACGTATCGACTACCTGTATCGGTCAGGCGTGCAGCATGGGCGCATTCCTGCTGACGGCCGGTGCACCTGGCAAGCGTTTCTGCCTGCCGAACTCGCGCGTGATGATTCACCAGCCACTGGGCGGTTTCCAGGGCCAGGCATCGGACATCGAAATCCATGCCAAGGAAATCCTCTTCATCCGCGAGCGTCTGAACACGCTGATGGCCAAGCACAGCGGCCGTACGCTTGAAGAAATCGAGCGCGACACCAACCGCGACAACTTCATGAGTGCAGAAGCTGCGAAGGAATACGGTCTGATCGACGAAGTGATCAACCAGCGCCCAGCTTAAAAATAAGCAGCTCAAAATAGGCTTGGTCGGCGCGTCTGATCAGCGGCGGGCTTGAAAAAGCCCGCAATAGCCTTCATCTTGTGTTGCAAGCCTATCGGATTTGGATCGAACGAATGACTGACACCCGCAACGGCGAGGACAACGGCAAGCTGCTCTATTGCTCCTTCTGTGGCAAAAGCCAGCATGAAGTACGCAAATTGATTGCCGGCCCCTCGGTCTTTATCTGCGACGAGTGCGTCGACCTGTGCAATGACATCATCCGTGAGGAGGTGCAGGAAGCACAGGCCGAAAGCAGCGCGCATAAATTGCCTTCGCCTAAAGAAATCAGCGGCATCCTTGATCAATATGTCATTGGTCAGGAACGTGCCAAGAAGGTTCTGGCAGTAGCGGTGTACAACCACTACAAGCGTCTGAACCAGCGTGACAAAAAGGCTGACGACGTCGAACTCGGCAAGAGCAACATCCTGCTGATCGGCCCGACAGGCTCCGGTAAAACCCTGCTGGCCGAAACCCTGGCCCGCTTGCTGAACGTTCCGTTCACCATCGCCGACGCAACCACCCTCACCGAGGCCGGTTATGTGGGTGAGGACGTCGAGAACATCATTCAGAAGCTGCTGCAGAAGTGCGATTACGACGTAGAGAAAGCCCAGATGGGTATTGTCTACATCGACGAAATCGACAAGATTTCGCGCAAGTCCGACAACCCGTCGATCACCCGGGACGTTTCCGGTGAAGGCGTGCAGCAGGCCTTGCTCAAACTGATCGAAGGCACGGTCGCTTCCGTTCCGCCGCAAGGTGGCCGCAAGCATCCGCAGCAGGAATTTCTTCAGGTTGATACCCGTAACATTCTGTTCATCTGCGGTGGTGCGTTCTCCGGTCTGGAGAAGGTCATTCAGAACCGTTCCACCAAGGGTGGTATCGGATTCAACGCAGAAGTGCGCAGCAAGGAAGAAGGCAAGAAAGTCGGTGAATCCCTGCGTGAAGTCGAGCCTGACGATCTGGTCAAGTTCGGTCTGATCCCGGAATTCGTCGGTCGTCTGCCGGTTCTTGCGACGCTGGACGAGCTGGATGAGGCTGCTTTGATGCAGATTCTCACCGAGCCGAAAAATGCCCTGACCAAACAGTATGCCAAGCTGTTCGAGATGGAAGGCGTGGATCTGGAATTCCGTTCCGACGCGCTGAAATCGGTCGCCAAGCGTGCCCTGGAGCGTAAAACCGGTGCCCGTGGCCTGCGTTCGATTCTCGAAGGTGTACTGCTCGACACGATGTATGAAATCCCCTCGCAGTCCGAGGTGAGCAAAGTCGTGATCGATGAAAGCGTGATCGAAGGCAAGTCCAAGCCACTGTATATCTACGAAAACAGTGAGCCGGCTGCCAAGGCGGCGCCGGACGCGTAAGCGCCCAGCCTGCCGGAACAAGGAAGGGGCCTTCGGGCCTCTTTTTTTTATGTCGTTTTTTACATCCGCTTTGCGCTTGTTTTTTTTCAAGGCAACCCCCATCTTGGTTTCAAGCTTAATTCCATCTGATTACGGCCATATGGCCGCCGTAGAGGCGAAATCATGAAGACCACCATCGAATTGCCTCTCCTGCCATTGCGTGATGTCGTTGTGTATCCGCACATGGTTATCCCGCTGTTCGTGGGGCGCGAGAAATCCATCGAAGCCCTCGAGGCCGCGATGACGGGTGACAAGCAGATCCTGCTGCTGGCCCAGAGAAACCCGGCTGACGACGATCCCGGTGAAGAAGCTCTCTATCGCGTAGGTACTATCGCCACCGTTCTGCAGCTGCTGAAGCTGCCGGACGGCACCGTCAAGGTTCTGGTCGAAGGCGAGCAGCGTGGCGCTGTCGAGCGCTTCAGCGAAGTCGATGGCCACTGCCGTGCCGAAGTGTCGCTGATCGACGAAGTCGACGCCGCCGAGCGCGAATCCGAAGTGTTTGTGCGCAGCCTGCTGTCGCAGTTCGAACAATATGTGCAGTTGGGCAAAAAAGTCCCGGCTGAAGTCCTGTCGTCTCTCAACAGCATCGACGAGCCTGGCCGCCTGGTAGACACCATGGCTGCGCACATGGCGCTGAAGATCGAGCAGAAGCAGGAAATCCTCGAAATCATCGATTTGTCGGCCCGGGTCGAGCACGTTCTGGCCTTGCTGGACGCCGAGATCGACCTGCTGCAAGTCGAAAAACGCATTCGTGGCCGCGTCAAAAAGCAAATGGAGCGCAGTCAGCGCGAGTACTACCTGAATGAGCAGATGAAGGCCATTCAGAAAGAACTCGGCGACAGCGACGAAGGCCACAACGAAATCGAAGACCTGAAGAAGCGCATCGACGCTGCCGGTCTGCCGAAAGACGCGCTGGCCAAGGCCACTGCCGAGCTGAACAAGCTCAAGCAAATGTCGCCGATGTCCGCTGAAGCCACCGTGGTGCGCTCGTACATCGACTGGCTGGTTCAAGTGCCGTGGAAGGCCCAGAGCAAGGTACGTCTGGACCTGGCCCGTGCCGAAGACATTCTCGACGCCGATCACTACGGCCTCGAAGAGGTCAAGGAACGCATCCTTGAATACCTCGCCGTGCAAAAGCGCGTGAAGAAAATCCGTGGCCCGGTGTTGTGCCTGGTCGGTCCTCCGGGCGTGGGTAAAACCTCGCTGGCCGAGTCGATCGCCCATGCCACCAACCGCAAATTCGTGCGTATGGCCCTCGGTGGCGTGCGTGACGAAGCGGAAATCCGTGGTCACCGTCGGACCTACATCGGTTCGATGCCAGGAAGATTGATTCAAAAGATGACAAAAGTGGGTGTCCGCAACCCGCTGTTCCTGCTCGATGAAATCGACAAAATGGGCAGCGACATGCGTGGCGACCCGGCGTCGGCATTGCTGGAAGTGCTTGATCCAGAACAGAACCACAACTTCAACGATCACTATCTGGAAGTCGATTACGACCTCTCGGATGTGATGTTCCTGTGCACCTCGAACTCGATGAACATTCCACCGGCGCTGCTGGACCGGATGGAAGTCATCCGTCTGCCGGGCTACACCGAAGACGAGAAGATCAACATTGCGGTCAAGTACCTGTCGCCCAAACAGGTTGCAGCCAACGGCCTGAAGAAGGGCGAGCTGGAATTCGACGAAGAAGCGATCCGCGACATCATCCGTTACTACACCCGCGAAGCCGGTGTGCGTGGCCTCGAGCGGCAGATTGCCAAGGTCTGCCGCAAGGCGGTCAAAGAGCACGCGCTGGAAAAACGCTTCTCGGTAAAAGTGACAGCTGATCTGCTGGAACATTTTCTCGGCGTTCGCAAGTTCCGCTACGGTCTGGCCGAGCAGCAGGATCAGATCGGACAAGTCACCGGCCTGGCCTGGACTCAGGTGGGCGGCGAACTGCTGACCATCGAAGCCGCTGTGGTGCCGGGCAAAGGTCAACTGATCAAGACCGGTTCGCTGGGTGACGTAATGGTCGAATCGATCACTGCGGCCCTGACCGTTGTGCGCAGCCGTGCCAAGAGTCTGGGCATCCCCCTGGACTTCCACGAGAAGCGCGACACGCACATCCACATGCCGGAAGGCGCTACGCCGAAAGACGGCCCGAGCGCTGGTGTAGGCATGTGTACCGCACTGGTGTCGGCTTTGACGGGTATTCCTGTGCGCGCCGATGTCGCCATGACCGGCGAGATCACCCTGCGTGGTCAAGTTCTCGCCATTGGCGGTCTGAAGGAAAAACTGCTGGCCGCTCACCGTGGCGGAATCAAGACAGTGATTATTCCGGAAGAGAACGTGCGTGATCTGAAGGAGATTCCTGACAATATCAAGCAGGATCTGCAGATCAAACCGGTTAAATGGATTGACGAAGTCCTGCAAATTGCGCTGCAATACGCGCCGGAGCCCTTGCCGGATGTGGCTCCGGAGATAGTTGCCAAGGACGAAAAACGTGAGTCTGACTCTAAGGAAAGAATTAGCACGCATTAATACGCTTTTGCCTGGGGGGCTTCCTTGACAGCTTTTTAGAGCCCTTGTTATAAAGCGGCTCTTAAGTGTCTGTAGGCCATTCAGCACTCGTTTTTGCTTTCACCAAAAAACTTAGAATCATACTCAAATAGATATAAGGGGACTTAGAGTGAACAAGTCGGAACTGATTGATGCTATCGCTGCATCCGCTGATATCCCGAAAGCTGCTGCTGGCCGTGCGCTGGACGCTGTAATCGAATCCGTCACTGGCGCTCTCAAGGCTGGCGACTCCGTTGTTCTGGTTGGTTTCGGTACTTTCTCCGTGACTGATCGTCCAGCTCGCATCGGTCGTAACCCACAGACCGGCAAGACTCTGGAAATCGCGGCAGCCAAAAAACCAGGTTTCAAAGCCGGTAAAGCCCTGAAAGAAGCCGTCAACTAAGTTTGATTCAGGTTTTTACCCATCCGGGTCGGGGTTATGCCTGACTTGGCAGCGGAGCGGTAGAGCAGGCGGTGGGAATAGCTGCCTGTCACACCGGGATCGAGGGTTCGAGCCCTGTCCGCTCCGCCAGTTACGAGAAGGCGCATCCTCGGATGCGCCTTTCTTCTATCCGGATTCTACCCACGCTCCACGGTTGCCTAATTTTGAAGTTCAACCGTTTCTGGGGGACGCATGCTGCAGAATATCAGGGACAATTCACAAGGCTGGATTGCCAAGACCATTATCGGGGTCATCGTTGCACTGATGGCTCTGACCGGTTTCGACGCCATTTTCCAGGCCACGACTCACAAGAATGAGGCGGCCAAGGTCAACGGTGAAGAAATCAGCCAGAACGAGCTGAGCCAGGCGGTGGATATGCAACGCCGTCAGCTGATGCAACAACTGGGCAAGGACTTCGACGCTTCCTTGCTGGACGAAAAAATGCTGCGCGAATCGGCCCTCAAGGGTCTGATCGATCGCAAGCTGCTGCTGCAAGGCGCGGAACAATCGAAATTCGCTTTCTCCGAAGCGGCCCTGGACCAAGTGATCCTGCAGACGCCTGAATTCCAGGTCGACGGCAAGTTCAGCTCCGACCGTTTCGATCAGGTGATCCGTCAACTGGGCTACAGCCGCATGCAGTTCCGCCAGATGCTGGCTCAGGAAATGCTGATCGGCCAACTGCGCGCCGGTGTGGCGGGCAGCGGTTTCGTGACCGATGCTCAGGTGCTGGCCTTCGCCCGTCTGGAAAAACAGACCCGCGACTTCGCCACGCTGAACATCAAGGCTGACCCTTCGGCCGTGAAGCTGACCGATGACGAGGTCAAGGCTTACTACGACGAGCACGCCAAGGAGTTCATGACCCCGGATCAAGTGGTCATCGATTACCTGGAGTTGAAGAAGGCATCGTTCTTCGATCAGGTCGCCGTAAAGGACGAAGACCTGCAGGCGGCGTATCAGAAAGAGATCGCCAACCTGTCGGAACAGCGTCGTGCGGCGCACATTTTGATCGAAGTCAACGACAAAACCACCGAAGCCCAGGCCAAGGCGAAGATCGAAGAAGTCCAGGCGCGTCTGGCCAAGGGCGAGAAATTCGAAGCGCTGGCCAAGGAGTTCTCGCAGGATCCGGGTTCGGCCAACAACGGCGGTGACCTCGGTTATGCCGGTCCTGGCGTTTACGATCCAGCCTTTGAGAAAGCCCTGTATTCGCTGAACAAGGATCAGGTTTCCGAGCCGGTTCGCACCGACTTCGGTTTCCATCTGATCAAGCTGCTGGGTGTCGAGGCGCCTGAAGTGCCGACTCTGGCCAGCCTGAAGGACAAGCTGACCCGCGAGCTGAAAACCCAGCAAGTCGAGCAGCGTTTCGTCGAGGCGACCAAGCAACTGGAAGACTCTTCGTTCGAAGCATCCGACCTGGCCCAGCCGGCGCAGGATCTGAAGCTGACCGTGCACACCTCCAAGCCGTTCGGCCGTGAAGGTGGCGAAGGCGTTGCAGCCAACCGTGCCGTGGTGACTGCCGCGTTCAGCACTGAGGTGCTGGAAGAGGGTGCCAACAGCACCGCCATCGAGCTGGATCCGGAAACCGTGATCGTGCTGCGCGCCAAGGAGCACCTCAAGCCGACTCAATTGCCGCTGGAAAGCGTGGCCGCTGCCATTCGCACCCAGTTGACCAAAGAGCACGCCAGCGCGGCTGCCAAAACCAAGGCGGAGCAACTGATCGCCAGTCTGCGTGATGGCAAGACCCCGCTGGACAAGGCGGTGGACGGTCAGAGCTGGAAAGTCACTGAAGCGGCGAACCGCGCTCAGGAAGGCGTTGATCCAGCGGTGCTGCAAGCGTTGTTCCGCATGCCGAAACCGGCCGCCAAGGACAAGCCGACCTTCACCAGCGTGACGCTGGCGGACGGTAGCCTGACCATCGTGCGCCTTAATGGCGTGAACGAAGCGGCGGCTCCGACCGATGAAGAGAAAGCGCAATATCGTCGCTTCCTCGCCTCGCGTGTGGGGCAGCAGGACTTCGCGGCGTATCGCAAGCAGCTGGAAGCCGAAGCCGACATCAAGCGTTTCTGATGCCTGGCTGAGCCGCAAGACCCGAGCCCCGGATGAAAATCCGGGGCTTTTTTGTGCGCGTTATCCGGCGTTCGGGAAACCATGGCTTCGGGCATTGACGGTCGCATAAAGGGTCAGCAGCAACAGACCCGCGACAATCCATGGGTAACTTCCGACGCCCAGGTTGTTCAGCAGCAGGCCTCCGACAAGTCCGCCACCGGCAATGCCGACATTCCACAGCGTCACCAGCATTGATTGCGCGGTGTCGGCAGCCTCCCTGGCGGTTTTCGCCAGGGCCGTCTGCAACAGCGAGGGCATCGCGCCGAATGCCAGCCCCCAGACGGCGGTGGCGGTGTAGACCACGCCCGGCCATTCGCGCCACAAGCCCAGTACGATCGCCGACAGCAGGAACAACAAGCCGCTGACCAATACCAGCTGACGCAGCCAGCGATCAATCAGGCTGCCGACGATCCATAGGCTCAGTACCGACGCCAAGCCAAACACCAACAACACTCGGTCGATTTCTCCGCCAAGCCCCGAAGGCTGCAGAAAGGGTGCGATATAGGTATACAACAGGTTGTGCGCGACGACGTAGGACAGGGTCACGAACAGCACGGATCGCACGCCCGGCAAGGTAAACACCTGACGCAGTGGCAGGCGTTTACCGGCGCGCTCACCGGCAAAGTCCGGCACTTGCCAGCGCACCCAGATCACCAGCAGCACGGTCAGCCCGGTCATGATCGCGAAGCTCAGGCGCCAGCCGACTGCCGTACCCAGCAGCGTCCCGGCCGGAATGCCCAGCGACAGCGCAAGCGGCGCCCCGAGCATGGCCACCGTAATCGCCCGGCCTTGTAAGTGGGGTGCCACCATCCGACTCGCGTACCCCGCCAGCAAAGCCCACAGCAGCCCGGCGAACACGCCTGCGATCAAACGTGCAATCAGTGTCAGCCAGTACAGCTCCGACAGCGCGGTGATGCTGTTGGCGATGGCAAACCCACCAATGGCCGCCAGCAGCAGCGGGCGTCGACGCCACCCTCGGGTGGCAATGGTGAGCGGAATCGCCGCCAGCATCGAACCGATCGCGTACAGCGTGACCAGTTGCCCGATCAGTGCCTGAGAAACATCGAGCCCTGCGCTCATCTGCGGCAGCAGGCCGGCAGGCATCGCCTCGGTCAACACGGTGATGAACCCGGCGGTGGCCAGTGCGAGCAGTGCGCCCAGCGGTAATCGTTCTGCGGGTTCGACGGTGCCGGCGAGCGTGGAGGAAGTGAGTGGCGCATCGTTCATGGGCGGGTTTCCATTTTGCCAAAGGAGACGAAGGCCATAGGGTAGGGCGCTGCACATTCGGGAAAAACAGGTTAGGGTTCCGAACATCTCGGACAAGAATGTCGTGAATCAGGGAGGGATGAATGGACAGCCTGGGCAGTATTTCAGTGTTTGTGCAGGTGGCGGAAACCCGCAGCTTTACCGAGGCCGGCCGCCTGCAGGGCGTGTCTTCGTCGGCGGTCGGCAAAAGCATTGCCCGACTGGAGGCACGACTCAATGTGCGGTTGTTTCACCGCACCACTCGCAGCATCACGCTGACCAGTGAAGGCGCGCTGTTTCTTGAACGTTGCCGCAAGATCCTCGCCGAAGTGGAGGCGGCGGAATTTGAACTGTGCGATGCCGCAGCGGCGCCTCACGGCAAGTTACGGGTCAGCCTGCCCCAGGTGCATGACCTGGTGATGCCGGTCATGAACGAGTTCATGGCGCTGTACCCGCAGATCGAACTGGATCTGGACCTGACCGATCGCATGGTTGATGTGGTTGAAGAAGGTTTCGACGCAGTGATTCGAACGGGGAAACCGCGAGACTCGCGACTGATGGCACGACCGTTGGGCGAGTTTCATATGGTGCTGGTGGCCTGCCCCGCGTACCTGCGCGAGCGCGGCGAACCGCTGACCCCGGCCGATCTGGCGGAGCACGCCTGCCTGCGCCATACGTTTCACGCCACCGGCAAACTGGAGCCCTGGCCGCTCAAACGCGAGGAGGGCGCGCCCGAACCGACCTTGCCGACACGCCTGGTCAGTACGTCGATCGAAGCCGTGCGGCATGCAGCGCTGGCGGGCATGGGCATCGCTTGTCTGCCGGACTTCATGATCTTCGAGGCGCAGCAGCAAGGCCGCCTGCAGCGCGTGCTGGATGAGCATCTGGAGCACGTCGGACAGTTCTGGGTGCTGTGGCCGTCGAGCCGGCATGCAACCGCCAAGTTGCGGGTGTTCATCGATCATTTATCGGCGCGACTTTTTCCTGCCACTGAAGGTCGATAGAGTTGTAACTGTTTTAAGACACTAATCCATACGCCGCGGGGCAGCGATCTGTTGCACAATACGCCCCGGACCGTTTTCCCTCAGGATGTTTAATGTTGAATTCTATTCCCGTGCGTTTCATCGGGTTGGCGTTGTTGCTGACCGCCGCTGCCGGCTGCTCCAAGGACAAGCCCATCTACGAGCATGAGAATTTCGACGACTCCGGCACCTTTTCGCGCAATTACCCGGTGACCGACACCGCCAGTTGCGAAGCGGCCCGCCGAGCGTTGCTCAGCCAGGGCTACATCATTACCAGCAATGACCCGAAACTGGTCAGTGGGCACAAGAGCTTCCAGCAGACCGGTGAAACCCACCTGGAGATCAGCTTCAACGTGGTATGCGCCGATGATGGCAGCGCCGGCCATCACGCCACCGTGTTCGCCAACGCCCTGCAGGACCGCTACGCGCTGAAGAAGACCAACAACTCGGCCAGCCTCGGGGTTGGCGTGTTGGGCTCGGTCTCGATGCCGATCGGCTCGTCTGACGATTCGATGGTCAAGGTGGCCAGCGAAACCGTGTCGTCGCAGAAGTTCTACGAGCGTTTCTTCACGCTGGTCGAGCTGTTCCTGCCGGCTGACGCGAAGAAGGCCGCGCACATCACCGAAAAACCGAAGACCGACCTGGGTGTGCCGGAGGCTAAAGCGGCACCGGCTCCGTTGGCTCCAGCCCCAGCGGCTGAACCGGCCCCAGCACCGGCCGCCGAGCCCGCTGCAGCACCGACGCCAGCGCCTGCAGAAGCGACCCCTGCCAGTTCCGAGCCGGTAGCGCCGCCAGCGGAAGCGGCGCCGATTACCCCGGCACCGGTTACCGAGCCTGCGCCCGCCACGGAAACCATCACGCCACCGGCCAATCCGACGGATATACCGCCGCCCTCCGAGCCGATCCCGGCCATGCCTGCCTCCGGGCAGTGAACTTCACGCCACGCCTCCGACCCCTGTCGGACGCGTGGCGTTTTGTTGTCTCCCTTGAGCTTCTTCCTGCAAGCCCCGTCGAAAAATTTCCCGCGATAAATTCCTGACCGCCTGCTACGTTTATTTCATGAAGGCCGTGTTTCATTTTTCCTTCACACGGGCACTTTATGCTCGAGGCACTGGTCATTTGTTCCAGGCCATTTCAAGCAAGTAGTAGGGGGATTACGCAATGGATGACTATCAAGAAGAACTGCTTGAATTCCAGGCCTTTGAGCTGGATTCACCAGAGCCTGCGGAAGACGCCACCGAGCTGTAAGGCGTCAGCCTGTCTTGCGGTGACTGCGGCGAAATTCGCCCGGTGTCTGGCCGTTCCAGCGCTTGAAGGCGCGCTGGAAAGCTTCGGCCGAGGCAAAGCCCAGCAGGTAGGCAATTTCACCGAATGCCAGTTCGGTGTCGCGGATGTAGGTCATTGCCAGATCACGGCGGGTGTCATTGAGGATCGCGCGAAACTGCGTGCCTTCCTCGGCCAGCTTTCGCCGTAACGTCCAGGTCGGCAGCTTCAGGCGTGCCGCCACTTCTTCCAGGTCGGGTTCCCGGCCACCATTGAGCAACGGCCCGAGCAATTGCGTGATGCGTTCGCGCAGGCTGCGGGTGCGGGTCAATTGCTCGAGTTCCCGTTCACACAGACCGAGCAAATGTTTCCAGGTGCTGGGGCAATGCTCCGGGTTGCGTTGGGCCAGGCTGGTGAGGCTCAGGCGCAGTTGATTGTGTTCAGCGCCGAACTGGATCGGGCATTCGCCGAGCACCGCATAGGCGTCGCGATAATCCGGGCTGTCGAATTCGATCTCGATCCGTTCGGCGCGCATGGGCTCGGGGCTGACGCTCGACAGCTGATGCAGCCAGCCGGCAATGATCGAATCCACCACAAAGCGGTTGTAGGCGTTGTACGGGCTGATCGAGTAGAAGCGCAGCCACGCACCGCTGGCGTCCTCGTGGAAACTCGACTGGCCACGATAGTTGGAGCCGTACAACGGTTCGAAGCGAGTCAGGCAGCGAGCGGCTTCGCGCACCGTCGGCGCCTGCGCGGCGGTCACACCGGCCAGCCCGGCCTGACTCAGGCGACTGAGCCGGCCCATGCGCAAACCCAATGCCGGATCGCCGGTCAGCTGGATCGCGCCATGCCCCAGGCGCATGTAGCGCGGGATCGACAGGCGGGCGCCGGCTTCGGCCAGTCGTGCGGTGTCCAAACCGTACTGTTCGAGCAATGGCAGCGGATCGACGTCATGGCTGCGCACGGCGTCGGCCAGGCTGTGGACGAAGCCCACCGACAGATCCCCGAGGCGCATCGGCAGCGGTTTCACGGGTTACAACCAGAGGTTCAGCAGGCGCGCGCCGCGGGCTTCGCTGTCGGCGAATTGCTGGCCGTTGCTGCTGAGGAAGCTTTGCCCGGAACTCGGTTTGTCCCAGAACTGCCCGCGCAGGAACACACTCATGCCGGCCAGTGCCTTGCTGGCCGGCGGTTGCGCGCTCAGGGTCAGTTGGTGCCAGGCCTGGCCTTCACTGACGGCTCCCGGTTTCAGGCTGACCGAGTCCGGCACGCTCAAGCCCTTGTAACCCTTCCACGGTTGATCCCAGACGCCATGACCGACGACGAACGCGGGCACCGCGATCAGCTGCGCGCCTTGCTCGTCGAGTTTGCGGTAGTTGTCCGGATACCAACTGTCGCTGCCGATCAACACGCCGAGGCGTCCGGCCGGGGTGTCGATCACATTGATTCGGGAAGCTGCGCGAGTGCCGGATGGTTCGTCCTGATCGAAGATCGGGCGCATCTGCCGCTGTGGCTGGCCGAGCGGGGCGCCATCGCGACCGAAGACCACCGTGCTGTTGTACAGCGCGCCACTGCCGGCCTTGAGTCGGCCGTTGGTGATATTCGGTTCAGGCAGCACGATCGAGCCGGCCACCAGGGTGACGTGGAATTCCTTGGCCAGGCCACCGAACAGTGCCTGATAGTCCTTGGCCATGTCCCGGGACTTCATGCGCAGGTGCGCGTCATCTAGACGGCTGCTGCCCTTGGCGGTGAGCCAGGCGCGAGCAAACTGCACCGGGTTGCTCGCCGCCAGCCAGTTCATTGCTTCGGCGAGGGTGGCGGCCTGGTACAGCTCATCTTTCTCGCCGCTGATCATCAGCCAGGTGCCGACATGCTCCGGCAGGATGACCACGGTTTTTTCATTCAACAGGCCTTGATCCTGCGCCTGCTGCAAATAGGCGGCGAGCTTGCGGTGCAGGCGTTCGGGGCTTTGGTAGTCGGTGGGGAACAGCTCGGGCTGGATGCCCAGCAGGTTGCCGCGATCGGCTGGGGTGCCCTGATCGACCGCGAGTTTGATCCGCAGGTCTGACAGGTAATGACCGGCCGGACGGTCAGCCGCCCACATGGCGTAGAAGGTGAGCGCGGCGATGAGCGCCATGGAAAAAGTCAGGTACAGAAGTTTGCGCATGAAATCCAACAGCAACCGGGTACAGGGTGTGCGGACAGGGTAGGGCGCCAGCCCCGGCTTGCCAAGGGGCGCTGCGCATTTGGATCAATAACTTGTCAGTTACGGTCATTGAGTGACAGCGATGCGACTCCTAATCTGTCGAGCATGACTGACGGGGGACGCAGAGCTCCCGCATTTTCCGTGATTGCTTGCTGTGGAGTTAACGATGACCGCCACTCAATACCCGCACCTGTTGGCCCCGCTGGACCTGGGATTCACCACGTTGCGCAACCGCACCCTGATGGGTTCGATGCACACCGGCCTTGAAGAGAAGCCGGGTGGTTTCGAACGCATGGCGGCGTATTTCGCCGAGCGTGCCCGCGGCGGCGTCGGCCTGATGGTCACCGGCGGCATCGGCCCGAACGACGAGGGCGGTGTGTATTCCGGCGCGGCCAAGCTGACCACCGAGGAAGAAGCGCTCAAGCACCGCATCGTCACCCGTGCCGTGCATGATGCGGGCGGCAAGATCTGCATGCAGATCCTCCACGCCGGCCGTTATGCCTACAGCCCGAAACAGGTCGCACCGAGCGCCATTCAGGCGCCGATCAACCCATTCAAGCCCAAAGAGCTGGACGAGGAAGGCATCGAGAAGCAGATCAGCGATTTCGTCACCTGTTCGGTACTGGCCCAGACCGCCGAGTACGATGGCGTGGAAATCATGGGCTCGGAAGGTTATTTCATTAACCAGTTCCTCGCCGCCCACACCAACCACCGCACCGACCGTTGGGGCGGCAGCTACGAAAACCGCATGCGCCTGCCGGTGGAAATCGTACGCCGCGTACGTGAAGCGGTCGGCCCGAACTTCATCATCATCTTCCGTCTGTCGATGCTCGATCTGGTGGAAGGCGGTAGCACATGGGAAGAAATCGTCACCCTGGCCAAAGCCATCGAGCAGGCCGGTGCGACCCTCATCAACACCGGCATCGGCTGGCACGAAGCGCGGATTCCGACCATCGCCACCAAAGTGCCGCGTGCGGCGTTCAGCAAGGTCACGGCCAAGCTGCGTGGCTCGGTGAAAATTCCGCTGATCACCACCAACCGCATCAACACCCCGGAAATTGCCGAGCAGATCCTTGCTGAAGGCGATGCCGACATGGTCTCGATGGCGCGGCCGTTCCTCGCCGATCCGGACTTCGTCAACAAGGCAGCTGAAGGCCGCGCCGACGAAATCAACACCTGCATTGGTTGCAACCAGGCCTGCCTCGATCACACCTTCGGCGGCAAGCTCACCAGTTGCCTGGTCAACCCGCGTGCCTGCCACGAGACCGAACTCAACTACCTGCCGGTCAAGCAGATCAAGAAGATCGCCGTGGTCGGTGCCGGTCCTGCCGGTCTGTCCGCCGCCACCGTGGCCGCCGAGCGTGGGCATCAAGTGACCTTGTTCGATTCGGCCAGCGAAATCGGTGGCCAGTTCAACGTCGCCAAACGTGTGCCGGGCAAGGAAGAGTTTTACGAAACCCTGCGTTACTTCAAACGTAAACTGCAGACCACCAACGTCGAGGTGTGCCTGAACACCCGCGTCGACGTGGCAAAACTGGTCGAGGGCGGTTACGACGAAGTCATTCTGGCGACCGGCATTGCGCCGCGTCTTCCGGCGATTCCGGGTGTCGAGAACGCCAAAGTGCTGAGCTACCTGGATGTGCTGCTCGAGCGCAAACCGGTCGGCAAGCGTGTGGCGGTGATCGGCGCCGGCGGTATCGGTTTCGACGTGTCGGAATTCCTCGTCCATGAAGGCGTGGCCACCAGTCAGGATCGCGCCGCTTTCTGGAAAGAGTGGGGCATCGACACGCATCTGGAAGCCCGTGGTGGCGTGGCCGGGATCAAGGCTGCACCGCACGCACCGGCGCGCGACGTGTTCCTGCTGCAACGCAAGAAATCCAAGGTCGGCGACGGTCTGGGCAAGACCACCGGCTGGATTCACCGCACCGGTCTGAAGAACAAGCAGGTGCAGATGCTCAACAGCGTCGAATACCTGAAAATCGACGACGAAGGCCTGCACATCCGCATCGGCGAAACCGGCGAGCCGCAAGTGCTGCCGGTGGACAACATCGTCATCTGCGCCGGCCAGGATCCGCTGCGCGAGCTGCACGACGGTCTGGTCGAAGCCGGGCAGAACGTGCACCTGATCGGCGGCGCCGATGTGGCGGCCGAGCTGGATGCCAAACGTGCGATCAATCAGGGCTCGCGTCTGGCCGCCGAGCTCTGATCCACCCTAGAATGCCGGCTCTTTGCACAGAGCCGGCCTTCATGTTTCTGCCTCCCACCGACTGGCTACCTCAAGCCCCCCTCGATCCCTTTCATCTGGACTGGCTCACCGCCGCCGGCATTGAAGTCGCGGTCCTGCGCCTGGACCGTATCGATCCGCTGATCAGCGGCAACAAGTGGTTCAAACTTGTCGAACATCTCAACGCCGCCGACCGTGCGGGTGCCGAAGGCATCATCAGCCTGGGCGGTGCGCACTCCAATCATCTGCATGCGCTGGCGGCTGCGGGCAAACGCCTGGGATTCACAACCGTCGGGTTATTGCGCGGGCATCCGCAGGACACGCCGACGGTCAGGGATCTGCAGGATTTCGGCATGCAACTGCACTGGCTTGGTTACGGCGGCTATCGGGCGCGACACGAGCCGGGGTTCTGGCAACCGTGGCTGGCGCAATATCCGACGCTGTATCCGGTGCCCGAAGGGGGCGGCGGTTTGCCGGGGGCGCTGGGGTGCGAGGCGCTGAAGGATCAGGTCAGTGAACAACTCGGCAAACTTGGCTGGGACGACTACCACGGTTGGTGGCTGGCCTGCGGCACGGGCACCACGCTCGCGGGATTGGTGTTGGCCGAGGCAGGACAACATGCGGTGTACGGCGCAATGGCCGTGCCCGATGATCACGGCGTCGGGGCCAATGTCGAGGCAGTTGTCGGTGAGATGGGAGGCTACGAGCTGATCGACGCCAGCCGTGGCGGTTTCGCCAAGGTCGATCCGGCGTTGCTTGAATTTATCGCGCAAACCGAACAGGCCAGCGGCATTCCCCTCGAACCGCTGTACACCGGCAAAGCCTTGCTGGCGCTCAAACAACAGATCGAGGCGGGTCGCTTTGCCCGGGGTTCACGCTTGATCTTCATCCACACCGGCGGCTTGCAGGGCCGGCGCGGATTCGACGGTTAACCCTGGCTGCGCTTGGGCATCATCCGCAGCAACGTGTTATCGCGCACCACGTAATGGTGATAGATCCCCGCCAGCGCATGCAGACCGATCAGCCAGTAGCCGATGGTGCTGATCAGCACATGCCAGTGCTCGACCTCTTTGGCGAACACCTTGTCTTCACTCACCAGCAACGGCAGGTCGAAACCGTAGAACATCACCTGATGACCTTCGGCGCTGGTGATCAGCCAGCCGAGGATCGGCATGCTGATCATGAACAGGTACAAGGCCCAGTGCATCAAGCGTGCGAGGGCGGTTTGCCACTGTGGCGAAGCCGGGAAGATTTTCGGCGCAGGGCCCAGGCTGCGGGCGAACAGGCGAAACCAGACCAGCACGAACACGGTCAGCCCGAGCATGTAATGCACTTCGCGGATCAGCGTGCGACCGCCACTGCCCTTGGGAAACAGCCCGCGCAGTTCCATGCTGGCGTACACCAGCACCAACAGCACCAGCATCAGCCAGTGCAACAGGATCGACACGGTGCTGTAACGGGATTCGGAATTTGTCCACGGCATACGGCGTTCCTCACGGTTCAGGGCTCAAGCGTGCCGTTCTGCGACGGCATGCCTTAACTGTAATCCCCTTTGGCGCGTTTGCCCGAGGCTAAAAAAGCTTTCACTGAGCTGAGTCAGCGATTTGACTGAAAACGCCCATGAAAAAACGCCAGTGTCGTGCAGACACTGGCGTTTTTTTTGCCGCGATGGATGCAATCAGCTGCTTTGCGGCATCTCGCCGTTGGCCAGGCGCTTGTTGATGTCGGCGATCACTTCCGGCAGATCGCTGATGGTGTCGATCATGTAGTGCGGGCGCGAGCCGTCGAACAGCGCGTGAATGCGCTTGCGCTCGCTGGCCAGCGCGTCGCTGCCCAGTGCGCGATAGCCTTCGTAATCCAGGCCCAGCGCGTTGCCGGAGCAGATCAGCGCCACGGTCCACATCCCGGCGCGACGGCCTTCGAGAATCCCCGGCACGGTGTCGTCGATCTTGACGCAGGCGGCGACATCGTCGATGCCTAGCGCAATCACGTTGGCCAGTGCTTGGGCCGGCCATGGGCGGCCGTTCGGCACTTCGTCGGTGGCGACGACGTGGTCGGCGATGTAGCCGTTGGTGGCGGCCAGTGCCACGACCTTGTCCATAACCTGCTTCGGATAACCGGAGCAGGAGCCGATCTTGATCCCTTGTTGACGCAGGTTGGCGATGGTCTCCAGTGCACCGGGAATCAGCGCCGAGTGCTCGGCGATTTTCTCGATCTGCAGCGGCATGAAGCGGTTGTAGATCGCGGTCACGTCATCGTCGGTCGGGGTGCGACCGAACACCTTGCGATAGCGCTCGGCAACCTGCGGCTGATCGCATAGGGTGCGGATGTGATCCCACTTGCCCATGCCCATCGGGCCACGGGCCTCTTCGATGGAGACCTGGACGTCGAACTCGGCGAAGGCTTCGACAAAGATCTGGGTCGGCGCGAAGGAACCGAAGTCGACCACGGTGCCGGCCCAGTCGAGGATGGCGGCTTGCAGCTGGGTTGGGTTGTTGTAGTTCATGTTGGTCAGAATCCTGTGTGGGCGATGCAATTCAAATAAGGGAGCGGGCCGGGTGAATCAGATGTCGAGCACTTCCATCTCGCGCAGCACTTCACCCACCGCCGCGACGGCTTCGCGCATCTGTGCCGGGGTGACGTGGCCGATGCAGCCGACGCGGAAGGTTTCGACCTGGGTCAGCTTGCCGGGGTAGAGGATGTAACCCTTGGCTTTGACCCGTTCGTAGAAGTCCTTGAACTGGTAGCGCGGATCTTTCGGTGCGTGGAAGGTCGCGATGATCGGCGCCTGAATCGCGGCAGGCAGGAAGCTGCGCAAGCCGAGTTTGCCCATCTCTTCCATCAATGCCTGGCAGTTGGCGGCGTAACGCGCATGCCGTGCCGGCAGGCCGCCTTCTTCGTTGTATTGCAGCAGCGCTTCGTGCAGCGCCGCGACTACGTGGGTTGGCGGGGTGAACCGCCACTGGCCGGTCTTCTTCATGTAGCTGTGCTGGTCGAACAGGTCCATCGCCAGCGAATGCGAATTGCCAGCGGCTGCGGCCAAAGATTCCTTGCGGGCAAACACGAAGCCCATGCCCGGTACGCCTTCCAGGCATTTGCCGGAGGCGGCGATCAGCGCATCGAACGGGATTTTTTGTGCATCCACCGGTAAGGCGCCGAAGGAACTCATGGCGTCGATGATCAGGCGTTTGCCGTGTTGTTCGACGACCTGAGCGATTTCCGGCAGCGGATTGAGAATACCGGTGCTGGTTTCGCAGTGGATCAGCGCGACGTGGGTAATGTCGCCGTCGGCGCGCAGCAGGCGGTCGACGTCGGCGGCGGTGGTCGGTTCGTCTTCAGCGGTTTCAAAGGTGCTGAACGAGCGGCCGAGCACTTCGCAGATTTTCGCCAGACGCTTGCCGTAGGCGCCGTTGATCAGCACCAGCACCTTGCCGTCGCGGGGGACGAGGGTGCCGATCGCGGCTTCGACGGCGAAGGTGCCGCTGCCCTGCAACGGTACGCAGTGGTGGCTGTCGGCGCCGTTGAGGATGGCCAGCAGTTGCTCGCACAGGCTGGCGGTCAATTGGTTGAAGCGGTCATCCCATGAACCCCAGTCGACCATCATCGCCTGGCGGGTGCGGGCCGAGGTGGTCAACGGGCCGGGAGTGAGCAGGATGGGTGCGGCAGTACTCATTCGTGTGTCCTCGCGATAGCGCTGTGGGATGAAGCTACGGGGCCTACGTTGCAATTCGCCGGATCATCAATCAAATTGTTTGTTGTTATGCCAGCCATCAGTGAGGGTTATTCATGAACCTGTTCCAGCTCCGCGCCTTCGACGCCGTGGCCCGGGAAGGCAGCTTTACCCGTGCCGCTGCCCGGTTGTTCATCAGCCAGCCGGCGGTCACCGGGCACATCAAGGCGCTGGAGGAGCATTACCAGATCACCCTGTTGCGACGCACGGCGCGCCGGGTCGAGTTGACCGAGGAGGGCACCAAACTGGCGGCGATCACCCGGGCGATGTTCGGCCTGGCCGAAGAGGCGCAGGCGCTGCTCGAAGCCAATCGGCAGTTGCTGACCGGACGCCTTGAGGTGGCGGCGGACGGCCCGCACATGGTCATGCCGATGCTCGCCAGCCTGAGGGCGCGCTATCCGGGGATCACGGTGAATCTGCGGTTGGGCAATGCTCAGGAAACCTTGGCGGCGTTGTTGTCCGAGCACGCCGACGTGGCGGTGCTGACCGAGGTGGAACCGCGCAAAGGGCTGCATCTGCAAGCGTTGAGTGAATCGCGAATCTGCGCGCTGTTGCCGGCGGGACATCCGTGGGCGGCTCGCAGCGGTGAGGTCAGGCTCAAGGAACTGGATCAGGTGATAATGGTCTTGCGCGAGCCGAGTTCGATTACCCGGCGCACCTTTGATCAGGCCTGTGCCCAGGCGTCGGTCAGCCCACGGGTGTTGCTGGAACTGGACAGCCGCGAGGCGGTGACAGAGGCGGTGGCGGCTGAGTTGGGGGTAGGGGTGGTGTCGTCGGTTGAGGTCAGCCATGACCCCCGTGTCGTCGCGATTCCCATTGCGGGAGAAGGGTTGGTGAACCGGCACATGATTGGCTGCGTGGAGCGACGGCGGGAGTTGCGCTTGATTCAGGCGTTTTTCGGATTGGCCCCCACCTGATACCCACCAGATCGTTCCCACGCTCTGCGTGGGAATGCCTCAACGGACGCTCCGCGTTCGGCTTTGGAAGGGACGCGGAGCGTCCCGGGCTGCATTCCCACGCGGACGGTTCGACGCCTCGACGTGGGAACGATCGACGTAGGAACGATCTACAGGAGGCTTTCGCGCACCATTTCGAGAAACGTCGCCACCACCCGCCGCGAACTCTGCTCGCGCAGGCACACCAGTGTCTCGGTCAACCGCCGGGTGCAATCGGTGATCGGCAGCGCGCAAACCCGTGAGTCCGCACCAAACTCCGCCGCCGACACCACCCCCACGCCAATCCCCACCACCACCGCCTCTCGCGCCGCTTCCCGGCCCTCGACCTGAATCGCCGGGCGGATGCGGAAGCCGGCGCGGGCCATTTCTTCTTCCAGGGTCTGGCGGGTCACCGAGCCGTGTTCGCGCAGCACCAGCGGCGTGTCGTCCAGATCTTCCAGGCAGATCGATTCACGCTCGGCCCACGGATGATGGCGCGAGACGAACGCCACCATCGGGTCGTTGCGCAGCGGCACACACAGCAGGCGTTCATCGCTGACATCGCGCCCGAGCAACGCCAGATCGGCCTGATAGTTGAACAGTCGGAACAGCGATTCATCGGTGTTACCGGTCTCGATCTTTACGCTGATCCCCGGGTAGCGTTCGCAGAACCGGGCGATCTGCGGCAACACATGCACCGGCGCATCCACCGCCAGAATCAGGCTGCCGGTCCGCAAGGCCTGAGACTCCTGCAACAACTCCTGAGCTTCGGCCTCGACCACAAACAGACGCTGGGTGATCGCCAGCAAGCGTTCGCCCAAATCGGTCAGGCGCACCGAGCGTTTGTTGCGATGGAACAGCAACACACCGAAGCGTTCTTCCAGCTTGCGTACCTGGTCGGAAATCGCCGGCTGCGTCAGATAAAGCCGCTCGGCGGCCTTGGTGAAGCTTCCGTGCACGGCCACGGCGTGAAAGGCTTTGAGCTGTGCGTGTGAAACCGACATGTTCTGACTCCAGTAACAAGCTGAGCTTATGTGTGAAATACGATAAATCGATTTTATTTATTAAACAGTAATTGCTTTGATCGGCTCACGCCAACGCTGACTGCCCGGTCGGGCAGCGATGCTGGCCATGAGCCTGTGCGTGCAAAACCAGGACTCATCTGACCGGTGTCGCCAAAGGGACGGGGTGATATCGCAGTGCTCAACAATAAAAACACAGGCGTTTACTCATCGATTCTGCCGGCACACTCACACCCTGAGGTCAGAACCACAATGAACAAGCACATCGGCACCCTTGCGCGTTGGCGCATGCAGATCTTCGCTGTCACCTGGCTCGCTTACGCCGCGTTCTATTTCACCCGCAAAGCCTTTTCGGTGGCCAAACTGGGCATCGCCGAAGACCCGAGTTTCACCCTCGACAAAATGGCCATGGCCAACCTCGACGCGATTTACCTGGCGGCCTACGCCATCGGCCAGTTCACCTGGGGCATGCTCGCCGACCGCTTCGGCCCACGGGTCGTGGTGCTTGGCGGGTTGCTGATTTCCGCTGCGGCAGCGCTGGTGATGGGCAGTTTTGCGACCTTGCCAATCTTCGCCACCTGCATGTTGATTCAGGGCCTGGCGCAGTCCACCGGTTGGTCGGGGTTGTGCAAGAACCTCGGCAGTTTCTTCCCTTCCGAGCAACGCGGGCGCGTGCTCGGGTTGTGGAGTTCCTGTTATGCATTTGGCGGTCTGGTGGCCTCGCCGTTCGCCGGTTGGTGGGCGTACACGCTGATCGGTTCGTGGCACGCGGCGTTCATTTCCAGTGCGGCGGTGGTCGCGGTGGTGGCGGTTTTGTTCTTTATCTTCCAGCGCGACAAACCGGAAGACGTCGGCCTGCCCGCCGTGGAGCCGGAGCCGGTGATCAGCACCGAAGAAGCCGAGGCCAACAGCAAACTCAGCGTCTGGGAGCCGCTCAAGGAAATCCTGCGCAACCGTACGGTGCTGGTGCTGGGTCTGGCGTATTTCCTGCTGAAACCGGCGCGTTACGCGATTCTGCTGTGGGGCCCGGTGATTGTGTTCGAGCAGATGCCTTCGGTCGGCAAGGTCGGTGCGGCGATCATTCCAACGGCATTTGAACTGGCGGGCCTGCTGGGTCCGATCATGATCGGCCTGGCCTCGGACAAACTGTTCGGCGCCCGCCGCATGCCGGCCTGCGTGTTGAGTCTGCTGGCGCTGACCGTGACCCTCGCGCTGTTCATGGGCGCCTTGCACACCGGCAGCGTGATGCTGGTGGTCGCATTGTTGTTCGTGATGGGCCTGACCCTGTACGGCCCGGATTCGATGATCAGCGGCGCAGCCGCCATCGATTTCGGCAAGGCCAAGGCCGGCGCCACGGCGGCCGGATTCGTCAACGGCTGCGGCTCGGTCGGTGCGGTGCTCGGTGGTTTGCTGCCGGGTTACTTCGACTCGGTGACGGTGTTCATCGTGTTCGCCGGTTGCGCGCTGTTTTCGGCGCTGGTGCTGATTCCGCACTGGAACAGCCGCCCGGTCGGCGTCATGGAACCACGTGCCTACGTGCCCAACCGCGCCCTGACGATCAAACCCCTGCGTAACTGAAAACCCTCGCCTCGCGGCCTGCTGCGGCACTCGCGGCAGGCTGTGCCGTGGCCGACTGACTGGAGAATTTTCATGAGACCGTTTTGGCTGGAGCAGGCTTTGCAGCTCGACACGTCCGAACCTTGCCCGCCGCTGCAAGGCGATGTGCGCACCGACGTGTGTATCGTCGGCGGCGGTTACACCGGGTTGTGGACGGCGATCATGCTCAAGCAGCAGAACCCCGAGCTCGATGTGTTGCTGATCGAAGCCGACATTTGCGGCGCCGGCGCCAGTGGGCGCAACGGCGGTTGTGCGCTGTCGTGGTCGGCGAAGTACTTCACTCTGGAACGACTGTTCGGCGTCGAGGAGGCGGTGCGGCTGGTCAAGGAATCCGAGCGCAGCATCCACGCCATCGGCGAGTTCTGCGAGCAGTACGGCGTGGATGCCGATTACCGCCTCGACGGCACGCTTTACACCGCCACCAACCGCGCGCAATGCGGCTCGACCGATGCGGTGATTGCGGCGCTGGAGCGCAATGGCATCAACTCGTTTACCCAGCGGCCGGTCGCCGATGTACAGCGCATGGCCGGATCGGAAAAACATCTGGAAGGCTGGTTCTCGCCGGCCGCCGCCAGCGTGCAGCCGGGCAAACTGGTGCGCGGCTTGCGCCGGGTGGCGTTGCAACTGGGCGTGCGGATTCATGAAGGCACGGCGATGACCGGGCTGGAGGAGGGCCGGCCGGCGCGCCTTCACACGGCGAGCGGCCGGGTGACCGCCGACCGCGTGGTGCTGGCGATGAACGCGTGGATGGCCCGCGCGTTCCCGCAGTTCGAGCGCAGTGTGGCGATCGTCTCCAGCGACATGTTGATCACCGAACCGCGTCCGGATCTGTTGCAGGAAATCGGTTTGACCAGCGGCGTGACCGTGCTCGATTCGCGGATTTTCGTGCACTACTACCACAACACCCCGGACGGTCGGATCATGCTCGGCAAGGGCGGCAATACCTTCGCTTACGGCGGGCGGATGTTGCCGGTGTTCGACCAGCCCTCGCCCTATACCGGGTTGCTCAAGCGCAGCCTCGACGACTTCTTCCCGGCCTTTGCCGATGTGAAAGTCGACGCAACCTGGAACGGCCCCTCGGATCGCTCGGTCACCGGCCTGCCGTTCTTCGGCCGGATGAGTGCCAGCGGGAATGTGTTCTACGGTTTCGGTTATTCCGGCAGCGGTGTCGGGCCGTGCCACATGGGCGGGCAGATTCTCGCCTCGCTGGTGCAGGGCCTCGACAACCCGTGGACGCGTTCGCCACTGGTCAACGGGCCGCTGGGTTACTTTCCGCCGGAGCCGATCCGCTACCTCGGCTCGCTGATGGTGCGCAACGCCATTCGCCGCAAGGAGCGCGCCGAGGATCACGGTCGGCGGCCCCGGCATCTTGATGTGCGTCTGGCGAAATTCGCGGCGGCGGCGGGCAAGGCCGACAAGGCTTGAGCGTCAGCGCGGTGGGGCGGAGCGGTTGAGCAGCCAGTCGAGCAAGAGGTCGTCGTCGGGCTCGGCTTCCGTGGGCTGCGACGCTCGGGGGCGGCAGGCGTCGAGGCAGAGGATCGGTCGGTCGGGATCGCTGTCGAGAAAACTGACCCAGACTTCGCTGCCGGCGCAGGGAAGATTTTCCCGAGGTACGCAGGCGTCGGCATGGGGCATGACCAACGGCAGCCACAACCCTTCGCTTGCGCCGTCAGGTGAATGTTCCGGCCATAACCGGACGGCCATGCGTCCCTGATCGTCCACCTGCGCCGGTTGCCCCGGTGCACCAAGCAATTGCGCCGGGTGATACCCCGGAATTCGCGGACGCGGTTGTTTCGGCGGCGGGCGAAACGGGGTCGACCAGGGCAGCGCCGAGAAGTCGTTGTGATACCGGCGAACCGTGGGTACCGGATCGAGAATCGAAGGTTGCTGGCCCTGATGACGCAATTCGGTGATCAGCCACTGCTCGTTGAAGGCGTTCACCGGGTGCTCCGTGACTTGCAACAGGCGTCCGCTGAGCAGGCGCAGACAATCGCTGCGGCCCTGAATCGAGCGCGACCGGCAGCGTTGGCGCTCGAGTAGACGGCGACTGCGCTGGGTGGCGTGACGTTGCGCAGTTGGCAGAGACTCCTGTGGGGCGACGGCACTGCCCAGCGTGTGATTGGCGGCCTCCTGACCCTTGATCGGTTGCCCTCGCTCTCGTACGCCGGCAGGCATCGGAGGCAATATCGCCTCATGCCGCTGGGACAGGCTGCTGAGGCCGCTGGTTGGCGCATCGAGTTGGGTGTTGAAAGGAATCGCCGTCAGTTGCTGTGGCAGGCTCAGGCTGTCATCGGCGAACACCACCACATGGCCGTCCGGCTGATGTTCGAAGTGGTAGTGAATGCCTTCCTCTTCGCAAAGCCGTTGCAACAGGGCCAAATCGGTTTCGTCGTACTGAATGCAGAACGGACGCGGCGGATAGTGGCCGACGGTCATCTCGATCCGGTAGCTGTGGGCAGGCAGGTGATGTTCGCTGAGCAGTTGCTCAAGGATGGCCGGCACGCTCAGTTGCGTGAATACCCGGCGTACGGGATGTTGCTCCAGCGTTTGCAGATGCGGCATCAGCACCAGTTGGTAGGCGATCCGGTGCGTTGCGCGATGTTCGCAGCTGGCACTTTGAATGATGCCGTGAACTCCGTGGTCGTCGTCCAGATGCAGAAACGCCGTCTGATGCAGCAACGTGCCGGGTGACCAGGCGGGCGCCAGGCCCATGACCTCGATCTCGAACCGATAGGGCTGATTCAACGCTTCATGACCGCTGAAGCGCAGGACCGGCAGGCTAATTCCGCCTTCGGCCAGGGTCAGCGAAAACGGACTTTCCTTGTCATTGAGCATGTGGGTCGGGCTCTGTCAGGCAATACGGGCGAAAGAGGGTACGAAAACGCGACGTTGATTGGACGTGGCAAACCGGTTTTTCAGAATCGCCCTACAAGGCGCGTAGAAGATGTCGATCCGCAGCGGATTTTTTGGTCGATTGCCGACTTTAGGCCGTATAAACTTGCCGCCATGCGTCGGCCAATAGATGTCTCGGCGCCACAGATCAAGAGAGTGAGTAATGGGCGCACAGTGGAAGGTTAAACACAAAGAAGCGGCAGCCAATGCCAAGGGCAAGATCTTCGGCAAACTGGTGAAGGAAATCACCATTGCTGCGCGTAACGGTGCCGATACCGCCACCAACGCACACCTGCGTCTGGTGGTCGAACAGGCCAAGAAAGCCTCGATGCCCAAGGAAACCCTGGACCGCGCCATCAAGAAGGGCGCAGGCCTGCTGGGCGAAACCGTTCAGTACCATCGCGTGACCTACGAAGGCTTCGCGCCGCATCAGGTGCCGCTGATTGTCGAGTGCGTCACCGACAACATCAACCGCACCGTGGCGGAAATCCGCGTGGCGTTCCGCAAGGGTCAACTGGGTGCTTCCGGTTCCGTTGCCTGGGACTTCAACCATGTCGGCATGATCGAAGCGTCGCCGGACACCCCGGACGCCGATCCGGAAATGGCCGCGATCGAAGCCGGCGCGCAGGATTTCGAAGCGGGCGAAGAGGGTGCGACCCTGTTCCTGACCGACCCGACCGACCTCGATGCCGTGCAGAAAGCCCTGCCGGAACAAGGCTTCACCGTGCTGTCGGCCAAACTCGGCTACCAGCCGAAGAACCCGGTCAGCGGTCTGAGCGACGAGCAGATGGCTGAAGTCGAGGCGTTCCTCGAAGGCCTGGACAACCATGACGACGTGCAGGACATGTTCGTCGGTCTGGCCGGCTGACAACCCAAAAAATCGCAGCCCTCGGGCTGCGATTTTTTTCAGGCGTGCTGTAACGCCTGGCTGATCTCGCCGAACCCCGGCCGCGCCAGCACGTCCGGCTGACAGCACTGCTGTTCCAGGGCCTCCAGCGCCTGACGTTGTTCATCACTCAACCCCGAGTCGATGCGCGCCAGCAGTTCCCCCAGCAGAATCCCGAATGCCCGCACTTCGAGGCGTTGCAGCGCACGGGTTTCAGGCGTGTCCGCCGTGGCATGGAATGACGCCGCGCCAAAATCCCCCAGCAGACAATCGCCCTGATCGTTCAACAGAATGTTGTGTCCGTAGAGATCGCCATGGGTGATGCCGTGACGGTGCAGATGCCCGGCGACCGAGGCGATGCCCCGGGCAATACGCAGGGCGACGTCGGCACTGAAACGGCAATCATCGGCATACACATCCCGTGAACAGGACGCCAGGCTCGGCAGTCCGGCCAGGTTGCGGTAACTCGAATCGATCAGTTGCATCACCAGGCCTTGCTGACCATCGGGATGCTGGTCGATGCGGCCTTCGACGCGGATCAGGTTCGGGTGCAGCCCGGCGGTGATGCACGCGTTCATTTCATGCAGCGGCGAGCCGTCGCTGGTCATCTCGCCCTTGTACAACTTGACCGCCACGGGCGTGGCCGGCTGATTCGCAGGCTGCCACTGTGCCCGGTAAATCACCCCGGAAGCGCCTTCGCCCAGCCGTTGCTCCAGCTGCAGCGCCGACCAGTCGATCAGGGGCGCGTTGTTGAGCGCGTCGGCATCGGCTTCGGTTTCCAGCGGATTGCCGGCGTAGGCCAGCCAGATCAGGCTCGGCAAGGTCAGCAGCCATTGCGGCAGCTCGGTCAACTGGTTGGCGGCAATACGGATCAGTTCCAGCCGATGGCACTGGCTCAGTGACGGCGGCAGCGTGCGCAGGCGATTGCCGGCGAGCATGAGCTTTTGCAACAGCGGACGCTCGCCCAGTTCCGTGGGCAGGGTTTCGATGGCGTTGTCGGTCAGGATCAGCCAGCGCAACTGCGGCGGCAGCGCCGCGCCGGGCACCTGAGTGATCCGGTTGGCCTTGAAACCGATCATCGTCAGCGTCTGACACTGGCCCAGGCACGCCGGCAACCGGGTGAACTGATTGTCCGAGCAGAACAGCACGCGCAGGCGCGTCAGACGATGCAAGTCGTCCGGCAGACTGCTCAGGGCATTGCCGCTGAGGTTGAGCACTTCCAGCGTGTCGGCCAGGTTGAAAATCTCCGGTGGAAATTCGCTCAAGCCTTCAGCCAGATCCAGCCGGGTGATGCCCGACAGTTCGCCGGCGCGCAGTTGTGCAAGGGTGTGCATGAAAAGGATCGCTATCTGGAAGGCGCCCGAGCGCCGGAAATGGGCGGCATGATAACGGCAAATCAGCCCGGTTCGTGCACTTCGCGCAATTGCCCGAGCCGGCTGCGGGTGCGGGCCAGATCGATCGCCTGGCCGCCGAGGCTTTCACGCAACGGGAGCCGGCCGAGCAGGGTCAGGTGCTTGTCCTGATCGTAGAGCACGTCGATCAGGTTGATGAAGCGCTGCTGGGCGGCGATCGAACATTCGCCCAACTCCGGCAGCTCATCGATGATCCAGTGGTCGAAGCGCCGGCACAGTTCCAGATAATCCATCACGGCGGTGGGCTGTTCGCAGAGGTCGTTGAAGGTAAACCCGACACGCCGGTCTTCGCACAGTCGCGCCTGCAAATGGCGGCTGCCGACTGCCAATGGCAACGGCGTGGTGCCGAGTGGCGGCAGCTTCAAAGCCTGGCGCTGCGCCGGGGTGGCCGGCCAGACGTAATAGCCTTGGGTGAACACCTGATGCGCATGCCGACGCGCCTGGCTGCGGTAATCGTGCGGGCCGCCGACTTCCATGACCTGCATGCGCGCATTGATCAGGTCGATCACCGGTTTGAACCGCGCGTGGTACAGCGGGTTGGGCAGCAAGCCTTCGGGCGGGTAGTTGGAGGTCACCAGCAACAGGATCCCGCGCTTGAACAGCGCCTTGAACAAGCGGGAGATGAGCATCGCATCGCCGATGTCATGCACATGAAATTCATCGAAACACAGCACCCGACAATCCATCAGCAGCGCATCGAGGGTAACGGCCAGGGCATCGTCGCAGTCACGATGCTCGAACATGCCTTGGTGCAACTGGGCGAAGAACCCATGGAAGTGCAGACGGCGCTTTTGCGCGATCGGCAACGCCTCGAAGAATCCGTCCAGCAGCCAGCTCTTGCCGCGCCCGACCGCACCGTGCAGATACAGGCTGGGCGGGGTTTGCGCAGGGGTGCCGAACAACAGGCCGGCCTGCTGCGCCATGCAGTCGATGACCCGCTGCTGGCTGTGGCTGAGGGTGTAGCCCTGGCCGTGGGCCTTTTGCCGGAAGTAGTCGCGGACCGATTGCGCGCTGGCAGCGCACTGGCCCGCAGCGGTACTGGAGCGTTTGCCGAAGAAGCGGCGCAAGGCTGGCCAGCGATGGGTCAGACGCGAACGTTCGGGCGGTCGGGCGGGCACTGCAGTCACTCCGTCATCATCGGGCCGGCTCCCCGCGAGCGCGGCGGCGTAGTGTAACCAGACGGGTAGTTTTGCTTCCACTGCGCTTTATCGTTTTTCCAGACAGTAATCTGCGGTGTGTACAGGTTTTTTCAACATTATGAATCGACCTGTTGCCAACCTTTCGAAACAATTCCCGGCGGGTGACTGGATCCAATCGACTGGCGCAATCGGTGTCCGTTGCTAACCTGAAACACTGTAACGGCAGATACGCCGTCGCGATCAGGGAGCGGGCGGTGAAAGCAGGGATGGTCTGGGCATTGCTGGGCGGGCTCGCGGCACCGGTCCACGCCGCCGATCTTCAGGTCGAGGTGCGGGTCGATGTGCAGCGCGGTTGCCAGTTGGTTGGCCAGCAACGTGAAGCCGGTATCGAACAACTGGGCGTACTCGACTTCGGCACCACGGCGCGGCTCGGCGACCGGGACGGGCCACTCGGAGCGGCGCTGACGAATTCGCGCCTGCCGCGTCTGGAATGCAACCCGGACACCCCGTACCAGTTGCGTGTCGATGGCGGCCTGCACGGTGGCGTCGGTGAGGTGCGCTATATGGTGGGGGAGGCCGGCAGCAAGCCGATTCCTTATCGCCTGTATCAGGACGCTGCGCGGCGGGTGCCGCTGGTGGTGGATGTGCCGGTCAGTGGCCGGGTGCCGGACAGCGGCACGGTGGACTTGCCGCTATACGGGCGGATCGAACGGATGGCAGAAGTGCCACGGGTCAGCCGGTATTCGGATCTGGTGAAGGTGACGGTCACTTGGTGATCGCGGCGTTTTTTCAGCCATCCGCTGGATCCGGGTGGCGCAGGGAAGGGCGTTCAGTGATGAGCGCAATGTTCGAGTGATCCTGAAGGAGTAGGCGCTCAATGATGGACAGACACGGGCGGGTAATCGCCATAGCCACGCTGCTTATGTTCGCCGAGGTCGCGCCAGCGGCAGTCAGTGGGCAGATCGTCGCGCGGCTGACGTTGATCGCCGGCTGCGAAGTGACCAACGCCTCCAGCCCCGCCAGCCCGGTGGATGGGCTGGGCTCTCTCGATTTCGGCCAGCAGGGCCCGACCTGGAACGCACCGATCAAGGCCAGCCTCAGCGAAGCGGGCAGCGGCCAGCTCAACGTCGCCTGCAATCCTTCGGTGACCGGCTTCACCGTGACCATCGACGGCGGCGCTCATGGCGACGGCACCACACGCCGCCTGAGCAACGGGCGCCAGACACTTCCCTATCAGCTGTTTCTCGATGCCTCCGGCAGCCAGAGCTACAGCATTGGTCAACAACACAATTTCGCTGTCACCAGCGGCGCACAGATACCCATTCCGGTATTTGGCTCGGTGGTGGCGAACACCCGTGCGGTACCGGCCGGTGTCTATACCGACACCCTGACGGTGACGCTCGACTGGTAACCCCGTAGAGGACGGACACCATGCGTACGATTGCATCAAGGATAGGTTTGTCGTTGCTCGGCCTGACGCTCGCTTCCAGCGTCAATGCCGCCACCACGGTCACCGGCCAGATCACTTCCAGCCTGACCCTGATCAGCAGTTGCCAGGTCAACGGTTCCGGTGGTTCTACCGGGCTGAACTTCGGTGCGTTGAACTTCGGCACCGCCAACAGCCTGTTCACCACGGCGACCGGACAGGTGCTGGGTGGTGGGGGCGGGGCGCTGTCGATCCTGTGCTCGGCTGGCACCACGCCGACGGTCAAGGTCCGGGCGGGCGCCCATGACGGGCTCTCGCCGGGCGGCACTCGCGCGTTGTATGACGGAGTGGCCAATTACGTGCCGTATGACCTGTACACCGACGCCGGGCACTCGCAATTGCTGGCCATCGACGGGGTGATCAACCTCGCGGCCAGCACCGGTGTGGCGCAGACCGTGAACATCTACGGTCAGGCGGTGGGCAAGGCCGGGCTGCCGGCGGGCACGTACACCGACACGATTTCCGTTGAACTGACGTTCTAGCGCCATGGGCCGGCATGGCTGTGCTTCGCTGCTCCTGCTGTGTGCGGGCAGCTTGCCGCTGCCGTTGGCGGCGGTGACCAGTCAGAGTTTTCAGGTCAGCGCCACGGTGACACCGGGCTGTCTGGTGGTGGGGGGCGTATCGAATTATGGCGGGCTGAATTTCGGTTCGCGCTCGGCGCTGGCCACCGGCACGGTACAGGTCGCGTTGACCGGTGGCGTGACGCTGCAATGCACGCCGGGGGTGGCGCTGAACATGACGGTCGATGGCGGCCAGTACAACAGCGGCGGGCGACGCATGCAGATCAGCGGAGGCAGCGCGAAGGTGGCGTATGCGCTGTTTCGCGATGCGGCGTACAGCCAGAGCCTGGGCATCGGCCAGAGCGTGGCGGTGGCCTACAGCGATGCGAACAACATCAGTCTGCCGATCTACGGGCAGGTGCAATTGCCGGGCAATCAACCCGGGGGGACATACAGCGATGTGTTGCAGGTGCAGCTGTCGTGGTGATGTGAAATGACAAGGAGCAGGTTTATGGGGTTTTTCACGTCACGCTATTCGTTCGCGTGTTGCGCCGTGCTGGCGCTGGTCATGTTCGGGACGCTCAAGGCCCAGGCCGCCAGTTCGGTGCTGATCTGGCCGATCGACCCGGTATTGGAGGCCGATCAGCAGGCCAGTGCGCTGTGGCTGGAAAATCGCGGTACTGAAACCGCCAACCTGCAGATCCGCGTGTTTGGCTGGAGCCAGAGCGGTTTCGAAGAGCAGTACCGCAATCAGCGCGAGGTAATCGGCAGCCCGCCGGTGGCGAAGATCGAGCCGGGTCAGAAGCAACTGGTGCGCCTGACCCGCACCAAGGACGTGCCGCCAGGCCAGGAGCTGGCGTACCGGATCATCATCGATGAAATCCCCTCGGCCCAGCCCCCCGTTGCCGAAGACGGCAAGACCGCTGCGGCGATCCGCTTCCAGATGCGCTACTCGGTACCGCTGTTCGCCTATGGCGCGGGTTTGTGGAGCAAGGAGGACAGCGCCCGCCAGCGTGATCCCAAGGGCATCGGCCTGCCGCAATTGAGCTGGCGCACGGTGGCGGTGGAGGGCCGTCCTTATGTGGAAGTGCGCAATCAGGGCGCGGTTCATGCGCGGCTGACCGATGTCGCCATCAAGCAGGGTGGACAAAGCAAACCGTTGGCCGAGGGTCTGCTCGGTTACGTATTGCCCGGCGCGGTGATGCGCTGGCCGGCACCGGGGCCGGTGGCGGGAGAGCTGGCGGGACGTATCAATGGCGCGGCCAAGGTGCAGAGCATTCCGCCGGCGCGATAGCCGTAGTGAGCCATGTCGAAGTGTTCAGGCTTCGGCGCCAGCGGTTTCAGGAGGAATCAGTCCATTGACGGACGTAACACGCTAATGAGTCCGGGATGGGCTCGCCGTATTCAGCGTCCGTTGTGGCTCATGACCGGCGCGTGGTGCCTGATGTTCATTCATCCATCCGGGGCCGGTGAACTGCCGCCGCCTCCCAGCGGCATGGAGGCCGTGAGTGATGCACAGTTGTTTCTGGAACTGGTGGTCAACCAGATGAATACCGGTCGGGTGGTGGCGGTGGAGCAGCGCGGCGGGCGCCTGTTCCTGCCGGCCAGCGTATTGCGCGACACCGGCATGAAGCTGCCGGAAGAGGCCGGTGCCGAAGTCGATCTAGACGGCCTGCCGGGCCTGCACAGCGATTACGACAGCGTCAGCCAGCGCTTGCTGCTCGACGTGCCGCCGGACTGGCTGCCGGAGCAGTTCATCGGTAACCGTGAAGTCTATCCGCGCACCCCGGCGCTGAGCAGTTTCGGCGCTTTGTTCAACTATGACCTCTACCTCAATGACACCGACGACGCCGGCACTTATCTCGCGGCGTGGAACGAGGTGCGGCTGTTCGACAGTTGGGGCACGTTGTCGAACACCGGGCAATATCGCCGTACGTTGTCGGGGGATGCGGTCAGCACGCTGGACAACGGCTATCTGCGTTACGACACCACCTGGCGCTACTCCGATGATGAACGGATGCTGACCTACGAGGCCGGGGACGTGGTCAGCGGCGCCTTGCCCTGGAGCAGTTCGGTGCGGCTGGGCGGCGTGCAGTTCTCACGGGATTTTGCGGTGCGTCCGGATCTGGTGACCTATCCGCTGCCGCAGTTCGCCGGGGAAGCGGCGGTGCCGTCCTCGGTGGATCTGTTCATCAACGGCTACAAGTCCAGCAGCACCGACCTGCAGCCGGGCCCGTACACCCTGACCAACATTCCGTTCATCAACGGCGCTGGCGAAGCGGTGGTGGTGACTACCGATGCGCTGGGCCGGCAGGTGTCGACCACGGTGCCGTTCTACGTCACCAGCAGCCTGTTGCAAAAGGGTCTGAGCGATTTTTCGGTGGCCGCCGGTACGTTGCGCCGGGATTACGGCCTGAAGGATTTCAGCTACGGTCCGGGCGTGACTTCGGGCAGTCTGCGCTACGGCGTCAGCGACACCTTTACCCTGGAGAGTCACGCCGAAGCGGCGGATACCCTGACCCTAGGGGGACTGGGTGGCAACCTGCGGCTGGGCAATTTCGGGGTTCTCAACAGTGCGATCAGCCAGAGTCGTTTCGACGGTGACGGCGGGCAGCAGCTGAGCCTCGGTTATCAATACAGCGGCCAGCGCTACAGCTTTTCCTATCAGCGTCTGCAACGCCGTGACCGCTATGCCGACCTGACGGTCGTGGACAGTCCCTACACCACACTCAGCCGGCGCAGTGAACAGGCGACCCTGAGCCTCAACCTCGAGCGCTGGGGCAGTCTCGGCGTCGGTTATTTCGATATTCGCGCGGCAGACGAAACCCGCACGCGGTTGCTCAATCTGAGCTGGAGCAAACCGCTGTGGCGCAACAGCAGTTTCTACCTGTCGGCCAACCGCGAAATCGGCGACAGCAACTGGGCGGTGCAGGCGCAACTGGTGATTCCGTTCGACCTGCGCGGCAGCCTGGCCATCAGCAGCGAACGCAGCAAGACCGGGCAGACGCAGCAGCGGGTCAACTACAGCCGCGCTGTGCCGTCCGAGGGCGGAGTGGGCTTCAATCTCGGCTACGCCAAGGGCGACGGCGCCGATTACCGCCAGGCCGATGTGACCTGGCGCCTGCAATCGGTGCAACTGCAGGCCGGCGTCTACGGGACGTCCGACGCCGAAACCCGTTGGGCCGATGCCAGCGGCTCGCTGGTGTGGATGGATGATCAAGTGTTCGCCGCCAACCGCATCGACGATGCGTTCGTGGTGGTCAGCACCGACGGCTACGCGGACATTCCGGTGCGTTACGAGAACCAGCAGGTCGGCCAGACCGACCGCAACGGCCACTTGCTGGTGCCGTGGAGCAGCGCCTATTACCGCGGCAAGTACGAAATCGATCCGCTGAACCTGCCGGCCAACGTGCGCAGCCCGAATGTCGAGCAACGTGTAGCGGTGCGCCGGGGCAGCGGCTATCTGCTGGAGTTTCCGCTGAGCCGGGTGATCGCCGCGAGCATCGTGCTGGTGGATGCGCAGCAGAAGGAGTTGCCGCTGGGCAGTGGCGTGCTGCACGAGCAGAGCGGCACGCGGACGGTGGTCGGCTGGGACGGACTGGTCTACCTGGAAAACCTCCAGGCGCAGAATTCGCTGCGGGTGACTCTCGCGGACGGCAAGACCTGCCAGGCGCAATTCAGCGTCGATCTGCAGCAGAATGAAGTGCCGCTGATCGGCCCGCTGGTGTGCCAATGATCCGGGCGCGGCTTGCTCTGTGGCTGTTGTTGCTGCTGCCGGGGCTGGCGCAGGCGCTGTGTTCGGTTGTCACCACCACGCCGGCCGGGTTCGGGAACATCAGTTCGATCGCCGTGCGCACCACCTCGCAACCCAGTTCCACTTTGAATGGAGGCTTGAGTTGCACCGGTTCGCTGCTGTCGCTGTTGACCAACAATGATCATTTCTGGGCCACCGTCACCTCGACCCAGAGCGGTTTGCTCGGGCCCACCGGCGACGTGATCGGTTACACGATCTACGCCAACAACAGCACCAGTTACCCGCTGACCCGAGGCACCGCCTATGACTTCGCCCGCAACGGCATCATCGACGCCCTCGGTTTGCTCAGCGGTACGGTGCCGAAAACCGTTCCGCTCTACTTCGGCACCACCATCGGCAGCAACGTGGCGGCCGGGGTGTATACCGAGACCCTGAGCATTTTCTGGAACTGGAATTATTGTTCGGGCATCGGTGTCGGCGGGCTTTGCCTGGGCCGCGACATCAACAGCGGTACCACGACACTGACGGTCAACCTGACGGTGTCCAACGATTGCACCATCACCGCGCCGAACATCGCTTTCGGCAGCGCGCCGGTGGTCAGTGCGTTCACCCAGGTTACGGGGCAAACCATCAACCTCGCCTGCACCAAGGGCAGTGCCTATACCGTAGGGCTGAATGACGGGCAGAATGCGCTGAGCGTCGGCGGACGACGGCGGATGATTTCCGGCAGCAACTATCTGGCCTACGACATTTTCAAGAGTGCCGGGACCACCCGTTGGGGCAGTGTCGGCGCGGCCCGCCGGGCCAGCAGCGATGCCGAGGTCAACCCCGGCAACGGCCTGGGCACCGGTAGCCAGATCTTCAATTACAACGCGAAAATCTACACCGACCAGACCACGCCGCCCGCTGGAACCTATCTGGACAATGTGGTGCTGGATGTGGGGTTCTGAACCGGTTAGAAACTTACGGATTGCTTGAGCATTTTCGCTGTGGGTGTGTCGGTCGGACTGACCATCGCGTAGTTGTAGCCTTTGCCGGACCAGTACTCGGCCTGCAGATCCCCGTCCTGGCGGCTGCCCCGTGGCAGGAAGGTATTTTTCGGTCCCGGTGGACGCACATAGAAACTGACCTTGTGCCCGCTCTGGTCTTCATACATCACCATCGCCGCCGGGCCTTCATCGGTGCTCAGCAGACGACCGCTGACCGGTGCAAAACCGGCCGACGTCAGGTCCGGCAGGCGATTGGCCTGAGTGAAATAACGGTCGAGCCAGCGCTGGATGTCACCGTCGCCATCGACCTTGTAGTCCGCCGGCAGAAGCCCTTGCTGGGCGATCAAACGATACGCCTGCAAGGCATCCGTCATCGGCGCCGGAGGATGAAACACGGTCATGTCCCGGGCCTTCCAGCCACCGACACCGCCGAGGCTGACGGCAATCAGCAACACCGCCGCGCTGGCCCACTGGCGGCGCGATTGGCGTTTGAGGCGCTGACGGATCAGCGCCGGATCAAGGTCGGGATTGGCCGGCTGTTGCAAGGCGCCGCCGAGGGCGGCACGCAGGTGCTGGGCGTCCTGTTGCCAGGCGCGAACCTGCGCCGCTTCGTCCGGGTGACTGGCGAGCCAGGTTTCCAGCACATGCCGGTCGGCCTCGCTGAGCTGGTGGTCGACGTAGGCGAGCAGGTCGCGTTCGTTGGGGGGCAGACTGATCATTTGAGTATCCGCAAGGAAGGGCTGCTGATTTCCCCGTCGCTGAGCTGGCGCAGGGCCTGGCGAGCACGGGACAGGCGCGACATCACGGTGCCGGTGGGGACGTCGAGAATCTCGGCGACCTCCTTATAGGTCAGGCCTTCGACCGACACCATCAGCAGCAGCGCGCGCTGTTCGGTGGGTAGTCGGTCGAAGGCCTTCAAGGTCGATTGGGCAATCACGGTGCGTTCCACCGAGGGCTCGGCGTCATCGCGGCCGGTGAAGAATTCGAGCATCCGCGCATACCGCCGCGAACGCCGATGCGCATCGAGAAACTGCCGGTACAGGATCGAAAACAGCCAGGCGCGCAGATCGCCGTCGGCGCGTTTGTCGCCCCAACCCGACAGCGCGCGCTCCAGACTGGCCTGTACCAGGTCGTCGGCGCTGCTGCTGTTGCGTGTCAGCGACACGGCAAAACGCCGCAATCTGGGGATTATTTCTCGCAGTTGTTCGTCGAATTCGCTCATGAAGTTCTGCTAGTCGCTACGCTGTGGACTAGGAAGACGCCCGGCATTGGAGGTTATTCCACGTTCTGAAAAATAAATACCGGGCCGTGGAATAAATCCCGATGGCGTGCGTCTTGCTGATTCTTCCTACTTGTGGCCGATGGCCCTGGAGTGCTTCATGGTTGATCGCAGTTCATCGCCCGGCGGGCCACAACGCCCGCCACTGAGTGCCGCGAGCCTGGTGTTGCGTCTTGGCGGAATCGCCGTGGTAGTCGCAGCCCTGGCCGGGGCGTTTGCCTACGTTCATGGTTCATTTGACCCACAACGCCTGACGCCAAAAGCGCTGGTCGATGTGCTGGAAAAGAACAACGGCGTGCATCCGGGCTTTCGCCGCAATCACGCCAAAGGTGTGTGCGTGATCGGACATTTCGAGAGCAGCGGCGAGGCTCGCTCGTATTCTGTCGCGCAAGTGTTCAACGAGCCGCGCACTCCGGTGGTCGGGCGCTTTGCGTTGCCAGCCGGCAGTCCGTATGCGCCGGACAGCGCCGTACCGATCCGCAGTCTGGCGCTGCGTTTCACTCAGGCCAACGGCCAGCAGTGGCGCACCGGGATGAACAGCATGCCGGTGTTCCCGGTTGGCACGCCCGAGGCGTTCTATCAGTTGCAGCAGGCGCAATCGCCGGATCCCGCCACCGGTAAACCGGACCCGACCAAGGTGCCGGCATTTTTTGCCGCACACCCGGAGGCCGTGCCGTTTCTGACCTGGATAAAAACCGCCAAACCCTCGGCCAGTTACGCGACGGAAACCTACAACAGCGTCAACGCGTTCTATCTGGTGGATGCCAGCGGCAAGAAGCAGGCGGTGCGCTGGAGCATGACGCCTCTGGCCCAGGACGCTGCCGGTGCGACCGCGCCTGAAGGTAGCGATTTCCTTGAAAAAGACCTGGTGCAGCGCCTGGCGGAAGGGCCGTTGCGCTTTCAGTTGAACATCACCTTGGCCAACGCCGACGATCCGGTGAACGATGCGAGCAAGACCTGGCCCGCCGGCCGCAAGATGTTGAACGCCGGCACCCTGGTGCTGGAAAAGACCCAGCCGCAGCTCAGCGGCGAATGCCGTGACATCAACTACGATCCGCTGGTGCTGCCGGCCGGCATTCAGGGTTCCGACGATCCGCTGCTGGCCGCGCGCTCGGCCGGTTACGCCGATTCCTACCTGCGTCGCACCAGCGAAGTCAGCCAACTGCCAACCGGCAAAAAGGAGGCTCGCCCATGAGCACGCAACCGACTCATTTCAATCCGCTGGCGCGGTTGCTGCACTGGTTGATGGCGTTGATGATCATCGCGATGTTGTTCATCGGCGCCGGTATGGTGACCTCGGTGTCGGCGCGGCATGAATGGTTGATCAACCTGCATAAACCGTTGGGCATCGCGATACTCGCTTTGGTGATCGTGCGCATTCTGGTGCGACTGGGCACCCGTCAGCCGCCGCTGCCGGCGGATCTGCCGGGCTGGCAAGTGATGGCGGCCAAGGCCTCTCATCTGTTGCTGTACGCGCTGATGCTGGTATTGCCGCTGCTCGGCTGGGCGATGATCAGCGCGGCGGGGGATCCGGTGATGCTCGGCACGTCCCTGCAATTGCCGTCGATCGTGCCGGCGGATGCGCAGGTGTTCGCGTTGCTGCGCAAGGCTCACGGGTATCTGGCGTATCTGCTGTTCCTGACCGTGCTGCTGCACCTGGCGGCGGCGCTGTTCCATGGCTGGGTGCGCCGCGACGAGGTGCTCGACAGCATGCTGCGGGGACGCAATCGCGGTTGATCGTGTGTCAGTCCGACGTGGCGAGGGCGCAAGCCGCCTCGCCACGTTTCCGGGTGGCCAGCGTTCGCCACCAGTACAGCAACGCGACCATGTTGATTGCGGCACCCAGCCAGCAGACGCCCGGCCATCCTGCCCAGGCGTACATGGCCGTCGAGGCGATTGAGCCCAAAGCGCTGCCAATTGAATAAAACAGCATGTAGCCGGCGGTCAGTCGGCTCTGCGCCTCCGGGCGGACGATGTAGATCATGCTCTGGCTGGTGACGTGCACGGCCTGCAAGCCCAGATCCAGGGTGATGACGCCAAGCAGCAGCGCCCACAACGAAGACTGGGTCAGTGCGATCGGCAGCCACGAGCCCAGCATCAGCAGCAGCGACAGACCGCTGACCCATTGCCCCCATCCTCGATCCGCCAGATGTCCGGCTCTGGCGGCGGCGAGTGCACCCGCCGCGCCGGCGAGTCCGAACAATCCGATCTCCCTGTGGGAAAGCGACAGCGGCGGGGCGGCCAGCGGCAACACCATCGGCGTCCACAGCACCATGGCGCTGGCGAAGGTGAGCAGGGCGAGGATTGCTCGTTGGCGCAACACCGGTTCCTCACGAAAGAGGCTGAACACTGAGGCGATCAATGCCACGTAACGTGTGGTCGGCCGTGCGTCTTCATCTTTGGGCAACACCCGAAACAGCAGCGCGGCCATCACCAGCGTCAACCCCGCCGACAGCAGATAGATCGAGCGCCAGCCGGCCAGATCAGCCATGCCGCCGGCCACCGTGCGCGCCAGCAGAATGCCGACGACGATGCCGCTGGTGATCACGCCCACAACCTTTCCCCGTTGTGCCGGGACGGCCAAGGTTGCGGCGTAGGCGACCAGAACCTGGGTGACCACGGCCAGCAGGCCGGTCAAAGTGACGCCGATCAGCAGCCAGGCGCTGTTCGAGGCCAAGGCGATCATCAGCAGGGCCGCGGCGGACAACAGTGTTTGCATGACGATCAGCCGGCGGCGGTTGAGCAGGTCGCCGAGGGGTACGAGCAATAACAGCCCGAAGCCGTAGCCGACCTGGGTCAAGGTCATGACGATGCCGATGCTGCCCGGCGAGATCTCGAAGGCTTCGGCCATCGCATCCAGCAGCGGCTGGGCGTAATACACGTTGCCCACCGCGAGGCCGCAAGCGATGGCGAAGAGCAGCACGACACCTTTATCGAGTGTTGCAGTTCTCATGTCCCGGTTCCTTTCAGGTTTCAAGTTGAAACTTGAATGACGGTAAGTAATCCGGTTTTGATTTGCAACCTGATTGAGTAAAAGTCGGCGCAAAAAAAAGATCGCAGACAGGCTGCGATCTTTCGTGAAGCGAAACTCAGGGGCGATCAGCGCAGGGTGTCGACCATGTCCGCGATGGTGGTCAGCACGTCCTTGCCCAGTTGCTTCGATCGCTTGCCCGACCAACCGGTGAACGGGTTCGGCGCATCATCGTGATCCTTGAACGGCATTTCCAGGGTCAGCGACAGGCAGTCGAACTTCTGGCCGACGCTGTTGCAGGCCAGAGTCATGTTGGCCTGACCCGGTTCGTCGCGGGTGTAGCCGTACTTGGTCTGGAAGTCTTTGGTGGTGTGTTTCAGGTGGCTGCGAAAATGCTCTTCGAGCTTCTCCAGGCGCGGGGTGTAACCCGGGTTGCCTTCGCAACCGGCAGTGAACACGTGGGGAATTTCTTCGTCGCCGTGTACGTCGAGGAACAGATCGACGCCGTACTTTTCCATTTGCTGTTGTACGAAAAGTACTTCGGGGGTGACTTCCTGACTGGCGTTCTGCCAGGCGCGGTTCAGGTCCTGGCCCATGGCATTGGTGCGCAAGTGACCGTGGAAGGCTCCGTCCGGGTTCATGTTCGGTACCAGGTACAGATCGGCGCTGGCCAGCAGTTTGTTCAGCACCGGATCGTCATGATGTTCCAGGCGTTCGATCACGCCTTCCATGAACCACTCGGCCATGTGCTCGCCGGGGTGTTGCTGGGCGATGATCCAGATCTTGCGGCGACCTTCGGCGCCAGTGCCTTTGCGCAGCAGCTGAATGTCGCGGCCTTCGACGCTTTTTCCGGTGGCCAGCAGTTCGGTGCCGGCCTTGGTCAGCGCCTGCTCGATCAGCCAGTCATGACGGCCACGGCTGTAGGGCTCGAAGTAGGCGAACCAGGCGTGGGTCTGCTCGGCTTCGAGGCAGAAGCGCAGGCTGTCGCCTTCGAATTGGGTCGGAATGCGGAACCAGTTGACGTGATCGTAAGAGGCGACCGCCTGATAGCCGGTCCAGGCCTTGTTGTAGGAGGACTGACTGGCGTTGACCAGTCGGAACCAGTGTTCCTGATGAACGTGCAGGCCGCTGGCCTTGAAGTGGAACCACTGGAAATGGCCGCTGCGGGTATCTGGCCGAATTGCCAGAACCGGGTTGAGCGGGTTGCTGATGTCGATGACTTGGATGTTGCCGCTGTCGAAGTTGGCGCTGATGTCGAACGAAGATTTGGCCACGGTCATAATCGATTCCTGAATATGATTTTTATGGCGGCTACTTTACACGCAAGACAGGGGTGAAACCGAGGGAAATTGCGGGTTGCGGCGGGGGGCGTCTTCCGTGACGCGGATGCAGCTTAGTGGCTATGCGATTGATTCTCAAGTGCTAATTGGCATTACTTTGCCCCAATGCGGCCGGGGTTCGCTTGCCAGGCAATATTCTTTTGATATTATCCGCGCCATCGAATTTGCGGCACCCAAAGACTTCATTAGCCTGAAGCCACAAGCCAGAAAACTGGCAAAAAAAAGACCCGGCAAAAAGCCGGGTCAAAAACCGTGATTAGCCTGATGAGGAGATAGTCCAGAAGACCGACCTAAGGTCTCTGGTCCATCGACTGATCTCGCGACCAGCTGCTTGCAATAATAATCATTATCATTTGCAAGTCAAATGTTTTTATCTGCGCGATTGGAAAGTTCTTTCCTGTCCGTCCGAACTCCCGTCTTCAGCGAACCGCGCCATCGAGCGAGTGATCGACCATCGCTCGTGCCATGTCCACCATGTGCACGACCGAAAACGCCAGATCCCGATTGACGCCCTGTAAGCCATCCGCAGCCTTGAACGCCGTGGCTGCTGCGCATCGCAGCAGGTCGGAGGCGTGGACCAGGGATTCTTCGCCACTCAGGTTGCTGTTCACGCCGAAGAAGCGTTCCTCTGCATCCGGTTCTGACACAGCTGGTTTCAAGTAATAGTCCAACGCCCGTTGCGCAGCGGCACACCCTTGCGGGGAGGTGAAGGTGGTATCCATTTGCAGGTCGGGCAAGTCTTTGCTGGTGATATTCATGGTGAAAGGTCACTCCTTGGTCGATTCAAATCCGTGACCCAAGAATAGTACTATCAGTATTTGTGACCAGAATTTAAATACTACAATATGTGTTTTGCCGGCCGCAGGCGTCCACGTATGGTGCCGCACATGGATAAATGGATTGAGTTGGTCAAGGCCAAAATGAGTGAACTCAACGTCACTCAAGTCGAACTCGGCGAGCGCGTCGGCATGTCGCAGGGCGGTATCGGCCATTGGCTGAACAAGCGCCGCGAGCCCGGCATCACGCAGATGAACCGCGTGCTGAAAGCGCTGGGCATGGAGTATCTCGAGGTCGCGGTGGTGATTCGTGAACCGCAGATCGATGCGGACGACGAAATGCCCCTGGCGCAGAAGTACAACCCTTACTTTCGCTATCCGGTCAGCGAGTGGAATGCGCCGGTCGAGGCCCGCGAGAGCCAGCCAGCGTATTCGAGTGCCAAGGACAAGCGACGTTTCGAACTGACGGATTACCACGCCCGTGGCCCGGCGTTCTGGCTGACGGTGACGGGTAACGCGATGACCGCGCCCACCGGGCAGAGCATCGGCGAAGGGATGATGATCCTGGTGGATCCGGCGCTGGAAGCCGAGCCCGGAAAACTGGTGATCGCCCAGTGGCCGGACAGCGACGAGGCGATTTTCCGCAAGCTGATCGAAGAGGGCGGCCAGCGTTACCTGGTGCCGCTCAATCCGACCTGGCCGAAAGCCTTGTTGACCGACGAGTGCCGAATCATCGGTGTCGTGGTTCAGGCAACGGCCAAATACTAGTCAGATCGATCCTCGCCAGGCGTAGGATCGATCCACCTTTCAAGCTTCCTCCAACTCGACCAGCGCGCTGCCTTCGCTGACCATTTCGCCTTCCTGGCAATACAGCGCCTTGATCACCCCGGCATGGGGCGCGCGGATGCTGTGCTCCATCTTCATCGCCTCGAGCACCACCAATTGCGCACCGGCTTCAACCGCTTGCCCGGCCTCCACCAGCACCCGCACGATGCTGCCGTTCATCGGCGCCGTCAGACCGCCCTGATGGCTGTGGCTGGCGTCGACAGCGCTGATCGGGTCATACGTTTCAACGCGTCGCAACTCGCCGTCCCATTGCAGAAACAGCACCTCTTCACGACGAATCGCCCGCAGCTGCCGACGCAGCCCGTCGTGCTCGAGTATCAGTTGCTCGCCGATCAGTTTTGCACTGCCGCCAGCACCGAGCGTCAACGCCCGGTCCTGCCCCTCGCAACTCAAATGCAGAGTGATTTCCCGTGGCAACCCAGCGCGCAAACCGCTGGGAAGCGCCCAAGGCGAAGCCGGATCATCCGCCCGAGCCATCCCCGGCAGGCTCTGTGCAAAAGCCTGCGCCGCCGCCTCCCAGAACTCATCGCTCAGCGCAGCAGGCGCTGGCAGCAACTGTTCCTGATAGCGCGGAATAAACCCGGTATCCAGCTCGGCCGCCGCGAACGCCGGATGACCGATGATCCGCCGCAGGAAGTTGATGTTGGTCTTCAACCCGCCAATCGCAAACTCATCGAGCATGCTCAGCAGCCGCAACCGCGCCTGCTCACGATCTTCGCCCCAGGCGATCAACTTGCCGAGCATCGGGTCATAGAACGGTGAAATCTCGTCGCCTTCCTCAACGCCGCTGTCCACACGGCGCCCCGGCCCTGCGGCGGATTCGCGATACAGATCCAGACGCCCGGTTGCCGGCAGGAAGTCATTCGACGGATCTTCCGCATACAATCGAACCTCAATCGCATGCCCGTTCAGCGGCACCTGATCCTGGGTGATCGGCAGTGCTTCGCCGCGAGCAACGCGAATCTGCCAGGCCACCAGATCGAGCCCGGTGATGGCTTCGGTGACCGGGTGTTCGACCTGCAGCCGCGTGTTCATCTCCATGAAGAAGAACTCGCCGCGAGCGTCCAGCAAAAACTCCACCGTGCCAGCGCCGACGTAACCGATGGCCTGCGCCGAACGCACAGCCGCTTCGCCCATCGCACGGCGCAGCTCCGGGCTCAGCCCCGGTGCGGGTGCCTCTTCGACGACCTTCTGGTGCCGACGCTGAATCGAGCAGTCGCGCTCGTTCAGGTACAGGCAATTGCCATGCTGATCGGCAAACACCTGGATTTCCACATGGCGCGGCTTGAGCAGGTATTTCTCCACCAGCATCCGCGAGTCGCCGAACGACGACTGCGCTTCACGCTGTGCGGAGGCCAGCGCTTCAGCCAGTTGACTGACGTCCTCGACGACCTTCATGCCTTTACCGCCACCGCCAGCGGTGGCCTTGAGCAGCACCGGATAGCCGATGCGCTCGCAAGCATCGCGGAAGGTGTCCAGATCCTGAGCTTCGCCGTGATAACCCGGCACCAGCGGCACGCCGGCAGTTTCCATCAACGCTTTTGCGGCGGATTTGCTGCCCATCGCGTCGATGGCCGAGGCGGGTGGGCCGAGGAAGATCAGGCCGGCCGCTTCGATGGCGCGAGCAAACCCGGCGTTCTCCGACAGAAAGCCATAACCCGGATGAATCGCCTGAGCGCCGCTGGCCTTGGCCGCCGCGATCAGTTTGTCGATTTGCAGGTAGCTGTCAGCCGCTTTGCTGCCGCCCAGATCCACACGGATATCCGCTTCACGGCTGTGCCGCGCTTCGCGGTCGGTGGCGCTGTGCACGGCGACGGTGGTCATGCCCAGCGCCTTGGCGGTACGCATGACCCGGCAAGCGATTTCGCCACGGTTGGCCACCAGCAGGGTGGTGAGAACAGGTGCGCTCATCAACGCGGCTCCTTGGTGGTGGTTGCGGCTTGCCAGCTCGGCGCACGTTTCTGCAGAAAGGCTCGTAGACCTTCCTGGCCTTCCGGGCTGACACGGATGCGCGCGATGGCGTTTTCGGTGTAGCGGCGCAGGGCCGGCGTCAGCGCGCCGTTGCCGACCTCACGCAGCAGATCCTTGCTGGCGCGCATGGCGGCGGGGCTGTTGAGCAGGAGGTTGTCGATCCATTGTTCGACTTTCTGTTCAAGCTCGGTTGCCGGATAGCTTTCGGACAGCAATCCAATCTCACGCGCCCGTTGGCCGCCAAAACGCTCGGCCGTCAGCGCATAACGCCGCGCCGCGCGCTCGCCGATGGCTTGCACCACAAACGGACTGATCACCGCCGGCGCCAGGCCAATGCGTACTTCCGACAGGCAGAACTGCGCATCATCGGCGCCGATCGCCATGTCGCAGCAACTGATCAGACCCAGCGCGCCGCCGAACGCCGCGCCTTGCACCACGGCCACGGTCGGGATTTTCAGTTTGGCGAGGTTGTACATCAGCTCCGCCAGTTCCCGAGCGTCGTCGAGGTTGGTGTGGTAATCGAGTTCGGCCGATTGCTGCATCCAGGCCAGATCCGCGCCGGCGCTGAAGTGTTTGCCGCGTCCGCGCACCAGCAGGAAACGCAGGCTGGCGTCGCTGGCGACCTTGTCCAAAGCCAGGATCAGTTCGCGGATCATCTCGGCGTTGAACGCGTTGTTCTTTTCTTCGCGGCTCAGCCACAGGGTCGCGAATCCCCGTGGATCGCTGTGCAATTCGAGGGTGTTGAAGTCGCTCATGAGGTTCTCCCGATCACATCCGGAACACGCCGAAGCGGCTCGGTTCGATAGGCGCGTTCAACGACGCGGACAAGGCCAGGGCCAGTACATCGCGGGTCTGCGCCGGGTCGATGACGCCGTCGTCCCACAGTCGTGCGCTGGAGTAGTAGGGGTGACCCTGCTCTTCGTACTGGTCGAGAATCGGTTGCTTGATCTCGCTTTCCTGTTCCGCACTGAAGGCCTGACCGCTGCGTTCGGCCTGCTCGCGCTTGACCTGAACCAGCACGCCGGCCGCCTGTTCGGCGCCCATCACGCCAATCCGCGCGTTCGGCCACATCCACAGGAACCGCGGATCGTAGGCCCGCCCGCACATACCGTAGTTGCCGGCGCCGAAGCTGCCGCCGATGATCACGGTGAATTTCGGCACCTTGGCGCACGCCACAGCGGTTACCAGTTTGGCGCCATGCTTGGCGATGCCGCCGGCCTCGTATTTCTGGCCGACCATGAAGCCGGTAATGTTCTGCAGGAACAGCAACGGAATGCCGCGCTGGCAGGCCAATTCGATGAAGTGCGCGCCTTTTTGCGCGGCTTCGGCGAACAGGATGCCGTTGTTGGCGAGGATCGCGATCGGGTAGCCGTGCAGATGGGCGAAGCCGCACACCAGCGTCGTCCCGAACAGCGCTTTGAATTCATCGAACACCGAACCGTCGACCAGTCGCGCAATCACTTCGCGCACATCGAACGGCTGCTTGGCGTCCGCCGAAACCACGCCGTACAACTCGTCGCTGGCGTACAGCGGTGCAATCGGCGCGCGCTGCTGCACTTCGCCGAGCTTGCGCCAGTTGAGGTTGGCGACGCTGCGGCGGGCGAGGGCGAGGGCGTGCTCATCGCTTTCTGCGTAATGGTCGGCGACCCCGGAAGTCTTGCAGTGCACATCGGCCCCGCCGAGGTCTTCGGCGCTGACCACTTCACCGGTCGCGGCTTTCACCAGCGGCGGGCCGGCGAGGAAAATCGTCGCCTGATTGCGCACCATGATCGCTTCGTCGGCCATCGCCGGTACGTAAGCGCCGCCTGCGGTGCAGGAGCCCATGACTACGGCAATCTGCGGAATGCCCATGGCGCTCATGTTGGCCTGGTTGAAGAAGATCCGCCCGAAGTGTTCGCGATCCGGGAACACTTCGTCCTGACGCGGCAGGTTGGCGCCGCCCGAGTCCACCAGATAAATGCACGGCAAGCGGTTTTGCTGGGCGATGGTCTGGGCGCGCAGGTGTTTCTTTACGGTCAGCGGGTAGTACGAGCCGCCTTTCACCGTCGCGTCGTTGGCGACGATCATGCATTCGACGCCTTCCACGCGGCCGATCCCGGCAATCACGCCAGCGGCCGGCACGTCCTCGCCATAAACGGCATGGGCGGCCAATTGGCTGATCTCCAGAAACGGCGAGCCCGGATCAAGGAGGCGGTTGATGCGCTCACGCGGCAGCAGTTTGCCGCGCGAGGTGTGACGTTCCTGAGCTTTCGCGCCGCCGCCCTGGGCCACTTGGGCAAGGAGGGTGTGCAGGGCGTCGACCTGTTCGAGCATCGCCGCGCTGTTGGCGGCGAACTCCGCTGAACGAGGGTTGAGCTGGGTATGCAGGATAGCCATGGACAGCTCCGTTTAGCGGGTTTCGTTGAACAGTTCGCGACCGATCAGCATGCGACGGATCTCACTGGTGCCGGCGCCGATTTCGTACAGCTTGGCGTCACGCAGCAGACGACCGGCCGGGAATTCGTTGATGTAACCGTTACCGCCGAGAATCTGGATCGCATCAAGGGCCATTTGCGTGGCGCGTTCTGCGGTGTAGAGGATCACGCCGGCGGCGTCCTTGCGCGTCGTTTCGTTGCGCTCGCAGGCCTGGGCCACGGCGTAGAGGTAGGCGCGGCTGGCGTTGAGCTGGGTGTACATGTCGGCGACCTTGCCCTGGATCAGCTGGAACTCGCCGATGCTCTGGCCGAACTGCTTGCGGTCGTGGATGTACGGCACGATCAGGTCCATGCACGACTGCATGATTCCGGTCGGGCCACCGGACAGCACGACGCGCTCGTAATCGAGGCCGCTCATCAGCACTTTCACACCGCCGTTGAGCACGCCGAGGATGTTTTCTTCTGGTACTTCGACGTCATCGAAGAACAGCTCGCAGGTGTTGGAGCCGCGCATGCCGAGTTTGTCGAACTTGTTGCTGCGGCTGAAGCCTTTCCAGTCACGTTCGACGATGAACGCGGTGATGCCGTGCGGGCCTTTTTCAAGGTCAGTCTTGGCGTAGATCACATAGGTGTTGGCGTCGGGACCGTTGGTGATCCAGGTCTTGCTGCCGTTGAGCACGAAACGGTCGCCGCGTTTATCGGCGCGCAGTTTCATCGAGACCACGTCGGAACCGGCGTTCGGCTCGCTCATCGCCAGAGCGCCGACGTGTTCGCCGCTGATCAGCTTCGGCAGGTATTTGGCTTTCTGTTCGTGGTTGCCGTTGCGGTTGATCTGGTTCACGCAGAGGTTGGAGTGGGCGCCGTAGGACAACGCCACCGAAGCCGAGCCACGGCTGATTTCTTCCATCGCCACCACGTGCGCCAGGTAACCCAGACCAGCGCCGCCGTACTCTTCGGGCACGGTGATGCCGAGCAGGCCCATGTCACCGAACTTGCGCCACAGATCGGCCGGGAACAGGTTGTCGCTGTCGATCTGCGCGGCACGCGGGGCGATCTCCTTGGCGACAAAGGACTGAACCTGATCGCGCAGCATGTCGATGGTTTCACCGAGGGCAAAGTTCAGGGATGGGTAGCTCATGGGTCACCTTTTGGCTTTTTTGTAGGGTGGGGAGAAGGGCGTTTCAGTTCTCACCTTTACGTTAACGTAAGCCTGTGACGAATGGCTGTCAATCACCCTTTACGTTAACGTCAACTTGAGCGAGAGTAGGGCCAGTTCTGAATGGTCGGAGCTGCCGTGGCTCCGTTCCAACACCCACTAATAAAGACAATAGGGGTCGTCATGGATCAACCCAGTGCAAACCCGCAGCGCAGCTATACCCGTGGTTCCCAGGACAAAGCCTTGCTGGCGATGACCATCGGGCAGAAGTTCGACGAGACCGTCGCGCAGTACCCGGACGGCGAGGCGTTGGTGGTGCGTCATCAGCAGCTGCGTTACACCTGGCGGCAACTGGCCGATGCGGTAGACGTGCATGCCAGAGCGCTGCTGGCGTTGGGTTTGCAGACCGGTGATCGGCTCGGCATCTGGGCACCGAATTGCGCGCAGTGGTGTATCACGCAGTTCGCCACCGCGAAGATCGGCGTGATCCTGGTCAACATCAACCCGGCCTACCGCAGCTCCGAACTCGAATACGTGCTCAAGCAATCCGGTTGCCAATGGCTGGTCTGCGCGGGGGCATTCAAGAGCTCCAACTATCACGGCATGTTGCAAGGCTTGCTGCCGGAACTGGCCGAGCAATCCATCGGCGAACTGCGCAGCGAGCGCCTGCCGGAGCTGCGCGGCTTGATCAGCCTCGATCCGCAGCCGCCTTCGGGTTTTCTTCCGTGGTCGCAACTGGCAGATCTGGCCGCCAGTGTCTCGCCAGCACAATTGCATGAACGCAGCGACAGTCTGCACTTCGATCAACCGGTCAACATCCAGTACACCTCCGGCACCACCGGTTTCCCCAAGGGCGCGACCCTCAGTCACTACAACATCCTCAACAACGGTTACATGGTCGGCGAAAGCCTCGGCCTGACCGCCGCCGATCGCCTGGTGATCCCGGTGCCGCTGTATCACTGCTTCGGCATGGTCATGGGCAACCTGGGCTGCATCACCCACGGCAGCACGATGATTTATCCCAACGATGCCTTCGATCCGCTGCTGACCCTGAGCACCGTCGCCGAAGAAAAAGCCACCGCGCTGTACGGCGTGCCGACCATGTTCATCGCCATGCTCGATCAACCGCAGCGCGCCGAGTTCGACCTGTCGACCCTGCGCACCGGGATCATGGCTGGCGCCACTTGCCCGATCGAGGTGATGCGCCGGGTCATCAACGAAATGCACATGAGCGAAGTGCAGATCGCCTACGGCATGACCGAAACCAGCCCCGTGTCCCTGCAGACCGGCCCATCCGACGAACTGGAACTGCGCGTCACCACCGTCGGCCGCACCCAGCCGCAACTCGAAAGCAAAATCATCGACGAGGCCGGCAATCCGGTGCCGCGCGGCACCATCGGCGAGCTGTGCACCCGTGGCTACAGCGTGATGCTCGGCTACTGGAACAACCCGAATGCCACCGCCGAAGCCATCGACGCGGCAGGCTGGATGCACACCGGCGACCTGGCGAGCATGAACGACGAGGGTTACGTGTGCATCGCCGGGCGTAACAAGGACATGATCATCCGTGGCGGTGAGAACATTTATCCGCGCGAACTGGAAGAATTCTTCTTCACCCATCCAGCGGTGGCGGATGTGCAGGTGATCGGCATTCCCTGCTCGCGTTACGGCGAAGAAATCGTCGCCTGGATCAAATTCCATCCCGGCCACAGCGCCACCGAACAAGAACTGCAAGCGTGGTGCAAGGAGCGCATCGCTCACTTCAAGACACCGCGTTACTTCAAGTTTGTGGAGGAGTTTCCGATGACGGTGACGGGCAAGATCCAGAAATTCCGGATGCGCGAGATCAGTATCGAGGAGTTACGTAGCAACGAGGGCTGACGATTAGAGCTTTCGAAGCCAGGGCGCGGACCCTGGCTTCGAAAGCGGCGCTTATTACTTTACCTCTACATTTTCCAACGCTTGATTCACCGCCAACTCACCCAGCATCACCACTTGCGCAATACCCAACAGGGTCTTGCGGTTCGGCCCCTCCAGCAGGCCGGCAAACTCACCGAGCATGACCGTGGCTGACGCGAGGGATTCGCAGGCATTGGCCAGCAAGGATTCCGTGTCGGTTTGCGGGTTGACCATGAACATGTCGTTTGGAGTGTAAGGCGTGGCCATGATCCGGGCTGCCGGTGTCAGGTAATAGTCGAGGGCGCGTTCGGCTGCGTCGTGGAGTTTTCTTGAATCAGGAAATTCGTAGGGGGACACCGGATCTTCTAACGGTGGAATGACGGTCTTGGACATCAGCTGGAACTCCGGAAAGAGTCGCTTGAGGATTTTTATAGACGGCTGCCAGGCAGTGAGGGGACAAGCCCCTCAACGAGGCGGCAACTACCGCGCGATGTGATGGTTATCCAGCACACGATTGACCAGCAGCTCACTCAGCATGATGACCTGCTGCAGTATCTGCATCGCCTTGCGCTGCGACGGATCGACGGTGTTGCCAATATCCCGGGCCATGTCACTGGCCGACGACAGCGTTTCGCACGCTTCGACCAGCAGCGTTTCGTCATCCATTGTTGGATTGACCAGATAGATCTTGCCGGGCTTGCGCGATGGCTTGGACGTCTTCTGCGCCCCAGGATCGAGGTAATGATTGATCGCCCGCTCGGTGGCCGTTTTTATGTTTTCGGCTTCGAGTGCGGCGTCGTAGGGGATTGAATCGGTTTCTGGCGGGTTTGGTGTGGCTTTGAACATACGTGCAACTCCTATCGCAGATCTCAAGGAGCCATCACCCACGCTACCAAACGATGGGTGGCGGCCATACGCGGGTTGGTAGACCGGCTGCAATAGGAACCCGGCGCTCACGAATGAGCCCCACGCATGACCACCATAAAACAGAGCCCCCCAAAAGGGCCTGCATACGGTGTTGCCATACAGCTATTACAGACGGGCTACCAAACCCGATCACTGTTTTTCAGTGACAGGGAAACGATATAGCCCACCCCATAGCCGCGTAAGCCGGCGGATTCTGGCGTACGCGTAGGCAACGACGCAAGGTGCTGTAGCCCTTATGGCGTAACGGTTCGTGTACTTTAAACGCGCATGCGGCGTCGTGTTTACACACAGCAAAAGCCGTGAACCCACCGTGTTTTTGTTGGGATTACTTGTATGTGGGGCTGGATGTTGAGGCACGGCATCAATTGCCTTATTGAGATCATGCCGAGTAAGCGCTTGCAGGAAGATCGAGATGGGGGGGAGTTCCGTCGCGGACAATTTCAGAACGCCAGACAGCACAAAGGGGAGCCGAAGCTCCCCTTTAATTTTGTCGTCGCGTGCTCTTTTTTATTATTGAGGGGCGGTCTGTTGTTGTTTTTGGCAACCGTGGCCCTTTACCGCTGTTTTTGGCGACCCCCATCCGGGGTCAAGAGCAAACGTATTTTTTTGAGCGCTGATCTGCTTTCTCGTCTAGCGATCCAACCGATTCGGGAGCTACCTGAAGGTAGTTTTATTGTTCTCTGCCCGGTTGCGGGTCATTCCGAGGAATACCCTGAAAAGCACACCTTCTCCAAAAAAATCTGTTAGCTGCGTCTCTGTCGTGTTGTTTTTGTTATGTCAGAGTCGGTACGTCTTATTTTTATTGGTTTGCTGCTTTTTATTCTTGTTATGCCATAGAGATAGCAGAAGCCGTGCCAACTTTTCAAAACCCTTGTAAATCAAGGGATTGAGATTTTTGAAGGATTTTTCCTTCAGGCAAAACCAGACAATTTGTTTCCGTGTTACTCGCTTGTGCCCACGTTTCGCGCTCGGCGGTAACACCATCCCCTCACTGTGCGCTACGAGCCTTGGCCACACGCGAACCGGTCGGGCGACCCAGCACCGCACTGATCTGCTGGCCGGCGGCAATCAAGGCGTCGAGGTCGGTACCGGTCTCGATGCCCAGGCCATTGAGCAGGTACACCACGTCTTCGGTGGCGACGTTACCGCTGGCGCCTTTGGCGTACGGGCAGCCGCCGAGGCCGGCGATAGAGCTGTCGAACACCGCGATGCCTTCCAGCAGGCTGGCGTAGATGTTGGCCATGGCCTGGCCGTAGGTGTCGTGGAAGTGGCCGGCGAGTTTCTCTCGCGGCACTTGCTTCGACACTACTTCGAACAGCCGGCGAGTGGCGCCCGCGGTGCCGGTGCCGATGGTGTCACCCAGCGAAACTTCGTAGCAGCCCATCGCGTACAGCTCGCGGGCGACCATGGCGACTTGTTCCGGCGCGACTTCGCCTTCATAAGGACAGCCAAGCACGCAGGACACGTAACCGCGCACGGTAACGCCGTGCTGTTTCGCCGACTCCATGATCGGCGCGAACCGCGCCAGGCTTTCGCTGATCGAGCAGTTGATGTTGCGTTGCGAGAACGCTTCGGACGCGGCGGCAAACACCGCGACTTCCTTGACCCCGGCGGCCAGCGCATCTTCGAAACCGCGCAGGTTCGGCGCCAGTGCGCCGTAGGTCACGCCGGGCTTGCGCTGGATCTGCACGAATACATCAGCGGAACCGGCCATCTGCGGCACCCACTTGGGCGAGACGAAACTGCCGACTTCTATATAGCCGAGGCCGGCGGCGCTCAGCGCGTCGACCAGTTGCACCTTGTCGGCGACGCTGATGGGCTGGGCTTCGTTCTGCAGGCCGTCACGCGGGCCGACTTCGATCAGGCGTACTTGGGAGGGGAGGGACATGGCGTTGACCTGCTCTTGGAATTCCTGCGGAACCCCTTGTGGGATTTATTTAGGTTACTGAACGGATTGCTGATTCTTGAGCGTCTGCTCCAGCGCCTGCACGCAGCGTTCTTCGGCGGTGTCGAGCTCCAGCTTCATCTGTTCGATGTCCAGCAACTGCTGCTCGAGCTGTTCCCGGCGCTCGCTGATTTTCGCCAGCATGCTGTTGAGTTGTTTGGTGTTACCGCTGGAGGGGTCGTAGAGCTCGATCAGCTCGCGGCACTCGGCCAGGGAGAAACCGATGCGCTTGCCCCGCAGGATCAGTTTCAGGCTGACCTTGTCGCGCGGCGAATAGATGCGTTCCTGGCCTCGGCGCTCGGGGCTGAGCAGGCCTTGTTCTTCATAGAAGCGGATCGCCCGGGTGGTGATGTCCAGCTCGCGGGCGAGGTCGGAAATGCTGTAGGTCTGGCTGCTCATGAAAGCGCTCGAAGAAGGGTCTTGGCGCTAAGCTAATGGCAGGTTGACGTTTACGTCAAGTAGCGGGCGTCTGCAGCTTGTCGAGCTTCTTCTCGTGCGCTGTCACTTGCTGGCACAGCTCGATCATCTGCTCGCGCATCCAGCGGTTGGCCGGGTCCTGATCGGTGCTTTCGTGCCAGTACAAATGGGTTTCCACCGGCGGCACATCGTTGACCGGCAGATTGAACGCATGCAGGTCATGGCGCCGGGCGAACCGCTCCGGCACGGTCATGACCATGTCGGTCTGCTGCAACACCTGGGACGCCATCAGGTAATGCTGCGAGCGCAGGGCAATCTTGCGCTGAATGCCCATTTTGCCCAGCGCCAGATCGACATGGCCCAGGCCACTGCGGCGGCTGGAAATATGAATGTGGGTCAGGGACAGGTAATCGTCGAGGGTGAATTTTTCCTTGGTCGCCAGCGGATGGCCCTTGCGCATGGCGCAGACGTAACGGTCTTCCATCAGCTTGACGTGGCGTACTTGCGGGTCGGTGTTGAGCGGCGCATCCACGGCAAAGTCGAGACGCCCGGCCGCCAGTTCCTTGGTGGTTTCCCGGCGCTTGGACAGGAAACTTTCGATGATCACCGTCGGCGCCAGACGACGCAGGCGCTGGAACAGTGGCGGCAGAATCACCGCTTCGGTCAGGTCGGTCATGCTGATGCGATAGGTCTTGACCGCTTGCGAGGGGTTGAAGATGCGGCTTTCCTGAACCGAAACCCGTAACAGCGACAGCGCGTTGCGCACCGGGCCAATGATGTTCTGCGCCATGGGCGTCGGCACCATGCCCTGGGCCGTACGTACGAAGAGCGGGTCGTTGAAGGTCTCGCGCAACCGCGCCAAGGCGTTGGACACCGCCGGCTGGGTAATGCCGACAATCTGCCCGGCGCGGGTCAGGTTGGCTTCGGTGTAGATCGCGTCGAAGACGATGAAAAGGTTGAGGTCGACCTTGCTCAGATTCATTACGCGGCTCTCTTGTTATAGGTGCTTGTTATAGGTGAATGGCGCGGGTCAGGGCGGCCAGGAAAATCAACCAATCATATATCGGTGATGAATGTTTATACACGCCGAGAATAGGCTAGGTAAATTATCAGCGCTGTTCTAGCATCGATTGCATGACTTAAACAACCTGCCGAAAAAAGGTAATTGCTCATGGATTTCGCTTATTCGCCCAAGGTGCAAGAACTGCGTGAGCGCGTGACCGCGTTCATGGACACTTACGTTTACCCGGCCGAAGCCGTGTTCGAGCGTCAGGTCGCCGAGGGCGATCGCTGGCAGCCGACGGCGATCATGGAAGAACTCAAGGCCAAGGCAAAGGCCGAGGGACTATGGAATTTGTTTCTGCCTGAGTCGGAACTGGGCGCTGGCCTGACCAACCTCGAATACGCGCCATTGGCGGAAATCATGGGCCGTTCGTTGCTCGGTCCCGAGCCGTTCAACTGCTCCGCCCCCGACACCGGCAACATGGAAGTGCTGGTGCGTTACGCCAACGAAGAGCAGAAACAGCGCTGGCTCGAACCGCTGCTGCGCGGCGAGATTCGCTCGGCGTTCGCCATGACCGAGCCGGACGTCGCGTCCTCCGACGCCACCAACATGGCCGCCCGTGCCGTGCGTGATGGCGACGAGTGGGTCATCAACGGCAAAAAATGGTGGACCTCCGGCGCCTGCGATCCGCGCTGCAAGATCCTGATCTTCATGGGCCTGAGTAACCCCGACGCCCCGCGTCACGCTCAGCACTCGATGATCCTGGTACCCGTCGACACTCCCGGCGTGAAGATCCTCCGTCCGCTGCCGGTGTTCGGTTACGACGACGCGCCCCACGGCCACGCCGAAGTGCTGTTCGACAACGTGCGGGTGCCGTACGAAAACGTCCTGCTCGGTGAAGGACGCGGCTTCGAAATCGCACAAGGTCGCCTTGGCCCAGGCCGGATTCACCACTGCATGCGTTCGATCGGCATGGCCGAGCGCGCACTGGAACTGATGTGCAAACGTTCGGTAAGCCGCACCGCGTTCGGCAAACCGCTGGCGCGTCTGGGCGGTAACGTCGACAAGATCGCCGACTCGCGGATGGAAATCGACATGGCACGCCTGCTGACCCTGAAAGCGGCGTACATGATGGACACCGTGGGTAACAAAGTCGCCAAGAGCGAGATCGCGCAGATCAAGGTCGTCGCGCCGAACGTCGCATTGCGGGTGATCGACCGGGCGATTCAGATCCATGGCGGGGCCGGGGTGTCGAACGACTTCCCGTTGGCCTACATGTACGCCATGCAACGCACCCTGCGCCTGGCCGACGGCCCGGACGAGGTGCACCGCGCGGCGATCGGCAAGTTCGAGATCGGCAAGTATGTGCCGAAGGAAATGCTGCGTAGCGAGCGCTGATTACAGACATTCCGCGTCAGTCCTGATCGTTCCCACGCTCTGCGTGGTAACGCAGCCATGGACGCTCTGCGTCCACTGTGACGCGGAGCGTCACGGTATGCATTCCCACGCAGAGCGTGGGAACGATCACCGGCCTGACGCCTCGCCGTGGGAACGATCAGTGGTTCGACGCTCAGTAAACCCAAACCTCAACCCGCCGATTCTTGATCCTGCCTTCATCCCCGCTGTTGGTCGCCACCGGCATCAGCGCGCCAAACCCGCGCACCTCGCGCAATACCACGCCGTTTTTCACCAGCTCCCTGCGTACCGCCATCGCCCGCAGCTTCGACAGCAAATCCGCCCGCGCCGGGTCGTCCTTGGCGTCGCCGAATCCCACCAGTGTTACCGCGCGGTCAGTCTTGTCGTGGTGCTTTATATAGTCGAACACCCGAGCCAGATCCTGGCGGGCCTTGTTGTCGAGGCTGGCGCTGCCTTCTTCGAAACGGAAGTTCACCGTCAGACGCTGGGCGTGGCGGCTGAGGGATTGATAACCCTCGGGCATCAGCGCATTCGGTGTGACGGCGATGGCCTGCACGGTCTGGGCAATAAAACCGTTGGCCGCAACAATCACCTGGCCCCGACGGCTTTGCGCAAAGTCCACCAAGGCCTTGGCCCAGGGATTGTTGCTGTCGGGCGGCAGATAGAAGAACAGCCGCCGCGACAGCGGATAGTCTTCGGTGGCGATCAGGCTGGCGAGTGGCAGCATCGCCTGGGATTGCCCGTCGACAATCGCCACGGCCTTGGCCTGACGCAGATAGGGCAGGCCGATGAAACCGATGGCCTGAGGATCGGCACTGACCGCGTCGGACAATTGTTCGCTGGATTCAAACCGTTTCGCGGCATTGCTCAGGGATTTCCCACGACGGCTGAGGACAAGTTCCTTGAACGTGTCGTAGGTGCCGGACTGATCATCCCGCGTATATAAATGAATCGTCCCCCCCTTGCCGCCGACGTCTTCCCACGTCTTCGCCTCGCCGCTGAAGATTCGCGCCAGTTGTTCGGTGTTCAGTTGATTCAGCGGATTGTCGGGATGAAGGATGATCGCCAGGCCATCGATGGCGATGACTTGTTCGGCGCCGGGGCTTTTCAGATCGCCCCGGGCTTGCAGGTTCAGCAGTTCGCTGTCTTTGATCGGGCGCGAAGAGGCGGCCAGATCGGCGCTGGCGTTCTTGAGTGCAGTGAAACCGGTGCTCGAGCCGTGGGCAGCGATTTCCACCACGACCCTCTGGCCCTGGGCCGTCAGGCCGACGACTCGTTGTTCGTTGGCGGTGTCCGGGGTTTCGCTGTGGACTTTCAACAGCCCCTGGTCTTGCAACAGGCCTTCCACCAGCGCCGGGCCGAGCGCCGCGCCAATGGTGTTGGAACCCTGGATGCGCAATGCCGGGCCGTTCTCGGGAATGGGCAACGCCGCAACCGCTACCTGCAGCAAGGCGCTCAGGAGAAAGACAAACAGAACACGCAGGGTCATGCCGGCACCGCTTGCAGCCAAGGGGATTGCCGGGGAGATTAAGTCAAAGACGTTTCTGAAAGATGACAGGACAGAAGATCACCACCGCTGGCTGTGATCTTCTGCTTTCAAGCGAATCAGCTCAATTCCAGCCAGATCGGCGCATGGTCCGAAGGCTTTTCCATCCCGCGCAGTTCATAGTCGACGCCGGCGGCTTTCACCCGTGGCAGCAAACCGTGGGACGCCAAAATCACATCGATGCGCAGGCCACGTTTCGGCTCGTCTTCAAACCCGCGGCTGCGGTAGTCGAACCAGCTGAACGTGTCGGTCACGTCCGGGTTCAGGTGACGGAAACTGTCGGTCAGGCCCCAGTTTTTCAGGCGGGCCATCCACTCGCGCTCTTCCGGCAGGAAGCTGCACTTACCGGTTTTCAGCCAGCGCTTCATGTTGTCCGGGCCGATGCCGATGTCGCTGTCTTCCGGAGAGATGTTGACGTCGCCCATCACCACCAGCGGCTGTTCATTGTGGAACTGGCTTTCCAGCAGGACTTGCAGATCGCTGTAGAAGCGCTGTTTGGCCGGGAACTTGGTCGGATGGTCGCGGCTTTCACCCTGTGGGAAATAGCCGTTCATGATCGTCACCGGCACGCCGTTGGCGTCGGCGAACGTGCCCCAGATGAAGCGCCGCTGCGCGTCTTCTTCATCGGTGGCAAAACCTTTGTGTACGGCAATCGGTTCCTGGCGCGAGAGCAGGGCGACGCCGTAATGGCCTTTCTGGCCGTGGAAATACACGTGATACCCCAGGGCCCGCACTTCTTCCAGCGGGAACTGGTCGTCGTGGACCTTGGTTTCCTGCAGGCCGATGACGTCCGGCTGATGCTTTTCGATCAGCGCCGCCAGCTGATGCGGACGGGCCCGCAGTCCGTTGATGTTGAAGGAAACGATCTTCATGGTCGGCAGTCCTGGCAAAAGGGCGATGCTAGCTGACATGTAGGATCTGGGCCAGCGTGGCGGTAGTCCATATGCGCTGCTAATGTCTTTCGGGTGTGGGAACGATCCCTTCAGCCCAAGGCTCGTATAACAAGAACGGGGCCTCTTGAGTCCCGTCCAGGGAGAATCACCGTCATGCCTGAAACCCAAACCGCCATCGCCGACATTCATATGCTCGACCGCGGCTATTCCCGTGAAGCGCGATCCCTTCTTTATCAGGCTTATCGCCACGAGCCGACCTTCGCTTATCTGTTCGAAGCAGAGCGTCCGGGTTACGAGCAACGGGTGCGCGCCACGGTACGGGAGCTGGTCAAACAGCATTTCCTTCAGGATCTGCCGGCCATCGGCCTGCTGGTCAACGACCGCTTGATCGGCATCGCCCTGATCGCGCCGCCGCAACGGCGTCTGGGCGTTACCGAAAGTTGGGCCTGGCGTTTGCGCATGGTGCTGAGCACCGGCTTCCGCTGCACCCGCCGTTATCTGGAATATCACGCTGCCGTTGAAGCCTGCGTGCCGACCGACTCGGTGCACATGCTGCCGCTGCTCGGTGTGCATCCACAATTTCAGGGCAAGCATTTCGGCGAGCAACTGCTGCAAGCGGTGCACAACTGGTGCGCGGTGGACGAAAGCTCCCAAGGCGTGATTCTCGACACCGGCAACCCGCGCTATCTGGAGTTCTACAAGCGTCAGGGTTACGAGGAAATCGGCGAAGTGGCCGTCGGCCCGGTTCGCGAGCACGTGTTTTTCCACGCCAACCCGCGGGTGTTACAAACAGCAACGGGATGACCATCGAACTTTTTCGGAAATTTCCTGTTCTATCACGCTCCCAAGCCCGTGATAGCATCCGCGCCTATGAAGTTTCCAGGAAGATTTACCAGTGGCGTGCTCATGCTGTTAACCAGCTGCGCGGCGCTGGCGCAAAGTGAATTGGATGTGCGGATCAAACCGTCCAACGATGAACTGAAAGCCAATATAGAAGGCTATATCGGCAGTCTCGGCGATCGTGACGAAGAAGCCTTGCAGCGCTTCAGTCGCGGCGCCGAAGAACAGGCGCGCAAGGCGGCCCAGGCCTTGGGTTATTACCAGCCGCAGATCGAAAGTGACGTCAAGGGCGGTGAAAAACCGCGTCTGGTGCTGAACATCGATCCCGGCGAGCCGATTCGCCTGCGCAACGTGACCGTGCGTGTTGACGGTCCGGCGGCCTCTCTCAAATCCTTTCGAGTCCCCAAGAGTGACGTGCTCAAGCCCGGCGCGGTGCTCAACCATGGGCGTTACGAAGACGCCAAGCGCCTGATTCAGAACCAGGCCTCGCGTTATGGCTTCTTCAGTGGCCGTTTCACCAGCCAGAAATTGATGGTCGATCCACGCGCCGGGGTCGCCGATGTCGAACTGATCTACGAAAGCGGCCCGCGTTATGCGCTGGGCAAGGTCAGCTTTGAAGGCGACACGCCGTTCGACGAAGACCTGCTGCAACGCATGGTGCCGTTCAAGGCCGGCGAGCCGTATGACTCCGAGCTGATCGCCGAACTCAACCGCGACCTGCAATCGAGCGGATATTTTGAAGGCGTGCGGGTCGACGCCGCGCCGACCGCCGCGAAAAACGACGTGATCCCGGTGGACGTCAAACTCGACACCCGCAAGCCGCGCACCATGGGCCTGGGTCTCGGTTACTCCACCGACGTCGGCCCGCGCATCAAGGCCAACTGGACCCGCCACTGGGTCAACCCCCAGGGCGACAGTTATGGCTGGGAGGCCGAACTGTCGGCGCCACGGCAGAACGTCGGCCTGTTTTACGACATCCCGCTGGACCCGCCGCTGACCGACAAACTGCGCTGGGCCGGCGGTTATCAATACGAGGACATCGACGGTTCCGACACCTTGAGCAAGCTGTTGACCTTCGGCCCGGAATGGCACAGCAAATTGCCCAGCGGCTGGCAGCGGGTGATCTCGCTGAAATGGCAGCGCGAGGAATACCAGCTTGGCGACGACTCCGGTCTGAGCACCTTGCTGATGCCCGGCGTCAGCTATTCCTACCTCAAGAGTGACAACCGCATCGACCCGCACAACGGCTATCGCCTGACCTTCGAAAGCAAAGTGGCGAAAGAAGGCCTCGGCTCGGACAACAACCTGCTTTATGGCACGGCGCTGATCAAAGGCCTGACCACCGTGTTCGACAAGCACCGTTTGCTCGGTCGGGTGCAGGTCGGCGGCAGCGCCACCAACGGCTACAAATCGGTGCCGCCGTCGCTGCGCTTCTTCGCTGGTGGCGATCAGAGCGTGCGCGGTTACGACTATCAGAGCCTGTCCCCGGAGAACTCCGAGGGCGACCGTATCGGCGGGCGCTACATGATTGCCGGCAGCGTCGAGTATCAATACTCGATCGCTGAAAAATGGCGGATCGCGACCTTCGTCGATCAGGGCAACTCCTTCAACAAACTCGAACTGCCGAACCTCAAGACCGGGGTCGGTATCGGTGTGCGCTGGGTCTCACCGGTGGGGCCGATCCGTCTCGACCTGGCCCATGCGCTGGACGACGATGGCGGCATCCGGCTGCACTTTTCCATGGGGCCTGAGCTGTGAGGCGTGGTTTGAAAATATCGGCGCTGGCGCTGTTGTCGCTGGTGCTGCTGATTGTATTGAGCATCACCGCTGTCCTCGGAACGCAGGCCGGCAGCCGTTGGGTGCTGGGTCTGGTGCCGGGCCTGAGCGTCGACGATTTCCAGGGTCGTCTCGGTGGGCAATGGAGCGCCGATCATCTGCTGTGGCAGCAGGACAGCAGCCGCGTCGAGCTGAGCAAACCGATCTTCGAATGGTCGCCGCTGTGTCTGACGCGCATGACGTTGTGCATCGAACAGCTCAAGGCCGATACCGTCAGCCTGCAATTTCCGCCGAGCGAAGAAGTCACCGAAAGCGGCCCAATCAAACTTCCTGATCTGCAATTGCCCGTGGCCATCGAGCTGGGCGACGTGCAGGTCGGCAGCCTGTTGTTCAACGGCAGCGAAGAATTGAAAGGCCTGCAACTGGCGGCGCACTGGACGGCCAAAGGCATGCAGATCGACAGCGTGAAACTGCAACGCGACGAGTTGAGCCTGAACCTGTCCGGCCTGTTGCAACCGACCGGCAACTGGCCGCTGAACATCGCCGGTGATCTGACCTTGCCGTCGCCCGCTCCCGAGCCGTGGACGCTGGCGCTGAAAATCGACGGCGACCTGCTGAAAACCCTCAACCTGCACGCCGACAGCCGTGGCTACCTCAACGGCCAGTTGAGCGGCGAGCTGCAACCGCTGGCGGAAAACCTGCCGGCCAAAGTGCGGATCACCTCGGAGGCGTTCAAGCCGAGCGCCGATCTGCCGGATACCCTGCAATTCAATCAACTGGTATTGACCGGCGAAGGCGACCTGAAAAACGGTTACCAACTCATCGGCAATGCAACGCTGCCTGCCGAAAAAGGCCCGGTGGCGTTGCTGCTCAAAGGCAAGGTCGACGCCAAGGGTGCGCAGATTGCCGGCCTCGATCTGACGGCCAACGACAAGCAAAGCCTCAAGCTCACCGGCAACGTCGACTGGAGCAAAGGCCTCAGCGCCCAGGCGAACATCAACTGGCTGGATTTTCCTTGGCACCGGCTCTATCCGGAAATCGACGAGCCGCAGGTCGCGTTGCGTACCTTCACCGGCGAAGTCTCCTACACCGACGGTCAGTACCTCGGTAACTTCGCCGCCGCTGCAGATGGTCCGGCGGGGGCGTTCAGCCTGAGCAGTCCGTTCAGTGGCAATCTCAAGCAGATCTTCCTGCCGCAACTGAAACTCGAAGCCGGGCAGGGCAAGGCCGAAGGCCATGTGAACGTGCAGTTCGCCGATGGCATTGCCTGGGACACCGCGCTGGAACTGTCGGCGCTCAACCCGGCGTATTGGGTTGCGGAGCTGCCGGGCACCCTGGCCGGCCCGTTGAAGAGCAAAGGCGAAATGAAGAACGAGCGCCTGAGCCTGAATGCCGACCTCGATCTGAAAGGCAAACTGCGCGGCCAACCGGCGATCCTGCAAGCCAAGGCCGACGGCGCGGGCGAGCAGTGGAATCTGAATGCCCTGCAAATTCGCCTCGGCGACAACAGCATCAACGGCAAGGGCAGCCTGCAACAGAAGCTCACCGGGCAGATCGACATCAAACTGGCGCGTCTGGCCCAGCTCTGGCCGCAGCTGCGCGGGCAGATCAACGGTCGGGTCGATGTTGCCGGTACGCTCAAGGCACCGCAGGGCAAGCTCGGTCTGCAAGGTTCGCAACTGGCGTTCCAGGACAATCGCCTGCAAAGCCTTAACCTCGATGCCACCCTCGACAGCGCGCAACGGGCGAAAATCGACCTCAAGGGCAGCGGGATTCAGGCCGGCGACACGTCGCTGGGCACCCTGACCGCCAGCGCTCAGGGCGATATCAAAAGCCAGAAACTCAACCTCGACCTGCTCGGGCCGAAGCTGAAACTGGCGCTGGGCCTGGACGGCAATCTGGACAAGGGCAACTGGCGCGGGCGTCTGGCCAGCGGTGACATTCAGGCCGGCGGTCAGGACTGGAAACTGCAAAACCCGGCGAAACTCGAGCGTCTGGCCGACGGCAAGATCAACTTTGGCACCCATTGTTGGATGTCCGGCAATGCCAGCCTGTGCGGTGAAGATCAGCGCCTGATGCCGGAGCCGAAGCTGCGTTATCACCTCAAGCAATTCCCGATCGATAGCCTGGCGCAATGGCTGCCGAAGGATTTCGCCTGGCAGGGCAAGCTCAACGCCGACCTGCAACTGGACCTGCCGGCCAGCGGCCCGAATGGCCAGATCAGCGTCGATGCCAGCGGCGGCACCTTGCGCATGCGCGAGAAGGATCAGTGGGTCGACTTCCCGTACCAGACCCTCAAGCTCACCAGCAAACTCACGCCCAAGCGCATCGACACTGATCTCAACTTCGTCGGCGGCAAGCTCGGTGAACTGATGGTGCAGGCGCAGCTCAATCCGCTGCCGAAGAACAAACCGCTCAGCGGTACATTCCGCCTCAGCGGGCTTGATCTGTCGGTGGCGCGGCCGTTTGTGCCGATGGTCGAAAAACTCACCGGGCGCCTGAACGGCAGCGGCACGATTTCCGGTGGCCTGCTCGCGCCGCTGGTCAACGGCACCGTGCAGCTCAGCGACGGCGAAGTGTCCGGGCCGGAGTTGCCGATCGAGCTGCAAGCGTTGCAACTGCAAGCGGTGATCGCCGGTGAGGCTGTGCAATTGAACGGCGGCTGGAAAAGCGGCAAGAGCGGGCAGGGCAGTCTGAACGGCAACATCGCCTGGGGTCAGGCGCTGGTGGTGGATCTGGCGCTCAAGGGCACGCAATTGCCGGTCACGGTCGAGCCCTACGCGAAACTGGAGGTAGCGCCGGACCTGAAGATTTCCATGGCCGGCGATGAGCTGGCGATTGCCGGCAAGGTGCTGGTACCGAAAGGCGAAATCACTGTGCGGGAACTGCCGCCATCGACGGTGAAAGTCTCCGATGACACGATCATCGTCGGCGCGCAGACCGAAGAGGGCAAGCCGCCGCTGGCGATGAAAATGGACATCGATGTGGTGGTCGGCCAGGACAAATTGAGCTTCGCCGGATTCGGCCTGACCGCGAACCTGCAAGGCCAGGTGCACATCGGCGACAACATGGATACTCGCGGCGAACTGTGGCTCAACGACGGACGCTACCGCGCCTACGGCCAGCGCCTCACGGTACGTCGCGCGCGTCTGCTGTTCGCCGGGCCGCTGGATCAGCCGTATCTGGACATCGAAGCGATTCGCCAGACCGATGACGTGATCGCAGGCATCCGCCTGAGCGGCAGCGCCGAGCAGCCGACGACACAGATCTTCTCGGAACCGGCCATGAGCCAGGAACAGGCGCTGTCTTATCTGGTGCTGGGACGTCCGCTGAGCACCACCGGCGAGGACAACAACATGCTCGCGCAGGCCGCGCTCGGCCTGGGCCTGATGGGCAGTTCCGGGGTCACCAGCAGTCTGGCCAGCGACCTGGGCATTCAGGACTTCCAGCTCGACACCCAGGGCAGCGGCAACACCACCAGCGTGGTGGCCAGCGGCAACATCTCGGAAAAACTCAGCCTGCGCTATGGCGTCGGCGTGTTCGAGCCGGCCAACACCATCGCCTTGCGTTACAAACTGAGCAAAAAGGTTTACCTCGAAGCCGCCAGCGGCGTGGCCAGTTCGCTGGACATCTTCTACAAGCGGGATTTCTAGCCCGCTTTCCCTCTCCTCCTGATCGTTCCCACGCTCCGCGTGGGAATGCAGCCCGGGACGCTCCGCGTCCCATTCAACGGCGGATGCAGAGCGTCCCTTTATGCATTCCCACGCAGACGGTTCGACGCCTCGACGTGGGAACGATCTTGCGCGGTCAGTTATCGGCTAATTACAAAGCAACCTAACTATTACGTTGACATTCGCTGCCTAGGCAGTAACATCTCGACATACATTCACTGCCTAGGCAGTTATTAGGTGAGCACATGAAGCATTTCACCCCAGACGAATTCCAGCATTGCCATCTCGGCCTGTTGCTCGGCCGTGCCGCTTTACTCAAGGACAAGATCATCGACACCCACATGGAACCCCACGGCATCACCGCCGCGCAGTTCAAGGTGTTGATCATCATGGCCCAGTTCGGCGTCGACACCCCGGCCGAGCTGTGCCGGCACCTGTCGCTGGACAGCGGTTCGATGACGCGGATGCTTGATCGTCTGGAGCAGAAAGGTTTTCTGGTTCGCCAACGCAGCGAAGGCGATCGCCGTCAGGTGCAACTCAAACTCACCGAGCAGGGCCAGCAACTGGCCGATCGCCTGCCGCACATCGGCGCCGACGCCATGAATGAACTGGCCGGCGCCGTGACCCCAGACGAGTTGAAAACCCTGGAATACATCCTCAAGAAAATTTTGCTGGCAGCCGGTGACCCCATCACCATCCAGCGGTTAGGTGAACACAATGAGCGGTAAAACCTTGCGCAGCAGCCTGACACTGGTGCTGTCGGCGATGATCCTCGCCGGTTGCGCCAACTACAGTGGCCTCGATACCCAGGGCGCGAGTCTCGATGCGAAAACCCTGAAAGCCGGGCAATCGCTCAACGGCGTGACCCTGTCCCAGGCCGCCTGGCCGAAGAGCGACTGGTGGACCAGCCTTGGCGATCCGCAGCTCGATGGCCTGATCCGCGAAGCCCTGAAAGACAGCCCGGACATGCAGATCGCCGACGCGCGCGCCCATCAGGCCAGCGCCGCCGCGTATGCCGCCGATGCCGAGCGCTATCCGACCCTCGACGCCAGCGCCGGCATCAGCCGTTCGCGTCTGGCCAAGGATCAGGACCCGCGAGGGCAGGGCGATGCCTACGCCACCGTGCGCAACATCAGCGCCGGTTTCAATTACAACTTCGACCTCTGGGGCGGTCAGCGTGACGCCTGGGAAGCCGCACTCGGTCAGGCCCGTGCCGCCGAAGTTGACCGTCAGGCCGCGCAACTGACCCTCGCCGCCGACGTGGCTCGGGCCTACAGCGATCTGGGTCAGGCGCACATCGTCTATGACCTGGCCAACGAAGATTTGAAGCGCACCAAACAGATGCTCGACCTGAGCCAGCGTCGTTTGAGCTCGGGGATCGACAGCCAGTACCAGTACCAGCAGACCCAAAGTCTGGAAGCCAGCTCCGAAGCCAGCCTGATCGACGCCGAAAAACGCCTGAACAGCGCAAAAATCGCCCTGGCCGTGCTGCTCGGCAAAGGCCCGGATCGCGGCAACGAAATCGCTCGGCCGAAAGTCCTGCAAGCCAGCGCTGTCGCACTGCCATCGATGCTGCCGGCCGAACTGCTGGGCCGTCGCCCGGATCTGGTCGCGGCGCGCTGGCGTGTCGAGGCGGCAAGCAAGGACATCGATTCGGCCAAGACCCGCTTCTACCCCAACCTGAACCTGTCGGCTTCGGCCGGTGCCGAATCCTTGTTGGGGGACGCGATGTTCGGTTCCGCCAGTCGCTTCTTCAACATTGCCCCGACGATTTCGGTGCCGATCTTCGATGGCGGACGTCTGCGCGCCAACCTCGATGCCCGCGACGCCGATTACGACCTCGCCGTGGCGCAGTACAACAAAAGCCTGGTGAAAGCCCTGGGCGATGTCAGCGACACGATCAACCAGTTGCGTGACATCGGCCGGCAGATCGGCGCCCAGCAGCACGCGACCGAGATTGCCCAGGATTCTTACAACACCGTCGTCCAGCGTTACGGTTCCGGCATCGGCAACTACCTGGACGTGCTCAGCATCGAGCAGCAATTGCTGCAGGCCCAGCGTCAGCTGGCCAACCTGAATGCCGAGCAGATCGACCTGTCGATTCAACTGATGCAAGCGCTGGGCGGCGGCTTCCAGGGGCAAACCCTGACCGCAGCCAACGCCACCCCAGCCACGCCGCACAACTAATTCAAGGTACTTGTCATGGCCACTGCCGAAAACACACAAGCTCAAGACAACGCCCAGGACACTGGCAATCCGCGCAAACGCAAGGTGATGCTGCTGGTGCTGGCCGTTGTGGTTGCCCTCGCCGGTGCCGGTGTCTGGGCGTATCACGAATTCATCGGGCGCTGGAGCGAAAGCACCGACGACGCCTACGTCAACGGCAACGTGGTGGAAATCACCCCGCTGGTGACCGGCACCGTGGTCAGCATCGGTGCCGACGATGGCGATCTGGTGCATGAAGGCCAGGTGCTGATCAACTTCGACCCGAACGACGCCGAAGTCGGTCTGCAAAGTGCCAAGGCCAATCTGGCCCGCACCGTGCGTCAGGTGCGCGGTCTGTACAGCAACGTCGACGGCATGAAGGCCCAGGTCAATGCGCAACAGGCCGAAGTGCAAAAAGCCCAGGACAACTTCAACCGTCGTAAGAACCTCGCGGCCGGCGGGGCGATTTCCCAGGAAGAACTGTCCCACGCCCGCGATGACCTGACCTCGGCACAAAACGCCCTGGCCAACGCCAGGCAGCAGTTGAAAACCACCAGCGCGCTGGTCGATGACACCGTGGTCTCCTCGCACCCGGACGTGATGGCCGCCGCCGCGCAACTGCGCCAAGCCTACCTGACCAACGCTCGCAGCACTTTGATCGCGCCGGTTACCGGTTATGTCGCCAAACGCACCGTGCAACTCGGTCAGCGTGTGCAGCCGGGCACTGCGCTGATGGCGGTGATTCCACTGGATCAGCTGTGGATCGACGCCAACTTCAAGGAAACTCAGCTGCGTGACATGCGCATCGGCCAACCGGTGGAGATCGAGTCGGACATCTACGGCAGCGACGTCAAGTTCAGCGGCACCATCGACAGCCTCGGCGCGGGCACCGGCAGCGCGTTCGCCCTGCTGCCGGCGCAGAACGCCACCGGTAACTGGATCAAGATCGTGCAGCGTGTGCCGGTACGGATTCACGTTAACGCCGAAGAGCTGGCCAAGCACCCGCTGCGCGTCGGTCTGTCGACCAATGTCGAGGTCAACTTGCACGACCAGAGCGGTCCGGTACTGGCCCAGCAGCCGCCGCAAAAGGCCTCGTTCAGCACCAACGTCTACGACCGCCAACTGGCCGAAGCCGACGCGATGATCACCCAGTTGATCCACGACAACAGCGCCGCGGTCAGCAAGACTGCGCAACGCTGATTCCATCCTGTGGGAGCGAGCTTGCTCCGGGCGGCGTTCCGACGATGGCGATTTTCAATTCAACAGTTTTGTTGGCTGAACCGCCGTCTTCGTCGGAACGCCGCCCGGAGCAGGCTCGCTCCCACAAGGGCGGCTGCGTCATTAACGGACGCAGCGTCAATCAGGTTCCAAAGGATTCGCGATGAGCAATAACGCCTCTTTTACGCCACCCAGCCTGTTGCTCAGCACCATCGGCCTGTCGCTGGCGACCTTCATGCAGGTGCTCGACACCACCATCGCCAACGTGGCGTTGCCGACCATTTCCGGCAACCTCGGCGTGAGTTCGGAGCAGGGCACCTGGGTCATCACCTCGTTCGCCGTGAGCAACGCCATTGCGCTGCCGCTCACCGGCTGGCTGAGCCGTCGCTTCGGCGAGGTGAAGCTGTTTCTGTGGGCGACCATCCTGTTTGTGCTGGCTTCGTTCCTCTGCGGAATTTCCACATCGATGCCGGAACTGATCGGCTTCCGCGTGCTGCAAGGCCTGGTGGCCGGGCCGTTGTACCCGATGACCCAGACACTGCTGATTGCGGTGTATCCGCCGGCGAGGCGAGGCATGGCCCTGGCGTTGCTGGCGATGGTTACGGTGGTGGCGCCGATTGCCGGGCCGATCCTCGGAGGCTGGATCACCGACAGTTACAGCTGGCCGTGGATTTTCTTCATCAACGTGCCGATCGGGATCTTCGCGGTGATGGTGGTGCGCCAGCAGCTGGCCAAACGCCCGGTGGTCACCAGCCATCAGCCGATGGATTACGTCGGGCTGATCACGCTGATCATCGGCGTGGGCGCGTTGCAGGTGATCCTCGACAAAGGCAATGATCTGGACTGGTTCGAGTCGAACTTCATCATCATCGGCGCGGCGATTTCGGTGATCGCGCTGGCGGTGTTCGTGATCTGGGAAATGACCGACCAGCATCCGGTGGTCAACCTGCGGCTATTTGCCTATCGCAACTTCCGCATCGGCACGCTGGTGCTGGTGCTGGGTTACGCCGGGTTCTTCGGCATCAACCTGATCCTGCCGCAGTGGTTGCAGACCCAGATGGGCTACACCGCGACCTGGGCCGGGCTGGCGGTGGCGCCGATCGGCATTCTGCCGGTGCTGCTGTCGCCGTTTGTCGGCAAGTACGCGCACAAGTTCGACCTGCGCCTGCTGGCCGGGCTGGCGTTCCTGGCGATCGGCCTGAGCTGCTTCATGCGTGCTGAATTCACCAACGAGGTGGACTTCCAGCACATCGCTCTGGTGCAGTTGTTCATGGGGATTGGCGTGGCGCTGTTTTTCATGCCGACCCTGAGCATTCTGATGTCGGACTTGCCGCCGAGCCAGATTGCCGATGGTGCGGGTCTGGCGACGTTCCTGCGGACATTGGGCGGCAGTTTTGCGGCGTCGTTGACTACGTGGATCTGGATTCGCCGGGCGGATCAGCATCATGCCTATATGAGCGAGAGCATCAGCACCTTCGAGCCAGCGACTCGCGAGACCTTGCATTCGCTGGGTGGCGCGAGCCAATCGGCCTATGCGCAGATGGATCAGATCCTCACCAGTCAGGCGTACATGCTCTCCACCGTGGATTACTTCACGCTGTTGGGATGGGGGTTTATGGGGTTGATATTGATTGTTTGGCTGGCCAAGCCGCCGTTTGCTGCCAAGGCAGGCCCGGCGGCCAGCGGTCACTAAGTCCGGGATCCCGCAAGATCGTTCTCACGTCGAGGCGTCGAACCGTCTGCGTGGGAATGCAGCCCGGGACGCTCCGCGTCCCATGCCGAAGCGGACGCGGAGCGTCCATTGAGGCATTCCCACGCAGAGCGTGGGAACGATCAGACGGTGGTGGGGGCGGGCAGTGCTGGCGGCGGTGCGAAGTCGAACGGCGCCAACGCAAACCCGTTATCATCCACCTGCAACGCCCAACCCTGACGATCCCAATCCCCCAGCACAATTCGCTTCGCCGCCTGATCGCCGATCTGCAACTTGTGGATCGCCGGGCGATGGGTGTGCCCGTGAACCAGGGTTTTCACCCCGTATTCCTGCATGATCCGCGGAATTTCCTCCGGCGTGACATCGACGATGTCATTGGCCTTCATCCGCGTCTGCGCCCGGCTTTCGCTGCGCAGCTTGCGCGCCAGTCTTTGCCGGGTGCGCAAGGGTAGGTTGCGCAGGATGAACAGGCTCAGCGGGTTGCGCAGGTAGCGGCGCAGCTTCATGTAGGCTTCGTCGCGGGTGCACAGGCTGTCGCCGTGCATCAGCAATACGGGCTCGCCGTAAAACTGCACGACACTCGGGTCCTTCAACAGCGTGCAGCCGGCCTCTTTGCAGAAGGCCTTGCCGAGCATGAAGTCGCGATTGCCGTGCATCAGAAATATCGCCGTGCCGCTATCGCTGAGTTCGCGCAGGGCCTGGCAGATGGAACGCTGGAAGGGCGTCATGGCGTCGTCGCCAATCCACGCTTCGAAGAAGTCGCCCAGAATGTACAACGCACTCGCCGAGCGGGCGCGTCCGGCGAGCAAATCCAGAAACGCCCGGGTAATGTCCGGGCGCTCCTCCTCCAGATGCAAGTCTGAAATCAGCAATATCACGCTTCGATGATCTCGGCTTTCTCGATGATCACGTCGTCTGCGGGTACGTCCTGGTGGCCTGCCTTGGACGTGGTGGAAACGCCTTCGATCTTGTCGACAACGTCGGTGCCCGAAACCACTTTACCGAACACGGCATAACCCCAGCCCTGAGCGGTCTTGGCGGTGTGGTTCAGGAAGCTGTTGTCGGAGGCGTTGATGAAGAACTGCGCCGAAGCCGAATGCGGGTCCATGGTACGGGCCATGGCGATGGTGTACTTGTCGTTCTTCAGACCATTGTCGGCTTCGTTCTGGATGCTCGGGCTCTTGTCTTTCTTTTCTTTCATGCCTGGCTCGAAACCGCCGCCCTGGATCATGAAGCCTTTGATGACGCGGTGGAACACGACGTTCTCGTAGTGACCTTTCTTGACGTATTCGATGAAGTTGGCGGTGGTGAGAGGCGCCTTTTCAGCGTTCAGTTCGATGACGATGTCACCGAAGTTGGTGGTCAATTTAACTTGAGTCATGATCGATGCTCTTTATAAGGAATTCGTGGGTATTGGGACATTTGGGCCCCGTACCGGTTCAGCCCGTGAGGGCCAAGGTGCGCAGTTTAGCGTGACAGGCGCGAATTTCGAGGCTGTTTTTCAAAACCCGGCGATTAAATGCATTCCTTTTAAGCCCTGCTCTGTCAGGGGCTTGACAGCATCGGCTATGATAGCCGCTTTGTTTTGTCAGGCCCGTGTCCCGGCCGCGCACTGTACGTTCAAGGATCCTATGAGCAAGCCCACTGTCGACCCTACCTCGAATTCCAAGACCGGCCCCGTTACGCCGGTCAATTTCCTGCGCCCGATCATCCAGGCGGACCTGGACTCGGGTAAGCACACGCAGATCGTCACCCGTTTCCCGCCTGAGCCCAACGGCTACCTGCACATCGGCCACGCCAAGTCGATCTGTGTGAACTTCGGCCTGGCCCAGGAGTTCGGCGGCGTCACTCACCTGCGTTTCGACGACACCAACCCGGCCAAGGAAGACCAGGAATACATCGACGCGATCGAAAGCGACGTCAAATGGCTGGGCTTCGAATGGTCCGGCGAAGTGCGCTACGCCTCGCAATATTTCGACCAGTTGCACGACTGGGCCGTCGAGCTGATCAAGGCCGGCAAGGCCTACGTCGACGACCTGACGCCCGAGCAAGCCAGGGAATACCGCGGCAGCCTGACCGAGCCGGGCAAGAACAGCCCGTTCCGCGACCGTTCGGTGGAAGAGAACCTGGACTGGTTCGCCCGGATGCGCGCCGGTGAGTTCCCGGACGGTGCCCGCGTGCTGCGCGCCAAGATCGACATGGCCTCGCCGAACATGAACCTGCGCGACCCGATCATGTACCGCATCCGCCACGCCCATCACCACCAGACCGGTGACAAGTGGTGCATCTACCCGAACTACGACTTCACCCACGGTCAGTCGGACGCCATCGAAGGCATCACCCACTCGATCTGCACCCTGGAGTTCGAAAGCCATCGTCCGCTGTACGAGTGGTTCCTCGACGCACTGCCAGTGCCGGCGCACCCGCGTCAGTACGAGTTCAGCCGTCTGAACCTCAACTACACCATCACCAGCAAGCGCAAGCTCAAGCAACTGGTTGACGAGAAACACGTCAACGGCTGGGACGATCCGCGCATGTCCACGCTGTCGGGCTTCCGCCGCCGTGGCTACACCCCGGCATCGATCCGCAACTTCTGCGAGATGATCGGCACCAACCGTTCCGACGGCGTGGTCGACTTCGGCATGCTCGAGTTCAGCATCCGTCAGGACCTGGACGCGAACGCCCCGCGCGCCATGTGCGTGCTGCGTCCGTTGAAAGTCGTGATCACCAACTACCCGGAAGGCCAGATCGAGAACCTCGAACTGCCGCGTCATCCGCAGAAAGAAGAACTCGGCGTGCGCCAGCTGCCGTTCGCCCGTGAAATCTACATCGACCGCGATGACTTCATGGAAGAGCCGCCAAAAGGCTACAAGCGCCTGGAGCCGAACGGCGAAGTGCGTCTGCGCGGCAGCTACGTTATCCGCGCCGACGAAGCGATCAAGGACGCCGACGGCAACATCGTCGAGCTGCGTTGCTCCTACGATCCGGACACCCTGGGCAAGAACCCTGAAGGCCGCAAGGTCAAGGGCGTGATCCACTGGGTGCCGGCCGCTGCCAGCATCGAGTGCGAAGTGCGTCTGTACGATCGCCTGTTCCGTTCTCCGAACCCGGAGAAAGCCGAAGACAGCGCGAGTTTCCTGGACAACATCAACCCTGACTCACTGCAAGTGCTGACCGGTTGTCGTGCTGAACCCTCGCTGGGCAACGCACAGCCGGAAGACCGTTTCCAGTTCGAGCGCGAAGGTTACTTCGTCGCGGATATCAAGGACTCGAAACCAGGCCAGCCGGTATTCAACCGTACCGTGACCCTGCGCGATTCGTGGGGCCAGTGATCAAGTCTTAAGGAAACACCGTGCTTACGATCTACAACACGCTCACCAAGAGCAAAGAAGTATTCAAGCCGCTGGATGGCAACAAGGTGCGCATGTACGTCTGCGGGATGACCGTGTACGACTACTGCCACCTGGGCCACGGCCGCAGCATGGTCGCGTTCGACCTGGTGACCCGCTGGTTGCGGTTCAGCGGTTATGACCTGACCTACGTGCGCAACATCACCGACATCGACGACAAGATCATCAACCGGGCCAACGAGAACGGCGAGTCGTTCGAAGCGTTGACCGAGCGCATGATCGCGGCGATGCACGAAGACGAAGCGCGCCTGAACATCCAGAAGCCGGACATGGAGCCGCGCGCCACGGATCACATCCCTGGCATGCACGCGATGATCCAGACCCTGATCGACAAGGGTTACGCCTACGCCCCGGGCAATGGCGACGTGTACTACCGCGTCGGCAAGTTCATGGGCTACGGCAAGCTGTCGCGCAAGAAGATCGAAGACCTGCGCATCGGTGCGCGGATCGAGGTCGACGAAGCCAAGGAAGATCCGCTGGACTTCGTGCTGTGGAAAGGCGTCAAGCCGGGCGAGCCGAGCTGGGAATCGCCGTGGGGCGCCGGGCGTCCGGGCTGGCACATCGAGTGCTCGGTGATGTCCACCTGCTGCCTCGGTGAGACTTTCGACATTCATGGCGGCGGCAGCGATCTCGAGTTCCCGCACCATGAAAACGAAATCGCCCAGAGCGAAGCGGCCACCGGCAAGACCTACGCCAACGCGTGGATGCATTGCGGCATGATCCGTATCAATGGCGAGAAGATGTCCAAGTCCTTGAACAACTTCTTCACCATTCGCGACGTGCTCGACAAGTACCACCCGGAAGTCGTGCGTTACCTGCTGGTGTCGAGCCACTACCGCAGCGCGATCAACTACTCGGAAGACAACCTCAAGGACGCCAAGGGTGCACTGGAGCGCTTCTACCATGCGTTGAAAGGCCTGCCGAACGTGGCGCCGGCTGGCGGCGAAGCGTTCGTCGAGCGCTTCACCACGGTGATGAACGACGACTTCGGCACGCCGGAAGCCTGCGCGGTACTGTTCGAGATGGTCCGTGAGATCAACCGTCTGCGTGAGAGCGATCTCGATGCAGCGGCCGGTCTGGCGGCGCGTCTGAAAGAACTGGCCAGCGTGCTGGGTGTGTTGCAGCTCGAAGCCGATGACTTCCTGCAGGCCGGCGCCGAAGGGCGTGTCGATGCCGCCGAAGTCGAGGCGCTGATCGCTGCGCGTCTGGCGGCACGTGCCGGCAAGGACTGGGCCGAATCCGACCGCATCCGCGACCAGCTCACCGCCATGGGCGTGGTGCTGGAAGACGGCAAGGGCGGCACGACCTGGCGTCTGGCTGACTGATCGCTGCGCTTGCTACAAACAAAACCCGCCTTGTGCGGGTTTTTGTTTTTCTGTCCGCATTGATCGTTCCCACGCTCCGCGTGGGAATGCAGCCCGGGACGCTCCGCGTCCCATGCCGAAGCGGACGCGGAGCGTCCAATGAGGCGTTCCCACGCAGACGGTTCGACGCCTCGACGTGGGAACGATCCAGACAATGTGTGATTGCTTTTGGCATTCGCATAGGTCTTGATAGCGCACGCGGCAGGATGCTCATCAGCGGCGAATCCGGAAGGGAGGAATCATGGCTAATCACTATCGCGAGTTGGTATCTACACCCGGCGCGACCGGGCTGATCCTCGCGAGCTCTATTGCCCGACTGCCCCAGGCAATGATCGGCATCGGCATCATCACCATGCTGGTGCAGCAGACCGGCGTTTACTGGCTGGCCGGCGCAGTCGCCGGTACGTTTACCCTGGCCAATGCGCTGCTCGGCCCGCGCATCTCGAAACAGGTTGATCGGCGAGGCCAGAGTCGCGTGCTGCCCGTCGTCACGGCGTTCAGCATCGTCATGTTGCTGGCGCTGATTGTTGCCGTGCACCTGAGGGCGCCGGCCGCGCTGTTTTTTGTGCTGGCGGCACTGGCGGGGACGATGCCGAGCATGCCGTCCATGATCCGCGCACGCTGGACGCAGCTGTTTCGTGGCAAGCCACAACTGCACACCGCGTTCTCGCTGGACACGGTCCTCACCGAACTGGCTTATATCATCGGCCCGCCACTGGCGATCGGTTTGAGCGTGAGTTTCTTCGCGGAAGCCGGGCCGCTGGTGGCGGTGGGGCTGCTGGCCGTCGGCGTGACGGCGTTTCTCATGCAGCGTCAGACCGAACCGAAAGTCGTGGCGGGTAACCGGAAAAACAGCGGTTCGACCCTGCTGATTCCCGGCGTTCGCACCATTGTCCTCGCGCTGCTGGCGATGGGCGCCATTGGCGGATCGATCGATGTCGCCGTTGTAGCGTTCGCCAATGCCCAGGGCTGGCCAGCCTCCGCTACCTTCATTCTTGCCGCCTATGCGTTCGGCTCGCTGGTGGCGGGCCTGACCTTCGGCGCGTTGCGGGTTTCGCTGGCGATTGAAAAACAGTTCTTTATCGGGATCCTGGTCACGGCAGTCACCGGCGTATTGCCGATTTTCTCACCGGACGTTTATGTCCTTACCGCGATGCTGTTTATCGCCGGCATCTCGTTCGCGCCGACCATGGTTGTGGTCATGAAGCTGGGAACAATCATCATCCCAGCAGCGAGGATGACCGAAGGCCTGACGTGGATGACCACCGGAATCAGCATCGGCGTGGCGCTCGGCGGCATGCTGGCGGGGCTGGTGATTGATGCTTTTGGTGCACGGGCAGGGTTCGCGGTCGCGATTGCTGCAGGTCTGATGATGATGGTCGTGGTGCTGATGGGCCTGCGGACGTTGGCGGCCGCATCGGCTGCGCCTGTTGAACCAGCAATTTCGGCCTGACCCGCTATGGGGGCGCTCAGCTTTCAAGCTGCCGCAATCGCTTGTACAGCGTATTGCGGCTCACCCCCAATCGCCGAGCCAGGTGGGAAATATTCCCGCCGGCCAGTTGCAACTCTCGGTTCAGCGCCTCGGCATCGTTCAGGTCGATGCCCAACGGCTCGGCCACTTCCACCGGCTCCATCTCCAGATCGACGAAGAAGTCGTCCGGCAAATGCTCGGGCCGAATCGGTTGTTCCTCGGCCATCGCCAGCGCCACCTGCATCACGCTGCTGACCTGACGCAGATTGCCCGGCCACGGGTGCCGTTCAAACAAGTCCAGCACCTCGCGACTCAATCCCGCCCACTGCGACGGCTCGCGATGTTGCTCCCACAGGCGTTTGAACAGCGCCTGCTTGTCGCTGCGCTCGCGAAGCGGTGGTAATTCGAGAGTCAGGCCGCCGATGCGGTAGTACAAGTCTTCGCGAAAGCGCCCCAGTTGCACCTGTTCCCGAAGCGAACGGTTGGTGGCGGAGATGATCCGCAGATCCACCGGGAACAGCTCGCTGCTGCCCACCGGTTGCACGCAGCGCTCCTGCAGCACCCGCAACAGCCGGGCCTGGGTCGGCAGCGGCATGTCGCCGATCTCGTCGAGGAACAGCGTGCCTTTGTCGGCCTTGCGAATCAGGCCGATGCTGCCTTTCTGGTTGGCGCCGGTGAACGCGCCTTTCTCATAGCCGAACAGCTCGGACTCCACCAGTTCGGCGGGGATCGCCGCGCAGTTGACGGCAATGAACGCCTGTTTGCTGCGGGAGCTGGCCTGATGCAGGGCTTTGACGAACACTTCCTTGCCGACCCCGGTTTCCCCGTGAATAAGCAGCGGGATGTCCTTTTCCAGCAGACGTTCGGCCTGGCGCACGGCTTTCTCCACGCGGCTGTCGCCGAAGTGCAAAGTGCTCAGGCTGATGGCCGTGGGTGCGGCGACTTTCGGTTCGGCGGTTCTTGTTTCAGTGAAGACCCGCGCCTGAACCGGCGCCTGTTTAGGTCGCTTCAACAAACACTGGAAACGATTGCGCCCGGAAGTCTGCAAGGCAAACGGCAAACCGTCCGGCTGATTGATCAACTCCAGCAACGAGACCTTGAACAGGCTTTCAACGCTGACCCGCGACAAGCGCACACCCAGCAGATTGTCGGCCCGACGGTTGGCCGACAGCACCTGACCGCTCTCATCAAAGATCAGCAGCCCGGCCCACTGGCTGTCGAGATTGTTCAACCCGGTGTTGAAGGTCAGTTGAAAGTGCTGGCCATGGAACAGGTTGAGGATCAGCCGGTTTTCCACGGTCTGGCTCATCATCTTGACCATGCCGAGGGTGTGCGAGGGCGGCAGGTAGCTGTCGCTGGACACATCGAGTACGGCGATGACCTTGCGCTCGGCATCGAAAATCGGTGCGGCGGAACCGGTCATGAAGCGGTTGGCCTTGAGAAAGTGTTCATCGTGTTCGATGTGCACCGCCTGCTCGCAGGCCAGCGCCGTGCCGATGGCGTTGGTGCCGCTGGCGCGTTCGATCCAACTCGCTCCCGGTTGAAAACCCCGCGCCAGACTCGGCTCGATAAAGCGTTGCGTGCCCCACGAGGTCAGCACCTGGCCCTGATTGTCGGCGAGCATGATCAGGCAGTTGGAATTGCTGAGGATGTTTTCGTAGTAGGGCAAGACTTCCTGGTGGGTGGTCTGCACCAGCGCGTGATGGCTGTCGAGCAGATGCGCGATGCCGGCGGCGGGCAACTGATCAAAGGCCGGGGCGCTTTGGTGATCCAGACCGAACGCGCGGCAACGTTGCCAGGAACTCTGGACGAGGGCGTCGTGGGACAGCGGCGGGGCAGTTGCGGCCATGATTGGCAGTCTCTGAAGGGTGCTTTGTTGTTTTTGTTATGGCTCGTTCGACGAGCAAAAAGCATCCATAGAGTGTTGTTCACTATTGTTCATTGTCAATCGCCAAACTGTTCAATTGTTCAGTCGCGACTGTTCACTTGTGTTCAGCTACGAACCACGGTTTGCGTGGCTTTCAGCGAATCTAACGGTAAATCAACAGCTTGCCGTTTCTGGCACGAATGTCGCTCTACAGGACAGGTCGCTTGACTCCAATAATAAAAAGGCCGAGCCATGTCACTCACCCTGGAGCACGTCTGCCGTACCGTCGAGGGCCAGACCTGGATCGACGATGCGAGCCTGAAATTCGAACCTGGATCTTTCAACGTTTTGCTCGGACGCACGCTGTCCGGCAAGACCAGTCTGATGCGCCTGATGGCCGGTCTGGACAAGCCCGACAGCGGCCGCATCCTGATGAACGGCGTCGACGTCACCCAGCGTCCGGTGCGTTTGCGCAACGTGTCGATGGTCTATCAGCAGTTCATCAATTACCCGACCATGACGGTGTTCGAGAACATCGCCTCGCCGCTGCGCCAGGCCGGGATCTCCAACGAACAGATCCAGAGCAAGGTGCAGGAAACCGCGAAGATGCTGCGCATCGAAAAGTTTCTGCAGCGTTATCCGCTGGAACTGTCCGGCGGCCAGCAGCAGCGTACCGCGATGGCGCGGGCGCTGGTCAAGGATGCCGAGCTGATTCTGTTCGACGAGCCGCTGGTCAACCTCGATTACAAGCTGCGCGAAGAGCTGCGCCAGGAAATGCGCGAGCTGTTCAAGGCGCGCCACACCATCGCCATCTATGCCACCACCGAACCCAACGAAGCGCTGGCGCTGGGCGGTACCACGACCATTCTGCACGAGGGCCGGGTGATCCAGAGCGGCCCGTCGACCGAGGTCTACCACCAGCCACAAACGGTGCTGGCCGCCGAATTGTTCTCCGAGCCGCCGATCAACCTGATGCCGGGGCGTATCGCCGGTAACGAAGTGAGTTTCGCCAACTTCGTGCACTTCCCGCTGAACGTCGATCTGCGGCCAGTGGGCGAGGGCGAGTTCCGTTTTGGTGTGCGCCCGAGTCATATCTCGCTGGTGCCGAGCAACGACGACGACCTGGAACTGGCGGTGACCGTCGAGGTGGCGGAAATCAGCGGTTCGGAAACCTTCCTGCACGTGCGCAACGAGCATTTTCTGCTGGTGTTGCATTTGCCGGGGGTTCACGAATACGACGTCGATGCGCCGATCCGCATCTACATTCCGACCCATAAACTGTTTGTGTTCGATGCGCAGGGCCGTCTGGTGCAGGCACCGGGCCGGCGCGTCGCGAGGGTTGCCTGATGGCCGAAATCCGTTTGCAGCACCTCGCCCACAGCTACAGTAAAACCCCGAGCGGGCCCGAGGATTACGCGATCCGCGAGATGGACCACATCTGGGAGCAGGGCGGCGCCTATGCCTTGCTCGGCCCTTCGGGTTGCGGCAAATCGACCTTGCTCAACATCATTTCCGGTCTGCTCAGCCCGTCCCAGGGCCATGTGCTGTTCGACGGCAAAGCGGTCAACGACCTGACCCCGGAGAAGCGCAATATCGCCCAGGTGTTCCAGTTCCCGGTGGTGTACGACACCATGACCGTGTTCGACAACCTGGCCTTTCCCCTGCGCAATCAGGGCCTGGCCGAGGCGAAAGTGCACAGCAAGGTGCAGGAAATTGCCGAAGTTCTCGACCTGCAAAACCTGTTGAGCAAAAAGGCGCGCAACCTCACCGCCGACGAAAAACAGAAAGTCTCCATGGGCCGTGGCCTGGTGCGCGATGACGTCTCGGCGATTCTGTTCGACGAGCCGCTGACGGTGATCGACCCGCACCTGAAATGGAAACTGCGGCGCAAGCTCAAGCAGATCCACGAGCAGTTCAACATCACCATGGTCTACGTAACTCACGATCAGCTGGAGGCTTCGACTTTTGCCGACAAGATCGCGGTGATGTACGGCGGCCAGATCGTCCAGTTCGGAACGCCACGGGAATTGTTCGAGCGGCCGAGCCACACCTTTGTCGGCTACTTCATCGGCAGCCCGGGGATGAACCTGATCGAAGTGCAACCGCAACCGGGCGGGGTCGGTTTCAATTCAACCCATCTGCCGCTGTCCGACGGCTTGCAGCGCCATATCGAACACGGCCAGTGGAAAAATCTGAAGGTCGGCATCCGTCCCGAGTTCATCCATGTGTGGGACGAGCCGTTTGATGACGCGATGCAGGCGCGGGTCGTACACGTCGAAGACCTCGGCACCTACAAGATCATGACCCTGGATCTGGACGGCGCACCGCTGAAAGTGCGCCTGGCCGAGGACAAACCGGTGCCCCAGGGCACTGCGTACATCAGTTTTCCGGCGCAGTGGCTGATGGTCTACGCCGACGAGTTTCTGCTGGATGCCACCGACAGCGAGGTACAGCCATGAACAAGGTGCAGAACAACAAGGCGTGGTGGCTGGTGTTGCCGGTGTTCCTGCTGGTGGCGTTCAGTGCCGTGATCCCGATGATGACCGTGGTCAACTATTCGGTGCAGGACATCTTCGACCAGTCCAGCCGCTACTTCGTCGGCGCCGACTGGTACAAGCAGGTGCTGCTCGATCCGCGTCTGCACGACTCGTTGCTGCGCCAGTTCATCTACTCGGCGTGTGTGCTGCTGATCGAAATCCCCCTCGGGATCGCCATTGCCCTGACCATGCCGACCAAGGGTCGCTGGTCGTCGGTGGTGCTGATCGTGCTGGCGATCCCGTTGCTGATTCCATGGAACGTAGTCGGCACCATCTGGCAGATTTTCGGCCGCGCCGACATCGGCCTGCTCGGTTCAAGCCTCAACGCCATGGGCATCAGCTACAACTACGCGGCCAACACCATGGACGCCTGGGTCACCGTGCTGGTGATGGACGTCTGGCACTGGACTTCACTGGTGGCGCTGTTGTGTTTCTCCGGCCTGCGGGCGATTCCCGATGTGTATTACCAGGCCGCGCGCATCGACCGGGCCTCGGCCTGGGCGGTATTCCGGCACATTCAGTTGCCCAAGTTGAAGAGCGTGCTGCTGATCGCGGTGATGCTGCGCTTCATGGACAGCTTCATGATCTACACCGAGCCGTTCGTGCTCACCGGCGGCGGGCCGGGTAACTCGACGACCTTTCTGAGTCAGACCCTGACCCAGATGGCCGTAGGCCAATTCGACCTGGGGCCGGCGGCGGCATTCTCGCTGGTGTACTTCCTGATCATCCTGCTGGTGTCCTGGCTGTTCTACACCGCCATGACCCACAACGATGCCAACCGCTGAGGCCCGGCCATGAGCAAAAGAAAGCTGATCCCACTGCTGCTCTACATCCTGTTCCTGCTGGTGCCGATCTACTGGCTGCTGAACATGTCGTTCAAGAGCAACACCGAAATCCTCGGCGGACTGACCCTTTTCCCACAGGATTTCACGCTGGCGAACTACAAGGTGATCTTCACCGACCCGAGCTGGTACACCGGTTATATCAACTCGCTGTACTACGTCAGTCTGAACACGATCATTTCTCTGACCGTGGCGCTGCCGGCGGCGTATGCGTTTTCGCGCTACCGCTTTCTCGGTGACAAGCACCTGTTCTTCTGGCTGCTGACCAACCGCATGGCGCCGCCGGCGGTATTCCTGCTGCCGTTCTTCCAGCTGTATTCGTCGATCGGCCTGTTCGACACCCACATCGCCGTGGCGCTGGCGCACTGCCTGTTCAACGTGCCATTGGCGGTGTGGATCCTTGAAGGCTTCATGTCCGGGGTGCCGAAGGAAATCGACGAAACCGCCTACATCGACGGCTACAGCTTTCCCAAGTTCTTCGTGAAGATCTTCATTCCGCTGATCGGCTCCGGCATCGGTGTGACAGCGTTTTTCTGCTTCATGTTTTCCTGGGTCGAACTGCTGCTGGCGCGCACGCTGACCTCGGTGAACGCCAAACCGATCGCGGCGGTGATGACGCGCACGGTGTCGGCATCCGGGATTGACTGGGGCGTACTGGCGGCAGCGGGGGTGTTGACTATTCTCCCCGGCATGCTGGTGATCTGGTTCGTTCGCAACCACGTGGCCAAGGGCTTTGCCCTGGGCCGGGTCTGAGGAACTGATGATGGAATGGATGAGCTGGACCGTCCCGACGGCGGCGTTTTTCATCGTGATCGGGTTGATCCTGGTGGGCATGACCACCTGGGAACTGCGCTCGCCGAGCATCTTGCGGCGAGGGTTTCTGCCGATTGCCACCACCCGTGGCGATCGTTTGTTCATCGGTCTTCTCGGCAGCGCCTACCTGCATCTGCTGGTAATCGGCGTGACCGACTGGAGCATCTGGGTAGCGTCCGCGTTGTCCCTGGTGTGGCTGTTGGCTGTGATGCGTTGGGGCTAGTCGAATCGCTCGGCAATCGTGCTCCGAAAACCTAACAGGAGGTCTCTATGTTCGATAAGAAAAATAAGCTGCGACATAGCATTTCATTGGCAGCCATGCTGGCACTCAGCGGTTTGAGCGCGTCTGCCTGGGCCGACGCCTACGAAGATGCCGCAAAAAAATGGATCGGCAGCGAGTTCAAACCGTCGACCCTGACGGCAGATCAGCAGCTCGAAGAACTGAAGTGGTTCATCAAGGCGGCCGAGCCGTTTCGCGGGATGGACATCAAGGTGGTTTCGGAAACCCTGACCACCCACGAATATGAATCCAAGGTGCTGGCCAAGGCCTTCAGCGAAATCACCGGCATCAAGCTGACCCACGACCTGCTGCAGGAAGGCGATGTCGTGGAAAAAATGCAGACGGTGATGCAGTCGGACAAGAACATCTACGACGGCTGGGTCAACGACTCGGACCTGATCGGTACGCACTTTCGCTACGGCAAGACCGAATCGATCACCGACCTGATGGCCAACGAAGGCAAGAACTTCACCTCGCCGACCCTCGACATCAAGGACTTCATCGGCATCTCCTTCACCACTGCGCCGGACGGCAAGATCTATCAATTGCCCGATCAGCAGTTCGCCAACCTGTACTGGTTCCGTGCCGACTGGTTCGAACGCGCCGACCTGAAAGCCAAGTTCAAGGAAAAGTACGGCTATGAACTGGGCGTGCCGGTGAACTGGTCGGCCTATGAAGACATCGCCAAGTTCTTCAGCGAAGACGTCAAGGAAATCGACGGCAAACGCATTTACGGGCACATGGACTACGGCAAGAAAGACCCGTCGCTGGGCTGGCGCTTCACCGATGCCTGGTTCTCCATGGCCGGTGGCGGCGACAAGGGCATTCCCAACGGCTTGCCGGTGGACGAGTGGGGGATTCGCGTCGAGGATTGCCACCCGGTCGGCTCCAGCGTGACCCGCGGCGGCGACACCAACGGCCCGGCGGCGGTGTTCGCCACCACCAAATACGTCGACTGGCTGAAGAAGTACGCGCCACCGGAAGCGGCGGGCATGACCTTCTCCGAATCCGGCCCGGTGCCGTCCCAGGGCAACATCGCCCAGCAGATTTTCTGGTACACCGCGTTCACCGCCGACATGACCAAGCCGGGCCTGCCGGTGGTCAACGCCGACGGCACGCCGAAATGGCGCATGGCACCGTCGCCACGCGGGCCGTACTGGGAAGAGGGGATGAAGCTCGGTTATCAGGACGTGGGCTCGTGGACCTTCATGAAATCCACGCCTGAGAAACAGAAACTCGCGGCCTGGCTGTACGCGCAGTTCGTGACCTCGAAAACCGTGTCGCTGAAGAAAACCATCGTCGGTCTGACGCCGATTCGCGAGTCGGACATCAACTCGCAAGCGATGACCGATCTGGCACCGAAACTCGGTGGTCTGGTCGAGTTCTACCGCAGCCCGGCCCGTGTGCAATGGACGCCGACCGGCACCAACGTGCCGGACTACCCACGCCTGGCACAATTGTGGTGGAGCCACATCGCCGAAGCCGCCAGCGGCGAGAAGACCCCGCAACAGGCCCTCGACGGTCTGGCCAAGGATCAGGACGCGATCATGACCCGTCTGGAACGCTCCAAGGCCCAAGCGGTGTGCGCCCCGAAAATGAACCCCGAGCGCGACGCGCAATACTGGTTCGACCAGCCGGGCGCACCAAAACCGAAACTGGCCAACGAGAAGCCGAAAGGCGAAACCGTGAGCTACAACGAACTGCTCAAGTCGTGGGAGGCGGCACGCAAATAAGCGCTTTTGCGGGACGGAACGGCACCTTCGGGTGCCGTTTTTCTTTGTGCGGGATTCAGACCAGAACAGCCAGATCTGTGTACTGAGCCACCAGGGGATCGGCGGTTAGCAGCTTCATCGGCTCAATCATGGCGGTTGCAACAATAAGCCGATCGAATGGATCGCGATGGTGGTGTTCAAGCTCCTTTACGGCAATGGCGTGTTCTGAGGTCACTGGGAGTTCTATAAAGCCGCTGTCGAGGCTGTATTGCCTTATTTCTTCGAGATCTACATTCAACTTACCGAGCCCGACCTTGATTGCCATCTCCCAATAGGTCGCAGCGCTGATATAGATTTCGGTGGCGTTCTCAATCAGTTTTCTGGCTTTTGCGGAGAGTCTGGAATCGTCTGAAAGCGTCCAGAGCAGAATGTGGGTGTCGAGCAATACCCTCATGACTGGCCACCCTCAAATGCGTCGAGCATGTCATCCGATAGTGGCGCGTCGAAGTTTTCGGGAAGCACGAGTTTGCCCTTCATCGCACCTATGCGCGGACCGTGAGACTTGGTGACAGGAACCAGACGAGCGAGTGCACGCCCATGTTTGGCAATTGTAATGATCTGCCCCGAGGCGGCCTCATCGACGAGTCTGGATAGATTGTTTTTGGCTTCGGCCAACGGAACGATGATCATCATGTTTTCCTCATATTCTGGACAAATATAGCCAGAATCAAGGGGGCCGGCAAAGTCCCGGATTTGTTCTGTGCAGGTGGGGGGCAAACCTGCACGTCGCGCTATATAGGGAAATTGCATGACTTTGCTCCGTCGCTCGACCACCGATGAATCGAAGCTGCTCACCAGCTCAAAAAAGATTTCACGTTTCATTGTCCGTTCTGGCCTCAGCCGCTTGGTAAACCGTGACCCAAGATAACGTCTTGTTTCCTGGTGTGGCTGTAGGACGAGACGGGCATTCTGGAGAGAGCTTTCTGTGTTCCCGGCGGGACGGGCCAGTAACGGAAAAAGATCCTACGGCCATATAACGCTCACCTTTCGATTTCACGTTTCACCGCCCGACGCACCGCTTTGAGGAGGGCGTTTTCAAAGGCGTTGTGCCCGGCGTGCAGCAGCCGGCAGTGGATGTTCATGCGTTGCCTGAGCCAGCGCACGCTGGCCATGCCATGGGTGTCGCGGATGCCCTGGATCAGCAAGGTATTGTCGTCGAGGGTCGGGTATTCGTCCTTTGGCGTGAAGAAATAGTTTTGCAGGTGGTAATGCAGTTCGAGGCGGATGGCGAGCACAGCTTCCTCATCGACGAAGCGCTCTAGAGTGGCGCGGCAAATCGTCTGGCCTGTGCGCCGCAAGACGGCATTCAACCATTCGATGGCGGCTCGGTGTTGCTGCGATGGACAGCCTTCGCCGAGGATCCGGTAGATGTCCCTGGCGCGGTCGCCGGTCGACGTTTGAGGCGATTGTGCCAACCCGTCATTGAGTGCCTGATCGTAGGCCCGGACATTGGCGGCAAACGGCACGAATACCGAAACCAGCGTGGTTTTCAGCAGGTGCTGCGGATATCGCTGTTGGTACTGGATCGCCAGCCAGCTACCCCATGACACGCCAAGCACGCTGATTTTTTCGAAGCCGAAATACTGGCGCAGGGCATCGATGTCTTCGACACACAGCCCGGTAGTGTTGTCCCGCAGTTCGCCGTAAGGCGTCGAGCGCCCGCAGCCCCGTTGGTCGAACAGGATGATGTCGAACCGACCCGGTTCGAAGAACTGCAAATGGTGGCGGCTTATACGTCCGCCGGGCCCGCCATGGAGGAAAAACACCGGTTCGTGTCCCGGAACACCATGCCGTTCCCAATAGAGTTGATGGCCGTCGCCGGTCGGGTAATAACCTCGGCTATGCAGGGAAAAGCTCATGGCGCCGGAACCGTCAGACGATAGAACTGGAACAGCTCGATTTGCCCTGGTCGTGCCGCGACACTGGATTCAAGTTTCAGGTGATGGATGGAGGCAAGCCAGGTGACCGGAATCAGCACCGGGGTGTGACCGAAGACGAGGATCGTGCCACCGGGATTGACGCAGCGGATCAGCGATTCGAACGCTACGTGGGCCTCACGGCGGGTCAAGACTTCGGCGTTGAGGAAACGCAGGATCAAGACATCGCAGCGAATTCCGGAATTGAAAGCTTCACTCGCCTCCAGCACGTCAAATTCGACGGATGTCCCGCTGTGCCAGCGCCTGGCATGTTCGATCATCGAGGCCGAACGGTCAGTGCCCAGGCACAGACAGTCGGGCAGGGCGCGGGCGAGGTGGGCGATGAACGCGCCGGTCGAACAGGCCGGGTCGTAAATCAGTGCGCCTTTTTCAGTGATGGCCTGGAGCAGCCCGGCGCAGTATTCGCGCAAGTGCTGCTCGTCAGTGTTCAGCTGTTCGGCCAGTGATTCGTTGCATTGCCAGAAGTCTGCCGGGCAGACCGCTTCCCGGCCCGCCTCATCCAGCAGCGGGAAGGGAACCAGGATCTCGCTGTCAGCCTGATGCAATGCATGTTCAAAGACCTGCGCTTTCTCCGCGGGTGAGGCCGTCCGATAGCCGATCGACAACCCGTCATCCCCCCACAATGAATGCAGATGCGGGCCAAACAACATGTCGGGTTTGAGCGAGCTGCTGGCCTGCCATCGAAAATGCCGGTCACGTTGCAGGAGCTTGCGGCCGACCCAGAGCTCATCGTTTACCCGCAGGAAAAAAACGTGATGCAGTCCGCTGCCTCGCGGTTCGAGGAAGTGGCCAACAGCGCCGTTCTCGTTGAGGTAAAGGCGCATGGATCGGGCCAGTGTCAGCTCCCGGTTGCGATCGGGTCGGCTCATGGGGCGGGCCTCTCCAGAGTACGGCCCCGGGCTTGCGGGATGACGACGTTACCGCTGCACACCACGAAGAAGCGTTCCAGTCCGGGGATCACCACGTTGAGCAGGGTCGTGCCGAGCTCGGTTCGCTGCAGGACCGCTGCACCCAGCGTACGGCCATGAATCCGCAGGTCTTGAGTCAGCAGGTGCAGTTGATTGCCCACCGACAGGTTTTTAGCGGCATCCGGCAGTCTCACCTCGTGTTGAGCGCAGCGATACAGCAGCGCCTGCGGATCGAACTGCGCACAGCGCAGCAGGCGCGGGAAGGGCTGGAGGTTGCGCAGCGCATTGGCCAGTGTCTGGCGATATTCAGGTTCGGCGGCACTCAGTTGCAACTGCACCAGTTCAGTGAGCGCCCGCCACGCCGCGTGCCGCGGGTCGAGGGAGCTACCGCTGCCGAATACCTGTGGGTGAGCGCCCGGCTTCGTGGTGAAGGCCAGAAAGGTTCGCGTCTTGAACTCGGTGCTGATATCCACCAGCACGATTTCGCCGTCGATCTCTTGTTCGGCATCAGCCCAAAGACGATCGAGATCGTCGCGTTCAGTGAGACGCGCCACCCGTCGCAGTGGCGGATGGTTCTGATAATAAAAATGATCGAGCAGAAACAACGACACGGCGTCGCGCTCGATGCATTCGTTGGCGGCGTGCAGCATCGCTTCGTGGTAAGTGGCGCCAATGGCGGTGCCGCTGTTGCTGGCGTAGCGCTGCACGGCACGGTAGTCCGCCATGCCCGGTGACGAGGGTAAACGTGAGCCGTTCGGCGAGGTCAGCGCCACCGGGTAGGAAAACCGGTCATGCCACGGCGGACAGACATAGGTCCGGCAGGGGATGCGCACGTTTTGCTGGCAAGTGAGCCTGTGCAGAAGCGAGTCATCGGCAAACACCGGCGTGTCTTTGAAATAGCGTTCCGTTTCGTGGTGAACATCGTAGGTACAGAGCTCATCCGTCCAGTAATGCTCGAGCGCTTCATAGAGCGCGCCCAGGTGCGCCTGATCCGCATAACCCTTGCCGGAGCCACGGGCATGACGGTTGTCGCCGCCATGAAGACTCGCCTGAACTGCAACCACTTTGCTGCCGAGGGTGCGGGTGTGCGGTGTGAGGCCCAGGCGTGAAAGTTCGGTGTGAATACGCCGTTCTGCCTGATCGGCCGTGAGCTCACGCTCGGCCAACGTTGTCTTGTGCATGATTTCCTTCCTGGAAAGCCCGCGAGGGCGCAAGGCCCCCGCGGGTTCTGTCACTCGGCGTTGAGTTCCGCCTGTTCTTCCTCGGTCAGTTGCAGCGCTTCGATCTGCTCTGGCGAGGGCGCTTCCTGCTCTTCCAGTTCATCGATAGGGTTTGCGTTCCAGCTGCCCATGTAGCCCATGATGTTGCTCCTTGGTTGTTGTTTGGGAGTGCTGTTGCAAGCACGAGCCGAATCTAAAAGGGCGGTGAGGGCGGGGTCAAAAATGTCCGGATGTGTCCAGTCGCGGGTTTGAGCGGTGTCGAAATACGTACTGATAAAGCGTGAATTGACGCTGCGAGGACGTGTTTCTGAGGGGCCGCACTGCGTTGCAACGGGCGAGCCACGCGAAAGGAATCAGCGGTTTGAGGCGTTCTGTCTTTTGCCGCTGTCAGACGTTTCAGCGCAGGGGCGACGCAAATTCGTGCTGAAGGATTTACGGGGATGGATGCAGCACTTGTGCGGCGATTTTTCCCATGAGGTTTGAGAAAACACCGCACAAATCGGCTTGAAGGTTCAGTGCCGTTCCGGGTGCGTCACGGGAAACACCAGACTGAATATCGTCATCGCCCCCGGTCGGCTTTGAACCTGCGCAGAGCCCTGATGCAGGGTCATGATCGAGTGCACGATGGCCAGTCCCAGGCCGGTACTGCCCTGTGACCGGGTGCGGCTGCTGTCGACCCGGTAAAAACGGTCGAACAGATACGGCAGGTGCTGCGCTTCGATGCCCGCACCGGGATTGCTCACCCGCAATGACACCTCGTTCGGCGCCTGTTCGATGAACAGCGAAACGGTCTTGCCGGACGGGCAGTGGCGCAGGGCATTGGACAGCAGATTGGAAATCGCTCGCTGAATCATCAGCCGGTCGCCCGACACCTGAGCGCTGCCGATGACTTTCAGGTCGATCTGTTTGTCCTGCGCCGTCAGAGAAAACAGGTCAGCCACCCTGGACGCCTCTTCTTCCAGCGCAATCGGCTCGAACGAGGCATGCGCCGCAGGCTGGCTGGCCTGGGCCAGGAACAGCATGTCCGAGACAATCCGCGCGACCCGCTCCAGCTCTTCGGTGCAGGACACCAGAACGTTGGTGTATTCCTCGACCGACCGCTCGCGCGACAGCGTCACCTGGGCCTTGCCCATCAGGTTGTTGATCGGCGTGCGCAGCTCGTGGGCCAGGTCATCGGAGAACTGCGACAACTGCTGCACGCCGCTGTCCAGGCGATCGAGCATGACGTTGATGCCCTGCGCCAGTTCGCTGAGTTCCTGGGGCATGTTCAGCACCGACAGGCGATGGTCGAGATCCTGCGTCGTCACTCGCGCCGCCACTTTGCGAAACTCGCGCAACGGTGCCAGCCCTCGCTGCACGGCACCCCATGCGGTCAGGCCGATGAATACCAGCAGCAACGGCAAAGCCATCAATGTCGAGCGCAAATAAGCACTGAGCAAGGCCTGATCGTGGGCGTTATCCATCGACAGCAGGACCGGTACGCTGCTGCCGTCCTTGAGGCGAATCAGCTTGGAGACGGTGAGAAACTTCGCACCTTCGGCATCGGCGCTGTCGGTGTGGGTCAACTGATCGGTTGTCGCCCGTACCGCCTTCAGTTCAACGCGCGGATCGGTCAGACCCGAACCGGACTTGAGCAGCGGGGTGCGCAGGTTGTTCAGGTCATAAATAGTCAGGGTCAGGTTGTCGTGCCCCATGACCTGATCGAGCAGAATGTGCGGCTTGGCGCTGATCTCGCCGGTGTCGAAGTACAGCGTCAGGCTGTGCTCGACCTGTTCCAGCTTCTTTTCCAGGCTGTCGCGCGATAGCGCGTTCAGCTCGTGGGTCAGGGCGAAATACGCGAGGATCGCCAGGAACACCACCAGCAGCGCGCCGAGAATGCTGACCGTCAGACCCAGCCGCAGCGACAGGCTCGCAGGCTTCATTCCCGCGCCTCCAGCACATAGCCGACACCGCGCAGGGTGTGGATCAGTTTGCTGTCGAACGGGTCGTCGATCTTCGCCCGCAAGCGACGGATCGAAACTTCGACCACGTTGGTGTCGCAGTCGAAATTCATGTCCCACACCAGCGAGATGATCTGGGTGCGGGTCAGCACTTCGCCGGACTGGCGCATCAGCAGGTGCAGCAGGGCAAACTCCTTGGTGGTCAGGTCGATGCGCTGGGTGCCGCGAAAGGCCCGGTGACGGCCCGGATCGAGTTCCAGATCGGCGACCTTGAGCACCTGCGGCACCGGAATATTTTCACTGCGCCGCATCAACGTGCGTACCCGGGCCAGCAGTTCCGGAAACTCGAACGGCTTGACCAGATAATCGTCGGCGCCCAGGTCCAGACCCCGGATCTTGTCCGCCAGCCGCCCGCGTGCGGTGAGCATCATCACCCGGGTGGAGTGGGTGCGACGCAGTTGTTCCAGCACGCTCCAGCCGTCGAGTTCCGGCAGATTCACATCGAGAATGATCAGGTCATAAACCTGTTGTTGCGCCAGGTGCAAACCATCCGCGCCATTGACCGCGTGATCAACGATATAACCACTTTCGGTCAGGCCCTGATGCAAGTATTCGGCAGCTTTAAGCTCGTCCTCGACGACAAGGATTCGCATGATGTTTCACCACTTTTAATGAATGGGTATTTAAGTAAGTGAGTCTGGAAGTTGCAGTTTTTGCAGGGACTTCCTGACGGACTTGGAGCTGAGTGGCGTGTACCGTAAAGGCTGTAGTGGCTACAGAGTCAACGCCTGAGCCCTTTAAATCGGCCATCCGCGACAGCCTGTCGCAGCGAAATGGCGCTTTTTCCATGACTTCCATTTCGGCAAGTGCTGTTCGGCGGATAACTAACGTGCATTTGTTTCGATGTATTGCAACAAAGCCATTCGAACTTCGAATCCTAGAGCAAAACAACTTCGATTAACCGTGGATAACGGATTTGTAATGTTCACGTCACCTTGTCGATAAGTTCAAAACCCTACCGTGGCGCCATCAACGATTCTTGATTGAAGGAAGTCTTCCATTGCCCGGTTTAATTGAACTGACGGCGCGCTCACGCCTGAAAAAAACCGCCAGCGGCCTGTTGTTGCTGGCTTGTACCAGCCTTGCCAGTGCGTCGACTTTGACGCTGGATCAGGCGTTGCAAACCGCCTTCGCCAGCAACCCGGAGCTGGCCGCCGCGCAGTGGGAAATCGGCATTGCCGAAGGTGACCGCAAGCAGGCCGGGCTGATCCCCAACCCCGAGGTGTCGTGGGAGGCCGAAGACACCCGGCGTGAATCACGCACCACCACGGTGATGCTCAGCCAGCCGATCGAGCTGGGCGGCAAGCGCGGCGCGCGGATTGATGTGGCGAGTCGTGCCCAGGATGCCGCCGGCATCGAGCTGGAGCGCAAGCGCAACGTCCTGCGCGCCGACGTGCTTCAAGCGTTCAACGGCGCGCAGACCGCGCAGCAACGTTTGCAACTGGCCCGGCAGTCGCTGCAACTCGCCGAGCACGGTTTGCGTGTGGCTCAGGGGCGGATCGAGGCGGGCAAGTCGTCGCCGGTAGAAGGCACGCGGGCGCAAGTGCAGCTTTCGGAAGTGCGCCTGGAATTGAGCCGCGCCGAGCGTGATCAGGCCAATGCGTACCAGCAGTTGGCGCAGGTCATGGGCGCACCGTTGCCGACGTCGACTACGGTGCAGACCGCAACTCAAAGTCTGCCCAGCGTACCGCCGCCCACCCGTTTGCTTGAGCGTCTGAACGAGACCGCGGAGCTGCGGCTGGCCAGGTTGCAGATCGACCAGCGCGAAGCGTCGCTGGGGCTGGAAAAGTCCCAGCGGATTCCCGATCTCACCGTCAGCATCGGCAGCCAGTACAGCGAAACCGGGCGCGAGCGGGTCAACGTGGTCGGGCTGTCGATGCCGATTCCGCTTTTCAACCGCAATCAGGGCAACGTGCTGGCGGCGGCGCGGCGTACCGATCAGGCGCGGGACCTGCGCAACGCCACCGAACTGCGCTTGCGCACGGAAATCCAGACCACGCTGGCGCAATGGCAGACCGCCAACGGCGAAATCCAGGCATTCGACCGGACCATCCTGCCCGCCGCGCAAAGTGCGGTCGACAACGCCACTCGCGGTTTCGAAATGGGCAAGTTCGGCTTCCTCGACGTGCTCGATGCCCAGCGCACATTGATCGCCGCTCGCAGCCAATACATCCAGGCGGTGAGCGAGGCGACCGACGCCCGGGTCCGCATCGAACGCATCTTCGGCGACCTCAGCGCCAACCCTTGAATTTCAACGTTCTGATTACTGCGCGATGGTTTGGCGCAGAGGAGTTTCCATGGATAAAAAACTGATCGTGGTTGCTGCGGCGACCTTGGCGCTGGGCATTGGCATCGGCTCGATGTGGAGCGGCAATGCGTCTGTCGATGCGCATGCCGATGAAGCGGCGGAGCACGCCGACCATGCCGAAGAAGGCGCCGCCGCTGACGGCAGGCACGACGAAGAAGGGCACATCGAACTGACGGCCGAGCAGATCGCGGCGGCGGGGATTCAACTGGCCGCCGCCCGGGCGCAGAACTTCAGCCTCGGTCTGTCGTTCCCCGGCGAAGTGCGCTTCGACGAAGACCGCACCGCGCATGTGGTGCCGCGCGTACCGGGCGTGGTCGAGTCGGTGTCGGTCAATCTTGGGCAGTCGGTGAAGAAGGGCCAGTTGCTGGCGGTGATCGCCAGTCAGCAGATTTCCGATCAGCGCAGCGAGCAGGCAGCCGCGCAACGCCGCTTGGCCCTGGCCCGCACGACGTTCGAACGCGAGAAGAAACTGTGGCAGGACAGGATCTCCGCCGAACAGGATTTCCTCCAGGCACGTCAGGCCCTGGAGGAAGCCGAAATTGCCGTGAGCAATGCCCGGCAAAAGATCAGCGTGCTCAGTGGCAGCGTGGTCGCCACTGGTGGCAATCGCTATGAACTGCGCGCGCCTTTCGATGGCGTGGTGGTAGAAAAACACCTGACGCCGGGCGAAGTGGTCGATGAAACCACGGCAGCGTTCACGCTCTCGGATTTGTCGCGGGTGTGGGTCACGTTCGGCGTGTCACCGAAAGACTTGAACAAGGTGCAAGTGGGCAAACCCGTCACCGTCAGTGCGGCGGAATTGAACGCCGAAGTCAGCGGCACCGTGACCTACGTCGGCAGCCTGCTCGGCGAACAGACCCGCACCGCGACCGTGCGCGTCACCCTGGAAAACCCGCAAGGCTCCTGGCGCCCGGGCCTGTTTGTCACCGCGCTGGTCGCCACCGACAGCCGCCAGGCCAAAGTCGCCGTACCGGAAACCGCAATCCAGACCGTCGAGGACAAGCCCACGGTGTTTGTGCGCACCGACAACGGCTTCAAGGCGCAAGCAGTGGAGCTGGGCAGTCGCGCGGCAGGCCAGGCGGAAGTCATCGCCGGACTGGAACCGGGCGTGCAAGTCGCCAGTACCGGCAGCTTCGTCCTCAAATCGGAGCTGGGCAAAGCCTCGGCCGAGCACAGTCATTAATCGCGGAAGACTCCCATGTTCGAACGCCTGATCCAGTTTGCCATCGAGCAGCGCATCATCGTGCTGCTCGCCGTTCTGCTCATGGCCGGCCTCGGCATCGCCAGTTATCAGAAACTGCCGATCGACGCCGTGCCCGACATCACCAACGTCCAGGTGCAGATCAACACCGGTGCAGCGGGATTCTCGCCACTGGAAACCGAGCAGCGCATTACGTTCCCGATTGAAACCGCGATGGCCGGTTTGCCAGCGCTGGAGCAGACCCGCTCGCTGTCGCGTTCGGGGTTGTCCCAGGTCACGGTGATCTTCAAGGAAGGCACCGATCTGTTCTTTGCCCGGCAATTGGTCAACGAACGATTGCAGTCCGCCAAGGAGCAGTTGCCCGAGGGCGTGGAAGCGGTGATGGGGCCGATCTCCACCGGGCTCGGCGAGATCTTTTTGTGGACGGTCGAGACCAAGGAAGGCGCACTGAAGGACGACGGTACGCCCTACACGCCGACCGACTTGCGGGTGATTCAGGACTGGATCATCAAGCCGCAACTGCGCAACGTCCCCGGCGTGGCGGAGATCAACACCATCGGCGGTTTTGCCAAGGAATATCAGATCGCGCCCGATCCGAAAAAACTCGCGGCCTACAAACTGACCCTCACCGATCTGGTGACGGCGCTGGAGCGCAACAACGCCAACGTCGGCGCCGGGTACATCGAGCGCAGCGGCGAGCAATTGCTGATTCGCGCGCCGGGCCAGGTAGCGAGCACCGAGGACATCGCCAACATCGTCATGGCCAACGTCGACGGCACGCCGATCCGGATCAAGAACGTCGCCACCGTGGACATCGGCCGCGAACTGCGCAGCGGCGCCGCCACGGAAAATGGCCTGGAAGTGGTGCTTGGCACGGTGTTCATGTTGATCGGTGAAAACAGCCGCACGGTCTCCCAGGCCGTCGCCGCGAAGCTCGAACAGATCAACAAGTCGTTGCCCGCCGGCGTGATCGCGGTGCCGGTGTACGACCGCACGCATCTGGTCGACAAGGCCATCGCCACGGTGAAGAAGAACCTCGTCGAAGGCGCGATTCTGGTGATCGCAATCCTGTTTCTGTTCCTCGGCAATATCCGCGCTGCGCTGATCACGGCGATGGTGATTCCGCTGTCGATGTTGTTCACCTTCACCGGCATGTTCAGCAACAAGGTCAGCGCCAACCTGATGAGCCTCGGCGCGCTGGACTTCGGCATCATCGTCGATGGTGCGGTGGTGATCGTCGAAAATACGCTGCGACGACTGGCCCATGCGCAGCAGCATCACGGGCGTCTGCTGACGCGATCCGAACGTTTCCATGAAGTGTTTGCAGCAGCGAAAGAGGCGCGGCGACCGCTGATTTTCGGCCAGTTGATCATCATGGTGGTGTACCTGCCGATCTTCGCCCTGAGCGGCGTCGAGGGGAAAATGTTCCACCCGATGGCGTTTACCGTAGTCATCGCGTTGCTTGGCGCCATGCTGTTGTCCGTGACTTTTGTGCCGGCGGCGATTGCGCTGTTCGTGACCGGCAAGGTCAAGGAAGAGGAGGGCGTGGTGATGCGCGGCGCGCGTCGCGTTTATGCGCCGACGCTGAACTGGGTCATGTCCCATCGGACGATGGCGGTCGGCGCGGCGTTGGCTGTGATTGTGCTCAGTGGCGTGGTCACCAGCCGCATGGGCAGCGAGTTTGTGCCGAGTCTCAGCGAGGGCGATTTTGCCTTGCAGGCGTTGCGCGTGCCGGGCACCAGCCTGACGCAATCGGTGGACATGCAGCAGCGGCTGGAAACGTTGATCCTGGCCAAAGTGCCCGAGGTTGAACGCGTGTTCGCCCGTACCGGTACTGCGGAAATCGCCTCTGACCCGATGCCGCCGAACATCTCCGACAGCTACGTAATGCTCAAGCCCAAAGAGCAATGGCCGGAGCCGGGCAAGTCCCGCGAAACCCTGATGGCCGAGCTGCAACAAGCCGCGGCAACGCTGCCGGGCAGTAACTATGAACTGTCGCAGCCGATCCAGTTGCGCTTCAACGAGCTGATCTCCGGCGTGCGCAGCGACGTGGCGGTCAAGGTGTTCGGTGATGACATGGACGTGCTCAACGCCACGGCGGCGAAGATTGCCGTCGCGATGCAGAAGGTCAACGGCGCGTCCGAGGTCAAGGTCGAGCAAACCAGCGGTCTGCCGGTGCTGACCATCAATATCGACCGCGACAAGGCCGCGCGTTACGGGCTCAACGTCGGCGATGTGCAGGACACCATTGCGGTGGCCGTCGGTGGGCAGAAGGCCGGCACTCTGTATGAGGGGGACCGTCGATTCGACATGGTGGTGCGCTTGTCCGACGCCATGCGCAAGGACATCGACGGGTTGTCGGCACTGCTGATTCCGGTGCCGGCGGCGGGTGGTGATGCTTCCAGTCAGATTGGCTTCATTGCGCTGAAGGACGTTGCCAGCCTCGATCTGGTGCTGGGGCCGAATCAGGTCAGCCGCGAGAACGGCAAGCGCCTGGTGATCGTCAGCGCCAACGTGCGTGGGCGCGACATCGGTTCTTTTGTCGCCGAGGCGGGCGATGCGATCGAGCGCGACGTGCAGGTGCCGGCAGGTTACTGGACCACCTGGGGCGGGCAGTTCGAGCAACTGCAATCGGCGGCCAAGCGCTTGCAGATCGTGGTGCCGGTGGCGTTGCTGCTGGTGTTCGGGTTGCTGTTCATGATGTTCAACAACCTCAAGGACGGCTTGCTGGTGTTCACCGGGATTCCGTTTGCGCTGACCGGCGGGGTCATGGCGTTGTGGCTGCGGGATATTCCGCTGTCGATCTCGGCGGGTGTCGGGTTTATCGCGCTGTCCGGCGTGGCGGTGCTCAACGGGCTGGTGATGATCGCGTTTATCCGCAACTTGCGGGAGGAAGGGCGCTCGCTGTCCGAAGCGATTCACGAAGGTGCGCTGACGCGATTGCGCCCGGTGTTGATGACGGCGCTGGTGGCGTCCCTGGGCTTCATTCCGATGGCCCTGGCGACCGGCACCGGGGCCGAGGTGCAGCGACCGCTGGCAACGGTGGTGATTGGTGGAATTCTGTCCTCGACCATTCTCACGCTGCTGATCCTGCCGGCGTTGTATCAGCTGGCGCATCGTCGGGATGAGGAAGCGCCTACGGCGGCCTAGTCAATTTTTCCCTCAACAACAGGCCCGCCATTGCGGGCCTTTCTACATAACGGATATGTAATTTCGGCGCCACCGTCACGAAAGGTTCGGATTGTTACCTTGATCCCGTCAGTGACTTGAATGAGGAATGAACGATGAAACTTGCACAGATTGGCGCGTTTGCCGTGGCTCTGATGATGTCTTCCCTGGTGTTGGCCGAAGGTGGCGGCGACCGCACTTTCGACCGAATGATGGCCGCCAATGACCGCTCGATGGAGGTGTTTGCTGCGAAGGAAAAGGCCCGTGATCCGTTCGTTGTGAACGACAAGAAGGACGACAAGACCCAAGACCTGTAAGCGTGCTGCCAGTGAATGAGCCCGTCATCGCGCATCGATGGTGGGCTTTTTTATGAGTCGTGTTTTGAAGGAAACGAATATGAAAACTCTAAAGCTGTTGGCGTTCACCGCTGTCATGGCGATGTCCTTGAATGTGTTGGCCGAAGGCGGTGGCGACAGAACGTTCGACCGGGCGCTCAGTGCCAACACCAAAGCCATGGAGCAGTACGCGGCCAGTCAGGGCAAAGCGGCGCCGGTGGTCAAGGAATACGGGTACGGAATGAAGCTGGATGTGAAGAAGGTGGTGAGCGTTGTCCGGCCGAAAAATGAATGCGCGGTCGTGCCGGCTGCGATGACTTACGAGGACTCCAAGGGGCAGCTCAATACGGTCACTTACAACGTGATGGGCAATTGTCGTCAGCAGGGTGGCTGACGCTAATCCCTGCTGAAACGCCCGGTTCATGTGCAGTGAGTCGGGCTTTTTTTCGGGCGCAAAAAAGGCGCCCCGAAGGACGCCAAAGATTCACCTCTTACCAAAGGAGCAAGGAGCTTCTAAAGGTGAATGGGCATTGCTCGTGAAACTCAGAGAATCGCCAGCGGGTATTCGACGATCACCCGCACTTCATCCAGGTCTGACTCGAATGCGGTGGCGCGGGTCGTGGCCTGGCGCAGACGCAGCGACAGGTCTTTCATCGAACCGCTCTGCACCACGTATTTGACTTCGATGTCACGCTCCCAGCGCTTCTGGTCAGTCAGCGGATTGCCCTCGGCATCGCGGCGCATGTACACGGCGTTGGCGTTGGAGTAATCGGCGTCGGTGCCGCGTGCATAACGGGTCATGAACGACAGGCCCGGTACGCCGTAAGTAGTCATGTCGAGGTCGTAGCGCACCATCCAGGAACGCTCTTTCGGTGAGTTGAAGTCGCTGTACTGGATCGAGTTGTCGAGGAGGATCGAGTCGGACTGACGCAGGTAATCGAAGTCGTCATTGCCGTTGTTGCGCTGGTGGGAAATGGCGACGGAGTGGGCGCCGAGTTTCACGCCGACGCGGCCGCTCCAGATGTTGTTGTCGAACTCGCCGAGCAATTGTTTGCCCTCGTCGACAGCCTTGTAGTAATTCAGGCCGCCGAACAGCGACAGGTCATCCGACAGTGGATACGTCCAGGCGGTGCCGGTGTAGTACTGGTTCCAGGCATCTTTGAGGCGGCTGGAGTACAGGCTGAAACTCAGGTTTTTGTTCAGCGCGTAATCGCCGCCGCCGTAAGCAATCCACGGCGAATTGACCGGGCCGGCATAGAAGGTCGCGAAGTTTTCGCGCAGGTCGCTGGACACCGGTTGGCTCATCGCATGCAGCCGGCCGCCCTGGATCGACAGACCTTCGATGCTGGTGTTGATCGCCGTCACGCCGCGAAAACTTTCCGGCAGCAATCGCGAATCGCCCGCCGCGACCACCGGGTTGGCCGGGAACACATCACCGACTTTCACCACCGTATCGAAAGCCCGCACTTTGGCGGCGCCACCGACCTTGCTGTATTCGTCCCGCGCTTCACCGTCGCTGTTGACCGGCAATACATCGAACGAACTGCGGCCACCGTTACGGCCGTCGCCGGTGTCGAGCTTCAGGCCGATCATCGCAAACGCATCCACCCCGACCCCGACGGTGCCCTGGGTGAAACCGGATTCGAACTTGCCGATGATGCCGTGGGCCCAGGCTTCGGAATAACCATTGCCCGTGGGACTGGACTGGCCGTTGCGGTGGTCACGGTTGAAGTAAAGGTTACGGTTGAGCACCGTCAGGCTGCTGCCTTCGATAAACCCTTCGGGTTTTTCTTCTGCAAACACCGTGGACGGCCCGGCGCCGACAACCACTGCCAGAGCGGCCATCGACATTTTTGTGTTGTTAACCATCAATCACTCCTTGGGTTCGGCAGAACGGGAACGAGCTTCGGCGTGGGTTTTATTGTTCGACGGACAAGGGGCCCGCCGGCATGGTCGCCGGGTGTCATCGTTGCAGGCTGCAGATAACGCGGAGATGATTGGGGAATTACAATTTCGTTAGGTGGATTTGGTTGGTGTTCGACTATTCAGCTTGGGGCAGATTTCTATTTCCCCACTGGTGATCGGTATTCGCTTTGGCAAATTCAGCGTGTGGGTTTTCAGAGTGATTTTGCCTTCGCGTGCGGCTGCCAAGTCTCTGAGGCCATCCATCAGTTCCGAAAAAATTTCGCGTTTCATTGTTCGTCCTCGTCTCGATTGAGCTCTTGAGCAGGCAAACAACATAGTGGTATTGCCCCTGGGCTGGCTGTAGGACGAAACGGATATGCTGGCGAGAGCTTTCGATAAAGAAGAGAAGAAGCTTCGCAATTGACGTGACCGAACAATCCGCAGCACTATCCAGCCATGAATGCCCAACATCGAATGACCATGATGTGCTCCTCTATGACCGCTTCCGGCGGGCCATAAGGTCATGCATGTCTGGTCAATGACGTGTTACCCAAAGCCCCGCCAGAAATGGACGGGGCTTTTTCATTGCCCGTCCGCACATGGCTCAAGGAGAGAGATATGTTCGAAATGAAAAGAGCCGAACCGGACGATGCCGGGATAGCGTTCGAGATTCGGCGACAGGCGATCCGGCATCAATGCATCGGTGCCTACAGCGAGCAGCAAATGCTCGACTGGACAAAGGGCTCGGCGGCAGACGGTTATGACACGCTCATGCAAAAGCATTTCTATCTGGGTTGCGTTGAGGGTGAGCCCGTGGCAACCGGCATGCTCGATCTGGAGCACCGCGAAATCGGCGCAATCTTCATCCATCCGGATTTCATGCAGCGCGGTCTGGGTAAGCGTGTGCTGCACTTTCTGGAAGCGCTGGCACAGGATCTGGGACTGGCAGAGGTTTGTCTGGATGCGACGTTGAATGCCGCTGATTTTTATCGGCGTTGCGGTTACGTCGGGGAGGGGAGTGCGATCTACCAATCGCCTTCAGGTCTGCAACTGGCTTGCGTGCCAATGGTGAAAAAACTCAAGACGGTCTAGACGCAAAAACGGCACCCGAAGGTGCCGTTTCTGTTTCTAGCCAACTATCGCTGAGCGATCAGCCCGCCAGGCCCGATTGCTGAACCAGGGTCAGCAGCGGTTGTGGGTAGACGCCGAGGAAGAACGCAACCACAGCGATCGCCAGCAGCATCACGCCGCCTGCTTTCTGTTCCCAGTGCAGTTGGGCGTCGTGGCGGCGCAGGTTCGGTTCGATCAGGTACAGGGTGACCATCACGCGCAGGTAGTAGAACACGCCGATGGCGCTGCCCAGTACCAAGGAACCTACCAGCCACCATTGGTGCGACTCGACACCGGTAGCGATGATGTAGAACTTGCCGATGAAGCCAGCGGTCAGCGGGATACCGGCCAGGGACAGCATCATCACGGTCAGTACGGCGGTCAGGTACGGACGGCGCCAGAACAGGCCGCGGTATTCGTACAGCGCGTCTGCGTCACGGCCGTTGTACGGCGAGGACATCAGGGTGATCACGCCGAAGGCGCCGAGGCTGGTGATCACGTAGGTGACCAGGTACACGCCGATGGCTTCCACCGCCAGACCCTTGCTCGCCACCAGTGCGATCAGCAGGTAGCCGAAGTGCGCGATGGAGGAGTAACCGAGCAGACGCTTGAGGTTGCTCTGGGTCAGGGCCAGCAGGTTACCGAACAGGATCGAAGCGATGGCGATGATGGTCAGCACGTTACTCAGAACGCCACTGCTTGCAGCAGGGGAGATCTGGAACAGACGAACCATGACCGCGAACACAGCTACTTTCGAAGCGGTGGCGAGGAACGCGGCCACCGGTGCCGGAGCACCTTCGTACACGTCCGGCGTCCACAAGTGGAACGGTACCAGCGACAGCTTGAACGCCAGACCGATCAGCATCATGCCCAGGCCCAGTTGCGCCAGCGAGCTTGGCAGGCCGGTCGCGGCCAGGGCCTGACCGATACCGACGAAGCTCAGCGAACCCGAGTCGGCGTACAGCAGCGCCATACCGAACAGCAGGAACGCGGAACCGGCGGCCGACAGCACCATGTACTTGATGCCGGCTTCCAGCGAACGCTTGTTGAAGAAGGCGTAGGCCACCAGACCGTAGACCGGCACCGACAGCAGTTCCAGACCGATGAACAGGCCGGCCAGGTGCTGCGCGCTGACCAGAACCAGGCCACCGGCGGCGGCCATCAGGATCAGCAGGTACAGTTCTTCACGGTTGCCCGGGTAACCCGAACCGCCATCGCCGAGGTAGGCGTGGGCGAGGGTGACGCAAGCGAGGGTGGCGACCAGGATCAGCGCCATGTACAGGCAGGCAAAGGTGTCGATCTGCAGCAATGGAGTCACGGCCAGAGGCGCGACTTTCAGGGCCGGCAGGATCGACAGCAAGGCCAGGTTCAGACCTGCCACCGAAATCAGGAAGGTCTGCGAGTGGTTGCGGCGCCAGGCGATTGCCAGCATCACCACGATAATGGTGAGGCTGGTGATCAACAGTGGCGCAAGCGCAATAAAGTGTTGAATCGTGAATTCCATAGCGCTCTTACCGGGCCGAAGCGAGTTGAGTGAAGGCGGTGCCGAGCCACTGCTGCACGCCATGCATCGTGGCGGCGGAAGTGTCGAGGAACGGTTGCGGGTAGACGCCGAGGTAAATCAGCAGTACCGCAAGGCCCAGCACCATGATCAGTTCGCGACCGTCCATGCCGTGCAGGATCGAATCCGATTTCGACGGACCGAAGTAAGCGCGGTGGATCATGATCAGCGAGTAGACCGAACCGAACACCAGACCGGAAGTGGCAATCGCGGTGATCCATGGCGCACTGGCGAACGTACCGATCAGGATCAGGAACTCGCCGACGAAGTTACCGGTGCCCGGCAGACCCAGAGAGGCGGCTGCGAAGAACAGGCTGATCGCCGGCAGGTAAGCGATACGCGACCACAGACCGCCCATCTCACGCATGTCACGCGTGTGCAGACGCTCGTACAACTGACCGCTCAGGATAAACAGTGCCGCGGCCGACAGACCGTGGGCCAGCATCTGGATCACGGCACCTTGCAGCGCCAGTTGGCTGCCGGAGTAGATGCCGATCAGTACGAAGCCCATGTGGGAAACGGACGAGAAGGCGATCAGACGCTTGATGTCGGTTTGCGCGAAAGCGAGGAACGCACCGTAGAAGATCCCGATCAGACCGAGGGTCATGGCGATCGGCGCGAATTCGGCCGAGGCGTTCGGGAACAGCGGCAGGGCGAAACGCAGCAGACCGTAGGCCGCGGTTTTCAGCAAGATACCGGCGAGGTCGACGGAACCTGCAGTCGGCGCCTGGGCGTGAGCGTCAGGCAGCCAGGAGTGGAACGGAACCACTGGCAGCTTGACCGCGAAGGCGATGAAGAAGCCGAGCATCAGAATGTACTCGGTGGTCATCGACATCTTGGTCTTCAACAGATCGGCGTAGTTGAAGGTGATCACGCCGGTGCTGTTGTAGTTGACCAGGACCAGACCGAGGATCGCCACCAGCATGATCAGGCCGGAAGCCTGAGTGAAGATGAAGAACTTGGTCGCGGCGTAGATCCGGGTTTTCTTGCCGTCCGAAGAACTGTGACCCCAGAGCGCGATGAGGAAGTACATCGGCACCAGCATCATTTCCCAGAAGAAGAAGAACATGAACAGGTCGAGGGCGAGGAACACGCCGACAACGCCGCCCAGAATCCACATCAGGTTCAGGTGGAAGAAGCCAACGTGACGTTGAATCTCTTTCCACGAGCAGAGTACCGACAGGATACCCAGCAGACCGGTCAGCAGGATCATCAGCAGCGACAGGCCGTCGAGGGCCAGGTGCACGTTGATGCCGAAGCGCTGGATCCAGACGTGCTTGAACTCAAGCGTCCAGGTCGGATCGGCGCCAGGCGCCGGTGCAAATGAATAGTCACCGTGGGCCCACAGCCAGAGGCCGAGGGCGAGTTCCAGGGTCATGGTCAACAGCGCAATCCAGCGGGGGAGGGTGGCGCCGAAGCGCTCACCCAGCCAGCACAGCAGGCCGCCGATGAAGGGGATCAGGATTAGCCAAGGCAGAATCATGACGGGCTCGTTTCCTTTCGCAAATTCGCAAGGTTCATATCAGACCGCTACCAGCACGACAGCGCCGATGACCAACACGGCACCAGCAGCCATCGAGGCGGCGTACCAACGCAGTTGACCGGTTTCAGTACGGCTCAGGGCAGTGTGACCACCCTTGGCCATGCGCGGGATCAGACCGATGGTCTGGTCGAGCGGGTCTTTGCGCAGTACATGGCTGATCGCTAGGTACGGCTTGACGAACAGTTTGTCGTAGATCCAGTCGAAGCCCCAGGCAGCGAACCACCAGGCCGAAAGGAGACGGCCGATGCCGCTGTTGGCGATCGCGGTCACGAAGCGACGCTTGCCGAGGAACAGCAGGGCCGCCAGCAGGATACCGGCCAGGGCGATGGCGCCCGAGGCGATTTCCAGACTGTGCTTGGCTTCGCCACCGGCATGGCCAACGCTCTCCGGCAGCACGCCGTGCAGTGGTGGAACGATCATGGCGCCGACGAAGGTCGACAGCACGATCAGCACCGACAGCGGCAGCCAGTGAGCGATGCCGTGACCGGCGTGGGCTTCGGTCTTGGCTTCACCGTGGAACGCGATGAAGATCAGGCGGAAGGTGTACAGCGACGTCATGAATGCGCCGACCAGACCTGCGTACAGCAGACCGTGGTTGCCGCTGGCGAACGCTTCCCAGAGGATTTCGTCCTTGGAGTAGAAACCGGCGGTCACCAGTGGCAGGGCGGCCAGGGCGGCACCACCGACGATGAAGCTGGCGTAGGCCAGCGGCAGTTTCTTCCACAAGCCGCCCATCTTGAAGATGTTCTGCTCGTGGTGGCAGGCAACGATCACCGCACCGGAGGCAAGGAACAGCAGGGCCTTGAAGAAGGCGTGGGTCATCAGGTGGAAGATCGCGCCTTCCCAGGCACCAACGCCCAGCGCCAGGAACATGTAGCCGATCTGGCTCATGGTCGAGTAGGCGAGGATACGTTTGATGTCGGTTTGTACCAGCGCGGCGAAACCGGCCAGTACCAGGGTCACACCACCCACGATGCCGACCAGGTGCAGAATGTCCGGCGCCAGGGCGAACAGACCGTGGGTACGGGCGATCAGGTAGACACCAGCGGTAACCATGGTTGCGGCGTGGATCAGTGCCGAAACCGGGGTAGGGCCGGCCATCGCGTCCGCCAGCCAGGTTTGCAGCGGCAGTTGCGCCGATTTACCGACCGCACCACCCAGCAGCATCAGGGTTGCCAGCACGATCCAGAAATCGCCGACCTTGAAGTGCTCGGGCGCCTTCACCAGCAACTCCTGGACGTTCAGCGTGCCCAGTTGCTGGAACAGGATGAACAGGCCGATCGCCATGAACACGTCGCCGATACGAGTGACGATGAAGGCTTTGAGTGCGGCGTTACCGTTGTTGCGGTTGCTGTAGTAGAAACCGATCAACAGGTACGAGCACAGGCCCACGCCCTCCCAACCGAAGTAGATGAACAGCAGGTTATCGCCCAGGATCAGGAACAGCATGCTGGCGATAAACAGGTTGGTGTACGAGAAGAAGCGCGAGTAACCGTCTTCGCCACGCATGTACCACGATGCAAACAGGTGGATCAGGAAGCCGACACCGACGACCACACCGAGCATGGTCACGGACAGACCATCCAGGTACAGCGCGAAGTCAGGCTGGAAACCTTCCACCGACATCCAGCGCCACAGCACCTGGGTGTAGACGCCACCTTCCGGTGGCGCGACGTTGAATTGCCAGATCACGTAGGCCGCGACGATGGCAGACAGGCCGATGGAGCCGACACCGATCAGCGCCGACAGGTTTTCCGAGAAGCGGCCGCGGGAGAACGACAGCAACAGGAACCCGATCAGAGGGAATACGAAAGTCAGAAAGAGTAGGTTCATCCGCGCATCTCACTGGCAGCGTCGATATCGAGCGTGTGGAAGCGGCGATACAGTTGCAGCAGGATCGCAAGGCCAATACTGGCTTCGGCGGCTGCAAGGCTGATCACCAGGATGAACATGATCTGTCCATCCGGTTGCGCCCAGCGGGCGCCCGCAACGATGAAGGCCAGTGCAGAGGCGTTCATCATCACTTCCAGACTCATCAACACGAACAAAATGTTGCGGCGGACCATCAGGCCGACCAGACCAAGGCAGAACAGGATGCCGGCAACTGCCAGACCATGTTCGAGAGGGATAGCAGGCATGTCTTACTCCTTCGCCTCGTTACGGCCCAAATGGAACGCCGTGACGGCTGCAGCGAGCAGCAGCATCGAGGCGAGTTCGACCACCAGCAGATACGGACCGAACAGGCTGATGCCCACGGCTTTTGCATCGACGGTGGTGTGGCCGATGGCCTGACCGCTCTGGTGAGCGAACAGCACATACAGCAGTTCGGCCAGCAGCAGGGCGGCGAGAATCACCGGCCCCGCCCAGATCCCGGGCTTGAGCCAGGTGCGTTCCTGCTGAACCGAGGCCGGGCCCAGGTTCAGCATCATCACCACGAACACGAACAGCACCATGATGGCGCCAGCGTAAGCGATCACTTCCAGCACGCCGGCGAACGGCGCGCCGAGTGCGAAGAAGGTCATGGCCACGGCGATCAGCGAAATGATCAGGTAGAGCAGGGCGTGCACAGGATTGGTGTTGGTGACCACACGCAGTGTGGACACAACAGCGATACCCGATGCGAAATAGAAAGCGAATTCCATCGTTCTTCCTTAAGGCAGCAAGCTCTTCACGTTGATCGGCTCGGCTTCGTTTTGTGCGGCGCCTTTCGGCTTGCCCGCAACGGCCATACCTGCAACACGATAGAAGTTGTAATCAGGGTTTTTGCCGGGGCCGGAGATCAAAAGATCTTCTTTCTCGTACACCAGGTCCTGACGTTTGAACTCGGCCATCTCGAAATCCGGAGTCAGCTGGATCGCGGTGGTCGGGCAGGCTTCCTCGCAGAGACCGCAGAAAATGCAGCGCGAGAAGTTGATACGGAAGAAGTCCGGGTACCAGCGACCGTCTTCGGTTTCAGCTTTCTGCAGCGAGATGCAACCCACCGGGCACGCCACGGCGCACAGGTTGCAGGCTACGCAGCGTTCTTCGCCGTCGGGGTCGCGGGTCAGGACGATGCGACCACGGTAGCGTGGTGGCAGGTAGACCGGCTCTTCCGGGTATTGCAGGGTGTCGCGCTTGCGAAAGCCATGGCCGAAGACCATGACCAGGCTGCGCAACTGGGTACCGGTACCCTTAACGATGTCGCCAATATATTTGAACATGGGTCAAATCCTCACTGAACCGCAACCGCAGGTGTGTTCCACAACACAACCGCAGCGGTTATCAGCAAATTGATCAGGGTCAGTGGCAGGCAGAATTTCCAGCTGAAATCCATCACCTGGTCATAACGCGGACGCGGGATGGAAGCGCGCAGCAGGATGAACAGCATGATGAAGAACGCGGTCTTCAGTGCGAACCAGACGAAGGACAGTTGCGGCAGGATGCCGAACGGACCGTGCCAGCCACCGAAGAACAGGGTGACCAGCAGCGCCGAGATCAGGATGATGCCGATGTATTCACCGACGAAGAACATGCCCCATTTCATACCGGCGTATTCAATGTGGTAACCGTCGGCCAGTTCCTGTTCCGCTTCCGGCTGGTCGAACGGGTGACGGTGAGTCACGGCCACGCCAGCGATGAAGAAGGTACAGAAGCCGAAGAACTGCGGAATGATGAACCACAGGTTCTGCGCCTGGTACTCGACGATGTCGCGCATGTTGAACGAGCCGACCTGCACCACGATGCCCATCAGGGCCAGGCCCATGAACACTTCGTAGGACACGGTCTGCGCCGAGGCACGCAAGCTGCCCAGAAGGGCGAACTTGTTGTTACTCGACCAGCCGGCGAACAGCACCGCGTAAACCGACAGACCAGCCATGGCGAAGAAGAACAGCAGGCCGATGTTCAGATCCGCCACGCCCCAGGTCGGGGTGATCGGGATGATCGCGAAAGCGATCAGCAGGGCGGACATGGCCACCACCGGTGCCAGGGTGAAAATCACCTTGTCGGCAAACGGCGGGGTCCAGTCTTCCTTGAAGAACATCTTCAGCATGTCGGCTGCGATCTGGAACATGCCGAACGGGCCAACGCGGTTCGGACCGTAACGGTCCTGCCACCAGCCCAGCAGGCGACGCTCGACAAAGCTGAGCAGCGCGCCTGCGACCACCACGGCCAGCAGGATCACGATGGCCTTGATGACCGTCAGGATCACATCGATCACTTCAGGGGTGAACCAGCTCATTGCGCTGCCTCCTGCAGACCATCAACGGTTTGGCCGAAAATCGCCGGCGGAATGCCTGCCAGACCGGCCGGCAGTGCAACCAGGCCAGCGCCCAGCTCTTCATTGATGCGCAGCGGCAGACGCAGGGTCTGGCCGGCAACATTGAGGCTCAGCAGTGCGCCGTCGTTGACGCCCAGGCGGTCCGCTTCGGACTTGGCCAGCGACACGTAAGCAGCCGGAATGCGTTCCTGAACCGGTGCGGCTTTCGACGAGTTCTCGTCGCTGCCGAACAGGTGATAGAACGGCACGGCTTGCCAGGTGCCCTGTGCCGGGTTGAACGCGCGCGGAACACTGGCGAACCAGTTCAGCGAATCACCGCTGCTTTCGATCAGGCGGGTGCCCGGATCGCCAGCGCGCAGGTGACCACCGACCTCGTCCTGGAACTTGTTCCAGGCCTGCGGCGAGTTCCAGCCCGGCGACCAGGCGAACGGCACTTGCTGACGCGGTTCGGCGGATCCCGAGTAACCTTCCATCGAGAAGGCGAACGCGGTGTCCTTGTCTTGCGGGGTGCGTGGTTCGTGAACGCTGATGTCGGCGCGCATCGCAGTGCGACCTGAGTAACGCAGCGGCTCACGGGCCAGTTTCAGACCCTTGATGCGGAACGAGGCGGACGGCGCGGCGTCGACGATACGGGCCAGTTGCGGGGTGCTCGAAGCAACGGCAGCGGTCACGTGGTCGAGTTGCGTCCAGTCGATCGGCTGGTTCAGCAGGGTAGCGCGCAGGGCGTGCAGCCAGCGCCAGCCTTCGTGGACCAGAATGCTCGCGTCCATGTATTGCGGGTCGAAAACCTGGAAGAAGCGCTGGGCGCGACCTTCCTGGCTGACCAGCGTGCCGTCGCCTTCAGCGAAGCTGGCGGCTGGCAGAACCAGATGCGCGCGGTCGCTGGTGGCGGTCTTCTGATGGTCGGCAACAATCACTACTTTCGCAGCGTTCAGTGCCGCATCGACCTTGGCTTTGGCGGTGCGGGTGTACAGATCGTTTTCCAGCACGACGATGGCGTCGGCCTTGCCGTCAATCACGGCTTGCAGCGCAGCATCGACCGACTCGCCACCGAGCATGGCCAGGCCGAGGCTGTTGGCTTCCGGCACGATCAGGCTGATCGAACCGTTCTTCTCGCGCAGCTTCAGGGCCTTGGCGATGTTCGCAGCGGCTTCGATCAAGGCTTTGGAGCCCAGCGAAGTACCGGCGATGATCAGCGGACGCTTGGCCGCGAGCAGGGCGTCGGCGATGCGCTTGGCCAGCTCCAGGGCTTCGGCGTCCAGACCTTCAACGGCCGGTGCGCTGGCGTCCAGGGCGTGAGCCACGGCGAAACCGATGCGTGCCAGATCGTCAGGAGCGGCGTGTACGCATTCTTCGGCGATGTCGTCGAGCTTGGTTTCAGCCAGGCTGGCGATGAACAGCGGGTTCAGTTCGTGCTGACCGATGTTCTTCACCGCAGCGTCGAGCCAAGGCTGAACGCGCATGGCTTCGGCCATGTCTTCGGCCTTGCCTTTGACCGACTGACGCAGGGCCAGGGCCATGCGGGCGGCGGTCTGGGTCAGGTCTTCACCGAGGACGAACACGGCGTCGTGGTCTTCGATGTCGCGCATGTTCGGCACGGGCAGCGGGCTGTCTTTCAGCACTTGCAGGACCAGACGGATGCGTTCCAGCTCGGAGGATTCGATACCGGAGTAGAAGTGCTCGGCACCGACCAGCTCACGCAACGCGTAGTTGCTTTCCAGGCTGGCACGCGGCGAACCGATACCGACGATGTTGCGGCCGCGCAGCAGGTCGGCGGCTTTGTCCAGCGCAGCATCCAGGCCAAGCTTGGTGCCATCGGCCAGCAGCGGCTGACGTGGGCGGTCGGTGCGGTTGACGTAGCCATAACCGAAACGGCCACGGTCGCACAGGAAGTACTGGTTCACCGAACCGTTGTAACGGTTTTCGATGCGACGCAGTTCGCCGTAACGCTCGCCCGGGGAGATGTTGCAACCGCTCGAGCAGCCATGGCAGATGCTCGGCGAGAACTGCATGTCCCACTTGCGGTTGTAGCGCTCGGAGTGAGTCTTGTCGGTGAACACACCGGTCGGGCAGACCTCGGTGAGGTTGCCGGAGAACTCGCTTTCGAGGGTGCCGTCTTCAACGCGACCGAAGTACACGTTGTCGTGGGCGCCGAATACACCGAGGTCGGTGCCGCCGGCGTAATCCTTGTAGAAACGCACGCAGCGGTAGCAGGCGATGCAGCGGTTCATCTCGTGGGAAATGAACGGGCCCAGTTGCTGGTTCTGGTGGGTGCGTTTGGTGAAGCGATAACGGCGCTCGTTGTGGCCGGTCATCACGGTCATGTCTTGCAGGTGGCAGTGACCGCCTTCCTCGCACACAGGGCAGTCGTGCGGGTGGTTGGTCATCAGCCATTCGACGACACTGGCGCGGAACGCCTTGGATTCTTCATCGTCGATGGAGATCCAGGTGTTGTCGGTGGCAGGGGTCATGCAGGACATGACGATGCGACCACGGGTGTCGTTCTCGTCGGTGTACTGCTTGACCGCGCACTGGCGGCAGGCCCCGACGCTACCAAGCGCGGGGTGCCAGCAGAAATAAGGGATGTCGAGGCCCAGCGACAGACATGCCTGTAACAGGTTGTCTGCCCCGTCGACTTCGAGCGCTTTGCCGTCTACGTGGATAGTGGCCATGGTTCAAAGGTCTTCGTTGGCCCGGTGTCAGCGGGCGTGGCTAATGGAATCTTGTTATCCGTCCGAATCCAGTCAGCCCCGAAAGGCGTCATCGGACGAAAGGCGAAGGGCACGGACCCTTCGCCTTTTTAAGCATTTACGCGCCGACTGTGATCGGCTTCGCCAGAGGCGGGACGGTGGCGCTTGCGGGCGCGATACCGGCTTCGAACTCTGGACGGAAGTATTTGATGGCACTGCCCAACGGCTCCACGGCACCCGGTGCGTGAGCACAGAAGGTCTTGCCTGGGCCGAGGAAGTTGACCAGACCCAGCAGGGTCTCGATGTCACCTGGCTGGCCGCGGCCTTGTTCGATGGCCATCAGCAGCTTGACGCTCCATGGCAGGCCATCACGGCAAGGGGTGCAGAAACCGCAGGATTCGCGAGCGAAGAACTGCTCCATGTTGCGCAGCAGGGACACCATGTTGACGCTGTCGTCCACCGCCATGGCCAGGCCGGTACCCATACGGGTGCCCACCTTGGCGATGCCGCCGGCGTACATTTGTGCGTCGAGGTGTTCTGGCAACAGGAAACCGGTACCGGCGCCGCCTGGCTGCCAGGCTTTCAGCTTGAAGCCGTCGCGCATGCCGCCGGCGTAGTCTTCGAACAGCTCGCGACCGGTAACGCCGAATGGCAGTTCCCACAGGCCAGGATTCTTGACCTTGCCGGAGAAGCCCATGAGCTTGGTGCCCATGTCTTCGCTGCCGTCGCGGGCCAACGATTTGTACCAGTCCACGCCGTCGGCAATGATCGCCGGTACGTTGCACAGGGTTTCAACGTTGTTCACGCAGGTCGGCTTGCCCCACACGCCAACGGCGGCAGGGAAGGGCGGCTTGGAGCGCGGGTTGGCGCGGCGGCCTTCGAGGGAGTTGATCAGTGCGGTTTCTTCACCGCAGATGTAACGCCCGGCGCCGGTGTGGACGAACAGCTCGAAATCGAAGCCGCTGCCCAGGATGTTCTTGCCCAACAGGCCCGCTGCCTTGGCTTCTTCCACGGCACGGTTCAGGTGCTTGGCGGCGGTGGTGTACTCGCCACGCAGGAAGATGTAGCCACGGTAGGTTTTCAGCGCGCGGGCGCTGATCAGCATGCCTTCGATCAGCAGATGGGGCAGTTGCTCCATCAGCATGCGGTCTTTCCAGGTGTTCGGCTCCATTTCATCCGCGTTGCACAGCAGGTAGCGGATGTTGATGGATTCGTCCTTGGGCATCAGGCCCCACTTCACGCCAGTGGGGAAGCCTGCACCGCCGCGACCCTTGAGGCCGGCGTCTTTCACGGTCTGGACGATGGCGTCCTGATCCATGTCGGCGAAGGCCTTGCGCGCAGCGGCGTAACCGTTCTTGGCCTGGTACTCGTCGAGCCAGACGGCTTCGCCGTCGTCACGCAGTCGCCAGGTCAGCGGGTGAGTCTCGGCCGAACGCTGGATGCGGTTGGCAGGACCGAAAGAAGTCAGGGTCATACGTAGCCCTCGAGCAGTTTGGCGACGCCGGCAGGCTGGACATCGCCAAAGGTGTCGTCATCGATCATCAGCGCCGGTGCCTTGTCGCAGTTGCCGAGGCAGCAGACCGGCAGCAGGGTGAAACGACCGTCGGCGGTGGTCTGACCCAGGCCGATACCCAGGTTGTTCTGGATTTCGCTGACCACCGACTCGTGGCCGCCGATGTAGCAGACCATGCTGTCGCAGACGCGAATGATGTGACGGCCGACCGGCTGACGGAAGATCTGGCTGTAGAACGTGGCCACGCCTTCAACGTCGCTGGCCGGGATGCCGAGGATCTCGCCGATGGCGTACAGGGCGCCGTCCGGCACCCAGCCGCGTTCCTTCTGAACGATCTTCAGGGCTTCGATCGACGCCGCGCGCGGGTCTTCATAGTGATGCAGCTCGTGCTCGATGGCCGAGCGCTCGGTTTCACTCAAGGTGAAACGGTCTGTCTGGATAAGCGTGCTGTTCATGCTTAGCGGTCCACGTCGGCCATAACGAAGTCGATACTACCCAGGTACGCAATCAGGTCCGCGACCATGCTGCCTTTGATCACCGATGGGATCTGCTGCAGGTGGGCGAAGCTCGGAGTACGGATCCGGGTACGGTAGCTCATGGTGCCGCCGTCGCTCGTCAGGTAATAACTGTTGATGCCCTTGGTCGCTTCGATCATCTGGAAGGATTCGTTGGCCGGCATGACCGGGCCCCACGAAACTTGCAGGAAGTGCGTGATCAGGGTTTCGATGTGCTGCAGCGTGCGCTCTTTCGGCGGCGGCGTGGTCAGCGGGTGATCCGCCTTGTACGGGCCTTCCGGCATGTTGCGCAGGCACTGGTCGATGATCTTGACGCTCTGGCGCATCTCTTCGACGCGAACCATGCAGCGGTCGTAGGCATCGCCGTTGGCAGCCAGCGGTACTTCGAACTCGAAGTTCTCGTAACCGGAGTATGGGCGCGCTTTACGCAGGTCGAAGTCGCAACCGGTGGAACGCAGGCCGGCACCGGTGACGCCCCATTCCAGGGCCTCTTTGGTGTTGTACTGGGCAACGCCGATGGTACGACCCTTGAGGATGCTGTTCTGCAGGGCGGCCTTGGTATATTCGTCGAGGCGCTTCGGCAGCCATTCAACGAAGTCCTTCACCAGTTTTTCCCAGCCGCGCGGCAGGTCGTGAGCGACGCCGCCGATGCGGTACCAGGCCGGGTGCAGACGGAAACCGGTGATGGCTTCGATCACCGTGTACGCCTTCTGGCGGTCGGTGAAGGTGAAGAACACCGGGGTCATGGCGCCAACGTCCTGGATGTAGGTACCCAGGAACAGCAGGTGGCTGGTGATCCGGAAGAACTCGGCCATCATGATGCGGATGACGTCGACCTTCTCGGGTACCTTGATGCCGGCCAGCTTCTCGACCGAGAGCACGTACGGCAGGTTGTTCATCACGCCGCCGAGGTAGTCGATACGGTCGGTGTACGGAATGAAACTGTGCCAGGACTGACGCTCGGCCATCTTCTCGGCGCCACGGTGGTGGTAACCGATGTCCGGAACGCAATCGACGATCTCTTCACCGTCCAGTTGCAGGATGATGCGGAACGCACCGTGAGCCGAAGGGTGGTTCGGACCCAGGTTGAGGAACATGTAGTCCTCGTTCGGGCCGGAGCGCTTCATGCCCCAGTCTTCAGGGCGGAAGCGCGCGGCTTCTTCCTCGAGTTGTTGCTTGGCCAGGTTCAGGCTGAACGGATCGAACTCGGTGGCGCGCGCCGGGAAGTCCTTGCGCAGCGGGTGACCTTCCCAGGTCGGCGGCATCATGATGCGCGACAGGTGCGGGTGACCTTTGAAGTCAATGCCGAACATGTCCCAGACTTCACGCTCGTACCAGTTGGCGTTCGGCCAGATGCTGGTGACGGTCGGCAAGCTGAGGTCGCTCTCGGACAAGGCGACCTTGATCATCACGTCACTATTACGCTCCAGCGACATGAGGTGATAGAACACGGTGAAATCGGCACCGCCCGGCAGCCCTTGACGCTTGGTGCGCAGACGCTCGTCCACGCCGTGCAGGTCATAGAGCATGACGTACGGCTTGGGCAGGTTGCGCAGGAAGGTCAGGACTTCGACGAGCTTGGCGCGGGCCACCCACAGCACCGGCATGCCGGTGCGGGTCGGCTGAGCGGTGAACGCTTCGGCGCCAAAACGGTTGTTCAGTTCGACGACCACATCCTGGTCGTCTGCCTTATAAGGCGGGATGTACAGAGCACTGCCTGTAGTCATGGTTATTTTTTCGCTTTCGGTCAACGTAAAGAATGAAGCCAGCTTCTCGTTTCTTTGAAACAGACTGGATCAGACTTCGTCAGGGCTGCGCAGGTTGGTGACTGCGATTCGCTGTTCGCGGCGCTGTTCCTTCTGCGAAGGCATGTCGGCGCGATAAACGCCTTGATCGCCAACGACCCAGGACAGTGGGCGACGCTCCTGGCCAATGGATTCCTGCAACAGCATCAAGCCTTGCAGAAATGCTTCTGGACGGGGCGGGCAGCCAGGTACGTAGACGTCAACGGGCAGGAACTTGTCCACCCCCTGAACCACGGAGTAGATGTCGTACATGCCGCCGGAGTTGGCGCACGAACCCATCGAGATCACCCACTTGGGTTCGAGCATCTGCTCGTACAGGCGCTGAATGATCGGCGCCATCTTGATGAAGCAGGTCCCGGCGATAACCATGAAGTCGGCCTGACGCGGTGATGCCCGGATAACTTCGGCGCCGAAGCGCGCGATGTCGTGGGGCGCCGTGAAGGCGGTGGTCATTTCCACGTAGCAGCACGACAGACCGAAGTTGTACGGCCACAGGGAGTTCTTACGTCCCCAGTTGACCGCGCCACTCAGCACGTCTTCCAGCTTGCCCATGAAAATGTTTTTGTGGACTTGATCCTCTAACGGATCGGAAACGGTTTCCCGCTGGCCGATCGGATACTGCTCGTTAGGAGCATCGGGGTCGATTCTGGTGAGATTGTATTGCATTGCCAAAGCCTCATTGTTTCAGCTTCGCCTGCCGCTTGCGACGAGCTTCCGGAGCCCAGTCAAGGGCGCCCACTCGGAACAGGTAGACAAGACCTGCCAACAGAATTGCTATGAAAACGAGAGCTTCGACGAATCCGGTCCAGCCGCTTTCGCGGACGGACACAGACCATGCAAAGAGAAAGAGGGCTTCGATATCGAAGATCACGAACAGCATCGCGACCAGATAGAATTTGGCTGAGAGCCGCAAGCGGGCGCCACCGGTAGGTAGCATGCCGGACTCGAACGGTTCGTTTTTGCTGCGGCCCCAGGCTTTTGACCCAAGGAGGCTGGAGACGCCGAGCATGAAGGCGCACAGGCCGACTACACCCAGAAGGAAAATGGCAAAGCCCCAGTTGTGGGCCATGAGTCCTGTCGCTTCGGGCATGCTGGAAATCCTTAACAGAGAGCAAAGGTCTCTGAGCTTGATAAAGAAATAAGGCAGTGACGATATGTCGCAGCAATCAATCGCGCTGATTTTATGGCTAAACACCCTGCAAGTAAAATTCCTATAGCGAAATTATTTATTGGAATAAGGACATAGCGCACCTCGAAGGGCCCGCAGCCCATGCGTTGCGGGCATTAGCCGGAATTTCAAGAATTATGTTTTGTGGGAAATGTAACGAACATAGTTATCGCTAAATGATAATTGATATCGTTTGCAGTGGTTTCGTAACTGTTTAACGGGTCACTAGTTGGGAAGTTGTCTTATATGCGCGTTACTGCAAGTAGCGGCGGCGCCCGTTTTAGCCGATTTTTGCGATGCGGATACCGTTCTGGATCAATGTTTTGCCTGACAGGCTGTGCCAAATCCTGAGGTGCCCGGAAGACCGCAGGCAAAAAAAACGCCCCGAACCAGTCGGGGCGTCAGTTTTTTCGGCAATGCGGTTAGCTTTCTATACGGTCCGCAAAGGCCGTTCGCTCAGGCGAAGTCGATCAGTGGAACTGTTCTTCTTCGGTCGAGCCGGTCAGCGCGGTCACCGAGGACGTGCCGCCCTGGATCACGGTGGTCATGTCGTCGAAGTAGCCAGTGCCCACTTCCTGCTGGTGAGCCACGAAGGTGTAACCCTTGGCGGCGTCAGCGAATTCCTGCTCTTGCAGCTTCACGTAGGCAGTCATGTCGTTGCGGGCGTAGTCGTGCGCCAGGTTGAACATGCTGTGCCACATGTTGTGAATGCCGGCCAGGGTGATGAACTGGTGCTTGTAACCCATGGCGGACAGTTCGCGCTGGAACTTGGCGATGGTCGCGTCGTCCAGGTTTTTCTTCCAGTTGAAGGAAGGCGAGCAGTTGTACGACAGGATCTGGTCCGGGTATTCCTTTTTGATCGCTTCAGCGAAACGACGGGCTTCTTCCAGATCCGGCTTGGCGGTTTCGCACCAGATCAGGTCGGCGTACGGCGCGTAGGCCAGGCCACGGGCGATTGCCTGGTCCAGACCTGCACGAACCTTGTAGAAACCTTCCTGGGTACGGGTGCCAGTCACGAATGGCTGGTCGTACGGATCGCAGTCGGAAGTCAGCAGGTCGGCAGCGTTGGCGTCGGTACGGGCCAGGATGATGGTCGGTACACCGGCAACGTCGGCAGCCAGACGAGCAGCGGTCAGCTTCTGTACGGCTTCCTGGGTTGGCACCAGAACCTTGCCGCCCATGTGGCCGCATTTCTTCACGGAAGCCAGCTGGTCTTCGAAGTGAACGCCGGCGGCGCCTGCCTCGATCATGCTCTTCATCAGCTCGTAGGCGTTCAGTACGCCGCCGAAACCGGCTTCGGCGTCAGCCACGATTGGCGCGAAGTAGTCGATGTAGCCTTCGTCGCCCGGGTTCTTGCCGGCCTTCCACTGGATCTGGTCGGCGCGACGGAACGAGTTGTTGATGCGCTTGACCACGGTTGGAACCGAGTCCACCGGGTACAGCGACTGGTCCGGGTACATCGATTCGGCGGAGTTGTTGTCCGCCGCGACTTGCCAGCCCGACAGGTAGATCGCCTGGATACCGGCTTTAACCTGCTGCACAGCCTGGCCGCCGGTCAGGGCGCCCATGCAGTTGACGAAATCTTTCTCTGGGCGGAAGGACGGCTTGGCACCCTGGGTGACCAGGTTCCACAGCTTCTCGGCGCCCATTTTTGCAAAGGTGTGCTCTGGTTGAACCGAGCCACGCAGACGGACGACGTCAGCAGCGGAGTAATTGCGAGTCACGCCTTTCCAGCGCGGGTTTTCAGCCCAGTCTTTTTCAAGGGCTGCAATTTGCTGTTCGCGTGTCAGTGCCATGGAGATAAACCTCGTCGCGTCTTTATGAAAAGTTGTTCTGCGGTGGAAAATTCCTTGCGCTCGCTGACCAGAAGCTTAGGTGGTCAGGTCGGGTTCGGCGGGGCAGGCGACGGGATGAACGATGAGCTCGAGGGGAAGTGAGCAGGTAAAGGCGAACTGGTGGGCGCATTCGGGCGTCGTGGGCCTTTATACGAACGACAGTGTAAAGCCGGGTTACCTAATTACGCTTCCGTCCCTCGGGACAACTTCGTTCCAGTCGGCAACCTCGTCAAACACGCCTTGTGGGCGGTACAGACACGAAACGGCTCGCGGGGATGGTTGCGAGCAGCGCTTCGAAGGCCCTTGCCAAGCCTCTGATTAGCGGGAGCGAGGCCATCATGCCTTCGCTTTTTTGGCTCGTCAAACGTTTTGTAGTGCTTTTTTTAAAGCACTACATCTTTCGTCTAATACGACTAATCAGTCAGTTTTTGGTGCTTTAGTCCAGCGTGTCGACTTTCACCCGCAACGTCATGTCATCCCGGCCTTGAGTAGAGTAGCTGCGGGCCAGGCTCTGTTTGTCGGCCTGGGTCTGGCGATTCACGCCGGCGAGGGTGATCCATTCGCCCAGGCGTCCGGTGACGGTTGTGTCGGTGCTTTGCACGTTCACTACATCGGGACGTTCCTGGCTCATGCGGTCACGGTTGGTACTGATGGCCAGGTGAACGGTTTCGCCGGTGACGCTGGCGGTGACGTAAAAGCCCTGGGTGACGTTGCGATATTGCGTCTGGCTGCTGTAATCGCCGTAGGAGTTGGTCTGGCTGCTGGTGATCGGCACGCTCTGGCCGACCTGGATCAGTGCCGGTGCACCTTCGCTGGCCTGGATCTGCTGAATGCCGCCGTCACGGCTGGCGGTGCTGCGGCTGATGATCCGGGTCTGCGCGCCGTTGACCGAATAGCCTTCATCGCCACGACCGTTGTTTTCGTTGGTGTCGACCGTGATCAGCAGGCGCTTGGGCGCGGTGTCGAGTTGCGAGAGCAGGTCCTTGAGTTCTTGAATCTTGCCGGGCTCGGCCTTGACGATCAGTTGGTTGCCATAGGCGCTGACCTGGCCGTCCTTGCCGATGAAGTCCTGAGCCACCGGCAGCATGTCGGCACTGGTGTGGTACTTGAGGGGCACGATTTCTGTGGCTGCCATCACCGAAAAACTGCAGCCGAGCAGCAGGGTGGTGAGCAGGGTGCGTAGGGACATGTCCGTTATCTCCGCTTTCGAAAGGCTTGATATTGCCAGTTTGTCGGCCCGGGGTGGGGCAAGTTGAATCGTAGACAGCAAAACGCCCCGGCATCGTGAGATGGCGGGGCGTTTTAGGTGTTGATCGTTCCCACGCTCTGCGTGGGAATGCAGCCAGTGACGCTCTGCGTCACATGCCGCAAGGGACGCGGAGCGTCCCGAGGGGCATCCCCACGCAGAGCGTGGGAACGATCGGTGCCTGGGTCTTAAGCCGAATGACGAACCATGTCGACATGCGGAATCCCGGCTTCGAGGAATTCCTCGCTGACCAGGTTGAAACCCAGGCGCTCATAGAACGCCGTGGCCTGTACCTGGGCGCTGAGCATCTGCTGCTTCAGGCCGCGTGCTTCCGCTTCGGCAATCACCGCTTGCATCAGCGCATCGCCGACCTTCAGGCCGCGCCAGTCCTTCAGTACCGAAACCCGGCCGACATGCCCGTCGGGCAAGAGGCGGGCGGTGCCGATCGGAAAATCGCCTTCGAAAGCCAGAAAATGCACCGCCGTGGCGTCATCGGCGTCCCACTCAAGCTCGGGTGGAACCGATTGTTCGGCAATGAACACCGTTTCGCGAATGCGGCGGATCTCGGCGTTGTCCTTTTGCCAGTCTGCAACACGTACGCGAATCTTATTCATCGTCGGCGAACCCCAGACTGCCCTGTTTGACCAGTTCGCACAGCAGGCCGCGACCGTCTTCGTCGCTCAGCCAGTCACCGAGGTTGTCGGTGTGCAGGGCGTCGGCGGAGCAGATCAGCTTCAGCAGTTCGCGCAGCTTGCCCGGCAGGTAGCGGCTCTGGCCGCTGGCGAACAACAGCAGGTCGTCATCGACGTCCGACCACGCCAGGCGCGCGCTCGGGTTGCGGATCAGGATGGCGCCGTCTTCGAGTGCGCCGAGCAAGTCTTCTTCCTCGACCTCTTCCGGGCCTACCACCAGCTCTGGATAACGCGGCTCGGTCATGTACTGGCCGAACCAGGTCAGCAGCAGGCGCTCATCGCTCATGTGCTCGGCGAGCAGCGCTTTCAGGCGGCCGAGTGCATCGTGCTGGATCTGATGTGGATCATCGCTGACCGGTTTTGCATCGGCGTCGGTGTAGCGCTCTTCGTCAGTCAGGAACTGGCTGAGGAAGTCGGTGAAGTGGGTCAGCACTTCAGCGGCGCTCGGTGCGCGGAAACCGACCGAGTAGGTCATGCAGTCATCGACGGCAACGCCGCAGTGGGCCAGGCGTGGTGGCAGGTAGAGCATGTCGCCCGGTTCGAGCACCCACTCTTCGGTCTCGTGGAATTCGGCGAGGATACGCAGGTCCGCGTGTTGCAGCAGCGGGCTTTCGGAGTCGCACATCTGGCCGATTTTCCAGTTGCGCTTGCCGTGGCCTTGCAGCAGGAACACGTCGTAGTTGTCGAAGTGCGGGCCGACGCTGCCACCCGGGGCGGCGAAGCTGATCATTACGTCGTCGACGCGCCAGCTCGGCAGGAAGCGGAAATTTTCCAGCAGCTCGCTGACTTCCGGCACGAACTGATCGACCGCCTGCACCAGCAGGGTCCACTCACGCTCCGGCAGTTTGCTGAATTCGTCCTCGGCGAACGGGCCGCGACGCAGTTCCCATGGACGCTCGCCGTGCTCGATCACCAGACGCGATTCGACTTCTTCTTCCAGGGCCAGGCCGGCGAGTTCGTCGGCGTCGATCGGGCTTTCGAAATCAGGAATCGCCTGACGGATCAGCAGTGGTTTTTTCTGCCAGTAATCGCGCATGAATTCGCGCGCCGTAAGACCACCCAGAAGTTGAAGAGGAATATCGGGATTCATATGTAACCTATTGAAAAAAAGCATTTTTCAGACGGGAATAAAAACGCCCGGCGCGGCCGGGCGTCTCAAACGGGTCAAGCAGTCGATCAGATGCGTTTGGCTTGCGCTACAGCGTTGCCGATGTAGTTGGCCGGGGTCAGTTGCTTGAGCTCGGCTTTCGCAGCGGCCGGCATGTCCAGGCCATCGATGAAAGTCTGCAGCGCTTCAGGGCTGATACCCTTGCCGCGGGTCAGTTCTTTCAGCTTCTCGTACGGGTTTTCGATGTTGTAGCGGCGCATCACGGTCTGGATCGGCTCGGCCAGGACTTCCCAGCAAGCGTCCAGATCGGCAGCGATCTTGTCAGCGTTCAGCTCGAGCTTGCTGATGCCTTTGAGGCTCGCTTCGTACGCGATCACGCTGTGGGCGAAGCCGACACCGAGGTTGCGCAGAACGGTGGAGTCGGTCAGGTCGCGCTGCCAGCGGGAGATCGGCAGTTTGCTCGCCAGGTGCTGGAACAGTGCGTTGGCGATGCCCAGGTTGCCTTCGGAGTTTTCGAAGTCGATCGGGTTGACCTTGTGCGGCATGGTCGACGAACCGATTTCGCCGGCGATGGTGCGCTGCTTGAAGTAACCCAGGGAGATGTAGCCCCAGATGTCACGGTCAAAGTCGATCAGGATGGTGTTGAAGCGCGCAATGGCGTCGAACAGCTCGGCGATGTAGTCGTGCGGCTCGATCTGCGTGGTGTACGGGTTGAAGCCCAGGCCCAGCTCGTCTTCGATGAAGGCGCGGGCGTTGGCTTCCCAGTCGATCTGCGGGTAGGCCGACAGGTGAGCGTTGTAGTTGCCGACAGCGCCGTTGATCTTGCCCAGCAGCGGAACGGCAGCGACCTGAGCGATCTGACGCTCGAGACGGTAAACCACGTTCGCCAGCTCTTTGCCCAGGGTGGTCGGCGAAGCCGGCTGGCCGTGGGTGCGCGACAGCATCGGCACGTCGGCGAAGCGGATGGCCAGTTCGCGGATGGCGTTGGCGGTCTGGCGCATCAGCGGCAGCATCACGTCGTCACGGCCTTCGCGCAGCATCAGGGCGTGGGACAGGTTGTTGATGTCCTCGCTGGTGCAGGCGAAGTGGATGAATTCGCTGACCTTGGCCAGCTCCGGCAGCTTGGCCGCCTGCTCTTTGAGCAGGTATTCGATCGCTTTGACGTCGTGGTTGGTGGTGCGCTCGATCTCTTTCACGCGCTCGGCGTGCTCCAGCGAGAAGTTCTCGGCCAGTTCATTCAGAACGGCGTTGGCTTCGGCGGAGAAGGCTGGCACTTCCGGGATGCCGGCGTGAGCGGCCAGGCGCTGGAGCCAGCGCACTTCAACCAGAACGCGGGCACGGATCAGACCGTACTCGCTGAAAATTGGGCGCAGGGCCTGGGTTTTGCCGGCGTAGCGGCCGTCAACAGGGGAAACCGCAGTGAGCGAAGAGAGCTGCATGGGGTGTTCTCGGACAGTCGGGCAACGAAATGGGGCGCGTATCATACATGAAAAAATCCGCCGGTCCGTCGCCAACTGACCGGCGTATTACGCGTTACAGACTACAAAGCTTTTATTGCGCGGCGATTTACTCGCTGCGCATCAACGGATACAGCTCTTTGAGCAATTTGCGTCGGCTGACGACAAGCTGCCAGCGATGACCGCCGAGCTGGCGCCACAGGCGTGCCGAACGAATGCCGGCGAGCAGCAGGGCGCGGATCTTCGAGGCGTTGCTCGGCTGCTGCAGATTGCGCATGTCGCCATGCACCTGAATGCGTTGGCGCAGCGTGCTCAAGGTGTCCTGATACAGCGCACCGCAGGCCGCGATCACGTTTTCGTGGGCCGGGCCGAAATGCTCGACCTGCGACTGGATCTGCGGCAGGCGCTTGCCGATCACGTCGAGCAGGTCGTTGCGCTTGGCCAGTTGTCGCTCAAGGCCGAGCATCGACAGCGCGTAGCGCAGCGGTTCGCGCTGCAAGGTGCTCGGGTCTCGTTCGAGGGCGCCGATCAACGCGCGGTAACCCTCGCGCAGGTTGATGTCGTCGCCGCCGTAAACATCCAGGGTGTCTTTCGGGTCGCGAACCAGCAGGCTGCCGAGCATGCAGCTCAGGCCGGCCTCGTTGGTCTGGCCGGTCTTGGCGATGCGGTCGACCAGCACGGCGGCGAGAAACACGCCGCCCAGAGCGGTCAATTGTTCCTGAGTCGGGCTCATGCCTGGCCGCTCCACGGCTCGGCGACTTCGATCACGCCGCCACCGAGGCAGATTTCACCGTCATAGAACACCACTGACTGGCCCGGCGTGACCGCGCGTTGCGGCTCGTCGAACACGGCACGATAGCCGGTTTCGGTTTTCTCAAGGGTGCAGGCCTGATCGCTCTGGCGATAACGGACTTTGGCGGTCAGACGCAACGGCTGGCTCAGATCGATCGGGTTGACCCAATAGATTTCCGAAGCGAGCAGGGCGCTGGAGAACAGCCACGGATGGTTGTTGCCCTGGCCGACGATCAGCTCGTTGGTGTCCAGGTCCTTGCGCAGCACGTACCACGGCTCGTCGCCGGCGTCTTTCAAACCGCCGATGCCCAGGCCCTGACGCTGGCCGATGGTGTGGTACATCAAGCCGTGGTGGCGGCCGATGACTTCGCCTTCGGTGGTCTTGATCTCGCCCGGTTGCGCCGGCAGGTATTGCTTGAGGAAATCGCTGAAGCGACGCTCGCCGATGAAGCAGATCCCGGTGGAATCCTTCTTCTTGGCGGTTGCCAGCTCGTATTTCTCGGCAATTGCGCGGACTTCCGGCTTTTCCAGCTCGCCGACCGGGAACAGGGTCTTGGCGATCTGTTCGCCGCCGACGGCGTGCAGGAAGTAGCTCTGATCCTTGTTCGGATCCAGGCCCTTGAGCAGCTCGGTGCGGCCGTCGATGTCGCGGCGGCGTACGTAGTGACCGGTAGCGATCAGGTCGGCGCCGAGCATCATGGCGTAGTCGAGGAACGCCTTGAACTTGATCTCGCGGTTGCACAGGATGTCCGGGTTCGGCGTGCGGCCGGCCTTGTATTCGGCCAGGAAATGCTCGAACACGTTGTCCCAGTACTCGGCGGCGAAGTTGGCGGTGTGCAGCTTGATACCGATCTTGTCGCACACGGCCTGGGCATCCGCCAGGTCGTCCATGGCGGTGCAGTATTCCGTTCCGTCGTCTTCTTCCCAGTTCTTCATGAACAGGCCTTCCACTTCATAGCCCTGCTCGATCAGCAGGAGAGCGGAAACGGAAGAGTCCACGCCGCCGGACATGCCGACAATGACGCGCTTCTTGGATGTGTCAGAAGGGGCTGGATCACGCATAGGGATTCAATGAGTGTCTTGAAAAAGGACGCGATTCTATCAGGCTCACGGCCTCAAGGCTAAAGGGAAGGGCGGATCAGTTCGAGGCCGAAGCGATTGCCGGCCAGATAATCGTCGATGCAGCGGATGATCAGCTCGCTGCGCCAGTTATCGCGCTGGGCCAATAATTCGTCGCGGGTCAGCCACTTGGCGCCGACGATGCCGTCGTCCAGTTGATAATCCGGGTGGTGTTTCACCGCTTTGGCGCTGAAGCACACGCGCTGGTAAGTCACACCGTTGCTCGGGGCGGTGTACAGATAAATGCCGATTACGGCGGTGGGTCCGACGTCCCAGCCGGTTTCCTCGAGGGTTTCGCGCACGGCGGCTTCGATCAGGGTTTCGTCCGGATCCAGATGGCCGGCAGGCTGATTGAGCACATTACGCCCGGCCTTGTGTTCCTCGACCATCAGGAAACGACCGTTGTCCTCGACGATGGTGGCGACGGTGATGTGGGGGAGCCATTGCATTGATTGAATCTCCTGGGCGAAAGGCAGAAACACAAACCCCGGCGCATGGCCGGGGTTTGTGATGTTCCCTTTACAACCTTATACCAGCGCAGCGATGGCCGCGTTGAGGGTTGCGCTTGGGCGCATGGCCTTGCTGATCAGCTCGGCATTGGCGTGGTAGTAACCGCCGATGTCCACTGGCTTGCCCTGAACGGCGTTGAGCTCGGCGACGATGGTCGCTTCGTTCTCGGTCAGGGTCTTGGCCAGGGTCGCGAACTGCGCTTGCAGTGCAGCGTCTTCAGTCTGGGCGGCCAGGGCTTGTGCCCAGTACATCGCCAGGTAGAAGTGGCTGCCGCGGTTGTCGATGTTGCCGACTTTGCGCGATGGCGACTTGTTGTTGTCGAGGAACTGGCCGGTGGCCTGGTCCAGGGTCTTGGACAGTACCAGCGCTTTCGGGTTGTTGTAGTTCACACCCAGGTGCTCGAGAGAAGCGGCCAGGGCCAGGAATTCACCCAGCGAATCCCAGCGCAGGAAGTTCTCTTCGACCAGTTGCTGCACGTGCTTCGGAGCCGAACCGCCGGCGCCGGTTTCGAACAGGCCACCGCCGTTCATCAGCGGCACGATCGACAGCATCTTGGCGCTGGTGCCCAGTTCCATGATCGGGAACAGGTCGGTCAGGTAGTCGCGCAGTACGTTGCCGGTCACCGAAATGGTGTCCTTGCCTTCGCGGGTGCGCTGCAGGGTGTATTTCATGGCGTCGACCGGCGCCATGATCTGGATGTCCAGACCGGTGGTGTCGTGATCCTTCAGGTAAGCCTGAACCTTCTCGATCACCACGCCGTCGTGGGCGCGCATCGGGTCCAGCCAGAAAATGGCCGGGGTGCTGCTTGCGCGAGCGCGGTTGACGGCCAGTTTGACCCAGTCCTGGATCGGCGCGTCCTTGGTCTGGCACATGCGGAAGATGTCGCCGGCTTCAACAGCCTGTTCCATCAGCAGGGTGCCTTTGCTGTCGGTCACGCGAACCACGCCGTCGGCCTTGATCTGGAAGGTCTTGTCGTGGGAGCCGTATTCTTCAGCCTTTTTGGCCATCAGGCCAACGTTTGGCACGCTGCCCATAGTGGTCGGATCGAAAGCGCCATTGGCTTTGCAATCTTCGATCACGGCCTGGTAGATGGTGGCGTAGCAGCGATCCGGGATCACAGCCTTGGTGTCGTGCAGCTGACCGTCGGTGCCCCACATCTTGCCGGAGTCACGGATCATGGCCGGCATCGAGGCGTCGACGATAACGTCGCTTGGCACGTGCAGGTTGGTGATGCCTTTGTCGGAGTTGACCATCGCCAGCGACGGACGAACGGCGTAGACCGCCTGCACGTCAGCTTCGATCTGGGCTTGCTGTTCGGCCGGCAGGGATTTGATGCGGGCGTACAGGTCGCCGATGCCGTTGTTCAGGTTGAAGCCGATCTCGGCCAGCACGTCGGCGTGCTTGGTCAGGGCGTCCTTGTAGAACTCGGCAACGATCTGGCCGAACATGATCGGGTCGGAGACCTTCATCATGGTGGCTTTCAGGTGAACCGACAGCAGCACGCCTTGTTGCTTGGCGCTGTCGATTTCAGCGGCGATGAACGCGCGCAGGGCCTTTTTGCTCATCACGGAGCAGTCGAGGATCTCGCCCGCCTGAACGGTGGTTTTTTCTTTCAGGACGGTGGTGGTGCCGTCTTGGGCGACCAGCTCGATTTTCACGGTGTCAGCGGCGTCGATCAGGGCCGCTTTTTCGCTGCCGTAGAAATCGCCGGTGCTCATGTGAGCGACGTGGGACTTGGAGTCCTTGGCCCAGGCGCCCATTTTGTGCGGGTGCTTGCGAGCGTAGTTCTTGACCGACAGCGGCGCGCGACGGTCGGAGTTGCCTTCACGCAGGACCGGGTTCACGGCGCTGCCCTTGACCTTGTCGTAACGCGCCTTGGCATCTTTGTCGGCGTCGCTGGTCACGGTTTCCGGGTAGTCCGGCAGGTTGTAGCCCTGGGCTTGCAGTTCTTTGATCGCGGCTTGCAGTTGCGGAACCGAGGCGCTGATGTTCGGCAGCTTGATGATGTTGGCTTCAGGCGTAACGGCCAGGTCGCCCAGTTCGGCGAGGTGGTCGGCTACGGCTTTGTCGCCCAGTTGCTCGGGGAAGCTGGCCAGAATACGCGCTGCAAGAGAGATATCGCGGGTTTCCACGGCGATATCGGCCGAGGCGGTGTAAGCCTCGATGATCGGCAGCAGGGAATAGGTGGCGAGGGCTGGAGCTTCGTCGGTGAAGGTATAGATGATCTTCGAGCGGGTGGGCATATTCGGATTAACTCTCTCTTCTTTGCTAAAGCGTGCGCAGAAACTCGAGGGGCGCCGGGTAAGCGCGTTCGTTCAAAGTCATCCATGAACCGAATGTCGAGAATCTTCGCGGTGATGTTGGGTGCATCAGTAGAGCGTCAAGCAGTCGGACTGCGGTAACAACCCGACCAATCAGGCGGAAGTCTCGTGCTAGAGAGGCCAGCCGTCGTGACCCTGTGGTCAGCGGGCGGCATTATACATAGGTAGCTGGCAATCTGCCGATGGTTCATGTGCAACGATTCTCGTCCATTGGTCTAAAGGTCGCAGGGCGGGGTGGGGCGTAGAGTCGGCGTGAATGCTTGAGATTGGCGCTTTTCCCTTTGCTTTCAGGCTTGTACGAAACGAGATGTGGCCGCGCCCGGAACAGAGGGTTTGCGTGTTGATTCAACTGGGTTACGCTCGAGCCAAGCCAGATGTTCAATCCAAACAATGGAGTTCAGCATGGGTTACAAGAAGATTCAGGTTCCAGCCGTCGGCGACAAAATCACCGTCAACGCAGACCATTCTCTCAATGTCCCCGATAACCCGATCATTCCCTTCATCGAAGGTGACGGCATTGGCGTCGACGTCAGCCCTGTGATGATCAAAGTGGTTGATGCTGCCGTAGAAAAAGCCTACGGGGGCAAGCGCAAGATTTCCTGGATGGAGGTTTATGCTGGCGAAAAAGCAACTCAGGTTTATGACCAGGACACCTGGCTGCCCCAGGAAACCCTGGACGCGGTCAAGGATTACGTGGTTTCCATCAAGGGCCCGCTGACCACTCCGGTCGGTGGCGGCATCCGCTCCCTCAACGTGGCCCTGCGTCAACAACTCGATCTCTATGTCTGCCTGCGCCCTGTGGTGTGGTTCGAAGGCGTGCCGAGTCCGGTGAAAAAGCCCGGCGACGTCGATATGGTGATCTTCCGCGAGAACTCCGAAGACATTTATGCCGGTATCGAATGGAAGGCCGGCTCCCCTGAGGCCACCAAGGTCATCAAGTTCCTGAAAGAAGAAATGGGCGTCACCAAGATCCGTTTCGACCAGGATTGCGGTATCGGCATCAAGCCTGTTTCGAAAGAAGGCACCAAGCGTCTGGTGCGCAAGGCCCTGCAATACGTGGTGGACAATGACCGCAAGTCGCTGACCATCGTGCACAAGGGCAACATCATGAAATTCACCGAAGGTGCCTTCAAGGACTGGGGCTATGAGGTGGCGAAGGAAGAATTCGGCGCCGAGCTGCTCGATGGCGGCCCGTGGATGAAATTCAAGAACCCGAAAACCGGCCGCGAAGTCGTCGTCAAGGACGCCATCGCCGACGCCATGCTCCAGCAGATCCTGCTGCGTCCGGCCGAGTACGATGTGATCGCTACCCTTAACCTCAACGGTGACTACCTGTCCGATGCCCTGGCGGCGGAAGTGGGCGGTATCGGTATCGCGCCGGGTGCCAACCTGTCCGACACCGTGGCCATGTTCGAGGCGACCCACGGTACCGCGCCGAAATATGCCGGCAAGGACCAGGTCAACCCGGGCTCGGTGATCCTGTCGGCGGAGATGATGCTGCGCCACCTGGGCTGGACCGAGGCGGCCGACCTGATCATCAAGGGCACCAATGGCGCCATCAAGGCCAAGACCGTGACCTACGACTTCGAACGTCTGATGGAAGGCGCCACGCTGGTGTCTTCTTCGGGCTTCGGTGAAGCGCTGATCAAGCACATGTAAGAAAGCCAGCTGCAACGAAACCGCCCGGCTCGAGTGATCGAGCCGGGCGGTTTGTTTTCCGGCAGGTGTCCGGGTCGCTTCAGCTGGTCACTGACTGGTGCCGAGCAGCGGCCGAGGCGGCATCTTTTGCGGCTTCGACATTCTGAATTTTTGTGGCGTGCAGGCCTTTGGGCCCTTGCACGATCTCGAATTTGACGATTTGCCCGGCTTTGAGGGTTTTGTATCCGTCCATTTCAATGGCGGAATAGTGGGCAAAGAAATCGATCTCCTTGCCGTCTTCGTCCTTCCCTTCGCGGGCGTCGGTGTTGATGAAACCGAACCCCTTGGCATTGTTGAACCATTTCACCTTGCCGACAGCCATGCTCAAATCCCTCTGCAACAGTCTCCATCGCTGGAGTATCATCCAATTCATCCGCAGTCGAATCCGTTAAAAAGATTGACTCCGCGGATCTTTTTTCCCCACTGTGGGTTCTATTGGTTGTAACACCGTTTTCCCGATAGTCAAGGTGACCGGGCAGTCGGAGTTGAAAACGTGTCAAGCCGCCCCCACCACTGTATTTGCACAACTGACGAACCTTTCTTTCCATGCATGCAATCAGCCAGATTCGACTAACATTCAATCAGGATCGCCCGCTTCTCCAAAAGGATCTTCCACAGGAGCACGACGACGATTCGGCAGGCGTTGCTGTTCAGGAAGCAAAGCCTGCGTTACAGGCGCCGCCGATGTACAAGGTGGTTTTGTTCAATGATGACTACACACCGATGGATTTCGTCGTCGAAGTGCTCGAGGTGTTTTTTAACCTGAATCGCGAGCTGGCGACCAAGGTCATGCTGGCCGTCCATACAGAAGGGCGGGCAGTATGTGGAGTGTTTACCCGCGACATCGCCGAGACAAAGGCCATGCAGGTCAACCAGTACGCCAGGGAAAGCCAGCATCCGCTACTCTGTGAAATCGAGAAGGACGGTTAATCGCCGACCACTTGGGTATGAGGTGAAGCTATGTTAAACCGCGAGCTCGAAGTCACCCTCAATCTTGCCTTCAAGGAGGCACGTTCGAAACGTCATGAGTTCATGACCGTCGAACACCTGCTGCTGGCCCTATTGGACAATGAGGCTGCCGCCACCGTATTGCGTGCCTGCGGCGCAAACCTCGACAAACTCAAGCACGACCTGCAGGAGTTCATTGACTCCACCACGCCACTGATTCCCGTTCACGACGAGGATCGCGAAACCCAGCCAACCCTGGGCTTCCAGCGTGTACTGCAACGTGCTGTCTTTCATGTGCAGAGCTCGGGCAAACGCGAAGTAACCGGCGCCAACGTGCTGGTTGCAATCTTCAGTGAGCAAGAGAGTCAGGCGGTGTTCCTGCTGAAACAGCAGAGCGTTGCACGCATTGATGTCGTCAACTATATCGCTCACGGCATTTCCAAAGTGCCGGGGCATGGCGATCACTCTGAAGGTGAACAAGATATGCAGGACGATGAGGGCGGTGAGTCTTCTTCTTCAGGCAATCCGCTGGACGCTTATGCCAGCAATCTCAACGAACTCGCACGCCAGGGCCGGATCGATCCGCTGGTCGGGCGTGAAACGGAAGTCGAGCGTGTCGCGCAGATTCTGGCGCGTCGTCGCAAGAACAATCCGCTGCTGGTCGGCGAGGCGGGCGTGGGTAAAACCGCGATCGCCGAGGGCCTGGCCAAGCGCATTGTCGACAACCAGGTGCCGGACCTGCTGGCCAACAGCGTCGTTTACTCCCTCGATCTGGGCGCTCTGCTCGCGGGCACCAAGTATCGCGGTGATTTCGAGAAGCGCTTCAAGGCGCTGCTCAACGAACTGAAAAAACGTCCGCAGGCGATCCTGTTCATCGACGAAATCCACACCATCATCGGTGCGGGTGCTGCGTCCGGTGGCGTCATGGATGCCTCGAACCTGCTCAAGCCGCTGCTGTCGTCTGGCGACATTCGCTGCATCGGTTCGACCACGTTCCAGGAATTCCGTGGCATCTTCGAAAAAGACCGCGCCCTGGCGCGTCGCTTCCAGAAGGTCGATGTTGTCGAGCCGTCGGTGGAAGACACCATCGGTATCCTGCGCGGTCTGAAAGGGCGTTTCGAACAGCACCACAACATCGAATACAGCGATGAGTCGCTGCGCGCCGCTGCGGAACTGGCTTCGCGCTACATCAATGATCGGCACATGCCGGACAAGGCTATCGACGTGATCGACGAGGCGGGCGCCTACCAGCGTCTGCAACCGGTCGAGAAGCGCGTGAAACGCATCGAAGTCCCTGAAGTCGAGGACATCGTGGCGAAGATCGCGCGGATTCCGCCGAAGCACGTCACCAGCTCCGACAAGGAACTGCTGCGTAATCTGGAGCGTGACCTGAAGCTGACGGTGTTTGGTCAGGACGCGGCGATCGATTCGCTGTCGACTGCGATCAAATTGTCCCGTGCCGGCCTCAAGTCGCCTGACAAGCCTGTCGGTTCGTTCCTGTTCGCAGGGCCGACCGGTGTCGGTAAAACCGAAGCCGCGCGTCAATTGGCCAAGGCGTTGGGGATCGAACTGGTGCGCTTCGACATGTCCGAGTACATGGAGCGCCACACCGTATCGCGTTTGATCGGTGCACCTCCGGGGTACGTCGGTTTCGACCAGGGCGGTCTGTTGACCGAAGCGATCACCAAGCAACCGCATTGCGTATTGCTGCTCGATGAAATCGAGAAGGCGCATCCGGAAGTCTTCAACCTGCTGCTGCAGGTGATGGATCACGGCACGCTGACCGACAACAACGGGCGCAAGGCGGACTTCCGCAACGTGATCGTGATCATGACCACCAACGCCGGTGCTGAAACAGCGGCACGTGCTTCGATCGGTTTCACCCATCAGGACCACTCGTCCGATGCGATGGAAGTGATCAAGAAGAGCTTCACGCCGGAATTCCGCAACCGTCTGGATACCATCATTCAGTTTGGTCGCCTCAGTCATGAGGTTATCAAGAGCGTGGTGGACAAGTTCCTCACCGAACTTCAGGCGCAGCTGGAAGACAAGCGTGTGCTTCTGGAAGTTACCGATGCGGCGCGCAGCTGGCTGGCGGCCGGTGGTTACGATTCGGCCATGGGCGCTCGTCCGATGGCGCGTCTGATCCAGGACAAGATCAAGCGTCCGCTGGCGGAGGAGATTCTGTTTGGCGAGCTGGCCGAGCATGGCGGTGTGGTTCACATCGACATCAAGGATGGTGAGTTGACGTTTGACTTCGAGACCACTGCAGAAATGGCTTGACGGCTGGCTTGGCTGTAAAGCGAAAAGGCGCCTTCGCAGACTGTGTGAAAACACACTGACAGGCCTTAGACCAAACGCCCCGACTTATTCGGGGCGTTTGTTTTTGTGCTGAAAAAGGCTCTTCAGCCCATCAGTTGCATCATTTTTTTGGCTCCCAGGACACTGATCGCCCGCTTGAAGTTGTACGCGGTCACGGCCAGTGCCATTTCAGCTTTCGTCCCTTCAAGTTGTCGTAGCAAGAACCGCCCGTTCCCAAATAGCCATTGTTTGAGATTGCCAAACGGGTGCTCCACGATGGATCTGCGTCGCTCCATCATCTCTGGATGCAGTTGCATCCGCTGTGCCATACGCTCAAAGGCTTCCTCTTGTGCGTGGCGTGAGACATAGCGGCGCTGAGCCGTTGTACATTGGGCTTTCAGCGCACATCCAGCGCAGTCGCTGACTGCCGCCTGGTAGATCCGGTCGCCTTTGTAACGCTGTTTCAGGGTTAGCCATTGACCTGCCGGGCACTGGTATCGATCCTGTTCAGCGTCATAGGTAAAGTCCTGGCGCTCGAATAATGTCTCTCCGCCTGGGTTCGAAGTTCGATTTGGCGGCACGTACACGGTAATGGAGGCCTCCTCGCACGCCTGGAATTGCTGGCCATTTGAGTAGCCCATATCGGCTGTCACGGTCAGCGTGTCCTGCCCCAGTTCGGCCTTGGCAGCTTTAGCTATGGGTTCAAGCTGTTTGCGGTCGTCACCATCTTGCGTCACCTCATGGTGCAAAATCAGACAGTGCTCTGCGTCCACGGCTGTTTGCACGTTATAGGCAACACGCGCCCCCTTTGGCGTGCGCATCATTCGGGCATCGCTTTCGTGCGTGTTGAATTGCTCCAGGCCCATCGACTTCATCAAAGCTTGGCAACTACGGTTGTCTTGCTGCTTGGCCTCAAGCTTCGCCAGTGCCGCCTTGATCGCAGTGCGATCGACCACTTGCTCGCCCTCTGCTTTATCAGCGGCATCCAGGTCAGCCAAGTATTGGGCAATCCGCTTATCCAGCTTCTCCTCCTGACGCTTGAGCTGATTCAAATTCAGGTGGCGTCGCGAGGAAGCGACTGCCTGAAACTTGCTGCCGTCGATCGCAACCAGATCACCCGCAATCAAGCCGACGGATCGGCAGAACTGCACAAAAGCTCGGCACGTTGTAACGAAAGCTACTTTGTTGTTCTTGCGAAAGTCGGCGATGGTCTTGAAGTCGGGTTTAAGCCGGTTGATCAACCACATCACTTCGATGTTGCGTTGGCACTCAGCTTCTAGGCGCCGCGACGAGCGAATGCGCTGAAAGTAGCCATAGAGATAGAGCTTGAGCTGATCGGCGGGGTCGTAAGCAGGGCGCCCAATGGCCTTGGGCTGAGCTTTCTCAAAACCGAGCTGGCCCAGATCGAGCTTGGCGACATACAGGTCGATGACTCGTACGAGGTGATCTTCAGGGATCAGTTCCTCCAGCGAGACCGGGAACAGGCTGGTCTGGCTACGGGACTCTCCTTGTATGTAGGCCATAACGAAAAATGCTCCGTATCTTTCGATACGGAGCATTTTCTTAAAGGGCCGGACAGATTGCTAGGTTTTCACACAGTCTGTTCGGGCGCCTTTTTTTGTTTTGGGTGTTTCCTCGGGTTTTGTTTGTATATCCGTTGCTGCGGTAACGGCTTCTTAGGGTTCCGCCCTTACGGCGGGTCACTTTTTCCAAACGCCGAAAAAGTAACCAAAAAGGCTTTACCCTGACGTACGGCCCTCGCTGTGGCTCGGGTTCCTTCGCTCCGGGATTGATCCGGGGGCATCGCCTACGGTTTGCTTCGCTGCACCTCCTCTCGATGCATGCGGCTGCGCCGCACGGTCGCTGCGCTCCCACCCCCGGATCAATCCCTCCACTCAGCCTGCCGACGGGCCCTGCGATCAAAAGCGGTACTCGAGCTAACGCTCATCGTGTTG
>NZ_FOYE01000007.1:0-453303 GCF_900115915.1 Pseudomonas sp. NFIX49 | reverse complement strand
CGTTGAGCTAACCAATACTAATTGCCCGTGAGGCTTGACCATATAACACCCAAGCAATCTGTAGACTCGAAAGAGCATCAGATTGCGGTGTGTGAAGACGCAATGAACCGAAAGTTCGACGCTCACAAAACACCGACAGCTGTCACATACCCAATTTGCTGAAGCGAGGCCATCTGGTCACGAGTCAGTACCTGAATTTCTTGACGACCATAGAGCGTTGGAACCACCTGATCCCATCCCGAACTCAGAAGTGAAACGATGCATCGCCGATGGTAGTGTGGGGTTTCCCCATGTGAGAGTAGGTCATCGTCAAGATTAAATTCCGAAACCCCAATTGCGAAAGCAGTTGGGGTTTTGTTTTGCCTGCAGGAAAAGGCTCGGCCAATTCTCGATTTAGATTCTTGAGGAAGCGACGCTGTAGGTGTTTATCCAGTAGGGCGTTTGCCTGATCACTTTCCTCTTGTGATACGCCATGGCTACCCCGTATAAGAGCGACTTTCACTTCCGATATAAGAAAAAGGGTGCACGCATGAGCAATGCCTGGAACGAGGGATATTTCACGGACGAAGGCTACACCTACAGTTATAGCCGGGAAATCAATCCGGTTTTCCAGCGTTATTGTCTGCTGTTGCGCGGATTCGCCACGCTGGAGAGTAGCGACGGCTACCACTGTGAGCTTGGTTTTGGTCAGGGTGTTTCGATCAACATCCATGCGGCGGGTAATCCGGGCTCTTATGTCGGCACCGACTTTCACCCAGGTCAGGCGTCCCATGCCATTGCTCTGGCCAGCGACTGGGGCAGCGATGCGCGACTGTATGACGACAGCTTCGAGCAGTTGCTGGCCCGTCATGATTTGCCTCAGTTCGACAGTATCAGCCTGCATGGCATCTGGACCTGGGTCAGCCGCGATAACCACAAGTTGATCGTTGAATTCGCCCGTCGTCATCTCAATCCTGGTGGTCTGCTGTACGTCAGCTACAACTGCTTCCCGGGCTGGTCGCCCCAGGCACCCTTGCGCCAACTGTTCAGCCTGCACGACCGCTTCGCCAGTCAGGCCTCTGCACGTCCTGATCAACGTATCGACGCTGCGCTGCAGTTTTCAGAAGCGCTGCTGGCTGCAAATCCCAAATATGCCAACTCGGCGCCAGGGTTGGACGCCAAGCTGCAGAGCATCAAGGGCCAGGATCGCCAGTACGTCGCCCATGAGTATTTCAACCGCGATTGGAACTGCATGTATTTCACCGACGTGGTTGATGCCCTGGCGCCCGCCAAACTCGATTACGCCACGACAGCCGTGCCGCTGGACTCCGTCGATCCGCTCAACCTGACCGCCGAAGGCATGGACTTTCTGGAAGGCATTGAGCACCCGGTCATGCGTGAGCAGGCGCGCGACTATTTTGTGAACCAGAGTTTCCGCCGGGATCTTTATGTGCGCGGCGCCAACAGACTATCTGCTACCGAGCACCGCGAGCGTATGCTCAGCACGCGCTTCGTCCTGTTGCAGGCAGCCGACAGCGTGCCGGCCAACGTCACCGGTCCGGCAGGCGCAGCTACGCTGCAGGCAGAGATTTACGGCCCGGTACTCGCAGCACTGGCGGATGACGCCTATGTGCCGAAGACCTTGCGGCATTTGCTGGATCTTTTGCCCTCGCTGGCCTATGGCGATGTGGAACAGGCCCTCAACGTGTTGATCGGCATGGGGGCCGTGGCGCCCTGTCAGAGCGAAGCAGCCGAAAAACTGGTGCAGGCCCGCTGCAATACCCTCAACCTGCAGCTTTGCAAGCGTTCGTTGTATGGCCACAAGATACAGACCCTGGCGAGTCCGGTGACCGGAGGTGGGGTGACGGTCAGTCGCTTCCAGCAGTTGTTCCTGATATCGATCAAACAAGGCAAAAAACACCCGGCTGAATGGGCACAACTGGCATGGGGCATCATCGGCGGCCAGGGCGAAGGTCTCCTCAAGGACGGCAAGGCCCTGACCACCGCGGAAGAAAACCTTGCCGAATTGACCGCGCAGGCTCAAGCGTTTGCCGAGAGTACGCTGGTGATTCTCAAGGCTTTGAAAATCGTCTAGTCGAGAGAGGGACGGCAGGATGCCCTCGCGTCGCCTGCCGTCGACCAGACACTTCGGATTCTTGCGCAAAACCAGAACAGCACCGCGGCGGACGCGCGGTCGATGTAATGCCCCGATCAAATAATAGCGGTGACGGAAACCGGACTTTCCATAGGTACTGAAGTGAAGCGTGATACTCACCTTGTAATGCTCTTGCTGTTGGTAATCGGCTGTTCCCTGGCATCGCTGACCATCTGGAAGATAATGGGCTCTCGGGATCGAGCACTGGATGAAGTCAATGTCCACGGGTTGAACCTGACGCAGGCACTTGCGACGTATTCCGAAGGCATTGTCCGGCAGAGCTCGCTGCTTCTGCTCGGACTCGTCGAACGTCTGGAAACCGAAGGCAGTGGCCCAGCGCAAATCGAACGGCTCAAGACTTTGATCAACCGGCAGCGACCGCTGATGCCGCAGCTCAGTGGCATCACTATTTACGACAACAAAGGTCACTGGTTGATGTCATCCAACCGGCCGATTCCTGTCGGTGCCAACAGCAGTGACCGTGCCTATTTCATTCATCACCGTGACGATCCATCTCGCGAGCCCTTCATCGGCCCGCCCATCCGCAGTCGTTCGAATCAGGAGTGGGTGATTACCATAAGCCGGCGTTTCAATGACGATCGCGGAGAGTTTGCCGGTGTGGTGTCGGTCACCCTGGGGGTGGAAAACTTTCTGCGTCTGTTCGGCCAGCTCGATATTGGGCAGGAGGGCGCCATTGGCTTGTCCTACACCGATGGCACGCTGCTGGTCCGTTACCCTTTCCGTGAACAGGACATGGGGCGCAACTTCTCCAATTCGCCGATCTATGCGAAGTACCTGGTGGACAAATCGGTTGGCACTGCATCCTTCACGTCCAGTCTGGACGGCGTGGAACGGCTCTATGCCTTTCGCAAGAGTGAAACGTTGCCACTGATCACTACGGTTGCGCTCGGTAAGCGCGAAGCCCTGGCGGCGTGGCGATTTGAAGCGCTGCTGTCGATCGGTGTGGTTACCACATTGCTGGGGCTCACCGGCGTCATTGGCTGGTTCCTGATCCTGGATATTCGTCGCCGGACGCAGGTAGAAGGAGAGTTGCGCGATACCCAACAACAGTTGCTCGGCACGAACCGGCAACTTGAGCTGTTGGCAATGAAGGATGCGCTGACAGGCCTGGCCAATCGGCGATGTTTCGATCAGACCCTGGCGATGGAAGCGCGCCGGGCGAAGCGTGACGCAACTTCGTTGGCGTTGCTGATGATTGATCTCGACTATTTCAAACTGTTCAACGACGCCGAAGGGCACATTGCCGGCGACGCTTGTCTGCAGCAGGTGGCCAAGGTGCTTGAGACCTGCGTGCGCAGGCCATCGGACCTGGTGGCGCGTTACGGAGGGGAAGAAATGGCGGTGATCATGCCCGATACCGACAGTGACGGCGCAGCGGTCGTGGCGCAAATGATTCTGAAACGATTGGCGCAAGAGCCTATCGCTCACCGGACCAGTCCATTCGGCCGAGTGAGTGTGAGTATCGGCATCGCGGCCGCCACCGGGTCGCAACTGGACACGGTACAAGGCCTGATCGCTGCGGCAGATCAGGCGCTGTATCAAGCCAAAGGGGCGGGCCGCAATCAGCTCGCCAACAGTGTCGCCAGCGAAAGCTACTCTCCGTACACCGGGTAATCCACATAGCCTTCGGCATGGCCGCCATACACCGTGGCCGGGTTCAGCGAGTTCAGCGGCCAGCCATTGGCGATCCGCGCGGGCAGATCCGGGTTGGCCATGAACGGGCGACCGAAAGCCACGAGGTCCGCCAGTCCGGATTCAAGCAACCGCGCACCGCTTTCGGCGTTGTAGCGGCCCGCGTAGATGATCGCGCCGCTGAAGGTGTCGCGTACCGCTCGACGGAAGGTTTCCGGCATCACTGGCGCGTTGTCCCAGTCCGCTTCGGCGATGGACAGGTAGGCAATGCCCACGTCCTGCAGCACCTTGATCGCTTCGATGTAGGTGGTGTGCGGGTCATCCTCGACCATGCCCAGATAAGTCCGCGCTTCATCGGTGGTGGAGAACAGCGGCGCGAAGCGCACGCCGACCTTTTCCTTGCCGATGCATTCGGCGACGCCGCCCACCACTTCGCGCAGAAAGCGCAGACGGTTATGCAGCGAACCGCCGTATTGATCGGTGCGCAGATTGCTGTGGGCTGAGATGAACTGGTTCACCAGATAACCATTGGCACAATGCAGTTCGATACCGTCGAAACCGGCGTCCATGGCATTGCGCGCCGCCTGGATGTAGAGCTGAACCAGTTCCTGGACTTCATCGGTGGTCAGTGCGCGCGGTGTGGATGGCGGCACCAGAGCCCCCATGCCCGGCCCGGTCTCGATGAAAACGCTGACCCGATCGGTGGCGACGGCGGAGGGCGCTACTGGCGCGGCACCATCGGGTTGCAAAGCGCTGTGCGATACGCGTCCCACGTGCCAGAGCTGGGCGAAGATCACCCCCTCTTTGGCGTGAACGGCCTCGGTGACCTTGCGCCAACCGGCAATTTGCTCAGGTGTATGAATGCCCGGGGTCCAGGCGTATCCCTGGCCACGAGGTTCGATCTGGGTGCCTTCAGTCACCAGCAAACCGGCACCGGCACGTTGCTGGTAATACTCGGCCATCAATTCATTGGCGACATTGTCCGGTTGAGTGCTGCGCTGACGAGTCAGGGGTGGCAGGACGATGCGGTTTTTCAGGGTGTGGCGGCCCAAGGTGACGGGTGTAAAGAAACTGCTGTGGTTCATGGAAATACCTTGTTCATGGCCTAATTAGACCAGTCGACTATTCTAGTGACGAAAAAAGAACACCGTGCAACGCACACACGGTGTCCGGATCAGTTGTTCGAGGATGTAGCGGAAAGCTTCAGCCCAGCAGCTTCAGCAGTTTTTCGGCGACAGCTGCCGAGCTGGCAGGATTCTGGCCGGTCACCAGTTTTCCATCAGTCACTACATGAACCTGCCAGTCGGCAACTTTGGAATAGCGACCGCCAAGACGCTGGAACTCGTCTTCGATCAGGAACGGCACTACGTCCGTCAAACCGACGGCTGCTTCTTCGGAATTGGTGAAACCGGTCACTTCGCGATGCTGGATCAGCGGTTTACCGTCCGTATCGACCACATGACGCAGTACCCCCGGCGCATGGCAGACGAAGCCATGGGGCTTGTTGCTGCGCGCGAAGGCTTCGATCAGGGCAATCGAATGCTTGTCTTCGGCCAAGTCCCAGAGCGGGCCATGGCCACCTGGATAAAACACCGCATCGAAATCTTCGGCGCGGACGTCGGCCAGGCGACCGGTGTTCGCCAGTGCCTGCTGCGCGGTGGGGTCCTGGCGGAAACGGTCGGTTTCAGCCGTCTGAGCATCGGGCTCGTCGCTCTTCGGATCCAGCGGTGGCTGACCGCCGGCGGGCGAAACCAGGGTGACGTCGGCGCCGGCGTCCTTGAAGGCGTAGTAGGGGGCGGCGAACTCTTCGAGCCAGAAGCCGGTTTTCTTGCCGGTGTTGCCGAGTTGATCGTGGGAAGTCAAAACCATCAAGATTTTCATAGAGCACCCTGGGTTGGTCTGGCAGCGTTCATGAGCAAGGGATTCGCACAGGATCGGCACCGGGAAAAAGTTTGTCGGGGCGCAGCATAGTTTCCAATTAGACCAGTCGTCTAGTAATTTTTTTCTCTGAAGCTTTTTCATGGGCAGGTGTGGCAAACTCGCGTTCCTTTGAGATAAACGACTGGTCTATTGCCTGGTAATTCGTGCCCCATGAAACCGACCTACGACGACACCCGCCAACATTTGCTCGACACCGGCCACCGGATGATGGCCGAGAAAGGCTTCACCAGTGTCGGCCTGAACGAGATCCTGCAGACCGCCGGCGTGCCCAAGGGTTCGTTCTATCACTACTTCAAATCCAAGGAACTGTACGGCCAGGCCTTGCTCGAGGATTACTTCGTCGACTATCTGGCGGACATGGAGCGACGCTTGACGCTGCCCGGCCTGAGCGCCCATGAGCGGCTGATGGATTACTGGCAGGGCTGGCAGGATCGCTGCACTCTGGAAGGCCATGGCGACGAATGCTTGGTGGTGAAACTCAGTGCCGAGGTGGCTGACCTTTCCGAAACCATGCGCCTGACCTTGCGTGATGGTGCAGAGCGAGTGGTGGCGCGCATCACCGAGTGCATCGAACAGGGCCAGGTCGAAAAAAGCTTGCCTGAGGGCGATGCTCGGCAACTGGCTGAAACCCTGTATCAGCTTTGGCTGGGGGCCAGTCTGCTGAACAAACTGCAACGCACGGGGCAATCGTTGGGTACGTCGATGGCGACCACGAAGCGCCTTCTGAGCGTGTGAGAAAGCAGTAGACGCAAGCGGTCGAGAGTCAGCCGCACAAACGAATGGGAATGCCTATCAATTGCGCGGCGGGTGGTATACCATCCGCCGCGTTTTGCTGGCAGTTATCCCCTTCGTTCTGGCCTATCTGTGAGGTTCTCCCCCCATGCGTCGAACTCTGCTGTCCATCTGTGTGTTGCAAACGTTGTCTCCCTTTGCGTGGGCCGAGCCATCCGATTCAACGGCGTCAGTGCTGGAGCTGGAGGCAACCGATGTGGTCGGTACCGCGGATTACGAAAGGGCAGACAGCCCGGTACACGGATATCGCGCGACCCGTTCGGCCAGCGCCACCCGAACCGATACCTCGATCCATGAAACCCCGCAGTCGATCAGCGTCGTCACCAAAGATGCGGTCGAAGACATCGGCGCCACTCGGCTGCAGGATGCACTGGATTATGCGGGCGGAGTAGGGCGAGCCAACAATTTCGGCGGCCAGGGACTGACCACGTTCACCGTGCGCGGATTTACCACCGGCGAGTTCTACCGTAATGGTTTCCCGATCAACCGCGGCTATCCGAACATGCCGGATGCCAACACCATCGAGCGTCTGGAAGTCCTGCGCGGGCCGGCGACCATGCTCTACGGCCGTGGTGATCCGGGCGGTACTTTCAATGTCGTATCCAAACAACCGTTGCCCGAGCGCACGATCACACTCGGCAGCCAGTTGAATGACCAAGGCATGCGGCGGGGTACGCTGGATGCTTCCGGCCCGCTTGATGAAGAGGGGCGTCTGGCCTATCGCCTGAACGTGGTGGGCGAGGGCGGCGATACCTTCCGCGATCACGTCGAAACCGAACGCTACGGCGTGACCCCGGTACTGACCTGGCAAGCCAGCGATGACACCCGAGTGATCTTCGAGGGCGACTTCATGCGCAACAACCATCCGCTGGACCGGGGTGCGACGCGTTATCCCCGGCAGATCGGCACCGCCTCCCGCGACACCTTCTTCGGTGAACCGGACGCCGGCAAGTTGCACAACGACAACAACATGGCGCAATTGCGCTTCGAGCATGTGCTCAATGAAGACTGGACGCTTGGCGGTGGCTTCCAGTGGCTCGACGGAACCTTGCAGGGCAATGCCATTGAAGCCAACGGCATTGCCGCCGACGGCCGGACCCTGGGACGAAATTTCAACTACCGCAAGCTGGAGTGGACGGACAAGGACACCCAACTCAACCTGACCGGTCACTTCTCCACCGGCGGCCTGCAGCACACATTGCTGACCGGTATCGAATACGAAGATTACGACTACCAGTCGATCATCCAGCGCTCCAGCGGCGCGGTGAGTGCCTATCCGATCGATATCTTCAATCCGGTGTATGGGCAGCCCCGTCCGGCACTGACGCGCACCCCGACCCACGACAAGGAAAATCTCAAGACCTACGCCGCGTTCGTACAGGATCAGGTGGCCCTGACCGATCGGCTGAAAGTCCTGGCCGGCGCACGTTTCGAGCGCTTTGAGCACGACTATGAAACCTACGTGCCCGGCGGCAAAAACTGGCAGGCCAGCGACAATGCCGTCACGCCCCGCGTCGGTGTGACCTACGACCTGACCGACACCCTCGCGGTCTACGCGGACACCGCGCGTTCATTCAAGCCCAATACCGGCGCGAGCCGACAGGGCGGGGGCTTTGAACCGGAGAAAGGCAAGTCCTGGGAGATGGGCGTCAAATGGGAAGCGCTGGATCATCAGTTGAGCGTTGACGCGGCGATCTATCAGATTGAAAAGCGCAATGTCCTGACCACTGACCCGGTGGATTCGACTTTCAGCGTGGCTGCCGGGGAAGTGCGCAGCCGGGGGTTTGACCTCAATGTCGCCGGCAACCTGACCCCCGAGTGGCGTGTCATCGGGGGGTACGCCTACGTCGATGCCGAGGTGACCAAGGACAACGTGATCCGCTCCGGCACGCGACTGATGAACATCCCGAAAAACAGCTTCAGCCTGCTCAATGTCTATGAGTTCCAGGACGGTGCCCTCAGTGGTCTGGGTCTGGGAACAGGCCTCAAATATGTCGATGAGCGCGCCGGTCAAACGGCGAACACCGCGTTCTCGATGGGCAGCTATACCGTTGTCGACCTGCTCAGCTACTACAAGGTCAATGACAAGGTACGCCTCAACCTCGACCTGAAGAACCTGTTTGACCGTGACTATGACGAGGGTGCATTCGGTAACGTCTACGCCTATCCGGGGGCACCGAGAACGGTGCAGGTCGGCATTTCTTACACGTTGTAGTCGGGGTCTGGAATCTGTCATCGGGGGCTGCGGCCCCCGATGACTGTAAGGCTCAGCCGGTCACGCACCCTTGCGGAGTCTTTCCGGCAAAACTGTCCACCAGGCTCGCCACAACCATCTCGCCCATGCGGGTGCGGGTCTGCAGGGTCGCGCTGGCGCGGTGTGGTTGCAGCACCACCTGTTCCTGGGCAAACAAGGCTTCAGGTACATTGGGCTCATCGACGAAAACATCCAGCGCCGCACCCGCGATCTCACCGGCCGTCAGGGCCGCCACCAGATCGGTTTCATTGACCAGTTTGCCGCGCGCCACGTTGATCAGGTAGCCGCCCTTGCCCAGGGCCTGCAGCACCGAGGCATCGATGATGGCCTCGGCCTTGTCGGCGGCCGCCGCGAGAATCAGCGCATCACTGTCGCGGGCCAGTTGCTTGAGGTCGGCGATGAAGGTGTGGCTGACATCGCTCATCGGTTGCAGGTCGGTGTAACTGATCGGACAGCCAAACGCGGCTGCCCGGGTGGCGACCGCTCGGCCGACCCGGCCCATGCCCACGATGCCGATCCGCATGCCGGACACTTGCCGCGCCAAAGGCAGCGGTGCCAATGGGGTCAGGCTTTGCGGCCACTGGCCCGAACGAACGTAACGGTCACTGGTACACAGCCCGCGACACACGGCGATCAGCAAACCGATGGCCAGGTCGGCCACGTCTTCGGTCAGTGCGCCGATGGTCGCCGTCACGCGAATTCCGCGATCCCGGGCGTAGGCCAGATCAACCGCATCGGTGCCGACACCGTTGACCGCCACCACTTCCAGTTTGGGCAGTTGCGCCATCAGCGCCTGGCTGATGCCCGTGTGGCCACCGGTGATCACGCCGCGAATGTTGGCGCCGTGTTCCTGCAAATACGCCGCTTTGTCGGCCTGCTCGAAATAACGCCTGATCGTGAACAGTTCGCCGAGACGGGCATTGATTTGCGGAATCAGGATCGGGCTGAGCTGCAAGACTTCTGGCTTCATGTAAACCTCACTTACGCAATAAAAAAGCCGGCTCAACCACGGCCGGCAAACGGCATGGCAGTGGCCATGACGGTCATGTTCAGGACGTTGGCCGACAGGGGCAGACCGGCGATGTAGCGCACGGCGTCGGCGACATGCTTGACGTCGACCATCGGCTCCACGGCGATGCTGCCGTTGGCCTGGCGCACGCCTTTGGTCATGCGCACCGACATTTCGGTCAAGGCATTGCCGATGTCGATCTGGCTGCAGGCGATATTGAATTCCCGACCATCCAGCGCCAGTGACTTGGTCAGCCCCAGCACCGCGTGTTTGCTTGCGGTGTACGCGCTGCTGAAAGGACGCGGGGTGTGTGCCGAAATCGAACCGTTGTTGATGATGCGTCCGCCTTGGGGCTGTTGCCGGCGCATGAGCCCGAACGCGCCACGGGCGCAGAGAAAAACCCCGTTGAGGTTGGTGTCGATCACGTTTCGCCACTGCTCGAACGTCAGCTCATCCAGCGGCACGGCGGGGGCGTTGACCCCGGCGTTGTTGAAGACCACGTCCAGGCGTCCGTAGACTTCGGCAATGGTTGCAAACAGCTGATCGACACTGGCGGGGTCGCGTACATCGGTAGGCACCGCCATCGCTTCGCGGCCTTCGCCGGCCGCCAGATCGACCAACGCCTGCAAGGGTTCGGGCCGGCGTCCGGCCAGCACCAGGGTGTATCCGTCGGCCAGCAGGCCCAGTGCCACCGAACGGCCGATCCCGCTGCCGGCGCCGGTCACCAGGGCCACTTTCAAGGATTGAGTGTCAGACATCTTGTTGTTCTCCTTTTTTCCAATCACTTAAGGACAGACTCAAGGCCGTGGGCCGACGCGCATTTCGAGTTGGCCAATGCCGTCGATCCCGGCGCTGATGACGTCGCCGGGTTGCAAGACATCGACGCCGGCGGGGCTGCCGGTCATGATCAGGTCGCCGGCCTTGAGTGTTACGGATTGCGAGATACGGCTGATGACTTCACTCACCGACCAGATCTGGCTGTCGAGACGATCGCGCTGGCGTTCTTCACCGTTCACGCTCAACCATAATTCCCCTTCGAGCCGACCGGTCCGAGTGACCGGCACAATGGCGGTCATCGGTGCGGCGCCGTCAAACACCTTGGCACCTTCCCATGGCAAACCGTCGCGCTTGGCCAGGCGCTGTACGTCACGACGGGTCAGATCCAGGCCGGCGGCGTAGCCCCAGACATAGGCCAGCGCCTGGCTCTCGGGGATCTGCGCGCCGCCTTCGCCGATGGCCACGACCAGCTCGATTTCATGGGCGAACTCTTCGGTCAGCGACGGGAAGATCACTTCGCCGGCAGCGTCGACGACACTGCTGGCCGGTTTCATGAAGAACACCGGTGGCTGGCGCGGCTGGCCCAGGGTGTCCGGCCACGGGTAGTTGCGGCCGACGCAAAAGACGCGTCCGACGGGAAAGCGTTGCTCGCTGCCGACAATTGGCAAGGTCACTGGCAGATCCGGGGTAAAGACGTATTCGGTCATGTTCATCCTGCTGGAAGTCCTGTGTGAGAGTGCAGCGTACGGCGGCAATCGCTGGCGAAGTTGGACGAAAGCCGCCTCCAATTGGAGAAAACAGTTGTTCTGGCTTCAGCGCGTTTTCAACTCGATGCGGTACAGGCGACCGAGCAGCAATGAGTAGGAGAGAGTGCCGATCAGCGCCACGGCGCCGATGAACCAGAACGCCCAGGCGAACGAGCCGGTGGCGTGGACGATGGTGCCAATCACGATCGGGGTGACGATCCCGCCAATGTTGGCGGCCAGGCTGGTGATCCCGCCGGTCAGCCCGATCAGTTCCTTGGGCGCCACCTCCGACACCGCCGCCCACGAGGACGACGCGATGCCCTGAGCGAAAAAGGCAATGGTCAACACGGCGATGCAGATGACGTTCGAGTCGGTGAAATTCACCAGCACGATCGACATGCCCAGCATCGATCCGACCACCAGCGGCAGTTTCCGAGCGAAGGACATTGAGTAGCCACGACGGATCAGCAGGTCGGAGACGATGCCGGCGAGCAGGATGCCGACCGTTGCGCCCACGAAGGGCATCACGGCAAAGATCCCGGCCTTGATTGTGGTCAGATGGCGTTCTTCAATCAGATAGGTCGGGAACCAGGTGAGGAAGAAGTACAGCGCCGATGTACTGGCGAACTTGCCGATACAAATGGCCCAGACCTGGCGATAGCTGAACAGCTCGGCGATCTGCCGCCAGTTGAAACGAGTGCGTTCCTGGCTGCTCTTGACCAGTCCGCCACCGGCCTCGATGTATTTCAACTCTTCCTTGCTGACTTTCTTGCAGTTCAGCGGATCGCGATACAGATACAGCCACAGCACACCGAAGACGATGCCGAGCGCGCCGGTGCTGTAGAAGACATGGCGCCAGTCAAAGGTTGTGGCCAGCCACAGCAGGGCGCCGGTAAACAGTGCCGTGCCCAAGTACTGCCCGCAGACGTAAATGCTGCTGGCCAGTCCCCGTTCCCGCGCCGGAAACCATACGGTCACCGCACGGCTGTTGGCCGGAAATGCCGGCGCTTCCATCGCCCCGACGGCCAGACGCAAGCCGAACAGCGAAGCGAATCCCGTGGCGAAGCCTTGAAACACCGTGACGGTCGACCAACTGATCAGGGAAACCCCGTAGGTGAAGCGTGAGCCGAAGCGGTCGGCGATAAATCCGGCCGGCACCAGAGCGAGTGCGTAGGTCCAGGCAAAGGCAGAGAAGATCAGCCCCATTTCAATCTTGTCCAGGCCCAGGTCCTTGGCCATGAACGGGGCGGCGATCGAGATGTTCACCCGGTCGATGTAATTGATGATCGTCGCAATCAGCAGCAGCGAGAGCATGAACCAGCGCCGTCGTGTCGGCAGCCGCCGGGAAGAGATGGCGTCCCTGTCGCCGGCAATCAACGGCGGGGCGGTGGTGGGGGAGGTGTGTGAATTCGACATGAGTGGACCTCGTTATTGTTAGAAGTGTCGAGTTGTTTGCGGACAGCCGACGCCGTTGCCCGCAGTCCGGGGGCAAGGCAATCGCAGTTGAAACGAATGGCACAAACGGCCAGGGTCAGACGTTCAGGGACGTCTTCCGGCTGGCATCGTCGGTAAAGGGTGGGGAGGGGCGGCGGGGAGCAATAGCGGATTCATGACGTGCGCACCTTCTGTTGTTTTTGAAAGAGGTTGGGCGTGGGAAATACAGTGGTCGTACAACCTCTTGAAATCAATCAGGGTGTTAGATCATTTTTTCCGGAGAAGGGCGCGTCGGATAAACCTGTCCAAAAAAATCCACACCGTGAATTTTCCAGATGCTCGCTGGTTTACTTTCTATCTGATTGTTTTTAAACGTAAAAATTAATGACATTGCAGTCGCTATTTTTGGACAGTGATCATTAGCGGCGGCGGTGTAGAAAAAAACTGACCTGGTTGTCATCGTATGACCGCTTGAAGGGTCGGCGACGAACCTTCAAGATGAACCACGCCGATTACTCGGCAACGCCAGGAAAACCTGCCCGAGTACCTGTCGAGGATTTTCAAGAAATGACGTCACAATGCCGTGTGCCCACCTACGTCATGCAGCAACGCAGCGAGATGATGGACTTCTATATTCGTGACAAAAAAGGTCGCCGCGCCGAAACCGGCCCGCATCGACACGAATACTTCCAGATCCAGATCAACCTCGGCGGCGACACGGTGCAGCACATTGGCAACGCGGTTCGTCCGTTTCCGCGTAACGCACTGGCATTCATCCTGCCGCACCGCGTGCACGTGATCCCGCATCCGGCGGACAGCAATTTCATGGTGATCAACTTTTCCCAGACCTTTCTGTTGCCGCATTTGCAGTGTGACCCGATGGATCTGGAGGAGGTATCGATTCTCCTGGCGCCCGAACTGTCGCCTTTCCGCTTTCAGGAACATCTGGATTTCATTCTGGGGAATGAGGATTTCAACGAGGTCTGTGGCCTGATCGAACAGATGCGCAGCCTGGACGAGAATCGTCAGTTCGGTACACGCGAAGTGCTCAAGGGATTGCTGCTGCAACTGGTGGGCAAGGTGTGCGTCCTGTATGCCGAACCGCTCAAGCGCCTGGCGGAAGAAAACGCAGCACAGGCCAGTCGACGGGATGCACTGAGCCGGATGTTCGAGTATCTGCGCAAGAACATTGCCGACCCCGATCTCAATCTGATCAAGGTCGCGGCGGCGACCTATCTGTCACCGACCTATCTCACGCACTGGCTGCGCAAGGAAATCGGCAAGACCTTCACCGAGCTGGTACTGGAGCGCAGAATGCACGCGGCACGCAATTACCTGCTCAATGGAACCCGGCCAGTGGGCGAGGTGGCGAGGCTGTGTGGTTTTGCGGATGAAGCTTATTTCTCCCGACGTTTTCGCCAGATCCACGGCCAGCCACCTGGACAGTTCCGCCGTCGGCAACTGGACCCCGACAGCCCGCAGTCACCTGTAGAGGCCTGATCGGCTAATGCGACGAAACATAATCAGAGGCCGACGTCGGCGCAGGCAACGCATACGTTGCCTTCATCCACTCGATCTCCGCTTGCGGCGTTCGGCCGAAAAAACGTTTGAACTCGCGGCTGAACTGCGAAGCGCTTTCATAGCCGACACTGAACGCCGCCGCTGAGGCAGTCATGGCATGGCGCAACATCAAAAGTCGCGCCTGATGCAGGCGCGTCGATTTCAGGTATTGCATGGGCGAGGCGTCCGTCACGCTGCGAAAATGCAGGTGAAAACTGGGCACGCTCATGCTCGCCTCGCGCGCCAGTTGCTCGACGTCCAGACGCTCCTGATAGCTGCTGTGGATCTTGCGGATCGCCCGCGTCACCTTGCCGAAGTGGCCCTGTCGATTGAGTGCGGCGCGCATCGAGCCGCCTTGTTCGCCGGTCAGGATGCGGTAGTAGATTTCCCGCAACAGCGACGGCCCCAATATCTGCGCCTCACACGGAACGCTCATGGCTTCGAGAAAGCGCAGTGTCGATGCGCGTAGGCGGTCGTCCATCGGCGAGGCGAACATGCCCTTGGGTCGCGCATCACTCGGGCCGTGAACCTCATCCACCTGCTGCATCAACTCGCTGGCCACCTGGAAATCGAGCTGCATGTAGATCGCGAGCATTGGCTCGTCTTCAGAGGCATCGGTCTCCATGGTGAAGGGGATCGGAACCGATACCACCAGGTAATGCTGGGCGTCATAGACGTAGACGTCATCGCCCAGATACCCGCGTTTGCGGCCCTGACAGAGAATCACGATGCCGGGGTCGTACAGCACCGGCGTGCGGGTCAGTGGTCGGTTCGAGCGCAGGAAGCGCACGCCCTCCAACGCACTGAGGTTATAGCCCTCGACCGGAGCCAGCGTCTCCATGAGCTGCACCATGCGCGAAGTGCTTGGGTCGGCCTGTTTCATCGGGTTCTCTCTGTGGGCCGTTCAATGGTCGGTGGAACGGCTCAGCGCTTCCCATTGATCGATCTCGCTGGCGGCGCGTTTCAGCTTGTCGCGCACCAGGTTCAATGCATCGCTGCCCAGCAACAGATGCGCTGGCGGAGCAGGGCTGGCGATGATCTGCAACATCGCCTGTGCCGCTTTGCGCGGATCGCCGAGCTGCTTGCCGCTCTTGTCTTCGCGGGCCTTGCGCACCGGATCGAAGCTGGCGTCATAGTCGGCGATGCTGCGCGGTGTGCGCTGCATCGAGCGACCGGCCCAGTCGGTCCGAAATGAACCTGGTGCGACGGCGGTCACGAAGATATTGAATGGCGCCAGCTCCTTGCTCAGGGTATCGGAGATGCCTTCGAGCGCAAACTTGCTGCCGCAGTAGTACGCGATACCCGGCATGGTGATTGTGCCGCCCATCGACGTGATATTGAGAATATGACCCGCCCGCCGCTGGCGAAAGAACGGCACAAACGCCTTGGTCACCGCGACCGCGCCGAACACATTCACGTCGAACTGGCGGCGGATGTCCTCCAGCGGCGACTCTTCGAAAATGCCTTCGTGGCCGTAGCCGGCGTTGTTGACCAGCACATCGACCGGACCGTGGGTCGCTTCCACAGTTGCCACGACACCCTCAATCCGGTCGAAGTCCGTGACGTCCAGCAGCACGCCGTACGCGTTGCCGCTGGACAGCGCCTGAAAGGCTTGCAGATCGGCTTCGTTGCGAACGGTGCCGATGACGCGGTGGCCGGCGCCCAGCGCTTCCTTGGCCAGCGCGTGGCCGAAGCCGCTGCTGACGCCGGTGATGAAGAGGGTTCTGGTGGTGGTCATGACGGGCTCCCGTTAATGCTGTTTCAGCTCATGGTATCCATCGAAGAAACACTCACCTATGTCGGTTTGTCTTTGATCATTGCCTATTCCTATCAACGGGGCGACAAACGGCCAAAGAGCTTTTTGCGTTGCTCCGGGCATTCAGGCAGCAACAGATCCAATGTGCTGATATTTTTCCATTCTGCGCAACGCTCGCGAATAAAGAGGACGAAATGAAGAAATCAATGGACTGGCCCGCAGACGCTAACGAGTTGGAGCAATTGCGCGCGTTCAACCGCAAGCTTGCCCGGCTGCCGCGCTTTCGCATCCGCAATCGCATCACCCCACGGGCGATTCAGTTGCTGTTGCGGCTAAGCCAATTGGGCGGCGCAAGAAAGTTGCTCAAGCACGGGCTCGAGGCTGAACGAAAAGTGGTGGGTGTCGACGGCGCATCAGTGCCGGTGCGGATTATTCGGCCAAAGACAAAGGCCAAAGGTGTGGTGCTGGATATTCATGGTGGAGGCTGGGTCATCGGCAACGCGCAGATGAACGACCCCCTCAACGTCGCCATGGTGAAAGCCTGCGACGTGGCAGTGGTTTCGGTCGACTATCGGCTTGTGGTCTCGACTCCGATCGAGGGCGCCATGCAGGACTGCCTCACGGCGGCCCGCTGGATGCTGAGCGATGACTGCCGCGAGTTTGCGAACCTGCCCGTCATCGTCGTGGGCGAGTCGGCAGGCGGCCATCTCGCCGTCGCGACCCTGTTGCAACTCAAACAGTGGCCGGACCTGCTCGAACGGGTGAGCGGGGCGCTGCTGTATTACGGCGTCTACGACCTGACCGGAACCCCCAGCGTACGCAGCGCCGGGCCCGATACCTTGCTGCTGGACGGGCCGGGGATGGTTGAAGCGCTGCAAATGCTCACTCCGGGATTGAACGATGAAGAACGCCGGCAGGCGCCGTTGTCACCGCTGTACGGTGACTTCACCGGTTTTCCGCCAGCATTGATGTTCGCTGCGCAACTGGATCCGCTCAGGGATGACACGCTTGAGTTGGCTGAACGTTGGGGCAGGGCGGCGGAAGTGGAGGTGCACCTCTTGCCGGAAACCGCACATGGGGTGATTCATTTTCCGCTGGGGTTGGCGGGGAAAGTGCTTGGGTATAGTCGTGCGTGGGTTGCGGGGCGGCTTGTTGAGGGGTGAGCCATCGACCCTCAACAAGCCGCCACCTTGAATTGCTCGAGAATAAGTTCAGCCAACGTCCTGACAGGCTCGGTGAAACTTCGCCGAGGCCTGTGCACCAGTCCGATATCACGATGGAACGTGTGTTGGCCGAGATCAAGCGCCCGCACACCTGACGGCCATTGCTGATGGGTGGCCGTCTGCGGCACGAGCGCGCCCCCTACGCCATTTTCCACCAGCCTGATGATGGCCTCCAGCTCATCCAGCTCAGAGACTTCACGCAAAGTGAAATGCATCTGTCGCAGGAAACGATCGACCTGCCTGCCGCCGAAGGAGGAGCGGTCATAGCGAATGAACGGCAGGCTTGAGAGCAGTTCGATCCAGTCTTCTCCCGGTACGTCCTTGGGCACGATCAGACGGTAGGGTTCAAGCGCCAGCGTGGTCCAGCGCAGATCGCTTTGAAGCGAGAAGGGTGGCCGAATGATCGCTGCCATGTCGATTTCGCCGGTGTCCACCAGGTTCACCAGCTCCATGGAAAGACCGGGCACGACACGCGTTCGGCATTCCGGGCACTGCTGGTGAAACCTGGCGAGTGCGTCCGGGAGAAACGATCGCTGGACTGAGGCGATTGCGCCGACGTTGACCAGAATGCGGGTGGAAAGACCGACGGTGGTCGATCCCAGGTTGTCGTAAAGACGAAGCAGCTCCTGCGCCTGAAGCAGGACTTGCTGGCCCATCCTGTTGAGGTGGGCCGTGCGTCCTTTTCTGTCGAATATTTCAATGCCGAGCTCGGCTTCCAGACGTTGAATCTGGGCGCTCACCGCCGCCTGGGTGAGGCCTATCCGGTTGCCGGCAGCCGCGAAAGTGCCTTCCCGGGCGACGGCAATGAGGGTCTTGAGTTCTTTGATCATTCACAAATATTAGTTGTGTTTCTGAGAAATATATATTGATTTTTTTGCTGTCAGTGTCGCCCTACGATGTGCTCACCAACCACAAAAACCGTATTGGAGTCCTGATGAGCCTTTCGCCATTCCACCTCGCCATCCCCGTTTACAACCTGGCTGCAGCCCGCACTTTTTACGGTGAGGTCTTTGGCCTGGAAGAGGGGCGTTCCAGTAACCAATGGGTCGATTTCAACTTTTACGGGCATCAACTGGTGATTCACGAACACCCGAAAACCGCGTCTCAGGAAAGCGTTCACAGCAACCCGGTCGACGGGCACGACGTTCCTGTTCCTCACTTCGGCATCATCCTGGGATGGGAAGAGTGGGAAGCGCTCGCAGAGCGCCTCAAGTCTTTCGGTACCGAATTTGTGATCGAACCTTACATTCGATTCAAAGGACAGGTTGGCGAGCAAGCCACGATGTTCCTGTTCGACCCTTGCGGCAATGCCCTCGAATTCAAGGCCTTCAAGGATATGAGCCAGCTCTTCGCCAAGTAAGAAACGCAATGGCACAACGGCGTTGTGCCATTTGATCTCAAATGAGCTGGAAGCTCATGACTCTAGCAACTGCCGAATTGATGCAGTCCTTTCATTCCAACAAGAAGGCTAGACATGAAACGTATTCCCCTGGTGTGGCAAATCGTTGCCGGGCTGTTGCTTGGCGTGCTCGTTGGTTGGTACTTCAACACCCATCCGCAGTATCAGTCGTGGGTCAGTGCGGAGATCCTGAAACCACTTGGCGATATCTTCATCAAGATGATGAAGATGGTGGTCGTGCCCATCGTGTTCTGTTGCATGATCCTGGGTATCGCCGGTGGCGGGGATAACAAGTCGTTCGGCCGGATGGGCATCAAGTCGCTGGGCTATTTCTTTGCGATCACCGGCCTGGCCATCGTGATCGGCCTGTGTTTCGCGAACCTCTTCGAACCCGGTACGGGCACCGATATTTCGGGCATCGCACACGGTGCTGCCGCCATCACGATGGAGCCTTCGAAGGGCGCGCTCGTGATTGTGCAAAACATCGTTCCGGATAACGTTCTGGTGGCGATGTCCGAGGCGAAGTTGCTTTCTGTGCTGTTCTTCGCGGTGTTGTTCGGTGTCGCGCTCAACGCATTGCCCAGGGAGAAAAGTGCACCTGTGGTTGCGCTGGTCCAAGGCATTTCGGATGCGATGTTCAGGATCGTCTCGATCGTCATGGCCTATGCCCCGATAGGGGTGTTCGGCATGATCGGTGCGACCGTCGCTACCTTCGGTTTTGCCTCGTTGTTGCCCCTGCTCAAGTTGATTGGTGTGGTTTATCTGGCGCTGATCGTCTTCGCATTGGTAGTGCTCGGAGGAATCAGTTACCTGATCGGCGAGAACATCTTCAAGTTGATCAGGTATTTCCGCGACGAGTTGATTCTTGCGTTCTCCAGTGCTGCCTCTGCAGCGGTCATGCCGCAGTTGATGAGCAAGCTGGAGAACTACGGCGTACCACGGCGCATTGTCAGTTTTGTGGTGCCAGTGGGGTACGCGTTCAACCTCGATGGAGCGTCGATCTTCCTCGGCGTGGCGACAATTTTCATCGCCCAGCTTTATGGAATCGATCTGTCGCTTTCTCAGGAAATCCTGCTGGTGGTGACCATGGTGCTGACCTCCAAAGGTGCTGCCGGGGTGCCTGGATTCGCCATCGTCATCCTGTCGGCCACGTTGGCGTCTGCCGGTCTCCCGCTGGAGGGCGTGGCACTGATCGCCGGCATCTTCAGGATTATCGACAGCGGCACCACCACCCTGAATGTGTTGGGCAATGCGATCGCGCCCCTGGTGATCGCCAAATGGGAGAGGGTGACTCTTGAGTCTTCGCGTACCCGCCCGGACGTACAAAAGGCCTGACGATCATAAGGAGCGCTGGCGGCGCTGCACGAGTAAACGCCTGCTGATGTACAGGCGATTTTTTTCATCAAGTTACTAGACGACCGGTCTGATATTGAAGGTATGCAACATGATTGATAACAGTCGCAACACGGATCTTTTTTCTCCCATGCAAATGGGCGCCCTGCAATTGGCCAACCGGATTGTCATGGCGCCCGTGACTCGCAGCCGGATGGCTGAAGACGGTGTTCCGAACGAACTGCACGCTACTTACTACGCACAGCGCGCGACTGCCGGCTTGATCATTGCCGAAGCTACAAACATTTCGGCGCAGGGGCGCGGCTACGCCATGACGCCGGGGATCTGGTCGGACGCGCAGGTGGCGGGCTGGAGAAAAGTCACGGACGCCGTCCATGCCGCAGGTGGCAGGATTGTCAGCCAGTTGTGGCACGTGGGGCGTTTTTCCAGCGTCGAGTTACAGCCCGACGGTGCTGCTCCCGTTGCCCCCTCGGCGATCAAGGCAGAAGGCAGCACCTACACCGAGAACGGCTTTGTCGAAGTGTCGACGCCCCGGGCGCTGGAGACTTCGGAGATTCCCGGCATCATTGAGCAATACAAGCGCGCCGCTGAAAATGCCAGGCGTGCCGGTTTTGATGGCGTGGAGGTTCATTCGGCGAACAGCTATCTGCTCGACCAGTTTCTGCGTGACTCGACCAATCAGCGCACTGACCGGTACGGCGGCACCATTGAGAACCGCGCCCGACTGACCCTGGAAGTCACTGAAGCGGTGATTTCGATCTGGGGCAGCGACCGCGTCGGCATTCGTCTTTCGCCGGTAACGCCCGATGCCGGAAACACGCCTCCCGACAGCAATGTCATGGCGACTTACGGATATCTGATTCAGCAGCTCAACCGACTCAATCTGGCCTATCTGCATTTCGTCGAAGGCGCCACCGCGACCTCGCGTACGGTTCCTGATGGCGTTGATCTGGATGCATTGAGCGCGCAGTTCGAAGGCCCCTTCATAGGCAATAACAACTACGACCTCGAGATGGCACTGAAGCGCCGGGCGCAGGGCCGGATTGACGCGGTGGCGTTCGGGCGCCTGTTCATTTCCAACCCCGACCTCGTGGAGCGCCTGCGTCGGGGCACCGAACTGACCATCGCGCCACGCGAGAGCTACTACGGCGGCGGCGCCAAGGGCTACACCGACTGGCCAACGGCTGACCATTGATTTGTGCGCCCTGAACCGGATCGGCGCAGGGCGGATTGATTGAAAAAACATTCACAGCGAACAGGAGTTCATCATGAGTCATCCAACTTACGTGCAGGAATACAACGCAATCGTCGAAGTGCTCAGCCAGTACAACGAAGGTGGAGCAAAGGCTGACAGCGCCTTGATGAAGCCCGCGTTCAATGCGCAGGCGACCATGTTCGGGGTTGACGACGGCAAGCTCGTCGGCGGCGCGATCCAGAATCTGTATGACGTCATCGACAGCGCGTTTCGTCCATCCCCCGAAGCCGAAGCCGCCATCGTTCGCATCGACATCGTCGGCACGGCCGCGAGTGCCCGGGTCGATACCGACAACGTGTCGGGGTTCCGTTTCACCGACTTCTTCAACCTGCTGAAGGTAGACGGCAAGTGGACGATCGTCAGCAAGATCTACCACACCCACCCGAGCGCCTGAGCCTTCGTCTTCTGCCCCGGCAGTACCGGGGCAGCACCGTTTACGCCTGATCCATCGCCTCGGTCAGCCCCTGATCCTCACCCAGAAACCCGCCACTCTGATGCTGCCAAAGCCGCGCATAGGTGCCGTTCTTGGCCAGCAGTTCGGTGTGGGTGCCTTGCTCGATGATGCGCCCCTCATCCATGACAATCAGTCGGTCCATCGCGGCAATCGTCGACAGTCGATGGGCAATGGCGATCACGGTCTTGCCCTGCATCATTTCATCGAGGCTTTCCTGGATGGCGACTTCGACTTCCGAGTCCAGGGCGCTTGTCGCTTCGTCCAGTAGAAGGATCGGCGCGTTTTTGAGCATTACCCGGGCGATGGCGATGCGTTGGCGCTGGCCACCGGAAAGCTTGATGCCGCGTTCGCCCACCAGCGTGTCATAGCCGGTGTGGCCCTGACGGTCGCTGAGCTGGTTGATGAAGCCGTCGGCTTGGGCATTGGCCGCCGCGCGCTGGATCTGTTCGTCGGTGGCGTCCGGTCGGCCGTAGGCGATGTTGTCGCGAATCGAGCGGTGCAGCAGGGAGGTGTCCTGAGTGACCATGCCGATCGCGCTGCGCAGGCTGTCCTGCGTCACCTTTGCGATGTTTTGACCGTCGATGCGAATCTCGCCGCGATCGACGTCATAGAAGCGCAGCAGCAGGTTGATCAGCGTGGATTTACCGGCACCGGAACGTCCCACCAGACCGATCTTCTCGCCCGGCTGGATACTCAGGCTCAAGCCGTCGAGCACCTGGCGTTCGCCGTTGTAGTTGAAGCTGACGTTGTCGAATTCCACGGCGCCGCCGGAAGGCACCAGCACGCCGGCGTCCGGCGCGTCCTGCACCTTGGGGCCTCGGGTCAGGGTGTCCATGCCGTCCTGCACCGTGCCAATGTTCTCGAACAGCGACGTCATCTGCCACATGATCCAGTGCGACATGCCGTTGATGCGCAGCGCCATGGCCGTGATCGCCGCCACGGCCCCGGTGCCGACTTCGCCCTGATGCCACAGCCACAAGGCGTAGCCGCCGGCGCCCATGATCAGCCCGACCACCAGCGCCTGATTGACGATCTCGAACTGGCTGACCAGACGCATCTGACGGAAGCCGGTCTGTTTGAAATCCTCCATCGCCGCCCGTGCAAAGTGCGCTTCACGTTTGGAGTGGGAGAACAGTTTGACGGTGGTGATGTTGGTGTAGGCGTCCGACACCCGCCCCGTCATTGATGATCGCGCGTGGGCCTGTTCCTGGCCGACCTGGCCCAGACGGGGCACGAAGTACAGCATCGCCAGCCCGAACAGCGCGACCCAGGCAATGAACGGCAGCATGAGTTTCAGGGCGAAACCGCCGGCCAGGGCGATGATCGCAATGAAATAGACGCCAATGCCCGGTGCGATCTCGATGACGGTGAACAGCACTTCGCGCACGGCCAGTGCGGTCTGCATCACCTTGGTCGTGACCCGGCCGGAAAACTCGTCGGAAAAGAATGAAAGGCTCTGCCGCAGCATCAGCCGATGAAAATCCCAGCGCAGGCGCAACGGCAAATTGATCGCCAAGACCTGATGCTGAACCATGGTGCGCAGCGCCACCAGCCCGACACTGGTCAGCAGCACGAGGCCGATGCCCCACAGCACGCGGCTCTCCTGGCCGTTCACATCGCCGCCAGCCTGCCAGGCCGAAAGCAGGTCCACGACCTGACCCAGAAAGGAAAACAACCAGGCCTCGTAGATCGACACACCGGCACTGAGCAGCGCCAGCGCGAGGATATAACCGCGAGCGCCACGGGTGCAGGCCCACAGGAACCGCGCCAGACCGACCGGCGGTGGCGGCGCTTCGTCGGGCGGGAAGGGGTCGAGCCGTTGTTCAAACAGGCGAAGCATTGGGGGTCTCCGAATTCATCAGTTGCGGGGATTCTGCCACTTATCGATCACATTGAGGGGCTGCAGGTTCAGTGCATGATCTTTTGAGGGAAAACCCTCATTGTTGTAACGCTGACGCCTTACTAGCATGAACTCCGACGTTGACCCACTCGATGGAGAGCACCATGGCTACCACGCAGACTGACGACAAGCGCCCAACCCCCGATCCGGCTGAGGACAACGCGTTTTTCCCCTCGCCGTATTCCCTCAGCCAGTTCACTTCGCCCAAATCCGATCTCAGTGATGCCGAGTACCCCAACCGTTACAAGGGCGGGCGCTGGAAGGTCCTGATGATCGGCGCGGACGAGCGCTATCTATTGACCGACAACGGCACCATGTTTTCCACGGGCAATCACCCGGTTGAAACCCTGCTGCCGATGTATCACCTGGACAAGGCCGGTTTCGGCTTCGACGTCGCGACGCTGTCGGGCAATCCGGTCAAGTTCGAATTCTGGGCCATGCCCTCCGAAGACGCCGAAGTGAAGGGCTTCTATGAGCAATATCGTGATCAGTTCAAGCGTCCGCTCAAGCTGTCCCAAGTGATCGAAGAAGCGCTGGGCGAGGACTCGGATTACATCGGCGTGTTCATTCCCGGCGGCCACGGTGCGCTGATCGGCCTGCCGGAAAGCGAGGACGTGAAGAAAGTCCTGCAATGGGCCGTCGCCAAGGACAAATTCGTCATTACTCTGTGCCACGGCCCGGCGGCGCTGCTGGCGGCCGGCCTCGGTGAAACAAAAGATTCATGCATCTTCAATGGCTACCGGATTTGCGCCTTTCCCGATGTCCTGGACGCGACAACCCCCGACATCGGTTACATGCCCGGCCACCTGACCTGGAAGTTCGGCGAGCAGTTGCAGGCGCTCGGTGTGGAAATCACTAACCAGGACATTTCCGGGGCCACGCTTCAGGATCGCAAACTGCTGACCGGTGACAGTCCGCTGGCGGGCAACGCGCTGGGCAAACTGGCGGCGGCCGCGCTCCTCAAAGAGGTCACGTCGGGGTGAGCTCCGGACCTGCCGAGGCACTCTTGCGCGCCGCCCTCGACATCGAGGCGGCGCCCACGCTAGTGGCGATCCAGAAGGCCGTTCGCGGTTTCGCCGGGGCCTATGGTTACGATCGATTCGTCCTGTTCTCCGCCACCTCGGCGTCGGAGGACGTGGTCGAGCGCATTTACTGGGTGGAGGGCGACTGGTTTGGTGATGGCACTGGCGTCGACGCCGAAACCTACGTTCAGCGCTGCCCAGTAACTCGCCACCTGTTGGACGCCCGCGAATCGTTCTTCTGGAGCAAGGTGCAGGAGGAGAGCGGCGAACTTTATCGGCTGGTTCGCGTGCCCAGTGGCCCGGGCGTGCATGGATTGCAGATTCCGGTCTTCGGCCCGCAAGGGCTTGAAGGCGCCATGAGCCTGGGAGGCGAACAGATCGATGCCTCGGCGCGGGTTCGTCTGGCGTTGGGCATGCTCGCCACGGTGGCGTTTCACTCGGCACGACGCTTGCTCGAAGCGCCGCTGGACGAGACAGCCGGGAAACTCTCGACCCGTGAGCGCGAAGTGCTGGCGTGGGTCGCCGCCGGTCGGCGACAGGCCGACATTGCTGCCACGCTCGGCTTGTCCGGCCGTACAGTGGAAAATCACCTGCGTTCGGCCCGTCGGCATCTCGGCGTGGCCACCACCGCTCAGGCCATCAAAATTGCCATTCGCAAAGGGGAAATAAAGGGGTGAGGTTCTCTCTCTGCCGGTGCCGTGCTTGAACGACCATGCAAAACTCCTATCATGCAAAGGGCCTGCGCCGGCTGTCTGTAACCGGCGCCGCCCCCTACGTTTTTTAGAGAGATCGATCCTCGTGGAGTCTTTTCCGGACGCATTGCACGAATCCCTCACGACCCAATTCATTTTCGGTCCGTTCTGTGTCGTTCCAGGCAAACGGCTGCTGACCCGCAACGGGGTGGCGGTCGAGATCGGCGGGCGGGCGCTGGATCTGCTAATCGCCTTGCTCGAGCAACCGGGGCGCGTGCTGTCCAAATACGACCTGATCGACAAGGTTTGGCCCGACAGCGTGGTGGCCGAAGGCAGCCTGCGTTTTCACATGACCGGCCTGCGGCGGATTCTCGGGGATGGCGAGGAACAGGCGCGTTACATCGCGACCCAGGTCGGCGTGGGTTATGCCTTCGTCGCGCCGCTGGAAAGAAAACAGACCGCTGTTCAACCGGCGCCCATCGCGCCCCGAGCCACTGATGGCGTTTGCAGTCTGCCGCCACGGGCAAAATTGATCGGCCGCGAGACCGATCTGCAACTGGTCATCGACCACATGCAGCAACCGAGGCTGTTTACCATCGTCGGCCCCGGCGGCGTCGGCAAGACCAGCCTGGCCATCGAAGTGGCGCACCGCATCGCCGCCCAGGGTTATGAGCGCGTCAGTTTCGTCGATTTGGCGCAAGTGGAAGACTGCGCGCTGGTGCCGTCGGCGCTGGCCCGATCGCTGGACATCCCGGTGCAGGCGGAAGACCCGATGTTTGTACTGCTCGCGCATTTGCGTGAGCAGCGGCTGATGCTGGTGATCGACAACTGCGAACACCTTATCGACGCGGTGTCGACGCTCCTGGAGCAGATCAGCGACACCGCGCCGCAGGTCGGGGTTCTGGCCACCAGTCGCGAGCCGCTGCGGGTGCGTGGCGAATACGTGCACTGGCTCAATCCGCTGGAGTTTCCCCGTGAGCCGCAACACCTCTCGGTTGCGGAGTTGCTGGCATTTCCGGCCATCAAGCTGTTTGTCGAACGCGCGTCGTCGAGCAATGCCGCGCTGTTGCTGGAAGCGGGCGGAGGGCAAATGATTGCGGACATTTGCCAGCGGCTGGAGGGCATGGCGCTGCCGATCGAACTGGCGGCGATGCGGGTCGCGAGCCACGGATTGAAGGCCACCCACGCGCTGCTCGGCGAGCGTTTTTCGCTGGGCTGGTCGGGGCGCAGAACTGCCGTGCCACGGCATCAGACCCTGCGCGCCATGCTCGACTGGAGCTATGACCTGCTGTCGCAGCAAGAGCGCCTGGCGCTGGAGCGGTTTTCGGTCTTCGTCGGGCCGTTCTCCCAGGAAGCCGCCGCTCAGGTGGTGGCCGAGTCGCAACACGAAAGCGCCACGGCGGCGGCGATCCTTGATGATCTGGTGTGCAAGGGGCTGGTCACGGTCGATCACAGCGACTCGACGGATTCGTATCGCTTGCTCGAGATGACGCGTGCCTACGCCCGGGAAAAACTGGCGGCGCGGGGAGAAGCCGAGGTCAATGCGCTGGCGTTCCGGCACGCGGCGTTTTACATGGATCTGCTCGGCCATCTGGGGACTGCGCCCGACGAAATTTTCCGCCACTCGGCGCGTCTGGCCAGCCAGTTGGGCAACGTTCGCGGTGCGCTGGAATGGAGCTTCGGGCCCCACGGTGATCCGGGACTGGCGTTGCCGCTGGCGGCTGCGAGCGCGCCGTTGTTCCTGCATTTTTCCTTGCTGGTCGAGTGCCGCACCTGGTGCTCCCGGGCGGTGGAACTGCTGGAACTGGGGTACTACGGCACGCCCACCGAAATGGAACTGCAAGCCGCGCTCGGTCTGGTCCTGATGTTCACCCGAGGCAACAGTGAAGCCGCCGAAAAAGCCTTGCTCCGAGCCCAAGACATTGCCGTCGCGCTGAACGACTACGGATCTCAGCTGAGGTTGCTGGGCCGCTTGCAGATATTCTACGAGCGCATCGGTGATTTCCCGTCGTCGCTGGCCTGGGCGGAGCAGGCCGCGGTGGTCGGCAACATCCTCAACGAGCCCGCCGCCATCGCGATTGCCGCATCGCTGACCGGCATCTCCCATCATCTGCTCGGCAATCAGCGTCTGGCCCGCCAGGAACTGGAAAGCTCGCTGCGCAACAGCTTGCCATCCCATCCCAGCAACACGATTTACTACGGCTTCGATCACCGCAATCGCACGGGCCTGGCGCTGGCGCGGTCACTCTGGCTGCAGGGCTATCCCGATCAGGCCCGGCGCTTGGCCGAGCAGATCGAGGCCGAAGCATTCGCGCTGCAGCATCCGGTCACTTACTGCATCGCCATGGTCTGGATCTTGTGCATCTATATCTGGACCGGTGATCTGGCGAAGGCCACCGCGAGCCTCGAGCGGTTCAGCGCCATCGCCGAAACCAACGCACTCGGCCCTTACATTGCCGCCTGCCACGGGTTGCGCGCGGCGATCGCCATCCGCGCCGAGGAACCCGGCGAAGCAGTTGCCATGCTGGAGGAAAGTCTGGCGCGGTTGCGGGGCATGCGTTACGAACTGCTCACGACCTCATTCGAAATCGCACTGGCCGAAGGCCTGATGCTGGTGGGTCAACACCCAAAGGCACTGACCCTGGTCGACAGCACCATCGATCACTGCCGCCGAAGCGGTGATGCCTTTGCGCTGCCGGAATTACTGCGAATCAAGGCCGGTATTCTTAAGGTTATCCAGGCCGATGATGAGCAGGCCATATTGGCGGTTCTTGAGGATTCCATTGCGCTGAGCCGCGAGCAGGGCGCGTGGGCGTGGGAGTTGCGGTCATCGATGGATCTGGCCCGTTTCTGGCTTGAACAGGGTCAGCCGGATCAGGCCCGGACGTTGCTCGGCGCCTGTCGCGAGCGGGCTTCGGAAGGCTTCGACAGCCTTGATCTGCGTCGGCTGGAAAGCTTCTGGCAGAGCCTGCCCGCTACTCCGGCGTAATCAGGGCGGCCATTTTCACCAGGTCCGCCAGCGAACGGGCCTTCATCTTGCGCATCACCTTGCCGCGATGGGCCTTGACGGTGATTTCGCTGATGTTGAGATCGGCGGCAATCAGCTTGTTCAGCCGTCCGCTGACCACCGAGGCCATGATTTCCTGCTCGCGCGGCGTCAGGGTCTTGTAGGCCTCGAGCAGTGCGCGCAGATTCTTTTCCCCCTCAAGCGCCACGCGACTGCTTTGCAGCGCATCGGCCATGGCGCTGAGGATCACCTCGTCGTTGAACGGTTTGGTCAGAAACTCCACCGCGCCGGCCTTCAGGGCCCGCACCGTGCGCGGAATATCGCCGTAGCCGGTGATGAAGATGATCGGCATGTTGTGGCGCTCATCGGCCAGGGCGGTCTGCAGATCCAGGCCGTTCAGGTCGGGCAGGTTGATGTCCAGCACCAGACAACTGGGCACCAGCGCCCGGGGCGCGTCGAGAAAGTCCTGCGCGGACTCGAACAGCCGTGGCTGCCATCCGGCGAAGCGGATCATCAGCTCCAGCGACTCGCGCACGGAAATGTCGTCATCGACAACGAATACGACGGGCGTGACATCACTCATCGGTAATGCTCCACGGGAAGGGGCGATTGCGTTGTTCGCGTTCAACATGTCGATTCCTTGTTCTGTTCGGCTTCACGCTCAATCGAGGGGCAGGGCGGCGCTCAGGGCCTTGAGCAATTGGGCTTCGCTGAACGGTTTGAACAGGCACTCCACGGCGCCACTGTTCAGCAGCTTCGCCTGTTCGCTGGCGTCGCCGTGCGCGGTGATGAAAATCACCGGAATGCGATAGTCACGCCGAAGCAGCTCCCGTTGCAGATCAGGTCCCGACATGCCGGGCATGGCAACGTCGAGAATCAGGCAATGGGTCAGGTCCAGATAGGGCGATGCCAGAAACGCCTGCGCCGAGGCAAACGCCTGGACGGCGAAGCCGAACTCCTTGATCAGGTCAGGCAGTGATTCACGAACCGATTCGTCGTCATCGACCACCGATACGAGCAAATGCGTACCCATCAATCATTCTCCACGGTGCGATCGGCGAGGTCGCGGTTATCGGTTTGCGGCAAGTCCGTCGAATGCGGGATGGCAAAGGTAAACGTCGTACCCGGGCCGTCGTTGGCGCTGGCCCACAGCTTCCCATCGTGGCGCTCGATGATCGAGCGACTGATGGACAGACCGACGCCCATGCCCGAGCTTTTGGTGGTGTAGAAAGCGTTGAAAATGCGTTCGATGTCCTGTGGATCGACGCCGTTGCCGCTGTCCTTCACCGCCAGGTAAACGCTCTCGTCCGAGCCCAGACCGGTGCTGACGATCAATTGTCGGGGCCGGTCGTGGATCGCGCTCATGGCCTCGGCGGCATTCATGATCAGGTTGAGGATCACCTGTTGAAGCTGAACCCGGTCGCCCCTGACCAGCGGCAGCGCTTCGGCAAATTGCGGATGCAGCACCACGCCGTTGCGTTGCAGCTCGCCCAGCAGCATGGCGATGACTTCCCGTGCCGCGTCATTCAGATTGACGTTTTCAAGGGTGATGCTTTTCTTCGAGAACAGCGCCCGCAGTCGATTGATCACATCGGCCGCGCGGTTGCCGTCGCGAATGGTGCGGCGCGCGGTTTCCCTGGCGCCATCGACATTCGGCGGGTCGGCGCCGAGCATGCGCAGGCAGGTGCTGGCGTTAGTGATGATGCCGGCCAGCGGTTGATTGACCTCGTGGGCAATCGACGCCGTGACCGCGCCAAGGCTGGCGACCCTGGCCAGGTGCGTCAGTTCCGAGCGCGCCTTGCTCAAGACCTCTTCGGCGAGCCGGCGCTGGGTGATGTCCTGCAGGGCGGCGATGTATTCGAAGCCATCGGGCGCATGGGCGATCGAGTGCGCCACCAGCCGCACGTATTTCACCGTGCCGTCGGGCATCAGCAGCCGGTGCTCGTGTTCGAAGTCGCGCCCCTTGCGGCGTTGGCGCTTGATCATTTCCCGATGGCTGGAGATGTCGTCCGGATGCACGCGGCGATAGATCGCCTCGAAGCCGGGCGGCGTGTCCGGGTCCAGTTCAAGGATGCGGTAGACCTCGTCCGACCAGGTGATCTCGTCGGTGCTCACCCGCCAGGAAAACGTACCGGTGGCGCTCAGGCGTTGGGCCTTGGCCAGAAAGACTTCCGCCCGTTTGCGGTCTTCGATATCGGTGTTCTCGCCGTACCAGCGCACGATCCGCCCCGTGTCATCACGCTGGGGCACGGCGCGGATCAGGAACCAGCGGTAAACGCCGTCGAAGCGTCTCAGTCGGGCCTCGTATTCACCGGCGTTGCCCGATTGCAGAATCCCTTGCCAATAAACCGCCAGGCCCGGTGCGTCGTCGGGGTGGATGGACGCCGTCCAGCCGTCACCGCAGGCTTGTTCGACGGACATGCCGGTGTAGTCGCACCAGCGCTGATTGACGAAGCCGACGTTGCCTTCCGGCGAGGCGCTCCAGACAAAACCGGGAACGGCGTCGATGATCCCGCGCAGACGTTCTTCCGACGCGCTGACTTCGGCCAGGGCACTGGCGATCAAGGCCTTGTCCCGCCGGCGCTCATCGATATCGACCTGCAGCACGCACCAGCGGGTGATGGTGCCTGCACTGTCTCTGATCGGCAGGCCGCGCACATGGAACCAGCGATAGACACCGTCGGCGCGGCGAATCCGGTGCTCGTTTTCATAGGGCGTGCCGGTACTGACCGAGTGCATCCAGGCAGCGATGACCGAGGGCAGGTCGTCCGGGTGCACGGTCTCGCTGGCCTGCCAGTTTTTCAGTTCATGCAGCGGGGCGCCGATGTACTCCATGATTTGCCGGTTCACCTGTTCCAGCTCACCGGACGGCGTCATGAAGGCGACCATGGCCGGGATGCTGTCGATGATCGAGTCGATCCCCGGCGCCGGCATGACCGCGTCACCCGCGCGGCCTGGACCGTCCTCGATGACGCGCTCCTGCTCGTTCGTCATACCGATTCTCATTGTGTGCAGTCACCGTTGAACAAAGATGCGCCTTCGGATGGCACTCGCCCATCATACTTTGGTGTCGCCCGTGGCGAATATCGGCCGACATTGCACACTGCGATGGGCATCACAGTGGCGCTTTTGTAAGCCACTGTATCTACCGCCCCTCTAGCCATACAAGCATGCACAGCGCCGGGTTGGCGAAACCGCCGGGATACATCCGCCGCGCAGCCTTGGCCCTGGTTTCAACGTCCTTCGACGTTGAGTGAAAGCAACGTGACGTCCGCGCTCCTGCCACCCGAAAGGCAGCAGGACCGGTCGTCCCGATGACAGGGCAGAACATGATGAAAGCAGTGGTTATCCAGGCCTTTGGCGGGCCCGAAGTGTTGACGGTGCAGGACATTCAACTGGCAGAACCGGGGCCCGGGCAAGTCCTGGTCAAGGTCATGGCGGCGGGTATCAATTTCATGGACACCGGTGCCCGACGCGGGCTCGGCGCTGCCTGGGAACTGCCGCTGACGCTGGGTGCAGAAGGCGCCGGCGTCGTCCTGGCCAGCGGCCCGCAGGTGACGGAGTTCGCTGTCGGTGACCGCGTGGCCTGGCATTACGTGCCGGGCAGCTACGCCGAACAGGTGATCGCCCCGGTCAGCCAGTTGGTGCCGTTGCCCGATGAGATCGACTTCGCCACCGCCGCCAGCCTGATGATGCAGGGCCTGACCGCCAGCAATCTGGTGGACAAGGTGCACGCGATCCAGCCGGGCGACGTAGCCTTGGTGCATGCGGCGGCGGGGGGCGTGGGGCTGATGCTGACCCAGTTGATCAAGCTGCTGGGCGGCAAGGTCATAGGCCGGGTTTCTCATGCCGACAAGGTCGAGGCGGTGCTCGCGGCGGGGGCGGACTATGTGGTGATCGGGCGAGCGCAAAACATTGCCGCCCAGGTCATGCGCCTGACCGACGGGCAGCGGGTGAATGTGGTGTACGACGGCACCGGCGCGGAAGGGTTCGCCGATTCGCTGGAGATGCTGGATTATTTCGGCACCCTGGCCTTGTACGGACCGTTCATGAACCCGATCCCGCCGATCGATATCTTCAGCATGCCGCGCAGCATCAAGCTGACGTATCCCTCGGTCATGCACTACGTGCGCAACCGCGAGGTGCTGCTGGAAAAATCCCGGCAACTGTTCGCGTGGGTCAGTGCCGGCAAACTGAAAGCCGTGATCGGCAAGCGTTATTCACTGGATGATGCGCAACAGGCCCATCGCGATATCGAGTCGCGCAACACGACGGGCAAGCTGATCATCGTCCCTTGACGCCACGCCAGATCAGCAGGGCCGCCAACACCTGGCTACCGGCGAAAAACGTGAACAGGTGTTGTGCGGTCCATCCGGCATCCAGCAGAAACCCGGCGACCACCGGCGAAATGATCGCCCCCAGACGCCCCGTCGCCAGCACCACTCCGACGCCGGTCGTGCGGACCGACGTGCAGAACGCTTGAGGGGCCAGCACATACAGAGCCGCGACTGCACCATTGAGCATCAGCCCCAGCGTGACCGCCACGAGTGTCGCCAGACCGGGGACGCGAGTGGCCGGCAGCATCAATGGCAGCAGGGCGGCGTTGAGCAGCAGAAAACCCGACAGCAAACGTCGGCAGCCGTAACGATTGGCCGCCAGTCCCAGCAGCAGGGCGCCGAGCATGCCACCCAGCGCCAACAGCATCCCGATCCGGGCGCCTTGTTGGTCGGTAAAGCCATTGTCGACCAACAGGGCCGGCGTCCAGCTCATCACGAAGTAAAAGCAGAACATCAACAGAAAGAGTGCCAGTGCCAGCGATAGAGTCTGTTGCCATTGACCGGGCGAAAACGGCCGGCTGACGTCGTCAGGCGACAGTGGAGGAATAGGCGCGCGGTGTTCAAGTGCCAGAAATGACGGCGATTCTCGCAGCCAGAAGACACCGACCAATGCCGCCGCCAGCGTGATGCAACCCCCGGCCAGAAAGACATACCGCCAGCCCATCAAATCATTCAATACATGGGCCAGCACACCGCCCAGACTGGCGCCCATCGCAAAGGCGAGGGATTGCAGTGCGATCGCCAGATTGCGTCGCTGCGGACCGGCGTGTTCGAACGTCAGCACGTTCGCCCCCACCAGCACTGCCCCCGTGCCGATGCCGGTCAGCAAACGCAGGAACATCAACACGTGATGATCCGGGCTCCAGAACGACAGCAACATGCTCAGGCCGCTGAGCAGCAGGCCGGCGAGCAACAAAGGCCTGCGCCCGAAGCGGTCGGCCCTGGGCGCGGCCAGCAGCGAACCGAGCGCCATCCCGACCAGACTTGCGCTCAACAACAGGCCCAGTTGCGCGCCGCTCAACGCCCACTCCGCCGCAACCCGGCTGGCGGTGAAGGCCATGGCCATCACGTCGAGTCCGTCGATCACGTTGAACAGCATGCACAGCCCGATCACCCACCACGGAGAAGTGGTCGATGGCGTACTGCTCAGGCGTTCGAGCGCTGTTTCCCCACGCATCCGCAATCCTTGTTCAGGTCTGTCATTCAATTGGGCCGTTTCCCCGCCGCATTCTGCCCGTTAACCGCTGCTGAGTTCGAGCGCGTTTTTGCGCGCCGGGCCAGCGCGTCATACCAAGGTATCGACCGACACCATCGTGTAATCGCCCCGGTGCCAGCGCAGTGGTCTGATCCGATTGGCGATGCCTTTCGAATAATGACTACAAGGAGATCCATCATGGTTGCGGTTTCGTCCGGTCTTACCTGGCGCCATTGCCTGGCGTCATCCATCAGGGGCGGCGCGCTCGGCGTTGCCGTACTCGCTGGCAGCAGCGGCGTCTGGGCCGCGACCCCGGCAGCGGATCCGGCGCAAGCCATTCGCCCGTACACCATCCATGTGGACGAAGCGAAATTGAGCGACCTGCGCAAACGCATCGCCGACACTCGCTGGCCGGATAAGGAAACGGTCGGCGACGTGTCCCAGGGAGTGCAACTGGCGCAGGTCCAGGCGTTGGTGAAGTATTGGGGCGACGGCTATGACTGGCGCAAGGCTGAAGCGAAGCTCAACGCCTTGCCGGAGTTTGTGACCACCATCGACGGCGTCGACATCCAGTTCATCCACGTGCGTTCGCGCAATCCCAATGCGATGCCGCTGATCCTCACCCACGGCTGGCCGGGTTCGCAGTTCGAATTTCTCAAGACCATCGGCCCGCTGACCGATCCCGTGGCCTATGGCGGCAAGGTCGAGGACTCGTTCGATGTGGTGATCCCGTCGATTCCCGGCCATGGTTTTTCCGGCAAACCGACCGAGCTCGGCTGGGGGCCTGACCGGGTGGCGAAGGCCTGGGATGTGTTGATGAAACGTCTGGGCTACAGCCATTACGTGTCCCAGGGCGGCGATCACGGCTCGGTGATTTCCGATGCGCTGGGTCGCCTGGCGCCGCCCGGTTTGCTGGGTATCCACCTGAACATGCCGGCCACCGTGCCGCCGGAACTGGTCAAGCCGATCAACAGCGGCGATCCGGCCCCGGCAGGGCTGACCGCGCCGGAGGTGACGGCCTTCAATTCGCTCAGCCAGTTCTTCGGTCGCAACGCCGCCTACGGCGCAATGATGGTGACCCGACCGCAGACCATCGGTTATCTGCTGGCCGATTCGCCTGCCGGCACGGCAGCGTGGATGTATGAAAAATTCGCCGCGTGGACCGATAGCGACGGTCAGCCCGAGAAAGTCCTGAGCCGCGATGAAATGCTCGATGACATCAGCCTCTACTGGCTGACCGACAGCGGGGCGTCGTCCTCCCGTTTCTACTGGGAGAACAACAACAATAACTTCAGCGCCGCCGCGCAGAAGACTGCCGACATCAAGGTGCCGGTGGCGATCACCGTGTTCCCACACGAAATCTACCGCGCGCCGAAAGTCTGGTCGCAGCGCGCCTATCCGTCGCTGGCCTACTTCAGCGAAGTCAGCAAGGGCGGTCACTTCGCGGCATGGGAGCAACCGCAACTGTTCAGCGAAGAACTGCGCGAAGCCTTCCGGCCACTGCGCGCGGCTGCGCAGAAAACCGCTGCGCAGGCAGCCCGCTGACCCTTCAATCCGCAAGCCCTTCAACCCTAAGCCCTTGACCACAAAGCCCGGAACCGCCGCCCGGCGGTTCACGAGGGAGACTCGGCATGACTGACTTTAACGCTGTAACCCCATCCCGGCGCGTGCTCGCCGGTTCGATCCTGGCGCTTGCGCTGGGCATCGCTTCGGCATACGCCAGCGCCGCCGGAGTGCCCGCCGGCAAGATTGACGCCATTACCGCCGGCACGAATGTTTCGTTCGGCGCGCTGAAACACGTCAAGGCCGGACTGCTGGACGTTTCCTACGCCGAAGTCGGTCCGGCCGACGGTCCGGTGGTCATCCTGCTGCACGGCTGGCCCTACGATATTCACAGCTACACCGACGTGGCGCCGGCACTGGCGCAGAAAGGCTATCGGGTGCTGATTCCCTACGCGCGCGGCTATGGCGACACGCGTTTCCTGTCCGCCAAAACCGTGCGCAACGGCCAGCCGGCGGCGCTGGCCAAAGATCTGATCGACTTCATGGACGCCCTGAAGATCAAACAGGCCGTGCTTGGCGGCTATGACTGGGGCGCGCGCACCGCCGACATCGTCGCCGCGCTCTGGCCCGAGCGGGTGAAGGCGTTGGTGGCGGTGAGCGGTTACCTGATCGGCAGCCAGGAAGCGGGCAAGACGCCGCTGCCGCCGGCGGCGGAGTTGCAGTGGTGGTATCAGTTTTACTTTGCGACCGAACGCGGTCGTCTGGGCTACGAAAAGAACACCCACGACTTCGCCAAACTGATCTGGCAGCTGGCCTCGCCGAAGTGGAACTTCGACGACGCGACTTACGAGCGCAGCGCCGCCGCGTTGCAGAACCCGGATCACGTCGCCGTGTCGATCTTCAACTACCGCTGGCGCCTGGGGCTGATCAAAGGGGAAGCGCAATACGATCCGCTGGAGAAAAAACTGGCGGCATTCCCCTCGATCAGCGTGCCGACCATCACCCTCGAAGGCGACGCCAATGGTGCGCCGCACCCACCGGCCGAGGCCTACGCCAAACGCTTTACCGGCAAGTACGAGTACCGGCTGATCAGCGGCGGCATCGGCCACAACCTGCCGCAGGAAGCGCCGCAAGCGTTCGCCCAGGCGGTGATCGATGCCGATCATCTCTGATTGCCGGCCGAAGGGGATCCGACCATGAAATTCAACCATTGGGCCGTGCTGCCAGCGGCCATTGCGCTCGCGGCACTGGCGGCCACCGGTGTCGCGTTGGGCGAGGCCGATGACGGCGATGCCTCGCCGATCTACGGCGTGAAGCTGCCGAAAAACTATCGGCAGTGGACGCTGATTGCCCCGGCCCAGGAAGCCGCGCCGCTGGATGAACTGCGTGCGGTGCTGGGCAATGACCGGGCGATCAAGGCTTACCAGAGCGCGACGTTGCCGTTTCCCGACGGCACGGTGCTGGTGAAGCTGGCGTGGAAACACGTGCAGTCGCCGGAATTCGAACCGGCCTCGATTCCAGGGGCGGCCACCACCGTTCAGGTGATGGTCAAGGACTCGCGCAAATACGCCTCGACCGGTGGCTGGGGATTCGGCCGTTTCATCAACGGCAAACCCGCCGACGAAGCCCAGCACCAGACCTGCTTTGCCTGCCATCAGGCGCGGGTGCAGAACCACGATTTTGTCTTCACCCGATACGCCCCCTGAATCCGTCATACGAGGAACATCCAGATGAAAAAAACACTGATTGCACTGAGCATCGCTGCGGGCCTGTGCCTGGGCGCCAATGCCTTCGCCCAAACCGCCAAACCCACGGTCGTGCTGGTGCACGGCGCATTTGCCGACGCGTCGAGCTGGAACGGCGTGGCGAAGATTCTCGAGAAGGACGGCTACACGGTGATCGCCGCCGCCAATCCGCTGCGCGGCGTCAAGAGCGATGGCGCAGCGGTATCGGCGTTGCTCAGCAGCATCCAGTCGCCGGTGGTGCTGGTCGGTCATTCCTATGGCGGCAACGTCATCAGTGATGCGGCCAACGATCATGCCAATATCAAAGCGCTGGTCTACGTCAGCGCGTTTGCCCCAGAGGCCGGTGAAACCGTTGCCGGGCTGGCCGGCAAGTTTCCCGGCAGCACCCTCGGACCAACGCTGGCACCACCCGTTGCGCTGGCCGACGGCGGCAAGGACCTGTACATCCAGCAGAGCAAGTTCCACGATCAATTCGCCGCCGACGTCCCGGCTGCACAAGCGGCGCTGATGGCGGCTACTCAACGTCCGGTCACCGAAGCGGCGCTGAACGAGCAGGCCGGAACACCTGCCTGGAAGCACATTCCGTCGTGGTACATCTACGGCGACAAGGACAAGAACATCCCGCCCCAGGCGATGGCGTTCATGGCCAAGCGTGCAGATGCCAAGGCCGTTGAGGTGGTGAAGGGCGCCTCGCACGTGGTGATGGTGTCGAATCCGGCACCGGTGGCGCGGCTGATTGAAAAAGCCGCGGCCGCCAACTGAAACCCTGCGACGTGCCGAGGCGCGTCGCAGGTCTGTCACCCCCCGCTCAGGCAACGGACACCTGCGGCGAAGTTGCCGGTGCCAGTCTGAGCAGGGGCGTGATGCCGAGCATCAACAGCAGTACCGCGAACAGCAAGGTGTACGCCGGGCCATAGTGTCCGGCGTATTCGCGCAGGGCACCGAACAGCAACGGCCCGAGCGCGGCGATCAGGTAACCGATGAACAACATGAACACCGTCCACAATCCGGCCTGTTCGCTGGTGCGGGCGTGATCCAGCGGCAAGGTCATGGCCACGGTGAAGCCCATGCCCAGGCCGATGGCCGCGAGCACCACATACAGCATCGGCCAGTACGCCGGCAGGAACGCCATCCCGCCCACCCCGAGCAGGGCCAGCAACGCCGACAACCCGAGCAAACCGCGCCGGTCGTGGGCCTTGCCCGGAATCAGCCCCGCACCCACGCTGGCCACAGCGAACACTGCAGTAAAAATGCCCAGCAGGACGCCCGGGGAAACACTCGATGTGGCCGCTTCCACCGAGGCGGGCGCCATCCAGGCGAAGAGGGCGTAGACCACGAATTGCCCGGCACCGAAATTCAACGCGATCAGCCAGGCCTGCGGATTGCCCCAGGGCAGGCGTTTGCTCGGGCTCGATGGCGATTTCACGGTGGGCGCCGGTGTCGCAAAACGCCGTGCCATCCACACCCAACTGGCGATGGCGGTGAGGCACAGCACGCTCCAGACTCCGGCGCTGACTCGCCAGTCTTGCGCCAGCTCGGCAATCGGTGCGCTGAGCACCGCCGCGAGGGTCGCGCCCAGACTCAAGCCGCCGGCATAGATGCCCATGAACAGCGCCGGGCGTTGCGCAAAGTGAGTCTTGATCCACGCGCCGGTCATCGCGCCGGCAACCGCAATGCCGATGCTGGCGAAGAACGTACTGCCGAGCAGGAAGAATGCATTCGGCGAGATCGCCCGCAACAAGGTCGAGGCGCCCAACAACGTCAGGGCGACAACCACACTGCGATCGATCCCGAAGCGCCGGGCCAGGCTCGGAACCACCAGCGCGAACACGCCCATGCAGACGTCGGGAATCGAGGTCAGCAGCGCGGCCTGGGTGTAGCTCAACTGGAAGTGCTGCTGGATCAACAGCAGAATCGGCCCCACCGAAATGATCGGCGGCCGCAGGGCGATGGACAGGATCAGCAGGCCGATCACCGCCGTGACGCTCTGCTGGTGGCCGGAGAGATTGCGGGTGATTGCCATGGGAAAGGCCTCATTGATGAACAATGAGCGCAAGGCTAACAATGGACCGGCCATGGCAAATGCCAGGGTTTGTCGCCAAAGTGACAATCGCCGCTTTAACACGATCAAGGTCTGTTTTCAGGAGACTCCAGCGATGAAGCAGGAGGTGCGCAAGATCATCGCCCAGCGTGATTCCGCGCCGCGCAGCGAACGTTATCCCGATTATCAGGACGTGCCGCGAGTGATGACCGTGCTGGTGCGTGATCAGGCCACCGGCGAATACAACGAGCCGCACGTGCATCGGCACGGGCAGTTGCTGTATGCCTCGAACGGCGTGATGCGGGTGGCCACCGAGCGCGGCTTGTGGATCCTGCCGCCGAAACGGGCGCTGTGGATTCCGCCCGGAATGATCCACGACCAGTTGATGCTGAGCGCGGTCAAGATGCGCTCGATCTACATCGAGCCGCAAGCCTGCGCAGAGCTGGGCCATCACTGCAAAGTACTGGAGATCCCCGGACTGCTGCGCGAGTTGATTCTGGCCCTGGCCGAGCAACCGATCGAATACCCGCAGGAGGGCCGTAACGCACACATCGTGGCCCTGATACTCAGTGAGTTGCAGGCGGCGCGGACGTTGCCGATCGAAGTGCCGTGGCCGCTCGACCGGCGTCTGGTCACTGTGTGCGAGGCGATTCTGCAAGACCCCGGTCAAGACCATTCGATCGGTTACTGGGCTGACCGGGTCGGCGCCAGTTCGCGCACGCTGATACGCCTGTTCGTCAATGAAACCGGTCTGAATTTCCGCCACTGGCTGCAGCAGGTACGGCTGGCGACCGCTATCGATCGGCTCGACAAGGGGCAATCCGTCGGGGTGATTGCCCGGGATCTGGGCTACGCCAGCCAGAGTGCCTTCAGTGCGATGTTCAGGCGAGTGATGGGCGAATCGCCCCGTGAATTTCTCGTTCGCGATTAGCGCGTTTCGGCGATTCCGATACCTTCGTATTCTGTCGTCGAAGGGAGGCGGGTGGTATCAATGACACTGCTGTTGCAGGTGCACTGAACACCCAGCCTCGTTCCGCGAGGAACCTTCGAAGAGTGAGAATCCTGATGCTTTTATACCTATCGACCTGGTCCGAAATCGCCCAATTCCTCGAACGCAGCCGCACCATCGTCATCCCGATCGGTTCCAACGAACAGCACGGGCCGACCGGCCTGCTGGGCACCGACTGGATGTGCCCGGAAATCATCGCCCATGAAGCGCAGAAAAACGCCGATATCCTGATTGCCCCGACCTTCAACATCGGCATGGCGCAACATCACCTCGGCTTCCCCGGCACCATCTCGCTCAGGCCCTCGACGTTCATCGCCGCCATCGCCGACTGGACCCGTTCGCTGGCCGCCCACGGCTTTGAAAAGATCTTTTTCCTCAATGGCCACGGCGGCAACATCGCGTCAATCGAAGCGGCATTTTCGGAGCTGTACGCCGAAGCGAGTTTCGCCCGCCGCAAGGCCGGGTTCGCCCTGAAGCTGTGCAACTGGTGGGATCTGGAAGGGGTGAACGAGCTGGCCCGTGACCAGTTCCCGACCGGCCACGGCATTCATGCCACGCCTTCGGAAATCGCCGTGACCCAATGGGCCTACCCCGATTCCATCAAGTCGGCCGACTATTCGCCGCAGATCGCCAATTGGGGGCCGATCCGGGAAGCGGCGGATTTCCGTGCCCGTCACCCGGACGGCCGCATGGGCTCGGACCCGGCCCAGGCTTCGCCGGAAAAAGGCCGGCAACTGGTGGAAATGGCCGCTCGTGGTCTGGTCCAGGAGGTGCAAGCCTTCAGCCGCGAGTCATTACCCGACTGAACCGTCGCCCTGATCAACGCCCGGATGTTCCGGGCGTTGCTGTTTCAACCCTTGGGAAAATCGCCATGTGGACTATCAAGCACAGCTACATCGATGGTGCGTTCGTGCCCGTTCAGGGCCGCGAAACGATCGAATGCATCAACCCGGCGACGGAGTCCGTCATCGGAACGGTCACCCTGGCCAATCGCGAGGATGCCAGGCAAGCCATCGCCGCCGCCCAGCGTGCGCAAGTCACGATGGGCCGCACCTCGAAAGCCGAGCGCATCGACATGCTCAAGCGCCTGCAGGCGGCGGTGCTGGAGAGCACCGAAGAGATACGCGACACCGCTATCGAGGAATACGGCGCACCGTTGGCCCGTGCGCAATGGGTCAGCCAGTACGCCTCGCAATCCTTCGCCAACGCGGCGCAGATTCTCGAAAACTACGAGCTGGTGCGGCCTGTGGGTCGTGCAAGCGTCGTGATGGAACCGGTCGGGGTGTCCGCGTTGTTCGCCCCCTGGAACAGCACCGCCGGTACGGTGTGCAGCAAACTGGCGGCGGCGATTGCCGGCGGCTGCGCCTCGGTCATCAAGCCGAGCGAACTCAGCCCGTTGCAGACCCAGGTGCTCGCGCTCGCCTTGCACCGTGCGGAACTGCCAAACGGGGTGATCAATATTGTCTTGGGCCGTGGCGGCGAAGTGGGCGACGAGATCAGCACCAGCCCGCACATCGCGAAGATTTCGTTCACCGGTTCCACCGCCACCGGAAAACTCATTGCCCGCGCGGGTATCGAGACCATGAAGCGGGTGAGCCTGTCGCTCACCGGCAAGTCGGCGTCCATCGTGCTCGACGACGCGGATCTCGAGGCGGCCATCCCCATGGCCCTGAATGCCGCCTTCATGAACAACGGTCAGGCCTGTGTCGCCGGCACGCGGCTGTTGGTGCCGCGCGCGCTCCTGCCGCAGGTGATCGAACGGGTAAGAGGCTTGGTCGACGCCATAGTGGTCGGTAATCCCCATGATCCGGCGACGGTCATCGGCCCGTTGGTCAACCAGGCGCAGTTTGATCGCGTGCAGGGTTTTATCCGGCGCGGGCTGGAGCAGGGCGCGCGATTGATCGTCGGCGGGGAGGGCCGGCCTTCCGGGCTGAGCCAGGGCTATTTCGTCAAGCCCACGGTGTTTGCCGACGTCAGCAACGACATGGATATTGCCCGGGAAGAGATCTTCGGCCCGGTGCTGTCGATCATCGCTTATGACGATGAAGAACACGCCATCCGCATCGCCAATGCCAGTGTCTACGGATTGCAGGCGTATGTGTTCACCCGCGAGGCGGAACGGGGCCGACGCATCGCTGCGCGGCTGGAGGCCGGTTCGGTGTTGATCAACCGGATCGCACCGGAGCTGCTGGCGCCGTTTGGCGGGGTCAAACAGTCGGGGATCGGCAGGGAATTTGGCGTGTCCGGGCTGGAGGCGTTTCTTGAAGCGAAAAGCATCGTAGAGGACTGACCACGGCAGCAGGGCAAACAGGATCAATCCTGCTTGTCCTGCTTGCCTTGCTTACGCCATTGCGGATCAGCCCAGTGCTTCGATGGCCTGTGCAACACCCGCACCGTATGCCGGATCGGCCTGGGTGCAGTTATCGATGTGGCGTTGCCGGGTCTGGGCGCTGGCGCCATGGATCGAGCGCGCGGTGTTCTCGAACAAGACCTGTTGCTGGGCGGGGGACATGGCCCGGAACAGTGCGCCCGGTTGCGAGAAGTAGTCGTCGTCCTCGCGGTGATTCCAGTGCCCGGCGCTGCCTTTGAGGGCCAGCGGCGGTTCGCTGAAATCCGGTTGCTCGGCCCACTCGCCATAGCTGTTGGGCTCGTAGCCGATTGTGCTTCCCGCGTTCGCATCGGTGCGCATCTGGCCGTCCCGGTGATAGCTGTTGACCCGGCAGCGCGGCGCGTTCACCGGGATCTGATGATGGTTGACGCCGACGCGATAGCGCTGGGCATCGCCATAGGAGAACAGCCGGGCCTGAAGCATTTTGTCCGGTGAGAAGCTGATGCCGGGCACCACGTTGGCCGGGTTGAAGGCCGCCTGTTCGACGTCGGCGAAGTAGTTGTCCGGGTTGCGGTTGAGCTCGAGCACGCCGACTTCGATCAACGGGTAATCCGCGTGGGGCCAGACTTTGGTCAGGTCGAACGGGTTGATTGGGTAGGTCTCGGCGTCCAGCTCCGGCATCACTTGTACGTAGAGCTTCCATTGCGGGAAGTGGCCTTCCTCGATGGCGTTGTACAGGTCGCGCTGGGCGCTTTCGCGGTCATCGCCGATCAGTGTCGCGGCTTGTTGATCGGTCAGGTTCTCGATGCCTTGTTGAGTCTTCCAGGTGAACTTCACCCAGAAACGTTCGTTCGCCGGGCTGATGAAACTGAAGGTGTGGCTGCCGAAACCGTGCATGTGGCGGTAGGTGCGCGGCAGGCCACGATCGCTCATGACAATCGTGACCTGATGCAGCGCTTCCGGCAGTAAGGTCCAGAAATCCCAGTTGTTGCGCGCGCTGCGCATGTTGGTGCGCGGGTCGCGTTTGACCGCATGGTTGAGGTCGGGGAATTTCAACGGGTCGCGCAGAAAGAACACCGGCGTGTTGTTGCCCACCAGATCCCAGTTGCCTTGTTCGGTGTAGAACTTGATGGCGAATCCACGGATATCGCGCTCGGCATCCGCCGCGCCACGTTCACCGGCCACGGTCGAGAAACGGACGAACACATCGGTGGTCTTGCCCACGCTGGAAAACAGCCTGGCCTTGGTGAAGCGGCTGATGTCATGGGTGACGGTGAAGGTGCCGAACGCACCGGAACCCTTGGCGTGCATGCGCCGCTCCGGAATGACCTCCCGATCGAAGTGCGCCAGTTTTTCCAGCAACCATACGTCCTGCAACAGCATCGGGCCCCTGGGGCCGGCGGTCTGTACGTTGTTGTTATCAACCACGGGCGCGCCCGCGGCAGTCGTCAGCTTGTTCATGCGCAACTCCTGGCTTTTGTCGGTTTCCCGCCATCACATCAAAAGCCTTGGGCGCGATCTATTGCACCTTGGTGTCGCCGGATAGTACGAAGGTGTGGTTGGAAGATTGGGCGTTTTGCTGTCGGCAAAAGACGGATCAGGCGAGGGTGATGCTGACCTTGATGTTGTTGCGCGTGGCCTTGGAGTAGGGGCAGTTCTGGTGCGCTGCGTCGATCAGCTGGAGCGCCACTTGCGGTTCGATATCCGGCAGTGACACAGCCAGTTGAGCCTTAAGGAAAAAACCTTGTTCCCCGTGGACCAGGTCGATTTGAGCATCCACCCCGGCCATGGCCGGAAAAACGATCTTGCGCGCATTGCAGGCGTGGCGCAGTGAGCCGAGGAAACAGGCCGACCAGCACACGGCGAACAATTGCTCGGGGTTGGTTCCGGAGCCGGGCGCACCCGGGGGCGACAGCTTGAGATCCAGTCGGCCATCGTCACTGCGTCCTGTGCCCTCGCGGCCGCCTGTGGTGCAGGTATGTGCGGAGTAGAGGGTTTTTTCGATATCGATCATGGGCATTCCCTGAAAAGCATTTCACAGCGTGGAGGGCGGTTCATGTGGCCCGCGTGGGTTCATGACATTCCCGTGCAGATGCACCCGCCAGCGCGTCGGCCGTGGCCACGGCATCAGCGCCGCGATGGCCAAGATTGTCGAGCAGGGTCGAGCGGGCGATTTCGATCAGCCAGGCGCGAAACGGAAAGCTCGGGTCATGGGCGGCCTGTTCCTGGTAGAGCGCCCTGAAGGCTTGCTGGACGAGGCTGCCGGTGTCTTCGCGACGGATCCGCCCAGCCTGCACCTGACCTTCGTAGAAGGCGATGAGCAACGGTGTCACCGTCGCGAACAGCTGTTGCGCCTCACCCCGGCCATGCCGGACGGCGCCCGCGACCAAGGCATACAATTCGTCGTTGCCGAGCCGGTCTGACTCGCACAGGCAAGTGTTGCGATAACCTTCAGCCATGGTCGAATCCCTCGCAAAACCATCGTTCGACTGAGCGCGGCTGCCGGAAAGATTTGCAGGTGGCCCGGCGTTCAGCGGTGAGATTCAAGCCTGCCTTCACAGCCGAATGACTGCCAGTTATGCGTTGTTAGCGCTTGTTAGCGCCCGGCTATCGAGGTAGGTCGCGCGGTGACTTTTTCGCTGGCCACTCAAGACGCTGCAGCGGTTTTCGATGCCCTTGGCCTGCAGGAAACGGCGGTACGGTGTACGAGCATTTTTGACATCCCTGTCCCTTTGCCATCGTCACAACCATGTAGGAAACGTCCGATATTTATTTAGCAAATTTCCTACATTTTGTTTGCCTCCCTAACAAAAAACGTGGTTATTATCCGCCGGCGCTTCGGGTCACAAACCCGGCGCCAGAAGATTGCCGTGTGTCTACAGACCCGGCAGTCGCAGCCGATCGGGACCACCCTGGCGCTGTCATCCCCGCGCAGGTTGTTCCTCGTCGTTGACCCTCAAATGGAAGTCGAGGTTTCAATTGGTCACGCGGTTTGCAATCGTCGATGCAATGAACGGGGCGACGTCTGTCGCCAATGATCCGGCCCACTTTCCAGTTGCCTGCGCCGACCGCGCGGCGGCGTTTTTCTCCAGCCTGTCTCCCCCCGAATTTCTCCGTGTGCCCGCGTTCAACGCGAGTCTGCACGCGCGCGCCGCGCCATCCTCCTGAATTCGAATGACCGTGCCGGCATCTGATGCCGGGGCCTGACTGGCGGGGCATTTTTGTCCCGGCCTGATCACAAAAATAAAGTAGTCATGGACGGTAGCCTCCGATGCTCGATAACACTTCCTTGCGTGGGACGAATCCCGCGCAGCCCGACGTTTGCTCCTTGAAACCGTTCGATGCAGACCTGTGCGTGCACGGCCTGTTTGAAGCGCAGGTGCGGCGCAACCCCGAGGCCATCGCCGTACGCTGGCAGCAGGAGGCGCTCAGTTATCGTGAACTGAACACCCGCGCCAACCGGTTGGCCCATCACCTGCGCAAGCTCGGGGTCGGGCCGGACGTGCCGGTCGGACTGTGTCTGGAGCGTTCGCTGGAGATGTTGGTCGGCGTACTCGCGGTGCTCAAGGCCGGCGGCGCCTATGTGCCGCTGGACCCGGCGTATCCGCAGGCGCGGCTGGCGCACATGCTGGCCGACAGCGCACCGCCGGTGGTACTGACCCACGGCCACGCGCGCGATGTTTTGCGGGCGGCGCTCCAACAGTCGGCGACCACCCCGACGCTGCTGGATCTGGCCGACGCCAGTGATTGGGCTTCGCTCCCGGCAGACAACCCCGATCCTCACACGATCGGCCTGACACCCCGGCACCTGGCTTACGTGATCTACACCTCCGGCTCCACCGGCACCCCGAAAGGCGTGATGGTCGAGCACCGCGGACTGGTTGCGGTGAGCGCTGACTGGGCGCAACTCTATGAGTTGGGCGAGCCGATCAAACACCTGCAAATGGCCGGTTTTTCCTTCGACGTGTTCAGCGCCGACCTGATCCGTGCGCTGGGTTTTGGCGGCACGCTGGTGCTCTGCCCACGGGACACTCTGATGGATCCGCCGGCTCTGTATCGGCTGATGCGCGAGTCGCAGATTGGCTTTGCCGACTTCGTGCCGGCGCTGCTCAATCCACTGTTGGCGTGGGTCGAAGAGACCGGCCACGACCTGTCGTTCCTGCGCACCGTGGTCTGCGGCTCCGACATCTGGACCGCCCACAGCGCGCGGCAATTGCGCAGGCTGTGCGGTGATCGCGTGCAGATCGTCCAGGCCTACGGCGTGACTGAAGCGAGCATCGACAGCACCTGTTTCGAGCTCACCGAAAACAGCCAGATCGACCCAGTGCTGCCCATCGGCCGGGCACTGCCCAACACCCGGATTTACCTGCTCGACGTTGACGGCGCACCGGTTGCCGAGGGTGTCGCGGGCGAGCTGTACATCGGTGGCGTCGGCGTGGCGCGCGGTTATTTGAACCTGCCGCAACTGACCGCCGAGCGTTTCATCGACAGCCCGTTCGTGGCGGGCGAGCGTCTGTATCGCACCGGCGATCTGGCGCGTTACCGGGCCGACGGCCAACTGGAATTCCTCGGCCGCAACGATTCCCAGGCCAAATTGCGCGGCCTGCGTCTGGAACTGGGGGAAATCGAAACCCGGTTGGCGGACATTCCGGGCGTGCGCGAATGCGTGGTGTTGCTGCGCCAGGACAGTCCCGGTGAACCGCGATTGGTCGCCTACTACTGCGAAAAACCAGACTCAACGCTGAGCCCGCGCTCACTGCGCGAACAACTGCAAATCAGCCTGCCGGACTACATGGTGCCAACCGCCTTCGTGCGTCTCGATGCACTGCCGCTGACCGCCAACGGCAAGGTCGATCGGCCAAATCTGCCGGCGCCGGACGTTGAGGCGTTCGATCAGCAGGAGTACCAGGCACCACAAGGCCCGCTGGAAACCGCGCTCGCCGCAATCTGGGCCGACGTGCTCGGCGTCGAGCGGGTGGGGCGTCAGGATCAGTTCTTCGCCCTCGGTGGTCACTCGCTGCTGGTGATGCGCGTGCTGGCGCAGGTTCGTCATGCGCTGGGGCTGGAAGTGGCGCCTTCGACGCTGTTTGCCGCACCGGTTCTGGCGGCGTTCGCCGAACGGCTGCAAGCCAGTCAGGCCGCGGCTCGCCCGGCCATCACAGCCCTTGAACGCACGGGCGCGCAAACGTTGTCGTCTGCTCAGCAGCGCCTGTGGTTTCTGGCACAGATGGAGGGGGGCAATGCGGCGTATCACATGCCGCTGAACCTGCGTTTGCGCGGTTCGCTGAACGTGCCGGCACTGGAACGCAGCTTCAATCAACTGGTGGCGCGCCATGCGGCGTTACGCACGACGTTCATCGCCGTTGAAGGGGAAGGGCGGCAATGGGTTGCGCCGCCTGCGCACAGTGTCCGGCTGACGGTGACTGACGTGCAGGGGCTCGATGCGCAAGAACGCCTGAGCCGCTTGATCGACGAGGAAGGCGCCAGACCCTTCGACCTGAGCCGGGGCCCGCTGATGCGGGTCAGCCTGCTGCGGCTGGCGGCGGATGACCATGTCTTGCTGCTGACCCAGCATCACATCATTTCTGACGGCTGGTCGATGGGTGTGCTCACCCGCGAGCTCGGTCAGCTGTACGCAGCGGCGTTGCAGGATCGCGACGATCCGCTGCCGCCCATGCCGGTGCAGTACGTGGATTACGCGGTGTGGCAAAAGCAATGGCTGTCCGGCGACGTGCTGGAGCAGCAAAGCCGTTACTGGCGCGAAACCCTCACCGGCGCGCCGGTGCTGCTGGAGTTGCCGACCGATCACAAGCGCCCACCCGTGCAGGATTATCTCGGCGGCTTTGTCCCGCTGGTCTTCGATGCCGCCCTGACCGCACGCCTGAAAGCCTTGGGCATGCAGCAAGGCACCACGCTGTTCATGACTCTGCTGGCCGGTTTTTCGCTGTTGCTGTCGCGTCTTTCCGGGCAAGGCGACGTGGTGATCGGCGTGCCATCGGCCAACCGCCCGCAGCAGGAACTGGAAGGGCTGATCGGTTTCTTCGTCAACACCCTCGCGCTGCGCATGACTCAGTCCGGGACGCCGTCGGTGGGGCAATGGCTGCAACAGGCACGGCGAGTGGCGCTGGAGGCTCAGGAACATCAGGACCTGCCGTTCGAGCAAGTGGTGGAATTGCTCAACCCGCCGCGCAGCCTGGCCCACAGTCCGCTGTTCCAGGTGCTGTTTGCCTGGGAACAGGATCAGGATTCCGATCTGCTGCTGACCGGGCTCGACGTTACGCCGGTCGAGAGCAGCCATCACGTGGCCAAGTTCGATCTGCAACTGGCGCTCCATGAGCGCGACGGGCAGATCGTCGGCGGTCTTGAATATGCCTCGGGCCTGTTCGAGCGCGGCACCGTCGAGCAGTTCGGCGAGTACTTGCGCCGAGTGCTGACGCAGATGGTCGAGGACAGCGAGCAGTCGCTGGCCGCGATCAAGCTGCTGAACGCCGAGCAGCACCAGCAAATCGTTCATGACTGGAACCGCACCGCGTGGGATACCGTGTCGTTGCCCGGTTGCGTGGCGCGTTTTGAAACCCTTGCCCGGCAGGCGCCCGACGCCGTGGCGCTGCTCGCCGACCGTGAGCAAATGAGTTACGGCGAACTGAATCGCGCGGCCAACCGCCTAGCGCATTACCTGATCGAACAAGGTGTCGGCCCCGAACATCGCGTCGGCCTGTGCCTGGAACGCTCGCCGCACATGGTCATCGGCCTGCTGGCGATCCTCAAGGCCGGTGCGGCGTACGTGCCGTTTGACCCGGCTTACCCGAGCGAGCGTCTGGCATTCATGTTCAGCGATGCGGCGCCGACCCTGCTGCTGACCCAGTCGAGCCTGATGACCGGGCTGCCGGCCAACGAGGCGAAAGTCTGCTGCCTGGACACAGACGCAGCGCAATGGGCACAACACCCGACGGATGATCCGCAAGTCACGGTGAGCCCGGAAAACCTCGGCTACGTGCTCTACACCTCCGGCTCCACCGGACGCCCGAAAGGCGTGGCCCACAGCCGTCGTGCGCTGGACAACCTGATTGGCTGGCAGCTCGATCAAGCCACGGCACCGCAGCGCGTCCTGCAATTCGCCTCGCTGAACTTCGACGTCTCCTTCCAGGAAATCTGCAGCACGCTGTGTCAGGGCGGCAGCCTGTTGCTGATGACCGAAGACAGCCGCAAGGACCTCGCCGCGCTGCGCCCGACTCTGGTGGCCGAAGGCGTGCAGCGGGCGTTCCTGCCGTTCGCCGTGTTGCAGCAACTCGCCGGCCTGACCGAGGCCGATGCACCGATGCCGCTTGGTGGGTGCGAAATCATCACCGCCGGTGAAGCCCTGCAAATCAACGACGAGCTGCGCGGTTTTGTCCGTGGGCTCGGTGGCGCGCAGTTGCACAACCAGTACGGGCCGACCGAAACCCATGTGGTCAGCCAGTTCAGCCTTGACTGCAACGAGGCCGAGTTCTGGCCGGACGCGCCGCCCATTGGCCGTCCCATCGCCAACGCGCGGCTGTACGTGCTGGACGAGCACTTGAATCCGGTCCCGGTCGGTGTGGCGGGCGAGTTGTACATCGCTGGCGCCTGCCTGGCCCGAGGGTATCTGAACCGTCCGGACCTGACCGCCGAACGTTTCCTGCCGGATCCGTTCAGCGCCGAGCCGGGCGCACGGATGTACCGCAGCGGCGACCTCGCGAAATTCCAGGCCGATGGCAACGTGCAGTACCTGGGACGCATCGACCAACAGGTGAAATTGCGCGGCTTCCGCATCGAACTCGGCGAGATCGACAGCCTGTTGCATCAACAACCCGGTGTGCAGGAAGCCGCCGTGTTGCTGCGCGAAGACGTGGCCGGGGACAAGCGTTTGGTGGCCTATGTGGTCGGCACCGCGACCCCTGAATGCCTGCGTGCCGAACTGCAACGCCAGTTGCCCGAACACATGATCCCTAGTGCCTGGGTTCGCCTGTCGCAATTGCCGCTGACCCGCAACGGCAAGCTCGACCGCCAGGCGCTGCCGGCACCTGAACGCAGCGCCGGGGCGACTTACGAGGCGCCGCGCAACGACATTGAACGGCAAATGGCCGAGATCTGGGCCGAAGTGCTCAAGTGCGAGCGGGTTGGTATTCACGACAACTTCTTCGACCTCGGCGGCCACTCGCTGCTGGCGACGCGGATGATCTACGCGATCAACCAGCGCATGGGCGCGCAACTGTCCCTGAGCAGCCTGTTCCAGACCCCGGTGTTGCTGGATCTGGCGGCGCAGGTGTCGCGTGAAGAGCATAGCGTTGAACCGGCGTTCATTCAGATCGAACCGGATCGCGCTAATCGACATGAACCATTCCCCCTGACCGATATCCAGCAAGCCTACTGGTTCGGTCGCGAGGCCACGGTCAGCCTCGGTGGCGTCAGTGCCCACGGTTACGAAGAACTGCGCATTCCCGACTTCGACGCCGAGCGTTTCGAGCGTGCACTGAACCGCATGATCCAGCGCCACGACATGCTGCGTGTGGTGTTCCTCAGCGACGGCACCCAGCAAGTGCTGGCGCAGGTGCCGACCTATCGCATGCCCCGCAGCGACCTGCGCGGGTTGCCCGCCGATGTGGCGCAGCGCACGCTGGAAGCGACCCGCGAACGTCAGTCCCATCAGGTGCTGGACGCCAGTCGCTGGCCGCTGTTCGAGTTCAGCCTGTCGCTACTCGATGACGGCATCACCCATTTGCACATCAGCCTCGACGCGCTGATCGTCGACGCCGCGAGCACGCAGATTCTCGCCCGCGAACTGATGGCGTTCTACCTCGATCCCGCGCTCGAGCTGGCTGAACCGGGCCTGACTTTCCGCGACTATGTGCTGGCCGAACAGCAGCTGCGTAATGGCCGCCGCTACGAGCAGGCGCTGGGCTACTGGCGTGAGCGGGTGACCACGTTGGCCCCGGCGCCGGACCTGCCGCTGGTACGCCAGCCGGAAAGCATCGCCAACCCGCACTTCACCCGCCGCGACCGCGACATGTCGGCGGCGCAGTGGACGCAGCTCAAAGCCGTGGCCAAACAGTTTGCCGTGACGCCATCGGTGATGCTGCTGACCGCGTTCAGCGAAGTGCTGGCGCTGTGGAGCCGCACCCCACGTTTCACCCTGAGCCTGCCGCTGTTCAACCGCATGCCGCTGCACAGCGATGTCGACGAAATCATTGGCGACTTCACCTCGCTGGTGCTGCTGGAAGTCGGTATCGACGGTTCGCAGAGCTTCACCGACAAGGCCCGCGCGGTGCAGGCGCAACTGTGGCGCGACATCGACCATTCGGTGGTCAGCGGCGTGCGGGTACTGCGCGAATTGTCCCAGGCCCGGGGCGTGCAGCAGACGGCGATGCCGATCGTGTTCAACAGCACGCTCTCGGAAGCGGCGCCGGAACTGGCCGAATTCAACCTCGCCGACGCGTTGAACGCGCGGCACATGCACAGCATCACCCAGACCCCGCAAGTGTGGCTCGACCACACGTTGCTGGAGCTGGAAGGGCGCCTGCTGTTCAACTGGGACAGCATCGACGAACTGTTCCCGCAAGGCATGATCGAGCAGATGTTCGTCGCCTATAACACCCTGCTCGACAGCCTTTGCGAGCCGGCAGCCTGGGGCGCGAATACGCCACAACTGCTGCCGCAGGCACGCTTGCCGGCACCGGTCGACCGTCAGCAAACGCTGCCATTGATGCACGAACTGTTCGAACGTCAGGCCCGCGCCACACCGGATGCCCTGGCGGTGATCGGTACGCGGCAACTGACGTACGCCCAGCTTCGCTTTGAGGCCCGGCAACTCGGCGCCCGACTGCAAGCGCAGGGTGTCCTGCCGAACCGCTTGGTGGCGGTGGTGATGGAGCGCGGTTGGGAGCAAGTGGTCGCAACGCTGGCGATTCTGTATGCCGGCGGCGCTTACCTGCCGATCGAGCCGACTCAGCCGGCGGAACGGCTGCGGCATATTCTGGAACGGGCGGAGGCGAGTCTGGCCCTGACCCAACCGGCGCTGCTCGACAAAGTCGAATGGCCGGCGCAGGTGACGGCCATCGCGGTGGCCGATGAAATCTCGAACGATGAACTGCCACTGCAACCGGTGCAGGTGAACGAAAGCGACCTCGCCTACGTGATCTACACCTCCGGCTCCACCGGCCAGCCGAAAGGCGTGGTGATCGACCATCGCGGTGCGGTCAACACTTTGCTCGACATCAACCGGCGCTTTGCCGTCGGCCCGACTGACCGGGTATTGGCGATCTCGTCGCTGAGCTTCGATCTGTCGGTCTATGACTTCTTCGGCACCCTCGCTGTGGGCGCGGCGGTGGTCATCCTCGAACCGCAACTGTCGCTGGATCCGGCGCACTGGATGGCGTTGATCGAACGTCATCGGGTCAGCCTGTGGAACTCGGTGCCGGCGCTGCTCGGCATGCTGGTCGAGTACGTAGAGGGCGAGGGCGGCACGTTGCCCGCCAGCCTGCGGGTGGCGATGTTGTCCGGCGACTGGATCCCGTTGACCCTGCCCGAACGGGCCTGGGCCTTGCAGCCGGATTTGCAGTTGATCAGCCTGGGCGGTGCCACCGAAGCGTCGATCTGGTCGATCTGTTACCCGGTACAGCACGTCGACCCGGCCTGGCGCAGCATTCCCTACGGCAAGGCCCTCGATCACCAGCGCTTCTATGTGCTGGACGAAGCGCTGCAAGTGCGCCCGACCTGGGTCGCGGGGCAGCTGTACATCGGCGGTATCGGTCTGGCGAAAGGTTACTGGCGCGATGAAAAACTCAGCGCTGGCAGTTTCTTCGATCATCCACTGACCGGCGAGCGGCTGTATCGCACGGGCGACCTGGGACGCTTGCTGCCGGACGGCAACATCGAATTCCTCGGTCGCGAAGACAATCAGGTCAAGGTCCAGGGCTATCGCATCGAGCTGGGCGAGATCGAAGCCGCGCTCAATCGCCATCCCGGCGTGCAGAGCGCGGTGGTGCGGATTCTCGGCAGCACGCTGGGCGAGAAGCGTCTGGCGGGTTACGTGCTCAAGGCCGATCCGGCGTTGCAGGCCAGCGATTTCAGCGCGTACCTGAGCGACAAGCTGCCGGCCTACATGATTCCGCCGTCGTTCACCTTTGTTGAAGCCTGGCCGTTGTCGTCCAACGGCAAGGTCGACAAGAAACGCCTGCCGGAACCGGAGCAGATCGAGGAACAAGGGCCGGCGCTCGAAGTCGAGGGCCCGCAGGAGCAACGGCTGGTGGAAATCGTGCAGGACGTGCTCAAGCGCGATTCCATTGCCGCCAACGCCAATCTGCTGAACCTCGGCGCAACGTCGATCGATATCGTCAGGATCAGCAACGCCTTGTCCGGCGCCTTGCAGTTCCGCCCGCACGTGGCGCAACTGCTGGCCCAGCCGACGTTGCTGCATCTGCTCGGCATGTATCGACAGAATCGGGCGCGGCAGGATCTGCTCGGCAACGTGCAGCAGGCCCCGGAGCCCGCGCAGGACATCATCGAAGATCCCCAGCAGCGGGCGCAGTTCAAAGCCGAACAGCGTGGGCGTCGTGACTTTGCTCAAGCCTTGCCGGCAGTGGCACTGGATCTGCCGCAGGACCCGGCCTTCGCCCGGCGTTTGAGTGATTACCGCTCGGTGCGTCAATACGATCGGCAACCGATCGCCACCCAGGCCTTCGCCCACGTACTGGCAGCGCTGGCCCAGGGGCAACTCGACGGCGAAGTGAAATACCAGTTCCCGTCGGCGGGCGGGCTGTACCCGATTCAGGCCTACCTCTACATCAAAGCGGATCGCGTGCTCGGCGTGCCTGGCGGCGCGTATTACTACGATCCCCGCCAGCATCGTCTGCTGGCGCTCCAGAGCGGAGCGCTCGACCCGGACACCTACGACTATTTCGTCAACCGTCCGGTGTATGAGAACGCCGCGTTCTCGCTGTTTTTCATCGCCGACATGGCGGCGATTCGCCCGCTGTATGGCGAGCGCAGCCGCGACTTCTGCCACATCGAAAGCGGCGCCATGGCCCAGTTGCTGAGCATGACCGCCGTCGAGCACGGCCTGGGCCTTTGCGGTATCGGCTCGGTCGAGGAGCAGCAACTGACGACACTGTTCGACCTCGGGCCTAGCCATGAATTGATCTACTCGATGATCGGCGGGCTGCGCACGGCCGATGAACAACACCGCGCGCCGGTCGAGGCGTTTGCCATCGAGCCTGTGACCGCAAGTCTGGACGACGAAGACATGGAGGAGTTCGAAGTATGAATGCCGATCAATTGCTGGCGTTGTTCGCTCGCCATGGCGTGGTGCTCGAAGTGGACGGTGACAGGCTGCGCTGCAAGGCGCCGCGCGGGTTTCTCACCGAAGAGCTGACCCAGGCGCTCAAACGTCACAAACAGGAACTGATCGCCTTGCTCGGCGGGCACGATGACGCGGCGATTCCCCGCCGATCCGGCACGCACACGTCCTGGCCGTTGTCCTTCTCGCAGCGGCAATTGTGGTTTCTCGATCAACTGGAACCCGGCAACCCGTTCTACAACGTGCCGACGGCGGTAACGCTGAAAGGGCAGTTGGACGTCGCGCAACTGGAGCGGGCGCTGAACCAACTGGTGGCCCGCCACGAAGTCCTGCGCACGACGTTTTGCCGCGTCGACGGTGAACCGCGTCAGGTGGTGCATTCGTCGATGCCGCTGTCGTTGTCGGTGACGGATCTGCGCCAATTGCCTGCCGACGAGCGTGAGCAACAGGTGCGATTCGCCGTCGAACAGGATGCCCGGGCGCCATTCGATCTGGCCACCGGCCCATTGTTGCGGGCATCGTTACTGCGCGTGGCCGACGATGAATACCTTTGGCTTTACAGCGTGCATCACATCATCGCCGACGGCTGGTCGATGGGCGTGATCCTGCACGAAGTCGCCACGCTGTACGGCGATTATCTGCGTGGCGAAACCCCGACGCTTGCGCCGTTGCCGGTGCAATACGCCGACTACGCCTGCTGGCAGCAGCGCATCGGCGGTGCGGCGCTGGATGCACAACTCGATTACTGGCGTCGCACCCTGGACGACGCGCCGCTGTTGTCGACCTTGCCCGCCGACCGGCCGCGCCCGTTGGCGCAGCGCTATGTCGGGGCCACGTTCAGTTCCTCCGTCGATGGCGGCACCTTGCGTGAACTCACGGCGCTGGCCCGGCAGACCCAAGGCACGCTGTTCAACGTACTGCTCGGTGCTTTAGCGGTGCTGCTGTGGCGCCACAGCGGTCAGCAGGATCTGTGCATCGGCACACCGTTCGCCAACCGCAATCGCCCGGAAGTCGAGCCGCTGATCGGCCATTTCGTCAACACGCTGGTGCTGCGTCAGCGCCTGAATCCACAGCAGACCTTCGCCGAACTGCTGCGCGAGGTGCGTGGCCAGATGCTCGACGTCCACGCCCATCAGGACGTGCCGTTCGACCGCGTGGTCGAAGCCGTCAACCCGCCGCGCGATCCCGGTCATTCGCCGTTGTTCCAGGTGATGCTGGTGTTGCAGAACACACCGGGCAACGCGGTGCAGATGCCCGGCCTGGAACTCGCGCCGTACGGCACCAGCAGCGCCACGGCCAAGTTCGATCTGGCGTTCGAATGGGTCGAGCGGGCAGGGCGGCTGGACTTGCTGGTGGAATACAACACCGACCTCTACGACATCGCGACCATCCAACGCCTGAGCGGGCACTACCGACATCTGCTCGAACAGATCGCCGCCGACGCCAAGCAACCGATCAATGCCTTGCCATTGATGAACGAGGCTGAGCGCCAGCAGGTGCTGGTGGACTTCAACCGCGCCGCGCCGCTGACGCAAACGGCGCCCTGCGTGCATCAACTGGTTGAAGCGCAGGCCGCGAGCAACCCTCAGGCCTGCGCAGTGGTCTTCGAGGGCGAATCCCTGAGCTACGCCGAACTCAATGCCCAAGCCAATCGGCTGGCGCGGCACTTGCGCACCTTGGGCGTCGGCCCTGATGTGCGCGTGGCGGTGTGCATCGAGCGTTCGCTGGAGTTGCCGGTGGCGCTGCTGGCGGTGCTCAAGGCCGGCGGCGCTTACGTGCCGCTGGATCCGGATTATCCGTTGGGGCGCCTGAGTCATATGCTCGGCGACAGCACGCCGGCGGTGCTGCTGACCCTTGGTTCGGCGCACGGAATCTTGCGTCAGGCCGTGCAGGGTTCGAACTGGGAAGCGCCGATCCTCGACCTTGAACAAGATGCCGCGAGCTGGGCGTCGTTGGCGGCCGACAATCTTGATCCGCGCCATGTCGGCGTCACCCCGGACCATCTCGCCTACGTGATCTACACCTCCGGCACCACCGGGTTGCCCAAGGGCGCGATGGTCGCCCACCGTGGCTTGAGCAATCTGCTGCTGTGGTGTTTGCAGGTCTGCGGCGAAGCAGGGGCGATGCTGCACAAGATCCCGTTCGGTTTCGATGCTTCGGCCTGGGAGACCTTCTGGCCGTTGGCAACCGGCGGGCGATTGGTTATTGCGCGACCCGGCGGGCATTACGAACCGGCGTATCTGACCCGCGAGGTGCGCGAACGGAAGGTCACGGCGCTGGTGTTCGTGCCGGCGATGTTGCAGCTGTTTCTGGAAGTCGACGAGGTCAGCCAGTGTGTGTCGCTGACCGATGTGTTCAGCGGCGGCGGTGAACTGCAGCCAGCCCTGGCGCGGCGCTTTCAGGAGCGTCTGCCCCATGCGCGGCTGCACAACGTCTACGGCCCGACCGAAACCACGGTGATCAACAGCATCTGGACCCTGGAGCCCGGCGCCGAGGTGCCGGCCCGGCAACTGCCGATCGGTCGGCCGATTGCCAACAACCGTTTTTACGTACTCGATGACCGCGACCAGCCGGTGCCGGTGGGCGTGACCGGGCATCTGCACATTGGCGGCGTCGGCGTGGCCCGTGGTTATCTGGGGCTGGCGCAACTGAGTGCCGAGCGCTTTATCGACAACCCCTTTGTCGCAGGCGATCGGCTCTATCGCAGCGGCGATCTGGCGCGTTATCGCCCGGACGGTCAGCTGGAGTTTCTCGGTCGCAACGATTTTCAGGTCAAGCTGCGCGGCGTACGCCTGGAGCTGGGCGAGATCGAAGCCCGGCTCGAAGCGTTTCCGGGTATCCGCAGCGCCGTGGTGCTGATGGTCGGCGAAGCGGCGCAGGACCAGCGGCTGGTTGCCTGTTGCGTGGTGGCCGAGACCGTGGACGAAGCAGCGGTGCACGTCCATCTGGCGACGACACTGCCCAGAGCGGTGATCCCCGGCAGCTATCTGTGGCTCGACGCGCTGCCGCTGACCGCCAATGGCAAGGTTGATCGCGCCGCGCTGACCACGTTGGCGGACGAAGAAATGGTCAACCGTCAGGTCAACCTGAGCAGCCCGCGCGATCACGTCGAGCTGGCGCTGTACCAGATCTGGAAAAGCCTGTTGCTGGCGCCGCAAATCGGCATTCGCGACAACTTCTTCAACGTCGGCGGCACCTCGATCGCCGCGATCAAGATGGCTCATGAAATCAGCCAGCAGTTCGCGGTCGAAGTGCCGGTGCGCGTGGTGCTCAGCTACCCGACCATTGAAGCGCTGGGGGGCTGGCTGCGGGTCGGGGCCAATCCGGCGCTGGCCCAGAGCAACCTGATCGAATTCCGTCGCGGCAGCGGCCAGCACAACGTGGTGTGCATTCACCCGGCGGGCGGTACGGCGTTCTGTTACCTGTCGCTGGCCAAGGTGCTGCCGGATGAAACCGGCGTGTACGGGGTGCAATCGCCGGGACTGAATCCGGGGGAGAGCACCGAGCCGACGGTCGAAGCGATGGCAGAGGCTTACTTGCGCCAGATCGAACCGCTGACGGAGCAACCGCTGATCCTCACCGGGCTGTCGTTCGGCGGCCTGGTGGCCTATGAAATGGCGCGGCGGTTGACGGCGGCGGGGCATCGTCAGGTGACGGTGGTGCTGCTCGACACCCAGGGCAGTGACGACCCCGGTTTCCGCGAGCAGATCGGCACCGTGGACATGGCCGAGTTTCGCGACAAACTGGTGCGTTTCAACGGCATGTACCCCGGCATCGAAGACGCGCAGGTCGAGCGCTACTTCAACATCTACAACCATAACCGCCTGGCCATGGCCGCCTATGAGTGCGCGCCGCGCGCCGGCCGCGTGGTGCTGATCCAGGCGCGGGAAGATTTCAGCCGCCATCAGTTGCATGAATTGCGTGGCTTCTGGCGTCGCCGCGCGGGCAGTGGCTATCTGGCGAAACTGGTCAGCGGCGGGCACTGGGACATGCTCGAAAGCGCGGAAATCCACCGGGTCTCGCAAATCATCCGTCGGGAGCTGCAACGCTTCGACGCGCAGGAGGCGAAATGATGAGTGCGTCCAAAGACATGCCGTTGCTAGTGCGTTTCGCCGAGCAAGTGCGGCGTAATCCGCAAGCGCCGGCGGTGATTGATCAGTCGGTCACGCTGACTTACGCGGAACTGGCCAGCGCGAGCGAACGTATCGCCCGAGGATTGCTGGCGCGCGGTGTCGAACCCGGCCAGTCGCTGGCGTTGTGCATGCCGCGTTGCTGGCAATGGTTGGCGGCGATTCTCGGCGCCCTGAAAGTCGGCGCGGTGGTGGTGCCGCTGGATCGCGCCAGCCCACGCAAACGCCGGGAACTGATGCTGGCGGATGCGGCGTGTGTCGGCCTGATTACCCTGGACGAAGAACCGCTGTGGTCGCCGTCACTGTGGCAAACCAGTGTCGAGGCCTTGCTCGATCAGCCGGACGCTCCGCCGCAAACACTGGCCGAAGACTTTGCCGAGGTGATGTTCCTGTTCTACACCTCGGGCACCACCGGCACGCCAAAAGCAGTCGAGGTGGGTGAGCGCGGCCTGCTGCGTCTGGCGCACACCGACGGCTATATCGAGATTCGCCCGACGGACCGGTTTGCCTGCCTGTCCAACCCGGCGTTCGATGCGTGCAGTTTCGAACTGTGGGCAGCGCTGCTCAACGGCGGTTGCTGCGTGATGATCGCCGACGAGGACGTGCTGGATGCGCGTCAACTGGCCGAGGTGCTGGAGCGCACCCAGGTCGACAATCTGTTCATGACCGTGTCGCTGTTCAATACGTTGATTGCCGAGTGGCCGTCGTGTTTTTCCAGCGTGCGTCAGGTGCTGATCGGCGGTGAGCAGATCAGCGCTGCCGCCGTGCGCGGCTGGTATCGGGCCAACCCTGAGAGCCGCTGCCGGATCTTCAACGTCTACGGCCCCACCGAATGCACCACGTTTGCCCTGTGCTGGCCGATCAGCCGCGATTTTGCCGGTGACTCGGCGCCCATTGGCCGACCGTTGCCGGACACTGGCGTGTTGGTGCTGGATGAACAGCAACGGCCGGTGCCGGCGGGCGAAGTCGGCGAGCTGTATTTGAGTGGCAGCGGTGTCGCTCGTGGCTATCGCAACCGGCGCGAAGAAACTGCTCGCCAGTTCGTCCGTTTGCCCGACCTCGACGGTGGCGCGCAGGTGCATTACCGCACCGGCGATCTGGTGCGACGCAATGCCGAAGGCTTGATCGAGTACCTGGGGCGGGTCGACCGGCAGGTGAAGATTCGCGGCTTCCGGATCGAACCGGGGGAGGTGGAGCAACGGATCCTGGAGCATCCAGGCGTGGCGCAGGTGTACGTCTGCACCCGGCGTCAGGCGGCTGAAGATCATCAGTTGCTGGCGTTCATCGTGCCGCGCGGGGATCTGGACTATCACGCCTTCGAAAACCATCTGCGGGCACAACTGGCGCCGTATATGCGGCCGCACCAGTTGTTTCTGCTGGAGCGCCTGCCGCTGACGGCCAATGGCAAGATTGATCGTGATGGCTTGCTGGCCCAAGGGTTGAGTCCGTGGCATCCAGTCCTGGCGGCTACGGATAACGAAAACGCTTCACCGGCGCTGGACTGGTTGCTGAGTCAGGCCCGCTCGCTGCTCGGCCAACCGGCCCTGAGCGCGCAGGACGACTGGCTGGGCAGTGGCGGCGATTCGCTCAAGGCCCTGCGCCTGCGTTCGGCGATCCGTGTCCGCTGGCAGCGAGAGATCGCCATCGACACGTTGCTCAACGAGCCTTTCTCGTCATTGGCCGCACAACTGAGCGGTGAGACGAACGGCGAGTCGATTTACCCACCCGCGCCTCCGATCAGCAGCGCCAGACGCCTGCCGGCCACCGCCGAACAGCGCCGCCTGTGGCTGTTGCAACAGCGCTCGCCGACCTCGACCGCCTACAGCGTGCCGCTGATTCTGCATCTGGCGGCAGGTGTCGAAGTTGCGGCACTGGCCGAGGCTTTGGGGCGTCTGGTGCAGCGTCATGCGGGGTTGCGCACGGCATTTGTGGCGGGTGCCGATGGACTGGATCAGGTAATCGCCGAGCAGGGGTCGACCTGTCGCACCTTCGCGGTCGGGCATTTCACCGAGAACAACTGGCAGGCCTTCGCCGAGCTGGTGTTCGCCGCGCCGTTCGATCTGACCACCCGGGAGCTGTTTAAGGCCTGGCTGTTGCCGTTCGCCGATGGCAGTTGCCGGCTGTTGCTGAACCTGCATCACATCATCGTCGATGGCTGGTCGGTGAACCTGTTGTTCGAGGATCTGGCGCAGCTTTACACCGATGCCCTGCAAGGCCGCGACAGCCTGCAACCGGCCGCCCGATTGACGACGCTGGAGTTTGGCCAGTGGCAGCGTCAGTGGAGCGTCGATCCGCATTATCGCGCCCAGCGCCGCGCCCTCGCCGAGTTGCATCGCCGTCAGGAAGAACCGTCGCCTGCATTGATGCCAATGCGCGAACTCAGCCCGGACGCCCGGTTGCACCGCGAACCCTTGGGCACCCTGCGCAGTGCGGCTCTTGAGCGCTTTTGCACCCAACAACGGCTGACCCGTTTCGAAGTGCTGTTCAGTGTCTTCGCCTGGAGCCTGTACGCCCTGACCGGGTGCGAGCGGCCACGGATCGCCAGCCCGGTGTCCAACCGGCCACTGGCGGAGTTCGAAGACACCGTCGGCATGTTTGCCAATACCGTGCTGATCCCCACCGCCGTTGAAAATGCATTGCCCCTGAGCGAGCAGTTGCGCAAACAGACTGCCACCGTGCGTGAAGTGCTGGCGTTGCAGGACGTGGCGCTGGCGGATCTGGTGGAAGACCTGCGGCTGTCGTCGAGCCCCTCGCTGTTCGACTTCATGTTCGTGCTGGAAAACACTGACTACGCCGCACTGGCCGACTCAAACCTGCGCGCCACGCTGGCATTCAACGAGCAGTTACATGCCAAGTGCCCGTTGACGTTGTTGATGGTGGGCAGCGGTTCGCAGCTGGAGTGCTGGTGGGAATATCAGTGCAGCTATTTCGATGCCGAACAGATGCGGGCGTTGAACGCGCTGTTCCGCCGGGGTCTGGATCTGTTGCTGGAAAACCCGGCGGCCAACCTCGAAGATTTGCTCGGTCCGTATCGACGCAGCCTGCCACCCGCCAGCGAAGGTCCGCAGATTGCGCTGCCGTTCAACACATTGGCCGATGGGTTCGAGCATCAAGTGCATTCCATGCCGGAGGCGGTCGCGCTGGTTCAAGGCCAGCACCGCCTCAACTACAGCGAGCTGAATGCGCTGGCCGATGCTCTGGCGGCCACCCTGATCGAGCGTCATCCCTTGGCGACCGGGAACGCGCCGCTGCATGTCGTGCTGTTCCTCGATGCCTCGGTAGAACACATCGTCGCCTTGCTGGCGCTGGCCAAACTCAACCTGACCGCCGTGCCGCTCGACCCTGCTTATCCGGTGGCGATCCAGCGTCAGGTGCTGGAGCAGGCGCAGCCTCTGTGTGTGCTGTTCAGCGACGCGACCAAGGCTGCACTGGATGACCTGAACGCCGGACGATTCGCCACCCATCGGGTCGATCTGCGCGCCGATGCCGGAACGTTCGAGCGTCCACGCCACGCTGGCGAACGGCCGCTGTACACGCTGTTCACCTCCGGATCGACCGGCACACCGAAAGGCGTGAAGGTGTCGGAACGCACCCTGTGCAACCTGCTGCAATGGCAGCGCACCGGAGGGCAGTTGCCGGCGAAAGCGGTGACCCTGCAGTTCTCGATGCTGTCGTTCGATGTGTCGTTCCAGGAGATTTTCAGCACCCTGTGCGGCGGCGGCTGTTATCACCTGATCACGCCGCGCTGGCGTCAGGACGCCGAGGCGTTGCTGGATTACATGGTCGAGGCGCGAATCGAGCGCCTGTTTCTGCCGTACGTGGCCTTGCAGCATCTGGCGCAAACCGCCGTGAGTCGGGGCATTTACCCGTTGGCGTTGCGTGAGGTGATCACGGCCGGCGAGCAATTGCTCTGCACCGACGCGCTGCGCAACTGGTTCGACGGCATGCCGCACGCGTCGCTGTTCAACCACTATGGCCCGACCGAAACCCACGTGGTCAGCGCCTTGCGCCTGCCGCCCGTGGCGCGGGACTGGCCATTGCGCGCGCCGATCGGCCATGCCGTCGGCAATGCGCGGTTGCTGCTGGTGGATGAGCACGACCGCCCGGTGCCGATCGGCAGTCGCGGCTATCTGTTGGTGGCCGGGCCGATGGTTGCCCGCTGTTATCTGGCCGATCCTGCCCTGAACGCCGCACGGTTTGTCGAGCTGGCAGACGGCTGTTTGTACTACCGCACCGGCGATCTGGCGTGGGCCGATGCCCGGGGCTGCCTGCATTACCTGGGGCGTGACGATCAGCAGATCAAACTCAGCGGCCATCGTCTGGAACTGGGGCAGATCGAGGCGGCGCTGATGCAGATGCCGGAAGTGGTCAACGCGGTGGTCGCGGTGCAGGCCGATCCGCCACGGCTGATTGCCTGGCTGCAACTCGATGGTCAACCTGCGACATCCGGCGAGCTGGATCGTCAGGTTGCACGGTGGCTGCCGGCCCATGTGCGAATCGATGAATACCGGCGGATCGACCTCTGGCCACGCACCCCCAGCGGCAAGATCGACCGTAAGGCCTTGCCGAATCTGGGCGAGGCGATGGAGCGGCGCAGCACGCCACAACCGGTTGTTCAACTGAGTGCACTGGAACGGCAACTCAGCGAGTTGTTCCAGGCTGTGATCGGCCGTGACATCGAGCCGGAACAGACCTTCTTCGAGGCCGGCGCCACCAGCCTCGGCCTCATGCGTTTGCATGGCCGTTACGCCGAAGAACTGCCGCACAAGGTGACGATGGCCGATCTGTTCGAACACGTCACGGTGCGGCGTCTGGCTGCGCACCTGTCGACGGCGCCGGTGGCAGCGGCGGAGCGTATACGGCAGACCGATGCAGGCCATCAGCCGATGGCGATCATCGGCATGGCGGTCAATGTGGCCGGGGCGCAGAATCTGTCCGAATTCTGGGCCATGGTGCAAGGCAATGAGCTGGGCATCGAGCACTTTGCTGCCGAAGAAGGCCTGGTCGGTGCCCGCAGCCAACTGGCGGGCATGCTCGATTTCGATCCCGAGTACTTCGGCATCAGCCGTCAGGAAGCACGGCTGATGGACCCGCAACAGCGGCATCTGCTGATGGCCTGCGTGCAGGCCCTGCAACACGCGGCCATCGTCCCGTCGGCGGATGGTCCGCGCATCGGTCTGATCGCCAGTTGCGGCGAAACCACGTACTTCCAGCAGATGCTGCGCGAAACCGCCGACGACGATCTGCCGGACGGTTTTCAACTGGCGCTGCACCACGACAAGGATTTTCTGGCGACCAAAGCCGCGTATCACCTGGACCTCAACGGCCCGGCCCTGAGCGTGCAGGCTGCGTGTGGCAGTTCGCTGATCGCCGTGCACCTGGCCAGTTCGATGCTGCGCCAGGGCGACAGCGACGTGATGCTCGCGGCCGGGGTGCTGATCGATCCGACCCTGACCGAGGGCTATCGGCATCGCTCGCAGCACATCTTTTCCGCCGACGGTCTGTGCCGTCCATTCAGCGATGACGCCAGCGGCACCCTCGGCGCCAGTGGCTACGGCGTGGTGGTGCTCAAACCGCTGGCCAAGGCGCGGGCCGATGGTGACCGGATCTATGCGTTGGTCGAGGGCTCGGCGTTGAACAACGATGGCCGGGCCAAGATGAGTTACACCGCGCCGTCGGTGGCGGGGCAGAGCGCGGTCATCCGCGATGCCTTGAACCGGGCCGGGTTGACCGGTGCCGACATCGGCTACATCGAGGCCCACGGCACCGGCACCTTGCTGGGCGATCCGATCGAAGTCGCGGCGTTGACCAAGGCTTTCGGTGACGCACCTGCCGGCCATTGCGCGCTGGCCTCGGTGAAAAGCCAGATCGGTCATCTGGGCGCGGCGGCGGGGGTAGTCGGGCTGATTCGCGCCAGCCTCGCGGTGTTCCATGGCGTGCTGCCGCCGAACCTTGGTTTTGGCCGGATCAACCCGCAGATCGATCTGGAACATTCGCCGTTCTATGTGCCGACCACGTCCCGGCCATGGCCGCAAGGGCGGCGACGATTGGCCGGTGTCAGCAGTTTCGGGATTGGCGGGACCAATGCGCATGTCATCGTTGGTGCTGCGCCCAAGGCTCAGGAAGGGGTCGAGGAAACGCTGCCGTTGCTGATGATTTCGGCTCACAGCCGAGCGGAGTTGCTGCGTGACATCGCGGTGATTCGTGAATATTTGCAAACCAATCCTGAGCAGCACACCGCGTTGCTGCGGCACTTGCAGTCAGGTCGCCGGCAATTGCGCTGGCGCTTCGCGATGGTCTGCCGGCCGGGTGACGACATTCCGTTGCAGCCAACAGCGATCAAAGAGGTCACGGTCTCAAGTGCGCAGTTGATCTCGCGTGATCAATCGCCGCAGGATCTGCTGGACGCCTGGTACGAAGGTGTGAATATCCAGTGGCCGCAACGCTCGGCACCGCCGCCGTGGGATTTGCCGCCGTCATCGTTCGATCTTCAGACCTATCGTTTCCAGACGCCTGTGGCTGCTGAACCTGAAGCGCCAGCCCTTGCGCGACAACCGCTGGCGGACTGGTTTCACCAACGACAATGGGTGCGCACCCGGCGCCTGAGCGCGACAGCGACGGCGCAATCCCGTGAGGTGCTGATTCTGTGCAGCCATGAAACGCCGGAATCGACGTTGCTGGCGAGCCTGCACACTGTCTATCGACGCGTGATTCAAGTGCGCGCGGGCAATGGCTTCAAGCGCTTGAGCCCGGACCGTTTCGAGCTTGATCCGCTGGACATCGAAGCCCTGAACCGCGTGCTCGCCGAGGTCGCAGAACCTGAACTCGGCGAACTCGACTGGCTGCATGCCTTGCCGCTGGCGGTGTCGGGCGCGGTCAACGAGCAATCGCTGGATCTGGCGCAGTGGGCCTGTCTGGACACGGTCAGTGCGCTGATGCAGGTCTGGGGGCAAACACCGCGCACGACACGGCTGCGGTTGTGGTTGATGTCATGGCAGGCATGCCCGGTGGACGGCGAGGTTCAGCGCCCCGAACTGGCAGCGCTGGCCGGCATCACTGAAGTGGTGCCGCAGGAATACCCGGTGCGTTGCCACTGGCTGGACTGGCCTTCGTCACGCCTCGAAACGCAGGCCGGCGAGTTGGCAGCGTTGCTTGCCGATCCGGTTTCATTGCCTCGGCGAATGGCGGTGCGCGATGGTTACCTGTGGCAGCCACGCTTGCTGCCTCAGCCATTGACCGGCCCAGCAACGACATCAGGGCTTCTGCCGGAAGACGGCACGTTTCTCGTGCTGGGCGGCAGCGGCGGCATCGGCCGGACCTTGTGCGAACACCTGCTGCAGGCGCCTGCACGCCGAGTGGTGCTGCTCTCGCGTCAGGGGCAACTGCCTGCGTCTCTGACGGCTTACGCTTCGCGGATCGACTGCATCAAAGCGGACATCGCCGACCTGCCGCGCTGGCCGCAGGTACTCGATCAACTGGCCGTTCGTTACGGTCGTCTGAGCGGGGTGATTCATGCGGCGGGCGTCGGTGCGGGCAGTCTGATTCGCCTCCGCAATGCCCGACAAATGGCCGAGGCCATGGCCGCCAAGACTCGCGGCATGCTGGCGGTCGAGGCGTTGATCGAACACCTGACACCGGGTTTTGTCCTGTATTGCTCGTCAATGTCGGCACTGTTCGGCGGCGCGGGGCATCTGGACTACGCGGCGGCCAGCGGGGTACTTGACGGCTTCACTCACTATTGCCCGAACCCCGCCGACACTTGCTTGCGACTGGGGATCAACTGGGACATCTGGCGCGACATCGGCATGGCCACCACCAGCAACGGTGGAGACGCCGCGCATCTGGAGCATCTGACGGTTGGCCTGTCGGCGGAAGAGGGCTGTCGGGTGTTCGATCTGGCGATGGCGACGCAGTTGCCTCAGTTGCTGATCTCCACCACCGGCATCGACACGGCGCGGCGGTTTTATCCGGTTCGCCACGGTGCCGTGGCCGCAGCGGTCGAGGCGCCGAAGGGCGTGGATCTGTCGGCGCGCCTGCGTGAGTGCCTGTGCAAGTGGCTCGGTGTGGCCGAGCTGGAAGATGACGATTCGTTGTACGACCTGGGCGCGGATTCGCTGACGCTGCTCGACCTGATCGACGAGCTGCAAGCGGCCACGGGTGAGGTATTCCAGCTGTCGCAATTCAGCCACAAGGTCAGCCTGAGCGAGGTGCTGGGGCTGGTCTCGACCGCCACGGTTGAAGAGGCGCCCCCTGCTGCACCGCACGGCTGGCACGACGCGGTGCGGATCGATCAGTGGCATGCCGGTGCCGGCCGTGATTGGCTGTACCTGATCCACCCGGTGGGTGGCGATGTTCAGGCCTATCGGGAACTGGTCTCGGCGCTGCCGGCGGAGCTGGGCGTTTGCGTGATCGCCGACCCGGCGCTGCGCCTGCCGCAGTTGCCGAACATCAGCGTGGAGGAGCGTGCACGCTGGTATCTGGCGGCGATCAAGGTCCATCTTCCGCACGGCTGCACCTGGCGTCTGGCCGGTTGGTCGTTCGGCGCATGGGTGGCGCAGGCGCTGTGTCAACAGGCCCAGGTCGACGGCTTCAGGCAGCCATTGTTGTACCTGATCGACCCACCCGCGCCGGATGCCGGGGCGCAACTGGCCGGCATCGACGAGCAGACCATCGAGCAGGTGTTCCAGCGCGAGTTCGCCCAGCGCTGGCCGGAGGTCGAAGGGCAGGGCATGGCCGAGGAACGTCAGGCGTATCTGCAACGGCTGACCGTGTGCTGCCGCAATAACATGGCCAGCATGGTCGTCTTCCGACCGCCAGAGCTGGCGACCACAGCGGTGCGGTTGTTCATCGCCGGGCACGCCAATCCTTACGGGCTGGGCAATGCCTGGAATCCGGATGACCTGCAACGCAACTGGCAGGCCTTGCTGCCGCAGTTGCGCAGTTGGCAAACCCTCGACACCGATCACTACGGCATCGTCGCGGGCCGCTGGGCGCGGTTGATGGCCGAAGTCATCGGTACGGATGAGCCGGCGCCATGAATGAACCGATCTCGATGCCGCAATGGTGGCTGGCCTTGACCAAGGTGTTGTGCGAAGCCGAGCCGAACGCGGCCTTGCGCTTGAGGCAACTGCAGGGTCAGGTGCCGTTTCAGCTGTTTCATCGCTGGCAGGCCGACGTGGTCATGCCGATGCTCGGCGAAGCCTTGCCGGAACACCGGCAGGCGCTGCTCGCGTTGCAAAGCCTGCATCAGCGGGCGGCGCTCGGCGTGCTCGGGCGTCAGGGCGAATGGCGGGCCACGCTCAAACCGGTGTTGCTGGCGCTGTATCGCAAGGCCTACGCCTATAACGCGGCGTATGCCAAGGCTCACGCCAGTGCGCTGGCCTACGGCCTCGCACCGGCCAACATCGCCATGATTGCCGAGCACTTCGGCGATGCCGAGGCGTTCGCCGAGTACTACGCGCAACTCAATACCGAGGCGGCCGCCACCGCGTTTGCCCAGGCTCATGCCAGCGCCAATGCCGAGGTGTCGGCCCGGGCTTTCGCGGACGACGATGCAGACACCTGCGCTCAGGTCTGCGGGGCGTCCGTGCGGGTTTACGTCGGGGCCTGCGCTTCGAGCGACGAACAGCGGCAGGCCGCACTCAACCATCTCGCCGCCGGGCTCGACCGGAGTCTGGCCACGCTGCAATCCCGTTCAACAGGAGAACGACATGAATGACGCACACCTGCAATTCGATGTGGTGATCAACGCTCAGGGCCAGTATTCCCTGTGGCCGGCGGGCAAGCCGATGGCCAGCGGCTGGAGCGAGGCGGGGATGCGCGGCGAACGCCAAATCTGTCTGGATTACATCAACGAACACTGGATCGACATGCGCCCGCGTTCGCTGCGCGAGCAGTCATCAGCGTCGTTCCAATAAAAAGGGTGAGGGAACATGGATCAGTTGGCACTCAAGGCAATCGAGCGCATCGCCGCCGAACGGCGCGCGCCGTATCAACACATCACGGTCGAGCGGATCACGCCGATCATCGGCGCCGAGATCGGCGGCGTCGATCTTTCGCAGCCGCTGAGCGACGAGCAGCTCGCGGAAATCCGCCGGGCCTTTCTGGAGAATCACGTGGTGGTGTTCCGCGATCAGCACCTGACGGTGGACGAACACAAGGCGTTTGGCCGGCTGTTCGGTGAGCTGCGGGCGCTGCCGGTGGAGGACATCGACGGCGATGACCCGGAGCTGGTGGTGATCCGCGCCAATGCGCAATCGCGCTATGTGGCCGGCGAAACCTGGCACACCGACGGCACCGCCGATCTGGCGCCGTCCATGGGCTCGATGCTGTACGTCAAGGAAACCCCGGCCATCGGCACCGGCGGCGACACGCTGTTCGCCAACATGCACCTGGCGCTGGAAATGCTGTCGCCGACGATGCAGCAGTTTCTCGGCGAATTGACCGCGATCCATGACGGTGCGATTCCGTGGAAGGGCTATGAGGCGCCGGCCAACCTGCCGAAAACCGAGCACCCGGTGGTGGTTCGCCACCCGGAAACCGGGCGTAAAACACTGTTCGTCAATTCCGGGTTCACCTCGCACATCGTCCAGTTGTCTGGCGGCGAAAGTCAGGTGCTGTTGAACATGCTGTTCGATCTGGTGGCCCGTGAGCCGGTCCTCAGCTGCCGCGTGCGTTGGGCGCCGAACAGTCTGGTGTTCTGGGACAACCGCTGCACCCAACACCATGCGGTCTGGGATTATTTCCCGCACTCGCGGTATGGCGAGCGGGTGACGATTCTGGGGACGCAGCCAAAGGCTTGAGTCTAAAAAAACGGTGGGAGCGGGGGCCGTTCCCACCGCTCATTTACAGACCTTGTTTGAGCAGTTGCTCGACGATCAGCTCGCCAAACGCCAGATTCCCGTGCAACGGGTCATCCACTTCGCAGTACGCCGGAAGCTGAAAACCCTGCTCATCGTTCGCCGCCGCGCGCACGTCGATCAGCTCGATGCCGAGCCCTTGCAGGCGCTCGATCAGCAGCGCCTGCGCGGCCATGAACACCCGCGGATCGGACAACTCTGGCACCCGCTGCGGCGGCAGCACGGCGAACACCTTGAGGTTCATCGCCCGGGCCTGTTCATAGAACGCCAGCGCAGGTTTGGACAAGGTGTCGACGATGGATTCGAACAGGGGACCTGCGAGAAAACCTTCGTCGAATTCGCCGTCCGGTGTCTGGTAGCACGTCCAGTTCGGCGCGGTGGCGAGGTAGTGCAGGCTCAGGCCGAGGGTGCTGACCAGCGGCACCCCGACCTTCGCCAGCTGCGGCACTTCGAAAGGCGCCAGGGCCTGGCGATACAGACGTTCCATCTCGGCGTCCCGAAACAGCACGTCATGGCGGGTCAGGCTGAAAAAATCCACCGCGAAATCCCTGCCGGTGCCCAGCGGGCCGCCGCTGAACGGCAACTCGCGGGCCTGCGCGGCTTTGCCGATGACCCCGGCATGGGAGTCGCCCAGCAGCAGAAACCTAGGCGTAGTAATCGAGCACGGCGTCTTCACAGACAAGCTCCTCGCTGGACACGCAGGTGGAGGGCACGCTGACCGGCGTCTGCACCGGTTGAACCGCATCGAGCCCGGCAAAAAACTGCTGCATGACAAACGCCACGCCTTCGGGCGTGACCTCGCGCTGGTTGGGCTGGTAGAACGCGCCCTTGAACGGTGTGCCGGTGATGATTTCGTAAGAAGGGAAATAGTCGACGTCGTGCAGGTCTTCGCACAGCTGCCCGGCGACGGCGCGCAGCACCGATTTGGAATAGGTGGTGGCGCTCAGCACATGTTCGCCCGTGGCCGTCGCCGTCAGGGGCACCGGTGACACGGTGAGCAGCAGGCGCAGCTGCGGGTTGATCGAACGCATCAATTCCAGCGCCCGCACCATGTCGCCATAGGTGTCCATGAAGCCGAAATTGCAGAAACGGTGCAGCTGCGGATCGAAAGTGCCACGCACGGTGCCGGGGCACACGGGATACACCAGACCCGTCTGACGGTTCTGCCAGGCTTCAGTCAGACCGAGGGTGAACACGAACACTTTGGCTCGGCGCAGGGCGCTGCGAATGGCGTCGAGGGTGGCTTCGCGCGAGGTGAACAGCGCGTCCTCGCTGGCAAAGCCGTCGGGCTCCACGGCGGGGCGGAATGGGTCGAAGAAACGCCCGTCATGGGCCCAGGTTTCGTCGGGTGGCAGGCTCACGCCCAAGGCCCATTCGAGCCATTGGCACAGCATCGCCGGGGTGTACAGATTGCCGGTGCGGAACGAGAACACCCCGTAGTTGTGGGCCTTCCAGTCGGCTGCGGGCAGTTCGGCCGGGGCCGGTTCCGCATCCAGCCAGTTCATGCCGCGTTCGCCCAGCGCCCGGCCGATGTGCTGGGCGAAACACGAGCCGGCGGTGACGATGGCGTCCTTGTTGCCGATCTCGAACTGCGGCGTCCACAGTTGATCGATGTTCAGCGCGGGCTTGTCAGCCACGGCGGTGCGCCAGAAAGCGCGGGGTGGCAGGCATTGATAAGGATTCACGACGAGGGCCTCCTTGGCGGTCGCTGATAAAACGGGGTCAACTGATTTGATAGCGGTAGATCAGGTCGTCAAACCACCGATCTCCAATCTGATAGGCCTGCGGCACGCGGCGCTCGAATACAAAACCGCATTTCTCCAAAACCTTGCAGGACGCGATATTACCGTCGGTCACGGTCGACTCCAATGAGTCCAGGCCGATGGCGGCGGCATAGTCGATGATCGCCTGCCGCGACTCGGTGCCAAAGCCTTTGCCCTGATGCTCGGGCAACAGCAGGCAACCCACCTCGGCATGCCCTGGCGACAGGATACGAAAACCGGTCACGCCCAGTTCCTGCCCGCTGGCCCTGTCGGTCACCACCAGACACAACCAGTGATCCGACTGCGGCCCCCAGGCCGGAAGCCGATGCTCGAAGCCTTTGCGTACCTGTTCTTCGGCAATTTCACCGAACACGTACTGCATGGTCTGCGGCTCGGAATGCAGCCTGAGGAACAGCGGCCAGTCGGATTCGACCATCGTGCGCAGGTCCAGGCGTTGCGTGGCGAGTTCGAGCATCCGCTGCTCCTTGCAAGGGCGGAAAGGGAAGACGGTTTTTTACTGGGTGTGGGGCGAAAGATCAATGTTTTGATCGGCCATGTTTTGCAACGCCGACCTTGAACGCGCCCCTTAGCGGTGCTCTCCGGCAGCCGCGCTGCCGGAGGTGGTTTGGCGTATGGATCGGTTACGGCTTGACCGGTTTGACCAGGTCGGTCTCGTTGCTGTCGAGCACGAACACTGCCAGCAGACGTGACGGTTCGGTGGTGCTGGCATTGGCGCTCACCGCGTGGAAGTCGCCCGGTTGTTCGACGAAGTTTTCCCCGGCCTTGTAGACCTTCTCCGGCCCGTCGCCTACCTTGCTGCGCACGGCGCCCTCAAGCACCGTGGCGTAGATGAACGCGGACTTCGGATGAAAGTGCGCCGGCGAAGAACCACCGGGTGCGTATTCCACCAGCACGCCCTTCATGGATTTTCCCGGAACGTTCGGCAGGGCGCGGTCGAACACCACGGTGACCTTGCCTGCCTGCGGCTCGGCGGCCGAGACGGATGAGATTGAAAGGGCCGCAAACGTGGCGGCCAGCAGGATTCGGCTGAACATGGCAATACTCCTTGAAATAGGTGGGGTGTTTCAGTGCTGGGTCGATTTCGCCAGCCAGTCTTCAAAGCGCGTCGGGCCCAGGCGCGGGTTGCTGCTGCCGGGGGTGAGCGACTGGTCGTCGAGCTCGCCGCCAAAGTAGCGGGCGTGGACGTCCGGGATCACTTTGCGGGTGTCGTGGGTGGCGCGGAAAAAACGCCGGACCAACTCGTCGAGCGGCATGGCTTCGGGACCGGCGATTTCCTGTGTGCCGTTGATCGGCGCTGCCAGTGCCACATCCGTCAGCGCAGCAGCGACGTCGTCAGAAGCCATGGGCTGGATCAGCGCCGGCGACAGGCGCACTTCCTCGCCGACGGTGGCGGACTGGGCAATGCCGCCGACAAATTCGAAGAACTGCGTGGCCCGCAGCAGGGTGTACGGAATGCTCGAGGCCTTGATCAGGTTTTCCTGCGCGACCTTGGCACGGAAGTAGCCGTTGGCAGGCGAGCGCTCACTGGCGACGATCGACAGCGCCACGTGATGGCGAACCCCGGCGGCGGCTTCGGCGGCGAGCAGGTTACGGGTGGAGGTTTCGAAAAAGTCGAGTACGGCCTGGTCTTCCCACGAAGGGGCGTTGGACACATCGACCACCACCTGGGCGCCGTCCATCGCTTCGGCCAGGCCTTCGCGGGTGATGCTGTTGACGCCGGTATTAGGGGAGGCGGCGCGGGCATCGTGGCCGCGTTCGCGCAGATTGTTCACAAGTTTCGATCCGATGAGGCCGGTGCCTCCGATTACGACTATCTTCATGGCATCTCTCCACTTGCCGACCGCAACCGTTGCTGTCGATGTGGGTTGAGCATGCTTGCGGCGCTCGGGCAAATCCTTGTGATGACCTTGGATTTGCCTTGGTTTTTTGTCCAGACAGGCCAATCCGTCGGCAGATGCGTAGACCAATGCCCAGACCGGTGCGACGGCCCAGGGTCTGCCGTATCATTGGGCGCACGACAATCGCCCGCTCGGACACGGAGTCGGGGGCGCCAGACCAGAGAACAGCCACCGTGCAATTTGTGTTTGAAGACTACCTGCTCGACCAGCAGCGCCGGGAACTGACCTGGCGCGGGCAAGTCGTGACTGTCGGGCCGCAGGTCTTTGACTTGTTGCTGTTACTGGTCAGCAACCGTGAGCGGGTGGTGAGCAAGGACGAACTATTGAGCGTCGTGTGGAGTGGCCGAATCGTTTCCGAATCAACCATCACCAGCCACATCAACGCCGTGCGCAAGGCCATCGGCGACACCGGTGAGCAGCAGCGCATGGTGCGTACGGTGCCGCGCAAGGGCTATCGCTTCGTCGGCGAAATCACCTTGAGCGACAGCCCCGTCAATGCGCCCGAAGCGCCTGCGATACCCGAAGTGGCCACGACACTTGTCCTGCCGGAAAAGCCGTCGATCACCGTCCTGCCGTTCCAGAATCTCAGCGGCGACCCCGCGCAGGACTACTTCGCCGACGGCATCGTCGAAGACATCATCACCGCGCTGTCGCGCCTGCGTTGGCTGTTCGTCATCGCCCGCAACTCCAGCTTCACCTACAAGGGCAGGGCGGTCGACGCGCGGGGCGTGGGACAGGAACTGGGTGTGCGTTACGTGCTGGAAGGCAGCGTGCGCAAGTGCGGCAACAAGATCCGCATCACCGGCCAGTTGATTGATGCGTGCAGCGGCACGCATCTGTGGGCCGAGCGCTTCGAAGGCCTGCTCGACGATATTTTCGAACTCCAGGATCAGGTGGCCGAAAGCGTTGTGGGCGCCATCGCGCCGCAGCTCGAGCGCGCGGAAATCGAGCGGGCCAAACGCAAGCCCACCGACAGCCTCGATGCCTACGATTACTACCTGCGGGGCACGGCCAAGCTGCACATCGGCACTCAAGAGGCGATCGAGCAGTCACTGGCGCTGTTCTACCGGGCAATCGAACTGGATCCGGAATTTGCCTCGGCGTATGGCATGGCTGCGTGGTGCCACTTCTGGCGCAAGCTCAACGGCTGGATGACCGACCGGCCCCGGGAAATCGCCGAAGGTGCGCGGCTGGCGCGCATGGGTGTGGAACTGGGGCGCGATGACGCCGTGGCGCTGACCCGTTGCGGTCATGCCCTGGCCCATCTGACCGGGGATGTCGACTGCGGCATCGCCCTGCTTGATCGAGCTCGATTGCTCAACCCCAATCTGGCGCCGGCCTGGTATCTGGGTGGCATCCTGCGCGCCTTGGGTGGCGAAACCGAAGCCGCCATTGCCAACCTTGAACATGCCGTACGCCTGAGCCCGCTGGATCCGGAAATGTTCCGCATGCAGGTCGGGATGGCGCTGGCGCACTTCTTCGCCGGTCGCTTCGAATGTTCGGTTTCCTGGGCCGAGAAAGCGCAGGGAAACCTGCCCAGTCTGCTGGTAGCGGCGGCCCTGATCGCCGCCAGCCACGCGCTCAATGAACGAGCCGACAAAGCCGGGCAGGCCATGGAACGGGTGCGTCAGCTGGACCCGACGTTGCGGGTGTCCAGCCTGCGCGCGTGGTTGCCCATTCAACGACCTGAAGACATTGCCCGGTTTGCCGAAGGTTTGCGGTTGGCGGGGTTGCCGGAGTAAGGGCTCAGCCGGCCAATCAATCCATCGAAAAATGCATTTGCATGTTCATCGCGGCATCGTACTGATTGCTGGCTACCCGGCGTTCGATCAGGCGATCTGAGCCTCCTTCGGCTACCCGGCGTTCGATCAGGCGATCTGAGCCTCCTTCGGCTACCCGGCGTTCGATCAGGCGATCTGAGCCTCCTTCGGCTACCCGGCGTTCGAGCAGGCGATCTGAGCCGCCTTCGGCCACCCGGCGTTCGATCAGGCGATCCGAACCGCCCTCGGCAACACGACGCTCCATCAGCCGATCCGCCCCCCCTTCAGCAATCTGGGTCGGCGCCTTTCTGGCCCGGTGCTGTTGCACTGATGAAGTTTCTGAATCCGGAGCACTGGTTTCCTGCCTGTTCGCCACCGGCATATCGGGCAGGCAACTTGCGCCGAATGCATGAGTGGCAACTATCCAGGTGGCTGAAACAATGGCGACGGGTAATACCAATCCAATAGTTTTCATCATGATCATCCTGAGTCGTAGTGGGATTTCGTTAATGAACTTCCGGTTGCAACCAGACAGGTCTGAACTCAATCGAATACTTCTAATGGGAAACTCCATGTTCCTGTGCTGCCAGGCGAATACGGTTGTACGCAATCAAGCGCATGACGTAGCCCAGCTTGATCGCGGTCGGCCCGAGGATCGTCATCCCGTGCGCGCCGACCAGCGTGGGCAAGTTCAAGTGAGCGTCAAACACATAAGCCAGGAAAATCCCCACCATCAACATGCCCAGGCCACCGGCCAGCAACACGTGGGACAACTTCAGCACGCGGTACGAGTCTTCAAAAAAGTCATACATGTTGATCAGTCATCCCTGAGTCAATGAGTGGATCGACAAGTGTCGGCGCGCGAGGAAACCACGAAGTCAATAACTTTGCCGGCCGTCGCATTTGATGGAGGGATTTTACTGTTGGCGGTAGGGATCAACCATGTTGCATAAGTTTGGTTTTATCCTGCCAGCGTATGGAGAAGTCATACCAACGTATATAAACAACTCTATGCGCGCCGCATAAGGGCGATACATCTAATGGTTAATGCCCAGACTTTCGGCCATTCGAACCAGATCGGCAAACGACTGCGCGCGCATCTTGCGCATGGCCTGGCTGCGGTGAATCTTCACGGTGATCTCGCTCAGGCCGATGGCACTGGCGATCTGCTTGTTTATCAGACCCGAGACGGCCAGCGCCATCACCGCTTGCTCTCTGACCGTGAGTGTCCCATGGCGTGTGCGCAATTCATTTTGGCGGCGTTCGCACTCGCGGCGTGACCTGTCCCGCGTATGCGCGGCGACCACGGCGTCGATCATTGCCTGCTCGCGAAACGGTTTTTCCAGGAAATCGACGGCACCGGCTTTCATGGCGCGAACGGTCATGGCGATGTCGCCGTACCCGGTCATGAAAATGATCGGCAGATGGATGTTGGCGTCGGCGAGCGCCTGCTGAAAGACCAGCCCGCTGGTGCCTTGCAATCGCACATCGAGCACCAGGCAACTGGGCAGGTCAGGTCGCTGGTATTGCATGAAGTCGGCGACCGATCCGAACAGCTCGACGCGCAGGCCGATGGAGCGCAGCAGGCTGCCAAGCGCCTCACGTAGAGGAGCGTCATCATCAATGATGAAAACGATGGATTCGGGGTTTCGCTCGGGTGCAAGTTCTACGTCCATACGCTGGATGGCTTCGCGGCGATCGGGTTGCGCAGGATGCTGAACAATCCAATGGAAAGCTTTGACCGAGCCTCCGGTTTTCATTGGATTTTGCTTGGGTAAGCGTCCAGAGGCCATCGACCGGGAGTTTGATCAATCGATGGCCTCGGTGGGTCAGTTTCCTGCCCGGGCGACTATCGCAAAATTCCCCGACGCCTTTTCCAGCAGCCCCAGGAATCTCACGAGATCGACCTTGCTGCCATCCACCTTCAGATCATCGGAGGTGAACGCTTCCTTCAGTCCGGCAGCGCCGCCCAGCAGCTGGACGAACAGGTCCTTGGTGACGGTCAGCGTTGCGTTGGCGTTCGCCGCGGTCGGGCCTTTTCGGTAGTGCAGCACGGCGTTCTCGATCCACAGCACGAACGATTCATTCGTATCGGTCAGCACCAGATTGAACGTCCAGTGCTTGCCATCCGCCGCCGGCCCGTCGAGGCTCGCAGCCATGGCTTCGAGGAAACGTTCGGTGGGCGTCTGCTTCATCAGCTCGATCAGGTCGGAGCGTTTGACGCCCTTGGCCGGCGGGCCGTTGCGCAGCTCCATGGCCGCCGTCAGGTAACTGTTGCGCCAGGTTGCCGATTCCGCCTGATAGCCCATCTGTTCGTACGCGCGGGCCAGCAGTTCCTTGGCCGCCGTGTCGTCGGGTTTGGCCAGCACGGCCTGATCCAGCAGCTCGGCGACCCAGCGGTATTCGCCCTTGTCATAGGCCACGCGGGCGGCTTCGATCACTTTGGCATTGCCTCCCATCAATTCGACGTAGCGCTTTGCCGATTCCTTTGGCACCAGCGGATTCAAGTGGGCGGGGTTGCCGTCGTAGGCGCCCAGGTACATCTGGTAGATCGCTTTTACGTTGTGGCGCAGGTCGCCGTAATAGCCACGGGTGCCGAAGTACGATGCCAGCGAATCCGGCAGCTGGATCTTGTCGGCGATCTCGTTGGGGATGTAGCCGGCGTTCATCAGGCGCACGGTCTGGTCGTGCAGGTATTTGTAGACGTCGCGGTGCTTGGTGATGAATTCGCGGATCCGTTCGTTGCCCCAGATCGGCCAGTTGTGCTGACCGAAATAGACCTCGGTGTCGCCCAGTTCGTCGAGGGCGATTTGCATGTAGTCGGACCAGCGCAGCGCATCGCGGACCTTGGCGCCACGGATCGGCAGCAGGTTGTGCATGGTCTGCGTCAGCAGCTCCGCACCGCCGTATGCCTTGAGCGCGGGGATCGAAAAGGTCAGCTCGGCCGGGGCTTCCGCGCCGGGCATGTTGTGGAACACGAAGCTGACGCCGTCGAGCACCAGCGGCTGGATCGGCTGGTCGATGATCTGCGTCGGCGGCAGGATGCCCATGCTGCCGTAAGCGACGTTCTTGCCCAGCCCGGTGTCGACAATGCCGGTGGCGCCCGGCGTCAGGTTCTTGCCGAACTGATACATCGAACGCCGCGCCATCGCCGGCCCCGCCAGGATGTTTTCACTGGTGGCTTCCTCCATGAAACCGGCGGGCGCGACGATGGGAATGTTGCGCTGGGCCACTTCGCTGCTCGAGGTGATGCCCAGCACACCGCCGAAATGGTCGGCATGGTCGTGGGTGAAAATGATCGCGGTGACGGGCTTGTTGCCCAGATGCTCGCGCGCAAATGCCAACGCCGCTGCGGCAGATTCCCGGGAGGTCAGCGGGTCGACCACGATCCAGCCGGTCTGCCCGTCGATCAGTGTCATGTTGGCGATGTCGAAACCGCGCAACTGGTAAATCCCGTCGCGAACCTTGAACAGACCGATCTGTGCGTTGAGCATCGCGTGCCGCCACAGGCTCGGGTTGACAGTGGCCGGCGCCTGGCCTTCGACGAAGCGGTACGCATCGAAATCGATCAGGACATTGCCGTCAGCGCCGAGGATCTTGCCGGTGGGCCGGGCGATGAAACCGCGCTGGGCATCTTCCATGTCCCGGTTGTCGCTGAGATCCAGGCCCTTGATCGACGCCTGGATCAGCGCGGCCGTGGCGGGCGTGGCGTCGCCGGCTGCGATGCTGGGCTTGTTGTCGCAGCCGGCGAGGGACACCAGCGTCAGGGCGAGGATCGTGTAAAGGGTCGGTTTCATTCTTGTTGTTCTCCGAGGGGCGAATGCGCTCCAGCCTAGGGGCAGGGCAGCGATGTATCCAATGCATTGTTTACATCCGGATAATGCGTCGCTAGCATCGCGTGAATGGACCTTAAACGACTGTCACACCTTCTCGCACTGGCCGATGAACGCCATTTCGGCCGCGCGGCCGAGCGCGTGCACCTCAGCCAGCCGGCCCTGAGCCGCAGCATTCAGGCGCTGGAGAGCGAAACCGGGCAGCGCCTGTTCGATCGCGACACCGGCGACGTCCGCCCGACACCGGCGGGAGAGTTTCTGATCGAGCGGGCGCGGCGGCTGTTGTTCGATGCCCGTTCGCTGGAGCGGGACATGGCGCTCTACAGCGATCGCCAACTGGGCAGCCTCGCCTTCGGCGTCGGCCCGTTCCCGGCGGCCATGTTGATGCATCAAGTAGTGCCGCGACTGCGCCTGGATCACCCGGCGGTCACCCTGCGCGTGGAAGTGAACAACTGGCAGATTCTCGAAGCGCGACTGCGCGCTGAGGCGATCGAATTCTTTGTTGCTGATATCCGCAACTTCACGGCGGTATCCGACCTGCTGATCCGTTCGCTGGGCCAAGTCTCGGCAGGCTTTTTCGTACGACCGGAGCACCCGCTGGCCGGACGCCAGGTGTCGATGGGCGAACTGGAAGGCTACGGCATCGCCACAACGCGCCTGCCGGAAGTGGTGAAGCTCGAGACCGCCCGAACCCTCGGCATCTCCACCCGCCAGGCACTGCCCATCGTGCTGGAGTGTGATGACGTGGCGTTGCTCAAGACCGTGGCCGGCTCGACTGACACCATCCTCGGCGTTATCCATGGCGCCGTAGCTGAAGACATTCGGGTGGGGCGTTTGATCGAGCTTCATGTTGTCGACAGGCCGGGATTTCATTCTGAAATCGGGGTGGTGAGTTTGCAGGGTAGAAGCTTGTCGCCGACGGCGTTGTGTGTGATTGAGGCTGTGGTTGGCGAGATGCAATCCGTTCACGTCGAACAATCCCCACGTTTTTAGAGACGCGTCCTACAGCCCCGATTTTCCTGCTTCGTTAACGTCGTGCAGCCCCTTGCGAGGGGCTGTCGATGCATGGACGAAAGGACAATCAGTGGCTGGTCAAAAGGACATTCCCCGGGTTCCCAACCTCAAATTTCGCTTGATTACAGTTAGTACCGACAGACAACCTGATTGAATTAGCCCGGCTCCCGCATTTTTGCCTGGGCGCGGCGCTCAACGGATTGTTTTCCATCGCCTGATCCGCTTCACTGTGGCTCTTTTGTCTGAGCGGAAATCAATCATGGAACGATGCGAAGCACTGGTCATCGGCCTCGGCGCCATGGGCGCGGCCACGGTGTATCAACTGGCGAAGGCCGGGGTCAACGTGGTCGGCATCGACCGCCACCATCCGCCGCACACGTTCGGCTCCAGCCATGGCGACACCCGCATCACCCGGCTGTCCGTGGGCGAGGGCGCGCAGTACGTGCCCATCGTGCGCAACTCCCACCGCATCTGGCGCGAACTGGAAGCGCTGTCGGGCGAGTCCCTGTTCGAACAGTCCGGCCTGCTGGTGCTGACCTCCAGCCCCGACTTCGATCCCGGCGACGAAACCGACTTCACCCTGCGCACCATCGCCCTGGCACAGACCTACGGCATCGAACACGAAGTCCTCGACGCCGCCCAGATCCGCCAGCGCTTCCCGCAGTTTGCCCAGGTGCGCGACGACGCCATTGGCTACTTCGAGCCCGAAGGCGGTTTTGTACGGCCCGAACGCTGCATCGACGTGCAACTCAGATTGGCCGAACAACACGGCGCCACGCTGTACAAGGGCGAGACCGTGACCCACATCAGCTCGGACGAACAGGGCGTCACCGTCACCACCGACCAGCGCACCGTGCGAGCGGAAAAACTGGTGGTCACCGCCGGCAACTGGGCGGGCGGCTTGCTCGGCGCACCGTTCGACAGACTGCTCAGCGTCTATCGGCAAAAACTGTTCTGGTTCGAAACCGAGCCCGACGCGGAACTGGTCGGCCACTCACCCACGTTCATCTTCACTCACGGCCCGGACGACGATTTCTATGGCTTCCCCGCATTGCCGGGGGAGGGCAGTTTGAAGGTGGCGACGGCGCAGTATCACAGCGCATCCACGCCTGAAACTCTGGATCGCACAGTCTCGGCCGAGGAAGAACGCGAGATGTACGAACAGCAGGTGAAGGGGCGGATTGCCGGGCTGACGGATCGGGTGGTGAAGTCAGCGGTTTGCGCCTACACCGTTACGCCGGATCGGCATTTCATCATTGATGAGCATCCACGGTTGCAGCACACGTTGGTGGTGTCTGCGTGCTCCGGGCATGGGTTCAAACACTCGGCGGCGCTGGGGGAGGCGTTTGCGCAGTGGTGTTTGCGGGGGGAGAGTGAGCTGGATCTTTCGTTGTTTTCGGTGGGGCGGTTTGGGTGGGAGTGACGGTGCTTGCGAGTGAATGCTATCGGCCAAAAGCAGACAGTTGTGCACTTTTTCGGTGAATTCAAGGTTATTCGAGTTTGCCTCTTTCTTGATTGCTTGGCATATGCGTTTCTGCAATCATAAATCGCTATCCTTCGTTAGTCGCGATTACCATTTCGCCGAAAAATATCAAGGCTTGTATAATGGAAAGAAATGAGTACAAAAAATGCCATGAAGACGAACTTGATTGGTCATCAATTGAGCAGCTTCATGAAGCAACTCTACAAATAAGTAATCAATGCTTTGAATATAAAAAACTTTGTGTTGGTGTAATTGGAATTGTTATCGCGGCGTTGCTTAAATTCGGAACCCCGACAAGCTGGAGTTCGATTTCGCATATATGCGCCGCAATAAGCTTTGGTTTTTGGTTGTGCGATGCTAATGCGTACTACTATCAGAGGGCGAACAGACAGAAAATAAACAAACTTGTCGATCAAATAAGAACCCGAAACTCAAACAAGCAAGAGCATGTTTCAAAGCTTGAAAACTCTTGGGGGAGCGCATTTTTTAATCGATCAATGAGTCTGTACTTCTATGCATTGATACTTAGTTTTGGGGGCGTTATTTATGAAAAAATCTCATGATTTATGCTCGAATAAAAACAGCAAAATATTTGTCAGCTACACGACCCGGGACTCGATCATAAATAAAGAGTCCTTGGCATCATTGCTGAGCATCATTTCTACACTAGGTAAACCTTTTATTGACCTTATCCATAATGACTCCCCAATGAAACAGGCTCGCGTAAAATCCGAATTACAGAACTCAAGCCTATTACTGCTACTGGAAACGGCATCTGTTGAACAATCCCAATGGGTTCAATGGGAGATTAAAATGGCCAAAAGCTGCGGAATTCCAGTGAAATCAATAAAGATTCGTAACGTTATGCCCACTGAACAACAGTTGATAGTGGCGCTAAATGGCTTGAAATGGGGCACGCAGCCGGTCAGACGTGATCGCTAACGGCCAAGAGCGGACGACCGTTTACGGGAGAATTCTAGGTAGAATAAGATCACCTTCAATAGCGTTTGTTGGTGAGAACCAGTTGTTGAAAGCGAAAAAAAAGGGGCTGATTTAATTCTGAAGAATAAATCATCCCCTTTTTTTGAACAATGTCGACGTTGAAGCTGCCATGGACGATTCCAAGTTGCTTGGGATCATCTAAAAAGGGTGTGGGATTTGTGGGCCCCACTTTATCGCAAATTAGGTTTCACAAGTTTACGTGGCGCTCAATGCTCTCTATTAAAGTATCAAACTCATCGCTGATTCTTAAAATATACTGTTCAATTGCATTTGTTCTGATAACACTCTCTTCGGTTTCTGCTTCTGCAGCTAAACATTGTGCGAATTTGTGGTGGTCCGTGATACTGTTTTTCTCAAGCACCCAGTTCACGTCCAGGCCATATTTCTTCTTTAGAAAGTTTTGAATGTCAGGGTGCTGAAATACTTCTACTTCTGGAGGGCGGCTACCAGGAAATGAGTACAAACTTTCTTGAGGAGCGCTGCCAACATCAGCATCTCTTACGGCAATGGCTTTTTTGCCGGTTTTTTGAAGAACGCGAACGGCTTCGCGTACAGCGTCTTTATCTCCTATGTCGTGAATCGCAACGGTTTTTAATAATTCCTTCCGTTTTAATCTGATGACTTCTGTTAACAAAACTTTAGCAAAAATATCTTCGACGCAAATATCGAGTTGACGGACATGTCCCGATGAAAGAATAGACCTCACCTGATTGGATGAGATTCGATCGATTATTTCCACTCCGTTTTCGTCTCTAAGAATCAATTTCCTTGCTTCAGATGGTAGAGCTCCAATAATAACGCTAGAGTGTGTAGATAGGATAATTTGATGGTGGCGCCTGTTGCATACATCTATAAGATACTTCGCAAATTCGTACTGAGCACTTTCGTGCAATGATGTTTCAGGCTCTTCAAGAATAAACAAGCTTTGCTCTGGCGATGTCTCTAATGCATCTACCGTGTAAAGTATGCGACCTTCCCCAAAGCCCATATTGTTTTCAGAGTAAGAATATCCCAGCCTTGATGCGATCCCGACTTCAAGCTCTTTTCCTTTGTGAGAAATTCCTTGAAAGTTAACATCGTCATATTTGTGGCCTATGATTTTAGCCATTTTTTTTATGATGTCTTCTTCTATCTCTCTTTTATCGGTGAACAGTAATCGCGCGCCCCCGTAAATGCTTAGGTCTCGTCTTTCAACCTTTGGGATGTAAACGGTAAATCCTACATAATAACAGTGTCGCTCCGGTTGTCTTTTATATCCTGACCACGCAGATTTGGCGCGGGCAACAGAAACTTCCTGTGGTTTTTTATGATCGTCTGTTTCATAGAAGTAAGTTACTTTTGCGTCATCAGATATTGGCTTTGGGTCAGCTGGTGAAACCGGAAAGAAATCCTTGATGTATTGCCTTTTGTAATCGGTTGCGGTGGAAGGCTTCTTATATGCACAAATAGCAAGTTGCCCCAAAGTGCTTTTGCCTGCTCCATTGAGTCCTGAAATTACAGTAATCGGATAATCAAGGTTGAGTTCGAGCGATGAAATTCCCCTGAATCCTTCTATAACGACTTTCCTCAAACTAGATCCGAAGTTTGAATACCGGTTTTTTTCAATGTATTTAGATTGAATCTTTTTGGCGAAATCAGCCATCTGAAATCCTTTCTGGGTAGAACCCGTATGGTTGGTCGGCAGTGCTGTTCGGAAGCTACTATTTTGCCATTAGCTTGTCTACTACCCGTCCCAATCACCCGAATCAGGCCTAGCGAACAAAAGGGGACCGAACCTAAGAACAAAAGGGGACTGATTTATTTTTCTGAAGCAAAGCAGTCCCCGTTGTCGGATCGAGCCATTAGTCAGGCACGCTCCCCGATACACCACCACTGAACGTCAACTTCATCATCGTCCTGGGTTACATCATGTCCATGCTCAATGAATTGCTCGGGCAAATCCAAGGCTAGCCTATCGCTCAAGTGTATCGGGGCAAGCGAGTTCTGCTGCCCCAGAAAACTCAAGTAGTACTCACGATCATAGAACACAGTCACTTCACTCTGGTGTAACCAGGGCCAAGTCAATAAGCAGGCGACGCGGTAGTAGCCTTGGCTGCGATCCGCCGCGCGTGAAAGGTGGGCTGCTGCTTCGAGCAACTGCTGAACACAGAAGGCCTGCACTTCGATACGTGCTTGCGGACCTTGAACGAGGGTGTTGATTACCGGGATTTTCCAGTTTGAGTAGCGCTCGTGCTCATCGAAGCGAGGATGGAACTCACCGTTGAAACTCGCGGCCCAGTATTCCAATGCACGGAGATGGCGGGGGATGTTTCGGAGTTTTTTGTTACTGAGGCGCAATCTTCGCAAGGGCATGTCCTTATGGGGTGTGATGAAACTAACGGCTAGAAAAAATGGGGACGAGAAAAATGGCCACTGCTCACACCTGCGTCAGCGTCATTCTCTCCCGGCACTTAAGTCAAGGCGACTTGACCGGGCGTTTACCGAAAAAAGGGCTTCTCTTCAGGAACCACTATATTCGACTCGATCTTCTTCCCCATGCTGATGCGAGGTTCGGTCGAGTAGCCCAGAGACTCATAAAACGCTTTGACACTTTCATTTGAGCTGACGATTTGCAGATTGATTTTCATGCAGCCTCGCGCCGTCAAAGCCCCCTCTGCATGACGGACCAGACTCATCCCTATGCCTTTTCTGCGGTACGACGGGTGCACCGCCACCGAGTACAACCATCCACGATGGCCGTCGTATCCGGCGAGAACGGTGCCAACAACTTCATTTCCTGACAGGGCAACAAAGAAAAGGCCATCCGCTGCGGCCAGTTTTTTGTCGATAGCGAGGCTGGGAGTGTTGTGCGCGGTTTCGTAGCCGAAAACGGTTTGCCAGAGTTCCACGACGCAACGGCGATGGTGTTCATTTGAGTAGTCGGCAATAGCGTCCATGTTGTAGCCCTCACATTGAAGGGGCTGACGCTAGCGCCTTGGCGTAGGTAATGTCCACTGTCTCTTTTTGGCCAATAGCTGCCATTTACCATGGCAGCTATTGGCAACGCTCACTCCCTCTGTCGATGCGTGCTATCCGGACGTTAAGAGGGTAGGGGTTTAGCTCTTAACCTCAACATGATCCAACGCCTGGTTCACCGCCAACTCACTCAACATCACCAACTGCGCAATCCCGATCGCAGTCTTGCGATGGGCCGGCTCCAGCGTCGCAGCGAAGTTGTTGAGCATCTCGCTGGCCGAGCCCAATGATTCGCTGGCGTTGGCCAGGAGTGATTCGGTGTTGTAGGCCGGGTTGGCCATGTACATGGGGTCGTGTTTGTGATGGCTGCCCATGATCCGTTGCTGCGGTGTGAGGTAGTGATCGAGCGCGCGTTCGGCCGCTTCGTTGAGCGTTCGGGAGTCGGGAAATTTGTACGGGGAAACCGGATCGGTTTCCGGTGGGTTCGGTGTTGGTTTGAACATAGATGAATCTCCAGCACTTATTAAATGGGAGTCATCCACTCTCGCTACCAAACGAGGGGTGGCGACCATACGCAGGTTGGTAGACCGGAGCACTGGAACCGGCGCTTCCGAAGAAGCCCTGAGCATGGCCACCATAAATCCAGTCGCATGAATGCAACTGCATAGGTGACGCAATGCGTCAGCGCTGCGGGCTACCAAACCCGATCACTGTTTTTCAGTGACCCGGAAACGATAAAACCCGCACCCCAGACGCACAAGCCGGCGGATTCTGGCGTAGTCGTAGGCAATGACGCAAGACGCTGTAGCCGTGGGGAAGTAATGCCGGGCGTTTCTAAACACCATTCAAAAAACGCTTAAACACGTTGCCCTCGCCATGTCGAAATCAGACCCCATGCCGCTCCTGAATGAAAGCGGATTCCAGTCTGCGGGATAACGCAATCACATCGATTTCAATTTTCCAGTCCGTACCCATTCTTTCTCGGCACCTACCAGCGCGCATCACTTTTTAAGCTTGATGAATCGTTTCAGCAGGTTTATAAAAACGACACAACTCCAAGAAAGGCTGCTCCCATGACCCCGCTCAAACTCGTTGTTGCCCTCAGCGCACTGTCCGCTGCCTCCCATGCCATGGCCTGGGATTACGTTCTGCTCGACACCGACAAAGCTGCTCAAAACTGGCAGATCACCAGCCAGCAACTCGGCGTGAAAACCGACAAACCCTTCAGCGTCAGCCTGCGCACCTTGCATGGTGGTCGGCAGGAGGGCGTCAGCATTGTCGACATCGATAACGGCACGATGAAACTCTCGGTGGTGCCGACGCGGGGAATGAATGTCTTGCAGGCCTCGGTCGGCGACGTGCGCATGGGCTGGGATTCGCCGGTCAAGGAAGTGGTCAATCCGTCCTTCATCGAACTCAATGGTCGCGGTGGTCTGGGCTGGCTCGAAGGTTTCAATGAGCTGGTGACCCGCTGCGGATACGAATGGGTCGGTCACCCCGGCGTCGACAACGGCGAACTGCTGACCCTGCACGGCCGGGCCGCCAACATTCCTGCGAACAAAGTCACTCTGCACATCGATGAAACGCCACCGTACGCCATTACCCTGCGCGGTGAGCTGAAAGAGCAGGCGTTCAAGAAAGTCGACTTCTCCGTCGCCACCGAACTGGTCACCGAACCCGGCAGCGTAGTGTTCGCGCTTAACGACACTCTGACCAACAACGGTGACTATCCGAAGGAATACCAGGCGCTGTACCACAGCAACTTCAGCACCCCGTTTCTGGAGCAGGGCGCTCGTTTCGCCGCGCCTGTGAAACAAGTGTCGCCGTTCAACGACAAAGCCAAGGGCGATTTGCCCGAATGGCAAACCTACCGCGCACCGACCAAGGACTACGACGAAACTGTTTACAACGTCGTGCCGTATGCCGATGCCAAGGGCGATACGTTGACCGTGTTGCATAACAAGGCCGGCAGCCTGGGCGTTTCGGTTGGCTTCAATACGCAGACGTTGCCGGTGTTTTCCCTGTGGAAGAACACCGATACCCAACGCCAGGGTTATGTCACCGGGCTGGAGCCGGGGACGAGTTTTTCCTACAACCGCCGTTATCAGCGGCCACTGAACCTGGTACCGACAATCGGGCCGAAGGAACACAAAAACTTCCGCATCAGCTACAGCTTGTTGGCGGATAAGGCGGCCGTGGACAAGGCCTTGAAGCAGGTGAGCGACATTCAGGCCGGGCGGGAGACCGAGGTGCGGCAGACACCGTTGGTTGATCTGACCAAGAGCTGAAGCCGGCGGTCGCTCAACTGTTCAGCGACATCGGCTTGTGAAAAAGGGGACGTGAAAAAGGGGACTGATCTATTTTTCCTAAATAAATCAGTCCCCTTTTTTAGTCCCCTTTTTTAGTCATTTTTCCTAAATAAATCAGTCCCCTTTTTTACCCTTTTTTACCTTTTTTAATTTTGTGAAGGCGCTCTCGAACGGGCCCGAACGCTATTCACCATGTCGAAATCAGACACCGTCGTGCCGCTCCCAGGCTATTTGCGATCAACGCCGGGCACGTAAGGTGACGCATCATTTCATCGCCCTGCGTCGTCGTCCGACCGATTTGTAACGCTGCAGCGCTTGAGGTGCGCCGCTCTGGAGCAGGGCAAGAGGAAGAAATGATGATCGCCTGACACGTCGTCAGTACGCCCAAACGTCGATCACCAGAGAACAACAAAAACAATGAATAGCCTGAACTCGAAGGACTCGAACGGTCAGTTGGCGCAGGGCTTCAAGCCGCGTCATGTCACCATGCTTTCCATTGCCGGCATCATCGGTGCGGGGCTGTTTGTCGGCTCCGGCCACGCCATTGCCGCCGCCGGCCCGGCCGTCTTGCTCGCTTATCTCTTCTCCGGTCTGCTGGTCGTGCTGGTCATGCGCATGCTCGGTGAAATGGCCGTGGCTCACCCGGACACGGGATCGTTTTCCACCTATGCCGATCAGGCCATCGGCCGCTGGGCGGGGTTCACCATTGGTTGGTTGTATTGGTGGTTCTGGGTGCTGGTCATTCCGATCGAAGCGCTGGCCGCCGGGCATGTCTTGAATCAGTGGTTTCCTCAGGTCGATGCGTGGTTGTTTGCGTTGCTGTCGATCATTTTGCTGGTGGTGACCAACCTGTTCAGCGTGTCCAAGTACGGTGAGTTCGAGTTCTGGTTTGCGATGGCCAAAGTGGTGGCGATCATCGGGTTCATCGGGCTGGGTTTCGCGGTGTTGATGGGCTGGATTCCGGAGCGTGAGGCCAGCGGGTTGAGCCGGTTGATGGAAGAGCATGGCGGGTTTGCGCCCAATGGCTTGTCGGCGGTGGTCGGGGCGTTCATCACCATCATGTTCAGTTTTATCGGAACCGAAGCGGTGACCATCGCGGCCGCCGAATCGAGCAACCCGGCGCAGAACATCGCCAAGGCCACGCGCTCGGTGATCTGGCGCATCGGCGTGTTTTATCTGCTGTCGATTTTCGTGGTGATTTCCGTGGTGCCGTGGAACGATCCGCTGCTGGCGTCCGTCGGTTCTTACCAGCGCGCGCTGGAGTTGATGAACGTTCCCAACGCCAAATTCCTGGTCGATGTGGTCGTGCTGATCGCAGTGGCCAGTTGCATGAATTCCTCGATCTACATTTCTTCGCGGATGCTGTTCTCGCTGGGTCGTCGTGGCGATGCTCCGCAACCGCTGAAAGTGACCTCCGCGGCGGGCGTGCCGAGGTCGGCGGTGATCGCCAGCACCGTGATCGGTGCCGGGGTGACGCTGTTCAGCTATTTCATGCCGGCCGGATTGTTCCAGTTTCTGCTCGCGAGTTCCGGTGCGATTGCGTTGCTGGTTTATCTGGTGATCGCGGTTTCGCAATTGCGCATGCGCCGGATGCTGCGTCGGCAGAACGTCGAGCTGACGTTTCGCATGTGGCTGTTTCCATGGCTGACGTGGCTGGTGATCGCGTTCATCTGCGCCGCGCTGGCGGTGATGATGGTCACGCCCGAGCATCGTCTGGAAGTGACGTCGACCATCGGCCTGGCGCTGGCGATTTCCTTTATCGGTCTGGTGACCACGCGCCAGCATGGACAGGCGAGGGTGGCGGTTTCAGCGGGCAAGGCCTAGGTGTTTCTGGTGCTTGAACGGTGGGGCTGGCCCCGGCATGGACGCAGGGGATGTCCGATCACCGGGCTTCGGCTCGCAGCCAACGTCTGACTTCGCCCTGTATCGCATACGCCGGTGCCTCGACCGCATTGAAATCCTGCGTGTAGCGCTGCGCAAACCCGTCGACTCCCCATTCCTGAAACTGCTGCACGTGCTTCAGTTCGTGGGCCCAGAGCGCGAAGTTGTGTTCTGCGGTTTCAGCATCGCGGAACAGGATGATGTCGATCAGCGTCACCGCGCCGACATCCGGGTTTTGCAGGATGGCCGTGGCGGCGTTGTATTGGCCGCCGTTGGTGACTTTGTAGTGCACGGCATCGAGGACGCCGGGGTCATACCAGCGCAACAGTTGCTCCCGGATGTGCGGGGGAATCGGTTTGATCTCGGTGCTGGCGGCTTCGGCGCGGGCCTGGGTCAATCCCATCGCCAGAGCGGGTGCCGCGATCAGGAACAGGTCTTCAGACAGACGCCCCGGGTCCGGCAGGCAAATGCAGCTGTCGAGACACACTTGTTTTTCGCCGGCGGGGCAGGTGTCAGCCTGGGCTGGTGCTGCAAGCGTCAAGCAAAGGACCAAGCACAAAAAGGGGGACGCGCCGAAGGCCCCTCGGTGTACGACCCTTTCATTTTGCGTCGCCCCATACATAGGCATTCCATCTACGGGTGGTCAGGTGGCAGATCCGGAGTACTGGTGTTTCTTTACGGTTTTGGCACTCGTGTCATTGCTTCCAAAAGCTGCCCATCAAAATATTCGGTGTCATCACGCTCATCAGCGTCCATGCGCCGTTTCGCCTCAATGAGCATCTGCTCGAAAGCAATATCCTGATTCAGAAAAGTCGCGACCATCAGGTCACTCAACTGCTCGATGGGTGTGTCCCAGGCCTCTCTGCAGCGCTGCGTGAGCCCTGTCGGGGCATCTCCTGACCAAGGGCCTAAAAGTTTTGCGACGGTCAGCTTCGAGGTCATCGGGTCTTGCTCATAAAGAGATATGAAGGGGGGCATTTCCAAGGCTAGATCAAGCTGAGGGGTTGTTGGTGCTCGCACCTCAGGTACGACGAAGAAAGGGATCAGGCACAACGCGACCAATACCGCGTTGCACACAGACCCCGCTGCACCTCAACCGCGTTTCGGCAGCTTCCAGTTCGGGCGAATGAAGTGGCAGGTGTAGCCATTCGGAATGCGCTCAAGGTAATCCTGATGCTCCGGCTCCGCTTCCCAGAACGGGCCCGCCGGTTCGATTTCGGTGACCACCCGGCCTGGCCACAGGCCTGATGCGTCGACGTCGGCAGCGGTGTCTTCGGCGATATCGCGTTGCTGCTCGTTCAGGTAGTAGATCGCCGAACGATAGCTCGGACCGAGGTCGTTGCCCTGGCGGTTGGGTGTGCTCGGGTCGTGGATCTGGAAGAAGAACTCGAGGATCTGCCGATAGCTGATCACGGCAGGGTCGAAGACGATTTCGATGGCTTCGGCGTGATTGCCATGATTGCGGTAAGTGGCGTTCGGCACGTCGCCGCCGGTGTAACCGACCCGCGTCTGCAGCACGCCGGGGTAGCGGCGCAACAGATCCTGCATGCCCCAGAAGCAGCCGCCGGCGAGAATCGCAGTTTCGGTTTGAGTGGTCATGGCATGTCCTTCCTCTCGAATGGGTCGCAGATGTTCCTTGATATGAGGGAGTGTGGGCCGATTCCAAGGTTGAGCCGGTAAATAAATCATGAAGCGCGGGCTTTCGGAATTCTCCTGCTTTTGCTTCACGTCACTGTCTTTGGAGCGCCCGGCGCGGGGCGCGCCAATATTGAAGCGAAAAAAACCGCCAATCAGGCGGTTTTTTCAAAGCGGGATTCAGGTTCTGCCACCGGCGAGCCAACCATCAGGCTCCATTTCTTTGCCACACGTTGCGGCTACTTTCAAAAAGTGCCGCTGACTAGCGGAAACCCTGATGGGCAAACCGGGCTCTTCGGCACGAAGTCTGGAAGCAAGCGCTGGTTGAGCTTTTGGCTTCTTGTGTTTCATGGACACCTCTCGTGTCTGGTTGCTTGAGTCGATCTTATGGGGGGGCCAGTGGAAAGACAAGGCGGTCAGTCGTGTCAAAATAAAATCCAAGCGTTTGGTAGTAGGAGATAGCACCTGAGTCAGGTTCTTGAACTTCAATTTCGGTACATCCCAGCTTTCGGGCATAGAACTCTGTTGTCAGTAGTGCCATTGGTGCGATCCAGCCTCGCAGGGTATGGGCCTTGCAGGTGTGACCCTGCAAAAGAACGATTTTTATGCAGATTGTGCTTTTTCGTGGCGTTGCATAGCACAAACCGCACAGCTCATCTTCGTACCAGAAAGCCAAGTCCAGACCTTTTGCATCTTTTGTTTTCCACTCAAGTACATCATCCCATGGGTACCCAATGGGCCCGCTCCACTGATGATATGCGTTGATTGCCAAGGGCGTGATCGGGTCGATCCTGAGCAACTGAGCATTAATCCCGGCTGCCAGAGCTCCTGGATCCATGGAAAGTGTTTCATGCGCAAGTTTGCGGGCTTCTGATTTGAGCGTTTGGTTTCGGAGTTCGGTACCTTTGCCTTTTCTTCGCATCGTCTGTGTTCTGTCCGGATCAGGCAGCAGACGGTATCGAAGGCGAGGGCGCCCACGTAATCAGGCGTGAGGGACGGCTGATGTAGGACGCTGCTTATGTACTTGAAGGACGCTGGAATTGGCGGGTGGTAGTTGCTCTCAGCGATCGGTACGCGGCATGGCCGCAATCGGCTGTATTTGCCGGGATGCCTGCGCCGAACACCAGCGATTCCGGCCCTGTTGCTTGGCCTGATAGAGGCAAGTGTCCGCCGACTTGAGCAAAGTGGCCGGGGTCACCGCATCGTCAACCGGATAGCGCGTGGTGATCCCCGCACTCGCGGTGACGTATCCCAGTGGATGCCCGGCATGTTCAAGCTCCAGTGAACGAATGGTCTGCAGAATGTCTTCGGCCACCTGAATCGCCCCGGCGTTGTCGGTGTTGGGCAACAGCACGGTGAATTCCTCGCCGCCGTAGCGCACGGCCAGATCCGAGGGGCGTTTGACCGCTTTGCGGATGCCGTCGCCGACCGCGATCAGGCAGTCATCGCCGGCGGCATGACCGTACTGGTCGTTGTAGCGCTTGAAGTAGTCGACATCGAGCATGATCAATGACAGCGGCGAACCCTGACGCCGGGCCAGGCGAATCTCGTCCGTCAGCGCCGCGTCCAGGCGTCGGCGATTGCCGAGGCCTGTGAGGCTGTCGGTCAGCGCCATGTCGCGCATGGTCTTGTGCGCGGAACGGATCTCCCGTTCCATCGCCATCCGCTGACGCAACTGGCTCAGAACGATGAGCCCGAAACAGGCCAGGACCAGAATCAGGAACACCAGCACGAATCCGTTTTTCAGCAGGTCCTGGCGCCACGGCGCGATGATGGAGTCACGGGACAAACCGGCCTCGACCACCAGCGGATAGGTGGTCAGCGCGCGATAGCCATAAAGGCGTTCGGTGTCGTCGACCACCGCCCTGATCTGGACAATGCCCTGGTTGGCATTGGGCAGGTAGGTCTTGAAGATCTCGCTGTTCGCCAGGCTTTTGCCGACCACGGAGGCAATGAACGGCCGGCGCACGAGGATCGTGCCGTCGCGCATCGCCAGCACCAGCGCGCCTTTATCATCGATGCGGAAGTCACCGTAATAGTCGACGAAATAACTGACCTTGACCGTCCCCAGCAGCACACCGGCGAACGAGCCGTCGGGGTTGTTCAAACGCCGCGAGATCGGAATGATCAGGTCATGGGTGGAACGGCTTTCCACCACCTGACCGATGCGCACGTGCCGGTCTTCATGGGTGCGGTGGTACTGGAAATAATCGCGGTCGGCGTTGTTGGCGGTTTCGGGCGTGACCTCCTTGTCGGTCACGATCCACTGGCCGTCCGGGCCGTAGATGAACAGGCCATGCAGCTGCGGCATGATTTTCGACTGCTGGATGAGCAGCTTGTGAATCCGTGCCACATCCAGGTTCTGCAAACCATCGCCTTCGACCCGTTCGGCTAGCCCCGCAGTCAGCACATCGACCTGGCGGATGGTGTCCTCGGCATGTTGCGCCGTGGCGCGGGCGAGGTTGGTTACCGAATCACGCGCGGAAGCAAAGACCGAACGATAGTCACGCCACGTCCTCCAGCTCTCGACGGTCAGAAAAGCCACGACCACCATCAGCATGAAACTGACGGTCAGGCGAAAGGTCGAACCGGCCTTCACGCCTTGACGAGGCGCGCGCGGTGTTTCATCTGGGGTGGGCGCTTGCGTGTTGCGTCCGGGCATCAACATTCCCTGGCTGTCGTTGTGAGCGAGTGAACAGTATGACAAGGATCGGGGGGAAGGTCGGGCTGGCTGTGTGATCTGCTCGGCAGTTTGAGCGAATTGTCCGTTTTGAGTTGACGGTGAAACGCTTTTCAGACGATTTATCGCTTTCAGGCGAGTCAGTAATCTGTGCCCATCTTGAACGCAAACGAACTTCCACAATTAAAAAGGGATTCACACATGAGCACTCCAACCTACAACCGCCTGAACAAAGACGACGCCGTAGTTCTGCTGGTCGACCACCAGACCGGTCTGATTTCTCTGGTTCAGGACTTCTCGCCAAACGAGTTCAAGAACAACGTGCTGGCGCTGGCCGATCTGGCCAAGTTCTTCGAATTGCCGACCATCCTCACCACCAGTTTCGAACAAGGCCCGAACGGCCCGCTGGTGCCGGAACTCAAGGAAATGTTCCCGGACGCGCCATACATCGCCCGTCCAGGCCAGATCAACGCATGGGACAACGAAGACTTCGTCAAGGCGATCAAGGCCACCGGCCGCAAGCAGATCATCATTGCCGGTGTCGTGACCGATGTGTGCGTAGCGTTCCCGACCCTGTCGGCGCTGGCGGAAGGGTTTGACGTGTTCGTGGTGACCGACGCCTCCGGCACCTTCAACACCACCGTGCAGCAAGCGGCGTGGAACCGCATGACCCAGGCCGGTGCACAGATGATGAACTGGTTCTCGGTAGCCTGCGAACTGCACCGCGACTGGCGCAACGACATCGAAGGCCTGGGCAACCTGCTGTCCCAGCGCATTCCGAACTACCGCAACTTGATGAACGGCTATGCCGCACTGACGGCGCATCAGAAATAACCGGATGCTGGATAGATGAAAGCCTGCTTTGAAAAAAGCAGGCTTTCGTTTTTATTGCGTTATTCCGGACGCGTTCGTCATTCGATTAGCTGAGCTCTATAGATTTTATAGAGCTGCTGAACCTCCGGATCATCAAGGTTCCCATACGAAATGCCTTCTTTGTCCAGGCCATCCAATCCTTTTATGCCGCCGATCATCTCCGGCCATTCGTCACGGCTGGAGATGTCGATGACGAAAGGTAACAGGTAGGTGTCGAGATGCCCTTTGAATGGATCTTGAATTTCATTGCTGAGTGCGCGGAGATATTCGTCCTTGTTGGTTTTTGACCAATTGATGGCAAACCTCGTCCGATAGCACAGTTCCATGTACACAAGCAGTATTGTGCGGCCATTGCCATCCAGAAACGGGTGAGCAGAGGCGAGCTGCCCCATCACTTCCCCTGGACGATCTCTGAAGCGTTTCTTGTTTGCTGCAAGTTCAAGAGCGTACTCGACGGACCTTTTAATGAGGTCGGGACGTTCAAAGACGGTGTGGTGAGGATCCTCTTTCGATCCCTTGAAAACAGCGAGGTGGGGTACCAGTTCGTTCCTGTCTTTTCCCGCCCAGGGATAAAAACCTGAGAACAGGATTTCATGTGTCTTAAGAACGGATTTGAAATCGATGGTTTTTTTCTTGGCCAGATAGGCCAGAGCGTCTTCGATACTCGCTTCGAAGGCGAGATGCTCGGACTCTTTTACTTCAGTGGGGTCTTTGAGCTTGAGCGAGTTTTGAAGGTAACCCGCTGTTTCGAAATCGCCGAAAGGATCAAATGTCATGCACTAAGCTTCTTTTTCGAACGCCTCTTTTCCATAAGGTAGCGTCCTTGGTACGACATGATTTCGGACTTGTTCAGCACACCTTTCTTTTTGAGGTTGACGAGCAATTGCTCAACGCCGTCCAGCTCGACAACATCTCCTGCCAGACGAGTGATGGTAACCGCCATGCAGCTCATGCTGTCACGGTCTGCGGTAACGTGATGTGCCTTGGCAAGCCGACGAACCTCGGTTGCTACGCTGTCAGTGGCTGGTTTAGTCATTATGAAAGCCCTTGTTCACTTGCTCTGAGCATAGCATGACGCCGGTCACGCAGATTTTCCAGCCGGCGCATCCCGAACTGCCACAGCCTGATGAACGGTTACGCAAGCTCGCAGCCAACCAAAAACTAATGCTTACTAACAGAGGAAAGCCTGCTTTGAAAAAAGCAGGCTTTCGTCGTTTCTACCGCAAACAGTAGAGCAGGGGACTCGTCACCTCAAACCGTGACGACAATCTTCCCGACCTGCTGATTGGCCTCAAGAAAGCGATGCGCCTCCTGAATGTCATCCAGACCAAATGTCCTGGCAATGATCGGTTGCAGCGCACCTGAAGCCAGCCCGTCGCCGATGAAAACCTTGGCGCGTGCCAGGGTGGCCGGGTCGGAGACGACCTCCGAGTAGAGGTAACCCTTGAGGGTCAGGCATTTTCCCAACACGGTGAACAGCGGGAACGGCGTCGGCTCAGGGCTCAATGCGCCGTACTCCAGCAGGATGCCGCCGCGCGCCATGCTTTGGGTCAGCGGTTCGAACGACGGGCCGCCCACCGGATCGAACACCACCCGCGCGCCTTTGCCGTCGGTCAACGCCATGACGGCTGCAACCATGTCTTCTTCATCGCTGACGATCACGTGCGCGGCGCCGGCGTCGAGCAAGGCCTGTTTCTTGGCGCGGGTGCGGGTGACGGCAATCGAAGTAGCGCCGACCATTTTCGCGATCTGGAAGGCTGCCAGGCCGACGCTGCTGGAGGCGGCGGTGACGATCACGAAATCATCCTTTTGCAATTTGGCCTGTTCGACCAGCGCACCCCACGCGGTGACGTATTGCATCCAGGACGCCGCCGCTTGTTCAAACGACAGGTTTTGCGGGTGTTTGACGGTGAGGTGGGCGGGCACGTTGGCCAGTTCGCCGTAAGTACCCCAGCGCGCGATGTCCAGCGGCGGAATCAGGCTGACGGCATCACCGATGTTGAATTCACTGACGTTGGCGCCAACCGCGACCACCACGCCTGCAGCTTCGTAGCCGAGACGGCTGGGAAACTCTGCTTCCTGCAGATAGGCGTGATTGCGGAACATCACTTCGGCGCGATTCAGACCAAAGGCTTTGACCTCGATCTGCACTTCGTCCGCTGCGGGCGCCGGGACGTCGACGTTTTCCAGTTTGAGGACGCTCGCGTCACCGTATTCATGAATCCTGACAATGCGTGCCATCTGTACTTCCTCGGTTATCGATGAAATTGCACCGACTTGATCCGGTGCCATGGACGCCAATTTAGGCTTTGGCCCGCTCCGGATAAAGGCCTGGGATGGCAGCAGCCTGTCACCGTCGCCCAGTCCGCGTACTCACATCCACCCAGACAGCCAACACCAGAATGCTGCCCTTGACGATCATCTGCCAGTAGCTGTCGACGTCGAGCATGGACATGCCGTTGTCCAGGCTGGTGATGACCAGGGCGCCGAGGAGGGCGCCGTAGACTGTGCCGGAACCGCCGCGCATCGAGGTGCCGCCGATGAAGCAGGCGGCGATGGCGTCGAGTTCGCCCATGCTGCCGGCCGAGGGTGAGCCTGCGGCCAGGCGTGCGGTGTTGACCACGCCGGCGAGGGCGCACATCACGCCCATGATCCCGAAGATCCACAGTTTCACGGCCTGCACATTGATACCGGACAGGCGCGTCGCTTCCATGTTGCTGCCCACGGAATAGACGCGTCGGCCGAACACGGTCTGGCTGGTCACGTAGCTGAAGCCGCCCAGCAGGATCAGCAGAAGCAGGACCGGCACGGGAATGCCGTCATAGCTGTTGAGGGTCTGGACGAAACCGGCCAGCACCGCGCCGATCAGCAACACGCGTGCCACGTCACGCACCAATGAGTGCGCTGCCAGACCGTGAAGGGCGCGATTGCGCCGTTGTTTCCAGGTCAGGAACAACGTCAGTGCGAACAGCAGGACGCCCAGACCTGCGCCAACCGCATGTGGAAGATAACCCTGGCCGATGTAGACGAGTTCCGGCGACACCGGCGCAATGGTCGTGCCGCCGGTGATCCCCAGCAAAATCCCCCGAAAAGCCAGCATGCCCCCCAGCCCCACGATGAACGACGGAATGCGCAGGTAGGCCGCCATGTAGCCGTTGGCGAGGCCGATCAGCAGTCCGCACACCACCACAAGGCTGAGATTCGCCAGCAGCGGTATGTGATAGACAACATCGAGAATGGCTGCCACGCCTCCGAGCAGGCCCAGCAATGAGCCGACGGACAGATCGATCTCGCCGCTGATGATCACCAGCACCATGCCGCAGGCGAGGATCCCGGTAATCGACATCTGGCGCAGCAGGTTGGAGAGGTTGCGCGGCGTCAGAAATCCGCCCTCGGTCTGCCAGCTGAAGAACAGCCAGATCAACGCCACGGCAAACACCAGTGCGAGCATCTTGTAGCGGGTGAAAAGTTGTTTGACCTGATTCATTTACGCGGATTTCCGATCTTTATTGTTATGGCTGTCAGGCTGGCTGAGTGCGGCGGCGAGCACCTGTTCCTGGGTGAGTTCATGGTTGATGAAGTCACCCCGCAGTTGGCCTTCGCCGATGACCAGGACGCGGTCGGAAACGCCGAGCACTTCGGCCAGTTCCGAAGACACCATGATGATCGACACGCCTTCGGCGGCCAGCATCCCCATCAACTTGTAGATCTCATACTTGGCGCCGACGTCCACCCCTCGGGTCGGCTCGTCGAGAATCAGCACCCGGGGCCGTGTCAGCAGCATCTTCGCCAACACGGCTTTCTGTTGATTGCCCCCGGACAGGCTGGTGATCGGCAGGAACGGGCTCGCGGTCTTGAGGTGCAGGCGGGAAATTTCCCGATCGATGCTGCCCAGTTCGGCTTCGGCGTCGATGCGGGTCAGTTTCGAGAAACTGTCCAGCACGGCCAGGGTGATGTTCTGGCCGACACCCAGGTCGGGAATGATGCCCTGACGCTTGCGGTCCTCGGGCACCAGGCACACGCCGGCGCGGATCGATTTGAGCGGCGTGCGGGTGTCTATGGGTTTGCCGTCCAGCCAGACTTCGCCTTCGTGGCGACCGGGGTAGGCGCCGAACAGCGCGGTCACCAGCTCCGTGCGGCCGGCACCGACCAGCCCGGCGATGCCGAGGATTTCCCCGCGTTTGAGGCTGAAGGACACGTCGTCGACCCGTTTGCGTTTGGGGTTGTCGACGTCGTAGCAGGTGATGTGGCGCGCCTCGAAAATCACCTCGCCGATGTCGTGGGGTTCGGTGGGGTAGAGGTTGCTCATTTCCCGGCCGACCATCTGGGTGATGATCTGTGGGATATCCATGTTTTCCATGGCGGTCGTGGCGATGTGTTTGCCGTCGCGGATCACCGAGATGGTGTCGCAGACAGCGGCCACTTCATCGAGCTTGTGGGAGATGTAGACGCAGGCGACGCCCTTGGCTTTGAGGTCGCGGATGATGTCCAGCAACACCTCGATTTCCGAACGGGTCAGGGCCGACGAAGGTTCATCGAGGATCAGCAGGCGCGCCTGTTTGTTCAGGGCCTTGGCGATTTCCACCAGTTGCTGATAACCGCCACCGTACTGCGAAACCGGCAGCGAAACGTTCATGTCCGGCACTTTCAGTTCACGCATCAGAGCTTCGGCGCGGTGGATCATCGCCGGGTAATTCATCCGCCCACCCGGCAGCGTCAGCTCATGGCCCATGAAAATGTTTTCGGCCACCGAGAGGTCGGGAACCAGCGTCAGCTCCTGGTGAATGATGACGATACCAGCGGCTTCCGTTTCGCTGATCGACTGCGCCTTGAGCGGCTGACCGTCCCAGAGGATTTCACCGTCCCAGGTGCCATGGGGATAAACCGCAGACAGGATTTTCATCAGCGTGGACTTGCCGGCGCCATTCTCGCCGCACAGCCCGACGCATTCCCCCGGCCGGACCTTGAGGTCGATGCCATTGAGCGCTTTGACACCGCCGAAGGTTTTGACGATGCCGTTCATTTGCAGCAGGTAGTCGGACATGGCAGAGGCTCATAAGCGGCAGATACGGGACTGAACCCGCAGGAGCAGAACGCCTGCGGGGGGCATCACTCAGTGAGTGTCACTGTCCGGCGATCTGCGCCTTGGTGTAGAAGCCGTCCTGTTCCAGCAGGTCGATGTTGTCCTTGGTCAACGGGGTCGGGGTTAGCAGGATGGTGTCGACTTTTTTGCTGCCGTTGTCGTACTGCGAGCCGTAGGCGGGTTTCTCATTGCGCGCCAGTTGCACCGAGAGTTTGGCGGCTTCGGAGGCAATCAGTTTCAGCGGCTTGTACACCGTCATGGTTTGCGTGCCGGCAATCACCCGCTTGACTGCTGCCAGGTCCGCGTCCTGTCCGGAGATCGGTACTTTGCCGGCCAGTTGCTGAGCGGCCAGGGCCTGAATGGCGCCGCCGGCCGTGGCGTCGTTGGAGGCGACGATGCCGTCGATTTTGTTTTCGTTGCGGGTCAGGGCGTTCTCAACAATGCTCAGCGCCTCGGTAGGGTTCCATTCCTTCACCCATTGCTGGCCGACGATCTTGATATCACCCTTGTCGATGGCCGGTTGCAGCACCTTCATCTGACCTTCGCGCAACACTTTCGCGTTGTTGTCGGTGGGCGCGCCACCCAGCAGGAAGTAATTGCCCTTGGGCGCTGCATGCAGCACGCCGCTGGCCTGCATCTCGCCGACCTTTTCGTTATCGAAGGAAATGTAGGCGTCGATATCGGCGTTGAGTATCAGACGGTCATAGGACACGACCTTGATTCCGGCTTTCTTCGCCTCGGCCACGGCATTGGTCAGCACGGTGGCGTTGAATGGCACGATGACGATGACATCGACACCACGGGAAATCAGGTTTTCGATTTGCGAAATCTGCTTCTGCTCGTTGGCATCGGCCGACTGCACGAAGACCTTGGCGTCCATTTTTTCTGCCGCAGCAACGAAGTAATCCCGATCGCGGGACCAGCGTTCCAGCCGCAGGTCATCAATGGAGAAGCCGATTTTCGGGTGGGCGGCGTCGGCCATAACCGGCAGCGAAAGCAACGCCAGGGCGCCGGCAAACAGCGTGCGTTTTACGTTCTTCATGGTGGTGCGTCCTTTTATTTTTGTTTGAAAGACACGGCCTGACGATGAATATCGGGCTGGTGGAACTGTAGAGAATCAGCAGGCGAAACGGACTACAGATTTGTCGCGCAAATGTCACAGCGTCCGCAGTCCTCATTGGCGATCAGCGATAGATAAACCGGTTGACGAGGTTTTCGAGCATTTCCTGCCGACCGCTGACGGCCTGCGGGTTCAGTTCGTTGGCGAAGGCGTGCTCGGCCAGGGATTGGAGATTGAACTCACCCGCCAGCACCGACTGGCCGAAGGGCTGCTGCCAGCCGGCATAGCGTTGGTCCTTGAGCCGTTGCAGCTGGTCGTTCTGGACCATGGCGGCGGCCCGCTCGAGCGACAGGGCGAGGACGTCCATGGCCCCGACGTGACCGTGAAACAGATCGACTTCGTCGAGGCTCTGGCGGCGCACCTTGGAGTCGAAGTTGAACCCGCCATTGCCGAAGCCGCCGGCGTTGAGGATTTCATAAGTGACGAGGGTCATTTCCTCGACGCTGTTGGGGAATTGATCGGTGTCCCAACCGTTTTGCGGATCGCCCCGGTTGGCGTCGATGCTGCCGAAAATCCCCAGCGAGACGGCCGTCGCCACCTCGTGATGGAAACTATGACCGGCCAGGGTCGCGTGGTTGGCTTCGATGTTGACCTTGATTTCCTTTTCCAGACCGAACTGCTGGAGAAAACCGAATACGGTGGCACTGTCGTAATCGTATTGGTGCTTGGTCGGTTCCTGCGGTTTGGGCTCGATCAGCAGGTCACCTTTGAAGCCGATCTTGTACTTGTGCTCGACCACCATGCGCATGAAACGACCCAGTTGTTCGCGCTCGCGTTTCAAGTCGGTATTGAGCAGGGTTTCGTAGCCTTCGCGACCGCCCCACAACACATAGTTGGAGCCCTTTAGTCGTTGAGTCGCGTTCATGGCGCTGAAAACCTGGGCCGCGGCGCAGGCGAACACTTCAGGATCCGGGTTGCTGGCGGCGCCGGCGGCAAAGCGCGGATTGCTGAAGCAGTTGGCGGTGCCCCACAGCAGCTTGATTCCGCTTTCTTCCTGATGGCGTTCCAGGTGATCGACCATTTGGGCGAAGTGGTTGCGGTACTCCTTCAGCGAATTGCCTTCGGGGGCGACATCCGTGTCGTGAAAGCAGTAGTAGTCGATACCCAGCTTGGAGAAAAATTCGAACGCGGCCTGCGCCTTGCCAATGGCCAGTTCCATCGGGTCACCGGCGTGTTGCCACGGGCGCTTGAACGTCCCGGCGCCGAACACGTCGGAGCCCGGCCAGACAAAGGTGTGCCAATAACAGGCGGCCATGCGCAGGTGTTCGCGCATGGGCTTGCCGAGGATGATTTTGTCGGCGTCGTAGTGACGGAAGGCAAGGGGAGAATCGCTGGCAGGACCTTCGTAGCGAATCCGGTCGACATCGGGGAAGTACGGCATTGGCAATGTCCTTGTTGTTCTTGGTTGTTGTTCTCGGTTGTTGTTCTTGGGGCGTGTCCCGATACTAGCAACGGCCCCGTGCCTGCCGATTGCGAAAATCACCAACACGCAGTGCGATTTTGCGTATTGAGATTCGCCCTCTGCGCGCCTAGTCTGTGCAGACCGCCTCTACGGCAAGGGGCCCGGAACAAGCCTGAAAACAATGAAAACCGTACCGCCTGTTCACCGTATCGCCCTGTTGTTCAACGGGAGCAAGATCTATGACCGCGGCATCATCAGCGGCATCGGCAACTACCTGAGCAGCACGCGCGCGTCCTGGGATCTGTTTCTGGAAGAGGATTTTCTCTGCCGCTTGAAGGGCATCGAGCGCTGGCAGGGCGACGGCATCATTGCCGACTTCGACGACCCGTTGATCGGCGAGGCGCTGGCCGACATCAAGTTGCCGGTGGTGGCGGTGGGTGGTTCTTATCAGGATGAACGGGCCTATCCCAAAGGTATCCCGTACGTTGCGACCGACAATAACGCGCTGATCACCATGGCTTACGAGCACCTGATCGAGGCCGGGCTGCAACGGTTCGCCTGCTTCAGCCTGCCTGAGGCGCAGGCCAATCGTTGGGCTCAGGAGCGCGAAAAAGCCTTTCTACGATTGATGCAACGGGACGGCTTGCACGCCGAGGTCTATCGCGGCATGGGCACCAGCGCACCACTGTGGGACAGCGCCGTCGAACAGTTGATCGCCTGGCTGCAAAGCCTGCCCAAGCCGATTGGCATCATCGCGGTCAGTGACGCCCGCGCCCGGCAGTTGCTGCAAGCCTGCCTGACCGCCGGCATCGCCGTGCCGGAGCAGGTGGCGCTGATCGGCATCGACAACGACCCGCTGACCCGCAGCCTGACCCGGGTCCCCCTGAGTTCGGTGATCCAGGGCACTGAAACCATGGGCCGCACCGCCGCGCAACTGCTGCACCAGATGCTCCACGGCAAACCGTCAACGGGCGTGCATGTCCTGATCCCGCCCGAAGCGATCAACGTCCAGGTGTCGAGCTTGCATCAACCGTTGGGCAACCCCTACGTGATGCAGGCGCTGCTGTTCATCCGCCAATATGCCTGCCAGGGCATCAAGACCGCGCAAGTGGCGGCTTATGTCGGCGTGTCGCGTTCCTCGCTGGAGTCGCATTTTCGCGCGGCGCGGGGCTGCAGCGTGCATGACGAGATTCTGCGTTTCAAACTGGCGGCGGCCACCCGCGGGCTGGAAAAAACCGACACGGCGATTGCGGACGTTGCCCGCACGTGCGGTTTCAAATCCGCGCAGTACCTGCACACGGTGTTCCGCCGAGAGTTCGGGTGTACGCCCCGTGAATATCAGCAGGGCGCCCGATAGACGGCCACTCAAAAGCGATCCAGCCGATAGGGCTCGCGCACCGGCAGAATACGAGCCGTGTCCTGCGCCGATGGTGAAACCATCTCTTCAACCATCTCCGCCGTCACCGCCGCCTGCGTCAGCCCCAGATGCTGATGCCCGAACGCAAGCAACACCTTCCCGTCACACACCCGATCGATCACCGGCAGCGAATCCGGCAGCGACGGCCGAAACCCCATCCACGGTGTGGCCGCCTCGACACTCAATTCATCACGAAACAACCCCTTGCTCAACCGATGCAACTGCCACGCTCGGGCCATGGTCGGTGGGGCTTCGAGGCCGGCGAATTCGACGGTACCGGCCAGGCGCAGCCCTTCGGACATCGGGGTCATGATGAATTTGCGTTCCAGCGAGGTGACGGGGAAGGGCAGCCGGTTGTGTTCGTGAGGCAGCATCAGGTGGTAGCCGCGCTCGGTGTCCAGCGGGACTTTTTTGCCGGTCAGTGCAGCGGTGAGTTTTGCCGAGTGGGCGCCGCAGGCGATCAGTACCTGGCGAGCGGACAGGGTGCCGGTTCCGGTCATCAGGCTGACGCCATGCTCATGCAGTTGCCCGCCCTGAACCGCCTGCTTCACAAACTGCACGCCGCTGGCTTTCGCCGCTTCCACCAACTCACGCACGACGCGGTAGGGATCGATGAAATGCCCGGTGTTCGGGAAAAACAGTCCGCCCTGAATCCGTTCGCTGAGTTGCGGCGCGGTCTCGCGTACCGCTCTGGCCTGCCACCAATCGACTGGCACTTGTTGCTGTTGCATGCGTCGCTGCAGTGCTTCGAGTGCCGGGTGTGAGTCGGGTCGTTCGAACACCAGCAGCGAACCTTCCATCTTCAACAGCTCGGGGAGCTGGATGTCATTGAGCAAGCGGTGCCAGGCGTCGAGCGAGCTTTCATTGAGTGCCCGCAATCCGGCAACGGTGCGCTGGAACGGCGCCGAGCGCAGGTTCAGCAACAGCCGCGCAAACCAGGGCAGGGCGCGGGGCAGGTATTTCCAGTCCAGGCGCAGCGGCCCCATCGGGTCCATGAGCATGGCCGGCAGACGTTTGAGGATCGAGCTGTCGGCAATCGGAAACACCTGCTCGGTCGCCAGATGCCCGGCGTTGCCGAACGAGGCGCCGTGGCCCGGTTCCTGCGGATCGATCACCACCACCCGCAAACCCTGACGGGCCAGGCGCATGGCGCTCGCGACGCCGATGATACCGGCGCCGACCACGGCGATGTCGTGCGGGTTATTCGGCATTTTTCGCGGTTTCCCTTTGGCCATCGAGCAAGCGACGCAGCGACAGTGGATTGGCGTGTTTGAGCGCGATGGGCAACAGGCTGTCGGGAAAATCCTGATAGCAGACCGGGCGCAGAAAACGCAGGATCGCCGCCGTGCCCACTGAGGTGGTGCGCGAATCGGAGGTCGCCGGGAACGGCCCGCCATGCACCATCGCATCGCAGACTTCAACGCCGGTCGGCCAGCCGTTGACCAGCAGGCGTCCGGCCTTGCGCTCCAGGGTCGGCAGCAAGGCGCGGGCCTGTTGCAGATCCTCGTCATCCAAGTGCAGCGTGGCGGTCAACTGGCCTTCCAGCTGTTCGAGCACCTGACGGATTTCAGCGTCGCTGGCGCATTGCACGATCAAGGACGCGGCGCCGAAGGCTTCGGCCTGCAACGAATGATCGGCGAGGAAGTCGGCGGCGTCGGTGATGAACACATGAGCCTGGCCCTGATTCGGTTCCGTCGCGCGCTGGCCGACAGCGGCAATACGCGCCCGGGCATTTTCCGCGAGGGCATTCACGCTGGACTCATAGGCATTGAAAATCCCCGGCGTCAGCATGGTCTGCGCGGGGCTGCGCTGGATCAGTTCGGTGGTGGCGCCAATGAAGGCGTCCAACACCGGCCCCTTGCGGGCGATCACCAAGCCGGGATTGGTGCAGAACTGACCGGCGCCCAACGTCAGCGAAGCCACAAACCCTTGGGCCAACGCCTCGGCGCGATTCTGCAGCGCTGCCGGAAACAGCAACACCGGGTTGATCGAACTCATTTCCGCGTACACCGGAATCGGCTCGGGCCGGGCTTGGGCCGCTTTGATCAGCGCGAGCCCGCCACTGCGCGAACCGGTGAAGCCGACCGCCTTGATCCGTGGATCGCTGACCAGCGCAATGCCGACTTCACGGCCGGAGCCGTACAACAACGAGAACACACCTTCCGGCAAGCCGCAGGCCTTGACCGCCCGCGCAACGGCACGGCCAACCAGTTCGCTGGTGCCGGGATGGGCGCCGTGAGCCTTGACGATCACCGGGCAGCCAGCGGCCAGTGCCGAAGCGGTATCGCCGCCCGCCACCGAGAACGCCAGTGGAAAGTTGCTCGCACCAAACACGGCCACCGGGCCCAGTGGGATCTGGCGCTGACGCAGATCCGAACGCGGCATTGGCTGGCGCTGCGGTTGCGCGCTGTCGACTCGCACATCCAGCCATTCACCGGCCCGTACGGTGCGGGCAAACAAGCGCAGTTGCTGGCAGGTACGGCCCCGTTCACCCAGCAGGCGCGGGCGCGGCAGGCCGGTTTCCGCCAGGGCGCGGTCGATCAGTTCGTCGCCCAGCGCTTCGATTTCGCTCGCAATGGTGTCAATGAATTCGGCCCGTGCCTCGAGCGATGTCTCGCGGTAATGGTCGAGCGCCGCCCAGGCCAGTGCGCAGGCCTGCTCGACATGTTCGGCAGAGCCGCCGGCGTAGGCCGGTTGCAAAGGCGAGTTTGTAGCGGGGTTGATTCCGTGGATGACGTCGCGGTCGCCGGTGAGGGTTTGCTGACCGATCAGCAGTTGGCCCGTCAGAGTCATGGCGCATTCCTTATCAATAAAACAGGTCACGAATAAGGCCCGCCGCCGTGGGTGGCGGCGGGCTGGAGCGCAGCGGCAGGTCAGGCGAAGTTCTGTTCCGCCGACCAGTTTTCGTACCAGTGACGGAACAGCGCGTACTGGGCTTCTGCGTAACGACGCTGTGAGTCGCTAAGGGCATCGGTTTCGTTGAAATGCAGGGTGTATTCCTTGTCGCCGTTGAGCACCATCAGGTGTTTGTAATACAGCACCAGATCCGTGCCTTCGTCGAAGGACGACAGCACCGCCAGCGCCGATTCCAGCTCCCGGGCCTGACGTCGGGCCTTGGCGTCACCCTTGGCGGCCTGCTTGCTCAGGGCCACCAGTTGCAGCACTTCGCGGGGCAGGGCGTTGCCGATGCCGGTGATGGCGCCGGTGGCGTTGCAGTTGACGAAACCGTGCACGACCTGGGTGTCGACACCGACCATCAAGGTCACGTCATCGTCCTTGGAGGTGATGTTTTCAGCGGCGTAGCGCAGATCGGCGCCACCGCCGAATTCCTTGAAACCGATCAGGTTCGGGTATTCACGGCGCAGCTCGAAGAACAGATCGGCGCGGGTGGCGAAGCCGTAGTAAGGGCTGTTGTAGATCACCGCCGGCAGGTTCGGCGCGGCTTGCAGAATCGCCGCGAAGTGGGCTTTTTGCGCCGCCGCCGAAGCGCCACGGGACAGCACCCGAGGAATCACCATCAAGCCCCGCGCGCCGACTTTGGCTGCGTGGGCAGCGTGGGACACCGCTTCACGGGTGTTGACCGCGCCGGTGCCGACGATGGTCGGAATCCCGGCCGCCACCAGCCGCGCCACGCCTTCCTGACGCTCGGCTTCGGTGAGCAGCGGCCAGTCGCCCATGGAGCCGCAATACACGACCGCGCTCATGCCGATGTCGATCAGTTCGCGACCCTTGGCCACCAGCGCATCGAAGTCCGGTTTGCGCGCGGCGGTGCACGGGGTCATCAGGGCGGGCATGCAGCCGGTGAAGATGTTGTCGCTCATTATTGTTCTCCTTGGAACGGTCATTCAGAGGGGTTTGAAGTGCAGCGCAGCGGCTCAGATGCCCCACGCGAACGGATCGGTTTCGTCGATCAGCAGCGTGCTGTCGGCGGTCATGTGGGCGCGGCCGGTGATGTAGGGGCGGATGCGATCGCCTTCCCATTCAAAGCGGCCTTCGAACTGGCTGCCGGTGATGCTCGCCTGCACCCAGCGCTCGCCCGGCGCGAGTTTTTCGTCGGCGGCCAGGCAAGCGAGTTTGGCGCTGGTGCCGGTGCCGCAAGGGGAGCGGTCGTAGGCTTTGCCGGGGCACATCACGAAGTTGCGGCTGTCGGCCTCGGCGTCATCGGCGAACAGTTCGATGTGGTCGATGAGCGCGCCGTCCTCGCCATGGATCCCTTGGTCCTCGAGGGCCTTGAGCATTTTCCAGGTGAGGTCGGTCAGGGTTTCGACGTAGTCCATCGTCAGGGTCTGGCCGTGTTCGGAGACCAGGAAAAACCAGTTGCCGCCGTAGGCGACGTCACCGAGGAAGCGGCCGTACCCCGGCACTTCCACCGCCACCTGTTTGCGTGAGCGATAGGCGGGCACGTTGCCGAGCGTCACGGCACCGTCTTCATGCAACGTTGCGCTGACCGGGCCGACCGGTGTGTCGATCTTGTGCACCCCCGGTGCGATCAGCCCCAGGTGCTGCAGCGATGCGACCAGGCCGATGGTGCCGTGGCCGCACATGCCGAGGTAACCGGCGTTGTTGAAGAAAATCACCCCGCAGGTGGCGTCCGGCGAAACCGGCTCGCAATACAGCGCGCCCACCAGCACATCGTTGCCACGCGGTTCCAGCAGGCAGGCGCGGCGCCATTGGTCATGCTGGTTGCAGAGGGCATCGCGCTTCTCGGCCATGGTGCGGCCCGGCAGGTCGGGAAAACCTTTCATCACCAGACGCGTGGGTTCGCCGCCGGTGTGGGAATCAATGACGTGTATTCGTTTCATGGACAGGTCCCGTTGAGTGATTTCAGTAAGCGCCGGCAGCGCGAGGATTGGCGGCGGAGGCGGGGGGCGGCGAAGCGACTTCGCTTTCATCCTCTTCCGATTCCAGACGCAGCAGGTGTGCCGGTACGCCGGTGGCGGCGCCCCAGTAATAGATGCCCATCGCACAGGCTGCGACGACCAGGGTGTCGAACGGATGGGTGAGGATGCCCAGACCACCAAAGGTGCCGAGTTTCGACAGGACGATGGTCACCGCGTAGAAGGCGATCAGCCACGCCGACGAGCGCACTTGCCGGGACAGACTGAGGTGGGCGGTCGGCACGAAGCGGCCGCAGAGCAGGTAGACGACGAACATCAGGATTTGCAGGCCGAGCAGCCAGGACACGGTGTTCCAGCCCGACCAGTAAACGATCAGCGCAGCGATGATGAACGACACCGGCCCCAGCACGCCCATGCACTTGACCCGGAACGGGCGCGGCATGTCGGGCGCATTGCGACGCAGCGCCGCGACGGTCACCGGGGCGACGGCATAGCTCAGCACCAGCGCGGCGGACACCACGTTGATCAGCGCTTCCCACGATGGGAACGGCAGAGTCCAGAACACCGACAGGGCGAAGGTCAGCCACAACGCCGGACGCGGGATGCCGGACTTCGCGTCGATGTGAGTGAAGACCTTGAAGAAGGTGCCGGTCTGCGCCCAGCCGTAGATCACCCGAGGGGTGGCGTTCATGTAGATGTTGCCGCAGCCGCTGGGGGAGATCACCGCGTCCGCCACCACCAGATACGCCAGCCAGCCCACGCCCAGTGCCAGGGCGATGTCGCGGTACGGCAGGGCGAATTCCTTGGATACCCCGGCCCAGCCATTGGCGAGCAGTTCGGTCGGGATGCCGCCGAGGAAGGCCGTTTGCAGCAATACGTAGATCGCGGTGGAAAGCAGCACCGACAGGATCAGCGCAATCGGGATGGTGCGTTGCGGGTTCTTCACTTCGCTGGCCACCGAAATGATTGGGGTCAGGCCCAGATAGGCGAAGATCACACCGCCGGCGGAGACGGCCATCTCGATACCCGAGAGTCCGAATGGGGCGAAGCCCTGAACCTGAAAGTTTTCCGGTTTGAAGAAGGTGAACAGCACGCCGATCACCAGCAGCGGTACGATGAACTTGAACACGCTGACCAGATTGTTGGCCTTGGCGAAGGTCTTCACGCTGCGGTAGTTGAGCAGGAAGAACACGCACAGCAGGCCGAACTGCACCAGCCAGCCGAGCAGGGTCGGGTCACCGCTGCCGGCCTTGGTCAGGCTCGGAAACCAGGCTGCCGCGTATTGGCGCGAAGCGACCACCTCGATCGCCACCAGACTGGAAAACGCGATCAGCGTAATAAAACCCATCAGGTAACCGAGCAGCGGCCCGTGGCTGTAAACCGGGTAGCGCACCACACCGCCAGCGCGTGGTAATGCCGCGCCCAGTTCGCAGTAAACGATGCCCAGCAGCAACACGGCGAACCCGCCCAGCAACCAGGAAAAAATCCCCGCCGGCCCGGCAATCGCCGACACGTGACTGGCCGCGAACAACCAGCCGGAACCGAAGATCGCCCCCAGCCCGATAAAGGTGAGGTCGATCAATGAAAGTTGTTTTTTGAACTTGCCTTGGCCTGACATGGCATCGCCTTCTTGTGAGTTATTGGATAGGCAGGTGTGAGTCACTGGAACGGCTAAACAGTGAACTCATCGGGCGTCGGGCGATTGATGTTTTGCGCAGCTGCGGATGACGAATTCGGCACAGTTGTGAAGAAAGCCAGCGGCGCTCGACACGCCGCAAACGTTGCTGCAATCTGCACGCGAACGCCTCAGCCCGATCCACTCACCGGGGAAAACCGTCACCATGCAGAACGCATTTGCGATCCTGAGCCAGGGCGATGCGCACAATCGTCCCTACACCCTCGAGGCGCTGCTGGCGGGGGTGGCGCCGCTGTTGCCGATGCTGGACGTGATTCCGAACGCGGCGATTTTCATCAAGGATGTGCAGGCGCGGTACGTCCTGGCCAATCGCACGCTGGTGCAGCGCTGCGGCCTGAAAGACCTGAAACCGCTGCTCGGCAAAACCAGTGCGCAGGTGTTTCCGGCGCAACTGGGGCCGGGTTATACCGAGCAGGATCGGCGGGTGCTGGAAGAGGGATTGGTGCTGGAGGATCAGCTGGAGTTGCATCTGTACGGCAGTCGCGAACCGGGCTGGTGCCTGACGCACAAGCGTCCGCTGTACAACCGCGACGGCGAGATCATCGGCCTCGCGGGGATTTCGGTGGATCTGCAATCGGCCAGCGAAACCCACCCGGCGTTCCAGCGACTGGCGGCGGTCGACGAACACATCCGCGCGCATTTCAATCGGCGTGTCACGTTGGGCGAACTGACCCGGATCGCCGGTATTTCGGTGGCACAGCTGGAGCGCTACTGCAAACGGGTCTTCCATCTGACACCCCGGCAGATGATCCAGAAAGTGCGGCTGGAACATGCCCATCGCCTGTTGCACACCGAGCTGCCGATCACCGAGGTGGCGCTGCAATGCGGCTACACCGATCACAGTGCTTTCACTCGCCAGTTCAAGGCATCGACCGGGTTCACCCCGCGTCAGTACCGGCAGGCGACAGAGCAATGAGCGGCTTGCGAGTCATTGCGGCTAGACTGAACAGGTCAGCCCCACTTGCTGCAGGTGAAACGAGATGAGCGAATTCTGGGTACGCCGATGCTCGTATGGCCTGTGCGCGATCCTGCTGACGCTGACGGCGTCCTGTTCGAGCAAGGCTCATTACGCGAGCACCGGTGATCGCTGCTATGCCAAAGCGGTGCCGACGTCAGGGGAGGGTGGTCTCGCGTGGGGAGCGACTTCCTGGGTATCGCGCAAAAAAAATCCATGAATAACTGCGTGCGCTATGCCGGACGTTCGGGCGGAACGCCCGATACCTGTCAGGTGGTGTTGGCCAAGTGCAAGAATTGACGGGGGACCCAGTCGCCACCTCAAAGGCCGGTGGCGCTGTTGTCTTCAGACCAGCACTACCGCGCGCGTTTCAACGACTGCGAAAGGGCCAGTCTGGCGATCAGTGAGGCAACGTCCTTGGCACCGTAGCAGCGGAATTTGACACTGTAGGCGTCTGTGTCGAGACGGACGATCTTTGTCACGAAACCGCCTTCGACGGTGACCTTGCGGATCGCCGGCATTGGTATCTCGACATCCAGTGTCCCGTCCTGAACCATGCGGTTCATGGCATTGGCATTCAAGTAAACGGCGTTTTCGGTGACGGTGACTCTGCCGCCCACCCACAATCCGCCATAGTGATTTCTGAATCCCTCGAGCATCCCGGCCAGTATGCCGACATTGCCGCTCCCCACGACCTCGTAGAATTCGCCCACATCGTCGTAGTTCAGTTCAGCATCGGTCACCAGAAAGTTGACCATCTTCGACTTCAGAACTTCTTCGGCCATCCCTGCATCTCCTTGTTCAAATCACAGCCCGGCATTTCAGCCGCCTGTTTACCTGACAAAAAACCAAATCGCCATGTGTTTCCTTCGTTCTTTCATACGTCGCAGTTGTCACTGCCCGTTCCCGCCTGTCTGGAGTTCACCCGATGCCTTCGCTCAAAACCCTGCCCGCTGCCTTGCTGGGGCTGGCCCTTGTCTGTCCGGTCAAGGCGCAATCCCAGGGGCTGGAACTGGGGCAAGTGCTGATCGGGGCCGAGGATCAGAGCGGTGAAGATGCGTCGGTGGAAGAGGCGAAGGCTCGTCTCGCCCAGGTGCCGGGTGGCAGCAACGTGGTCGATATGCGCCAGCCGTTGCAGGGCCGGGTCGCGAGCAATCAGGATGTGTTGGCGTATCAACCGGGTGTCTATGCCCAGTCGGCGGGCAACGAAGGGACGAAAATCTCGATCCGTGGCTCGGGCATCAACCGCGCTCCCGGCGCTCACGCCTCGGGGCTGTACACGATGCTCGACGGTCTGCCGCTGACCGGCCCCGGCGGCACGCCTTATGAACTGCTGGAGCCGCTGTGGCTGGATCATGTGGAAGTGCTGCGCGGCGCCAACGGTTTTGATCGCGGTGCGCTGGCCCTCGGTGGCGCCGTCGATTACGTCAGCCACACGGGCTATAACGCGCCACTGCTGAATGTGCGCTATGTCATGGGCAGCCACGGTTATTTTCAGCGGCAAGTCAGCTCGGGCCAGGTGCTGGGTGACTTCGATTACTACCTGTCGATGACCGACGCGCATTCCGACGGTTATCAGGATCACACCGCCAGCAAGAGCCAGGGCGTGATCGCCAACTTCGGTTATCGCTTCAATCCGAATCTGGAAACCCGCTTCTACATTCGTCACCGCGAGACCGACAACGACCTCGCCGGCCGGGTGACCAAACACTCCATCGAGCACGATCCGCGCGCAGCCAACCCGGCGTACGTGACGCGTAACGACAGCCGCGACCAACCCGGCAGCACCTTCATCGGCAACAAGACCACGTACTACATCGACGACGATTCGAGCATCCAGACCGGTCTGGTTTATCACGATTACCCGATGGACCTGCGCGAAGGCCCCAATCGCCTGAAAGTGGCGTACACCGATGTCAGCGGCACGTTTGACTACAAGCGCCGCGACACGCTCTGGGGGATGGAGAGCAACAGCACCGTGGGCCTGCGAGTGACCAAACACCTGCCCAACGACGGGGCCAGCGAGCTGGTGCGGATTCCTACCGGCAACACCGCCGGCTATGCGCCGGGCACTCACATGCGCAACTTTACGTATCAGGGTTCGGATTCTGTCCTGCACGTGGGCAACGACCTGGAAATCGCCGATGACCTGTGGCTGACCACCGGCCTCGCCGCGATCTACACCCGTCGCGAAAGCGCCGTGACCTACCCGGAAGGTGGCGGCAAGACCAGCCTCGGTGACTGGGATCACGCGCCACGTCTGGGCCTGCGCTATCAGGTGACGCCGGACCTGCAACTGTTCGGCAACCTGAGCCGCTCGGTCGAAGCGCCGCATCCGTGGTCGCTGATCTACAGCTCCAACGTACGCTTCCCGACCGGCAGCGGCGCCGCCACCGGCGCCCAGCGCGATCCGGTCAAGCTGCAAAACCAGACCGCGACCACCCTGGAACTCGGCGGCCGTGGCGACAGCGCGTTCGGCGAGTGGAGTCTGGCGTGGTACTACGCTCAGGTGCGCCACGAATTGCTTTCGGTGTTGCCGGACGCCAACGCCACCACGCCTTACGAACTCAACGCCAGCCCGACCGTGCACCAAGGCGTGGAAGCCAGCCTGCTCAGCAACCTGTGGTCAGCGAACGATGGCGGCAAGTTGAGCCTGCGTCAGGCCTACACCTTCAGCGATTTCCACTACCGCGACGACGACCGCTTCGGTGATAACCGCTTGCCGGGCCTGCCGATGCATTACTACCAGGGCGAACTGCGCTACGACTTCCCGCAGGGTTTCTTCGCGGCGGTCAACACGCAACTGGTCTCGAAAACCGCAGTGGATTACGCCAACAGCTATTACGCCGATCCTTACGCCACCTTCGGTGCGACCCTCGGTTACAACGCACCGAAAGGCGACTGGCAGACCTGGCTGGACATGCGCAACCTGACCGACAAGCACTACGCCGCTACAGTTACGCCGGGCTATGACGATAAAGGTCTGGACGCCGCACGCTCCACGCCGGGTGAGGGCATGGCGATGTATGTCGGGGTGTCGTGGAGTTTGCTCTGAGGGGCAGGCAGTTCCCTATTCAAACGTCTCAAGGACTGGTTGATGGTCGGTAAATACAAGTTTGGTTGGTGTGCACTGTTGGCCGGGTCGTTTGCGCTCAGTGGTTGCACGTCACTGTTCATGGGCAAACAGTACGAGTTTCCCCGCCCGGATGAGCCTTCTGCGACCGTTCGCCTTAAATATGATCGTGGCACAACGCTGGACGCGATGACGTTCAACGAAAAAAGTTGTTATGCCGGCTTTACGCCGCTTTCCTATAACGGCGACTTCATCGAGTCCAAAGTCGCCGTCGGTAAAGAACTGGTGCTGACTTACCGCGATGTAGTGGGCGGTACTCAGTGCCAGATACCTTTTTCCTTCACGCCTCAGGAAGGCGCTGTCTACACCATAAAGACCGGTTTCTGGAGCGAGACCAAGCCCGGCATCATTCCGGTGTTCAAGTACGACCAGTATCACTGCGGGATCGGTGTAGTGAAAAAGGTCGGCGATCAGGAAAGTGTCCAGCCCATCCAACAATTGCGTATCAAGACCGGTTTCGCCTGCCTGAAATTTCTACCCGTCACGAAATAGCTCTCGGCATCCCTGCGTTTGCGGTTTGACGGTGCAACCCTCAAACAATGTCATCGATCAGAATATGGTGCTGCCCGCGACTGCATTGCTCGATCCGCGCCTCGACCTTGTAGACCGCGCGCAGCATCGGCTCGGTGATGACTTCATGGCTGGGCCCGCTGCCATGGGCCGTGCCACCCGCGATGACCAGCACCTGATCGGCAAAGCGCAGCGCCTGATTCAGGTCGTGGATGGCGATGAAGACGATCACTTCGCGACGGCGCGCGAGGGCGTTCATGAAGTTCAACACCTGAACCTGTCGGTGCATGTCGAGTGCGCTGGTGGGTTCGTCCATCAGCAGGATTTCCGGTTCGCGCACCAGCGTCTGGGCGATTGACACCAATTGCTGTTGGCCGCCGCTCAGTTCACCGAGGTTGCGAAACGACAGTTCGGTGATCCCTAGCGCTTCGAGAATCTCGTCCACCAGTTTCAGTTCATCATCGTGAACCGCCCAGTTGGGCGTCAGTTGCTTGCGCGCCAGCAGCACCGATTCGTACACCGTGAGCCGGGCGCTGGCGTTCAGGCCCTGGGGCATGTAGCTGATGCCTTGAGTGCCTTTTTTCGAGCCTTCCAGAATCACTTCGCCCGGCCCGTCGATCAGCCCGGCCATGCGCTTGAACAGTGTCGATTTGCCTGCCGCGTTGGGGCCGACGACGGCCACGACCTGGCCGCCGGTAAACGTTGCGGTACTGACGCCGGAAATGATCTCGCGCTGCCCGTAGCGGGCGCCGAGGTTGTCGAGCCGGATCTTCACCATGAGTTTTTCTTACCGTTGAGAATCAGAGAAATGAAGAACGGCACGCCGATCAGTGACGTGACCACACCGATGGGGAATATCGCTCCCGGGATCAGGGTCTTGCTGACCACCGAACTGGCGGACAGGATCAGCGCACCGGTCAGCAACGAGGCCGGCAGGAAAAACCGCTGATCCTCGCCGATCAGCATCCGCGCGATGTGCGGCCCAACCAGCCCGATGAAGCCGATCGTGCCAACGAACGCCACCGGAAACGACGCGAGCAGACTGACCATGATCAGCGTCTGAAAGCGCAGGCTGCGCACGTTGATGCCGAAACTCGCAGCCTTGTCGTCGCCCAGGCGCAGGGCCGTCATCGCCCACGCACGTTTGGCGAAGATCGGCAGGGTGATGAGGATCACCACGCAGATCATCCCAAGTTTCGGCCACGTGGCCTTGGTCAGGCTGCCCATGGTCCAGAACACCACGGCTGCCACGGCTTGTTCGGTGGCGAAAAACTGCACCAGCGCCAATAACGCATTGAAGGTAAACACCAGCGCGATGCCGAGCAGCACGATGGTTTCGGCGGTCACGCCACGACGCATGCTCATGAAGTGAATCAACAGCGCCGAGAGCATCGCCATGATGAACGCGTTGAGCGGCACCATGTATTGCGCCGCCAGCGGAAACAGCGCCACGCCGAAGGCCAGCCCCAGCGCTGCGCCGAAACCGGCCGCCGCCGAAATACCGAGGGTGAACGGGCTGGCGAGCGGGTTGTTGAGGATGGTCTGCATCTGCGCCCCGGCGAGCGAAAGCGCCGCGCCGACAGCGACCGCCATCAACGCCACCGGCAGGCGGATGTCCCACATGACCACCCGCACTTGTGCCGATGCGGTTTCCGGCGAGATCAAAGCACCGAGCACTTCGCTGAGGCTGTAACGGGCCGGGCCCAGTGCCAGATCGAGCAACACGCTGAAGATCAGCAGCACGGCCAGCCCTAGCAGAATCAGCCGTTTACGCAGCACCAGCCGCCGGTAGGTGACGCTCTGCACAATCGGTGCTTCGCCCAGCGAACTCATGGCTTGTCCTCGGTTTTTTGCAGGCTGACGAAATAGCCCGGTTCATACGGCACCGGCAGGAAGCGCTCGTGCATTTCGCGAAATTCCGCATCGGGATCAAGATCGGCGAACAGTTCCGGGTGGAACCATTTGGCCAATTGCTGAATGGCCACGAATTGGTAAGGGCTGTTGTAAAACTGGTGCCAGATCGCATGAAACGCCTGAGTGTTCTGCGCCTTGATGCCGGCGTAGGCCGGGCGCTGGGTGTACCAGGCCAGTTTGCGCCGGGCTTCGGTCAGGTCTGCGCCCGGGCCGACGCCGACCCAATGGCCCCGCGGCGCAAAGGCTTCCCAGTCGGCGCTGGTAACCACCACATGGTCGGGATTGGCGACGATCACTTGCTCAGGGTTAAGTTGCCCGAAGGTGCTCGGAATGATCCGACGGGCGATGTTATTGCCACCGGCCATGTCGACGAACAGACCAAAGTTCTCGTTGCCGAAACTCAGGCAGCAATCATCGGTATAGCCACCGATGCGCTCGATGAACACGTTGGGACGGGCAGGATGGTATTTCTCGATCACGTCGGTGACTCGGTGGATCTGCTGGTTACGAAAATCGATGAAGGCTTCGGCGCGCTCTTCCTTGCCGAACAACTTGCCGAACAGACGCATGGTCGGCTCGGTGTTCTGCATGGGGTTGTTGCGAAAGTCGACGTACACCACCGGGATGCCCAGGGCATCGAGTTTCTCGATGTAGCGGGCATCCTCGGTTGCGTGCTGCGCTTCGATGTTGAGGATGATCACGTCAGGCTTCTGCGAGATCGCCTGCTCGATGTCGAAGGTGCCGCTCTCGAAACCGCCGAAGGTCGGGATTTTCGCGATGTCGGGGAATTTGCGCAGGTAGGCGTTATAGGTGTCCGGGTCGGACTGGATCAAATCCTTGCGCCAGCCGACGATGCGTTCGATAGGGTTCTGCGTATCCAGCGCGGCCACCAGATACAGCTGGCGACCTTCACCCAGAATGACCCGGCGCACCGGCAGGTGAACCTTGACCGTGCGGCCCTGCAAGTCAGTCACGGTGCCCAGTGCCGGATCCGCTTCGCCAGCCTGTACGCGGCTTGGCATCAAGGAAGAAATCGACAAACCCAGCAGCCCGGCGATCAGCAGGGCGGCGAAGGTCTGGCGGCGGCGAAAAACATTAACCATGGTGTATGCCTTTGCAAAAGCCGGATCGGACCACGACGCCAGGCGCCGCTCCGGACCGGACGTTTCAGAAATCGACAGTGGCCGAGAGCAACAAGGTCCGAGGCGCGCCCTGGGAGAACGCGCCGTAGGAGGCGACGCCCGACCAGTATTCACGGTCAAACACGTTCTGCACGGTGGCCCGCAAAGTGGTCGGCCGTTCGGCGATGCGGGTGGCGTAGCGCGCGCCGACATCGAAGCGGGTCCAGGCGTCCAGTTGTTGGGTGTTGGCCTGATTGACGTACTGGGTGCCGGTGTAGATCGCGCCGCTGGTCAATGTCAGGCCTTCGACTTGCGGCACGTCCCATTCGGCCCAGAGGTTGGCTTGCACTTCGGGAACCCCGACCGGTTTGTTGCCACGGTTGGCAGCGACACCGGTTCGGGTCAGTTCGCCGTCGAGCAGCGTCACGCCCCCGATCAGGCGTGTGCCTGTTGCAATCTCGCCCGCCATGTTCAGTTCGACGCCACGGTTGCGCTGTTCCCCATTGACCGAGAACACCCCGGATGCCAGTTCACCGCTGGGCTTTTCAAGCTGGAACAGGGCGATGGTGGACATGAAACGGCCGTAGTCGAGCTTGACCCCGACTTCCTGCTGGCGCGACACATAAGGGGAAAAGATCTCGCCCGCGTTGGCAGCGGCAGACGGCGCGATGTCACCCTTGCCCAGGCCTTCGACGTAGTTGTAGTAGAACGAGACGTGGTCCCAGGGCTTGGCGACGATCCCGAACAGCGGCGTGGATTTGCTTTTGTCGTAGGACGTGGTGATTGAGCCTGCCGTGTTGTAGTTATCCGACTTGATGTTCTGCTGGCGCACGCCGAGCGTGACCTGGAGGTGTTCATCGAGCACCGACAGGGTGTCGGCGAGGGCCACGCCCGACAGCTCGCTTTCGGAAACCTTCGGGGTATCCGGCTTGGCGATCGCGGGTTTCGGGCGATCGAGCGGGTGATAGATGTTCGACAGGATCGCCGGGCCGGAAATAATCCCCCGGGACAAGTTATCGCGATAGCGGGTGACTTGCAGCGCCGTGCTATGGCTGATCGGCCCGGTGTCGAACCGCAGCCGCGCACCGGCATCGACGGTGTAGCGCTGGACTTCGAATTTGTAATAGCCGGGGATCGACGAGGTGTCGCCCGCTTCATTGATGATGGTCGGCGTCTGGTCGGACATGCGCGCGACATCCGATCGGCCACCACCCGCGTGGGCGAACACGGTCAGGTTGTCGTTGAGGTCGTATTCGCCGCCGAGCAACGCTGATTTGTCGCGGGTTTCCGACCAGCCCCATTCCTGGCTGACGCTGGTGCGGCCGTTGGCTGCGGACGGAATCTCCACGCCGGAGGCAATCAGGAAGGGGCGGGATGCGGCGTCGAAACTCTCTTTCTGATTGATCAGGTCCAGGGTGGTGCGCAGGCGTTCGCCCTGGTAGTCGAGGGACATCGCGCCGATACCGACCTCTCGGGATTGCTTGTCGATAGCCGTATCGCCTTGCTGGACGCTGCCATTGATCCGCACGCCGAAGCGGCGTTCTTCACCGAAGCGTCGGCTGACATCGAGGTGGCCGCCGAGCTGGGTATTCAAGGCGTAACTGGTGGTGAAACGAGTCAGGTCTTCGTCCAGTGAACGCTTGGGTACCACGTTGATCACGCCGCCGACACCGCTGTTGGGCGACATGCCGTAGAGCAGGGCGCCGGGGCCTTTGACCAGTTCGATCCGTTCGGCGTACTCGGTGAACACCCGGTAGTTGGAGGCCACGCCGTACACGCCGTCGAACGCCAGTTCACCGAGGTTGCCTTCGCCGACCGGAAAACCACGGATGAAGAACGAGTCGACAATCCCGCCTGTCTGCCCTGTGGAACGCACCGATGAGTCGCGCTCCAGCAAGTCGCCGACGGTGACAGCCTGCTGGTCCTTGATCAGTGTCGAGGTGTAGCTGCTGACACTGAACGGAGCGTCCATCGCATCGCGGTTGCCCAGAATGCCAAGGCGTCCGCCGCGGGCGACCTGACCGCCCGCAAGCACCGGCGGCAAGCTGTCGGTGCGCGTGTCGATGCCTTCGACCGTGGTGTCCGACAACGTGACCCGGCGCACTACCAGCGTCCAGGTCCCGTCGCTGCGAGCGACCATCTCCAGGCCACTGCCTTCGAGCAGTCGAGACACCGCTTCCTGCACCGAGTAGCTGCCGGACAATCCAGGGCTGACGAGGCCTTCGGTGATCGACGGCTGAAACGACAAGGCGATACCGGCGTCCACGGCAAAGCTCGAGAGGGTCACGCCAAGCGGGCCGGGCCCGATGTTGTAGGCTCGCACAGTGACCGCGTCCAGCTGCACCGGCCTGGCTGCCTCGGCGAGCGCGCTGCTGGCCAGGCCCAGCACAACGCTGAGCAACACGCCGCGCATAACGGGCTTTAGCAGACGATCCGCAAGCAAGGGTCGTGCAACGAGCATGAAGGGATGACCCTATGGACGAGGTGGAATGGTTGTTCCTTTCATAGCCAGCCGAGATCAAAAAAAGTATCACCCGTGCGGTGATTTTTTTGCTCAGGCGGGTGAGAGCGTCACCCAGTAACCACTCAAGTGCCCGGAGACGCGCACGGGATAGGTCTGCGCCAGCATGTTCAGCGAGCGTTGGGTATCACTGATGGGAAAGGCCCCGGAAATGCGCAGGTCGGCAATGGCTGGATCGCACCGCACAATGCCTCGGCGATAGCGCGCCAGTTCGACAGCAAAATCCGCCAGCCGCATCTTGTCCGCCATCAGCATGCCCTCGGTCCAGGCGCCAACGTTGCGGTCGGTCGGGTTCAGCGAGCCAAAGGCCTGTGATGAAAAGTCGGTACGTTGCCCGGCGTTGACGATGATCGGCGCGCTCTGTGGGCTGTCGGCCAGCTCGACTTGCACAGCGCCTTCGAGCACTGCGAGTTGGGTGCGCGGCTGCCATTCACGAACGGTGAAGCGCGTGCCCAGCGCCTGCATCCGGCCCTGACGGGTGCTGACCAGAAAAGGTCGAGGCTGCGCGGCGTTGTCCGGCGCAGTCTGCACCAGGATTTCGCCTTCGCGTAAATGGATCAGCCGCTGCCGGGTGTCGAACAGAACGTCGATGGCCGTGTCGGTGTTCAGGGTGATTTGCGAGCCGTCGGCCAGGGTCAGTTCGCGACGCTGCCCGACGGCGGTGTGGTAATCGGCGGACCATTGCTGCGACTGCGCCAGTTTCCAGCTGCCCCAACCGGCGGGTATCGCCGCCAGCAGCAAGGCCAGTTTGCCCAGCGCTGCGCGGCGTTCCGGGTTACTCGGGCGATCCAGCGCCGACATCGCCAGCGACGGCGGCAGGCCGCCGAACTTGCTTTGCAGCAACTGCGCGCGGGCCCACGCCCGGTTGCGCTCGGGGCTGCTGACTTTCCAGTACTCCCACTCCGCACGCTCGGTTTCGCTGAGGTCGTTTTCGCTCAGACGCATCAGCCACTCGGCGGCTTCTTCGAGTATTTTCGGATCGAGCGGCGGTTCACTGCGGCGCGTAAGCATTCATTCCACCAGCATCAGGCACTGCACGAAAGCCTGTTTCATGTAGCGCTTGACGGTGATCAGCGAGACGTCCAGCTGCTCGGCGATGTCGGCGTATTTCAAGCCGCCGATCTGCGACAGCAGGAACGCGCGTTTGACCAGTGGCGGCAGGGTGTCGAGCATCGCGTCGATTTCGTGCAGGGTTTCCAGCACCACGAAGCGCAACTCGGGGGAGGGCACTTCCGGTGCGGGCAAATGCGCGAGGGCATCAAGGTAGGCGCGTTCCAGAGCCTTGCGCTGATACCAGTTGATGAGGATGCCCTTCGCCACGCAACTCAGGTAGGCCCGGGGTTGCTCGATGGTCGTGACTTGGGAGGCGAGGATCCGGGTGAAGGTATCCTGCGCCAGATCCGCCGCATCCATGGCGTTACCCAGTTTTTTCTTCAGCGTGGCGTACAGCCAGCCGTGATGGCCGCTGTACAGCGCTTCGATCACGCGCAGATGGTTGTCGTTGTTCGCGGGAAGGGTTTCGCTCATGGCTGCAGTGTTTTGCAATTGAGAAGTATTCCCAATGCTAGTTTACAAAGAGCCTGCGACGCAAGCTCGAATCAGCATCCGTTTTCAGGCGCGGGGCATTCTCAACAACGTGTTTACCATGGCATCGATTTCATCCTCGGTGTTGTAAGCGTGCAGCGATGCGCGGCTGACTTCCAGCAGGTCCCGTTGCTGCATGTCGAGCATCGTCGAGCGGAAGGTCGAGGTGGTGACGTTGATGCGTTTTTCCTGCGCCGCGAGCCATGCCTGGACTTGTGCTGCGCTGGCGTCCTTACAGGTGAAGGTGACGATGCCTGACTTGACCGCGCCCCGATCCTGCGACGTAACACCCGGCACATCAGCCAGACGATTGCGCAGATGCGCTGACAATCGTTGAATGCGCTGCCACATCGGTTCGATGCCTTGCGCCAGGGCGTAACGGGCCGCCGCCCCCATGCCCAGTTTCGCGGCAACGTTGCATTCCCAGTTTTCAAATCGTCGGGCATCGCCTCGGATCTTGAAGGTATCCGGGGTCAGCAGTGAGGCCGCGTGCAGGTCGAGAAACGTCGGTTCGAGGTTTTCGCACAAGGTTTTTTCGACGTAGAGAAACCCCATGCCCCGAGGGCCACGAAGGTATTTGCGGCTGGTGGCCGCCAGCATATGACAGCCGATTTTCTGCACATCGATCGGCATCTGCCCGACGCCCTGGCAGGCATCCAGCAGAAACAGAACCCCGGCCGAGCGGGCGAGGGCGCCGATCTGTTCGATAGGCTGCACCGGGCCGCCGTTGGTGGCGATCACCGGCAGCGACACCAGGGCAACCCGGTCATCGCCGAGCATGTCCCGCAGCGCCGGCACTGACACCTGACCCTGTTCGTCGTTGGGAATCACCCTGATCTCGATGCCGCGCTGCTGCTTGAGTTGCAGGTAGGGAATGTAGTTGCCGGCGTATTCGGTGGTCGATGTCAGCACCACATCGCCAGGCCGCAGCGGCAATGAATAGAAGGCCATGTCCCAGGCGCGGGTCGCGTTTTCAATCACCGCGATTTCTTCGGGACGCGCGTTGATCAGTTGGCCGATGGCGTCGTAAACGTCTTCCACTTCCCGGGCCTGTTGCCCGGCGGCTTCGTAACCGCCGATCCGGGTTTCAAGTTGCAAGTGACGGGTTACCGCTTCGATGACTGGATTGGGCATCAGCGCCGCGCCCGCATTGTTGAAGTGAATCAGTTGCTCGACACCAGGGGTGTCGGCGCGCAGTTGTTCAATGTTCAACGAAAACTCCTTGGTCAGTCGCCCGGCGGCATCTGGCTCGGTTGCATGACCATCGGCCGGTAGCGCAAGGCAACGATGGGCATCAGCGCGAGCATGTAGGCGAGGCAGACAAACAGGTAGGTGTACTGCAAACCATAGACCTGGCTGAGCAGACCACCGGCCGAGATCCCGGCAATGGACGCGAATTGCGCAGTGCTTTGGGCAATGCCCAGCACGTAGCCCTGGCGCGAACTGTCGGCGGTTTTGGAAATCAGGGCCATCAGCACCGGCGTGGTGGCCCCCAGCAATACGCCCCAGATGAAATAGGCACCGACGAACACGATCGGGTTGCGCGTGTAGCCGGCAAGGGCCGTCAGCGCAATACAGCCGAGGACGACATAAGTGATGCGTTGCAGGGTGTCCTGCTGGGTACGGTGCTCGAAGTAACGCGACCACGCGGTTGCCGACAGAATGAAACCCAATGCCAGCAAGCCATAGCACAGCCCGACCACCGAGTTGCTGACCTCGAACACCGAGCTGACGTACAGCGAGAACGACGTCTGCGGCAGCATCCGCGCCAGCAGCAGGATGCCCATGACACCCAGCAGCGACAGCAGGGGCGTGCCTTGCCAGACGCTGGTGTTATGGCTGGCAGGAGCCGCTTTATCAGCGACCGGCGCTTTCTTCACTGGCGGTACATCCGGCAACGTCACGGCTGCGACCACGGTGCAGATGGCGCATAGCACAGCGGCGATCATGTTGATCCAGAAGAATGTCGCGTAATCGAGGATCAGTCCGCCGACCACTGCGCCGAGCAACGAGCCGACGTTGGTGGAGATCTGCAGGATCGCGAACAGCCGTGCCCGCCGCGAAGGTGCTTCAATGCTCACGCCGTACGCCTGGGCCGGGGCGATGTAGCCGGCGAAGGCGCCTTGCAGGAAGCGCAGGATCAGGATCACCCAGATGTCACTGCACAGGGCCAGCCCAAGCTGGGTCAATGACAGGCCGGCGAGGGCGCGGATCATCATCAACTTGTGGCCGTAGCGGTCGCCGATACGGCCCCAGAATGCACTGGTCAGAATAATGCCCAGCATCGGCCCGACGTACACGGCGATGCTGGCGAAGCTGAAAAGCGAGTCTGAGGAGGTCAGCCCGCGCAGGTGGACAGGCCAGAACGGCCCGCTCATTTCCATCGCGCCCATCGAAATGAGCTGGATCGCGAACAGAAGATAAATCAGGACTCTTACGCGCGAACCCGCGATGGCACCTGCTTGGGTCATGAGTCAGCCTCGGTTATTGAACGACATTGAGCGGGTTGGTCAGCGTGTGCTGAATCCGGTAGTTGGAATACTGCATCATGTGCATGCGCAGCAACGAACGGGTCGGCCATGGATCATTGAGGAAGGCCTTGCGTTCGACTTCCCATAGGTCCGGCGCGACACGCTCGCGCACCGCTGCGAACGCCTGCTCGGTTTCTTCACGCAGAATGCCCCACATCCGGTTGTTGTCCAGCGCGTACTCCTTTGTCAGCCACAGGGCCATTTCATGCAGGTGCGTGAGGAAGGCTGCGTCGAGCACGAACATGCGCACCGGCTCGATATCGCCCTCGAACACCGTTGGCAGAATGCCCGGCTGCACATGCGGTTGCAGGGTGTAGCCGCGTCCTTCCAGCAATGGCGCGTAGGTCCTGCCATCGCCGAAATCGCGGATCAGCAGACTACGTGCTTTGCCATCCGGGGAAAACAGCACCATCGTGTTCTGCTGGTGCGCTTCGAGCCCGATCCCGTACATCAGGTAGATCGCCACTACCGGATGAGTGACCACTTTGGCGTACTGACGGAACCAGTCTTCCACCTGAGCGGCATTGGCCCGAACGCCGTCGCGCTCGATCAGCTCGGTGAACAGTGGTCGACCGTTGCCCGGCAAGCGAGTGAACAGAGAAGCCACGGTGATCGGCAGACAATCGTCGTTACGCTCGAACGCTTGCTGGCTGGCACGGAACACCACCGACAGATGCCGGCCGGGATGGTCGTCCTGAGTGATCGCGTGCTTGTAACGCAAGCCGATCTCCTCCGGGAAGATTTCCAGGCGTTGCTCGAAACCGTTTTCGACCTCGAGGATCTTCGTGATGACGGTGCTGATGCGTGGCCCCATGTGAATCGACTTGGCTTGCAGGCTGCGCAGCTCGCTGGTCATCCACACGGCAATCGGCAACTTGATCAGCGGCGCGCTCTCCTTGAGCACCGGCATCATCGTGCGGTAGGACATGGTCGGCAGGGTCTGGATGTCCGGACCGTCGGTGATGAGAATGCCTTCTGCAATTTCCGCCGCAAAGTTTTTCAGCACGTAAGCCTGCAAATGCCATGAGTGAATCGGTAGCGGCAACCACTGGGATTCGTCCAGGCCCTTGTCGTTGAGCGACGCCTTCCATTGCGCCCATTGCGTTGGGAAGTTACTGGCGAACCAGCTGTGGTAATCGCTGACGTGAGGCATGCTTTCGCTTTTCGCCATGTCGGCCCGCAGCGCGGCAATGCGCAGCGGCACCTGGGCGTTGAACTCCGGTGACAGTTGCTCGACTTCCTCATCGCTGAGGCCCGGTCGCGCTTTCCAGGTCGGATAGTAGGGGTGACCTTCCAGCGAGCCCCACTGGTCGAGAAGGATCGCGGCGTCCTTGGTGCTTGCGTGCTGGCGCAGGTAATCGGTCAGGCTGTCGAGGCCCTGTTCCCGGGCGGCGGCGGCCAGTCGAGCGTTCCATTGCTGGCGATGCTGACGCGCGTGGGCGTCGTTCATCAGGCTGTTTTCCATGTCCGACTTGAGCCCGGCGATGCCTTCATCAGTGGGTTCGAAATCGAAGCTGTCGCGCAGCACATCCAGCAGGTCATGATGGGTGTAGATCACCTGGCGTACGCCTTCATCGGTCATCAGGATCACGTCGCCGTCATTGACTACGGTATCGGCCGGGCCCTTGGCGATGTTGGAAAAGAACACATGGGCACGACCGTCTTTCAGCGCGTACGTGGCCTCATTACCGGCCTCAGAGAAGCGCAAGCCCGCGCGATCCAGAATGTTTTCGGCAAACAGGCAACGGATCATCCGTCGCAGGGCGTTCTTGCGGGAGTAGGCGATGAGTGTCTTGAAGTCATCCATATCAGCTATCTGCTCGTCGAGAAGTTAATGAAAAGTTGAACCCGCTCACGCGGTGCGCGGCCATTGGCTGGGGAAGTAGTCGAGCGCCGAGTCGCGCAGGCCCTGCATGTAGGAAACGCTCCATTGCAGGACTTCTTCGATGTAGGGGACTTTCAGTTCGAAGCGCCGGGCCATTTCCACCAGCAGCACGAGGCCGTAGGCAACGTCTTCGTTGAAGGCGCGGCTTTCGCGCTCGATCACGTAGCCGGCGCGGTTGTCGTCGGCCGGAATCATTGGCGCGAGGATGTCGTTGTAGGCCTGGTTGGTGCGCAGGATCGACAGCATGCTGCTCTGATCGCGGATCTGCTCGCCATAGGCCTCGATGATTTCCTGCTTGAGGGATTTGACCGACGACAGGTCGATGCCCATGCGTTGGCTGATCACCGTGCACAGTTCCTGACTTTCCTGATCCATTCGCTCGAGGAAATAGGCGCCCAACTCGGGGCATTCGGTCCACCAGCACATTCGTTGCGGGAAGATCTTGCGATGCCATTGGCCGTAAGGACCGATCAAACCGTAGATCACCGAGCTGTGCATGATCGGGTTGCCTGGTGTCAGGGTGATTTCCAGGTAGTGGTCGAGCATCGTCACGCAGGGGCCATAAAGCGTGGTGAGGATTTTTTCCAGGTGCTGCCGTGATTGCGCTGATTCGCGGTCGTGCAGCGCGACATACAACTGGCTCTTGCCGCCGCCCATCTTGACCGACACCCCAGGCTTCAGATCGAACGCGGTGTGCGGCACATCCTTCATTCCCCAGATCACCACATTGGAGCGTTCGCCCAGCGAAGCTTCCGCCAGCCAGTCAAAACCGCAGAAACCCGGGATCGCGCCGACATAAACCGGTTTGCTCGAACTCAAATGCGGCGCGATGGCTTGCAAGGCTTGCGGCCGTGCGTGAGCCGGCACCGTGATGATCACGATGTCGGCGTCGGCAACCACGACGCCGGCGTCGGTGCTGACCCGGTCCGGTCGCGCGCTCAGCGTCGAGCCGTCCGGCATCAGCGCCTGCATCGGCTGGTTGGCGAGGTGCCGGTCGACCACCTCTTGATTATTGGTGAGTATCGAAACCTGAACATTGGGCAACTGTTTAAACAGGATGGCATTCAGATGCCCGGTCCTGCCTGCGCCGCAGATGGCGACTTTCAGCGGTTTCATACAGAGACTTTCCTGTGTGGGAGACGCGTCAGGCGACGCTCAATTGCAGGGGAGTGGCGTCGGATTCCAGCCAGCGGGTCTTGCCCAGCCAGCGGTCCAGTTGCGGGGCGACGTCCGGGTCCAGCAGGTCGCGTTCTTCCAGCCATTTGTCGTCGAATACGGTGTGCAGGTACTTCTCGCCACCGTCGGCAATCGGCACCACAACGTTGCCGGTCAGCGTGCCTTTGTGAATCAGCTCCAGCGCCTTGAAGATCGCTCCGCCGGTCGAACCGCCGACCAGCAGGGCCAGATTGCGTGCGATGTAGCGGGCGGTTTCGAACGCCTGAGAATCGGTCACCTGCAAGCCCAGGTCGATGCAGCTGTAGTCGAGCACCAGGCCAACGGTGTCGCCGGCCGGGGTGCCGGTCCCCGACTGGTAGTACGGATAGCCGGGATGGCCGAAGACGATGGAACCGGCCGGTTCGACGGCGACGGTAACGATGTCCGGGTTGTGCAGTTTCAGGCCGCGGGCGATGCCGGTCATCGAACCGCCAGTGCCGACGCAGCCAACGTACGCGCCGATGTGGCCACCGGCCTGGGCGATGGTTTCACGGACGAAGTCGCTGTAGCCGCCGGCATTGGCCGCGTTGTCGGACTGGTTCATGAACACCGCGCCGGGGATCTGCGAGGCGAGTTCGGCGGCCAACCGTTGACGCTCGACCACGGCCACTTCGTCTTCCCGGTACGTGCCGGCGACGAAGCGGATCTCGGCGCCCAGTGCCTTCATCACCGCGATCTTGTCCTGCGCCGCATGGTGATCGACCACCGCAATGAAATGCAGGTCGAACTCCACGGCTGCCATTGCCAGGCCGATGCCGGTATTGCCGGAGGACGATTCCACGACCACGCCACCGGGTTTCAACTTTCCGGACTTGAGCGCCGCCAAGACCATGTTGCGCGCCATACGGTCTTTAATGCTGCCGCCGGGGTTGTTCTTCTCTATCTTGAGCAAAAGTCGAGCGTTGGTATCCGGAACATCAATGCCCAACATTGGTGTATTGCCAATAAGATCCGAAACTTTATTCAGTATCATCTGGACGTCTTCCCTTAATAGTCAGGTGTGAATGCGTAGTTACCTTCCGTACAACAAGTCGCCGTCAGTCGCCGTGGCAACGGGTGGCGATGAAATTCGTTTTCCAGCAAGTCCATCTGATAACCGGCGGTATTGGCGTAGATCAATAAATCGCCGGTTTGCGGTGTTGTTTCGAAGTTGATCAATCGATGAGTAATCACGTCATCATCCAGGCAACTATGTCCGGCGATGTAGGCTTGCATCGGAACTTGTCTCGATTCTTTCGAAGTGATCAGGATTGGATCGACAAGGTATTCAGATGAAAACCAGGTTTCGCACGCGCTGAAACTGCTGCCTTCGGCAAAGATCACCACTTTGTTGTCGGCCAGTTGTTTGATACGGGTCACGCGAAAGACAGTAATGGCTGCTTGATCTACCAGACTTCGGCCTGGCTCCAGTGCCAGTTTTATATTCTGGCTCTTCAAGTAACCGGCAATGGTTTTTCCCGGGGAGTGCTCCGACTCCAGGAATAAGTCCAGCCACTGGCAAGCCGTCAGACTGCTGCCATAAGGATAAAAAGAGTTGGGCACTCGACGATTCTGATAATGACCAGGGTTGTTGTCGTTCTGCAAAAAACTGTCGTACTCCTGCGGGTCGACGTAGCGCATCGGCAGGCCACCACCGATGTCAATCATGACCGGGTCGAGGCCCATTTCCCTGGCGGCATCGAAGAACCCGGTCACTTCACGGAAGGCCTGTGCCCGGGTTTCGTAGCCGTATCCGCCGAGGTGGAAATGGAAACCTTCGAAGTGCAACGACTCCCGATGTTCCGTCAGCCATTGCAAGCACTGAAACACGTCATCGGCGCCCATTCCGAAGCGGCTCGACGAGCAATTTGTTGGCCTGTAACGCAGCAGGACTCGGGCTTTTGCCGGTGGCGGCGAGGTGTCGAGCAACGCTGTTAGCTCGCTGAATTCTTCTCGGGAATCCACACAAATCAGCGAACCGCCTTGCACCAGCGCTTGATGAAACGCGTTGGTTTTGGCCGGCCCGGTTGCGCACAAATGTTCCGCTTTGGTCCCGGCGCGCAGTGCAGCTTGCAACTCAAACAGGCTCGATACGTCAGTGCCGATGCCCGAAGACGCAGCCGCAGCCAGCAGGCACTGGGACTTGTTGGCTTTGGCGCCGTAGAAAATCGCGCAGTCGACGTCATGCTTTTTCAGCACCGATTGCAGCGCCTGGGCGTTGGCCTCAAAGGCATGTGGCCACACCAGATTCAGCGGCGATCCGTGTTGTTTAACAAGCTCAACAAGTTTTCCTGGTGAATGTTGAAGAAAGTTTTCGATAACAGGATCAAGTAACGGTTTCAGCACTTTTGTGTAATGAGCTTCAGTTGTGTGTTTAACGGGCGGCGCAATTAATTCAGGCATAGAAAACCTCTGGCGTAAATAATCGCCATATGTATGTTGCGTGTTCTTGCTGCTCGTCAGATACGAATGTTTAAAAAGGTGGAGGCGGATGACAGATCCGCTCTGGAATTAAACAAGGGGCATGTTCTTTCATAAAATTTTCACAAATCTGTTTCATGAGAACCCCACTCCTTAAGGCTCAGGCAGGCAAGGAGAAGGCCAATAAAATATGGCCTTTTCGCTTTTGAAGTGCCATTGCCTGACATGTAAATGACATCATTGCGCCGAACTTTCCGTGAACAAAATCGCAGGTCTTGATTTGAGTCTCGACCCTGTCAGCGGCTCGAACAATATTGCGAACGGGAACGATTATCAAGTAAGGTTTTCAAATATTTTTGAATGAACACACACAACAGGGGAGTGCGAAGCCGTTTGTTCGCCTGCTCAAGTAAGCGCTCGCGTATTGATTAAAAATTCTCTTAACGCCTTGTTATTCAAGGTGTTGACGATTGATTCAATGCGCCTGAAATCAACCCGGTTTTTCCCCTGTAACAGGTGTTCGAATTTTTTTTGAAAACCCACGACTGAAGCACGCTCAGGAGAGTCCCGATGACTGTTCGTCACAGCACCAACGCTACGCTTCCCATCAGCTACCTGTTCGTTCCCGGCAACCGCCCGGAGCGTTTTTCCAAAGCGGTCGACGCCGGGCCGGACGCGATCATTCTCGACCTCGAAGATGCCGTTCATCCGAACAGCAAAGCCGTGGCCCGGGCGTCGATCTGGGCCTGGCAACAGAGCACGCCTGAAACCGCCTGCCGGCGTTACATCCGGCTGAACAGCGTCGGCAGTTCGCTGTTTCGCCAGGACATGACGTGGCTGGGTGATATGCGCTACCCCGAGCGCTGCGCGGGGATTTTCCTGCCCAAGGCCGAATGCCCGGAGAGCCTGTCCCATGTCGTCGGGCGACTGCTGGAATGGAACCCCGAGCTGCAGATCGTCGCCATCATCGAGACCGCCAAGGGCTTGCATCAGGTCGAGGCGATTGCGGCGATTCCCGGGTTGGCGCGGCTGGCATTCGGTTCGCTGGATTTTTCCCTGGACATCGATTGCAGCCAGATTCCCGAAGCGTTTCTGTTCGCCCGCAATCGCATCGTGCTGGCTTCGCGGGTGGCCGGGTTACCGGCGCCGATCGATGGCGTGACCCCGGCCATCAGCGACATGCCGGTGGTCGAGCGCGACTCGCGTTACGCCCGGTCACTGGGGTTCGGCGCCAAGCTGTGTATCCATCCTTCGCAAATCACTACGGTGCAGAAAGCCTTCCTGCCCAACGCCCGCCAACTGGCGTGGGCGGATCGGGTCCTGAACGCGGTGGCCGGGGGCAGTCACGCGGTGCAGGTCGACGGCGAAATGGTCGATCTGCCGCTCATCGAACAGGCCCAGCGCCTGCGGGACATGGCCAGCCAGTACGCGCTGGTCGCCAACGCGGATGCCTGCTGAAACCGGGGGTGAAGCATGGGACATGGTTACCAGATTGCCTTGCGTGCGCTGTGCGACGTGCGGCAATCCGAGCAGGTCGATCCGCTCAACGTGCAACGTCTGCGCGAGGCGATCATCCAGGCCGGGCATTGGCTGGAACCGATCATCGTCGAGCGTTCCCGGGGCATCGTGATGGACGGCAACCACCGGTTCAACGCAGCGCGGGCACTGGGGTTGAAACGCGTGCCGTGCATCCAGCTCGACTACGCCGACCCACGGGTTTGTGTGCGCCACTGGCAAACCGGACAAGCGTTCGAAGTGGCGCAGATTTTCACCACCATCGAGCGTGGCGAATTGTTCCCGTACAAGACCACCCGCCACGCGTTCGACCCCGCGCTGCCGGTGGTCTCCATCCCGCTGCACTGCCTGTATGACTGATCGGCGTCGGAGGGTGGGTTTCACTGCCCCATCCTCCGGCGTGTTCCCCTGCGGGCGATCCGCGCAAAAAAATATTCGGCCACGCTGATACTTTTTCGATTGTCGACTGGCAAATAGGAGTCATTACCATTTTCAGCCATTCGAGAAGGACCCAATCGTCATGTCTGTTGCACGCCGACCCTGCAGTGAACGCGCCCTCACACTGGCCATTCGCACCGCGATGCTGAGTTCTATCCTGGCCGCAGGAAGCGCCACTGCCTGGGCAGCAGACCCCAAGCAACCCGAGCAACAGGACGCCGCCGCCACCGAAGGGCTGACGCTGGACACCACCAACGTCAACGCCCGTTACAACGGCGCAACCGCATTGCCGGAAGTCCTCGCCGGCGGGCAGGTCGCCCGAGGCGCAAGGCTGGGGATGATGGGCAACAAAGACGTGATGGACACGCCGTTCAGCGTGACCAGCTACACCGCCAAAACCCTCGCGGATCTGCAAACGGTCACCGTGGCTGATGCACTGGAGCGCGACCCATCGGTGCGCTCGACCGGGCAGACCGGTGGGATCGTCGATTCGTTTTTCATCCGGGGATTTGCGATAGGCGAGGGCAACCTCGGCGAGCTGGCCTATGACGGTGTGTACGGCGTTGCGCCCAACTATCGCGTGTTCACCGAATACGCCGAGCGCGTCGAAGTGCTCAAGGGGCCGGGCGCGCTGATGTACGGGATTTCGCCCAACAGTGGTGTTGGCGGCGTGATCAACATCGTACCCAAACGGCCGCTGGCCGAAGACCTGACCCGCTTCACCGGCAGTTACGCGTCGGACTCGCAAGTGGGCGGGCACCTGGACATCAGTCGGCGTTTCGGTGACGAAAACCAGTTCGGCGTACGTTTCAATGGCAGCCTCCAGGGCGGCGACACTGCGGTGGATGATCAGGAGAGGGACCTCAACATCGGTGCAATCGCCCTCGACTACCAGGGCGAGCGCTTGCGTCTGAACCTGGATTTCATCAGCCAGAAAGAGAGCTTCGAGGCGGCGTCGCGCCCGTTCACCATCGCACCGGGCGTCGAGATTCCATCGGCGCCGAACGGCCGCACCAACCTGCCGCAGGACTGGGGCTGGTCGGACACCAAGGAGCAGTCGGCCTTGCTCGGCGGCGAGTACGACCTCAACGATAATCTGACGGTATTCGCCCACGCCGGCGGTGGCCGCTCCGACGTCAAGCGCATGTCCGACCAGGTGCCGCGAATCCTCAACGACGCCGGCGACACCAGCAACATCCCCGGCTATTACAAATTCAACGTCGACCGTTCGACGGCCGACGTGGGCATGCGTGCGCTGTTCGCCACCGGCCCGGTCACCCACACGACCACGGTCATGGCGACCCGTTATCAGGATGAGTTGTCCCGGGGCATCAACAACGGCACGGAAATCCGCTCGAACATCTACCACCCGGTGGACGTGCCCAAGCAGTACATCAACTCGCCGAAAGTGCTGCGCATTTCCGAATCGGAACTGTCCGGCATCGCGTTGACCGACACCCTGGGCTTTCTCGATGACCGGATCCAGTTGACCCTCGGCGTGCGCCGTCAGGACATCGAATCGCGTAACTACAACGCTTCGGGTGCGGTCAGCTCCCGTTACGACGACAACGCGACGACGCCGTTGGCAGGCGTGGTGGTCAAACCGTGGGAAGACGTTTCGCTGTACTACAACTACGTCGAAGGCCTGAGCAAAGGTGATATCGCTCCGGGCACGGCGGCGAACTCCGGTGAAACCTTCGCACCCTACAAATCCAGGCAGCACGAAATCGGCGTCAAGTACGAACACGGCACGTTCATGACCACTCTGGCGCTGTTCCAGATCGAGAAGCCGAGCGGCGAAATCGGCGCCGGCAACGTGTTCTCGGTGCAAGCCGAACAACGTAACCGTGGTGTCGAGCTGAGCATGTTCGGTGAAGTGGCGCCGGGCACCCGCCTGATGGGCGGCGTGACCTTGCTCGATGGCGAACTGACGGATTCGGCCACCGCCGCCAACCGTGGCAACAAACCGGTGGGCGTGCCGGATGTCCAGGCCAACCTCTGGGCCGAGTGGGACACACCGTGGGTCGAAGGTTTCACCCTGACCGGCGGCGCGATCTACACCGACAGCCAATACGTCAATCAGGCCAACACCCAGGAACTGCCTTCCTGGACCCGCATCGACGCCGGCGCTCGCTACGCCACCAAGATCGAAGGACGGCCGACCACGTTCCGCGCCACGGTGCAGAACGTGTTTGATCGCGAGTACTGGTCGGGTGTGGCGTCCTATGGCGCGTTCTCCCCGGGCTATCCACGCACGTTGCAGTTGTCGGCGACCGTCGACTTCTGATCCGGGGGCGCACTGTCGGGTGCGCCTTCTTATATATAGAGCTACGCACAGCGGTTGATCACAGAGCCTTCAAGGAAAAGGAGTATTCGAATGTTAACCAGCCCGGCATCGACTTCCTCTGGTACGCCATTGCCGATCCCGAAAGTCCAGCGAGCCTTCGATTTCGAGCGCAGCACCAACGAGCATATCCGTGAGCTGCTGCATTATTACGGGCTGCGCACCAGCCTGATCCGGATCAAGGTGATCGATGCCTTGCTGGTTGCCACACGGGAAGGACGCGCCGTTGGCGGGCGCGGGGTGCATGGGTACCTGCAGGCATTTGTCAGCGGCATTCAGTTCATCAGCGTGAGGGAAGTGCTCAAGCGTTTGTGCGAGGAGGGCGTCATCGTGTTTCAGCCCGACAAAAGCTACCGTTTCACCGGCGAGGCCTATGCGATGCTGGAGCAGCATGCCGATCGCTGAGTGATCGGGTGTGCCGGCCAGATCAAACCACCTGTTCGCAGGTGGTTTTTTCGTTGGGGGCCGTCAATCCCGATTCGCTGAAAGCGTTCGATCACCGGACACCCGAACCTTCGTCCAATTGCCCGATCTTGTTCGCCGGCGTACTGTGACCGGTGATGGCGTAAACCGTGACCATCACCATAACGACAAGATCGAGTGCCTTGCCCATGGACAGCCGCCTGCTGAGCGACCGCAGCAGCGTGTTTCGCCACGCTGACCCGTATGCCGTCTCCGACTATGTGAACCAGCACGTCGGCCAGCATTTCATCGGCCTGTCCAAAACCACCCACCCGCAAGCCAGCCTCAACCACCGCAAACTCGCCGACCTCGATCTGTGCCGCATCAGCTATGGCGGCAGCGTTCGCGTCACTTCACTTGCACTGGAAACGGTCTATCACCTGCAAGTCCTGCTGCAAGGCAACTGCCTGTGGCGCGGGCACAAGCGCGAGCATCATCTGGTGCCGGGCGAATTGCTGCTGATCAACCCGGACGATCCGGTGGACCTGACTTATTCCGACGATTGCGAGAAGTTCATCCTCAAGGTGCCGGTCAGCGTGCTGGAATCGGTGTGCGACGAACAGCGCTGGCTGCATCCTGCCCGCGGCATCCGGTTTCTGCGCAATCATTACCGGCTCGACGAACTGGAAGGCTTTACCAATCTGCTGGGCATGATCTGCCAGGAAGCTGAAGCCAGCGACCCGTTGCTGCGGGTGCAGGAGCATTATGCGCAGATCGTCGGTAGCAAACTGATCTCGCTGATGAACACCAACGTCAGCCGTGAATGCCTGAGTTCGCCGAGCGTCAGTTTCGAGCGGATCCTCGACTATATAGAGCGCAACCTGAAGCTGGATCTGCCCGCCGAACACCTGGCGGCCCAGGCAAACATGAGCTCGCGCTCCCTGTACGCGCTGTTCGAACGCCAGCTCGGCGTGACCCCGATGCAATACATCCGCCAGCGCAAGCTGGAACGCATTCATGCCTGTCTCAGCGACCCGAGCTGCCCGGTGCGCAACCTCACCGAACTGGCGCTCGACTACGGCTTCCTGCACCTCGGGCGTTTCTCCGAAAGCTACCGCCAGCAGTTCGGCGAATTGCCGTCCGTGACCTTCAAGCGCCGCCACTGAAGTCCCGCCTCGAAACAATCTGAAGCACCTGCTGCGCCGTCCTGCACAAAACGGATAGCGCTCTGCAGGATTCGGATATTGCCGCCCGCGTTGCCTCCCTAATCTGACCTGGCCTGAACAATAACAATGGAGGCCCCGGCCATGTCCCTGGGAATCGACTACCTCAATGCCATGCTTGAAGAGGACCCCGAAAAGGGGGCCTACCGCTGCAAGCGGGAGATGTTCACCGATCCGCGGCTGTTCGAACTGGAGATGGCGCACATCTTCGAAGGCAACTGGATCTACCTCGCCCACGAAAGCCAGATCCCCAACGCCAACGATTTTCTGACCACCACCATGGGTCGCCAACCCGTGTTCATCGCCCGCAACAAGGCCGGTGAACTCAATGCCTTTCTCAATGCGTGCAGCCATCGCGGCGCCATGCTTTGCCGGCACAAGTCCGGCAACCGTTCCAGCTATACCTGCCCGTTCCACGGCTGGACGTTCAACAACAGCGGCAAACTGCTCAAGGTCAAGGACCCGGGCGAAGCCGGCTATCCCGAAGGCTTCAACTGCGAAGGCTCCCACGACCTCACCAAAGTCGCGCGTTTCGAGTCCTATCGCGGCTTTCTGTTCGGCAGCCTGAATGCCGATGTGAAAACCCTCGTCGAGCATCTGGGCGAGTCGGCCAAGATCATCGACATGATCGTCGATCAGTCCCCTGAAGGTCTGGAAGTGCTGCGCGGTTCCAGCTCCTACATCTATGAAGGCAACTGGAAACTCACCGCCGAAAATGGTGCCGACGGCTATCACGTCAGCTCCGTGCACTGGAACTACGCCGCTACCCAGAACCAGCGTCAGCAGCGTGACGCCGGTGAAGAAATCAAGACCATGAGCGCCGGCAGTTGGGCGAAGAAGGGCGGCGGTTTCTACTCGTTCGACCACGGCCATCTGCTGCTCTGGACCCGCTGGGCCAACCCCGAGGATCGTCCGGCCTACGAGCGTCGTGATGAACTGGCCCGGGACTTCGGCCAGGCCCGCGCCGACTGGATGATCGAGAACTCGCGCAACCTGTGCCTGTACCCCAACGTGTACCTGATGGATCAGTTCAGCTCGCAGATCCGCATCGCCCGGCCGATCTCCGTCGACAAGACCGAGATCACCATCTACTGCATCGCGCCCAAAGGCGAAAGCGCGGAGGCCCGGGCCAAGCGTATCCGCCAGTACGAAGACTTCTTCAACGTCAGCGGCATGGCCACCCCGGATGACCTCGAAGAGTTCCGCTCGTGCCAGACCGGTTACGGCGCCGGGCGCGGCTGGAACGACATGTCCCGTGGCGCGACCCATTGGGTCGAAGGCGCGGACGCGGCGGCGGAGGAAATCGACCTCAAGCCCTTGCTGTCCGGCATGCGCACCGAGGACGAAGGCCTGTTCGTGCTGCAACACAAGTACTGGCAGGAAACCATGCTCAAGGCCGCTTCGGCCGAGCAGGTTCTGATTCCCGTGGAGGCTGTGTGATGAGCAACCTCTACGACACCGTGCGCGATTTCCTCTACCGCGAAGCGCGTTATCTGGACGACGGCCAGTGGGATCAGTGGCTGGAACTCTACGCCGCCGACGCCAGTTTCTGGATGCCGGCCTGGGACGACCACGACACCCTGACCGAAGACCCGCAAAGCGAAATCTCGTTGATCTGGTATGGCAACCGTGGCGGCCTCGAAGACCGGGTGTTCCGGATCAAGACCGAGCGCTCCAGCGCGACCATCCCCGACACTCGCACCTCGCACAACCTCAGCAACATCGAGATCGTCGAGCAAGGCGAAGGGCAATGTCAGGTGCGCTTTAACTGGCACACCCTGAGCTTTCGCTATCAGGTCACCGACAGTTATTTCGGCACCAGCTTCTACACCCTCGACCTGCGCGGCGAACAGCCGCTGATCAAGGCCAAGAAAGTCGTGCTGAAGAACGATTACGTCCGTCAGGTCATCGACATCTATCACATCTGATCGAGACGGCGGCGAGCCGGGCTCGACGCTGTGAGCGAGGTGCACCATGAGTTTCCAGATCGCACTGAATTTCGAAGACGGGGTCACCCGTTTCATCGAGGCCTCGGGCCACGAAACCGTTGCCGACGCGGCGTATCGCCAAGGCATCAACATCCCGCTGGACTGCCGCGACGGCGCCTGCGGCACCTGCAAATGTTTCGCCGAGGCCGGGCGCTACGCCATGGGCGACAACTTCATCGAAGACGCCCTGAGTGAAGACGAACTGGCCCAGGGTTATGTGCTGACCTGCCAGATGCGCGCCGAAAGCGATTGCGTGGTGCGAGTGCCGGTCGGCTCGCAGGTGTGCAAGACCGAGCAGGCGAGTTATCAGGCGTCGATCAGCGATGTCCGGCAGCTTTCCGAAAGCACCATCGCGCTGTCGCTCAAGGGCGAATCCCTGAGCAAACTGGCGTTCCTGCCCGGTCAGTACGTCAACCTGCAAGTGCCGGGCAGCGAGCAATCCCGCGCCTATTCCTTCAGCTCGTTGCAGAAGAACGGCGAGGTCAGTTTCCTGATCCGCAATGTCCCCGGCGGCCTGATGAGCAGCTTCCTCACCGGGCTGGCCAAGGCCGGCGACAGCCTGAATCTGGCCGGGCCGCTGGGCAGTTTTTACCTGCGCGAGATCAAGCGGCCGTTGTTGCTGTTGGCGGGCGGCACCGGGCTGGCGCCTTTCACGGCGATGCTGGAGAAGATCGCCGAGCAGGGCAGCGAGCATCCAGTTCACCTGATCTACGGCGTGACCAACGATTTCGATCTGGTGGAACTCGACCGCCTCGAAGCCTTCGCCGCGCGCATTCCGAATTTCAGCTTCGGCGCCTGCGTGGCCAATCCGCAGAGCCAGCACCCGCTCAAGGGCTACGTCACCCAACACATCGAACCGCGCCACCTCAACGAAGGCGACGTCGACGTGTACCTGTGCGGCCCGCCGCCGATGGTCGAGGCGGTCAGCCAGTACATCCGCGAGCAGGGCATCACGCCGGCGAACTTCTACTACGAGAAATTCGCGGCGGCCTGAGTCTTCTTTCTGAATTGCGAGGTTGTCATGAGCAACAGATTCGCCAACAAGGTCGCGTTGGTCACCGGCGCGGCGCAGGGCATCGGTCGCCGGGTGTGCGAGCACTTGCTGGAGGAGGGCGCGCAGGTGATTGCTGTCGACCGCTCCGAACTGGTTCACGAACTGCAAGGCGAGGGCGTGCTGTCGCTGACCGCCGACCTCGAGCAATACGCCGATTGTGCGCGGGTGATGAGGGCATCCGTCGATGCGTTCGGGCGCCTGGATGTGCTGGTCAACAACGTCGGCGGCACCATCTGGGCCAAGCCGTTCGAGCATTACGAAGTCGAGCAGATCGAGGCCGAAGTGCGCCGCTCGCTGTTCCCGACGCTGTGGTGCTGCCACGCCGCATTGCCGTACATGCTCAAGCAGGGGCGCGGCGCGATCGTCAATGTGTCGTCGATTGCGACCCGCAGCCTGAACCGCGTCCCTTACGGCGCAGCCAAGGGCGGGATCAATGCGCTGACTGCCTGCCTGGCATTCGAAAACGCCGAGCGCGGGATTCGGGTCAACGCCACCGCGCCCGGCGGCACCGAAGCGCCGCCCCGGCGCATCCCGCGTAACGCCGCCGAACAGTCCGCGCAGGAGCAGGCCTGGTATCAGGAAATCGTCGCGCAAACCCTCGATAGCAGCCTGATGAAACGTTACGGAACCATTGACGAACAGGTCGGTGCGATTCTGTTTCTCGCCTCGGACGACGCCTCCTACATCACCGGTGTGACCCTGCCGGTCGGTGGCGGTGACCTCGGTTGATCACGCTTGAATGGACACTGAAATGAACCGGATCCTGATTGAAAACCTGTCGGCGGTCATCGTCGACCTGCCGACCATCCGCCCGCACAAACTGGCGATGCACACGATGCAGAACCAGACGCTGGTGATCCTGCGCCTGCGTTGCAGTGACGGTATCGAAGGCATCGGCGAAGCCACCACCATTGGCGGTCTGGCCTACGGCTACGAAAGCCCGGAAAGCATCAAGGCCAACATCGACGCGCACCTGGCGCCGGCGCTGATCGGCATGGACGCGGACAACATCAACGCCGCGATGCAGAAACTCGACAAGATCGCCAAGGGCAACACCTTCGCCAAGTCCGGCATCGAGAGCGCCTTGCTCGATGCCCAAGGCAAACGTCTCGGTCTGCCCGTGAGCGAACTGCTCGGTGGCCGGGTCCGCGACAGCCTCGAAGTCGCCTGGACTCTGGCCAGCGGCGACACCGCCCGCGACATCGCCGAGGCCGAACAAATGCTGGAAGCGCGGCGGCACCGGATCTTCAAATTGAAGATCGGCGCCAACCCGTTGGAGCAGGATCTGAAACACGTGGTGGCGATCAAAAAAGCCCTGGGTGAGCGCGCCAGCGTACGGGTCGACGTCAACCAGTATTGGGACGAATCCCAGGCGATTCGTGGCTGCCAGGTGCTCGGCGACAACGGTATCGATCTGATCGAGCAGCCGATCTCGCGGGTCAATCGTTCGGGGCAGATTCGCCTGAACCAGCGCAGCCCGGCGCCGATCATGGCCGACGAATCCATTGAAAGCGTCGAGGATGCGTTCAGCCTCGCCGCCGACGGAGCCGCCAGCGTCTTCGCCCTGAAGATCGCCAAGAACGGCGGCCCGCGCGCCGTGTTGCGCACCGCGCAAATCGCCGAAGCCGCCGGCATCGCTTTGTACGGCGGCACCATGCTCGAAGGCTCCGTCGGCACGCTGGCTTCGGCCCATGCGTTCCTCACGCTCAGGCAACTGACCTGGGACACCGAGCTGTTCGGCCCGTTGTTGCTGACCGAAGACATCGTCACCGAGCGCCCGCAGTACCGCGACTTTCACCTGCACATTCCACGCACCCCGGGCCTGGGCCTGACGCTGGATGAAGAGCGTCTGGCGCGTTTTCGCCGGCACTGATTCCTTAAGGAGAACGCCATGCTGTTCCACGTAAAAATGACCGTGAAATTGCCCGCCGACATGGACCCGGCCGTTGCCACAAAGCTCAAGGCCGACGAAAAGGAACTCGCCCAGCGCCTGCAACGCGAAGGCCAGTGGCGCCATCTCTGGCGCATCGCCGGGCACTACGCCAATTACAGCGTGTTCGACGTCCCAAGCGTCGAAGCGCTGCACGACACCCTGATGCTGTTGCCGCTGTTTCCCTACATGGACATCGAGATCGACGGCCTCTGCCGCCATCCCTCATCGATCCACACCGACGACCGCTGAGCCCGGACCCGACCCCACAACAACAAGATGAGGTGAACACCATGACCGTGAAGATTGCCCACACTGCCGAGCTGCAAGCGTTCTTCGAACAAGCCGCCGGTTTCGCCAACGACGGCGGCAGCTCGCGTCTGAAAACCATCGTCCTGCGGGTGTTGCAGGACACCGCCCGGATCATCGAAGACCTTGAGATCAGCGAAGACGAATTCTGGAAAGCCGTCGATTACCTCAACCGCCTGGGCGGCCGCTCGGAAGCCGGGCTGCTGGTGGCCGGCCTCGGCCTCGAGCATTTTCTCGACCTGCTGCAGGACGCCAAGGATGCGCAGATCGGCTTGACCGGCGGCACGCCGCGCACCATCGAAGGCCCGTTGTACGTGGCCGGCGCGCCGCTGTACGAAGGTGAATGCCGGATGGACGACGGCAGCGAGGAGGGCGTCGCCACGCTGATGTTGCTCGAAGGCCAGGTGTTCGACCCGCAGGGCCAGCCGCTGGTCGGCGCCACGGTCGACCTGTGGCACGCCAACACCAAAGGTACTTACTCGTTCTTCGACCAGAGCCAGTCCGAATACAACCTGCGCCGGCGGATCATCACCGACGCCGAAGGCCGCTACCGCGCCCGCAGCATCGTGCCCTCCGGTTATGGCTGCGACCCGCAAGGCCCGACCCAGGAATGCCTCGACCTGCTCGGCCGCCACGGCCAGCGCCCGGCTCATATTCACTTCTTCATTTCTGCACCGGGGCATCGGCACCTTACGACGCAGATCAATCTGTCCGGGGACAAGTATCTGTGGGATGACTTTGCGTATGCGACCCGTGAAGGGTTGGTCGGGGAGGTCGAATTTCTGGAGGATGCAGCGGGACGTCGAGCCGAATTGAAGTTCGACTTTCAGTTGCAGCAGGCGCCGGATGCGGCGGCGCAGCAGCGCAGTCAACGACCACGGGCGTTGCAGGAAGTCTGATTTCGGAGCTCTGATCGGATTGGCGCAACTGCGCAAAAAGTTGCGCAGTTGCCCGTAATAAAATCACGGTGAAAGCCACGGCAAGCTCTCTATATCGAGGCTTACAGCCAAGTGCGCAAGAAGTTGCACAGCATTGCGCAACTTCTTGCGCACTTTTTCCCTGTTTCCTACAGCCAAAATCGAACGAATCTCACGTAAACGTCGTAAGTCTTTGATGGGTAACAGCCCTGATACGGCTGGCACGACTTTTGATAACTCCTTGGCCACCCGGGCAGGCAATCACGCCGTCCGGTCCTGTCTTTTGAGCAAGGAGCACACCCCATGGCAACACCAGCGTACATGTCGGTTACCGGCGAAAAACAAGGCCTGATCACTGCCGGCGCCTTCACCGCCGACTCCGTTGGCAACACCTATCAGGAAGGCCACGAAGACCAGGTCATGGTTCAGGCTTTCACCCACGACGTGATTATCCCGCGTGACCCGCAATCCGGTCAGCCAACCGGTCAGCGCGTGCACAAGCCAGTCGTGATCACCAAGGTCTACGACAAGGCTTCGCCTCTGCTGCAAGCGGCTCTGACTTCCGGCGAGCGCATGAGCGAAATCGTTATCCAGTGGTACCGTACTTCGGCGCAAGGCACCCAAGAGCACTACTACACCACCAAACTGGAAGACGCGATCATCGTCGCCATCAACAACAAGATGCACAACTGCCAGGACCCGGCAAACGCCCACTTCACTCATCTGGAAGAGGTGCATTTCACCTACCGCAAGATCACCTGGACCCACGAAGTCTCCGGTACTTCGGGCTCCGATGACTGGCGTGCTCCGGTCGTTTAAACGCGGCTGATGGTTGTACCGTTCCGGCCAGCGTTACTGGCCGGAACCTCTGAGTTCTTAAAGGATTACTGCCGCCAGATGCTTATCCATCTGGCGTGGGTTGCAGCACAGCACGAGGGACAAGGGAATGTTCTCACCGGCCAACCAGCCTCACTTCAATCTGACCATCGATGGCGCGGACAGCGATTTCCAGGTCCTGTCGTTTACCGGTCGGGAAGCCCTCAACACTCCCTTCGAATTCGAGCTGGAACTGGTCAGCGAAAAGGCCTCGATCAACCTCGAAAACCTGCTGCACAAACTGGCGTTTCTTCAGCTGTCGCCGAGCGGCACCGGTATTCACGGGCTGATCTACAGCATCGCCCAGGGCGAGGCGGGCAAGCGCCTGACCCGCTACAAGATCTCCCTGCGACCGCAGCTTTCGTACCTGGCGCACCGCTTCAACCAGCGCATCTTCCAGCAGATGACCGTGCAGCAGATCATCAGTCAGGTGCTGGAAGAGCACGGCATTCTGGCCAGCGATTACCACTTCCAGTTGAGTGCGGTGTATCCCGAGCGGATCTACTGCACGCAGTACGACGAATCGGACCTGCATTTCGTCCAGCGCCTGTGCGAAGAAGAAGGCATTCACTACCACTTCCAGCACACGTCCAGCGGCCACAAACTGACCTTCGGCGATGACCAGACGGTGTTCCCGAAACTGGCGCCGGTGGCGTATCAGCAGGACTCCGGGCTGGTGGCGGACCAACCGGTGGTCAAGCGTTTCGGCCTGCGCCTGGCCACCCGCACCAGCCGTACCACGCGCCGCGATTACGACTTCGTCAAACCGAAGATCGAGCTGGAAAGCGACGCCAAGAGCAGCGCCCAGCCGGACCTGGAAGACTACGATTACCCAGGCCGTTTCGTGGATCGCGAGCGTGGCAAGCACCTGGCCAACCGCAACCTCGAACGCCACCGCAGCGACTATCGCCTGGCCGAGGGCAACAGTGATCAGCCGATTCTGGTCACCGGGCATTTTCTGGCCCTGACCGACCACGCCAATCCGACGTGGAACGACCTGTGGCTGCTCACCGAAATCTTCCACGAAGGCAAGCAGCCGCAAGTGCTGGAAGAGTCGGTGACCAGCGACACCACGGACAACAAAGACGATTTCCATCAGGGTTATCGCAACCGCTTCAACGCGATCCCGTGGGACGTGCCGTACCGTCCGCCGCTGGACCACCCGAAACCCAAAGTCCTCGGTTCGCAAAGCGCCGTGGTCACCGGTCCCGAAGGCGAAGAAATTTTCTGCGACCAGTACGGCCGGGTGAAGGTGCAGTTCTTCTGGGACCGCGAAGGCCAGCACGACGACAAGACCACCTGCTGGATGCGCGTGGCCTCCAGTTGGGCGGCGGAAACCTTTGGCTCGATCAACATTCCGCGGGTCGGCATGGAAGTGCTGATCACCTTCCTCGAAGGCGATCCCGATCAGCCGCTGATCACCGGTTGCCTGTACCACGGCGCCAATCTGCCGCCGTACAAGCTGCCGGACTTCAAGACCCTGGCCACGGTCAAGAGCAAGGAATACAAGGGCAGCCGCGCCAACGAACTGCGCATCGACGACACCACCAGCGAGATCAGCATCGCGCTGCGCAGCGATCACGGCGCGAGCGCGATCAACCTTGGTTACCTGACCCACCCGCGCCCAAGCGGCGGTCAGCCTCGGGGTGAAGGTTTTGAGTTAAGAACCGACCGCCACGGCGCCGTGCGTGCCGGAGCCGGTCTGCTGATCACCACCGAACCGCGTCCGAACGAATCGAAACACCACAAGGACCTGCCGGAAACCGCCGAGCGCCTGGCCACCGCCAGCGACCAACAGGACGGTTTCGCCACACAAGCCAAAGAGCTTCAGGCCCAGGAAGCGGGCGATCAGGACGACGTGGCCAAGGCCTTGCACGCGCAGCATCAAGGCGTACTCGGCAGTGGCCCGGCGAACCTCACCGCCAACGAATTTCCCGAGTTCACCGAGCCGCATCTGGTACTCGCCAGTCCCGCCGGCATCGCCCTGACCACCCCGCGCTCCAGCCACATAGCCACCGGCGAACACCTGGCGCTGAGCAGTACCGGGCACACCAGTTTTTCCATCGGCAAACGCCTGCTGGCCAGCGCCAGCCGTGGCATGCGTCTGTTCGTGCAAAGCATGGGTTGGCGTCTGGTCGCAGCGTCCGGCGACATCGACGTCAAGGCGCTGAAGGACAGCATCAACCTGCTGGCCAAACTCAACATCACCGCCAACGCCGACCGCATCACCATCACCGCCAAGACCGAACTGGTGATCCAGGGTGGCGGCAGCGCCACGACCTACAACGCCGGCGGCATCACCCACGCCACCAGCGGCCCGTACACCGCCCACGCGGCGAACTTCGCCTACACCGGGGCGAAATCCCTGGCCGGTGTGTTCCCGGAACCACCGAAACCGGGCAAGGGCAATCTGGAGCTGTTCAACCAGTACGCCGGGCGTCAGGGCATCAAGGACGGCGACTACGAAGTCATCGATGCGCTGGGCAAAAGCATCAAGGGCAAGCTCGACGCGAAGGGGTTCGCCAGCGTTGCCGGCGCCGCACCAGGCCCGGCGCGGGTGCTGTTCGGCCAGGATCCGGCGGACACCTGGAGCGACGGCAGCTACATCGGCAAGCCGGAATGGCCGTTGAATCCGCCGGGGGCCGAAGACGTGCCGAGTCAGGTTCAGGCCATGGTGGCGCAGGTGCTGCCAAGCAAGAACTGGGACATGTTGGAGAAGGGCAAGGACATGGCGAAAACAGGGATGGGCGCCGTGCAGACCGCGCAAGGTGCGATGCAAACGGCGCAGCAGGTGAAAGGCGTGATGCAGGGCGGAGGGGCCGGGCTGCCGAAACTGGCGAGTGCGGCAATGCCGAGTGCGTCGGGGATTCTCGGGGCGGCGAGCAAGGCGGGCAAGTTGCCGAGTCTGCCAACGCCGACACTTCCAAAACCTTCTTTGAAAACTCCGGAATTGCTGGCGGGTGAGGTGCTGTCATGACAACTGGGGGCGGTGGTGCGAAACAGCGTGAGCCGCAAGTCGCGGTGGTGCCACTCAACACGATCGATATTCAGGATGTTGGACGCGGCGCTGCCAAATTCGATGCCTGGTTGCAGTCTATCAGCGGCGGTGTCGTCACACTCGATCGGGTCAAGAACGTCGCGGGTGCTCTTCCTGTCGTGGGCAACATCATGGCGTTGGTTGATGCCCTTGGAGACATCGTCACCCTGGCCAAAAGCAAACAGCGTCAGGTGCTGGATTGGGTCAGCCTGGGTATCAACCTGATTGGTGTATTGCCTGCGCCACCGACCATGGCTTCTGCGCGCATGACACTACGCCCGACCCTGGGGTTGGTGCGTCAGGAGCTGCGTAACAGCGCCAAGATGCTGCTGGGGGACTCTCTGATTGAAGTGTTGATCGGGCATCTGAACGCGACCATCGTCGGCACCATCGATGACTTCGTCAAACAGGCACAACCCAAACTGGCGGGCATTCTCGACGACGCTGGAAAACTGGGTCAAAGCGTGGTGAACGAGATCGCCAAGGGCCTGGAAAAGGTGGTCAACGGCAAGCTCGATGCGAAGGGAGACCTCAATGCGGCCGGTTCGAAAATCACGGCGGCGCGCGGTCAGTTGTTGCATGACCCCAAGGCGGCTATCAGCAACATTTTCGGTGCCGCTTTCAGTGCCTACAAAGCTGCAGGCAAAGGCGTTGCCAACAGTGCCGCCAAGAACTTGCTGCCGGAGAAAGCCAAGGCTCTGGTACTGAGCAACACATCGATGCTTCGCACGCTGGGGGTGGAGCTGCAATCCCAGATGAAAAAGCTTGGTGACCCAGGCGTTCAGCATTCCATCGGCTGGCTGTTGCAGATGTTGGCGGGCTCTGTAGTAACTTGGCGCAAACGTCGCTCTCATGGTCAGGCCGCCAGTGTCAAACCGGGGGCCACGAGCAAGGCAGAACAACGCGCCGGCAAAGGCCAACTGGAGTTGCAGCAAAGCCAGGCTCGAGCCCGTTCTGATGCCAGTGATTGCAAGAATCGCGTCCCGACAGGCACGAAAAGAAACATCAGCTTTGCACGCGGCACGGAAACCATCACCCACACGGATTTCCGTTTGCCGGGCCCGTTTCCCGTCGTCTGGAACCGTACTTATTACTCGAATCTGGAGGCCTACGACAAAGGCAGCCTGGGTGCTCGCTGGATCAACGAGTTCACCACTCGTTTCGATTATGTGGATGACGGGTTGGTCTTTCATGCGGCCGATGGCCGAAGTCATGAGTTTGCGTTGCCCAAAGTCGGCGAAGCCCATCATGACCCGATTGAAAACCTGACTCTGATTCGCTCAGGTGAAAATCAATTGCTGCTGTGCCGCGGCGTCGAGCGAAAGGAGACCTACGTGCGTCGTGGGGCACGCTTTCTGCTCGCCGGCATCGAGCTGCGCAGCGGTGCTGGAATCATGCTGCACTATGAGCACATGCATGGTGATGAGCCGGTGCTCTCTGACCTGCTCACCTATCAGGGGGACGTTACAAAGGTTCATCTACAACTCGGAACACTGATCGATGACCACGGACGTCTGACAGGTTTGTGGGAGATCGCCGATGGCATTCCTCAGCGCCAACTGTGTGCCTATCACTATGATGCGTTGGGCGATCTGGTTCAGGCACGGGATGAAAACGGTTATGCCTGGAATTATGAATTCCGCAGCCATCTGATCACGCGATACACCGACCGGACCGGGCGGGGCATGAATTTGCAATGGCAGGGGGACGGCTCCGATGCCAAAGCGATTCGTGAATGGGCGGATGATGGAAGCTTCGATACTCGACTTGAGTGGGACGAAAACATTCGTCTGACCTACGTCACTGACGCTCACGGCAATGAGACCTGGCACTACTACGACATTCTTGGCTACACGTACCGTATCCGTCATCCGGATGAGCGTTCGGAATGGTTGTTCCGCGATGAGGCCAAAAATGTCGTGCGACATGTCCACACCGATGGAAGCGTTGATCGGTTCAGCTACGACGAGCGTGGCAATCTTCTCGAACACATCCGTGCCGATAACACCGTAGTGCATTACGCATACGATGATCTGGACCAACTGATCAAGGTTAGTGATGCAGAGGGCGGACAGTGGACCAGAGCTTATGACGACAGCGGCAATCTTGTGGAAGCTGTCGATCCTCTGGGTAACAAGACGGAGTACACCTACACATCTGCCGGCTATCCGGAGACCGTCAAGGATGCTAACGGAGCAGAGAAGAAATTCGAATACAACGATGCCGGTCAGTTGACCGGGTACACCGATTGTTCCGGCAAAACCAGTACCTGGGAGTACAACGGCCTGGGTCAGTTGATTTGCTTTACCGATGCGGCAGGGCAAAGCACCGAGTATGAGTATGTGGCAGGTCAACTGGTGTTGATCAGGCATCCGGACAAGTCTGAGGAGCGTTTCAGTCGCGATGCCGAAGGGCGACTGTTGGCCCATGTCGACGGCCTGAACCGCTGCACCACCTGGAACTACAGCGCCGCCGGCCTTATCGCCGAGCGAGTGGATGCGGCTGAGCAAACGTTGCGCTATCGCTGGGACCGTCTCGGTCGTTTGACCGCTTTGGAGAACGAAAATGAGCGTAGCGCCCATTTTCACTACGATCCGATGGGGCGGTTATTGGAGGAAACAGGTTTCGACGGCCATATTACGCGCTACCAGTACGACACTGAATCAGGTCGTTTGAGCAGCAAGCTTGATGGCGAGCGGCGAGTGGCTTTCCAATTCGACCTGATGGGCCGTCTGATAGAGCGCCGTGCGAGTCTGGGCGAACAGGTACAAAGTGAAACATTTGCCTACGATGGCAACGGCAATATGACACTGGCTGAAAATGATCACAGTCGCTTGCAGTGGTTCCACGATCCGGCGGGCAACCTGCTGCGTGAACATCAGCATTATCTGAGTCTGGAGCAGCCTCGGATCGCAGTCTGGCAACATGAATACGATGCCCTGAATCAGCGAGTAGCGACTGTGCGTCCGGATGGCCAAAGAGTCAGTTGGATGACCTACGGCAGCGGGCACTTGCTGGGATTGAAAGTGGATGACCACGAGTTGCTGGCCTGGGAGCGTGATGATCTGCATCGCGAAATCGCCCGTCATCAGGGCAACCATTTATTGCAGACGCAGAAGTGGGACCCGGCTGGGCAGTTGCAGGAGCAATTGTTGGGTCGCAGCGATGACAAGCGCACGTTGCTCAAGCGTGAATATCAATATGATCCTGCGGGCCAACTGATCCTTCTCAACGACACGCGACGCGGGCCGCTGACGTATCAGTACGATCCGGTGGGGCGCCTGATCAAGGCGGCGAGTCGACAGGGTGTGGAAACTTTCGCCTTTGATCCTGCCGGTAACTTGCTTGATGAGCCGGTTGAACAGATGCGCCGACCTCTGGATCAGGACCCGATGCGTAGCAAGCGGGTGGACAACCTGCTGCGCGAGTACTCGGGTACCCACTATGAATACGATGATCGAGGCAATCTGATACAGCGTTGGCACAACGGCAGTATCGCCAGAATGCGCTGGGATTTGTTCGACCGTTTGGTTCACTTTGATGATGCCCGACTGGAAGTCGAGTATGCCTACGATGTATTGGGACGCCGCCTTTACAAGAACTCGACTGCGCATTTCAAGCGACGGCCTGAAGCCGGATCACAGTGGAACGACAATGAGTTTGTCCGCAAGCAGCGAGAGTCGGGTTGTGGTTTCACATTGTATGGCTGGGACGGCGATACGCTGGCCTGGGAGAGCAGTCCGGCTCTGCTGGATGGTGATCCCGGACGCACGGTGCATTACATCTATGAGCCGGGTACTTACATTCCGGTTGCGCAAGCTTTGCGACACCAGCCAATCATTCTGATGGGGCAGCCTGACTTCAGCGGCGAGTATCAATTGGAGGACGACCCGCTGTGGAATCACGTACCTGTGGCACTGCCAATCGACGTGTTGAGTTGGTATCAATGCGACCGAATGGGGACGCCTCTGGAGTTGACCGACCAGAATGGCGAAATAGCCTGGAGCGCTCAGTACAAGGCATGGGGGAGCGTGTCTGAGCAGCGTTCGCCAATGGCGCAGCAACAGGGTATTGGCAACCCGATTCGCTTCCAGGGGCAATATCACGATCATGAAACGGGGCTGCATTACAATCGTTATCGTTATTACGATCCGTTGATTGGACGCTTCATCAGCAAAGATCCCATCGGTTATGACGGTGGGTTGAACCTCTTTGTATATGCGCCGAGTCCACTGGGCTGGATTGACCCGCTAGGCTTGGCAAGATGTCCGTGTGCCGATCTGAAGAAAGGCAACCCTGAAGGAACCGGGCCATTCAGAGGTGGATCTTACGGAGGCACCACGGCCTCGGGGATCGAGTCGCATCACATGCCGGCAGACAGCACCAGTCCGATTAAGAGAAGCCAGGGGCCAGCAATACAAATGGAGCCCTATGACCATAGCCAAACAATGAGTCACGGCCACCAGGGTAATCCCGGAAAAGCCTATCGAGCTCAGGTTCAGTCAAAAATCGAAGTGGGAGACATGAGAGGTGCAATGGCGATGGAGATCAGAGATGTGCGCCGTGTAGCCACTCAGGTCGGACAACCCAGAAAGTACAATGAAGCAATGCAAGAAATGCTGGCGTATGCCAAGTGCCGTAAATTTCTGGATAAGTGAGAGAAACCATGAATGATCAAGCGTTCAAAGTGTGGCGAGATAAACTGGTTTCATTGGATCGCTACGAGAACCCGGAAGATGCTCGTGAGTTCTCGGCGCTCGTGAGCAGTGTCCGCGACGAACTCGATGCAAAAACCATTGATGTACTACTGTCGACCTTTTGCGATGAAGACGACTACGGTGTGCAAGAGCGCGTGGTGGGTGTTCTTGATCATGCTGAAGCGGGCGTTTTTGCTGAAAGGCTTGCGGTGAACTTCTCAACGTTGCAAAGACAGGCAAGTGGCAAGGAATGGCCTCTTATTCTGATCGGTCGTGTCGTGAACTCGGACAACGCAGAGAAGATCAAGGCGATTGTCGCGGCTGCGAAGAAGTCCCCGGATCTTGACGCCTTTATTCGAAGTGATGAGTTCCTGGATGAGTATCCCGAGATCGAAAGCTACTTCCCCTGATACGACTCAAGGCCCGCCGTTTTCACGTTTGATGGATTCCACGGCCCCATTTGGCATGCCAGAAGTCAGGTCAAAGGAGTGACAACATGAAAGACGCAATCCGCCTCGGCGACTCCACCACCCACGGTGGCAAGGTCCTCGAAGCCTTCTCCCGGACTGACCTTAACGGCAAGCCGATTGCCGGGCTCGGTCACAAGGTCAGTTGCCCATTGTGCAAGGGGATTTTCCCGATTGCCGAGGGCAGCAGCACCTACACCGTCGATGGGGTGCCCATTGCGCTCGACGGTATGAAAACTTCGTGTGGGGCGGCGCTTATTGCCAGCGGCCCGAAGGGCGCGGTGGTCAGCTGAGCCCTGTAGTAAGACAGACCTAAGCTAATGCAAAAAAGGTATTTGTTCGGTGTTTTTAATATCGTTTAGTTTTGTTTCATAGACGAATCAAATGCATCAAACCGATAGACCTCCCGATTGCCATGACGGCACGCGCTGAATCGATCACGGACTCTTCAGGTTTGATTCACACGGGAGTGAATCATGCCGCACACCTCAGACATCACCGCATTACCCATCCTCGACCTGTCCCAGCTCGACGGTACGCCGTCGCAACGCCAGGCCTTTCTTGATGACCTGCGTCATGCCGCCCGCGATGTGGGTTTTTTCTACCTGACCGGCCATGGCATCGACGCCGGCCTGCTCGAGCAAGTGCAGGATCACGCACGCCAGTTCTTCGCCTTGCCCGACAGCGAGAAAACCGCTGTCGGCATGATCAATTCGCCGCACTTTCGCGGCTACAACCGCGCCGCTTCCGAGATCACCCGTGGCCAGCCCGATCAGCGTGAGCAATTTGATCTGGGCGCCGAGCGTGAGGTCTTGCCGTTGAACGCCGACAGTCCGTTGTGGGCGCGGCTGCAAGGGCCGAATCAATGGCCCGAGGCGTTGCCGCAACTCAAGCCGCTGTTGCTCGACTGGCAGCAGGCGATGACCCAAATGTCGCTGCGCCTGCTGCGTGCATTCGCCCAGTCACTGTCGTTGCCGGAAGACGCCTTCGACCGGTTGTACGGCGACAAACCCAACGAACACATCAAGTTGATGCGCTATCCGGGGCAAGCCTCGACGGCGAGCAATCAGGGCGTCGGTGCGCACAAGGATTCGGGTTTTCTCAGCTTCCTGCTGCAAGACCGGCAGGCCGGGCTGCAAGTGGAGATCGAAGAGGGGCGCTGGATCGATGCGCTGCCTCGGGACAATACGCTGGTCGTGAACATCGGCGAGCTGCTGGAGTTGGCCACCAACGGTTACCTGCGTGCCACGGTGCATCGGGTGGTGTCGCCGCCAGTTGGCAGCGAGCGCTTGTCCATCGCGTTTTTCCTCGGCGCGCAACTGGATGCGGTGGTGCCGCTGTATCCGTTGCCGACGGCGCTGTTGCGTGAGGCGCGCGGCCCGGCCAGCGATCCGCTCAATCCGTTGTTTCGCGATGTCGGCTGGAATTACCTGAAGGGCCGACTGCGCTCCCATCCCGATGTCGCGCAGCGCTTCTACGCCGATGCGTCGAATACCCAGACACCGCTTCGCAAGACCGCCAACGCCTGATCCATCATTCGCAGAAGGACTCTTTCCATGTTGAAAAAAGCAGGCTTGACCCTGGCCGTCCTCGGCGCGCTGGTGACTTCGTTCAGCGCTCGAGCGCTGGAGCCATTGCGGGTTGCCGCCGACCCGGTGCCCCACGCGCAGATTCTGGCGTACATCCAGAAACTCGATCCGCAGCTCAACCTCAAGGTGATCGAAATCCCGCAGGGCGTGAACTCCAACGAGTTGCTGGTGCACGGCGATGTGGACGCCAACTACTTCCAGCATCTGCCGTACCTGCAATCCCAGGAAAAGGCTCTCGGCGAAAAACTCGCGGTGGCCGCCACGGTGCACATCGAACCGCTGGGCATCTATTCCCATCGCCACAAAACCTTCGCCCAGGTGCCGGACAAAGGCACGGTCGCGGTGCCGAACAATGTCACCAACCTGAGCCGCGCGCTGTATCTGTTGCAGGACAATGGCCTGATCAAACTCAAGCCCGGTTTCAATGACCCGGCGGCCGATCAGGCGACACCGAAGGACATCGCCGAAAATCCGAAACAGCTGAAGATCCTCGAAATCGAATCGCCGCAACTGCCCCGCGCACTGGACGACGTCGACCTGGCGGTGATCAACGGCAACTACGCGCTGGAAGCCGGGCTGGTGCCGGCCAGGGATGCGCTGGGGCTGGAGAAGGCCGAGCACAACCCGTACGCCAATATTCTGGTGACCACGCCGAAACTGGAAAACGATCCACGCATTCAGCAACTGGCCAAGGACCTGACCTCGCCGCAAGTCGCCAAGTACATCGCCGAGAACTTCAAGGGCTCGGTGATCCCGGTGGCGGATGCCAAGCCATGATCGTCGTCGAGCAGTTGAGCAAGACCTATCCGTCAGCGTCGAGCCCGGCGCTGGATCAGGTGTCGCTGAGCATTCCCGATGGCGCGATCTACGGGATTCTCGGGCGCAGCGGCGCGGGTAAATCAACGTTGCTGCGTTGCCTCAATCTGCTCGAACGCCCGGATGCCGGGCGGATTCTGCTGGACGGCGAAGACCTCACGGCGCTGTCCGACCGTGAGTTGCGCCGCCAGCGTCAGCGCATCGGCATGATCTTTCAGGGCTTCAACCTGCTGCATTCGCGCAACGTGTTCGACAACGTCGCGGTGCCGCTGGAAATCGCCAAGGTTGCCAAGCCACAGCGTTATGAACGGGTTCGGGAACTGCTGGATCTGGTGGGCCTGGGCGACAAGGCTGAAGCCTTTCCGTCGCAACTGTCCGGCGGGCAGAAGCAGCGGGTCGGGATCGCCCGGGCCTTGGCGGCGCGGCCGGCGTATCTGCTGTCGGACGAAGCCACCAGCGCCCTCGACCCGGAAACCACCGCGTCGATTCTGGAGCTGTTGCGCGACATCAACCGCCAGCTCGGTTTGACCATCGTCCTGATCACCCACGAGCTGGATGTGGTCAAGTCGATCTGCGATCACGCCGCGTCCATGGCCAACGGGAAACTGGTGGAGGCGGGGCCAGTCGCTCGATTGCTGGCCGATCCGCAGTCCGCCCTCGGCGCTTCCCTGCGGCCCAGTTGCGGCTTGCCGCTGGGGCATGACGCGCCCGGTTTGAGCTTTCTGCGGCAATACGGCGTACGGGCGGCCCACTCATGAACCGCGTGATCGACTGGAATGAAATCCTGCAACTGGTGCTCAACGCTACCGGCGAAACCCTGTACATGGTGCTGCTCGCCGGGCTGTTCACCTTGCTGATCGGCTTGCCGCTGGGGGTGTTGCTGTTCATCAGTCGCCGTCAGGGTCTTTATCCGTTGCCAAGGCTCAATCAGGCCTTGGGCGCGGTGATCAACCTCGGTCGTTCGCTGCCGTTCGTGGTGATGCTGATTGCCCTGATCCCGCTGACCCGGCTGGTGGTCGGCACTACGTTGGGCAGCACTGCCGCCGTGGTGCCGATCACCATCGGTGCCTTTCCGTTTTTCGCGCGGATCGTCGAGAACGCTTTGGACGAAGTCGAAAAGGGCCGGATCGAAGCGATCCTCGCCATGGGCGGTGACATCCGCCACGTGATTTTCAAAGTGCTGTTGCCCGAAGCGCTGCCGGCCTTGCTGGCGGGCATCACCCTGACGCTGGTGATGCTGATCGGTTTTTCTTCCATGGCCGGGGTGATCGGGGGCGGTGGACTGGGCGATCTGGCGATCCGCTACGGCTATCAACGATTCAACAATGAAGTGATGGTCGCCACCGTCGTGGTGTTGGTCATCCTCGTCCAGGGCGTGCAAAGCCTGGGCGATCGACTGGTGCGTTCGCTGGCTCATCGACGTTAAGGAATTTTATGGGTGCGCCTGTCGCTGTGGTCTCCAAGCCACTGATTCGTGTACGTGAACTGAGCAAGACCTTTGGCTCGAACCGGGCGCTGGACCGGGTCAGCCTGGATATTTTTCCCGCTGAAGTGGTGGCGCTGCTCGGCGCCAACGGTGCGGGCAAGTCGACGCTGGTAAAGATCCTCGCCGGCAGTCAGGCCCACGATGGCGGCGAGATCCGGATCGATGGCCAACCCCGGCATTTCAGTTCGCCGCTGTCGGCGCGCCGCTTCGGCATCGTCGCGGTTCATCAGCAGATCAACGAGGGCATCGCGCCCGGATTGAGCGTGGCGGAAAACCTGCTGCTCGATGAACTGTGCCGCCCCGACGCTGACTTCTGGCTCAACCGCAAACGCCTGCTGGAACGCGCCGCGAGTATCGCTGCGGGGCTCGGTCTGGTGCTGCCGCTGGAGCAACCGATCGAACACCTCGGCCAGGCCGAGCGGCAACTGGTGGTGCTGGCCCGCGCCTTTGCCCTGCAACCGCGCCTGCTGATTCTCGACGAGCCGACAGCGGCCCTGTCGGATGCCGAAGCGCAGCGCCTGTTCGGGCTGATCGACACCTTGCGCAGTCGTGGTGTGGCGATTCTGTACATCTCCCATCGGCTGTCCGATCTGCAACGAGTGGCCGATCGCGCCGTGGTGTTGCGCGACGGGCAACTGGCCGGTGAGTTCAGTGCCCGGCAATTGCCAGAGGCACTGGAAGCGATGCTTGGTCAGGCGCTGGAGGCTCACGTCTACACACCGCGAGCGGCGGGGCGCGAAGTGCTGAAACTGCGCGGCGTGACAGTCCTGCCGCGCACCCGTGCCTTTGATTTGTCCTTGCACGGAAACGAAGTGGTGGTGCTGACCGGATTGCTCGGCGCCGGCAAAAGCGAGATCGCCGAAGTGCTGTTCGGGCTGCGCAAAACATTGTCCGGTTCTCTGCAACTGGACGGCATCGATTGGCAACCGGGCTCGCCCCGCCAGGCGATCCAGAGTGGCGTGTTCTTCGCCGCCGAGGATCGCGCGAGTCAATCGCTGGTGGCGGACTTTTCATTGCGCCGAACCCTGACCTTGCCGTTCCTCGAACGCTTCACCCGTGGCGGTTTCATCCGCAACCGTGCCGAAGCGGCGGCGGTGGAGGCGCAAGTCGCAGCGCTGGGAATCAAGACCGCCGGCATCGATGTGCCGATGAGTGCGTTGTCCGGCGGCAATCAGCAAAAAGTCGTGCTCGGCCGCTGGTTGCTTGGCGAGGGCAGAGTGTTGATTCTCGACGAGCCGTTTCAGGGCGTCGATGTGCGTGCCCGGCGCGAGATCGGCCAGTTGTTGCGCGACAGCGCCGCTGGCCGCGCCACGCTGGTGATCTGCTCGGACGTCGATGAAGCGCTGGAGATCGCCGACCGGATTCTGCTGGTGCGCGATCACGCGGTGGTGGCCGAGTACCCGCGTGCCGGGCTGGATCGCGCCACCCTGGTCGCCGCGCTGGCCGGCAACGATCCGCAAAATTCTATTGTTCACGCCGCGCCAAGGAGTAGAGCGAGTGCCTGATTCGAGTTCCCTGTTGTCATCCGCCCCAGCGGCGTCCGAGCGCTTCGTGCAAGCGCTGATCCGCTACGGCCTGCTGTGGGTGCTGGCGTTGATCGTGGTGTTTTTCAGTGTGGCGGAACCGGCGTTCCTGCGCGTTGGCAACCTGTTCAGCATTCTGCAGTCGGTGTCGATTGTCGCGCTGCTGGCCTTGGGCGTGACGCTGACCATGGCCGTGGGCGGGCTGGATCTGTCGATCGGCGCGGTGGCGGCCATGAGCCTGATGATCGCCAGTTACGTGATGGTGGTGCTCGGCTGGGGCGCGGTGCCGGCGGTGCTGATCAGCCTGGCCGGTGGCGCACTGGTGGGGCTGCTCAACGGCTGGCTGATCGTGAAGATGCGCGTGCCGGACATTCTCGCCACGCTCGGCAGCATGTTCCTGGTGATCGGCGTGCAACTGATTCCCACGGGCGGGCGCTCGATTGCGGTGGGCATGACTTTACCCAACGGCGATGAAGCCGAGGGTTCGTTCAGTGCAGTGTTTCTGGCCCTGGGCCGGGGACGGCTGTGGGACATCGTGCCGATTCCGGTGTTGATCACGGCGGTGGTCGCGGTGGCGGTGTGGCTGTTTCTCGAACGCACGCGCATCGGCCGGTTGTTCTATGCGATTGGCGGCAACGAGCAGGCGGCGCGTCTGGCCGGTGCGCCGGTGCAGCGCTTCAAGTTGCTGGCTTATGTGCTCTCGGCGTTGTTGGCATCGCTGGGCGGATTGTTGTTGGCGGCGCGGTTGGGGCGCGGTGATGTCAGCTCCGGCAACGGTCTGGTGCTCGATGCACTGGGCGCTGCGCTGATCGGTTTTGCCGTGCTCGGGGCGAAGAAGCCCAACGCGTTCGGCACGCTGGTCGGCGCGTTGCTGGTGGCTTCGTTGCTCAACGGCCTGACCATGCTCAACGCGCCGTATTACGCGCAGGATTTCGTCAAGGGACTGGTGCTGGTGCTGGCCCTGATGTTCACCTTCGGCCTCGCGCATCGGGCGCGCTGAGCCGGTTCATTGATGCTTCAAGGAAAGATCCATGCACGGTTCAATCAAGCAGTTCGCACGTCATTGCCTCGCCGGGGCGTTGCTCTCGGCACTGGCCTTCAATGCGCAGGCCAAGGCCTTGCCCGGCGCACCGGCGCCGTTCGATAAAGGTCAGGTACAGATCGCGCTGGTGGGCTATCTGTTCTCCGGGGATTTCCCTGAAGCCTATCTGCGCGGGGTGGAGAAACAGACCGAAGCGCTGGGCGCCAACCTGCGGGTGTTCGACGCGCGGCAGCAGGCAGCCAGTCAGGGCGAGATGATCGATCAGGCCGCCGATCTCGGTGTCGACGGGATCATCGTGCAACTGGGGCTGGCGGAAACCCTCAAAGGGCCGATTGAGCGGGCGCTGGCCAAAGGCATCAAGGTCGTCGCATTCGACGTCGACCTGAACACGCCGCAAGTGACTCAGGTCGAGCAGGATCACCACGCACTGGCGCGGCTGGCACTCGATCAAGCGCTCAAGGACAACGGCACCCGCTTCGACGCCGGGTATGTCTACATCAGCGGCTTCACGCCGATGGAGCGCCGCGACGAGATCTGGAGCCAGGTCAAGGCGAGCAATCCGGGGATCATCGAGAAGGCGCGCTTCGGCACGCTCAATCCGCCGATTGCCAACTCGGTGGCGGATCAGGCCAGCGCCGTGTTGCGGGCCAATCCGGGGATCAGCGTGATCTTCGCGCCGTTCGACGAGTTCGCCAAAGGCGCGAAGATCGCCGTCGATGAGGCCGGTCTGAGCCGCAAGGTGAAGATCTACAGCGCCGATATTTCCACTGCCGACATCCAGATCATGAAAGAACCGGACAGCGCCTGGGCCGCCACCGCTGCGGTCAATCCGCAAGTGGCCGGGGCGATCAGCGTGCGCAGTCTGGCGATGCTGATTGCCGGGGAAAATCCGGGGCACAAGGTGCTGGTGCCGCCGACTCTCATTACCCGTCAGCAACTGCTGGATCTGGACGTGAAAAACGTGCGCGACCTTGGGCAGAAACTGCCGGCCTTCGGTGACACCGCCAACGTCGCGCGGTCGCCGTGGATTCCCGTGGCGAACTGAGGAGCCGACATGCACGACAAGGCTGCGCGTCTGCGCAAGAGCCGTTCGCCGAAAGCCGATGTGGCGTTGGGCGAACGGCTGCCACCGGGGCAGGTGCTGACCGAGCGTTTCCCGATCCTGCACGAAGGCGAGGTGCCGGCCTATGACCTGGCGACGTGGTCGCTGCGCCTGTTCGGCACTTTGGCCAACCCGGTCGAGCTGACCTACGCCGATCTGCAAGCGCTGCCGCAACGCTCGTTGCAATGCGACATTCATTGCGTGACACGCTGGTCGAAGTTCGACACCCGCTGGAGCGGCGTGCACCTGCAAGACCTGTTGCAGGCCCTGGACATTCGGCCGACATCGTCCTTCGTCATGGCCCACGCCGATCACGGTTACCAGACCAACCTGCATCTCGAAGACCTGCTGCATCCGCACAGCCTGCTGGCCACCCATTACGACGGTCAGCCGCTGACCGCGCAACATGGCTGGCCGCTGCGTCTGGTGGTGGCGGGGCGGTACTTCTGGAAGAGCGCGAAATGGCTGCGCGGGCTCGAGTTCACCGATCAGGAACAACCGGGCTTCTGGGAGCGCAACGGCTTTCATTTGCACGCCGATCCGTTCATTGAGCAGCGCTTCAGCGGCGACGCGCTGGACATTGCCGAAGATGCCTGGCGGGAAAAGGACTTCGACTGACGGCCTCTAACTTCGCACCGAAAAAACACAGATTAATAACGCTCTCTACAACAACGTGGAGTGCGTTTTCGTGCGTGATTAGTTGTTGGTTAGTTGGGTGTTCATGTTGTTGCGCAAACACAAGTGTTGCTCAGGCAACACTCCGTTCGTCGGGCATAACCTAAGCGTTATTGGTTCTTTTGCGGCGTGCGACCGCTCGTCTAGCATCGGTAAACAGGGGGTTCTACTAACTTTGGGGTTCTTGCGCTCTAACAGCCGATAGTTGTTCAACACACCTGGCTGCCTTTCTGAATATCAAAACTACAGCAGAAATTGCCGTGCGCTGATTGCCGACACTTCATGATTCGGCAGCGGCCGGTTATTAACTGCGATTCAAGGAGCTGTCGCATGATTCACCGTTCGCGTTCATTACTCGCCATCGCTGTTGTCAGTGCAATCTGGCAACTTCCTGCGCAAGCTGAAGAGACTTCCGCGCGCGTCGACGATGACACCCGGCTGGGCACCGTGCTGGTCACCGGGACCCGGGGCACCGCTCGCACGGTGCTGGATTCGCCGGTGCCGGTGGATGTGCTGACCGCCGAGGACCTGAAGACCGCCGGCGCCAGTGGCGGCGAGCTGGGCCAGGCGTTGCAGACGCTGTTGCCGTCGTTCAGTTTTCCGCGCCAGTCCAACTCCGGCGGCGCCGACCACGTGCGCGCTGCGCAGCTGCGTGGCATGAGCCCGGATCAGGTGCTGGTGCTGGTCAACGGCAAGCGCCGGCACACCTCGGCCGTGGTCAACGACTCGTCGAAAATCGGTCGCGGCACGGCGCCGGTGGATTTCAACTCGATCCCGATCAGCGCGATCAAACGCATCGAAGTACTTCGCGACGGCGCCGGTGCGCAGTATGGCTCCGACGCGATTGCCGGGGTCATCAACATCATCCTCGACGACGCCCCCGAAGGCGGCGAAGTCTCCACCAGCTACGGCGCCTACCACACCCATCAGGACGCGATCGGCAAAACCACCACCGATGGCCAGAACAGCGTGACCACCGCCAAGATCGGCACGCGGCTGGGTGAGGAGGGCGGCTTCATTCGCGGCGGCACCGAGTACAAGGATCGCAACCCCACCAACCGCGCCGGCTACGACGGTTTTGCCGACACCCCGGGCCAGCGCAACTATGTGATGGGCGACGGCGTGGCGCGGGACGTCAACGCCTGGTTCAACGGCGAGTTGCCGCTGGCCGGCGGCAAGGCCTACAGCTTCGGCACCTACAACGAACGCCACACCACCGGCGCCGAGTTCTATCGCTATCCGTCCGAGCAGCCGCAGTTCTACCCCAACGGCTACTTGCCGCAATCGTTGGGTGACAACACCGACATCTCCGCCACCGCCGGTTACAAGGGCCTGATCGGCGACGACTGGGATTTCGACAGCAGCGTCACCCACGGGCGCAACCGCTTCGAATCGGCGACCCGCCGCACCCTCAACGTCAGCCTCGGCGCGGACTCGCCGACCCGCTTCGACACCGGCGATTACGAGTTGCGCCAGACCACCACCAACCTGGATTTCAGCCGTGAATTGCGCATCGGTGGCCGTTCGTTCGTGCTGGCGGTGGGCGGTGAATATCGCTACGAAAACTACCTGACCTTTGCTGGAGATGAAGCCTCTTACATCGGTTCCGGGGCCGATGGCGCCAACGGGCTGCGCCCGAGTGAAGAGTCGGATCTGGATCGCAACGTGTTCGGCACCTACGCCGAATTGTCCGGTGATCTCACCGACCGCTTCTTCGTTGATGCCGCCACGCGCTGGGAACATTACGACGACGCCGGCAGCAAACTCACCGGCAAGCTCAGCGGTCGCTACAAGCTGACCGATCAATGGGCGTTGCGCGGTGCGGTGTCGAATAACTTCCGCGCGCCGTCGCTGGCCCAGAGCGGCTTCCAGAACACCACCAGCAACTTCGGCGACGGCGGCACGCTCACCGATATCCGCGTGCTGTCGGTCAACGATCCGATTGCCCGTGCCCTGGGCGCGGAAAAACTCGATCCGGAAACCTCGAAGAACTTCAGCCTCGGCCTGACGTTCCAGTTGAACGAACGCTTCGATGCGTCGCTCGACGTGTTCCGTATCGACGTCAAGGACCGCATCACCCTGTCCCAGCGAATCGGCAGCGACGCGCTGGAAAGCTACATCAATGACAACTTCGGCGTGGCAGGCGTGCACGACGTCAACTTCTTCACCAACGCCGCTGACACCAGCACCGACGGCGCCGAACTGGTGCTCAACTACCATCAGCCGTTCTACGACGGGCAACTGGGCCTGACCACCGCGTACACCTACAACCACACCAAGGTCACCAGTACCAAGGGCACGCCGTCGCAACTGACCGCCTTAGGGATCGGCAACGACGCGCTGGTCGGGGTCGAAGAACGCAACACCCTGACCGACGCCGCGCCCAAGGATCGCTTCGTGTTTTCCGCCAACTGGACCAGCGAACACTGGGGCCTGCTCGGGCGTCTGACCCGTCAGGGCGAAACCACTCGGGTGTTCGATTTCGGCGACTCGCAGCCTGAGCAAACCTACGGCGCGGTATGGCAACTGGACGCCGAGGTGACCTACAAATTCACCCCGAAATTCAGCATCGCCCTGGGTGGCAACAACCTGACCGACAACTACCCGGAACGCTCGGGTTCGGCCATCAACTACGGCGGCAACCTGCCGTACGACGTGCTCTCGCCGATCGGTACCAACGGCGCTTATTACTACGCCACCGCTACTTACGGCTTCTGAGTCTTTTCCGCCATGGATGGCGGATCATCAGCGGGAACCTTCATGACTCAAACCAATGGCCCCAAGCGGCACCTGCCGGTGTTCCAGGCATTGCTGATCACGCTGGGCATGGTCATCACCACCGATATTCTCAAAACCGCGCCGACCGTTGCCTTGAACGTCGGGCCGGAACATTTCTATTGGGTCTGGGTGCTCGGCGGATTGGCGTCGATGGCCGGGGCCTTGTGCTTTGCCGAGATGGCCACCGCGTTCCCGCATCCGGGCGGTGACTATCATTTCCTGCGCACCGCTTACGGCGAGCGCATGGGTTTCCTGTTTGCCTGGTCGCGATTCTCGGTGATGCACACCGGGTGGATCGCGTTGTCGGCGTTCATGTTTGCCGACTACTTCAATGCGGTCGTGCCGTTGGGGCATTACGGATCGGGAGTGTTTGCCGGTGCGATCATTGCCGCGTTGGTGCTGTTGAATCTGACGGGCAAGCACATCGGTTTCATTACTCAGACTGTGTTGGTCGGGCTGCTTGCTCTCGGGTTTCTGAGCATCGCCAGCGCCGGGGTCTGGCTGGCGTGGCAAGGGATCGAACCAACGCTGCCCAGCGATCCGGTGGTGCCCGAACACAACGGTGCGGCGGGGTTTTCTGCGGCGATGATCTTCGTGTTTCTGGCCTTCGGCGGCTGGAGTGATGCGGCGACGTTGTCGGCCGAAGTGCGCGACGGTCGACGCGGCATTTTCATTGCCATGCTCGGTGCGCTGACGGTGCTGATGGCGATCTATCTGGCGCTGAACTGGGCGTTTGTCCAAGGGCTGGGATTCGAAGGCCTGGCGGCGAGCAACGCGCCGGCGGTGGAACTGTTGAACCGCGCCTTCGGTGCTCCGGGCGTGCTGCTGATTTTGCTGATGGTCGGCATCGCGGCCATCGCCACCATCAACTCGACCTTGCTGGTCGGCGCCCGCACCACCTACGCCGCCGCCCGCGATGTGCCGCAACTGCGCCGTTTCGGCGAATGGGACGAACGCGACGGCGTGCCGCGCAAGGCGTTGCTGGCGGAGGGGGCGGTCGCGTTGTTGCTGGTGTTGTTTGGCAGTTTTACCCAGAGCGGTTTCAACACCATGGTTGAGTATCTGACGCCGGTGTATTGGTTGTTTCTGAGTCTGAGCAGTCTGGCGTTGATCATTCTGCGGCGGCGTTTCCCCGAGATCCCCCGGCCGGTCAGGGTGCCGTTTTATCCGGTTTTGCCGCTGCTGTTTTCTGGCTTGTGCGTTTACATGCTGTATTCCAGCGTGACAGTGGTGGGGTTGGGGGCGTTACTGGGGATTGGGGTTTTGGTGGTTGGCGGGTTGTTGCTGGCCGGGTTGAGCCGCCTGGTGTCGACACCTCGGCAGACTCTGCAAAAGACCTCGGATCAGAAGGACACCACCGCCGGCTGCGACAACCGCAGCACCGACAAATCCCCCGTAATCCGCTTGTAAGCCAAACGAATCGCCTCAATGTCACTCTCACGTTTCGCGCTGCTCTCGTGCAGGATCACAATCACCTTGGTCGCCAGCCGCTCGGGTACTTTCGCGTCATGGTCTTTCCACTGCCCATACGCATCCAACACGCTGAACCCGTCCGGGAACCGCGTCGTCACTTCCTGATCGAGAAACTCGCGCCAGCGCGCCGGGCTCACCACACCTTCCTTGCCTTCCAGCGGCCCCACCGAGAAATACAACTCGGTGCGCACCCACTGCGCCTGCGCCGGCCGCGTGGCATCGCCTTGCAGAGTCGAACTGACGGGATCCTTGGTATGCACGGAAACCGGAGGAGGGCTGGCACACCCGGCGACCGCCAGGAACAGTGCAGCCAGTAGTAAACGTTGCGGCATGGAACTTCCTTATTGTTAAGAACTGTCCCGAATTATAGAGGGGACGGTTAATAGCAATAAAAGATTAAAAAGTGGATCGCCGCTGAACTAATGGAATAAGCAAGCACAGTGAAAATATTGCCTGCTGGTTAGAACGATTATTTCTTTAAGTTATTTGCTTGGTGTTTGATCGCATATCTATTGCATTCAAAAACCTGCTCCCGCATTTGCCGGATCTGTCATTGCGTCTACTCTGCTGCTGCAACGGTTCAAGTCGCACGGAATGCTGCACTTGAAGCGTTTGAACAGCAGTTTTTGCTGCTCGATGGACAGCTTGTTGCGGATTTTTCAATCCTTAGAATCCGCTCCATCAACTTCTCATCCAGTTCTTAATCCTCAGGGAGCTACACCATGATGAACGCCATGCAGATGCAAATGCCGATGAACGCCAACATGCCGATGATGCCGATGACTGGCATGCCCATGATGATGGCGACCATGAGCTGCGACATGATGGACGACGGCATGATGTGCAAGATGATGCCGGCCGCTGGCATGGACATGGCCATGTTCAAGAACAGCGCGCAAATGATGCAGATGATGATGGACTGCGGCATGCCGATGATGATGCATTGCGGCAACATGAGCATGATGTGCATGTCCCCGGCGGCCATGGCCATGCCGATGATGAACATGATGATGCCGATGCCGATGATGGGCATGCCGATGCCTTCGATGAAGTGCGTGATGGAATGCACCATGATGGCCGACTGCATGATGTGCAAAATCATGCCGATGCCGGGCATGAACATGGACATGATGAAGAACTGCTGCGCCCTGATGATGAAAATGATGAACGACTGCAGCATGCCGATGATGATGAGCTGCAACGGCATGCCGATGATGTGCTGCACCTGCTAAGTCTTCAGGCATGAAAAAGCCCGACCGGGAAATTCCCGGTCGGGCTTTTTGTTGTCTGTCTGTCAGTCCAGGCGTTCGGGGTAGGTCACCACCAGATACGCCACCGCTTCACTGTCGGCGGGGTTGCGGTAGCGGTGGGGCTGGTCGGCGTAAAACAGGATCGAGTCGCCTGTCGACAGCAGATAACGCTCGTCGTTGACGCTGATCTCCAGCACGCCCTGAGCCACCACCAGGTTTTCCTGCACGCCCGGGCCGTGGCCCTCGGATTGATCCTCGCCCAGCGGGCTCAGGCGCAGTTCGTAGAATTCCGACTGGCGCGCCACATCAAAGGGAAATAGCGCGCGGCTGACAAAGGCACCGCTGGCGCTGACCAGCCGCTTGCTCTGGCTCGCCGACAACACGGCCACGCCTTCGAACGCGCGATGTTCGAGAAACGCCGCCACCGACACCTTCAAACCCTTGGCGATTTTGCACAGCACCTTGATCGACGGCACGCTGCGCCCGGACTCGATCTGCGCCAGCATCGCCCGACTCACGCCGCACTGGCGGGCGAGGGCATCGAGCGACAGGTGCCGCTTGCCGCGCAGACGTTGCAGGTTCTGCGCGACACGTTCACAGATTGGGTCTTCTTCCAGGGAATCAAGGTTGTTCAGGTCCAGCACAGGTTCATCGGCGCTCGCCAGAAAGCGCGAGGGTTCACGCGCGTTCACGCTTGACGCGTCTCGCCGGAACGAGCGGCCTGCACCCACTGGTAAGCCTGATAACCGGCATTGCGCGCATACATTTCCCACATCAGCCGGGCCTGTTGCTGGGCGTGGCGGCGTTTGCGGTAGACGGCGAAGTCGATCAGGTTGTCAGTCGGTTTCATGGCGCACTTCACTGTGTTCAATGACGGGATGAGGTGAGAGTACGCCGAGATTTTTATAACGATAAATACTGATTGTTTATTTATTAATTCAATTGGGTTCTATATGAAATGATTGGCGCGCCGATGCAACCGGCGCGCCAATCCTTCATTTGCTGGCGTTCAACACAATCCGGTACCGCGCCTTGCCGCTGCGCAGATGATCAACAGCCTCATTGACCTTGCTCATCGGAAATTCCTCTACCTGCGGCAGGATCTGATGCCGCGCGCAGAATTCCAGCATGGTCGTTGCCGTGGCGGGCGAGCCGACCGGGGAGGCTGACAGGGATTTCTGTTGAGGAATGAGGTTGAACACGTGTACCGGAATCGCGTCGGGCACGATGCCGACGAAGTGCAACCTGCCCTTGCCGCGCAGGGTGGCGAGCATGGCCGTCCAGTCGAGGTTGGCGTTGGCGGTGATCAGCAGAAAGTCGAGGGTGCCGGCCATCGCTTTCAGCGCTTCGCTGTCGGTGGAGGCGACGACCTTGTGGGCGCCGAGGCGCTTGGCTTCGTCCTGTTTGCTCAGGGAAGAGGTGAACGCGGTAACGTCGCATCCCCAGGCATTGAGAAAACGCAGCGCCAGGTGCCCGAGGCCGCCGATGCCCACCACGCCGACCCGGTCGGTCGGCTTGATGTCGAATTCCACCAGCGGATTGAAGACCGTGGAGCCGGCGCAGAACAGCGGGCCGGCGAGGGCCGGGTCGAGGTTGTCCGGAAGCTTCAGCGCCCAGGCCCAGTGAGTGCGCAGTCGATCGGCGAAACCGCCATGGCTGCCGATGATCGTCGGTTTGGCGGTGGCGCAAAGGTGATGGGAACCGCCGATGCAGGACGAGCAATGCATGCAACTGCCCTTGTACCAGCCGATCCCCACGCGCTGACCGACCTCCAGACCACGTACCTGCGGGCCTGTGCGCACGATGCGGCCGACCACTTCATGGCCGGGAATGAACGGGTATTGGCTGATGCCCCAGTCGTTGTCGATCAGTGACTGGTCGGAGTGGCAGACGCCGCAATATTCCACGGCGACTTCGACTTCCTCATCCCCCAGCGGGCCAGGGTCGTAACTGAAGCGCTCCAGCGGCGCGCAGGCCGAGGTGGCGGCCCAGCCGGTGAATGTCGTGGGTTCGGTGTTATTGCTCATGGGACACCTCCAGGTCTGGCGCTGCGGGCGCAGCCTGAAGAGTCTAGCGTGTCATCGAGCGGGCGCTAGCCAAGTGTTAAGCACGCGCCGGTCGAGTTCTTCCCAGTCCGCCATGCCCAAAACGCGCGTGGTGTTCAGGCCGCGCAAATAGCCGCGCAGCTGATAGGCGACGGCCCGCACTGATTCGGAGTCGGCAACGTTCTGGCCCAGGACCGTTTCGTATTCGACAAGGTATTCCGCCACGCGGTCGCGGAATTCGGGCACGACCGCATCGCGGATCAGATCAAAGGTTCGCACGGGTAATCCTCATCTGTTTTCGTTGTGATTGAGTGTGCCGCAGTCTGCACGCCGCGCAACTATTGGTTCAAGTAATAGTGACCATCAAGAAACGCAAGTTCTGCTTTGGCACCGATGGGCGGAAAATCGCCTCCATCGAACACACCGCTGAAGGAATTGCGCGATGAAGACTTTGAACCGACTGGCTGTAGTCGCCCTGCTGATGGGCGGGGTGGCCGCTACCGTAGCCCCGGCTTATGCAGACGACGCCAAGTCGTGCCATTTTCTGCCCGTCGCCGCCAGCAGCGCCGCGTTGCAGCACTCGCAAACCGTCGGTGTGCTGTACAGCGAAAACACCCTGGACAACCTGCAATACCTCGAGCGTTACCACGACGTGGCGGTGAACGGAGCCAGGAATGCGCTCGATGCGCGGATCCGTGACGCCTTCGTCGACAGCTCCGACCCGGAGCTGGCCATCGACTGGCTGATGAGTTCGCTGCAACAACAGTTTCTCTCGGTGACCGTCTACGACAGCCTTGATGCGCTGGTACAGGCTCATCCGGACGTGGTGGTGATGCTCGACACCCACAACCGTCTGCTGACCCAACGCAACAGCCAGGTCGAAGCGCGGTTCGCCGCACGCTTCTATAACGCCAACCTGCAATACATCGGCAAGGCCGAGGGCGCGGTGGAGAAGCAACTGCCGTCGGTGTGGGTACACAACAAGGCAGCGCCCGAAATCGCTGCAGGGATCGAACAGCAACGCGATCTGCAACTGAGTGCCTTGAAGCAGTTCGATGACTCGCTCAAAGCCCTGGTGAGTGCAGGCTGAACACCCAAATCAAAAACGGCAACGGCAGTGCCCGTGACACTGAACGTTGCCGAAGAACCGAACCGTTTATTTTCAGGATTTTATCCATGCGTACCTTTTTTATCCCTGCCATGGCTTCTGCCACTTTGCTGCTGACCGCTTGCGCCTCTGCGCCGAACGATCCGACGCTGACCTTGCAGACGCACAAGACGCCCGCCCAGTACGCCGAATGCGTGGTGCCGAAACTGCAGGGCAGTGCGCTGAATCCGACAGTGTCGCAGACCCAGCGCAGCTACCGGATCGTGGTGCCAAGCAAGGTGGCGGCGGACAACGTTCTGGAAGCCTACAAGGCGCAGGACGGCGGCAAGGTGTTTTTGTATGAGCGCCACTTGCTGGCGTCGAGTTTCATGCCGTCGAGTTTTGAACGGGCTGCCCAGGAGTGCCTGTAACGCCTGACGGTTAACGCTTTTGACGATGCTCCTTTGGTTGGCCGCAACCAACCAATTCCTTTGCCCCGCACCTTGCGGGGCTTTTTTTGCCCGGCGTTTGGCGCAGCCGGCGCTACGCTGGATAGCGGAAAAGGTTTTCGGGAGTACAAGGATATGAAGAAGGACAGCAGCGACGCGGCGACCGAGAATCCCTCTGTGCTGATCGACGCAAGAATCAAGGAATTGAACGACTGGCGCGGCCAGAAGCTGGCCGAGATCCGCGCGATCATTCATGAAGCGGACCCGGAGGTCGTCGAAGAGTGGAAGTGGCGCGGCGTTCCGGTCTGGTCGCACAACGGCATCATCTGCACCGGGGAAACCTACAAGGCCGTGGTGAAAATGACCTTCGCCAAAGGCGCGGCGCTGGAGGATCCGTCAGGACTGTTCAACGCCAGCCTGGAGGGCAATACCCGGCGGGCGATTGATATTCACGAAGACGACAAAATAGATGCAAAAGCTCTGAAAACGCTGGTGCGTTCGGCGATTACGTTGAATTCAAAGAAGTGATTTGCCGTTGAGGCAGAGGTGAAACGGAGGAGGGTGAAACGAGGAAGAAAATGGCAGGGGCGGCTGGATTCGAACCAACGCATGGCAGGATCAAAACCTGCTGCCTTACCGCTTGGCGACGCCCCTGTAGCTATTGGTTTCAGTCCCGGGAGGACCTCTGCAACAGTGGGCGGCACTTTACCAGCGCTCTTGCGATCTGTGAACCCCTGAAACCAATAAATTTCAGGGAAAACAGCTACTTATTTCCCGGACGGTATCGCCGGTCAGGTTTTTCGGGCTTTTCAGCGATTGCCAAGAAAACCGGCGCGACCGCTGTAGCCCGAAAACCTGGCAAAGACCTGCCTCGATGAACCGATCAGTTGCCGTCTGCAACCTTGCGTTCGATTTCGTCGACCTTGCGTTGCAACTCCTCAGCGTCCTGCTCCTTGGTGCGGGTCGACGAGGGCGTGATGACCTCATCCACGCCGCGGGTCTTGTCGTCCGGGTCCTCAAGATCGCGTTTCACCACATCGACCGGTTTGCCGGACGTATCCGTGGCTGGGGCTTTGCTGTCGTTGTTCATGGCACTGACCTCCGTTGGGTTAAACGTTGGATGCAGCGCCATGGAGCGAGTTCGAGTTTTTTGATGGCATTCAGGTCGGCGGCACAAACCAGCAATGAAAGCCTCGGTGGTATTCTGCGCAAACTGCATGCTATCAGCGGAAATATATTGTCCATGAACACGAATCGTGACCAATTTCCCTTGCCCGAAGACCTTAAGGTGTTCCTCACCGTCATCCGCAAGAACAGCTTTGCCAGCGCCGCCGACGAGTTGGGCTTCTCACCGGCCTACGTCAGCAAGCGCATCTCGGTGCTGGAAACCACGCTGGCGACCAAGCTGCTGCACCGCACCACACGGCGCATTGCGCTGACCGACGATGGCGAGCGGGTGCGGATCTGGGCGGAGAAACTGCTGGGGGATTTCGATCAGTTTCTCGGCGAGATTTCCCAGGCCCGGCACCAGCCGGCGGGGTCGCTGCACATTTGCAGCAGCTTCGGTTTCGGCCGCAATCATGTGGCGCCGGCGATCAGCCAGTTGTCCCGCGCGTGCCCGAAACTCGACATCCGGCTAGACGTGTTCGACCGGGTGGTCGATCTGGTGGGCGAGGGCTTCGACCTGGAAATTCTCGTCGGCGATGACCTGCCGGGCCAGCATCTGGCGCGCAAACTGGTGAGCAACCGGCGCGTGCTGTGCGCCACGCCGGAATACCTCGAACGCCGGGGCACGCCGCAATCCCTTGAAGACCTGAAAGACCACGATTGTCTGGTGCTCAAGGAGCGTAACAATGCGTTCGGCATCTGGACCCTGAGCAAGGACGGCCAGGAAGAAACGGTGCGAGTGAATGGCCCGTTGTCCTCCAACAGCGGCGAGATTGTGCTGGAGTGGGCCTTGAGCGGCGGCGGGATTCTGTTGCGCTCGATGTGGGACGTCAAACCGATGCTCGAGCAGGGCAGGCTGGTGCAGGTGCTGGACGGCTACACCCAGAGCGCCAACGTCTGGGCGGTCTATCCGACCCGGCTCAGCGAGTCGGCGAAATTGCGGGTGTGCGTGGAGTTTCTGGAGGAGTACTTCCGCGATTTGTCCGTGGAATGAAAACGGGCGGTTCAATGAACCGCCCGTTTTTTTTTGCCATCAACCCAGCCAGGGATTGTCCGCCAGATGCCGTGTCTCGAAGGCGCGGATCTGCTCGGTGCGTTGCAGCGTGGTGCCGATGGCGTCCAGTCCCAGCAGCAGCGATTGTTTGCGCAACTGATCGATCTCGAAGCTGATCAGCGTGCCGTCCGCCAGCTCGATGGTTTGCTGTGCCAGGTTCACGCTGATTCGCGCGGTTTCCGGGACGCTGATCGCCTCGGCCACGCGCTTGAACTGCGCGTCGCCCAGCTGAATCGCCAGCACGCCATTGCGCTGGCAGTTGTCGTAGAAAATCCCGGCGAACGTGGTGCCGATCAAGGCCCGGATGCCGACTTGCTTCAAGCCCCACACCGCGTGTTCGCGGCTCGAACCGCAGCCGAAGTTGGGGCCGGTCACCAGAAACGCCGCGTCCTGCCAAGCCGGTTGGTTGAGCACGAATTCAGGGTTGGGTTCGCCCGAAGCGAGAAAGCGCAGATCGAAGAACAGCCCGCGATCCAGCCCCTGACGATCGATGCCCTTGAGAAACTGCTTGGGCATGATCACGTCGGTGTCGATGTTGGATGCAAGAAACGGCGCGGCGCTGCCGCTGACGGTGTCGAAAGGTTGCATGGTTCAAGCCTCCAGCGCGACGGTGCGCACGTCAGTCAAATGGCCGCTGATGGCGGCGGCGGCGACCATCGCCGGGCTCATCAGGTGGGTGCGCGCACCGGCGCCCTGACGGCCTTCGAAGTTGCGATTGGTGCTCGACGCACAGCGATCACCCGGCGCGAGCACGTCGTCGTTCATCGCCAGACACATCGAGCAGCCCGATTGCCGCCACTCGAAACCGGCGTCGAGAAAAATCTGCGCCAGGCCTTCGTCCTCGGCCTGATTGCGCACCAGGGTTGAGCCGGGAACGATCATCGCCCGCACGTGGGCCGCCACACGCTTGCCGCGCACCACCCGGGCGACCTCACGCAAATCTTCGATCCGCGCATTGGTGCAGGAACCGATGAAGGCATGGCTGATCGTCACTTCGTTCAATGGCATGCCGGGTGTCAGGCCCATGTAGTCGAGGGCGCGCTGCAGGCCCTGACGCAGGATCGGATCGGGCTGGGTGGCCGGGTCCGGCACGTGCCCTTTGATCGGCGCGGCCTGATCAGGGCTGGTGCCCCAGGTCACCATCGGCTCCAGCGCGGCGACATCGAGGATGACTTCGCGATCAAACACCGCGCCCTCGTCGCTGTGCAGGGTTTTCCAGCGTTCGACGGCCTGCTCCCAGACCTTGCCCTTGGGCGCACGCGGCTTGTGTTGCAGGTAGGCGAACACCTTGTCGTCCGGCGCCATGAACGCACCCCGGGCGCCGGCCTCGACGGCCATGTTGCAGATGGTCATGCGCGCCTCGACGCTGAGGGCGCTGATGGCCGGCCCAGTGAATTCGATGGCGTAACCGGTGGCACCAGACGCACCGATCTTCTCGATCAGCGCCATGATGATGTCCTTGGACGTAACACCTGCGCCCAGCTCACCGTTGACCGTCACCCGCAGGGTTTGCAGGCGTTTGTAGACCAAAGTCTGCGTCGCCAGCAGGTGTTCGATTTCCGAAGTGCCGATACCGAAACCGAAGGCGCCCAGTGCGCCGTAAGTGGTGGTGTGGCTGTCACCGGCCGCGACCACCATGCCCGGCAAAATGAAGCCTTGTTCCGGCGCCACGACGTGTTCGATGCCCTGGCGCTTGTCCAGCACATCGAACAGCTCGATGCCGAAGTCGCGGCAGTTTTCTTCGAAGTACGACACCTGGCGCGCACCCCCGGCGTCGGGCATGGTCGCGATGCGTTTCGGTGCGGTGGGGTTCACATGATCGACCACCGCCAGCGTCGCCGCAGGCCGCCACACCGTGCGCCCGGCCTCGCGCAGGCCGCTGAAGGCTTGCGGGCTGGTGTATTCGTTGGCGACCTGGCGGTCGATGTAAAGCAGCACGTGGCCCTGATCGTCGAGGGTGCAGACGGTGTGACTGTCGATGTGCTTCTGGTACAGCGTTCTCGGGCTGGGCATGGCTTGCGCTCTTTTCTGTCCGGGGCAAAAACAACATGAGGACAGAATATTGATCGCGGAAACGGCATCAAGAGCGCTTCAGTGAAGCCGTTGAACACGGATTGTGAGCAATTGCCGCAAGCCTACGCCCGTGTCTCCTCCGGCAACCTGGCAATCACCTTGATCTCGAACTGAAACCCATACAGCCACGTCACGCCGACCGCCGTAATGGTCGGATGCGGCGCCTCGCCCCAGAACTCGGGCACCACTTCCCAGATGGTTTCGAAGGTCGATTGCGGGTCGACCATGAATACCGTCACGTCCACCACGTCATCGAAACTGCCGCCGGCCGCGCCGAGGATCGCATTGAGATTGGTGAAGGCCAGTCGCACCTGTTGTTGCAGATCCGGCTCCGGCGAGCCGTCCTCAAGGCTGCCGACCTGGCCTGAGACAAACAGAAAACCGTTGGAACGAACCGCCGGGGAATAACGGTTGCGCTCGTAAAGCGCATGGCGTCCGGGCGGGAAAACCACGTCGCGTTTTGGCTGAACATTAGTCATGGGGAGTCTCCTTCAATGAGTTGAAAACCTGCGATGGAGAAACTTTAGGGACTTGCCTCGGCGTGATAAACGCGCAACCTTGGCGTTCACTGTTTGCAAATCCCAAACAATCGAGCCGCTAACAGAGGTGGTGTATGGACCGTTTTGACGCGATGCAAGCCTTCGCCCGGGTGGTGGAGGCGGGGAGTTTCACCAAAGCCGCCGAGACGTTGCACATGAGCAAGACCACCGTGACCCAGCTCGTCCAGCAACTGGAGGCGCGGCTGCGAGTGAAGTTGCTCAATCGCACCACGCGCAAGGTCAACGCCACGGCGGACGGCGCGGCCTATTACGAGCGGGTGATCAAGTTGCTGGCGGACATGGACGACGCCGAGACCAGCCTTCCCGGCGCTGCGGCCCAGCCCAAGGGGCGCTTGCGGGTCGACGTACCCAGCCCCCTGGCCAATCTGATTCTGGTGCCGGCGCTGCCCGAGTTTTACGCGCGCTACCCGGAGATCCAGATCGACATGGGCGTCAGCGACCGGATCGTCGACATCATCGATGAAAACGTCGATTGCGTTATCCGTGGCGGCGAGCTGCGGGATCAGTCGCTGATGGCCCGGAAGGTGGCGGATCTTCAACTTGGCGTGTACGCCGCGCCGAGTTACCTGGCCCGCGCCGGCACCCCGATGCATCCCCGGGAGCTGGAAGACAGCCATCATCGGGTGGTCGGTTTCCTTTGGGCGCGCACTGGCAGGCCAGTGCCTTATACCTTGCGCAATGCCACGGAGAACCTGCTGATCAAGGGCCGGCATGTTCTGGCAGTCGATGATGGCAACGCCTATCTGGCCGCAGGCCTTGCCGGTCTGGGTGTGCTCTGGCTGCCGCGCTACATGTCGGCGGTGCACGAGGCCCGCGGTGAGTTGGTGGCGCTGTTCGAGGGTTGGGCGCTTGAACCGATGCCGCTGTACGTTGCGTACCCGCCGAACCGGCATATCAGCCAAAAGCTGCGGGTATTTATCGATTGGATCGTGGAATTGATGGCCACGCATGCCAATGGCGCGGAACTTGCTGGCGGCGCTCTCGGACTGTCAAAAAAATAGCGAATAACGGCAATCACAAAAGTCGACAGTCTGGATGCACCGCTATTCACCCCAGGAGCGTCACTCGCAATGAATATGTACATCGATATTGTCGGCGCGTGCAATTTGAGCTGCCCTTCGTGTCCGATGGGTAACTCGGAAAACGTCAACTTCAAGAAAGCCATGCAAGTTGACATGTTCAGGAAGATCGTCGAGAAGGCCCGCAGCGAAGGGGTCGAGGCGATTTTTCTGTATAACTGGACCGAGCCGTTGATCCACCCGCGAATCGGCGAGTTTGTCGAAATCATCAACGCGGCCGGTCTGCGCAGCGGTATCAGTTCCAACCTGAATCTGGCGAAAAACATGGAGACGGCGATGCTCGCCAATCCATGGTTCTTCCGTATCTCGCTGTCCGGGTTTTATCAGCAGACGTACGAACAGGGACACGTGGGCGGCGATATTGAAGTCGTCAAGGCCAACATGATCAAACTGCATGAGCTCAAGCAGCAACATGGCTTGAACACGCGGATCGAGGTCTATTACCACCGCTACCTGGACAACATGGAAGAAGAAGGGCTGATGCGCGAATTCAGCCAGAGCCTGGGCTTCCAGTTCTCGACCGGCTATTCAGTGATGATGCCGCTGGAGAAGACGCTGGCGCTGATCGAGCGCGACCCGTCGGTGACCGATACTGATCGCGAGACCCTGCAGCGACTCGCGCTGCCACCCTACGACGATCTGGTCAATCTGGTCCGCCAGTACCCTCAGCAGGCCTGCACGCTCAAGGATGACTGGCTGGTGCTCGACTGCAATGGCAACACCATCCTGTGTTGTTCGATTTTCAATCAGACCGAATATCAGGTCGGCAAATACCTGGACATGCCGCTGGCGCAACTGACCGAACGCAAGTCCACCCAGTCGAACTGCATCGACATGTGCAATCGCTGCGCGAACAACGGATTGCACATCTACTCGGCACACTCCAATCGGGGACCGCTGGAAAGTCACGCCGTCAACCGGATCATCGATTTCCAGCGGCGCACTATCATGGGGGCGCCGGTCGAGAGCGACAAGCTTGGGCGCAATGGCGAAGTCAGTGCCGAGAACTTCGACGAAGCGCAATACCTGCATATGAATCAGGACGTCAGGAATGCGATTTCCACGGGTGCGTTCACCAGCGGTTATCAGCATTACGTACTGTTCGGTCGACTGGAAGGCCGGCTCGGCGCAGGTCATTTCACGGCGGTCTGAACCTGCGGATCGGGTTCTGCCAGCTGAGTTGTCAGCCATTGACTGAAGCATCGCGCCATCGGGTCGTTCTCGCTGTCGCGGTGCGTCAGCATCGCCCAGTTCGGGCCGCGAATGGTTTGCTCCACCAGTGGCTGCAACAGCCCGTTTTGTTGCGCCTGCCGGCTGAGCAGCTGACTGACCAGCGCAATCCCCAGACCTGAACACGCCGCATCCAGCAGCAAGCCGGGATCAGAGAAATTCAAACCTTGATCCTGCTGGCCGACATCGATTCCCGACTCCACCGCCCAATGGCTCCAGTCCATTTCCCGCTCGCCGTGCAGCGTGGTCCGCTGCGCGCTCGGCACGCTTAACAAGCTCGGATGACACGCGGGGTAGAGGCGGTCGGCATGCAGCACCTTGAAGCTGCATTCAGCCTGCGAACTGATGTCGTCGCGCACCGCCAGATCGATGGTCTGGGTCGCCATGTCCGGCACTTCATCGGTGCTGAAAATCCACAGATCCACCTTCGGATGCTGACGGCGGAAATCCCCCAGCCGTGGCAGCAACCAGTGCCGGGCAAACGCCGGCGTGGTGTTGAGCACCAGTTGATTGGGTTTCTGGTACTGCCCCAGCCGCCGGATGCCCACCGACAGTTGCTGCAGCATGGCCTGGGTGGTGCTGAGCAGATCGTGGCCGGCGTCGGTCAGGCTGACACTGCGCCCGCTGCGGAAAAACAGCGGCTGTTCCAGGTACGCCTCAAGGCTGCGGATCTGCTGGCTGATGGCCGATTGCGTGAGGCTCAGTTCCTCGGCGGCCTTGTGAAAACTGCCCAGCCTTGCGGCGGCTTCGAAGCCGCGCAACGAGCTGAGGGGTGGCCAGTGTTTCAGCATGATCGATAAGTTCCTCTAATCAGTTTTCCGCAAAATCCATCGTTTGTTTGCCCTTCAGGCCGCCATTAGCATGCATGTCAACGCCGCCAAGGCTGTTTTCATTGAACACAATGGCTTAACTCAAAGGGCTTTTTACCATGCAGCAGAACAAAAACAACAACAGCGGTTGGATGATGCCGGCAGAGTGGGTGACGCATGCGGCGACCTGGATGGTCTGGCCCCACAATCAGGCCCTGTGGGAGTCGGGCTGGGGCGTGACCTTGCCGTTGGTGCAGGAAGATTTCGCCCGCGTCGCCAACGCCATCGCCCGGTTCGAACCGGTGAAAATGGTCGTCGATCCGTCGGCCATCGCCCGTGCCAAAGCCTTGTGCGGGCCGAACATCGAACTGATTCCGCTGGCGGTCAACGACAGCTGGTGCCGCGACTCCGGCCCGAGCTTCGTCGTTCATGCGGAGCAAGGTCTGGCCGGGGTGAGCTGGCGTTTCAACGCGTGGGGCGGCAAGTCGGCCCATGATCTGGACGAAAGCCTGGCCCGCCGCGTGCTCAATCACTTGGGCGGCGAGTGCTTCGGCACGGCGCTGAGTAACGAGGGCGGCGCGATTCACGTGGACGGCGAGGGCACGTTGATCACCACCGAATCGGTGCTGCTCAACCCCAACCGCAATCCCGGCGTGAGCAAGGCCGAGATGGAGGAGATCTTCAGCCGCCTGCTCGGCGTGAAGAAAACCATCTGGCTGCCGGGCGATCCGGATTACGTCACCGGCGACATGACCGACGGCCACGTCGATGGTGTGTGCGCCTTCGCTCGCCCTGGCGTGTTGCTGGTGGACGCGACGCACGATCGCAGCTCGGTGTACGCCGAAGTCGTGCGGGAAAACCGTCGCGCACTGGAACTGGCCACCGACGCCCAGGGCCGCAAATTCGAGCTGATCGAACTGTACGAAGCCACCGATGCCGTGGACACCGAAGCCGAAGTGTTCTGCGCCTCGTACACCAACTTCTATATCGCCAACGGCGCGATCATCATGCCGGCGTACGGCATCGAGGCCGACCATGTCGCGGCGCAAACCCTGGCCGAGGCGTTCCCAGGCCGTGAAGTGGTGCCGGTGCAGATCAATCACCTGGCCCATGGCGGCGGCGGTGTGCACTGTATCACCCAGCAACAGCCAGCCTGGCCGGTGGAGGGTTGATCGATGACGCTGCTGAAAGTCGCCACTACCCAGATGCCGTGCACCTGGGACCTGAAAAGCAACCTTGATCGCGCCGAGCAGTTGGTGCGTGAAGCGGCCGCGCAGGGCGCCCAGGTGATCCTGTTGCAGGAGCTGTTCGCCACGCCGTATTTCTGCATCGAGCAGAGCCATCAGCACATGGCGCTGGCCGAGGAGTACCGCGACAGTCAGGTGCTGTCGCGTTTCGCCGCGCTGTCCCGTGAACTGGGCGTGGTGCTGCCGTTGAGCTGGTACGAGAAGGCCGGCAACGCCTACTTCAACTCGCTGAGCGTGGCGGATGCCGACGGGCGCCTGTTGGGCATGTACCGCAAGACCCACATCCCCAACGCCATCGGCTATCAAGAGAAGGAATATTTCAGCCCCGGCGACACCGGTTTCAAAGTCTGGGACACCGCGTTCGGTCGCCTCGGCGTCGGCATCTGCTGGGATCAGTGGTTCCCGGAAACCGCCCGCTGCCTGGCGTTGATGGGCGCTGAAGTGCTGCTGTTTCCGACCGCCATCGGCTCGGAACCGGGCTGCGCGGATCTGGATTCGCGGGACCACTGGCAGATGACCATGCGTGGCCACGCCGCTGCCAACCTGCTGCCGGTGATCGCTTCCAACCGGGTTGGCCGCGAAGTGGCGGGCACTGATGCGGCGCTGCAAATGAATTTCTACGGCTCGTCGTTCATCTGCAACCACAAGGGAAAAATGCTCGCCGAAGCCGATCGCGCCAGCACCGGCGTATTGGTGCAAAGCCTGGATCTGGCAGCCATGCGTGAAGATCGCCTGAGCTGGGGCATCTACCGCGACCGCCGCCCGGAAATGTACGGCGCATTGTTGAGCCAGGACGGCCGTCACCTTAACGCCCGCTGGAATCCTCAAGGAGTCTGATATGCCTACTTCACACAAGTGGTTACTGGGCGCTCTGGGCCTGGCGCTGGCCGGTTTGATGCCTGCTGTACACGCCGAAGACAAGACCCTGCGGCTGTACAACTGGGCTGACTATTTCGCTGAAGACACACTGAGCAAATTCACCGCCGAAACCGGGATCAAGGTGATCTACGACGTGATGGACGGCAGCGAAACCCTGGAAGCCAAGATGCTCTCCGGCGGCAGCGGCTACGACCTGATCTTCCCCGGCGACACCGTGGCCGAACGCCTGATGCGCGCCGGCAGCCTGTTGCCGCTGGATCCTTCGAAAATCACGGCGATGAACGACATCGAGCCGGGCCTGCAAAAGCTGCGCAGCCATTACGAGCATTCGAACAAGGCCACCGTGCCGTACACCTGGGGCACCATCGGCCTGACCTACAACGCCGAGCAGATCAAGCAACGCATGGCCGACGCCCCGGTCAACAGCCTCGACATGCTGTTCAAACCGGAACTGGCCGCGAAGTTTGCCGATTGCGGGATTTCGATGATCGACTCGCCGGATGAAGTACTGGCCGTGGTGCTCAACTATCTGGGCCGCGACCCGCGCAGCGCCAAGCCTGCGGATCTGGCAGCGGCCAGTGACTTGCTGATGAAGCTGCGGCCGTACATCCGCAAGTTCCAGTCGCAACCGGTGACCGATCTGGTCAACGGCAACCTGTGCCTGTCCCTCGGCTACAGCGGCGACATGACCCAGGCCCAGCGCACCTCGGACAGCGCCGGCAAGCAGACGCGCTTCCAGTACCGCGTGCCGCGCGAGGGCACCACGGTGTGGATGGACACCATGGCCATTCCGGTGGATGCCAAACATCCGGAATACGCCTACGAATTCATCAACTTCGTGATGCGTCCGGAGAACATGGCTGCGATCAGCAATTTCACCGGTTACCCGACCTCCAACGCCAAGGCCCGGCCGAACGTGGACGAGGCGATGCGCAACAACCCGGACATCTACCTCGACGAAGCGACCTATGCTCGTCTGATAACGGGCAAGGATATTCCCCAGGCCGACATGCGCGCCCGCATGCGCACCTGGACCAAATTCAAGACCGCCACTGCACAGTGATTTTTCCGGGCTGCCTTGGTGGCCCCTTACCCATCAGGAACGTACACATGCCGACTCGTCGCGAGTTCATCAAACAGGTTTCAGTCGCCGCCGGCGCAGGCGCTGCCGTCATGGGCCTTGGCCTGTCACCGGCGCGTTTGCTGGCGGCCAGCGAAGGTCGCTGGTTCATGCCCGACGAGGGCGACAAACACGAACGCACCTACATGGCCTTCGGCGCGCAGGACGCGATCTGGGAAGACTTCACCGAAGACGTCCAGGAAGCCCTCGGCCGGATCGCCCGCGCTATTGCCCGCTACGAACCGCTGACCATCTACTGCCGCAGCGGAGAACGCAGCTTGGCCGAAGAGATTTGCGGCACCTCCAATATCACCTACCAGATCGCCAACCTCGACGACATCTGGATGCGTGACATCAGCGCCAACTTCGTCATCGACGACAAGAACGGCCTGGGCGCGGTGGACTTCAACTTCAGCGGCTGGGGCAACAAGCAACAGCATTCGAAAGACGCGAAGATCGCCAAGCGCGTGGCGGCCGATGCGCAGGCGACCTACCAGCGCAGCGAACTGGTGGGCGAGGGCGGCGGCATCGAAGTCGACGGCGAAGGCACCGCGATCATGACCGAAAGCTGCTGGGTCAACGAAAACCGCAACCCCGGCTGGAGCAAGGCTGACGTCGAGGCGGAACTGAAAGCACGCCTCGGTCTGCGCAAGATCATCTGGCTGCCGGGCATCAAGGGCAAGGACATCACCGACGCCCACGTCGATTTCTACGCGCGCTTCGTCACGCCCGGCGTGGTGATCGCCAACCTCGACACCGACCCGCGCTCCTACGACAACAAGGTCACCCTGGCGCACCTGGAAATCCTGAAAAAGGCCACCGACGCCGACGGTCGCCCGTTGCAGATCCACACCGTTTCGCCACCGCTGAAACCGCGCAAGACCAAATTCAACAAGGACAACGACGATTTCGCGGCCGGTTACATCAACTACTTCGTGATCAACGGCGCGGTGATCGCTCCGGAGTTTGGCGACAAGGACGCCGACAAAAAGGCCTTCGACCTGCTGAAAAAACTCTATCCGAACCGCGACGTGGTGCAGGTCAACATCGACGCCATTGCGGCCGGCGGTGGCGGGATTCACTGCGTGACCAGTCACCAGCCGGCGTAAGGCCGAGCCTCAGCGGAAACGTTGGGGCAGGACCTCGGCAAAGGGATAGAAGTCGAACCACGGTTTGGCTTCTTCGATGACTTGGCAGAACGACGGGCGCTGCACCAGCCGTTCGAAATAGGCGCTCAAACGAGGTTGTTCTGCGGCAAACGGCACCAGCGTGCTGGCGTAGAACAGGGCCGGCGCGGCGGAGCAATCGGCCAGGCTGAAATCCGCGCTGGCGATCCATTCGCGGTCCGCCAGTTGCTGTTCAAGCATGCCGTACGCCGTGGCCAGCAGCGCCCGGTGACTGCTCAGGTCGCCATTGGCGGACTGGATGCGGTCGGCGACGATCTGCTGCATCGGCGTCATCAGGTATTGGTCGAAGAACCGGTCCCACAGACGCACGTCCAGCGCGGTCTCCCAGTCTTCGGGAATCAGTCGCTTCGACGGCCCAGGTTGATGATCCAGATACTCGATGATCACGCTCGATTCCGGCACCGTGCGCTGGCGCGCGTGATCGCGCAGCACCGGGAATTTGACCAGCGGCCACAACGTCTGAAGCTCGGCCCGTTCGGCTTCGCTGGACAGGTCGATCAGGCGTTTCTCGAAGGCGACGCCGTGTTCGTAGAGGGCGATCAGCGCTTTGTGGCAGTAGGACGACAACGGGTGGTAATAGAGGGTCAAGTCCATCGTTCAACACCTCGATGAGGGGGAATGGCGTTACTCAGGTATAGCGCGCCTGCGCACCGCCACGCATTTGATTTCCACCAGCAGCCCCGGATGGGCCAGCTCGCTGACACCGATGCAGGTCCAGGCGCAGAAGCCTTTGGGGAATACGCGGTTCTTCACGTCACGAAACACCGGCATGTGCTGGCTCATGTCGACGTGATAGGTGGTCATCTCCACCACATCGTTGAAGGTGCAACCGCCGGCCTTCAGCACTTCGTCGAGGTTTTCCCAGGCGCGGATGAACTGTTGCTCGGGGTCTTCGATGACTTGCAAATCAGCGGTGCGGCCCACCTGACCAGCGCAATAAAGCGTGTCGCCGACCAGAACCGCCGGGGCGTATCCGGCGCGTTCGACGATGGTTTTCATGGATTCGGGGATGATGATTTTGCGGTCGGACATCGTGTTTTCCTTCAATGACGGATTTCAGCGACCGTGCGCGGCCGCTGCCAACTGCTCGGTATCCACCCGCACGAATACCGAATCACCCACCGCCGTCAGCACTTCCCCGGCGTAGACCTCGCAGATCACCCGGGTCTTGCGCCCGACTTCACCTTCGACTTTTGCCTTCAATGTCAGCGGCAAGCCCATTGGCGTTGGTTTGATGAACTTGATGCCGAGGTTGCCGGTGACGCAGTTGATGCGCGGCAGGCTTTCGGGTTCGCGTTGCTCGGTCCGATAGTGGTAGGCCATCGCGGTCCAGTTGGAATGGCAGTCCACCAGCATCGCGATCAAACCTCCGTAGACCAGTTCCGGCCAGCCGCAGTATTTGGCCTCGGGCACATGCTCGGCCATGACGTGCACGCCGTCTTCGTGCCAGAAGCTCTTGATGTGCAAACCGTGTGGGTTGCTGCTGCCGCAGCCAAAGCAGACGCCCTCGGGGGCGGCGGTGTCTTGCAGGGAAATGTCGGGGGTGGCCATGCCGGGATCATCCTTAAACTGTAAGCCGAACCCCGCGGATTCTAACCCCGAATGCTCACCGTGAGGATTGCTCCTTCGCGGCGGGCCGGGGAGGATCGGTCAGCAGTTTTTTGCGAGTCGTCGAGTGGTTCGGCAATTGCTCACTGATGTCCCAGATTTCCAGCATTTTCGCGTATTCAAAGGCGTGGCCCGGGCTGAGTTGAATCCACTGCTCAAACGCCTGGCGTTCGTCGGGCGTGCAATCGTCCTCCTGCAGGCGCAGGCACCAGTGCGCTGCCTGGTTCAGGATTTCTTCATCTGCGTCGTTCATTGACGGTTTCCACGATGGCCGGAGAGGGCATTCTACGTTCGCCCTTGCAAAAAAAACGTCAAAACGTGTCGAAGATTTACACGGTCAGTGCAGGTAAAACGGACAGAAAACGCGGCAAACGGACAGATCGCGCCGCTATTTCTGGCCCTCGCGCAATTGTCATATTCGGTCACATTTCAATGCAGATAGTGGGCAGCCCAACCTGTTTCCAGTGAGGCTGCCCCGTGTTTCAACGTCTTGTGTGTTCGCTGTCCGTGCTGAGTCTGTCCATTGCTGCCGCCCAGGCCGCCGATCTCGATACCTCGCGTCTGGCGGGCATCGACAATTTTCGGGATATCGCAGGCACCACCACCGCCTATTCCACGGCCCATGACGGCACAATGCGCGCCGGTGTGTTCTACCGCTCCAATGCCCTGACGCCGACGGCGGCGGACCTGGCGACCCTCAACGGTCTGGGGATCAAGTCGGTGTACGACCTGCGCACGCCCAGCGAAATTGCCAGCACGCCGGACACGATGCCAAGCGGTGCGACCTACCAGAACATCGACATCATCGGCAGCACCACCTCCGGCGCGAACATCACCACCGTGTCGTTCAAAAGCGCAGCCGATGCGATTGCGATGATGCAGGAGACCAACCGCGCGTTCGTCAGCGATGCCGGCATGCGTGGTCAGTTCGGTGCGCTGTTCAATGAACTGGCCGGTGTCGACGGCGCCGCGTTGTTCCATTGCACCGCCGGCAAGGACCGCACCGGCTGGACCGCTGCCGTTCTGTTGAGCATCGCCGGCGTGGATAACGCCACGATCATGAGCAATTACCTGGCGACCAACGACTACACCGCCGAACGGGTCGCCAAGACCCTGGCGATGATGCCGCCGAGCATGGCCGCGATCTACGCGCCGCTGCTGGGTGTCGAGGCGAGTTATCTGCAAGCGGGCCTCGATCAGGTGGCCGCGCAGTACGGCAGCATGGACAACTACCTCAAGCAGGGGCTGGGTCTGTCCCAGGAAACCATCTATGTGCTGCGCGGCAAAATGGTCGAGTACAACAGCCTGCCGGGTCAGGCCGGGCTTATCGGCAACGCTGCCGCCGGTGCGCAACTGTTGCGGGAGTTGCAGAACAGTAAACTCTCGGGCACCTACAGCGCCTACAACTACTACCTGCAATCGGCCATCGACGCCGGCACCCTCGGCGGTGTCGAGTCCACGGTCGGCGGTCAGGTGCACGCCGATGCTGCGAGTTACCTGCTGCGTCAGAACGCAATGATCGAGCAGGCCGCCGCGCCGTTCGCCAGCGGCACCGACCTCAAGGTCGGCCAGTACCGGTTGTGGAGCACCGCGCTCGCCGGTTACCTGGGCACCGACGGTTCGGCCCATGCGCAAAGCAGCAACGAACACAGTCAGGGCCTGATGGTTGGCGTCACTCAGCGCTTCTCCGAACAATTCAGCGCTCGCGGCGGCATCGGTTACAGCAAAGGCTCGGTGGGCGGCGCAGGTGGGGAGGCTGACACCGATTTCACCTTCCTCGACCTTGGTGCCCGTTATGGTTTCACCAGTCTGGAACGTGGCCTGTTTGTCGATGCCAACATCAGCGCCGGTTATGTCGACTACGACAGCAAACGCGACCTCGGCGGCGGCCTCGGCTCGGCGAAGGGCGACACCCACGGTAATCTCAGCGGCGCGACGCTGGCGCTGGGTTATCGCATGCCGCTGAACACTGTGATTCTGGAGCCGAGCCTCGGCGTGCGGGTCAGCCGTCTGGACCTGTCGGGCTTTCAGGAGAAGGGCAGCGAATTGGCTCTGGACGTTGATGACATTCAAGAAACCCGGCGCAGCGCGGTGGCCAATCTCGACGTTTCGTTCGCCCCGGTGCCGATGGGCGCGTGGCAACTGGTGCCGGGCGTGCGCGTTGGTTACGAGCGTGTGCTGGGCGATCATCAAGTCAACAGCGAAGGGCATCTGCTGGGGCTGGATATCGAGCAGCGCGCGGCGTTCGACAACCGCGATCAGTTCAGCGGCGGCGTCAACCTGATAGCCAACCTCGGTGCCCTGAGTCTGGGTGCAGAAGTCGGTGCCAGCGGTGGCGGCGACAGCCACGGTTTCAGCGGCGCGCTCAAGGCCAGTTATCAGTTCTGATCAACTGAAGGTGAAGAAAAAGGATTGCCTCAGCGCAATCCTTTTCGCACCTCGGCCGGGCTCACGCCGTAGGCATTCTGGAAATACTGGCTGAACCGGCCGACATTGCTGAAGCCCAATCGCAGCGCCACCTCAGTCACCGACGGCGAAACGCCCTGACGCAACGTTTCGTAAGCGCGCTCCAGCCGCACCTGCCGTTGATACCCGACAATCGACATCCCGGCAAACCGTCGAAACCCTTCCTGCAATGCGCGCAGGCTGACGTTGGCCAGCCGCGCCAGATCCGTGCCACTGACCTGAATCTCGGGATGCGCCTGAATGTAATCGATCGCCTGCCGCACATGCCTGGGCGCAATCAATGCCTCTGGACGGCGCAAGGCCTGGCTGAAATTGTGCGGCCAGGCTTCCAATACCGCGTCCACCAGCATCTCCCGCAGCCGTGACGGCATCAGCGAGCCAGCGTTCAACAGCAGATCGAATTCCGTGCCGGTGGCCAGATCGATCAGCGCGCGAATGCCCTGAAACGCCGGGCTGTTCAGATCCACCCTCGGCTCGAAATGCAGCTTGTGCACGATCGGTTTGCCCAGCAGGGTCGACAGCCGTTCGGTGAGCGCCGCACGGCTGATCGACATGCCGTGCTGGGCATGATTGTCGATAAAACGCATCGAACGCAGGTCAGCCTTGTCGATGGCCAGCCCTACATCGCTCAGCCCCACGGATTCATGGTTGAACACGATCTTGCCGGCGGTGGGAATGACGAAGGTGATTTCATCGAACGGCTCGGGGAAGGCGACGGTGAAATCGCCCCGGTAATGCATGCGCCGGAAACTCACGCCTTCGTACCGCCCGTAAACGCCGCCAATGATGATGTCTTTGGGCGGCGGTGGTGTGTCGCCATAACGGTTGCCGAACATTCGCGAGAACAGGGCGCCGAAGTCGTCACTGGCCATGTTGTCGGATCGCAGGATGAGGGTCTGGCGCGTCGGGCTTGAGTACACCGGGAGGGTCACCTTGGTGGTCGGGGCATCGGGGCGCGACGACGTTACCAAGGGAGAATGACGCCGATGTGACAACGCTCGATGCTGTGCGCGAACGTCACGCACAGCATCGAGCGAAGCGGGTCAGGTGTGATGGATGTCGCGATCCTTGGTCTCCGGCATGAAGAAGATCCCGAGAATCGCCGTCATCACCGCAATCACGATCGGGTACCACAAGCCGTAGTAGATATCCCCGGTGGCCGCAACCATCGCAAACGCCACGGTCGGCAGGAACCCGCCGAACCAGCCGTTGCCGATGTGGTACGGCAGCGACATCGAGGTGTAGCGGATGCGCGCCGGAAATAGCTCGACCAGCCACGCCGCAATCGGGCCGTAAACCATGGTCACGTAGATCACCAGAACGGTCAGCAGGAGCAGCACCATCGGGTAATTGGTCTTGGCCGGGTCGGCTTTTTCCGGGTAACCGGCTTCTTTCAGCGCGGCGCCGAGGCTGGCAGTGAACGCGTCGTTACGGGTCTTGAAGTCAGCGGCCGGCAGGGTGGTGCCTTCGAAGCTTTCGATGACCTTGTCGCCGATACGCACCTGAGCCACGGTGCCCGGTTCCGCCACCACGTTTTCGTACGGGATCGCCCGTTTCGCCAGGATGGTTTTCGCCAGATCGCAGGAGCTGGTGAATTTGGCCTTGCCCACCGGATCGAACTGGAACGAGCACTGGTCGGGGTTGGCGATCACTTTGACCGGGTTCTTCTCCTGGGCCACGAATACGTCGGGATTCCCGTATTGGGTCAGCGCATGGAAGATCGGGAAGTAGGTCACCGCCGCCAGAATGCACCCGGCCATGATGATGCCCTTGCGCCCGATGCGGTCGGACAGGCTGCCGAAAATCACGAAGAACGGCGTACCGATCAGCAGCGAACCAGCGATCAAAAGATTGGCGGTCTGCGCGTCGATCTTCAGGGTTTGCAGCAGGAAAAACAGCGCGTAGAACTGCCCGGTGTACCAGACCACCGCTTGCCCGGCGGTGCCGCCGAGCAGGGCCATGATCACGATTTTCAGATTGTCCCAACGGGCGAAGGATTCGGTCAGCGGGGCTTTCGACGACTTGCCTTCTTCCTTCATTTTCTTGAACACTGGCGACTCGTTCAGTTGCAGCCGGATGTACACCGAGACCGCCAGCAGCAGGATCGACAGCAGAAACGGAATCCGCCAGCCCCAGGCCTCGAACGCTTCGGTGCCCAGCGCGGTACGGCAGGCGAGGATCACCAGCAACGACATAAACAGGCCCAGGGTCGCGGTGGTCTGAATCCATGACGTGAAATAACCGCGTTTGCCCTTCGGCGCATGCTCGGCCACATAGGTTGCTGCGCCGCCGTACTCGCCGCCCAGCGCCAGGCCTTGCAGCAGGCGCAGGGTAATCAGAATGATCGGCGCCGCCACCCCGATGGTCGCGTAACCGGGCAGGAAACCCACAATCGCCGTCGATACACCCATGATCACGATCGTGATCAGAAACGTGTGCTTGCGACCGATCATGTCACCCAGTCGCCCAAACACAATCGCCCCGAACGGCCGCACCGCAAAACCTGCGGCGAAGGCGAGCAGGGCGAAGATGAACGCCGTGGTCTCATTCACCCCGGCAAAGAAGTGCTTGGCGATGATCGCGGCCAGGGAGCCGTAGAGGTAGAAGTCGTACCACTCGAACACCGTGCCGAGCGACGACGCAAAGATGACCTTGCGCTCCTCCCGGCTGACGCTGTGGTGCGGGGCACTGCCTGTGGACATGCTGTCGAGTACTGCCATGGGTGTTCTCCGTCGTGCTTGTTTTTGTAGGCCGGAGCACTTCATCAACGTCGCGTACCCAAGGCCTGTGGCGGATGCCGGTTCAGGTATTTCGTGGAGCGTGCACAGAATCACCGCCCCGCGCGGGAGGGCGGGGTTTCATTGAGCATAATTGGGAATCGGGGGATATCCAGCTGTGGGAGGGAGTGGCGCAGACCGGATAGTCGAATCGGGGAAACCCATGGTATTCGAATTAAAGAAGAAAACGTGATGAGTTAAATATCAAATGGATATAAAAGACTGGTATTTCTGACAGTGGTTTTATCGAGTTTTAAACTCAAGTATAGAACAGGCCGGAGTTGTTAAAGGCTTAAGGTTGGCTGGGGCGGGAATGGATGTTTCTCGTTTGGTCGGTGGATGTTAACTTTTCTATTGAAGGAACAGAATATGAAATTTTCCAAGCTGTTTAGGTTTACGGTATTTCTCTCGTTGGTTTTGACTGGTCAAAGCGTTTTTGCTGGAGATCCTGATTGCGAGAAGGCATGGAATAACAGCAGCGCCAAGGGTAGCTGTACATTCTATACCAAGGACATTAATAGGAATGGTGAGTCCTGCGTGCTCGAAGGCTACTGTCGTCAATCAAGTGGAACCCAGAGCATTAATTACAATAATGCTTTGTATGCGTCTCCCAATAATCGAGTAAATGTGTATCCTGCTGCAGTCATTAAGCTTGAAGATGTGCCAAAGCTTGGTAATTGTAATGGTTTTCTGAAAGTTGGCTCGTGTTAACAGGTCGATCGATCAGGTTGAAAAGATTAAAAGGGGACAGATTTATTTAATTGTCCCCTTTTGGCGTTAAGCACTTTTCTCTGGCCGTCCTCTATCTCTTAATTCAATGCGTCTTCCGGTGATTTGTTCGATTTCATCGACGAATCTCATGTTGCCAGTCAGTTGGCCGCGCTGCAGTGCACCCCTGATGAGTTGCAAATCATTGGTGGGTGTAGCCATTTCAACAAACGACTTATACCGTTCACGCCGGGTGGCATCGTCAGGTCCCAATTCCAGAAAGCAAGGATCTTTGTCCAGCCAGGTGCTTTCTGAAAAATCGTTCAGGCGCAGAGCGAAACTTGACCAGGGGTAGTCTTCTGCACGCTCCACCATGTGGGCTCGCACCGGGTTTAACTCGATGTAACGACTGCAAGCCAATAGATAGGTGTCGGATTGAACAACGCTGGATTTGTAGCGACTTTCCCACAGCGTGCCAGCCCGCCCCTCAGCCTTGTTGCGATACCGCGTCATCCGCCCGGCGAGGGCTTTTATGTATTCCTGCGTCCTTGTTGTGACGGATGAAGTTTAGAGCGGAGCTACGCTGAAGCAGGCAGGATGTGTTAGAGGATGTATCCGGCTGAACTGAGGAGATAGATTAATGAGTCGGCGTCTAGTGTTTTTATAGCTGCTCAGAATTTATGTTGTTCTAAATAAATATTAAAGACTGTCATTTCTATCAGGTGCGGTTGCGGATATTTGTGTTGATAATTTTGGTGGGTTGGGTCGGGAAATGATTCTGTCCCATTTTGTTATTTTGTTATAGGGGTTGTAAATCTAATGAAGATGAAATCATCTATTGGCAGTGGCTGTCCGGCAATGTCTTTTGTGTTTGCCATCTCGGCAATTGTAGTTGGGTTTGGGGTTTGTCGTGAAGCTGATGCTGATCGTTTTCAGTTGTCGGATAAAGACGTAATTGAAGAGCACTATAACGAATGTCGGAATAGGTATGGGCCTCAATTAACAAGGGCTGATGCAGCTAAGCTTGATCAAAACTGTAACCCGATGCCGGAAAAACCTCCAAAAAAACCCATCCATGTGCCAGGGGCAATATTCATTCCTGACCCTGGGTCGAATGATACTGAACAAAAATAAAGTACCGGAAAATGAATCAAAAGGGACGATCAAAAGGGGACAGGTTTATTTAATCGTCCCCTTTTGATTTGTGTGGTAGCGAAGATGAATTTCGACGGTGCGGTTTACTCCGTTGGCACGACGTTATCCAGCACCTGATTCACCGCCAGTTCCGCCAGCATCACGATCTGCGCGATGCCCTGTGCGGTCTTGCGGTGGGGGCCTTCGAGGGCGTCGACGAGGTTGTTGAGCATGACGTTGGCCGAGCCGAGAGTTTCGACGGCGTCGGCGAGCAGGGATTCGGTGTTGCTGGCCGGGTTGGCCTGGTAGAGGCGGTTGGGAACGTAGGGCGCGGCCATGATGTAAGGGGCGGGCGGGCCGAGGTAGTAGTTGAGGGCGCGTTCGGCGGCTTCGTTGAATTTTTTGGAGTCAGGGCATTCGTAGGGGGATGTTGGATTGGTGATGCTGGCCGGTGCGGTAACCGGGGGATTTGGAGAAGGTTTGATCATTTTCAGGTTCCGAAATGATGCTGAAACCGCTTCTCTGCTAAAAGAAGGGAGGCAGCTGGACGCAGGTTAGCAGACCGGGGAACCTAAGGAAGCCGGCGCGCCGAAGCGCCCTGCGTACAGCCGCCATCAAATGCAGGCATGGAACCTGATTGATAGTGCACGTACGACCTTAGGTTGACCACGGGCTGCTAAACCCGATCACTGCAAATCAGTGACCCGATCCAAGTTACCGGCCGACCCCAAGGCGCACAAGCCGGCGGATTCTGGCGTAGCGGTAGGCTCTGGCGCAAGGATTTGTAGGCATTCGGAAGCATTTCGACATGTCTTTAAACGGCGCGATCCAAGCCTGTTTATCGATCCTTGCCCAACGAGGAAAAGCCTGACGCTTTACGCCCCCAGAACCATTCGTCGCCAGCCTCGCACTCATCACGCCGCCCCTCGCTCAAAAGCTGCATGACCAAAACCATCAACGCCGAAGACTTGCATATCAGCCTCCACCCGGGGAGCGAATCAGCCCTGTTCAAATGGCTGCTCGCCAGTTTCCTGATGGGCAAACGCATCCAGGCCGACATCGCCGCCGAAGCCTACCGAGTGATCGTTGAACAGCACCAGCGTGACACCCCGCGCAAACTCGCCCACTGCACCCACCGCGAACTGGTGCGGATGCTCGGCCAAGCACATTACGTGCGCTACGACGAAACCACCGCCGAACGGTTGCTGGCCCTGGCCGCCAAACTCAATGACGAGTATGCCGGTCGGGTGATGAACATGGTCGAGGCGAGCGCCGACCGCCAGGACTTCGAAAAGCGTTTGCAAGCCTTCGACGGCATCGGCCCGAAAACTGTGGAAATCTTTATGCGCGAAGCGGGCAGGGTGCTGTTTTGAGTGTGCCGTCGATCTTCATCGGTTGCGCGGGTTGGAGCCTGCCCCGGCAGCACTGGCCGGCCTTTCCGGAGCAGGGCACTCATCTGCAACGTTATGCCGCGCTGCTCAATGGCGTGGAAATCAACAGCTCCTTCTACCGTCCGCACAAACTGCAAACCTATGCCCGTTGGGCCGAGTCGGTGCCGGACGGATTTCGCTTCTGCGTGAAGATGCCGAAATCGATCAGCCATGAGCGACGCCTGCGGGACTGTGAACCTGAGCTCGACGCCTTTCTCGAGCAGTGTTCGGGACTCGGTGATCGCCTGGGTTGCCTGCTGCTGCAGTTGCCGCCGTCGCTGGTGTTTGACGAAGCGGTTGCCGAGGCGTTTTTCATCGCGTTGCGTCAGCGCTATTCCGGGGCTGTGGTGCTTGAGCCGCGCCACGAATCCTGGGCCGCCGCCGAACTGCTGTTGATGGCATATCGCATCGCGCATGCGGTGGTCGATCCCTCGCGAATCAGCACCGACACTGCTCCGTGCGGCTGGCCGGGCGTGCGCTACTGGCGGCTGCACGGTTCGCCACGGATTTATCACAGCCCCTACGACTCGGCGTATCTAGAAACGCTCGCCGGCGATTTGCAGGTGGCGGCTGTCGATGGCATCGACACCTGGTGCATTTTCGACAACACCGCCAGCGGCGCGGCACTCGGCAATGCGCTGGAACTGCGGCGGATACTGGCACGAGGCTGACACACCGCGTCGGGACTTCCAACCGCCGACCGGGTCTGTAAACTGGCCGCCCGAAACGGCGCGCGATGGCGCCGTCCTCACTGCCAGCGAAGGACTTTCCCATGGCCAACCAAGACATCACCTACACCCCGGATCCGGATGCAGACTCGATCTCTTCGGACGTGACCGAATTCAACGGCATCCTGATGTCGACCCAGATTCCGACCCGTGCCGATGGCAGCCTGGAACTGGGCGACGTCACCGCGCAAAGCGAATGCACGTTGCAGGCGCTGAAAGTGGCGCTGGAAAAGGCCGGCAGCTCGATGGATCGCGTGCTGCACCTGACCATCTACCTGACCGACATGGCTGATCGCGCTGCGTTCAACGAGGTGTACAAGCGCTACTTCGCCAAGCCATGGCCGGTGCGCGCGGCGGTTGGCGTGGCGGCGCTGGCGGTTGAGGGGATGAAGGTGGAAGTGACTGCGATGGCTGCCAAGGCTTGACCCCGTAATGATCGTTCCCACGTCGAGGCGTCGAACCGTCCGCGTGGGAATGCCTCAAGGGACGCTCCGCGTTCCAGCTCTGGAAGGGACGCGGAGCGTCCCGGGCTGCATTCCCACGCAGAGCGTGGGAACGATCAGTGACGGACCGCGTGGGAGCGATCTGATCGTGACGGGTTGAAAACAGCCACCCGGCAGCACAGGCGTGCCGCCCACGCGTTTCGCGGCTACAATGCGCGCCTCGACCGTGACAGCCTGACTAAAAAAACATATGTCCTTGCCCAAACATCACCTGGAACTGCTCAGCCCCGCCCGTGACGTGGCCATCGCCCGCGAGGCCATCCTGCATGGCGCCGACGCGGTGTACATCGGCGGCCCGAGCTTCGGTGCGCGCCACAACGCGTGCAACGAGGTGAGCGAAATCGCCGAACTGGTGGAATTTGCCCGTCGCTATCACGCGCGCATCTTCACCACCATCAACACCATCCTGCACGACAACGAACTGGAACCGGCGCGCAAGCTGATCCATCAGTTGTACGACACCGGCGTCGATGCGCTGATCGTCCAGGACCTGGGCGTGATGGAGCTGGACATTCCACCCATCGAGCTGCACGCCAGCACCCAGACCGACATCCGCACCCTTGAGCGGGCCAAGTTCCTCGATCAGGCCGGTTTCTCGCAACTGGTATTGGCCCGTGAACTGAACCTCAAGGAAATTCGCGCAATCGCCGATGAAACCGATGCCGCCATCGAGTTCTTCATTCACGGCGCGTTGTGCGTGGCGTTTTCCGGTCAGTGCAACATTTCCCACGCGCAGACCGGGCGCAGTGCCAACCGTGGCGACTGCTCCCAGGCCTGCCGTCTGCCGTACACCCTGAAAGACGAAAAGGGTGGTGTGATCGCCTACGAAAAACACCTGCTGTCGATGAAGGACAACAACCAGAGCGCCAACATCCGCGCGCTGGTCGAGGCCGGTGTGCGTTCGTTCAAGATCGAAGGTCGCTACAAGGACATGGGCTATGTGAAGAACATCACCGCCTATTACCGCCAGCGCCTCGACGACGTGCTCAACGATCGTCCGGACCTGGCCCGCGCCTCCAGCGGCCGCACCGCGCATTTCTTCATGCCGGACCCGGAAAAGACCTTCCACCGTGGCAGCACCGACTACTTCGTCAGCGAACGCAAGATCGACATCGGCGCGTTCGATTCGCCGACCTTCACCGGTCTGGCGGTGGGCGTGGTCGAGAAAGTCGGCAAGCGTGACATGCAGGTCATCACCCACGAGCCGCTGTCCAACGGCGACGGTCTCAACGTGCTGGTCAAGCGCGAAGTGGTGGGTTTCCGCGCCAACATCGCCGAAGCCAAGGGCGAGTTCGAGGAAGAAGGCGAGAAGCGCTACCGCTACCGCGTCGAGCCGAACGAAATGCCGGAAGGCCTGTACAAGCTGCGCCCGAACCACCCGCTGAACCGCAACCTCGACCACAACTGGCAGCAGGCCTTGCTCAAGACTTCTGCCGAGCGTCGGATCGGCGTGAGCTGGCTGGCGAAGCTGCGTGAAGAGCGTCTGGAACTGACCGTGACCAGCGAAGAGGGCATCAGCGCCAGCGTCGCGCTGGAAGGCCCGTTCGGCGTCGCCAACAAACCGGAACAGGCGCTGGACACCTTGCACGACCTGCTCGGCCAGCTCGGCACCACCGAGTACCACGCGACCTCGATCAAACTGGATGCGCCGCAAGCGTTCTTCATCCCGAACTCGCAGCTCAAGTCGTTGCGCCGTGAAGTGATCGAAGCGCTGACCGCCGCCCGCGTTGCCGCCCACCCGCGCGGTTCGCGCAAGGCCGAGACCACGCCACCGCCGGTGTATCCGGAGGCGCATCTGTCGTTCCTGGCCAACGTCTACAACCAGAAGGCTCGCGACTTCTACCACCGTCACGGCGTGAAGCTGATCGACGCCGCGTACGAGGCTCACGAAGAGGCGGGCGAAGTGCCGGTGATGATCACCAAGCACTGCCTGCGGTTCTCCTTCAACCTGTGCCCGAAACAGGCCAAAGGCGTGACCGGTGTGAAAACCAAGGTCGCGCCGATGCAGCTGATTCACGGCGATGAAGTGCTGACCCTGAAGTTCGACTGCAAGCCGTGCGAAATGCACGTGATCGGCAAGATGAAGGGCCACATCCTGAATCTGCCGCAGCCGGGCAGTGTGGTGGGGCATATCAGCCCTGAGGATCTGATGAAAACGATCCCGCGCGCGCCGCACTGATTCAGAGGCTGCTGTGCGATAAATAAAAAAAACCGGTGACGAAAGTCACCGGTTTTTTTATGCCCGCCAGAAACTCAACTGGCTTCGTAGCGCGATCCTGTCTGCGGCGCCGCTTCGCCGCTCAACGCATCGACCATCGGCGGATGGTCCTGCGCCGCCTGACGCAGATCCTCGGTCACCCGCAGCTCTGCACCGGTCGGCGAGAAGGTCGCTGCCGCCGCAAACGGCGCCGGATTGGCCGGCACCGGACGCTTGCCGCGACGCCAGAAGAAGAACGTCACCATGCTCAGGTTGACCAGCGCGAAGGCCCAGAACAGGCCGGTTTCGCCATGGGCATTCATCGCCGGGGAGATCAGCAGCGGGCTCATCGCTGAGCCCAGCGAATTAATCAGCAACATGCCCTGAATCATCGGCACCAGGGTTTCGACCGGTGCACGGTCGGCAGCGTGGCTGACCGCAACCGGGTACAACGCGAACACGCCGCCGCCCAGCAGGAACAGCATCGCCGCGAGCATGACCGAGGACAGCGGCACCAGCACAATCACCAGGGACAGCACGGTGCACGCGGCGCACAGCACGGTCAGCACTTGCAGGCGATCCTTGCGATCGGACCAGCGCCCGACCGGGTATTGCAGCAGCATCGCGCCGAGGATCGTCCAGGCCATCATGCTGCCGACTTCGCCGACGTTCAGGCCGATGCGTTGCAGGTACAGCGGCAGCAGGGTGTAGATTGCCGCGATGGTCACGCCGGAGCCGAAGCAGCCGACCAGCCCGGTGGGCGATACGCCGAGCAGCGCCCGTGGCTTGAGCGGTTCGACCTGTTCCAGCAGCGGCGAAACCCGCGGCAGGATCACGATCGGCAGCACCGACAAGGTCGCGAGCATGCCGGCGACCATGAACGGCGCCGTGTCGCCCAGCCCGGTGATTTTCCCCAAAAACGCCTGACCCAGCACGCCGGCGCCGTAGAGAACGATCATGTACAACGCGAGCAGACGGCCGCGAATCTTCGCGTCACCGGCCAGCAGCAGCCAGCTCTCGATCACCAGAAACACACCGACCGTGGCCCAGCCGTTGATCAGTCGCAGCACGACCCAGCCCCAGGTGTCATAAAACAACCCTTGCAGCAGGATGGTCGCGGCGATCAGCGAGGCGAAGCTGCTGTAGGCGCGGATGTGGCCGATGCGCAGGATCAACCGGTCGTTGAAGATCGCGCCCAGCGTCAGGCCGATGAAATAGGCCGAGGACACGATGCCGATCATCGTCGCCGATTCGCCGGCCGCGCCCAGACGCAGGGTGGTCAAAGAAGACAGAAAGCCGTTGCCCAGGGCAACAATGAATAGCCCGAGCAGGGGCGCCAGCGCCATGGCCAGCAAACGCGGTGTCATAAAAACCTCAAGTGATCGAACAGCGGAACGTGCGCCTCTGCGCATGCGAGTGCCAAGCCGAAGTGTGTTGAAGACAAACGACCGCCGAACGGGCAGGACGATTGAGCCAGGCGCGCTTCGTGGAAGTGGCCGGCTGTTCAAACCTGAGGGTTGTCATGGCTGCGGGCAGGCGCCGTTCGGGCGACTGCAAGAGGAGGCGCGATTTTAAGCCTTGTGCAGCGTTTGCCAAGGTGCCGGGCCTGCGACGTTGGGACGCAGGCCGGCGGGGATTGGGTGACTGATCGTTCCCACGCTCCGCGTGGGAATGCAGCCCGGGACGCTCCGCGTCCCTCCCAACGCCGGACGCAGAGCGTCCATGGAGGCATTCCCACGCAGAGCGTGGGAACGATCAAGGTCAACGGCGTGGGAACGATTTCTGGATGGGTGCTTGCGTCGTTCGCGAGTAATTTGCTGCGGCGCCGGTTAGCATGGCGCTACAACAATGAAACCGATGGACCCCACCTTGATCGAACGACGCCAATTCAGCGGTGGCATGAAGGGCAAGAACCTTCGCTACCTGAACGAGCCCGCCAGTGGGCGGGGACGTATGACCCGCACCGGGTTCGTGCTGCTGGAGCATTTTTCCCTGCCGGCCTTCACCCAGGCGCTGGACACCCTGGTCACCGCCAATCTGCTGCGCCCCGGTCTGTTTTCCACGTGCACCTTTGGCTTGAGCGACGGTGAAGTGATCAGCGACCTGGGGCTGGTGATCCGCCCGGACGCGCGCCTGGAAACCAGCGTGTTGCAGGAACTGGATCTGCTGGTGATCTGCGGCGGTTACCGTACGGAATTGAAGGCGAGCGACGAGTTCATCAACCTGCTGAAAATGGCCGCCGAGGCTGGCGTGATACTGGCCGGGTTGTGGAACGGCGCGTGGTTCCTGGGTCGGGCAGGGGTGCTGGAAGGTTATCGCTGTGCGATTCACCCGGAGCATCGGCCGGCGCTGGCGGAAATTTCCAAGGCGACTCAGGTCAGCAGCGAACCCTATGTGATCGACCGCGACCGGTTGACCGCGTCCAGTCCCTCCGGCGCGTTCCACATGGCGCTGGACTGGATCAAGGGCCTGCACGACAAGGCGCTGGTCGAAGGCATCGAAGACATTCTGGCGTTCGAGGAATCGCGTTACCGGCGGATCAAACCGACCGAGAACCTCTGCGTCAGCGCGCCACTGCGTGAAGTGGTGAAACTGATGGACGCCAACCTCGAAGAGCCGCTGGAACTGGAGCAACTGGCGGTGTATGCCGGGCGTTCCCGGCGTCAACTGGAGCGGCTGTTCAAGGAGCAACTGGGCACCACGCCGCAGCGTTATTACATGGAACTGCGCATCACCGAGGCTCGGCGGCTGCTGCAACACACCGAGCTGTCGCAGGTGGACGTGCTGGTTGCCTGCGGATTCGTGTCACCGAGCCACTTCAGCAAGTGCTACAGCGCCTATTTCGGTTATCGCCCGTCCAAAGAAAAACGGCTCGTCAAATGACGAGCCGTTTGGCGTGCCGCTTCAGAGGTGATCGGCGTCGATGATCGCCTGAGCGAAGGCTTTCGGGTCTTCCTGCGGCAGGTTGTGACCGATGCCACCGTTGATCAGGCGGAACTGGTATTTGCCGGTGAAGCGTTTGGCGTAATCCTCGGGCGCCGGGTGCGGGGCGCCGTTGGCATCGCCTTCGAGGGTGATGGTCGGCACGCTGATCGACGGCGCAGTGGCGAGTTTCTGTTCCAGTGCCTCGTACTGGCTTTCACCCTGCACCAGGCCCAGGCGCCAGCGGTAGTTGAACACGGTGATGGCGACGTGATCCGGGTTCTGCAACGCCTTGGCACTGCGGTCGAAAGTGGCGTCGTCGAAGGCCCATTTCGGTGACGCCAGTTGCCAGATCAGCTTGGCGAAATCATGGGTGTTCTTGGTGTAACCCGCCTCACCACGGTCTGTGGCGAAGTAGAACTGATACCACCATTGCAGCTCGGCCTTGGGCGGCAGCGGATTCTTGCCGGCGGCCTGATTGCCGATCAGGTAACCGCTGACCGACACCAGTGCCTTGACCCGCTCCGGCCACAGCGCCGAAACGATGTCCGCCGAACGCGCGCCCCAGTCGTAGCCGCCGAGCACGGCTTGCTTGATCTTCAGGGCGTCCATGAAATCGATCACGTCACTGGCCAGCGCCGCCGGCTGACCGTTACGCACGGTCTTGTCGGACAGGAAATGCGTGTCGCCATAACCCCGGGCATACGGCATCAGCACCCGATAACCCTTGGCCGCCAGCAGCGGCGCTACGTCGTCATAGCTGTGAATGTCGTACGGCCAGCCGTGCAGCAGAATCACCACCGGGCCATTGGCCGGGCCGGTTTCGGCGTAGGCCACGTCCAGCAGGCCAGCCTTCACGTGTTTCAGCGGGCCGAAGGGCAGATCGGCCTTGACGCTGGCGGCTGCGGTCTTGACCGGCTCGGGGGCAGCGGTTTGTGCCTGGGCGAAGGCACCGAATTGCAGCAGCGCGGTGGCGAGCATCGACAAGCCCAACAGGCGACGACGGTTTTTCCCGGTAGTGACGGTGGCGTGTGGTGCGTGCTTCATGGCAAGTCTCCTTATGATCGGCGAGGGCCGGGTTCTGGCTGAACCCTTCGAATCTGGAGCCCATTAAAGACTGGCCACGTATCTGCGCTGTTTCCGTTTTCATCAGCTGATGCGCGGGCATGTATCCGGGAGGCGTTCGTACACACTGCGATACAAACCAGCGGCCAACAAAAAGCCCCGAATGTTCGGGGCTCTTGCTTGTCTTGGGCTTCAGGCCTGAGTGACGTGCTTGGGCCCGGCCAGCGCCCAGGCGATCAGCCCGAACAGTGGCACAAACACGATCAATACGATCCAGACGCCTTTGTTGCTGGCTTTCCCCTCACTCTTGCGCACCCGGTTGATCGCCCACAATTCGATGAGCAAAAGCACGACGGCCAGTACGATCCACGTGGTTTCAATTTGCATGAGCTACCTCCTGATGGTCTTTGGCTTAGGCGGGCCGTGGCACTCAGGGTTCATTAAATTTGCTGGGTGGTCTGCCTGGCTCACGTGCACAAATGTTCTAAACCGATCGGCAAAGTCGCGGTAACGTAGACGCCTTTGACGAACAATCACTGCCTTCGGAGCCTTGCGTGGACAAACGCAACTGGATCGACTTGTCTCAGGATGCCGACACCGGGATCGAGTCGATTCGTGCCCATTTCCAGGGCCATGCCTACGATCCGCACTGGCATGACAGCTTTCTGGTGGGCGTCACCGAGCAGGGCGTGCAGCAGTTTCATTGCCGGCGCGTGCGCCATCTGAGTACGCCAGGCAAGATTTTCATGCTGGAACCGGGGGAGATCCACGACGGGCACGCGCCGACGGAGGAGGGTTTCACCTATTCCATGCTCTACCTCGACCCGCACTGGCTGGAGCGCGAATTGCGTGTGCTGTTCGAGCATGCGCCGGACAACAGCCAGCTCGGGTTCACCGATACCCTGAGTCAGGATTCGCGCCTGTCCACCGCCATCAATCAGGCCTTCAACGCCCTGCATCAAGGCGACTTGCGCATCGTGCGCCAGACCGCCATCGACACCTTGCTCGGTGCGCTGACGTCCCACCTCGACTGGCGTAAGCGCCAGCCGTTCGATCCGCGCCTGCCATGGGTGGCCCAGGTGGCGCGGGACTATCTGCATGCGCACGCCTTCGACGATATCGGGCTGGACGACCTGGCCCAGGCCTGCGGGGTCGATCGCTTTCGTCTGACCCGAGCGTTCAAGGCCGCTTTCGGGCTGGCGCCGCATGCCTATCTGATCCAGCTGCGCCTGGCCCGCGCCCGCCAGTTGCTGGCGCGCGGCGAAACACCCGCCACCGTCGCCAGCACCCTCGGTTTCGCCGATCAAAGCCATCTCGGGCGCTGGTTTCGCCGTGCCTATCACCTGACGCCGGCGGACTACCGCAAGCGCTGCTCAAACCTTCCAGACTGAACCCCGCGTAACCGCGACCATGGCCTCCTGTTTTGATTCGGGAGTCCTGTCATGGAATCGTTGCTGCCCTTTCTGCTGTTTTCCTTCGTCGCCTCGATCACCCCGGGGCCGACCAATATTCTGGTGATGAGCCACAGCTCACGGCGCGGCATGACGGCCACACTGCCAATCATCTTCGGTGCGTGTGTGTCGGCGGCGCTGGTGGTGTTGGTGGTCGGACTCGGCGTGGGGGAAACCTTGCTGCGCTATCCCCGTGTCCAGCAGGCGATGGCCTGGGCCGGGGTGTTGTGGCTGAGCTGGCTGGCGTGGCAGATCTTTCGCAGCACGCCGCCGTCGCTGGACTCGGCAACAGCGGCTGATGACGGCTTCAACGTGTTCGGCGCCGCCGGCCTGCAATTGATCAATCCCAAGGTGTGGATGATGGCCGTGGCGGTGGTGAGCGTATTTGCTGGTGGCAGCGAGGACACCGCCCGGATGGCGATGTTGTCGCTGGCGTTTCTGCTGGTCAGTCTGCCGTGCATGACGGCGTGGGCGCTGTTGGGCGTGGGCAGCGCGCGGTTCTTTGGCTCGCCCCGGGCATTGCGGCGCATGAATGCCGTGCTGGCGGTTTTGTTGTTGCTGTCGGCTTGGTTGGCGGTGTTGGTCTAGGAGTCGGTGGTTTCCGCATTCCCAACAGGAATGCACCGCATAAAATCAATGAATTTCTATTATCGATTCTCGTGACGTAGGGTGCTTCAAGGACACGGAGAAACGACCTTGAACGCTTCCTCTACTGAAAAATTCGACACCTCCCGCGCCAATGAATATGGCAAGCAGAGCCGCATTGCGCTGGCGGGCTATGACGCTTGCCATGACCTTGCCGCGTGCATGCTGGCGGCCAGCTTGGGTAATGCCGGTTCGCCGCGGATTCTGGCGGTGGGCGCAGGCGGGACAGCTCAGGAAATCATCGCGATGGGGGCTCTGGAGCCAGGCTGGCGATTCATGGCGGTTGACCCTTCCGAGCCGATGCTGGCGGTGGCGACCGAGCAGTTGCGGTTGCATGACTTGCTGGCGCGAACGGATCTGCATCTGGGGCCGGTCGATGATTTGCCTGCCGATGAGTCATACGACGCCGCCACGGTGATCGGGGTTCTGCATCATCTGGAAGGCGATGAGGCCAAGCGAGTGCTTCTGCAATCCATTCGGGCACGTTTAAAACCGGGTGCTCCGCTGATCGTGGCCGGCAATCACTACGCCTATGCGAGCCAACCGTTGCTACTGGAAGCGTGGGGACAACGCTGGCGCCAGAACGGGGCCAGCGCCGATGAGGTAAAGGCCAAACTGGGGAAAATTCTTCAGGGCGCTGATCCTCCGCATTCCGAGGCGGCGGTTCAAAAGCTCTTGCATGAGGCCGGATTCGGCGAGGTCACCCGGTTTTTCAGCAGCCTGTTCTGGGGCGCGTGGTTGACGCGTCGAGTGCGTTGATCCGGGGGCGAGCGACGAATCCGACCACACGCATTTGAAATCCCCGCCGTTGCCCCCCAGAATCGCGCCCCGATCCGGCCACCAGTGCCGGGCGTTCAGAGTGAAAGGGGTTGCGGTTGAACGAACAGACATTGTCCATGCGCCTGGAGCGGGTGGCGGCGCACGTGCCCGCCGGTGCGCGGCTGGCTGATATCGGCTCGGATCACGGCTACCTGCCGGTGGCCCTGATGCGCCGTGGCGCGATCGCGGCGGCGGTGGCGGGCGAGATGGCCGAGACGCCGTTCCGTTCGGCGCAACGCACCGTGCGCGAAAACGATCTTGAGCAGCAGATCACCGTGCGCCTGGCCAATGGTTTGATAGCCGTCGAACCGGCAGACGGGGTCACGGCAATTACTGTGTGCGGCATGGGCGGCGAGACCATCCGCGACATCCTCGAAGCCGGCAAGGCGCGCCTGAGCGGCCGCGAACGTCTGATCCTGCAACCCAACGGCGGCGAGCAACCGCTGCGCCAATGGCTGATGGACAACGACTACCGCATCCTCGTTGAAGAAGTCCTGCGGGAGAACCGTTTCGACTACGAGATCATCGTTGCCGAGCGCGACGGGCCGGTGAGCTACACCGCCGAGGAACTGTACTTCGGCCCGCTTCAGTTACAGGCGCGCAGTCCGGCGTTTGTCAGCAAATGGCAGCACCGCCTGCGCCACAAACAGCAGACCCTGACTCACTTCGGTCGGGCGCGGCATGCGGTATCCGAGGAGAAAATGCAGGATCTGGCGCGGCAGGTGCGGTGGATTACTGACGTGTTGGCGTGAAGGGCTGATCAGTGATGCGCGCTGCTTCGCGTCTCTGCGAGTATCCGCACCGCGTCACGCGAGGGCGGCAAGCCGAACACCCGTGCGTAATCGCGGCTGAACTGCGTAGCACTTTCGTAACCGACTTCGAACGCCGCGCGGGTGACGCTTCTGGCATTGGCCACCATCAGCTTGCGGGCCTGTAGCAGGCGAACGCGCTTCTGGTATTGCAACGGACTCAGCGCCGTGACGGCTTTGAAATGCCGATGAAAGGCTGACACGCTCATCGACGCGAGTTGCGCCAATGCGTCCACGCGAATCGGTTCGGCAAAGTCCTGGCGAATGTGCTGAATGGCCAGATTGACGCGAGCCATGGCGCTGTCGGGGGCCGCAATGTCGCGCAGCATCCAGCCGTGGGGGCCTTGCAGGACTCGATACAGAATCTCCCGTTCGTAGACGGGCGCGAGGGCCGCGATCTCCTCCGGCCTCCCCATCAGGCGCAACATGCGCACCCAGGCATCCATCAACTCAGGCGTGACAGCGGCCACCGAGAAACCGCTGTCCTGTTCGTGCTGCCCGAGCGGTTTGGGCAAGTCGGCCAACAGGGTCGTCAGCACCACCGGATCCAGTGTCAGACTGATCGCCAGGTAGGGCTCGCCGTCCGCAGAGGGGTGAACCTGGCCCACCGCCGGCAGATCGATGGACATCACGAAATAGGTCGCCGGGTCGTAATGAAGCGTACGATCGGCGATGGTCATGCATTTGCTGCCCTGCAGAATCAGGTTGATCATCGGTTCGTAAACGGCGGCCAGCATGTGCTCGGGGATTTCACCCTGAACCATGGCAACGCGCGGGATACCCGTCTCCGTGCGGCGGTTTTCGGCGTGTTGCGCCAGGGCGCGAAGTTCTGTCAGTTGATTATTCATGCCAGGCATCTGAACCCACGCGATCACTCCCACGCAAGCAAAAAGCAGAAACAGGCAGGTTTCGAAGAGGAACGGCTGCGCTCGCCTCGAAGCCGATGACTACTGTGGCCACTCACCACAGAGACATTGGAGCAGCGCATGAGCGTTATCGTGATTACCGGTGGCAGCCGTGGCATCGGCGCCAGTACTGCCGAACACTGTGCCCGTCTCGGGATGGGCGTCATCCTGACCTACAAGAGCAATGCCGATGCAGCCGCCGCTGTCGTGCAGCGGATTCAGTCGTCGGGCGGCAAAGCCGTCGCGCTTGAACTGGACGTTGCGGATGTCAGTCAATTCGACCGTTTCCGTGATGCCGTGCGACATAACCTCGACAGTATTTGGGGCGCGGCTACGCTGGCGGGACTGGTCAACAACGCGGGCCACGGGTTGTTCAATCCGCTTGAAGCGGTCACCGAGGCGCAGTTCGACGGCTTGCTGAGCGTTCATCTCAAGGGCCCGTTTTTCCTCACGCAAACCTTGTTGCCGCTGATGGGCGAGGGCGCCAGCATCGTCAACCTGACCAGCGCGACCACCCGAGTGGCTACCGCCGGAGTTGCGCCGTATGCCGCGTTCAAGGGCGGGCTGGAAGTGCTGACCCGTTACATGGCCAAGGAATTCGCGGATCGGCGCATACGGGCCAACGCTGTTTCGCCGGGAGCGATCCGTACCGAGTTGGGCGGTGGTCTGAACGACGAGTTCGAGGCATTGCTCGCCTCGCAAACGGCTCTGGGCCGGGTTGGCGAACCGCAGGATGTCGCGCGTGTCATCGCCATGTTGCTGTCCGAAGAGGGCAGCTGGATCAACGCCCAATCCATTGAAGTCGCGGGCGGCTATTTCATTTGAAGGCGAGGTAACTCCATGCTTGATCACATCTTTCTGTCAGTCAGCGACATTGAACGCTCCATTGATTTCTACACCGCCGCACTGACCCCGCTGGGCATCACCGCAAGGCTTGATTACGACGGCAAGGACGGCCCGCCGGGGCATCCGGACCTAAAAGGTTTCGGTGCCCATGGCCGGATGTTTTTCTGGTTGCGCGCAGGCGTAGTGGAGGGAGGGGCGGTGCATGTCGGGTTTGTCGCCAACAGCGAGGCCGAGGTTGATGCAGCTTACGCGGCGGCGATCAACAGTGGTGCTGTCGATAAAGGCGCTCCGGGCGCACGCCTGCATTACGACCCCGATTACTACGCCGCCAACGTCCTCGATCCGGACGGTTACAGCCTCGAATTCGTCTTCAAAAAATGTCAGCACGGCGAATGAGCACACTGATGATCTACGGCGCGACCGGGTACACCGGACGCATGGCGGTCGAACATGCCAAGGCACTGGGCCTGGACCTGGTCATCGCTGGGCGCACGGCCGAAAAACTCGAGTCGCTTGCAGCACAACTGGATGTGCCTTTTCGGGTGTTCAAGCCCAATGAACTGACAGCTCAATCATTGGAGGGCATCGCGGTACTGCTGAATTTCGCGGGGCCGTTCGTCCAGACGGCGGACGCCTTGATGCAGGCGTGCATCCAGGCAGGTGTCGACTATCTGGACATCACGGCGGAGATCAATGTCTACCGGCGCGTCGAGCAGTTGGGTGCTCAAGCCGCCCGTGCAAACGTGATGTTGCTGCCCGGCGTCGGCTGGGATGTGGTGCCGACCGATTGTCTGGCGATGCATGTCGCTCGGCGAGTGTCGCAACCGCGTTCATTGAGAATCGCCTTGCAGGTCACGGGTTCGATGTCGCGCGGGTCGGCCCTGAGCGTCGGCGAAATCATTGGCGCAGGCCTGCTGGCGCGGGTCGATGGACAACTGGTCGCAACGCCCGATGCGCAACCCCGTCACTTCGATTTTGGTGACGGACCGGTGCTCTGTGCGCCGCTGTCGTTTGGTGATCTGGTGACCGGCTGGCATTCCACCGGCATTCCCGATATCGCCATGTTCGTGCACATCAGCGGTGACGCGTTTCCGGAGGGTGATCTGTCACAACTGCCCGAAGGGCCGAGCGTCGAACAGCGCGAAACTCATCGCGCCCGAGCGGTGGCTGAAATCAGCGGCGCCGACGGCAGTGTTGCGCGCTCGGTGATCGAGACCGTCAACGGCTATACCTACACGCCGCTCGCGGCTGTCGAAGCTGCACGTCGCGTACTGAGCGGGGAGCGACGGCCGGGATTTGAAACGCCGGCCCGGTTGCTCGGCATCGGGTTCGCCGAAAGCATTGCAGGCACAACCGTTACTGATTTCTGAAACGCGAGTCCGCTTCGGCCTCGCGCCTGGCGAAATCCTCAAGCTCACTTCACCTAAGGCCTCAAACATGTCATCCACACAGTTGCAGGACACCGCAGACAAACTTGCGGTGGTTGAAACGCTGTACCGGTTTGCCGCCGGAATCGATCTGCGCGACGAAGTATTGCTGGCTTCGGCGTTTACCGAAGATGCGATTTCCGACTTCCGGCCTGCCGCTGCAAAGGCCGGGTTCGAATACCCTGTTCTGCAGGGGCGCCAGACCATCGTGGCGGCGCTTTCAGGTTCACTAGCCGGTATCGACACCACGCACTCCGTCAACAATCCGCGAGTCAGCATCGCTGGCGATCAGGCGCAGGTAGATGCACTCGTGGAAGCCCAGCACGTGCCGCAAAATGATCATTCACGCCATTACCTGATGAAAAACCGTTACGACGTAAAACTGGTGCGGGCAGGCGACGCCTGGCTGATTCAAAGCGTCACGGTTGACAACGTCTGGCGCACGGGCGACCTCGGGGTGCTCTCCGGCGTTTAACCGGATTTGCGAGCCGGTTATCGTGAAGGCTTGATTGAGCGTGAGGTTTCGCCTGCCTCTGCGTCGGCTGATTCAGCTGTTATCATTCAAGCCTTTACAGCCGGGTAGATGAACATGAACCGCCAGAAAAAACTGCAGCAACTCTTCAAGGAAAAATCCAGAAAGGCCAACGCCAAACTGGCACCCAAGAGCAACAAACCGAAGTACATCAGCAAGGCGGATCGTTTGAAACTGGCGGCCGAGGCCACTCCCGAGGCAGTCGACGCGCCTGAGTCCTGATCAGGCAAGTAAAGCGCAGCGCTTCCCCTCAGCCAGCCGGCTGTGCAGGTTTGGCCAGCTCAATCCCCGCCGCCCCCAGCCGCTTGAGAATCTCGAACAGCAAATCACTCTTGGTCGTCCCGACAATCCTCGGGCTCGCCACATACCCGGTCACCGTCAACGTAATCCCGTCCGGCGTCAGCTTGCTGAAGCGCACGAACGGCGCCGGTTTTTCGAGGATGGTTTCGTGTTCCTTGTAGGTGTCGAAGAGCAGGTTCTGCACCTGTTCGGGGTCGATATCCAGCGGGAACATCAGCTCCAGCGTCGCCACGCCCTGGGCGCTGCCGCCGAGGGTGACGTTGCGCAGATTCTGCGAGATCAGTTGCGAGTTGGGCACGATCACGATCGAGCGGTCACTGAGCTGGATCTCGGTGGCGCGCACGTTGATCCGGCGGATGTCGCCCTCGACACCGCTGATGCTGATCAGGTCGCCGACCTTGACCGGGCGTTCGGTGAGCAGGATCAGGCCGGAGACGAAGTTCTTCACGATCTCCTGCAAGCCGAAGCCGATGCCCACCGACAGGGCGCTGACGATCCACGCCAGGTTGGTCCATTGCACCCCCAGCGATGACAGGGTCAGCAGGATCACCACCGCATAACCGATGTTGGAAAACAGCGTGCTGAGCGAGGCGCACATGCCCGGGTCCATGTCGGTCTTGGGCAGGAACTCGTTGTCGAGCCAGCGGCGCAGGGCGCGGATCAGGTAGATGCCAATCAGCAGCGCCAGCATCGCATTGAGCAAATGGCCGGGGACGATGTTCAGCTTGCGCAGGCCGGCGCCGCCGAGGATCGTGCCGATGTTGTTGGCCAGTTGGCCGAGGGTGGTGCCGATCCCGCCGACGAACAGGGTGATGACCGCCAGCAGCAACAGCGCGGCTCGACCGAAACCGGCCAGCAGCGTTGAGGCCTGCTCAAGGCGTCGGTCGCCGACCCCCAGCAGCTGTTTCAGCGCCTTGCCGCTGGAATGGCGGGGCGAGAAGAAGTACTCGCAGCTGTCGCTGAGCAATTGCATCAGCAGGTAAAACCCGGAAAACACGATGAACGCCCACACCAGTTCATAGGTGATGAACCGCGCCAGCGACACGTAACCCGTGAGCAGGGCGCCGAACGACAGCACCATCGCCAGCGTGGCAATGGTGTAAACCACCCCGGCGAAGGTGTTGCCCGCCACTTGGGTGTCACCGGCTGCGGCCAGTGTTTTGCGCACCCTGCCGACGCGCATCAGCAGCGTTGTGACGATACCCAGCACCGCCAGCGCAATGATGCCTCTGCCTGCGAGCACGATCTGACTGCTCATGCCGGCGGCATTGCTGACTTGCACCGCCGTCACCAGCACCAGCAGCGTCGCGGCGAGGATCCGTGCGTAGGGATGCAGCGCGAGCGCCACCGGGTCAGCCACCGCCGGCAGTCGCCAGGACGGATGCTCGGTCGAGAGCAACGCGCGGCTGAGCCCTGTGATCAGCACGCAGGCATAAACCACTTTCCCGAACTCATCGGAAAATGTCGCCAGCATCGGCGGCAACGGCACGTGACGGGTGCAGGCGTAATAGAGCAGTTGCAGGGCGATGGCGGTGGTCGCGAGAGTCGCCAGCGCCGAGGCGAACGCCAGCGAACTGCGGCGCAGTCGACCCTCCGGCATGCGGTGAATGCACACCCAGGCCAGCCAGCGGTCGGCCAGCCGCCGGCCCAGCGTCCAGACGACGAAGGCCAGCACCACCAAGAGGGCGGTGTAAAAGCGCTGACCCGGTTGCCAGGCTTCGGCGCCGGTCTGTTGCACCTGTTCGACGAAAGAGCGCAGACGCTCGCGGTCATCCGCCGACGGATTGACAAGGGGAGCCCAGAAGCCGGGATTCAGAATGCTGTCGGTGCTGAGCGTCAGTTCGCTTTCGAGCAACGTGCGGCGGATACCGGCGATCTGGGTGATCAGCTCCGTGGCGTTTTGCTTGAGGCTGGCGAGGTTCTTCAACGCCGTATCGACTTTGGTTTTCTGCTCGATCAGCGTCGCCCGTTGCGCCGCGATATCGGCTTGTTCGGCAGCGACCGCTTCGGCCGGCGCGGCACCGAGTACGCCCAGTTGCACAGTCAATTGCGCCTGCTGCGGCAACAGCGAGGCCGACAGCCGATCGATGTCCAGAATGAACGTCTGCACCCGATCCTGCGGGCCTTCGAGCTGGTTGTAATTGTTGGCGGACGAGATCTGCTGCTTGAGGCCGTCGAGGCGCAGTTGAAGGGCTTGCAGATCGCTTTGCGTGACGCCGGGGAGCGGGGCGCCGACATCGGGCGCGCCGGACAGGTCGGCGGCCGACACCATCGAGACACCCGGACAGAGCAGCGTCAGGGTGATGAACATCAATGACTTCAATGCATTACGCATGGGACTGGGCGATTCCGGTTGATCACACAAACATTGAGGTTAGGTGATGGAGCGCCTACTGCATCATTTTCTGCTGCTAATCCTGGCTTAATGCGTGTCCGGTGAGATCGCCGGGCAGCCGATTGTAGGCGCCCGTTTTCACGACTAGACTCCCGGCCATGAAACGCTATCTGCGGTTTTGTCTCGTTTTCCTGATCAGCCTGGCGCTTCCCCTCAGCGGGATGGCGGGCGTGCAGGCACCGACAGAACCGTGCCCGATGCAAACGATGGGCATGGCGATGATGGACGGCATGAACATGGATTGCTGCCAGGACATGAAGAGTCCTGCCGACCATGGCTCCCCCTGCAAACCCGGCCAGGAGTGCAAGACCGGCGGCCTGCTGCAAGTCGCGATCCTCAAGCCGCCCGTTACCGTGTTCAGTCCTGTCACGCATTCGTTCTTCAGTGATTCCCTGCCGCTAGCGGCCCCGTCCGGGGTCTGGCGACCGCCCCGCACCTGATTCCTGTCTCCCCTTGAAGCTCATTTCGCCCAGGCGGAGTGATTTGGCTGTGCGCGTGTTTTACGCCGCGCGCAGTGGACGATCACAGGAATCGTAAACATGACATTCAAGTGCAATTGCACGGGTTGGCCTCTGGTGGCCGGGCTTGCGGCAAGCGTGCTCGCGTGGCCGGGTTTCGCCGCCGCGCTGACGCTCGATGAAGCGCTGCGGCTGGCCGAAAACAATGCGCCGTCGCTGACCGCACAAGATCAGAAAATCCAGGCCGCCAGCAGCGCGGCCATTCCGGCGGGCGAGTTGCCCGATCCCAAGCTGGTGCTCGGTCTGCAGAACTACCCCGTGGGCGGCCCGGATCGCTGGAGCGTCGATCAGGACTTCATGACCATGCAGATGGTCGGTTACCGGCAGGAAATGCCCAACGCAGACAAGCGCAAGGCGCGCATCGAAGTTGCCGACGCAGTCATCGAGCGCGCGGCGGCCGAGCGCCGTGTCGAGCGTTTGAAGGTGCGTGAGGCGACGGCGCTGGCGTGGATCAGAGGCTATTCGGTCGAGCGCAAAGAAGCGTTGTTCCAGGAATTGTTCAAGGAAAACCGTCTGCTGAGTGAGACCGTCCGGGCGCAGATTGCCGGTGGTCGCGCACAACCTGCCGACGCAGTGACGCCGAAACAGGAAGCGGCCCGACTCGCCGAGCAACAGGACAACCTGACCCTCGAACGCACCCAGGCTCGAGCCGCGCTCAAACGCTGGATCGGCACCGCCGCCAACGACAAGCCCGAAGGCGGTTTGCCCGTGTGGCCGGTCGATGCCCCGACCTTCAATCATCAACTGCAACACCACCCCGAACTGGCGGCGTTCGCCCCCATGACCCGCGAAGCCCAGGCCAGGGTGCAAGAGGCGGTGTCCGAGAAGAAGTCCGACTGGAGCTGGGAAGTGGATTACCAGCATCGTGGCCGTGAGTTTGGCGACATGGTCAGCGTGCAGTTTTCCTGGGATCTGCCGCTGTTTCCCGAGACGCGCCAGAACCCGAAAATCGCCGCCAGACAGGCCGAAGTCAGCCAGTTGCAAGCCGAGCGCGAAGCACTGTCCCGCGAGCACACCGAGCAGCTTGAAAACCAGTTGGCCGACTACCAGCGCCTCGATCGGGCCGTGCGCCGCACCGAGGACAGCCTGGTGCCGCTGGCCAGAGAGAAAGTCGATCTGAGCCTGGCCAGTTATCGCGCCGGCCAGGGCGATTTGAACGCGGTGGTCAACGCCCGCCGCGAACTCATCGAGGCCCGCCTCAGACAGATCGACATGGAAGAACAACGCGCGCTGACCGCTGCGCGTCTGCATTTCGCTTATGGGGAGACCAGCCTGTGAACCTTAAACAATGGAACGGCGTGTGGCTGGCCGGCCTCGCGCTGGCGGTGGGTGTGGGTGGCGGTTACGGATTGGCCTACCAGCGAATGAACGGAGCAGCGGCTTCAGCCCCGGCGCCGAGCACTGAGCCCAAGGCCTTGTACTGGTACGACCCGATGTACCCGCAGCAGAAGTTCGACAAACCGGGCAAGTCACCCTTTATGGACATGCAACTGGTGCCGCGATACGCCAGCGGTGGGGAGGGCAGTGCGTCCGTCAGCATCGATCCGGGGCTGAGTCAGAACCTCGGTGTGCGTGTGGCGCCGGTCAGTCGCGGTGCCTTCACCTCGAGCTTCGATGTGAGCGGTGTGCTGGCGTTCAACGAGCGCGATGTCGCGGTGATTCAGGCGCGCACCAACGGGTTTGTCGAGCGGGTCTACGCCCGAGCGCCGGGGGACGTGCTCACGGCTGGCGCGGCGTTGGCTGACATTCTCGTGCCGGAATGGACGGCGGCCCAGAGCGAGTTTCTGGCGCTCAGGCGTAGCGGCGATGCCGACCTGATCGCCGCGGCACGCCAGCGCTTGCGGCTGACCGGGATGCCGTCGAGCCTGATTGCTCAAGTGGAGCGCAGCGGCAAGGTGCAGTCCGAACTGACGGTCACCAGCCCTTTGGGCGGCGTGCTGCAAGCACTCGATGTGCGGGCGGGTATGGCCGTGGCGACAGGTGAAACCCTGGCGCGGGTCAACGGGCTGAGCAGTGTCTGGCTCGCGGTGGCGGTGCCGGAATCGCAGACCGGTTCGGTTGCCGTGGGGCAGGCCGTCGAAGTGCGCCTGCCGGCCTTTCCCGGTGGTGTGTTCAACGGAGCGGTCAGCGCGATTCTGCCGGACACCAACCCGGACAGCCGCACCCTGCGCGTGCGGGTCGAGCTGGCCAATGCCGATGGCCGCTTGCGGCCGGGGATGACAGCACAAGTGCGGCTGAACCGTTCGACCGGGCAGAGTCAATTGTGGGTGCCGAGTGAAGCCGTGATCCGCACCGGCAAGCGCGCCTTGGTCATGCTCGCCGAAGACGCGGGGCACTATCGTCCGGTGGAGGTGCGCCTCGGTCAGGAAAGCGCGGGCAGAACGGTGATCCTCGACGGCCTGGCAGAAGGGCAGAGCGTCGTGACATCCGGCCAGTTCCTGCTCGATTCCGAGGCCAGTCTCAAGGGCATCATCGCCGAGCCGCTCGAAACGAGCGGGAACGTTTCGGGGAGCCAGCCATGATCGCCGCGCTGATTCGCTGGTCCGTCGCCAATCGTTTTCTGGTGCTGCTGGCGACGCTGTTCGTCACGGGCTGGGGCGTGTGGTCGGTGCAGAGCACGCCGATTGATGCGCTGCCGGATCTGTCCGATGTGCAGGTGATCATCCGCACGCCGTACCCCGGACAGGCGCCACAGATTGTCGAGAACCAGGTGACCTATCCGCTGACCACCACCATGCTCTCGGTGCCGGGGGCGAAAACCGTGCGCGGTTATTCGTTCTTCGGTGACAGCTTCGTGTACGTGCTGTTCGAGGACGGCACAGATCAGTACTGGGCGCGCTCGCGGGTGCTGGAGTACCTGAGCCAGATCCAGAGTCGTCTGCCGGCCAGCGCCAAACCGGCGTTGGGTCCGGACGCCACCGGCGTTGGCTGGATCTATCAGTACGCGCTGGTGGATCGCAGCGGCGGGCATGATCTGGCGCAGCTTCGGGCGTTGCAGGACTGGTTCCTCAAGTTCGAACTCAAGACCCTGCCCAACGTCGCCGAGGTCGCGACCGTCGGCGGCATGGTCAAGCAGTATCAGGTGCAGCCTGATCCGGTGCGGCTGGCCAGCCTCGGCATCACCCTGGCGCAGGTGCGCGAAGCCATCGGCAAGGCCAATCAGGAAACCGGTGGCGCCGTGCTGGAAATGGCCGAAACCGAATTCATCGTGCGCGCTACCGGCTACCTGAAGACGCTTGATGATTTTCGGGCGATCCCGCTCAAACTTGGCGTGGGTGGCGTACCGGTAACCCTGGGTGATGTTGCAACGGTTCAGACCGGGCCGGACATGCGCCGGGGCATTACCGAGCTGGACGGCCAGGGTGAAACCGTCGGCGGCGTGGTGATTCTGCGCAGCGGCAAGAACGCCCGCGAAACCATCGCGGCGGTCAAGGCCAAACTCGATGACATGAAAAGCAGCCTGCCGCCCGGCGTAGAGATCGTCACCACTTACGATCGCAGCAAGCTGATTGATCGCGCCGTGGAAAACCTCAGCCACAAACTGCTCGAAGAGTTCATCGTCGTTGCGCTGGTGTGCGGGATCTTCCTCTGGCATTTGCGCTCTTCGCTGGTGGCGATTATCTCGCTGCCGGTGGGCGTGTTGATCGCTTTTCTCGTGATGCGTTATCAGGGGGTGAACGCCAACATCATGTCGCTAGGCGGGATTGCTATCGCCATTGGTGCGATGGTGGATGCGGCGGTGGTGATGATCGAGAACGCCCACAAGAAAATCGAGGCGTGGCACGCGGCCAATCCTGGGCAGGCGCTCAAGGGCGAGCGCCATTGGCAGGTGATGACCGACGCGGCGGCGGAGGTGGGGCCGGCGCTGTTTTTCTGTTTGCTGATCATCACGCTGTCGTTCATTCCGGTGTTTACCTTGCAGGCCCAGGAAGGGCGGCTGTTCGGCCCGCTGGCGTTCACCAAGACCTACGCCATGGCGGCGGCAGCGGGATTGTCGGTGACGCTGGTGCCGGTGCTGATGGGCTACTGGATTCGCGGACGGATTCCGGATGAACGCCACAACCCGCTCAACCGCTGGCTGATCCGGATTTATCAGCCGGCGCTGGACGTGGTGCTGCGCCGGCCGAAATTCACGTTGCTGGTGGCGCTGTTGGTGTTTGTCAGCGCTGCCTGGCCGATTTCGCGGCTCGGTGGCGAATTCCTCCCGCCGCTGGACGAGGGTGATCTGCTGTATATGCCTTCGGCCTTGCCGGGTTTGTCGGCGCAAAAAGCCGCGCAACTGTTGCAGCAGACCGATCGGCTGATCAAGTCAGTGCCCGAGGTCGAGCATGTATTCGGCAAGGCTGGTCGTGCGGAAACCGCTACCGACCCGGCACCGCTGGAGATGTTCGAGACCACTATCCAATTCAAGCCCCACGATCAATGGCGTCCGGGCATGACCCCGGAAAAACTCGTGGAAGAACTGGATCGCGTGGTGCGAGTGCCGGGCCTGACCAACATCTGGATTCCACCTATCCGCAATCGCATCGACATGCTCGCCACCGGGATCAAAAGTCCCATCGGCGTGAAAGTCGCCGGCAACGATCTGGCCCAGATCGACGCCGCGACCCAGACTATCGAGCGTGTAGCCAAAGGTGTGCCCGGCGTCAGTTCGGCACTGGCCGAGCGCCTGACCGGTGGCCGCTACATCGACGTGGATATCGACCGCAACGCCGCCGGCCGCTACGGGCTGAACATTAGCGATGTGCAATCCATCGTCTCCGGTGCCATTGGCGGGGAAAACATCGGGGAAACCATCGAAGGGCTGGCGCGGTTTCCGATCAACATCCGTTATCCACGAGAGTGGCGTGATTCGCCCGGCGCGCTGGAGCAATTGCCGATCTACACGCCTTCCGGTAGCCAGATCACCCTTGGCATGCTGGCGAAGATCAAGGTCACGGACGGCCCACCGATGCTCAAGAGCGAGAATGCCCGACCGTCCGGTTGGGTGTACATCGACGTGCGAGGGCGGGACATCGCTTCGGTGGTGGCCGATCTGCGTCGTGCCGTCAGTGAGCAGGTGAAATTGCGGCCCGGTATGAGCCTGAGCTATTCGGGGCAGTTCGAGTTTCTGGAGCGGGCCAACGCGCGGCTGAAACTGGTAGTGCCGGCCACGCTGCTGATCATCTTCGTGCTGCTCTACCTGACGTTCGCCCGTTTCGACGAGGCGCTACTGATCATGGCCACATTGCCGTTTGCATTGAGCGGCGGTGCGTGGTTCCTGTATTTGCTGGGCTACAACTTGTCGGTCGCGACCGGGGTCGGGTTCATTGCATTGGCCGGGGTTTCGGCCGAATTCGGCGTGATCATGCTGCTCTACCTGAAAAACGCCTGGGCCGAGCGCGAAGGCCTCGGCGACCACTCTGAACGTGGACTGGTCGCGGCGATTCGCGAAGGCGCCGTGCAACGTGTGCGTCCCAAGGCGATGACCGTAGCGGTAATCATCGCTGGCCTGTTGCCGATTCTGTTGGGCAGCGGCACTGGCAGCGAAGTCATGAGCCGCATTGCCGCGCCCATGGTGGGCGGTATGGTCACGGCGCCGTTGTTGTCGCTGTTTGTCATACCGGCGGCGTATCGCCTGATGCGCCGTCGACGGTTGCCCGCTGAAAACAAGTCACCTCAAAGCGACGATGCTTCCATCCAGCCGTAACCCGGCGACGAAAAAAAAACCGGTGCGAACGTTCGCACCGGTTTTTAATTGTGGGGGTTGGTCATCAGATCGACCGCTGATTGACCCGCTGCATCAATTCCTCCGCCGATTCCTTGCGCTCGGAATAGCGATCCACCAGATCCGGGCGATCACGCAGCAACAGCGTGAACTTCACCAACTCTTCCATCACGTCCACCACCCGGTCGTACAGCGCCGAGGGTTTCATGCGGTTACCTTCGTCGAATTCCAGATAGGCCTTGGGCACCGACGACTGATTGGGGATGGTGAACATGCGCATCCAGCGGCCCAGCACGCGCAGTTGATTGACCACGTTGAACGACTGCGAGCCGCCGCAGACCTGCATCACCGCGAGGGTCTTGCCCTGGGTCGGACGCACCGCGCCAAGGGCCAGCGGCACCCAGTCGATCTGCGCCTTGAACACCGCCGACATGGCGCCGTGGCGTTCCGGCGAGCACCAGACCTGGCCTTCGGACCATTGCATCAGTTCGAGCAATTCCTGGACTTTCGGGTGATCGCCCGGTGCATCGTCCGGCAGCGGCAGACCCGAAGGGTTGAAGATTCGCGTCTCGGCACCGAAGTGCTCCAGCAGGCGGGCGGCTTCTTCGACCAGCAAACGGCTGAAGGAGCGCGGGCGGGTCGAGCCGTACAGCAACAGGATGCGCGGCTTGTGCGCGTCTTCGTCACACGTGGTTGTTTGAACCAGTGAAGGATCGAGGTTGGGCAGGTCGGTCATGTCGGCTCCGGTTACAGCGTGCTGATGCGGTCTAGCTCGCGCTTGAGAGCATCACGGTCAAGTTGGGCGAAGGGCAGGGCGAGGAAGGCTCGGCAGCGGGTTTCGATTCGGGCGAGAGTGGCGCGGAAGGCGGCGTCGATGGTGTCTTCATCGCCGCGCACATCCGACGGATCCTCCAGCCCCCAATGGGCTTTCAGGGCCGGGCCGAAATACACCGGGCAGGCTTCACCGGCGGCCTTGTCGCACACGGTGATGACGATGTCCGGCGGGTTGTCTTCGAAGGCCTCGTTGCCCTTGCTGCTCAACCCGGCGATGGAAATGCCGGCCGCCTGCAACGTGGTCAGGCTGCGCGGCAGCACCTGGCCCTTGGGGAAGCTGCCGGCACTGACCGCTTCGAAACCGGCCGGCGCCAGATGGTTGAACATCGCCTCCGAGAGAATGCTTCGGCAGCTGTTGGCGGTGCACATGAATAGAACTCGCATGGTTGATCCTCAGCAGCAGGCAGACGTATTGAGCGGGCGATCGCCCATGGCCGCCAGCCGCGCGCTGTTTTCTTCCAGCCAGGCGGTGTTGGCGGCCAATGTGGTTTCAAGCAGCGTGCGAATCCATGTCGGCAAATCAGGGTTGAGCCGGTAATAAACCCACTGGCCCTGACGGCGATCCTGCAGCAGCCCGCAGGTGCGAAGCTGCGCGAGATGGCGGGAGATTTTTGGCTGACTGTCGTCCAGCGCACAGACCAGCTCGCAGACACACAACTCACCTTCACGGGTGATCAGCAGCGTGGCCCGGGCGCGGGTTTCGTCGGCAAGGCATTTGAAAACGGAAGCGGGGGTGAGCATGACGATGCCTTCAGTACATATGGTTGTCCGAATATACGGATATCCATATGTGTTGGGCAAGCCTGGAGTTTGATGACGGTGGCAGCTCTCGACCGAAGATTTGTTTAGCGCAGGCGCTTCAACGCTTGCTGAATGCCAACCGCGCAGCAAACAGCACGAAAATCATCCCGGTGGTGCGATCCATCCAGCGAATCACTTTCTCCCGGCGCAGAAACCCGGACAGCGGCTGCGTCGCGCCAATCAACACCAGCGACCAGATCAGCCCGAGCACCACATGAATGCTCACCAGCCCGAATGTCCACGGCACCAGCGGCTGACCTTGCGGAATGAACTGCGGTAGAAACGACACGTAGAAAATCCCGATCTTCGGATTCAGCACATTCCCCAGCATGCCCTTGAAAAACCAGTTCGCCCCCGGTTTTCCATCGGCCTCGGCCGGTGCCAGCGAACGGCGAGGGCGCAGCAGCATGTTCAACCCCAGCCACGCCAGATACGCCGCGCCGCAATACTTCAACAGGTTGTAGGCCAGCTCCGACACCGCAATCAACGCCCCCAACCCAAACGCCACCGCCGCGCCCCACAACAGACAACCAGCATTGATCCCCAACGCCGCACGCAACGCCTGCTGCTTGCCTTCGACGGTGGCGGTGCGCAGCACCAGCGCGGTGTCGAGACCGGGCGTCAGAGTCAACAGCGTGGCGGCGAGGGTGAAGGCGAGGAGGTTGTCGGCGATGGACATGGCGCGTTGGTCTCCGGTACTGGATGCGGGAACGGTAGCGGTTTCAGGCGGGGGGATCCAGCAGGGAAATCAGGCGCGGTTCGATGCGGTCGGGTTGTATCTCGAGGATCGCCAGCGTCACCGGCAATTTGAAACGCCGAGGGCCGGCGCTGCCGGGGTTGACGTAGAGACGGTCACCGCGCCATTCGATGCGGGGCTTGTGGGAGTGGCCGGTGATGATGAGCTTGATGCCCGGATCGAGATCAGCGGGGACATCGGCGATGTCGTGAACGAGGAGGGTTGGCCAACCGTTGAGGGTGAAGGTCAGGAGGTCGGGGAGGTTTTCGGCCCATTGGCTGTTGAGGTCGTTGTTGCCGCGCACGGCGTGGACCGGGGCGATCTTGGCCAGTTGGGTGAGGATGTCCGGGTTGCCGATGTCGCCGGCGTGGATGATCTGGTCACAGCCCTGGAGCGCGGCGAGGGCTTCGGGGCGGAGGAGGTTGTGGGTGTCGGAGATCAGGGCGGTTTTCATGTGGGTTTTCCGAGGATATTTCGGGTGGAAGTGGCTGCTTTCGGCCAATAGCAGACGTTCGCCCTCGACCGTTAACGGCCATTAGCGCGCGATGATCGTGTTGTTTATCGTAATGCGGCCGAGGCGCCATTCACATGCGTCGCATCCTAGGGTTAAACCTCCAGGTAAGTCTTAACTCCGCTATCCAGCTCATCAAATCACAGCGCAGGCGATTGATTGTTCTGTTTCCAAGCCCGCGGAGTTACACCTTCGGTTCGCACGAATGTGCGACAGAAGTGAGACTGGTCAGAGAAGCCACACTCCAGTGCAATGTCCGCAATTAGCAATCTCGACGTCTGAAGTAACTGCTTGCCCCTCAGAATCCGCTGCTCTCGCATCCATTCTTTGGGTGAGACGAGAGTGGTTCTTTTAAACTGACGGGTGAAATGGCTGCGCGATAGCGCACAGGCCTGTGCGATAGCTGCTACTGAAATATCTGCGTCCAGGTTATCGAGCATTAACTGCTCCGCGCGTTGAATCTGCCAAGGTTTCAATTGCCCAGTCTGTTTAGTCAAATCCTTAAATGAGGACGCGCATGTTTCGTTTTTCATCCTGATTCCTTTTTCCCAGTAGCCGGTTGATAAGCTCAATCCAGCGGTCAGTCGATGGAAAAAAAATAACGGAATGCGTGTCGCAATAGGGGCGCATTTTTGCGCTGCTGGAGGCGCAAAAATGCGCATTTTCAATAGTGTTTCCGGTGCTAGCCTTTGCCTCCCGACAACTCGAATCGACATCATTCGACTCGTCATCTTCAAGGAGAAAGCAATGGCTGCTTCACAACCGCACGGCAAAAACACCGCTTACTGGGGAGTCTCATGGGAGGAGGGCTACGGCTATCCCCAGGCCAGAAAAGTTGGAAACGAGATCTATATCTCGGGTCAGTTCAACCACGATGAGGAGGGTAACCTGGTTGCTCCCGCGCCTTTGAATAGCGAGGGGAAGCCCAGCGATTTCTCGTCGATAGGAGAGCAGATGCGCGCCTCTTACGACAACATCGCCAAGTTGCTCGCGCTCTATGGAGCGACCCTTAATGATGTCGTCGAAGAAACGCTCTACGTATTGGATATGGACGCGGCCTTCGCCGTGGTAGGTGATGTGCGCAAAGCCGCATATCGCACTGAGCGGCCCCAGTGCGCGAGCAATATAATCGGTGTATCCAGGTTGGCTCAACGTTCACAGCTGATTGAAATTGTCTGCAAGGCTGTCATCGGATCTAGCGCCGACTAAGAGACGCTCCCGGTTTCGCCCTGCGCAACCGGGAGATCCAGTTGCCCTTCGATCAAAGGCTTTTGATGCGCTACGGCTGCTGCACAAAAAGTCATGAATGCTTTTACTCTCCATGACTTTCGAATGTCCTGATGCGTAAGCAGCCAGAGCTCATCCTGTAGTTCGCGCACAACTGGGCCGACGCGTCTTAACCCAGGCGTAATGTCTCCCAGCATGCACGGAAGAAACCCATAACCAAGGCCTGCCGCAATGGCGACGCTCGCCGCCGCGACTGAGTCGGTACGATAAGAAATACAGTCGGCGCTGACTCTGTTCTCGACGTAGCTCTTAGCCTTCAGTCCACATAATCCTGCGGAATAGGACACCCACGGTTGGCCTTCTGCGAACGGGATAGCAGTCGCTTGTTTTATGCTGCCATAAGGCGCCCATGCGATCGAAGCGAGCTTGCGCCCGACGAGACTTTCGGCAGGTTTTTTCGTCGCTCTCACCGCCACGTCAGATTCATCGCGAGCGAGACTTAACGTCTCGTTGCCAACCAGAACCTCGATGGCAATGCCTTCATTAAGCGCTTTGAAGTCGGCGATGATCGGCGTGAGGAAATACAGAAGCAGGGAGTCGCTAGTAGTGATCCGAAGCTTTCCCTGTGGCCCTTGACCTGCGCGAGAAACCCGACGTGTAACGCTGACGATATCAAGCTCGACGCGTTCGGCGAGCGCCCTTAACTCAATGCCCTCGGGCGTCAGCATGTACCCAGAACGGCGGTGGTCAAATAAAACGACCCCAAGTGTCTTTTCCACTTGAGCCACACGACGCGATACGGTGGATACATTGATTCCCAAGCTTTTTGCAGTCGTGGCTCTGTTGCCGCATTCGCTTAGCGTTTTGATGATTCGCAAATCGTCCCAAGAAAGCCGACTTGCAGCCTCGCTTAAACTCTGGGTGGCGCCGGTTGGTAAGGGCGGATTGATTGAAGCTTTTTTTGATGTTGGTTTCACGCCAAGCATCCCAAACTAAGGTTGCCCATCATACGAAATGGCTGGAGGCGAACCAAGGAGTCAAGTGCACAAGCGGACTCGGCTCGAGCAACCGGCCCGGATGTTCCGGTTAGATCGGGTGGCGTCAGTCGTTCTGGGCGAGTATTAGGCCTTTACCATCTTCCCCTGACCAACTTCGTCGTGCAGCTTTAAGCACTTCATTCTAATCAGTCGAATGTCCGCTTTTGGCCGAAAGCTGCCATTCCCCATGGCAGCTTCGACCAACGCTTATTCCCTCTTTCGCTCCGAACTAGCCGGTCGTCACCAAAGAGGGCAAACGTTTAGCTCTTCACCTCAACATGATCCAACGCCTGATTCACCGCCAACTCGCTCAACATCACCAGCTGCGCAATCCCGATCGCAGTCTTGCGATGGGCAGGCTCTAGCGTCGCAGCAAAGTTGTTAAGCATTTCGCTCGCGGAACCCAGTGATTCGCTGGCGTTGGCCAGCAGGGATTCGGTGTCGTAGGCCGGATTGGCCAGGTACATGGGGTCGTGTTTGTGGTGGCTGCCCATGACTCGTTGCTGCGGGGTGAGGTAGTGATCGAGGGCGCGTTCGGCGGCTTCGTTGAGGGTTCGGGAGTCGGGGAATTTGTAGGGGGAGACTGGATCGGTTTCCGGGGGATTCGGTGTTGGTTTGATCATGGTGAAACTCCTAATTATTGAAAAGGAGCCTTCACCCTCGCTACCAAACGAAGGGTGGCGGCCAATACGCGGGTTGGTAGACCGGTAACTAGGAACCCGGCGCACTCGAAAGTGCCCTGCGCATGGCCACCATCAAGTGCAGTCCTGGGGAGGTCTGCGAATGGCGCGCTATGCGACTAGTTAACTCGGGCTACCAAACCCCATCACTGTTTTTCAGTGACCCGGAAACGATAAAACCCGCGTCCCAGACGCACAAGCCGGCGGATTCTGGCGTAGTCGTAGGCAATGACGCAAGGCGTTGTAGCCTTGAGGAAGTAACGCTGAGTGTCTTTAAACAGCGAAGGCCGAAACCCTTAAACAACCTCCGATGGCTCCTTCAATAACCTTCGTATTGGATCTTTCCCCGGCGCTCTGCTGCCCTGAACCGGCTCCGGCCAGGCCATCACGCAGGATGCCGAACCCGGCTGGCATCTCTGGAGGGCGGGCACCCGAACTGGCGACTGTATTCCCGACTGAATTGCGACGGGCTTTCGTAGCCCACTCGATAACAGGCGCTCGCCACATCCAGCCCTTCGCCGAGCAACAGGCGGCGGGCTTCCTGCAGGCGCAGTTGTTTCTGATACTGCAGCGGGCTCATGGCCGTCACCGCCTTGAAGCGATGATGCAATGTGGAGTTGCCCAAGTTGGCGACCCGGGCGAGTTCTTCGATGCGCAAGGGTTGGGTGTAGTGGTTGTTCAACCAGTCGATTGCCCGTGTTACTCGCCGTGTTTGCGAGTCGCCGAGGGCAAGCTCATACAGACGACGGCCATGCACACCCCGCAGGAGGCGGTAATACAACTCGCGAAGGGCGAGCGGTGCCAGCATGCCGATGTCTTTCGGTGTTTCCAGCAGCCGGACCAGCCGCAGCATTGTTTCCAGCAGGGGCACATCGACTTTCTCGAGGAAAAGACCAAGCTCCGGCTCGTCCGGGACGCCTGCCGGCGGAGCATCGGCGATGATCTGAGCGATTTCCGTGGGCTCGAAATCAAACCGGATACACAGATAGGGCGCCTCCGGGCTGGCCATCAGCACGCGACCGGACACCGGAAGGGTGACCGAAACCACCAGGTAGCTGAGGGGGTCGTACAGGTAGTGGTCGTCACTCAGGCCGATTTCCTTTTGCCCTTGCACGATCAGGCAAAGTGCCGGTTTGTGCACGGTATGGATCAGCTCCGAAGGTGAATCGAAACGGATGACATGCAGGGGAGCTATGGCGGTCTCATAGATCCCGGGTGTGGTAAAGCGTTGCGTCAGCAGGCGAACCAGTTCGTCACGGTAGACGGCTGTGTTTTGAAGGATGAAAGCATCGCTCTGTTCCATTTCAAGGCTCTCACAAGTGTTCATGAGCGTCTGCCTGAAGCTTTTCAGGCAGACGATATTCACCCGACATCATCAAAGTACTCATTGCCGATAGAGGATCATTCCGGCGTGATACAGCACGTCGTCATGAAAGTGGCCATCAGCGGTGAAGCCGGTGTCGTCCCAGTACTGGATGTAATCACCGACCAGTTCGTAGCGGCCCTGATAGGCGCTCTTGTTTTTACCACGGGCCTCGTCGTAACGACCAGTCGTCAGAAGCTCATGACGGATGAATCCATCCGCGGTGACCCACATGCCTGCGTAACGATGGTCGTGAGTGGTTTTTTTGGCATCTTTCATCACTTCTCTCCTCGGATGTTCAGACTGAGCCGATACGGCCCAAAGCCGTGCAATCAGAGCCGTTTTCGGCAACGCGAAAACCCGGAGTGCGATCACTGCCACCTTCAGTTACGCGCATGCCGGGCGTGCGGTCCGAACCATCAGCGGCAACGCGGAACCCTGGAGTGCGATCACTGCCGCCTTCAGTGACGCGCATGCCGGGGGTGCGGTCCGAACCATCTGCGGCAACGCGGAACCCCGGAGTGCGATCACTGCCACCTTCACTCACGCGCATGCCGGGAGTTCGATCAGCACCGTCAGCGGCCAGGTACAGGCTGGTCGAGGAAAGGTTGATTGCGCAGGCCACCATCGCGCCGATCACCAGTGAAAGGGAAAGCCGTTTTGCATTTTTCATTGTTCAGTCCTCATTGACGTTGTTCATCTGAGCGGCCTGCCGTGGCCTGTGTGTGCATCCGTTGCGTGGTTTCAGATTACGTAGCCGAGCGCAGCGGTGTTAGGACGAAACTGCCGCAGATTTGCCTGATCCTCTCGGGTTGGTCGGGCATGTCCTGCGGCGCGTTTGTGCTGCGGCTCAGCCGGCCGTGACCGTCATGCCGCCGTCGGCCATGACCACCGAACCGACCATGAAGCTGGCCCGATCCGAGGCGATGAACGCGACCACTTCGGCGATTTCTTCCGGTTGGGCGGCGCGGCCGATCGGCGCCGCTTCGCCATGTTGGGCGAGAAAGGCAGGGCCATCGTCGACCACATTGTTGAGGATATTGGTCACCACATCGCCGACACCGACAGCATTGACGCGGATGCCATGGCCAATGACTTCAAGCGCCAGGGTGCGCGTCAGTTGGGCCAGCGCGCCCTTGGAGGCGGTGTAGGCGGCAATGGTGGGGAAGGCGAAATAGGAGGCGTAGGACGCGATGTTGACGATCGATCCGGACTTGTTGGGCATCATCGCTTTGACCGCCTCCCGGCTATGCAAAAAGGCCGCCGTGGCGTTGACCGCCTGAATGCGTTCCCAGTCTTCGCGGGTCATGTCGATGACCAGTTTGTTGATGATGATGCCGGCGTTGTTGACCAGAATGTCCAGCCGTCCGAATTGCTCGACGGCCAGGGCGACCGCGCGTTCGGCTGCCCCGTCCTGAGTGATGTCGGCCACCAGGGGGATCAGGCCGGGGCGGGCCAGTGCTTCCACCTCAGGGTTTATATCTTCAGCAATGACCTGGGCGCCGCGGGCATGCAGCAGTAGTGCGATGGCCTTGCCGATGCCACTGGCCGCGCCAGTGACCAGTGCGACTTTACCGGCTACTTCGTTTGGGGTGCTGTTCTTGAAGTCGGTCATGATGTTCTCCAGCGTTTTTGATCGAGTAGGGATAAGCCGTGTTGGCGCCGGCGAGGCGCTGTCATCGGCGACGGGCCTACTGTCTCGCAGCGAGGCAAAGTCGGCTTTCGTGAGATTGCCCACGCTGTCGGGGTTTTGCGCTGAATGTCAGTGAGGGAGGTTCGGTGCTCGATTCAACCCACGGCAAAAGCCCGATATCATCGAGCCGGTCTGCTGACGCGGCGTGCGGGCAAGCATCGGAGACCTGTCTGGCTTCGCACAGCCGAATCTGAAAAGGACGAGTTCATGGCAAATACCGGGCGTACCTCCCAGGACGCGTTGTCGACATCCTCTCGAGACTTGCGCATCAACGGCGAGTCGATGGGTGAGTTCCTGCCAGGTGAACCCCAGGCGTTACCCTCGCGTCCGGAAATCACGGACGTGGTGATTCAGCTGTTTACCCATCGCAGCGTTACTGAGCCGATTCTCGTGCCTGCAGTGGTGGAACCGCTGCTCGTTCTGGTTCTGGCCGGGGCGGCGACGGTAGAGGAGCGCGCATTGGGGGGCGAGTGGGAAGCTGCCGAGGTCAGTGCCGGCGATTTTTTCCTCACCAGTTCCGATGAGCCGTATGAAATGCGCTGGCAGACGCACGGAGGCGATACCTTCGAAGTCATGCATCTTTATCTGGGGCTGCCCTTGATCGAGCAAGCGTCTCGAGAGCTGTCGGGCCAGCACGCCGGGCCTGTGCGTTTGCGCGATGTTTCAGGGGCACGGGACGGGCGCGTCGCGTTTGTCATGGAGCAGTTGCGCACGGAACTGCTCCTGGAACGCTCGCCCAGCGCGCTTTTCGCCCGCTCTCTGGCGCAGGCGCTGGCCGTGCATCTGGTGCGCAGCTATCTTGCTGAAAGCCAGCCCGGGCGTCGGGTCAACGCCTTGCAAGCCTACAAGTTGCGCAAAGTCACGGACGCCATGCGCGCGCATCTGAGCGCTGAATTCAGCCTGGCAACATTGGCAAGCCTTGCCGAGCTGAGCGAATACCACTTCAGCCGCCTGTTCAAGCGGGCGACGGGGCTTTCGCCATCGCAGTACTTCATCCGCTTGCGCATGGTTCGTGCACGGCACCTGCTACTGGAAACCCGCCTTAGCATCATTGACGTCGGGCTGGAGGTCGGCTACTCGAGCCCCAGCCACTTCTCGCAGGTCTTTCGACGTGAAGTGGGCGTAACGCCCAGCGAGTTCCGTGGGGCCTGAGCGGCGCTTCATCACAAATTTGCAAGCGATGCACACAGACACGAATAGGCAAAAGTGGCGCAGGTTTCGGCACGCGTCGACGAGGCCCGTGCCCTTAATCTTTTCGACGTACCCCGCAGCAACGAACGCGTCTTCAGCGGTCGGTGCTGAACCTCAAAGCAGACAGCAGGAGCTACGGATATGTCGAACATTCAAAACAAAGTCGTCCTGATTACCGGTGCAAGCAGTGGTATCGGCGAAGCGGCCGCCAGGCTGATCGCCGCCAAAGGCGCGCATGTGGTCCTCGGTGCCCGCCGTACCGAGCGTCTGGACAAACTGGTCAGCGAGATCCGCGCCGAAGGTGGCTCGGCAAGTGCCTGCGCACTGGACGTTACGGATCTGCAATCGATGCACGCCTTCGTGGCGTTCGCCAAGACGCAACATGGCAAGGTCGACGTGATCATCAACAACGCGGGCGTGATGCCGTTGTCTCCGCTGGCCTCGTTGAAGGTCAACGAATGGAACCAGATGCTCGATGTCAACGTTCGCGGCGTACTGCACGGTATTGCCGCCGTCCTGCCGGACATGCAGGCGCAGGGTTTCGGTCAGGTCATCAATATCTCGTCGATTGGTGGCCTCGCGGTTTCTCCGACCGCTGCGGTGTACTGCGCGACCAAATTCGCAGTCAGGGCTATCTCGGATGGTCTGCGTCAGGAAACGGACAAGATCCGCGTCACCGTGGTGTGCCCGGGTGTGGTCGAGTCCGAATTGGCGGATACGATTTCCGATGAGGTGGCCCGCGAGGAAATGAAAGCCTTCCGCCGTGTGGCGCTCAATGCAGACGCCATTGCGCGAGCGCTCGCCTATGCCATCGAACAGCCCGACGATGTCGATGTGAGTGAGATCGTGGTTCGTCCGACCGCCAGTCCGCACTGAGCCGTTCCGGGCGCAATCACACGTGGTTTGTGCCCCGTTCCGCCTGGCTATAAAGACTGGGCATAGACCTCACAAAGCAATCGCCCACGTCTGACTGACCAAATCCTTGCCAAAGCTGTGAATCGGCTCTTCCTCGACAAGCTCAAATCCTGCCCGCTGGTATAACCGGCGGGCATCCACCAGATTGCTGGTGGTCCACAGAATCATCTTTTTGTAGCCGACATCCCGGGCAAAACGCAGGCATTCCTCGATCAGCCGATTGCCGATCCCCAATCCCCGCGCACTGGCATCCACGTAGAGCATGCGCAGTTTCGCGGTGGTTTCGTCGTGGCGGATGACGAACACCGAACCCACCACCTTGCCGTCCTTCTCCGCGATCCAGCAGCGCTCGCCGGTTGGGTCGAATTCGCGCAGGTATTTGGCGACGACCTCTGCCACCAGCGCTTCGAACTCTGAATTCCAGCCGTATTCACGGCTGTAGATCGCGGTTTGCTGATGCACCACCAGACCCATGTCACCGGGCTGCGGATCGCGCAGCAGATAGGTCGTTGGCTGACCACCCTCGAGCAGCGTCTGGATCTGCTTCATCGATGCGATCAGTTGCAGTTGCTGCGGTTCGGACAGGCGTTCGAGCAGGGTGATGACTTCTTGCCGCGAGGCTTGCTCCAGCGGCGCGAGGATTTCGCGGCCGAGGTCGGTGATGTGCAGTTGACTGGCGCGGGCGTCGGTGGCGGAGGGGACTTTCTGGATCAGGCCTCTTTTGTCGAAACCGCTGATGAGGCGACTCATGTAGCCTGCGTCGAGGCCCAGCATCTGGCGCAGGTCGGTGCTGGTCAGATCGCCCTGGGACGCAAGTTCGTAGAGGATGCGCAGCTCGGTCAGCGAGTAGTCGCTTTGCAGCAAGTGTTCCTGCAACACGCCGATCTGATGGGTGTAGAAACGGTTGAACTGCCGGACGATGTCGGCGCGGTCGGTGATCGTGGACATGGCGTGATGCTCATATGTTTGCTTTAGGCAACTATATAGTTGCCTTAGGCAAGCAAGTCAAATGAATGATTTCACGATCCCGAACGCAAAGTCAGCCGGAACGAACGCTCAGTCGTGTCCATTCGTATGTTTCTGAGGCTCACGGTTTCCAGATGCGTCGCCGCGTGACCGCGATGACAGGGCCATCTCTCCATGCCTGTAAAAAAAACTGACTAGAATCCAAACACACCTATTCATTCAAGGAACGACCCATGTCCGGTTTACGCACGTTGATTGCGACCACGACCTGTATTGCGCTGTTGAGCACTTCGGTGTCAGCGCTGGCCGATCCTGGCAACGGAAAGGGGCAGGGCAAAGGTAACCCGCATAACAGCCAGGATCATGGCAATCAGGGGAAAAAAGGCGGGGGCGGTTATCAGGGGCACGGCCCGAGTATCGATCGCGGCGGGGTGATCGGGATTGTGGACGGCTATCGCGGCTACTGGACCCCGGGCCCGGCGTTGCCGCCCGGCATTCAGAAGAACCTGGCGCGGGGCAAACCGCTGCCGCCCGGGATAGCTAAGAAACTCGATGGTCGACTGGTCGGCAGACTGCCGCACTACGACGGCTATGAATGGCAGCAGGTCGGCACCGATCTGATCCTGGTCGCGCTGGCTACAGGGCTGATTTATGAAGTGCTGAATGGCGCCTTTGATTGAAAAATAGATCTGTCCCCATATGAAAAAGCCCGGCGGATAAGGCCGGGCTTTCGTCGGGTACTGCGGTAAAACCCAGCATTCAGGCGTTACGACTTTCGATCAGACGGTCAGAACCACCTTCGGCAACTGCATCACTGAACAGCGGATCGGTTTCAGTCGCGGCAACGGCGTCACTGAACAGCGGATCAGTTTCGGTCGCAGCTACGGCATCGCTGAACAGTGGGTCGGTTTGAGTCGCAGCGGCAACAGCATCGCTGAACAGTGGGTCGGTTTGAGTCGCAGCGGCAACAGCATCGCTGAACAGTGGATCGGTTTCAGTCGCCGCAAAAGCATTCAGGGCGAAGAGCGAAAAGGCGATGCCGAGGATTGTCTGGCGTTTCATGGTTCTGTACTCCGTGTGCAGTGGGTTGGTATGGAGCAGATCCTACGCTTTCGATTTGATATGAGAACTTCATTGAATTAATGGTTGTTATTGATGCGGTCAATGGGAGTGCTCGGCCCGGCCACCGCGGGCTTGTTCTTACGTCTTGAAAAAACGGTCAGGCCGGCATGGCGCCAGGGCAGGTGAAATCTGATCGTCGATCAGCTCGTCACTGACCAGGCGGCCTGCGACTGCCGCGAGTGTGACGCCAGGGTGCATCGTACAAACGTACATTGCGCCGATCCCGGGCAGATAACCGATGATGGGCACGCCGTCCGCAGGCATGGGCCTGAGCCCGATACACGCCAATTCTGGCTCAATGGAAATGATACCCGCCAACTCGTTGCGGATGGCCGCCGCGGTTCGTTGCGCTATGGCTTGCGGGCGGTTCTCCAGGGAGTTGTCCAGATAGTCTTCCGCCGCCAGCAAGATCCCTTGCGAATCCTGTCTGACTTCCATCTCAGGACTGGAGATCAGGGTATTCACCCGATCGGGTTGCATCCTGTAGCGGATGAAAACAGCGGGCGAGGCCTCGATCGGAAGGGATAGGTTCAGAGTTTCAGTCAGTTGCCTGATGGCCGTTCCTGCGGCCAATACGACCACGTCAGCTTCGATGGCACCGGTTGCGGTTTCGACGCCAGTCACCGTTGCATCGCGGAGGGTAAAACCCTGCACTTGGGTATGCACCAGTACCATCGCTCCAAGAGCCTGAGCACCGGCGATCAACGCATGGGTGGCTTGCACGGCGTCCAATGCGCCTTCCTGTGGATTGTAAAAGGCTTGTCGAGGGGGATTTTTGAGGTTCGGCTCAAGGTCGAGAATTTGTGCTTGAGTGAGCAGGTTGGCTGACGCTTCCAGGTCTGTGCCGGGCGGATAACTCAGGGCGCCCGTCCAATGAATCTTCACGTCCGGCAGTTCCGCTTCGAGCCGGTGATACTCCTGGATTGCCGCAGCGCGCAGTTGCGCAATGGGATCGGGCCCACTGTGCGACGTGTTGATCCACGCAAACGAGCGCCCGGTCACGCCACTCGCGACCTCACCGGCCTCGATCACAGTGACCTGCGCACCTTTGCAAGCCAGGTGATAAGCGACGGACGCACCCACGATGCCGGCACCGATGACAATCACACGCCTTGCACTCTCTGTTTTCAAATCAACCTCCAGGTTGTCGATTCGCAATGGTATGAAGCCTATTTCATCCGTCCAGCATTCGGATCAATCGGTTGCCGTGCCTGCGTTCAAATAACCCCGGCCCGGCCTGAACTTCGTTCAGGCCATGTATCCCCCGACTCCATCCCACAACAACTTCAACGCCGTGACCACCAGCAAGCCATAACAGGCGCGGTACATCTGACGCTGGTCCAGTCTGGCGTGCAGCCGCCAGCCCAGCCAGACGCCGCAGGGTACAGCGAGCAAGCTGACGAGCATCAGTGTCAGCACGTTGCCGGTAGGTTTGGCCAGCAGCAGCCATGGCACTGCCTTGAGAAGATTGCCCACGGTGAAAAACAGGCTGGTCGTTCCGGCATACATCTGCTTGCTCAGCCCCAGCGGCAGCAGATAGATCGCCAGTGGCGGCCCGCCGGAATGCGCCACCATCGTCGTGATACCCGAAGTAATGCCGGCAGCCACGGCTTTGGGTGAGGAGCGCGGCCGCACTCGGACTTCTCCGCCCGCTTTGAACCACAAACCGACAAACAACAGCGTGATCGCCGCCATGACGATGGCGATGGCGCGGTGGTCCAGTACCCGGAAAAGCAAATAGCCGGCGCCGATGCCGACGATCAAACCTGGTACCAACAACTTCAGGTCGGGTTTTGACCAGGTGGAAGGCTTCCAGTAGCGCAGGCTGAACAGATCCATGGCGACGAACAATGGCGCCAGCAGCCCGCCAGCCGTGATCGGGTCCATCACCAGCGACAACAGCGGAATTCCGACAATCGCAAAGCCGCCACCAAACGCGCCCTTCATGAAGCAGATCAGGAACACGCCGGCGAAGGTGACGAGGAGGGTGGTGAAGGTCAGATCCACGGCGTGTGCTCACTTCATTTCGGGCGGGGAGTGGCCTTAATTTCGCTCAAGGTCTGCAGGATGAACAGTTACAGTTTCGAGGCCGATCCACGGACCAGTTGCCAACTGGATCGAATGTGGGCCTTGGGCAAAGTTCGGTTTGGGGAGATAGGGGCATATGCGGCTTGAAGACATCCTGACCGAAGACCTTTACGTGGTGTTCTGCGGAATCAATCCGGGTTTATTGGCGGCAGCGGGTATCCGGCATCCATCACTTTGCAACCGAAACCATGATCGACTCCAGTCCGGGATGGTTATTTTTATAAAAAAGTTCGGAGTCTGCCGCATCTTCAAGGAAAAACCAGATGGACTTCGAAAGTGCTGCATGAAACAAGACAAACAGGAAAATTGCGCAGTAAACCAATAGCAAACCATGGGTGCCGAACTGCATCATCGTTGTTCCCATCATCATATAAGAGGCCGAATTTGCGAGTTGGCCGACAATAAGTGTGGCGGCCATTAATCTGATACGAACTCCAGACGGCACCGAGACAGTTCTCTTATCCATCCCAATCAGTGAAAGCGAGGCACTGGAAGCTCCTGCAATAAAGAGGCATGGAGCCAGTTGCCAGACTTCGACAGAGAGAGCCGCTGTGACGAGGGAGGCGGTTAATAAAGTCCAGAGTCCAATATATTTGTTTCGCTGGTTGTGTCTTCTGGCAACAAGCGGGCTCAAAAATAACAGGCCACCGATTGCGCCTCCCGCAAATATGGCGTTGAACAGGCCGACACTGCTTTCAGCGAGATTATGGGTGTGAATTTGAATTGGAACCAGCATGGGTACTGTGGCAGTAACAGCCAGGCTCAACATGAAACCAGCAACAGTCAGGAATCTTTCAGGTGGAAGAATTAATTTAAGTCTAATTCCCAAAAACATTTCCCGAACTCGTTGTGCCGGCGATTTTATCTGTGTCGAGTCGGATTTGACGCTGTGCGGCAATACGAACGCTAACCCCATTGCGAACACACCCACAATGGCTGCAAAGAGAAGTGAGGCTTGTGGGGAAGACAATCCAATGACAACGCCCGCCAGGAGCGGGCCAATAACGCGACTTATGGTTACGATGATGCGCCGGATGCGAAAGGCATGTTCTATTCGAACTTTTTCTACGGTTTCAGCTGGATAAACACCGAAAAGAGATTGAACGACGCCGAAAGCCGCGACCGCAAGGATGTCAATTATCAGCAGAGCCTCTATCGAATACGAAGCGGAAACAGACACGTAGCGCAGGATGCCGGTCAACGCAATGGCGATACAACCCGCTCTTAGAGCGGTGCTGCGTCGCATGACTTCGACGCGGGACGCCAAAAACAGTATGGAAATGACGGCGGCAAGGGCCAGCCCCGTTTCATAGGTTGCCAGCTCCAACAAGTTTCCACGCTGAACGATAATAAGGGGCACGGTTGCATTCCAACAGCCGAGATATATCCATATTAAAGCTTCAAGGCAAAGATACTTTCTAAATATGCTCAAGCCATATGTCCTTTAATTGCACGAGATCTGCAAGGGTTATCCATCTTGCAGATCTCATGCGTCAGGCTAACCTGCTACGAAGTGCTTGACGTTAAAACTTTCCGCACTAACGCCAAATTTCGAAAACAAGTGTCCATGCATCTGGTTCTTGTAGATGTCTCGGTTTTTGTCGAAGTATTCGCGGTCATACCACCTCACTCCGAAAAACATAGTCAGTCCTTTGACGACAGTCATCATTTGCCAGTCATAAAGAACCGATTCCAGCGGGCGTGCAGCCAGCTTTTTATCAGATTCTTTGACGGCGATGATACACCGGTCAAGTTCATCCTTGCTGGAAAAGACAACCTCGCAGTTGGTTAATGCAACAACAGGCTTGTCAATTTCACGCTCTCCACTAATGACCACTTCGCATTTCTGAGATTCCATTCTATCTCTCCAATTTGTCGTTGGTTGCGCATGTATTAATATGCTTGCGACTTGGCAAAAGGCAATGCGATCCCTGTGTAGAGTTTCCAGCCATGACTGCATGCCGATATCGTACAAAGCGGATGAACAGTATTAGACAGTATTCTCCTTGTCAAATGAATGGTGGGGTAAATGGCTGAGGAAAATATTTTATACTTATGATTAATAGTTATATCCAAGTGAAAGAAAGCCTTGTTGTAACAAACTGATCAGAATGTGGGGGGGCGTGCATTGGTATTTAAATATCAATCCTGTGCAGACCAGAATTTCGGTATTGGCAAGCTATGGTTGTGCAAAGCGAACTTCATCTGGCGTTCAGCGCAATCATGTAAGCGCTGAACATGTCCGCCATCCCCTCGGCGCGGGCGGTGATTTCCGCGTCGGTGCGCGGGCTGAGTGAGAAATCCTTCCCGAACTGAGCGTGGCGAGAAAAGGGGACAGAAAAGGGGACGCAAGAGAAAAGGGGACGGATTTATTTTCTGAAAAGTAAATCTGTCCCCATTTTTAGTACCGCTAAATTCGAGGTCGTTCCAGCTTAATCCACTCTTGTACCGTCGGGCGCTGCCATTGGCGTTGAGCGTAATCCTCCAGTTGAGCCGGCACCGTGTCCCCGTTGAGTATCAATCGGTTCAGCATCAAGGCGAGATCAACGTCGGCGATCGACCATTCACCAAAAAGGTAATCCGGATTGTCGGTCAGCAGCCATTGAGCGACCTCAACCAACTTTTGCCTGGCAGCCTCAGCCGACGCTGACAACGGTCCGTATTTCTGTCCATAGAACACGACAAGGGTAGAGCGCTCCTGTCGGATCGGGAGCAGATCACTGCGTAGCCACGCTTGAACTTGTCTCGCCGCAGCGCGTTTTTGTGGGTTCTGGGGGTAAACAGGTGTCTGGGGGAACACATCTTCCAGGTATTCGGTGATCGCCGATGACTCCGACAACGCAAAGTCGCCATGCACGAGGGTGGGGACTCTCTGAGTCAGCGAAAGACGGGCGTAATCGCTGGCTTGATTCTCCAGTTTGTCCAGATCCAAGGTGCTTATTTCGAATTCGATTCCCTTTTCTCGAAGGGCCACAAAGCACGACATTGCGTAGGGACTGGTGAATTGAGCATCGACGTAAAGGCGCAGGCTTGAGTCATTCATAGCGTCATCTCCATATGCAGAATGGCCACGCTAAAAGATTGAGCGCTTTAAATAAAATTCATGTTTTTTATGGGGGCATTCCCATCAGGAATGGGCAAAAAGGGCCGACACGATTTCCCATCACGGTTTGCAAATCAGCGGGCAAGCGTCACCCAAGGCGCACCTTCAGCAAACGCCCCCTCGATCCAGTCCTTGAACGCCGTAGTCGTCGCCGTGTTGAACCGCGCCGAAGGCCGCACCAGATAAACCCCCGTGTCCGCATCCAGTTGCCACTCGGGCAGCACCCGCACCAGACGCCCCTCGCGCAGGTCTTTGGTCATCAGCCAGTCGCCGCCGGCCAAAATCCCCACGCCCATGCGCGCGGCACACAGCTGCGCTTCGTTGTCGTTGCTGACCAGTCGGCTGCGGATTTTCAGAGTGTATTTCTCGTCGCCTCGGGTCAGCCGCCACTCGGGATATGAATGCAACCCGGTAAACCCCAGGCAATGATGATCGGCAAGATCCGCCGGCGTTTTCGGCTCGCCGTGCTGTTGAAGGTAGGAGGGCGCGGCACACAGGATTCGGCGGTGATCGCAGAGTTTCTTCGCCACCAGCCGATTGTCCGCCAGCTCGCCGATGCGGATCGCCGCGTCGAAACCCTCGGCGACGATATCGACAAAGCGCTCGGCATATTCCACCTCCAGCGCGACGTTCGGATGGGCCAAGGCAAACGCCGAAACGATATCGCCCAGCCACAGCCGACCCATGGCGGCCGGCAGGGCGATGCGCAAACGCCCGCGAACTTCGGCGGCGCCTTCGCGCGCATCCTGTTCCGCTTCGGCGATCAGGCTGACCGCATGCCCGAACCGCGCCACCAGCCGTTGCCCCTCATCGGTGAAACGCAATTGCCGGGTGGTGCGCTCGATCAGCCGCACCCCCAGCCGCGACTCCAGCGCGCTGAGCCGTTTCGACAGCACCGAGGGATGGCGCTGCAACGTCCGGCCTGCCGCCGCAAACGAGCCGTGCTCGGCCAGGGCCAGCAGGGTGGCGACTTCATCGGCCTGACGGCTATCGAACAGATCCATGCAACGACAACCCTCGTGGATGACCCGAAAAAAGACTCAAGGCACCAGCACAACCGCCCCCGGCAAACCGCCCCGGTGCAGATCGGCATGGGCCCGGGCGGCGTCCGCCAGCGGATAACGACGCCCGACATTGGGCCGGATGATACCGGCGTCAATCGCTTGCAACACGTCCTTTGCGCGCTGCTGGTATTCCTCCGGCGTGGCGGTGTGGGCGGCGAGGGACGGTCGGGTCAGGAACAGCGAACCCTTGGCATTCAAGGTGCTGATCTCGACCGGCGCCGGCGCCCCCGACGCCATGCCGAACGACACCAGCAACCCGCGCGGGCGCAGGCGATTCAACGACGCCTCGAAAGACACCCGACCAATCGGGTCGTACACCACATCCACTTTCTTGCCCTGGGTGAGGTCGGCCACCGCGTCGGCCAGCGTCGCCGCATCGAACACCAACACCTCATCACAACCCGCCAACCGGGCCCGCTCGACACTCTCGGCGCTGGACACAACGCCAATAACAAACGCCCCCAAATGCTTCGCCCACGGCACCATGATCTGCCCCAGCGCACCGGCCGCGCCGTAGATCAGCACCGTCGAACCCGGCCCGACCGGGTAAGTGGACTTGAGCAAATACTGCGCGGTAACGCCCTTCAACAGCACCGCCGCCGCGTCCTCGAAACTCAGGCTGTCGGGGATTTTCACCAGCCGATTGGCCGGGTAGAGGCGGGAGCTGGCATAGGCGCCGACAGGGCCCGTGGCATAAGCGACGCGGTCGCCGACGGCCACGTTCGTCACATCGGCCCCCACCGCCACGACCCGCCCGGCGCCTTCAAGCCCCAATCCGGAGGGCAACGCCAACGGCGCGGCACCGGAACGTTGGCTCAAATCGAGCGGGTTGACGCCAATGGCGAACTGCTCAAGCCAGACCTCGCCGGGGCCGGGTGTTTGCGCGGTGGATTGCTCCAGCTGAATGACTTGAGGCTCACCGGTTTGATGGATGGCGGCGGTGGTGATCATGTTGAACGCTCCCTTACGTTGATCGTGGGGAAGAGTCTAAAGGTCGGCGTGGGGAGCACTAGTCGGGGTGGCTGCAGTTCATATGTGCATTCGATGCAGTAATTGGATCAACGCCCCGTGGTTCGATTTACTGAAACGCAAACAGCCCGGGCCGACGCCTTCGTCGTTGACGAGGGTGTCGGCCCGGGCTGTTATGCATTCCATAACCTCTTGAGCCGCGCTTTTTCCTGCAGCAGCGGGAGACTCAACGAATCGCGCTATAGAAGCCGCCGCGAACGGCTCCTACAGCCATCGCCTGGTTACGCGACCTCGACGTGATCCAGCGCCTGATTCACCGCCAGCTCGGCGATCATCACGATCTGCGTAATACCGATCGCCGTCTTGCGATGCGACGGATCAAGCGTAGCCGCGAAATTGCTGAGCATCTCACTGGCCGCCCCCAGGTTTTCGCTGGCGTTGGCCAGCAGGCATTCAGTGTTGAATTTCGGATTGGCCAGGTACATCCGCTCGGGCTCGTTCAAGGACGACATGATCCCGGCGGCGGGGAAGAGGTAGTGATCCAGCGCACGCTCGGCGGCGTCGTGGAGTTTTTTGGAGTTGGGGGATTCGTAGGGGGAGGTGGGGTCGGTTTCGGGTGGGTTGGGTGTTGGTTTGATCATGATGTATCTCCTTGTGTCGTCATCAGGAGCCATCACCCACACGCTACCAAACGTTGGGTGGTGGCCATACGCAGGTTGGTAGACCGGGACACAAGGAGACCGGCGCGTCCGAAGACGCCCTGTGCATGGCCACCATAAAACCGGGGCGATTGACCGCCGCGATGGTGAGCTCTGCATCTTGTGTTTGTCTCGGGCTACCAAACCCGATCACTGTTTTTCAGTGACCCGGAAACGATAAAACCCGCGCTGTAGACACACAAGCCGGCGGATTCTGGCGTAGTCGTAGGCAATGACGCAAGGCGTTGTAGCCTTGGGGAAGTTACGGCGGGTTGCTTTAAACGGGCTTGTTTAAGCGCTCAAAGCCTGGAGGAAATCTCCTTCCAGATGTAGCCGTAGTTGTATTGAAGCCAGCGAACCAACGCCTTATCAAACTGCCTGCGAAACCAGTTACGTTTTCTCGCAGCGAGCCTTTCTTCTATTGAGGCTCTGAGCGAGTCAGGATCGAAGCCTGTCCAGATAGTGGGCAAGACAGCTGCAAGATTGGTGAAACACACGGGCGCCACTTCGGAATACAGGATTTTGTACAGCACGTCCGGATCGACACCTTCGACCTCACGCGCGATGTAGTCGTAATCGGTCGGGAAATCGTTGAAAGGCCAGGAGAGTGCAGCTCTGACGTCGGTCAGTTGCGGCTCAGTCAGAAGATGTCCCAAAACCAAAACTCCTTGAGTTCGCCACTCAGTGGATGAGGACAAGAGACGGGGATATTTCTTGAAAGATAGTACTGGGCTTTATTGGCAGAAAGGGAAGGCGGGAATTTCAGGATTTCGGAAAATGCGGGATTTTTGCGAGCCATTCGCGGTGGGCGAGAACGCTTGGCACGGAACCAAGCGTTCAGGGTAGGGCGGGGCACTTACGACCCCACCCTGATGTTTCAGTTTTTGCTGGCGTTCAGCTTGCGCAGTTCTTCGTAGGTCGCCGACTGGACGAACCAGAAGCCGGAAATGATGCACCAGCAAAGGGTGCCTGCCACGAAGATACCCAGCGCCGGCAAGAACCCACTGGTGAAAATCGCGACGATAGCGACCAGCCAGATGAATGCCAGGGAGAGATACAGGACGGTGTTGTTGACGCTGATGACGAAGTCTTTCACGAGGGCATATTCCTTGCGGGATGTAGAAAAAATTCCCCCTCTCCGGGGGGAGGCGCAAGCATGCTATCACAGTGCCTTCATTGGCCAAGAGAAGGGGCTCATCTTGTGAAAATAAATTCGTCCCCTATTTTCTCCGTCCCCTATTTTCTCGTGTTGTTGCGACTGACACGCTGCTGCTGAAGGGCTCAAAAACCGTTCCCCGTTCATACATGTCACTGACATGGCATTTCGCTATAAAAGCGCTAGTATCAACGCAAGCTAACCTGCAGGGTTCAGTCACCGCACGCAGGGAAACATCAGGCGGGATGCCATGTTAAGCCCCTCTGATTTGGGAATAATTGAAGTATTTATTTCAGAGAGGTAATGGTTGAATGGAAGGAGTTCATGATCCTGTTAGACACTTAAAATATCTTCGTCAATCCTTGTCGCAAGATAATGAGTCCATTGGCTTCTTTCTATCAGCAGGCTGTCCTCTATCAGTTAGTATGCCGACTGATGAATGGCCATTAATTCCTGATGTGGCGAATCTTACAAGATTTATTAATGACCATCTTACTGGTGACGCTCATTATCAAGTTCTCTTGGCTGAATTGGTTAAGGCAGAAAGGAACTCCGAAAATATAGAGGATATTTTAAGCTTTTTAAGAAGCCTTTCGGCTGTGTCAAAGGGCGGAGATGTCAGAGGCTTGAGCGAGGAGGCGTTATTAGAATTAGAGAGGAAAGTTTGCAAAATTATTGTTAAAAAAATTGATGTGTTACTTCCAAATCAAGATACGCCATATCATCAATTGTGTAAGTGGATTCGCTCCATTGACAGAAAAACTCCCGTCGAGATTTTTACCACGAATTACGATTTGTTGATGGAGCAGTCTCTGGAAGATCTGGAGATTGAGTATTTTGACGGATTCGTGGGTGCCCGGAGATCTTTTTTTGATTTGAGGGCGTTGGAGGATAATCTAATACCAATTCACTGGACTAGACTTTGGAAGATTCACGGGTCAATTAATTGGTATAAAGTGGATGCGGCTAATCAAAAAAAGGTCTATCGATCTTCGGAGATTAAAGAGGACGCATCTCACTTGATATATCCTTCGCATTTGAAGTATGAAGAAAGTCGGAAGATGCCCTATCTTGCGCTAATTGATCAGCTAAATCGTTTTATTCGGAAAAAATCGTCATTGCTAATTATGTCTGGCTATTCATTTAATGACGGTCATTTAAATGACGCCATAGTAAATGCTCTAAAAGCTAATCCTACTGCGATGGTCCTTGCTCTGATGTATGGGGATTTTGAGGAGTCGCTTTCTGCCACGGAGCAGAAAGAACGATATCCAGAAGCGTATCGCCTAGCAAAAAATCAGCATAATCTAAATGTCTGGACCTTCAATAAAGCGATCATAGGCACTAACATAGGTCGGTGGGCTTTGTTTCCCGAAAGTGATGATTCTGATGTTGATATAAAAGCGTTTGTTACGTCTTCTACATCTGGTGATGAATCAGGTCGAACAGTAAGCTCTGTCAAGTTGGGTGATTTTTCTGTATTTACAAGCTTCCTCAAAAGAATAATTGGTTCGGCTCAAGGAGGCAGTTAATGGCTAGTAAGGAAACATATCTGGGTGACGTTCAAGATGTGAATGGGACGGCGGTTAGTATTTCCTTATCCAAACAGTCTCTTACAGGTTTTATATACATAGATGGTCAAGGATATAGAGTTGGGCAAATCGGAAGCTTTGTGAGGATACCTATAGGGTTTTCCGATTTGTTCGGAATTGTTAGCCAGGTTGGCGCTAGTGCTGTTCCGGAGAGCAAGACGAATAGCGACGCTCAAAGTAATCGTTGGATGAGAATTCAACTTGTCGGAGAGGGGCAGCGCAACGGGTCATTCCAAAGAGGTTTGTCGCAATATCCTACTATTGGAGATGAAGTTCATTTAGTTTCGGAAAAGGAACTAAAGGCAATTTATGGTCGGCCTGAAAAGCCTTATTTTGTAAAGCTCGGACATGTTTCAAATGCAGAGTCAATTCCTGCTCTTATAGATATAAATAAGCTTATTACCCGGCATTCTGCTGTCGTGGGTACTACGGGGTCAGGAAAATCAACAACTATAGCAAGCATTATGAATGCCTTGTCCGATAATTCAAAATATCCGTCCGCCCGAATTATTATGCTCGATTTGCATGGAGAATATGGGTCAGCTCTAAGTGATAAGGCTGACATTTTTAAGATAAGCTCAATCAAGTCATCTAAAACTAAAGAGAACGAACTGCAAATTCCATTTTGGGCATTGAATTTTGACGAGCTCTGCGAGATAAGTTTTGGTGAGTTTAGCAACGAAAAAGAAAAAAATATTGTTATGGAGAGAGTCCATAAGTTGAAGGTGGATTCGGTTGCGAAGCACCCTAAGGCTGGTGCTTCTTTGGACTCAATAAGTGTGGATTCCCCCATACCTTTTAGTATTCATCATCTTTGGTATGAGCTTTTTGTCGAAACATTTGCAACGTACTACAAAGGGCGCCCAGGTAAACCGATGGATAATCTCGCCTACGAGCTTGATGCTAAAGGGAACGAATTAAAGGGGAATCCTTCAATAGGTATTCCACCAATATTCAAAAATGTTGTTAACGAGGCTGGCGAGGAAAAAATAAATTATCTGCCGAGTTCGCTGAATATCGGTAAAAACGTTTTGCTGCTTGGCACAAAACTTCGAATCCCTAGGTATGATTTTATATTTCGCCCGGGTGATTGGATGCCTGAGGAGGATGGTCGTGTGACGAGCGACTTGGATAAGCTTCTTGAAAGTTGGATTGGTGGAAAGGCTGTTTCAATTTTGGATTTGTCTGGTGTTCCTCCAGATATTTTGCAAACTACTATAGGTGCCGTGCTTAGGATATTATATGAAGCTCTTTTCTGGGCGAGAAACTTATCTCAGGGTGGCAGGCATCGACCATTGTTAATTGTTATGGAAGAGGCTCATATATATCTAAATGATAGCGCCAAGGGTATGGCTTCAAAAATTGTACAGCGAATTGTAAAGGAAGGGCGAAAGTATGGCATTGGGGCAATGATAGTGAGCCAACGTCCATCAGAAATTGATCCTACAGTTCTTTCTCAATGTGGAACTTTTTTTGCCCTCCGGCTAGCCAATTCAACAGATCGCGCGCACATCACCTCGGCGCTGTCTGATAATTTAGATGGATTAACTAGCATGCTTCCAATTTTGAGGACCGGAGAAGCTATCATTTTAGGTGAAGCGGTAAAGCTTCCTATGAGAACGTCTATTCAAGCACCTCCAAAGAATCGAAGACCTGATAGTCAAGATCCTGTTGTATACGACGAGTTGCCAATGGATGAATCGCTTGCTCCGGGTGGCTGGGGGATAAAGATGGAGGATAGTCCTAACTATGAAGAATTGGTAGAGACGTGGCGTGCTCAAAATCCAAGAATTGAAAAAGTAAAACCATAGGGGAAAGTTATGGAACGAGTTTCTGTGTCATCTTCGAACGTAGAATCAGTGGGCTATGATGAAGAAAGTGAGACTTTAGAGGTAGAGTTTAAGAATGGCACGCTCTATCAGTATTTTGATGTGCCGAAAAGTATCTTCATTGGTTTGATAGGTGCCGATTCAGTTGGGGGGTATCTTGCCGAAAATGTTAAAGGCGTTTTCAGATATTCCCGAGCCTGAAGAGAACCCGAAAATAAAAGAAAGAGGGGCGAATTTTCTATTCGAAGCAAGATAAATCAGCCCCTCTGCTTATATTTCGGTGCAGTTGAGGATTCAATAATTTTATAGTTATGTGGCTTGAAATCTCAAAAAATTGGAGGGTTGCAGAGTTGTAAATAAGTATAAGTGCTTGGTAGATTGCTAAATTTTTATCAAGTAAAGGTGCAAGGTTCTGGAATGTGGATTTGTTTTGTTATTCTAATTAATTCTATAGTCGAAAAATATGAGTATATGTAGTCGATGTGGTAATTCAATAGACTTTCGATATGTAAACGGTAGATGCATACCGATACATTCACAGGGCGGATGTATCCATCCAGGTAATTCGAAGGTTTTTGACTATTCAGGTTATACGATTAGTTCAGAAAGCAATTGCTTTTGTACGAGCTGTCCAGTATGTAAAGGGGAAGTTTACTTCATTCGGCACAATGGTGGTTCAGTCTGGATTGATCCTCCACTAGGACCTCCATGGTTTAAGCATGCATGTTTCGAGCCTGATGCAAGCGTGCAGAACGCTCTGTTCTCCATTGGTGAAGGTCAGTTCAGTCCTGTTGGTGATGAGATTATAGGTGTCGTCAAAGCTTGCAATGTTGATGGGTTAAAAACTTATACCAATATAACAATTGAGACGGGGAGGTCGAAGTCTATCAATTTGAGAATAAAAAATAATGCGGGTTTTCTCTTGGGCAAGTTGTGTGTATATGAGCCTGCTTTTGGTCGCATATGGCCACTGGATGAGCCATCGTACGTGTTTGGTACTGATAAGTGGGTTAATAGAAAGATGAAGGTTCTGGCAAAGAAGGATTTGGTTGTCTGTTTGAAGTGTAAGAAGAAAGTGAAGGAGCAAGATTTGAAGCGGCATATGATAAAAGTGCATGGGTACTTTTGATGATTTTTTATTCGTATGGTTTTTTGGATTTTTTCGTCACCAATTGCTTCATTTTCAATAGGCAAAACCTCTTTTGTTACGTAGGGGCAGTTCAAAGGGAAATGGAAATATTTAGGCCTTAACCCACCGCCCCCGACCCCAACCACTCAACCAATCCACCCCCCACACTAAAATCAGCATAGCCAAAATCACCGTCCCCGCCTGCGCCTCCTGAAACAAACTCAAGCTCACATACAGCATCTGTCCCAACCCCCCAGCCCCGACAAACCCCAGCACGCTGGCCATCCGGATATTGTTCTCCCACCGATACAAACAGTACGCCAGCAACTGCGGCGCCAGGTTCGGCAGCGTGCCGTAGCAGAACGCCAAAACCGGATTGCCCCCTTGCAACCGAATCGCATCCGCCGGTTCCGGCGGCGTGTTCTCCAGCGCCTCGGCAAACAACCGCCCCAACACGCCCGTGGTGTGCAGGGCCAGTGCCAGTGTCCCGGCATTCGGCCCAAGCCCAGCCGCCAGCACCATCAAAGCAGCCCACACTAATTCGGGTATGGCGCGCAGTGCGTTGAGCACCAGGCGCGCGGCACTCTGAAAAAACCAGCCAAATCGGCCAGCGGCGGGGAGCGCCAATAACAAGCCCAGCACAGCGGCGAGGAGGGTGCCGAGGGCCGACATGGCAAGGGTTTCCATCGACCCGCGCAGGATGGCGCTCAGGTAGTCGCCGCTCAGGTCGGGGCTGAGGAAACGTGCCACATACAAGCCCATCTGTTTCAGGCTGGTAGCGCTGCCGAGTTCTTCAAGATCAAGGCCCAGGTAGGTAAACGAGGCGATAACGGCCGCAACAATGGCGAGAATCAGCACCGAGTTGATCAGGCGTTTCATGCCAGCCTCCAGCGCAGTAGGCGGCTGAGTTGGTCGGCGCCGAGGACGAGGAGGAGGAAGGTGAGGAGCATGCTGGCGACTTCGCCGCCGGCGAACATGCGGATCGAGAGGTCGATCTGTTGGCCGAGGCCGCCGGCGCCGACGAAGCCCATGACCACCGAGGCGCGGATGGCGCATTCCCAGCGGTAGACGGTGTAGGAGAGCAGTTCCGCCGCGACGTTGGGCAGCACGCCGTAGGCGAAGCTGGAGAGGCGGCCGCTGCCGGCCTGGAGCAGGGCGTGGGCCGGGCGTTGGTCGGTGGATTCGTAGATTTCGGCGTAGACCTTGCCGAGCATGCCGCTGTAGGTGATCGCGATGGCCAGCACGCCCGCCGCCGGGCCGAGGCCGACGGCGCGCACGAACAGCAGCGCCCAGACGATTTCCGGCACGCTGCGCAGGAAGATCAGCAATCCGCGCACTGGCCATCGCAGCAGGCGGCCCAACAGGCTCGGGCGGCCGCTGCGGGAGGCGGCGGTCAGCGACAAAGCGCGGCTGGCGAGCAGGCTGGCCGGCACGGCCAACAGCAGGGCCAGGGCCATGCCGGCGGTGGCGATGGCCAGGGTTTGCAGGGTGGCTTTGAGCAGTAATTGCAGAAACTCGCGGTCATGGGCCGGAGGCCAGAACATCGACACGAAGCGGCCCATTTCGCTCTGGCTGTCGGCATGAAATAGCACGCCCAGATCCAGCTCGCTGAGCTGAATGCCGGGCCAGAGCAAGGCAATCGCCAGTCCGGTCAGCAGCAACCGTGGCAGTGCGGCGGGGTCGCGGGTGTCGGCGCTCAGCATCGCGGAATCTGCACAATCAGTGGGGTAACGGCGGGCGCCGGGGATTGCAGTTGTTCGTTGGCGTAGAGGGTGTCGAGCATGTCGCGGCTGACTTGCGCGGACGGGCAGTCGAACAGGATCTGCCCCTCGCGCAGACCGACGATGCGCGGGAAGTGCGCCAGCGCCAGTTCCACCGCGTGCAGGCTCGCCACCAGCGTGACGTTGTGCTCGCGGGCATGGCGCGACAGGATCGACAGCGTGTGCCCGGCCAGCACCGGGTCCATCGCCGAGACCGGCTCATCCGCCAGCAACACCTCCGGCGCCTGATACAGCACGCGGGCAATGCCGACCCGCTGCAATTGCCCGCCGGACAGTTGCTGGCACTGGCTGAAGAGTTTGTCGGCCAGATCCAGTTTTGCCAGGGCGGCGCGGGCGCCGGGCACGTCGAGCGGGTGCAGCAGGTTGATCAGGCTTTTGCCCAGGCACCATTGCCCGAGTTTGCCGGCCAGCACCGCCGTCACCACCCGTTGCCGGGGCGGCAGCGGTGGCGCCTGATGCACCAGACCGATGCGCGCACGCAGGCGTTGCCGTTGGCGGGCGGACAAATGCCAGGCGCGCTCGCCCAGCACTTCGATGTCGCCGCTGCTGGGCCGAATGGCGGTCGCCAGCAGGTTCAGCAGGCTGGATTTGCCGGCGCCGGACGGGCCGATGATCGCCACCTGCTCGCCGGCCTCGATCTGCAAATCCAAGCCGCGCAGGGCTTCCACGCCATTGGTGTGGTGCAGAAAAGCCTGTTTGAGGCGCAGCGTCATTTCAGCAAGTCGGCGGCGCGGGCGGCTTCCTCGATGCCTTTGTAATTGTCCGGGCTGGTTTCGATGAAGCGACTGGCGGCTTGCAGGTCGAGGATTTTCTTGTGCTCGGGGTTGGCCGGGTCGAGGTCGAGGAAGGCTTTTTTGATCTTCGCCGCCAGCGCCGGGTCGAGGGTGCCGCGCACGGTCCAGTTGTAATCGAAGTAGGCCGGGGTGGTGGCGAAGACCTTGACCTTGTTGGTGTCGACCTTGCCGGCGTCCACCAGTTTCTGCCAGACGCTGGCGTTTAGCACACCGGCGTCGACCTTGCCGGCCTGCACCCAGGCGACGGTGGCGTCGTGGGCGCCGGAGTAGCCGACGCGGCTGAAATAGCTTTCCGGTTTGATGCCGTCCTTGAGCATGAAATAGCGCGGCATCAGGCTGCCGGAGGTGGATGACACGGAGCCAAAGGCGAAGGTCTTGCCCTTGAGGTCGGCGAGGCTTTTGACGTTCGGGTCGGCAGTGATGAATTTGCTGGTGAACTGCGCGTCTTGCTCACGTTGCACCAGCGGAATGGCGTTGCCGGTTTTCAGCCGCGCCTGAACGAAGGTGAAACCGCCGAGCCACGCCAGATCGAGGCGGTCAGTAGCCAGCGCTTCAACCACCGCCGGGTAATCCGCCACGGGGACGAACTGCACGTCCATGCCCAATTGCTGTTGCAGGTACTTGCCCAGCGGCTCGAACTTGCGCAGCAGCTCGGTCGGGGCTTCATCGGGAATCGCGCTGACCTTCAACACCTCCGCGGCTTGCGCCAGCACGGCGGACAGGGACAGGGCCAGACCAGCGGTCAGTGCCAGGGTTCGCTTGAGCATGGAATTCTCCGTTTCGTGGGCATCAAGGTCGATGCACCCGTCGATGGGCAATCATCGTCGGGTGCAACGTCAGGTTAGACGAAACGGTGAAAGTGCGAGGGCGCCGAGATCACTTCAAGCGGTCAACGAGGGTCTTGCCCACGGCCAGGGCCGACGCCGGGTTCTGTCCGGTGACCAGTTCGCGATCAACCACTACGTGGCTGGCCCACGGCGCCGTGTTACTGCTGAAAACACCGCCAGCCTTTTCCAGCGCCGTCTGCGGATAGAACTTCATCGCGCCGCCGTTCAACAGGCCTTTGGCGATTTCTTCTTCCTGATTGCTGATGACCGTGAACTTATAGCCAGCATACGTCCAGTTGTTTGCCGTCGTGGCTTTGCCGGTTTCCAGTCGGCGGGTGAATGCGGTTGGATCCGTCAGGGTCGACAGCAGTGCAATCGGGCCGTGGCACACCAGCGCTGTGGTTTTGCCTGTTTGATGGAAGTTGTTCAGCAGTTTGCCCAGCGCCTGGCTGTGCAGCAGATCCTGCATCGGTGCGTGGCCACCCGGAATGTAGACGGCATCGAAATGCTCGTAACCGACTTGCTCGACCCGCGACAGGCTGATGACCGGCGATTCACCGGGCGAGGTGATCTTCAGTTGTTCCAGCAGCGCCTTGTGGGTCTGCAAGGCTGCCACGTCATTGTTGAAATACATCTTGTCGTCGGAGGAGCGATCCAGCGTCGGCGCCTTGCCGGTCGGGGTGGCGAAGGTCACGGTGTGGCCGGCATCGAGCAGCAGCTTGACCGGTTGCATCAGTTCGTTGAGATAGAAACCGGTGCTGAAGACCTTGCCGTCCTTCAGATCGAGATGATCGGAGTCCGACAGCACCACCAGCACATTGGCCGCCTGGGCGTTCAACGCGGCAACGGAGAGAGACAGGGCGAAAGCAAGACGTGTGATTGAGCGCATGGCGATTCCAGAAGATGAAGGAAAGTGTGGCTCACTGTATTGATGCTCATCGCGGCGATAAACTCGCACCACAGCAAAGCATTTGTTCTCTGGAGATCAAGATGAGTCGCCGATTCGATTATCTGGCCGACGTCGAAGTGTTCGTCACGGTGGTGGAAAAGGGGTCGCTGAGCGCCGGTGCAGTGTTTCTCGCAACCACGCCGTCGGTGGTCAGCCGGGCGATTTCGCGGCTGGAGGCGCGCCTGGGTGTGCAGTTGCTGCGGCGCACCACGCGGCGCCTGAGTCTGACCGATGCCGGGGTGTTGTACCTGGAGCAGTCGCGGGCGGCATTCGGCCTGATCGACGACGCCGAGCGCACGATTCAGGGACAGGACGGCGAACTCAGCGGCCGCGTGCGCCTCAGCGTGCCGACCACTTACGGCCACTATCGTTTGCCGGCCATGCTCGCCCGTTTCACCCGGCAGCATCCGCAAGTGCGCGTTGAGTTGAGCATCAGCAATCGCAACGTCGATCTGGTGGCCGAAGGCTTCGACCTGGCTATTCGGCTGGGCGCGTTGCCGGACAGCGGGCTGATCGGGCGCAAGCTGGAAGACGCGGATTTATGTGTGGTGGCCGCGCCGGATTATCTGCGACGGGCCGGAACACCGCAGCGCGTCGACGATTTGCAGCGGCATGCGTGCCTGCCATTCGTGATGCCCAGCACTGGCCGTGTTGGACCGTGGCTGTTCCGTGAGCAGGGCGAAGACCGCGAATGGTTGCCCAGCGCCAATATTCAGGTGTCCGACGATGTGTTGGGGATTGTGTCGCTGGCGGAGCAGGGGCTGGGCATCTGCCAGACCTATGACTTCATCGTCCGCGAACGGATCGAAAGCGGGCGACTGGTGCGCCTGCTTGAACAGTCGGGCGGGCGCTCCCGACCGTTCTCGGTGATCTACCCGCCGCACCGGCAGCTGTCGGCTTCGGCGCGGGCGCTGATTGATTGTCTGACCCGAGAGGTCAGTCAAGGCATTGGGGAAGGCCTCGACTGACGCGATTTTCAAACGACGGGCAGACGCGTCACCCATTTCCCGCCACCTGCGCCGTCCTTCAGGGCGCGCAAGGCCTGGGGCAATTCATCGAAGTTGAACATCTGCAGCGCCGGGCCGATCAGGCTGCCGTCCAGCAGGGCTTGCAGCAACTGCTCGCCGTTGCGGCGCAAGGTCTGGCGATCGTGCAGGCTGGCGTGGACGTGGAAGCTGTTCAATGCCACTTCATGCAGCGAAATCGCGCTGGTGAACGCCGGCAGCGGCGCGCTTTCCTGACGATCCTGAATGCACACCAGATGGCCGTTGTAGCCCAGCAGGTCGGCCATTTTCGCCGCGTGAGCGCCGCTGACCGTGTCGAATACGGCGTGCAAACGACGTTCGCCGAGGCTGGCTGCGAGTGCGCTTTGCCAGTCCGGTTCGCGGTAATCGAATACGCCGACTGCGCCCAGGGCCTTGAGCTTTTCATGATGTGCGCCGGACGCGGTCGCCCAGACCCGCCATCCGCGTTGTACCGCCAGTTGCACCAGCAGCAGGCCGACCGCGCCGCCGGCGCCGATCACCAGCACATCGGCCGCGCCATTCGCGGGGACTTTTTCCACGGCTTGCCACGCGGTCAAACCGGGGCAGGGCAGTGACGCCGCCGCGGCATCATCGAGCGCGGCGGGCACCGACAGCACGGTGGCGGCGTCGAGCAGGCAGTACTCGGCGAAGCTGCCATCGCTCGCCAGTGATTGGTGATACGCCACGCGACTGCCGGGTTGCAGTGTCACGTCGGCGCCGGCTGCGACCACCACGCCCATGCCGTCGACACCCGGCACACGGCCGGTGCTCCAGGCGGGATGGCCCCACTCGATGATCTTCCAGTCCACCGGGTTCAAGGCGATGGCGCGGTTGGCCACCAGCACTTGCCCGGGGCCGGGTTGCCCGAGGGGTTTACGGGTCAGTGTCAGGCCATCCAGCCCTTGGCCGGACGTCCAGGCCCAGGCAGCGTAATCGGTTTGCATTGTGCGGTTTCCCATGACTGTCAATGGCCGCCAGTATCGGTGGCAACGGGCATGAGAAGAACCGGCTCTGGGTCAAAGGTGTTTTGCGTAAAAGTCAGCAATGCTCCCGCAGCACTTCAATCGACCTGCGCAAACCGCTCCACCAGCCAATCAATGAACACCCGCACCCGATTGCTCAAATGCCGGTTCGGCGGATACAGCACATGAAACGGATACGCTGGCGGCCGCCAATCCTCGAGGATCGGCACCAGTTCGCCGCGCTCGATGGCGGTCCTGACCGTGTAGCTGAAGGTGTGGATGATGCCCAGTCCGGCGAGCCCGGCCGCCAGGTGCGCGTTGCTCTCGTTGACGCTGATCAGGCCTTTGCCTTCGATCTGATGGCGTTCGCCGTTGCGCTGGAAGTTCGACGGCAGGATGCGCCCGGTGGAGGCCGAGCGGTAGGCGATCAGTTGATGGCTGGCCAGGTCGAGCGGGTGGCTCGGGGTGCCGTGGCGTTGCAGATAGTCGGGCGTGGCGCAGGTGGTCCAGGACACTTCGCCGAGGCGGCGCACGGCCAGGGTTTGTTCGGTCAGCGGGCCGCCGCGAATCACGCAGTCGACGCGTTCGCTGATCAAGTCTACCGGGCGGTCGCTGACGCCCAGATCAACCTGGATGTCCGGATAGCGTTCGAAGAACTTCGGCAGCTCGGGGATCACCAGCATCGTCGCGGTCGAGCCGCCGATGTCCACGCGAATTTTGCCGCGCGGCAGCCCCTGGGCCTGGCTGAAGCCTTGATCGATGTCGTCCAGTTGATGCAGCAGTTGTTGTGTCAACTGGTAATAAGAGGCGCCGTCGGCCGTCACGGTGAGGCGGCGGGTGGTGCGTTGCAGCAGGCGTACGCCGAGGTGGTTTTCCAGTTGGCCGATCAGTTTGCTGACCGTGGTTTTCGGCAGGTTCAGCGAGTCGGCGGCTTTGGTGAAAGAACCGCTTTCCACGACGCGGGCGAAGGTGCGGATCGCCATTAACTGATTCATCGATTCGGGCTCGGTGGGGTAGATGCGGTTGAGTATTGTGCATGTCTGTGCACAAAAAAAACCGATTTTGCGGATTTTTCAATTCAATCGATCGGCCTAAAGTCGCTTCCAACGGCTCACCTACGACCCGTCACTTACCTCGAAACGGTTACTGGAGATTCATCATGAGCAACAGACTTGAAGGCAAAATCGCACTGATCACTGGCGGCACCACCGGCATCGGCCTGGCCTCGGCGCAGGAATTCGTCGCCCAGGGCGCCACCGTATTCATCACCGGCCGCCGTCAGGCCGAACTGGACAACGCGGTCGCCGCCATCGGCCCACGGGCCATCGGCATCCAGGGCGATGTGGCGAAGCTGGAGGATCTGGATCGCATCTACAGCGAGATTTCCGCCAAGGCCGGGCACCTCGACATCCTGTTCGCCAACGCCGGCGGCGGGGACATGCTGCCGCTGGGCGCGATCACCGAAGAGCACTTCGACCGGATTTTCGACGCCAACGTGAAGGGCACGCTGTTTACCGTGCAGAAGGCCTTGCCGCTGCTGCGCGATGGCGCCTCGATTCTGCTGACCTCGTCGACCACCTCGGTGCAGGGCACGGAGAACTTCAGCGTCTACAGCGCGAGCAAAGCGGCGGTGCGCAACTTCGCTCGGTCATGGTTGCTGGACTTGAAACCACGGCGCATCCGCGTCAACGCCATCAGCCCTGGCCCGGTGCGTACGCCAGGTCTGGCAGGGCTGGTGCCGGCGGAACACACCCAGGGGCTGTTCGATCAACTGGCGTCTATCGTGCCGATCGGGCGTCTGGGCGAGCCGAGCGAGATTGCCAAGGCTGCACTGTTCCTGGCCTCGGATGACAGCAGCTTCGTCAACGGCATCGAGTTGTTCGTTGACGGCGGTACTGCGCAGATCTGATCCGATCTGATTTAAACCGCTTGATGCCCCGGCACTTGTTCAGTCGAGTGCCGGGGTTTTTCCGTTTCTTCGTCCGGCGCGTTATCCCAGATCAGGCGCGGGTCGAAACTCATGGCCGAGAGCATGGTGAACACGACCACCAGGCCGAAAAACAGAATCCCTACGCGCGGCTCGATATCCCCCAGCGCCTGAAACTTCACCAGCGCCGCCACCAGCGCAACCACCAGCACATCGAGCATCGACCAATAACCGATCAGCTCGACGAAGCGGTACAGCTTCGAACGCTCCTTGCGCGCCCAGTGGCTGTCCCGTTGCACGGTGACCAGCAGCAAGGTCAGCGCCACGAATTTCACCCCCGGCACGGCGATGCTGGCGACGAAGATGATGACGGCGATGTCCCACGCACCGTGTTCCCAGAACTCCAGCACGCCGCTCATGATGGTGCTGTCGGCGCCGCTGCCGAGCAGGGTGGTGTTCATCACCGGCAGCAGATTGGCCGGCACGTAAAACGCCAGCGCGGCGAACATGTAGGCCCAGGTGCGGGTCAGCGAGTTGGTCTTGCGCCGGTGCAGCGGCGCGTCGCAGCGCGGGCATTGGTGCGGTTCGCCGGTCATGTCGCAGGCCAGTCCGCAGCTGTGGCACAGGCACAGGTTGAGTTCGCTGGCAGTCGGTGGCCGTTTCATAGGATGTCCCACAGTTCACGCACGTCGCGCCCGGCGATGCGGATCAGCAACAGGCTGAGCACGGCCAGGGCAAACAGGCCGATGCCGGGAATGACGTCGAGCATGCCCGCCAGTTTGAACACCGCGACCATGGCACCGAGCAGGCAGACTTCGAGCATGCTCCACGGCCGCAGCGTTTCGAGCCAGCGCATGCACAGCTTGAACCCCGGCGAGCGGCGCGAAGCGAGGGCGAAGCTCAGGACCCAGATCAACAGCACCAACTGGAAGGCCGGGGCGATGATGATCGAGATCGCCGCGACCATCGCCATGAAGGTGATCGGCCCCTGACTCAGGGCCAACACTGAATCCCAGAGGGTCGCGCTGTTTTTCAGGCCCTTCATGCTGATGCTCATCACCGGGTAGAAATTGGCGAACAGCCACAGCATCGCCGCGGTGAAGCTCAGGGCCAGCCGTTGCTCCACGCTCAGGTTGTTGTAGCGCTGGAGCACGGCGCCGCAACGCACGCAGAGGGTCTTCTGGTGTTTGGCCAGCGCGACTTTTTCGTACACGCAGTCGCAATGCTCGCAGATGATCAGTTGATCGGTGCTGGCCATGGGGCGCTCGACGGGAGGAGGGCTTGAACCCTCTTCACTATAGAAGCGCTGGGGCATTCGGCAACCGGGGTGCCATTCGTCCAATACCGGGCACTAAGCACCACTCACTCGTTTCACACCTTCAGGTACGAACATTGCGAAGCAGAACGGAGAACCCCATGGATATTGATGAAAATGCACCCGGTAACCAGTCACAGCAGGCTGTGACCCGCACGACCGACAACGAAACCGGCCATGATCCGCGCAAAGACGAGTCGCCAGTCCCCTTGCCGCCGGACGATGAAGCGCCACTGGAAGAAGACATGAGCGATGTGGCGGCCAACAATTCGGTGGGTTCTGAGCATCCGCAGGACGGCAACGGCTCGGGAAACGCCGACGCCAACCCGCAGAGCACCGCCAGGGATGATGAGGACCGAGAAGCGCGGGGCCTGCCGGCGAGCGATCCGGAGTCGGGCGCCTGACTGCGCGCCGGCCCATTTGAGGGCGTTCGCGCAATCGGTCGCGTCAGAGCACCGGTTGCGTGGCTTCCTCTGCCGCGATGGCCGCCCGCACACTGGGCCGCTCGGCGATGCGCGATATGTAGCTCGCCAGCGCTGGCCAGTCTTCGATGGCGATACTGAATGTCGGCAACCACTTCAGCACCGTGAACAGATAGGCATCCGCTACGCCGAAGGCCTGCATCAGAAACGGCTGGGTGGCGAGGATGCGGTTCAGGTAATCCAGTCGCTTGAACAGTTTGTGTTTGAAGATGGTTTTGGTGGTTTCCGGAATTTCGCTGCTGAACAACGGCGCGCTGCCGCCATGAATTTCCGAGCTGATGAAGTTCAGGTACTCCTGCAAACGCGAGCGCTCCCAGCTGCCATTGGCCGGGGCCAGCGCATGACCGGGCACGAGGTCGGCGAGGTACTGCAGAATCGCCGGCCCTTCGGTCAGCACTTCACCGTTGTCCAGCATCAGCGCGGCCACGTAACCCTTGGGATTGATCTGGCGAAAGTCCCGGCCGTCGGCGGTTTGCTTGGTCTGGTTGTTGACCCGGATCAGCTCGAACGGCAGCTCCAGTTCGCGCAATACGATGTGCGGCGCCAATGAACAGGTCATGGGGGCGAAGTACAGTTTCATGGGATCTCCTTATAGATGGAGGCTCAGAATCCGCCATCGCCGCTCGGCTTCGCAAAGGACATATCCAGTGCTAGCGTATGACAAATTCTCATGGACTGAAGAGGTCATATGCTCCCCCGACTGCCATCGCTCAACGGATTGCGCGCCTTCGAATGTGCCGCCCGGCACATGAGCTTCACCCGTGCCGCCGAAGAATTGAACGTCACGCAAACTGCGATCAGCCATCAGATCCGTCGCCTCGAGGATGAGCTTGGCGTGCGTCTGTTCATGCGCTTGAAAGACGGTTTGGCTTTGACCGAGGAGGGCAATGCCTACTTGCCCGGCATTCGTTCGGCGTTTCTTGAGTTGCGCTACTCGACTGAAAAGCTGCTGGAGTCGAGCAACAACAGCGTCCTGACCATCAGCACCCTGGTGTCGGTGGCGTCCAAATGGCTGTTGCCGCGTCTGCCGTCATTTCGCGAGGCGCATCCCGAGATTGATGTGCGGATCAGCGCCTCCACCGAGTGGGTGGACTTTCGCAAGGGTGGCATCGATGCGGCGATCCGCTACGGCGACGGAAACTGGCCGGGGCTGCGCGCCGACTGGTTGATGTCCGACGAGATCTTCCCGATGTGCAGCCCGCGCTTGCTGACCGGCGACAAGCCGTTGAATACGCCGGTGGACCTGGCCCATCACCCTTTGCTGCAAGTCAGCGGCGTGACCGCCAATGACTGGAACGACTGGCTGCATACGGCAGGCCAGCCACCGCTGACGGCGAAGGGTCCGCGATTGACCTTCGACCTGGCGATGATGGCGGTGCAGGCGGCGATTGACGGGCAGGGCGTGTGCATCGGTCGCTCGACCTATGTCGATGATGATCTGCGCGCGGGCAGGCTGGTGGCGCCGTTTGATCTGCGCTTGAAATCCGCTTCCGGCTTTTACCTCGTCACGCCCCACGATCAGGCCGAATCGAAAAAGATCGTGGCGTTCAGAGGCTGGCTATCGCAGGTGCTGGCCAAACCCTTTGTATAAGCGTGTATCCATCGCGCCGCCGTACACAAACGGGTAACAAACCCCGTCATCAGGACACATCCCGCATACAGGCCTCGCCCAAAGTAGGTGCCAACACACCACGACTGCCAAGAGGACAACACCATGCGCCGCACACTTCTGATGACCGCTGCCGCCGTACTCGTTTCGCTGACCGGCCTCGCCCACGCGGCGGAAACCCCATCCGCCGCCCCGGCGAAGAACTGGCAACAAGGCCTGAGCCGTACCGATCTGGTCCGTCAGGATCTGGGTGCGGCGGATCGCGAGGTGATCCAGGCCCGCGTCGACTTCGAACCGGGCGTTACTTCGCCTAACCATGCGCATCCGGGTGTGGAGGTGGCTTACGTGATCAGCGGCACCTTCGAATACCGACTGGAAGGCCAGGCACCGGTGACGCTCAAGGCGGGTGATTCACTGTTCATCCCGGCGGGTGTGGCGCATATCGCCAGGAACGTCGGCAGCGAGAAGGGCTCGGAACTGGCGACCTACATCGTCAAGAAGGGCGAGCCGCTGCTGATTCTCAAGCAATAACGTTTCGCGAAAAAAAGAAGGCCTGCCGGTTTGGCAGGCCTTCTTGCGTCTGGCGTGCAGCCAAAGTCGTGGGTCGCGGCGAACGACCGCTTCAACTGTCGTTTTCGAGTGCCGACTCCACGGCCCTGAGCAGCACATCACCGGAGAACGGCTTGCCCAGGCAGGCGAAGGCGTTGTAGCGACGGGTCTCGGCCAGGGCGGCGTCGTCCCAATGGGCGGACATGCAAATGACCGGGAATTTCCTGTCTCGGGACGCCAGCGCCTGCATCACCTCGATCCCTGATAAACCGTGCATTTTCAGGTCCAGCAACAGGCACGCAATGTCCTCGAAATGTTCCTGCGCCAGGAAATCCTCGCCACCGCTGTATAACCGCGCGTGGTAACCGGCGGAGCGCAGCAGGTTGGCGAGGCTTTTACGTACGGAAGCATCGTCGTCGACGATGCAGACGATAACCGCGCTGACAGTGAGCGCGGGCGTGTCGGTGTCCTGACTCATGAAGGGTTCTGCACGCCGGACGGTGGCGGCGTGCTGATCAGGCCATACAGCTCGACGAGCCCGACGAGCGAGCGCGTCTGCATTTTCACCATGATGTGTTTGCGATGAACCTTGGCCGTCACTTCACTGGTGCCCAGCCTGTTGGCGATGTGCTTGTTGGACAGACCCGCGACGATCAACGGCAATACTTCACGCTCCCGTGGCGTCAGCAGGGCGGCTCGCTGGCGCACGCTCTGGACCCGCTGCCACTGCTGGAAATCAACCGCTGCGCGCTGGCGGGTCGCTTGCAGGATGGCCAGCAACTGGTCGTCGTCGAACGGCTTGGTCAGAAACTCGACGGCGCCCGCTTTCATCGCTTGTACCGACATCGGGATGGTGCCGTAACCGGTCATGAAAATGACCGGCCATGGATGTCCTCGCTCGCCGAGCGTCGACTGCAGCTGCAGACCGGTCGCCTCCGGCAGGCTGACATCGAGCAACAGGCAGGCCGGCCCGGCCTCGAGGTCAGCGCCAAGCAGCTCTTCTGCCGAATTGAAGATCCGGTGGGGCACGCCTTCGGCCCGCAGCAGGCGGCTGAGTGACGTGCGCACGGAAGCCTCGTCGTCCACGATGAACACCGGCACGCTGTCCGGATCAATCGCAGGCTGAACCTCTGTTGCAGGGACGCTCGCGGCGACCGGGTGAAACGGGGGCAGGGAAGGGGCACTGTCTTTCAATAATCGGTAACCTCGGCGCGGGACCGTCTGGATGATCTCATTCTCTCCAAATAACTTGCGCAGCGATGAGATCTGCACTTGAAGATTGTTTTCCTCGACGACGGTATCGGGCCAGACCTGGGTGAGCAATTCATCTTTGCTGACGATCCGGCCATCGGCCTGCATCAACACCGACAGCAGTTCGAACGCCCGTCCTCCCACGCGCAGCGGCCGCCCGTCAAGAAAGGCTTCACGCCGCTCCAGGGAAATAGTCGCTTGGCCGAGTCGGATCATACGGTTCTCTGCGTGGTGTCGAGGGAGAGGCACAGGGCGCCGGTTCATCAGGACGACACGCTAGGCGACGACCTCGCACAATGCAATTATCCCGAGGGATAAGGCCGGTGGTTTTTCAATCTCTGCAACCGGTCGGGACAGGCGCTCGACGGCCATGATGGTGCCGGATGCGGACATGGGCATCACGACGAAACCTCTGCGCCAGAGCCTTGCGTATACTCCTGCGCCAGGCCTGAAACAAATAATGAGCGGTGACAGCGAATGCCCGGCAGACTTTCCTCCTCTCCAGCCCTCTGCAACCCGGATGTCGTGCCGGATGACGCCTGGCTGGAGGGCTGTGCATTCGAGCTGCTGCGCCGGGAAAACGACCTGACCTGGTTCACCATCCACGATCCTCGGTCGGACTTCCGCTGGCTGGCCGCCCGCGCACCGATCCAGCGTCCTGACGTGGGCAAGCGTCTGGAACGGGACTTTCATCTGCGCCCGGATTCAGCCTGGGCCATCCGGCCGGTCGCCTTCATCCGTTCGGCAGAAGGGCCGTTGCTGGTCTATCCCGAGACGGGCGTGGCCCTGTCTGATCTGCTCGGTCAGTCCCGCCTGCCGCCGGGCCGCTTGCTTGCCATCGCGGTCGCGGCGGCCCATGCGCTGGTCAATGCCGGGAAGGCCGGCGCACGGCAGTCCAATCTGTTGCCCTGGCACTTGCGGGTGGGCGCCGATGATTCGGTGAGCCTTCTGGGTTATCACACCGACGAGCAGGCGGGCGCCGTCGCCGAGCTTCCTGCGCTGGAGCACTGGCCCTACCTGGCCCCCGAGCAGGTTCGGCGCGATGGCGCCGGTTTCGATGAGCGCAGCAATGTCTACGCGCTGTCGAGCATTCTTTATCACGCCTTGACCGGCCAGCCGCCCCTGACGGCGCGTGACCCGTCGCACTGGCGGCATGTGCATGCCGCGGTCCAGCCGACATCGCCGGCCGTGCATGTCGCCGACCTGCCGGAAGGCCTCTGTCGCGTGTTGCTCAAAGGCCTGGCCAAGGAGCCGGGCGCTCGCTATCAGAGCATGGAGTCGATGGCCACTGACCTTGTCTGGTGCCGTCAGCAATGGCTGGAGCATGGCCATGTGAAGGCTTTCAGGCTGGGCACCTTCGATGCACTGCCATCCGTTGCTGACGACCCGGTACTGTTTGGTCGGGAGGCGGAGCGCGCACAACTGCTCGAACAGATCAGCCAGGTGCGCAGCGACGGTATCGCCCGCGTGCTGTGGGTGGGCGGTACACCGGGAGCGGGCAAGTCAACCCTGATCCATCAGGGCGTGCGGCCGTTGGTTCCCGGCTATTGGGCCAGCGGCAAGATCAACCTGTTGCAGCAGGAAATCCCCAATGCGCCGCTGGCGGAAATCTTTCGTTCGCTGATGACTCAGTTGCTGGGCAAACCCGCACTGGAACTGCAAACCCTCGGCGCGCAACTGATTGAACGGCTCAAGGGGCGCGGCAGGATCCTGGTGGATCTGGCCCCCGAGGCCGAACTGGTGATCGGTGCCACGCCGGAACTACCCAACATGCCCGCCCGGCACGCGCTTGAGCGGGTCAATCGCACGCTGCTCGATGCGCTGGACGTGTTTGCTCAGCCCGGGCGGCCGCTGGTGCTTTTCGTGGATGACGTGCAGTGGGCGGACGATTCGACGCTTGCGTTTCTGCGCGCTTTCTTCGCCCGGCCACCGCGGCATCTGGTACTGATCCTGGCGTACCGGGACAGCGGGTCGAAGGCCTTTGCGCGGGAGGACGCCCTACTCGACGTGCTGCGCGGCGAACAGGCATTGCCCGGTATTCACATCACGCTGGGCGCCTTGTCGGTGTCCGCCGTCGCGCAACTGCTGGCCGCAGAACTGGACACCGATCCCGCCAGCATTGAAGTGCTCGCCCAGGTCGTGCATTTGAAAACGGCCGGCAATCCGCTGTTCGTCAGTCAGGTGTTGCGGGCGCTGATCGATGAGCGTCTGGTGCGTTTCGACGCGGCGGCGGATCGCTGGGTCTGGAACCAGAGCGATGTGGACAGCTATCGCTATGCCGACAACGTCGCGGAGTTGATGGTGCAGCGACTGGACCGGCTGACATTGACCGAACGAGACGTCCTGCGCACGGCGGGTTACATCGGCGGTCGCTGTGACGAGTCGCTGCTGGGCCGGTTGTTGCCGTTTGATTCGGTGCAACTGGCGCGTGATGTACAAAGTCTGGTCGAGGGGGGATTACTGCTGCGCGCCGGCGCACAACTGGTGTTCGGCCACGACCGGGTGCTCGAGGCGGCCTGTCAGCTGCCTTCGCCGGTGGGGCGTGGCAGTGAGCACGCGCGCATCGCCGCAGCCATGCTGGACCTGTGGGGCGAACAGGCCCATGAGCGCGTATTCGAGATTGCCGGTCAGATCCAGCGTGTCGACGATGCTGCATTGACGCAGTCGCGCAGCGCCGCGTTTATTGATGTCCTGGTCGAGGCTGCCGAGCGCGCGAGGGATTCGGCCGCCGTGCAACTGGCGGCGGATTATCTGCAGACGGCCGAACGCCTGCTCGGTCAGAGCGGCTGGACCCACCTCTATCCGCAAGCGTTCGCCAGCACCTGGCTGGCTGCCGAGTGCGCGATGCTGCTGGCGGATCTGGCGGGGGCCCGGGGACGTCTCGATGATTGCCTGAACCACGCGCTCACGGACGCGGATCGCGCGAAAACCTATCGCTTGCGTGCCACGTTGCGCACGCTGCACTCCGACTATGAAGGGGCGATCACCGAGGCTTTGACCGGCCTGGCGCTGCTGGGCATCACCTTGCAACGCAAACCTCCCGAGGACCATCTGACCCGGGCCTTTGCGCAGGTGCGCGACCTGATCGGCACGCGAGCGATCGCCGATCTGGTTCATTTGCCCAAGGCTGAGGATGCGCAGATCGAGGCGGCCATGGAGCTGCTCGGCACATTGATTCCTTCGTTCTTCGTCGATGACGATCTCCGCTTGCTGCACCTGGCGAAAATGGTCGAACTCACGCTCGAGCACGGCACTACGCCAAGCAGTGGCTACGGATTTGCGTGGTTTGGCGTGATGATCGCCGAGCGTTTTGGCGAATACGTGGACGGACTGGCATTTGCGCAAGTCGCCCTGAAACTGACTGACCTGCATGGCTATGAGGCCGGCCGCACAGGCACCCTGGTGGCGCTCGATCAGGTCAGCCCGTGGACCCGGCCGATGGCGTATGCCCGGCAGACAGCGCTCGCGGCGTTCGAGTGCGGTCAGGCCGGGGGTGACCTGGGCATGTCCTGCTATGCCTGCAATCACATTGTTTCCGACCTGCTGTTCATGGGCGAACCCTTGCAAAAGGTGCTGGACGAACTGGAGCACGGTCTGGCCTGGGTGAGGCAGTTCAATTACGTCGATATCGAACGCATTCTGCTGGCGCAACAGGCGTTCGCCATCGACCTGCGTGACGGTCGCCCCGTGCGGGCACTGTCTGAACTGGAGGGCGTGGAACACGACCGTTTCGGCCCCATCGATCGAGCCTGCGTTTCGCAGTCGACGTTGTTCCTGTCGTGGCTGTATTCCGGCATGTCGGCTTTTTATGCAGGCGATGCGCTGTATGCCTGGCGGCGTTTCGAAGACGCCGCGACGGTGGCCTGGTCCATTCCTGCGCATATCAATCTTGCCGATTACCATCTCTTTCGCAGCCTCGCACTGGCCAGTGCGCAAGTGCCGGGTGACGTTGAGCGAAAGCTGCAAATGCTTGAGCAGCAACGCCAGCGCTTTCTTGCATGGGCCGCGCTCAATCCGGCGACGTTCCGCAACAAACTGCTGTTGATCGAGGGCGTGATCGCGCGCTTGCGCGGTCAGGACCTGATTGCCATCCGTTGCTTCGATCAATCGCAGATCGCAGCGGCGGGCGCCGGTTTCGTTCACGAACAGGCACTGGCGCACGAGCAACTGGCTGACGTCTGCATGTCCAATGAGCTGGTCTCGGGGGCTCATCACCACCTGCGTTTTGCCCGGGATTGCTACGACCTCTGGGGGGCGAGCGCCAAGGCGCGGCAACTGGAAAACCGCCATCCGTTTCTGCGCACGGAACCCGCTTCGCAACCTTCACAACCGATCAACCGGGGCCGGCTGGACCTGGAGGCGGGTATCGAGGCCGCGCGGGCACTTTCCCAGGAGGTCTTGCTGGATCGGCTGGTCGAGACCTTGATGAACCACCTGATGGTTCAGGCCGGGGCTGACCAAGGTGTGCTGATGATGGTCGCTGAAGGCGAACTGCGCCTGGCGGCCGCCGCGTCGATGGAAGCCGGCAATCTGCTGATTGCGCTGGACAGCGATCAGGCGCTTGAAGCGCTGGCGCCTGCGTCGGTGCTCAATGCAACGATGCGCACCCGTGCACCCCTGGTGCTCGACGATGTGCGGGTCGATTGCCCGGAAGCCTATGGCGCCGATCTGCGTCGACGGCAGACCCGCTCGATGTTGTGCCTGCCGCTGCTCAGACAAGGCACGTTGATCGGTCTGGTCTATCTGGAAAACAGCCTGGTGCCCGGCCTGTTCGGTGCCGAACGGCTGACCATGCTGGAAATTCTTGCCTCCCAGGCAGCGGTGTCGCTGGAGACCGCCCGGCTGTATGCGCAATTGGTGGAAGACAACCGCCTGCGGGCGCAGATGGAAGCGGATCTGCGCAGCTCCCGTGCCGAACTGGCGCGCAACTCGCACCTCAAGGTCATGGGCGAACTTTCAGCCTCCATCGCCCACGAGATCAGTCAGCCGCTGCTTGGCATTCAGTCCAATGCCTCGGCCAGCCTGCGCTGGCTCAAGCGTGAAAAGCCCGATCTGGACGAGGCGATTCAGGGCCTGGAAGACATCCGCTCGGACAGCACGCGGGCCGCCGACATTGTCCAGGCCTTGCGCGCACTGGCCAGGCAGGCGCCGCTCAAGCGCTTGCCGGTGCAAATCGACGAGTTGGTGAGTGGTGTCGTTCAACTGACGGCGACCGAACTGGCCAACCGCAACGTCGCCCTGCACACCCGACTCGAAGCGCAATGTCAGGTGTGGGGCGACTCGGTGCAGATCCAGCAGGTGGTGTACAACCTGATCAACAATGCGATGGAGGCGATCGCCGGCGCCGGGGTGCCGGATGGGCGCATCGTCATCAGCTCCACCGTCAGGGACGGCCATGTGCGGGTGACGTTCCAGGACAACGGGCCAGGGATTGGCGTGCCTCAGCGCGAGCAGGTATTCGATGCCTTTTACACCACCAAGGGCAGCGGCATGGGAATGGGCCTGGCCATCTGCAGATCGGTGATCGGCGCACATGGCGGGACATTGCTGATCGAGGACAGCGAGCAGGGTGCCCGACTCAGTTTCGACCTGCCGCTGGAACCGGCTGGCGCGGGATAAAAAAAGGCCGCATCAGCGGCCAAAGGGGAGGAGCGGGTAACGTCAGGTTCGATCAGGTCAAGCGTGCGAGGGGTGGGCGTGCCCAGCGTTGTGCACGCTCCAGAGTGCAGCGTCGAGTTCGATGGCAGGCAACTGAAGCGCGATGGGCGCGCGGTTGGCGACGAAGGCGCGACGCCACTCTCGGGGCGGCATGCCTTCGAGGCGGTTGAAGGTGCGGGTGAAGTGCGAATGGTCCGAAAACCCGCATTCGTAGACGACTTCGGTGATCGGCATCGAAGTGATCAGCAGGCTTTTGGCTTTCTCGATCTTCATCCTCAGCCACCACTCCTGCGGTGAGTACCCGGTGTTCTTTTTGAACGCACGGGAAAAATGACTGCGCGAAAGATTGCAGAGGCCGGCGATCTCGCTGATGCGCGCGCTGCGGCTCAGGTCCCTGAGCATCAGTTCCTTGGCGCGACGTTCCTGCCAACTGGTCAACGATCCCAGCGGGCGCATCAGGGGGCGTGGATGGTCGGAAATCAGCGATTGCGGGCTCATGTTTGCTCTCCTTATCGTTGTGCAAAGTCTCTGCGTCGACGCCCTTTAAAGTCCTTAAACAATCCTGAAGAGTTATTAAATTCCCTCGGTCAGCGCCCTGCGGTCAGCGGGTCAGGCGTGGGTCGGGTAGTCAACGTAACCACGCTGATCGCCGCCAAAGAACGTGCTCGGGTCCGGTGCGTTGAGCGTCAGGCCTTCGCGGATTCGCCGAGGCAGATCGGGGTTGGCCAGAAACGGTCGGCCGAACGCGATGATGTCGGCGCGTCCGTCGGCCAGGGCCTGTTCCGCCGACTCGGGGTCGTAGCCGCCGGCGATCATCAGCACGCCATCCCAGGCATCACGCAACTGGCCGATGATCGCGTCCCAGCGCGGGTCGAAATTCTCGTCCTTGACGGTGCCGACCACGGCCGGCTCGACCAGATGCAGGTAGGCCAGTTTCCAGCGGTTCAACGAGCGCACGATGTAGCCGAACGTGGCTTGCGGGGTTTCATCGCCCATGCCCATGAAGCGCCCCATCGGTGTCAGGCGCACGCCGACACGGTCGGCACCGACTTCGTCGACCACGGCCGCCACCACTTCCAGTAACAGGCGCGCACGGTTTTCCAGGGTGCCGCCATAACCGTCGGTGCGCTGGTTGCTGTTGCTGTTGATGAACTGGTCCAGCAGATAGCCGTTGCCAGCGTGAATTTCCACGCCATCCATCCCGGCGTTCAGCGCATTGCGGGCGGCGCGGCGGTAGTCGCTGATGATGTCGGCGATTTCCGAAACCTGCAGTGCGCGCGGCACCGGCACGTCACCCCAGACACCGTTGCCCTCGGCATCGACGATGAAGGTCTTGCCCGGTACGGGCAATGCACTCGGCGCCACCGGCAGCGCGTTGTCCGGTTGAAAGCTTGGGTGCGATACGCGGCCCACATGCCACAGCTGCATGAAGATCAACCCGCCGGCCTCGTGTACCTGGCGGCTGACTTCGCGCCAGGCTTGCACCTGTTCGTCGTTGTAGATGCCAGGCGTCCACGCATAACCCTGGCCCTGACGGGAAATCTGCGTCGCCTCGGTAATGATCAGCGCGGCACTCGCCCGCTGGCGGTAGTACTCGGCGTTCATGGATGTCGGGATGTCGCCCGGTTGCCCGGCACGGGAGCGAGTCAACGGCGCCATCGCCACCCGATGGGGAAGTGTGTAGGGGCCGAGGGCGATGGGACGGAACAGTTGTTGTGTCATGGGGTTCTCCAGTCTTCGAAAAGGATCGGCAGGGCGGTGTCGGACATTGGGTCCGACACCGGATGGCCCTACGTTAAGCGGCTGTCCGGTGCTTGATAATCCACACGCGACGCCACGCTGCATTGCGTGAAATGCAACGTGGCGCGGTTCAGGCAGGCTGCTGCGAGCGGGTCAGGGGCAGGTTCAGCCAGCGCCGTCCGGTGGCATTCGCCACGGCGTTGCCGATGGCAGCCGCCATGGGGCCCTGGACGATTTCGGCGGCCCCCAGAAACGGTTGCCCCGGCTGGTCGAGCAGGTGAACGTCGACCTTTTTGGGGAGTTGCGAGAAACGCAGGATCGGGTAGCCGCTCCAGTCGTAGCTGCGGATGCCGCCGGCGTCATAGGCGACCTTTTCATACAGCGTCCAGCTGGTGGACTGCACGATCCCGCCCTCGACCTGGTTGCGCAGGCCATCGGGACTGACGATCTGTCCCACGTCGACCGCCGTGACGACGTGATCGATCTGCACTTCGCCGGTCTGCGGATGCACCCGCAGACGCACGGCAATGGCGCAGTAACCCATGATGTTTTTGTAGCGCGCGAACGCAAAGCCAAGGCCTGCGCCGGGTTCACTGCTTTTTTGCAGCCAGCCGACGGCATCGCGAACCTTTTCCACAACAGCCCGTGCCCGAGGATCGGTCAGGTGTGCCAGGCGCAGGGCAACCGGATCGACTGCGGCCTTGGTGGCCAGCTCGTCGATACAGGCTTCGATGGCGAAGACGTTGATGTGCGCCCCCAGCGAGCGCATGGCTGAAGTGCGAAACGGCATTTCAGTGATGAAGTTCATGTCGATCCGCGAGGAGGCCACGGCGTACAGCGGCACCGCGTTGCGATCGCCATCGCCCTCAGGCTGGGCGATCGGCACCGAGGGTGCGGAAGTGAACGGCCGGGCCAGCAGGCGTGCAGGCAGCAAGCGCCCGGCGTTGACGATGCGTTCGTTGTGCGGCGTGGTCCACAGCTCATAGTTCCAGTCCTGCAGCCGACCCTGTGGGTCAAGGTTGGCTTGCACCTCGGTGACCATCGCCGAGCTGTACGGCTCCCAGAGGTTTTCCTGCTCGCGCATCCATTGCACCCGCACCGGCGTGCCCGGTACGCGCATGGCAATCAACGCCGCGTCGGCCGCGGCATCGTCTGCGCCGTTATGGCCGTAACAGCCGGAACCTTCGGTGTGGATGCAGCGCACGCGCTCGGGCGGCAAACGCAACATCTCGGCGATCCCCGCGCGCAGCGGATACACGCCCTGAGTGTGGGTCCAGACGGTGAGGGTGCCGTCCTTGAACCAGGCCACGGCGCAGGACGGACCGATCGAACCGTGCATCAGGTATTGCTTGGTCACCCGGGCGCGATATTCGTTGTCGGTCGCGCCTTGTGGCGTGCCTTCATGGCTGATCGGATAACGACGCGAGGGCAGGCGCTCAAGCAGCGCATGGATGTCCCGCGATTCGGGAATCGCCTGTCCGCCGCTCCAGCGCGCCGAGGCGTATCCATGACGCATGGCTTTGATCGCTTGCCATTCGTCCCGCGCTACCACGGCCAGATAATTGCCGTCGCGAATCACCTGCACCACCCCGGACAGCGTCTTGATCGATTCAATATCGATGGCTTCCAGCGTGCAGCCGGGACGCGGCGGGCGGATGACCCGGGCGTGAAGCATGCCCGGCAGGCGAATGTCCTGCACGAACGCGGCGCCGCCGCTGACTTTGCCCGGAATGTCCAGGCGTGGCAGCGAATGGCCGATGAGCTTGAACGACGCCGGCGGCATCGAGGGTGACTCGGACGTTGCATAGCGGTGCAGATCGACCTGCTGCACGGCGTCGGCGTAAGACATGTGTTGCCCGGTCGGGCCGAGAATGCTGCCGTCGCGAGTCGTCAGCAGCGCCGGCGCAACGTTCCAGCTGCGTCCGGCCGATTCCAGCAGCATCTCGCGCACTTGTGCCGCCGCGTTGAACAGCGCGGTGCCGCTGTCAAAAATCGTGTGGCTGCCGGCGGTGTAGCCTTCGTTCGGCGTGAGTGCGGTGTCGGCGGTGAGCAGGTTGATCGCGGTCGGGGAGACCTCCAGCCGTTCAGCGGCAATTTGCAGTAACGCGGTTTTGACCCCGGTGCCCAGTTCGACCTTGCCGGTGTAGACGGTGATGCCGTCGTGGCCGACGCGGATCCACGCATCGAGCCAGGGGTTGGTGCGCAGGCTGCCGGGCAGGTCCGGCGCCAAGACGACCGTGCCGAGGGTATCGACTTCGGTGTCAGCCAGGGCGCGGCGCGAGACCGGCACCAAAGCAAACGCCACCAGCAGCGCGCCCCCGCGCAGGAACGCACGGCGACTGTGATCGACCTCATTGATCGTGGTCATTGCGCACTCCCGTTTTGCCGGGCGACAACGCTGATCGCCTCAATGATGCGCAAGTGCGTGCCGCAGCGGCACAGGTTTCCTGCCATGTGCTCGCGAATGGTCTGTTCGTCGGGATGCGGATTGCTTTCCAGCAGTGCCTGCGCACGCATCAACATGCCGGCGATGCAGTAACCGCATTGAGCGGCCTGCTTGTCGATGAATGCTTGCTGCAGAGTGCCGGGGCGTTCGGCCGTGCCCAGGCTCTCGACCGTCCGCACCTTTTTGCCCTCAAGACCCGCGCAGGGTGTCAGGCAGGAAAACACCGGTTGGTCATCGACGATGACGGTGCAGGCGCCGCATTGGCCCAGGCCACACCCGTACTTGGCGCCGTTCAGGCCCAGGTGATTGCGCAGCGCATAGAGCAGCGGCATGTCCGGTTCCAGCTCGAGAGCCCGGGAAGATCCGTTGACGTTGAGGGTGATCTGAGTCATTTCGTCTCCTGACGTAGCGCTTGGAGGGTGGCAGGGAGGTCGGTCCACAGTTGATCGGGGCTGGCCTGATGGCGCAGGTAGACGGCCAGGGCGTTGAGTTGGGTGTTATCGAGACTGGCGGCGAACGAGGGCATCACCGGTCCCGGTTGGCCGGGTTCTGCCGGGATGCCTTCGAGTACGGTTTTCACAAAGTTGCGCGGGCTGGCGGACTGCAGCGCCGAGGTGCGATCCAGTGCCGGGCGTCCGTCGATGTCACGCATCGGCGCGCCTTGGGCATGGCAGCCGGCGCAGGCACTGGCGAACAGCAGCGCGCCAGAGGATCGATCCGCAGGTTCAGCGCTGGCGCTCGGAATTTCGTTGATCGCGGTTTTCGCCGGCAGACTCAGCAGGTATTCGGCAATCGCCTGGGCATCTTCTGTGGGCAAGCGCGCCAGACCGAGACTGACCGGGCGCATCGGGCCCGCCGCCGTGCCGTGTCCGTCGACCACTTCGGCCCGCAGGTAACTCACCAATTGTTCGCTGCTCCACGGGTTTGCCCGGTGCGCCATGCCCAGCAGTGACGGCGCGTCCCAGCCATCCACGCTGCCGCCGGCCAGGTTTTCGCCGGATTTCTCGGCGCCGATCAGGTTCAACGGCGAATGACAGCCCGCGCAGTGACCGGGCCCCTCGACCAGGTAACGCCCGCGATTCCACCCCTGCGATTGCTCCGCCAGCGGCGTCAGCGGCTTCCCATGCAGGAACAGCAGGTTCCAGAACGACACCAGAGGCCGGATGTTCATCGGGAAGTTCATGCGGTTCTGTTGTGGCGGCGAGCTCACGGCCGGGCCGCTCATCAGGTACGCATAGGCGTCGGCGATGTCGTCCTGGCTCATGCGCCGGTAATGAACGTAGGGGAAGGCCGGGTACAGGAAGTGGCCGTCGCGGGAGATCCCTTCACGCATCGCCCGCTCAAAGGCCGGCAACGACCATTGGCCGATGCCGGTCTGTGGATCCGGGGTGATGTTGGTGCTGTAGAGGGTGCCGAACGGCGTCACCAGCGGCAGTCCGCCGGCCAGGTATTGGCCGCCGGGCCGCGTATGACACACCGCACAGTCGCCCGCCTCGACGACGCGCGCGCCGCGTTGCAGTTGTGCGGAATCGAAGGTTTGCGGGCGTTCGACCGGCGCAATTGCCGGCCGCCACATCAGCGCCAGGGCCGCGATCGCACCGATCGACGCGAGGGCTGCCGCGCTGACCCACAGCGCTCTGGATTTCATGAAATGGCCGTTCATGAGCGGTTGCCCAAGAGGCACGCGGTGGGCGTGAGGGACGGATTCGGCATCTTCGACAACTCCTTGAACGACCGGGGAAGGGCGCCGATGTAAAGCCCTGCGCCAGGTGCCCAAGGGTAGAGAAGGTGCAAACGTCCGAGTATTGCCAGACCGCGCAATAGCACGTTGCGCCAAGTGCAACGCCGAGGGTCGTTGCATTTGGCGCATCACTCAATTGCCTTTGGGATGGATACTCGAAGGCCTGCGCGACCCTTAGCCTTGGCGTCACTTTCCCAACTCATCGAGGTGTCATCATGCTCACGGGCAATCCGGCAGCGGCGGCCAAGGCCGAACCATCCGCTTCTCTTTCCGGCCTGATGGTCGCGTTCCTGGCATTCTGCTGCGGCGCGGTCGTGGCCAACCTTTATTACGCTCAGCCGATCGTCGAACTGATCGCGCCGCAGATCGGCCTGTCCAGCGCCAATGCCAGTCTGATCGTTTCACTCACGCAGTTCGGTTATGCGCTGGGCCTGCTGTTGCTGGTGCCGCTGGCCGACCTGATGGAAAACCGTCGGCTGGTGGTCGGGTTTACCCTCGCGGCGAGCGTGACGCTGTTGTGCGCCGGCCTGACGCATTCGCCGTCGATGTTCCTTGTCCTGTCGTTGCTGATCGGCCTGACTTCGGTGGCGGTGCAGATCCTCGTGCCGTTGGCCGCGCATCTGGCGCCCGAGGCGACCCGTGGCCGGGTGGTGGGCAACATCATGAGTGGCCTGTTGCTGGGCATTCTGCTGTCGCGGCCACTGTCGAGTCTGCTGGTGGAAGTGTTCGGCTGGCGCGGGGTGTTTTTCAGCGCAGCGGCACTGATGGCCGTCATCGCCCTGATCACGGCGATTGCCTTGCCGCGCCGCGTTCCGAGCCATCAGGCGACGTACGTGGCGCTGATCGGCTCGGTGTTTGCGCTGGCCCGTCGGCACGCGGTTCTGCGTCAGCGTTCGCTGTATCAGGGTTTGCTGTTTGCCAGCTTCAGCCTGTTCTGGACCCTCGCACCGATTGAGCTGATGCGGCACCACGGTTTCAGTCAGGCACAGGTGGCGATATTTGCCCTGGTCGGCGCTGTCGGCGCGGTCGCAGCGCCGATTGCCGGGCGCCTGGCCGATGCCGGGCACGGTCGGCGCGGGACGCTCGTGGCACTGATGCTCGCGCCGGCCTCGTTGCTGATCGCCGCGCTGCCGGGCAGCAGCTATGTCTGGCTGGTGGTTTGCGCGGTGCTGCTGGATTTCGCCGTGCAACTGAACATGGTGCTGGGTCAGCGCGAGGTGTACGCCATCGACCCGCACAGCCGGGCCCGGCTGAATGCCGTGTACATGACCAGCATCTTCGTCGGCGGCGCGCTGGGATCGTTGGTCGCCAGTCCGCTCTACGAGCATTTTGGCTGGAACCTGTCCGCCGTGACCGTGGCGTTGCTGCCGGCGCTGGCCCTGGCGCTGTTCCTGAGCCGCAAGGCCGATGCCTGAACCGCAGGCACCGCTGAGTCCGATGAAGCACGGTCCTACAAGACGATTGGCGAACGGTGATGCACAATCATCACCGTTTCCTTTCGATCGGGCTCCACTTATGGACAAGTTGCTGGCACTGAAGATGTTCGTTGAAACCGTCCGTTGCGGTGGTTATTCCTCGGCGGCGCGCAAACTCGGCATCTCCACTTCTTCGGTGACACGCCAGGTGGCGGGGCTGGAAAACGAGTTGGGCGCCAGCCTGCTCAACCGCACGACACGCAACACCAGCGTGACGGTCGCCGGACAAACCTATTTCGAGAAAGCGGTGGCCATTCTCGATGCCATCGATGAGGCCGACGCGGTGGTTGCCGACCGGGGCAGCGAGGCGCAGGGACGCCTGCGCATCAGCGTGCCGGTGGAGTTCGGCCGACAGATCATTGCACCGCAACTGGGTGTATTGCTCGACCGCCATCCGGGGCTTGAAATCAGTGTGTCGTTGAGCGATCAGGTCAGCGATCTGCTGAGCGAGCAGATCGATGTCTCGGTGCGCCTGGGATCATCGGTGGTCAGTGACGATATCGTCAGCAAGCGGGTGGGCGGCTTCCAGCGCTGGGTGGTGGCGAGTCCGGATTACCTGAGCCGTCACGCTGTGCCGGCGCATCCGCGAGACTTGCTCGAGCATCAATGCCTGCGCTTCGACTACGCGGGTTCGCACCAGCACTGGACGTTCCAGGGCGACGAGGAAACCATCCAGCTCAATGTGCATGGTCGCCTGCAAAGCAACAACGCCGACATCCTGCGCGAAGCAGCGGTGGCGGGGCGCGGGGTGGCCCTGCTGGCCGACTGGCTGGTGCGCGCCGACGTCGAGGCCGGTCGGTTGACGCGGCTGCTGGAGGGTTATGAAGTCAACCCCGGTAATGCGAGCTGCTGCATCAATGCGTTGTACCTGCCCAATCACCGGGGCTCCAGCCGTATCAATGTGTTCATCGACTTTCTGGAAGACATTCTGGTGGCGGAGCCATCGCGTCAACGCTAGAGAGCCGTTTATTGCCGCCCGACGCTTTGTGAGTTCTGCATAAAAAAGCGCCCGCCAAAAAAACCGTGGCGGGCGCCTGGGAATGCGCAGCGATAGGGAAGTGTGAACCGTCGGGTGATCAGGCCACCGGAATCAACGGATCGGCAGCGGCCAGTGCGGTTGCGCGATCGGCGGCCGGCGGGTAGATCCACACGGTGTTGATCTGGGTCTTGAGGTCTTTGGCCTCTTGCCCGACCAGTTTCAATTGACGGTCCCAGCCTTCGGTGAACACCGCGCCCCAGGCCCCGAGGTCAAGGCAGGTCACGTACTTGGGCTGGCGGTAGGTGACCGGTGCGACACCGATCAGGTCAGCGGCCACATTGTTGCCGGCATAACGGCCCAGGCTGATTGCATGCTGGCAGGACATCGCGGCGTAGTTTCCGAGGTCATCCGTGGCGGCATAAGCGACGTCGCCGGCAGCGAAGACATCCACGTGCCCCAGCACTTTCAGGTGACCGTCGACGTGCAGGCGACCTTGCGGATCACGGCTGCCCGGAATCTGTTCGGTGAGCGGGCTGGCGCGGAAGCCAACGGTCCAGACGACGGTGCTGGACTCGATCCGTTTGCCGTCGGCCAGGGTCACGCCGCCGGCATCGACCGAGGCCACCGAGGCGTCGACTATCCATTCAATGCCCAACTCTCGGGACGCTTCCACAATGGAGGGCCGAATACCGTCACCCAGCGTCGCGGCGATTTGCGGCGCGCGATCCACCACGATGACCCTGATCGGCGCATCGTCACCCAGTGCGGCACGCAGGCGGGCCGGCATTTCGGTGGCGGTTTCGATCCCGGTAAAACCACCACCGGCGACCACCACGGTATTACGCGCAGCGCTCGACGGCTGGTCCTTCAACGACTTGATATGGGCTTCGAGGCGTGCTGCTTCTTCGATCTGATCGACATCGAAGGCGTGTTCGATCATGCCTTTGAGCGGTGGCCGGATTACTCGGCTGCCGGCAGCCAATACCAGTCGGTCATAGTTCAGCGTGCCTTGTGTGCCGAAGGCATCGCTGTAGGTCACTTGCTTGCTGGCGGTGTCGATGTTGTCGGCGATGCCTTTGACGAATTTCACGCCCACGGCATCGAACAGTTCACCCAGCGGCGCTTTCATGTTGTGGACATTCGGCTCGTAGAAGCGCGGACGGATGCGCAGTTCTGCCTGGGGCGCGAGGACGGTGATCTGCACGTCGTTACGATCATGCTGGTCCAGCAGACGTGCGGCGCTCAGGGCGCTCCAGACTCCACCAAACCCTGCGCCTATCACTAAAATGTGCTGTTTCATCGGATGACTCCTGTGGAAATTCTGGTCGTTGAACGGATTGTCCGTTCATGCGTGACCGTCTGCCGCACTGCACGAAGCAGGTGGTTGTGAACAACCGCAGAGCCGGTTCGATTCGCTGGGGAAGATGCTATCGGGGAAGGTGCGGCGCGACACTTCTACATAGGGTCAGTGCCGACATGCTTAGGTATGGGTTGGGGTATACACAGGTATAGAAAGAGGGCAGTCAAACGGCGCGATTGAATGCGCTTTCGATGCAGGTGATGAGTTCGCCGCACGGGAAGGGTTTAGGGAAATAGGCGAGGGGCTCGGGGAATGCTGCGTTGACCCGTGGCGGACGCCCCTGGTAACCCGTGATGAAAATGATCGGGATGCGCACGCCTCGGGCGCACAGCTCATCGTACATCTCGATGCCGGACAGACCGGGCATCTGGATGTCCGAGATGATGCAGCCGGGGCGGTGCGGCGCCTTCATCGCCAGAAAAGCCTCCGCGTTCGGGTACAACTGCACGGTGTAGCCGTGAGAGCGCAACAGGCTGTCCAGCGCCATGCGCACGGACTCATCATCATCGACAACCGATACAACAGCGGTGTGGGACATTGCTTTACCAGGGCTGATCTCGGGTAGCCCGTCGAGGACGCCCGCATTGCCGCACGATACGCCGCTCGGTTCGGCGGCGTACTTATACGTGTGTATAGCGACAGTATTTGAACGTCTGCGAGCCCGGCGCCATTGCGCTGTTTGGCGTCAGCGCGAGAACCGGCTGCGGTATTCCCGGGGCGAGACCGAGAGGTGACGGTAGAAGGTGTCGCGCATGCGTTCCTCGTCGCCGAACCCGCACAACTGCGCGATCTGGTCGATGTTGCGCTGAGAGTCTTCGAGCATTCGTCGCGCCGCTTCCAGGCGAAACAGCTCGAGTGCCTTGGCCGGCGTGCGGCCGATCTTGCGTTTGTAGACCCGCGCGAAATTGCGCGGGCTCATCTGCGCCTGTCGGGCCAGCGATTCGACGCTCAATTGCGGGTCGCCGAGGTTTTCGCTGATCCACAGGTGCAATTCTTCGAAGCAGCCTCTGTCGTCGATCTGCGCTTGCAGCAACTGGCTGAACTGCGCCTGACCGCCAGGGCGCTTGAGAAAAACCACCAGCTCCCGCGCCACCTTCAACGCCACGGCGCGGCCGCAATCGGCCTCGACCAGCGCCAGCGCCATGTCGATCCCGGTGGTGACCCCGGCGGAAGTCCAGACGTTGCCTTGCTGGATGTAGATCGCATCAAGGTCGACATCGACACTCGGAAAACCACCCTTGAGCATGTCGCACATGCCCCAGTGCGTGGTTGCGCGCAAGCCTTCCAGCAGCCCGGCCTGGGCCAGCAGAAAGGTGCCGCTGCACACCGAGGCGGTGCGTCTGGCCTTGGCCGATGCCGCGCGCAGCCAGTCGACCAACGCAACGTTGTCGAGCATGGCCTGACGGATGTTCGGCGCACCGGGCACGATCAGCGTATCGATGGTTGTCTCGTCAAAGGTGCGCAGGGCCAAGGTGTTGACCGACAGCCCTTCGGCGGTGGCGATCAATCCGCCTTCCAGGCTGGCGGTGTGCAACGCGTAGCCAGGCAAGCCGCGTTCGGCCATCGCCTTGGACGCAGCCCAGAACACGGTTTGTGCGCCGGTCAGGTCCAGCAAGCCCATCTGCGGATACGCCAGGAACACCAGCATGCGCGGTTGCGCGAGCAAGCAGGTGAGAGGGTCGGGTTGGTGAAAAATAGAGTTCATGACTGCTCAGGGACCTGATGATCGCCCGCTTTTCGGCGATCCGGTGCGCCGTAGTGTCGGTGTTTGCGGGCAGGAGCGCGAATATACATTGGTATGGGCCACAGCCACCTCAACAGCGGCGTTACTCGGTCGATGTGGTTCAAGCCCTATACCCGCGTATGGTGTTGGACGTCGTGGTCGCGATGCACACTCGATTTCAAGGCGCGCCATTCAGCGCTTGCGCCAGCAAGGGCATTCGTCCGGGAAATTTTGACTCAGCCAAGAGGAAAGCGACCATGTCAACGTATCTGAATCACTCCAATCAAACCAACGCAACCGATGACCGGCAGGCGTCCGTCACCCGCCAGCCATTCGCTCCGGCGCAGGAGCTGGTGCCATCGCGCTACGCACTGCAGGTCGGCGACATCGACGTGGTGGTGATCAGCGACGGCGTGCTGCCGCTGCCGACCTCGACCATGTCCACAAATGCCGACCCGCAGGCTCGCGCCGCCTGGTTCAAGGACATGTTCCTGGGGCCTGATGCGTTTGACTGGGCACTCAACGTGCTGGTGGTGCGCAGCGGCGAGCAGATCATACTGGTCGACGCCGGACTGGGCGGGCAGTTTCCCGGTTTCCCTCGGGCCGGCCAGCTGCCGAAACGGCTGGAAGCGGCCGGAATCGATCTGGCAGCCGTGACCGACATCGTGATCACGCACATGCACATGGACCATGTCGGCGGTCTGCTGGTGGATGAAGTGAAGAGCCGGCTGCGTCCGGACGTGCGTATCCACGTCTCGGCGAAAGAGGTCGAGTTCTGGGAGACGCCGGACTTCACCCAGACCGTCATGCCGGCGCCGGTGCCTGACGTTCTGCGCGCGACGGCCAATCAGTTCATCAACGATTACCGCCGCCAGGTGCGCACCTTCGAGGATGAATACGAAGTGGCGCCGGGGGTGGTGGTGAAACTCACCGGCGGGCATACGCCGGGGCACAGCATTGTCTACGTCAACTCGGGCGGCGAACGCCTGACCTTTGCTGGCGACGCCCTGTTTCCGGTGGCCTTCGAGCATCCGGAATGGCACAACGGTTTCGAGCATGATCCTGAAGAGTCGGTGCGTGTCCGCGTACGCCTGATGCGTGAGGCGGCGGCGAGTGGCGAGTGGTTTGTCGCCACCCACCTGCCGTTCCCGTCGGTGGGCCGCGTGGCGGTCGATGGCGATGCGTTCCGCTGGATTGCAGCGTTCTGGGATTACTGATCGGCTGTCGGCGGCCTGGCTGCATTCGGCCGGGCTCGATAAAAATCAGGCCCCGCAAGTTCATCACTTGCGGGGCCTTTTTTACTTTGAGGTTTATCGGTCGGGCAGGGAGGCGGCTCTTTTTTGGGGCTCAACGTCCGCGCATCAGCGCCTGCGCGATGCAGGCCAGCAGTGCCTCGGTATGGAAGGGTTTGGAGAAGTAGCCTTCCGGCGTCTTCACACGGGTGCTGAATTCAGGGGGCAGGCCTGGCTTGCCGGTGATGAAGATCGTCGGAATGTGGATCTTCCTGGCCGCCAGTGCCTCGTACATTTCGACCCCGCACATGCCCGGCATCTGAATGTCGGAAATCAGACACCCGGTCTGCTCTGGCGCGCTCGATTCAAGAAATGCAAAAGCGCTGTTGAATGTCTTGACCGTATAACCGCAAGACCGCAACAAACTGTCCATTGAAACCAGAACAAGTTCGTCATCATCGACAACTGAAACAATAGCTGAGTTGAACATGGGAAACCTTGCGTTCTTTGCGGGTGTCTGTCGCGCCCGCCATACTTGCAAGATACGCTTTCAAAAATTGTGGGATAGTATACGTGGGTATGTTTAGTTGGTTTTTTTGTTAGTTGCGAAAGTTAATCAATGTTCAGCAAATAAATGGTTGTTGATTAACGAAAGAAAGTAACTGTTATGTCGAGTGCAGGCTTCAAAGAGTTGTCGGCTGGCGCAATCGTTGTTGGCAATTGCGCTGGCGCGACAGTCGCGGAACAAGGCATCGGCGGCCCGCAGTCGGCGCAGGGCGCGGTCAATGCCTTTAAGGCAGTCGGCAAAGCATAAAGGTTCGGGAGCCTCATTGAGGTGGTAGAGCGCGTCGCGCTGGGCATGGCCGCCCAGGTCGGTGATGCCGGTGACGAGAAAGTCGGCGTAACGGGTATTGGCATTCAACAGCCTGCGAAACAGCGTCTGCACCGGTAAAAAGCTGACAGCGTGCAGTGTCTGCTGGCTGTGCCTGAGCCGCGCCAGAATGCTCAGCGTCGCGCTCAGGGTCTGCGTCAATGCGTCGATGATCTCCACGCGCTCAGCGGTGGACAACGATGTGTGCGTGCCATAGCGGGTGACGCAGGGCGGGTGACTGACCAAATACAGTTTGTGCGGTGCGTTCATGACCACCGTCTCCGGCTAGCGCTCGTGCGCGATTGAATGTTGTGATTGCAGCAGTGGACTCCATTGTTCTCGCAACGCCTGGCTGATGGACGCCGAGCCCGGAACGATCAACGTATTGATCGGCTCGTCGCCGAGCTCATCCAGCCGCCGGGTTTGAACCACCAGGCCTTCGCCGGTCTGCACCGGCCCGCCTTGCAGGCTCGCGGTGTGCAAGGCATAACCGGGCAAACCGAGTTGCGCCAGTCCGCACGTCGCCGCCCAGAAAACGGTCTGCGCACCGGTCAGATCCAGCAGGCCCATTTGCGGGTATGCCACGAAAACGACGGTTCGTTCGTGTACCGGGGTTTCGGGGTCTGCGCCGGGGTTTGTACGTTGGATAGACAATGCGGGTCTCCATATCGCCACCGGGCGACATCAGGGGTGGATGGTTGTCATTGATCGTATTCGAGCGCAGCCAATGGAATCGCAAACACAAACTGCGTGCCGACGCCCTCGGTACTGTTGACCCAGATGCGGCCGCCGTGGAATTCAATGATCGAACGGCAAATCGAGAGGCCCATTCCCAGGCCGGTGGGCTTGGTGGTGAAGAATGGGTCGAACAGCGAAGGCAGGATGTCCTCGGCAATGCCAACGCCGGAGTCGGCGATTTCAAGCACAGCCTCGTTGTGCTGGATCGAGGTGGTGATCCGCAGCGTCCGGGCGCGGTCAAGCACATTGGCCATGGCCTGGCAGGCGTTGATGATCAGATTGATGATGACTTGCTGCAGTTGTACCCGGTCACCTTTGATCCGCGCACCGTGAGTGCCCAGTTGGGCGTGCGGGCGAACCTCATGGAAGCTGATGTCATGTTGCATCAGCGTCAGCGAGTCACTGACGATCTCGTCGAACACTTCGACATTGCGCTGCACCTCGCTGTGTCGCGATAACGCTCGAATACAGGCGATGACATCGGAGACCCTGACCGAGTTTTGAATGATCCGGTCCAGCGAACGGCGGGCTTCTTCCAGGTTGGGTTCGGGCCGGTTGATCCAGCGTTTGCAGGATTCACCGCTGGTGATGACCGCTGCCAGCGGCTGATTGATTTCGTGGGCGATGGAGGCCGCCAGTTCGCCCATGGAAGTCAGGCGCGTGACGTGGGCGAGGGTGGCTTGCGAGTGAAACAACGCCTCTTCCGACTGTTTGCTGGCGGTGACGTCCATCAGCGCCCCGGCGTATTGCGTCCGCCCGTGATGTCTGGGCAACGGGCTGGCGATCATCTGCACGTGCTTGATCCGACCATCCGGCATGAGCAGCCGATGCTCGACTTCGACCAGCTCCTGCCGGCGCGCAAACTGCTCCAGCACCTGATCGATAACCGGCAGGTCGTCGGGATGAGTGCGTGACTTGACCAGCGCCAGTGTCGGGGTGACGTCCGGCGAATACTCGAAAATACGCGACGACTCTTGCGACCATGACACGCTGACTTTTTTATCGATGATGAAACCGATACTGCCGGTGTGGGTAAGTTTCTGTGCGCCCAGAAAGAACGCTTCCTTGCGCCGCAGCGTTTCAGTGGCGCGTTTGCTGCGCAACGCGAGCAGGGAAATAGTCGTCAGCGCGATCAGGCACCTGACGAATCCGGCGATGCTGCGGTGATCGCGATAACCTTCATCGACCAGAAAGTCGGCCGTCAGCAGTGTGAGGCAACCCAACGCGACGGCAAGAAATACCGGTACCGGGAAGATGTTCGCTGACATGAATACCAGCGTGATGTAGAACAACGTCGGCGCAACGTCCAGATCAAGGTACGCATTGGTGATATAGATCATGCTGCCGACCGCTATGGCGCAAAGCCAGGCGAAGGCGTCTGAACAAAGAAGTTGTGCGCGACGTTTGATGATAGACATTTATTCTTCCAGATTTTTGCTATCGGACGGCAGGGCGTGTTCTTTCGATGAAGCAGGCAAACGCTATGAAAGGCGTATTGATGAAGAGGTTAAAAAGTCTGAAGTTGTTTTTCAGGCATGACGGTTGTTGGCGACTGTCTGTCATTCACCAATCGTTGTATTGAGTAATGGTTATTTGAATAAAGATCTTATTCGAAGACTTCTACGCTGGCACTGCTGCATTGGGTCATTTGCAGTATGACTGCGTATGAAGCGGATATACCCAAGTGTTAGTTGTTCGGAACTTGAGTGTTGATGGTGCCTGCCAGCCACGGCGGCTTGAACCATACCGTATCGTTTCATTCGGTCACCGATGTGCAGGCAGCGCCGCGATGACTTCGGCCATGCGCACGAGGTCGGCAAATGAGCGCGCGCCCATTTTGCGCATGGCCTGGCCCCGGTGGATCTTCACAGTGATTTCACTGAGGCCGATTTCCCCGGCGATCTGCTTGTTCATCAAGCCTGAGGCCGCCAGCGCCATGACCGTCTGCTCCCGGGGTGTCAACGTCCCATGACGGGCGCGCAGCTCATCGGCATGCCGCCCTGACTCGCGACGCTGCTTGTCCCGCGAGTGTGCGGCGCAGACGGCATCGATCAGGTCCTGCTCGCGAAACGGTTTGGTCAGGAAGTCCACCGCGCCGGCTTTCATCGCGCGCACGGTCATGGCGATATCGCCGTGTCCGGTGATGAACACGATTGGCACATTGATTCCGGCGGTGGCCAGTTCATTCTGGAAATCCAGCCCGCTGCTGCCTTGCAGGCGCACGTCGAGTACCAGGCAACTCAGCGTGTCCGGACGTTGATACGTCATGAACTCGGCGACCGATCCGAATAGCTCCACCCGCAGACCAATGGAGCGCAACAGGCTGTCGAGGGATTCGCGCAACGCGGCATCGTCGTCGACGATGAATACCACCGGCTCGCTGGGGTTGTTGCTGATGGGATTGTTGTTCATTGCTCTTTTCCCAAAAGGTTGTGACGTTGTGGCGAATCCCTCGGCCCGGCGGCCGGTGTTTGCTCGTGCGGGTTGATGCCCGACCAGAGACACGGTCCGCTGGCGATAGCGCCGTGCGACACGTTGCGCAGGTGCGGGCGTGAGTAGATAGACGGTTAAGCATCGTAGTGGCGCAGCACGCCGTCAGCTAGGACAAAAAACCCGAAAAAACGGCCATTGCACCGGTCTTTGTGCGGCCCGATGCAGCTATCGGTTTCAAACGGTTCATACACAAGTATCAAAACACTCACCTAACGCATGATCCCGCTGTCCCCAAGTACCACAGACGTCCGGCAGCCGCGCCCTTAACCTTTAACAGCTCTCCGTCGATCTCAATGGCTGCGTGCCGGGTGGTGAACTTCATGAACAGAAATGAACTCCGTCGTGTCGACATCAATCTGCTGGTGGTCTTCGAGACGCTGATGCATGAGCGCAACGTCAGCCGGGTCGGCGAGAAGCTGTTTCTCGGTCAACCGACCATCAGTGCCGCGTTGGGGCGTTTGCGTGTGCTTTTTGACGATCCGTTGTTCGTTCGTGCGGGGAGGGTGATGGAGCCGACAAGGCGGGCCGAGGAAATTTTCGCCAACCTGACGCCGGCGCTGGATGGCGTTGCCGTGGCGTTGAGCCGTTGCCAGCCCTTCGACCCAGCTACCAGCGAGGTGACCTTTCAGGTCGGCCTGTCCGACGATGTCGAATACGCGCTGCTCCCGCGACTGCTGCGCCAACTGCGTAGCGAGGCGCCGAATATTGCCTTGGTGGTGCTGCGCGTCGATCAGCAGCAGATGTCGCAGCGGCTGTTCAATGGCGAGATTTCTCTGGGCATCAGCCCTACGCTCGATCTGCCGGCCAACGCTCGACGCAAGAGTCTACGGTCGAGCCGGCCAATGCTCCTGCGCTCGGATACCCGCCCGGGCCTGCTGGCGCTCGATGAGTTCTGCGAGCGCCCGCATGCCATCGTGTCGTCCATGGGCAAGGCCAGGGATGACACCGACCACGCGCTGGACCTGCTCGGGCGTCGGCGCAAAGTGGTGCTGGCGGTGCCGCAGTTCAGTGCCTTGCCAAGGTTGTTGGCGCAGAGCGACATGCTGGTCATCGTCCCGGATTACGTGGCCAGGGCCATGGCCTCGGTTGAGGGTGTCAGGGCTGAACCGGCCCCTCTGTTGCTGCCATCGCGGGAGCTTTCCATGGTCTGGCGTGCCGCTGCGCACAACGATTGCGCTCAGCGTTGGCTGCGTTCGCGCTGCCAGGCGTTTTTCGGTACGCCGATTGAATTGCAGGTAGTGCCAAAATTACGCCCGGCGTTGCCCGTCGATCAGGCGTTGATGATGGCCCGGTAGATAACTGCAACGGCTGTGTGATTCGCCCAATAAAAAAAGCTCCGACTCGATCGGAGCTTTTCTTTTCAGGGGGCTGTACGTGGCTTGTCGTGAGGGCGCGGCCCCGGAACCTCATGCATTGATAAACGCCAGCAGGTCCGCGTTGATGGTGTCGCCGTGGGTGGTGCACATGCCATGGGGCTGGCCGGGGTAGGTTTTCAGCGTACCGTGCTTGAGCAATTTGATTGAGAGGTGAGCCGAATTGGTGATCGGCACGATCTGGTCATCTTCACCGTGCAGCACCAGGGTCGGCACATCGATGTTTTTCAGGTCATCGGTGAAGTCGGTTTCGGAGAACGCGCTGATGCAGTCGTATTGCGCCTTGATCCCGCCGTTCATGCCCTGACGCCACCAGTTTTCGACGATCGCTTCAGACACTTTCGCACCTGGGCGATTGAAGCCGTAAAACGGGCCGCTCGGGAAGTCACGATAAAACTGGCTGCGATTCTGCGCGAGTGCTTTGCGCAACCCGTCAAACACCTCCATCGGCAGGCCGCCGGGATTTTTTGCGGTGCGCAGCATGATCGGCGGCACGGCGCCGATCAGCACGGCCTTGGCCACCCGGCCGCGACCATGCCGCGCCACGTAGCGCGCCACTTCACCGCCGCCGGTGGAGTGGCCGATGTGCACGGCGTTGCGGATGTTCAGGTGCGCCATCAACTCGGCAACGTCGGCGGCGTAGGTGTCCATTTCGTTGCCCGTGGCGGTCTGCGAAGAGCGACCATGGCCACGTCGATCATGGGCGATGACGCGAAAGCCCTTGTTGAGGAAGAACAGCATTTGCGCATCCCAGTCATCACCGGAAAGGGGCCAGCCGTGATGGAAAACGATCGGCTGGCCGTGGCCCCAGTCCTTGTAGAAAATCTGCGTGCCATCCCTGACGGTGAGCATTCCCGAGCCACTGCCGTTGCCGGCGCTTTTGCTGACCCCTGACGCGGATGCTGGTGTCTGCTGTGTCGCCAGCGCCGGCAATGCCACCGCCAGGGTTGCGGCCATGGCGCCCGTCGTGATCAAGCCACGACGGGTGGTTCCGTTTTTCTCGTCAGTCATTTTGAACACCCATTGAGTTAAAGAAGTTGCACAGGCGGCGCAAGGCTGCAGCCCTGGCCGAAGGTAATCTTTGGGCAAAGGGGTACGACTGACCACCAGACATGGGTTTTTGAAATTAACGCTTTGGTATGCAGGGCGTGGCGGGAGGAGTGCTGCGGGGTTGGCGCGTCCCTGCGCCTGGACAACTCAGAAGGTGTACTTGGCCGTCAGCATCATGTTGCGCGGCGTGCCATAGCTGTCGCCGCCGTAGCTGACGGAGTTGGCGATGGTGGAGTAGTACTTGCGGTCGAAGATGTTGTTGGCGTTGAGTTGCAGATCGAGGTTTTCATTGACCCGGTAGCCGGCCATCAGGTCGGTCACGGCGTACGCGCCTTGCTTGAGGCGGTAGTTGCCGCCATCGAGCAGTTCGATGTCGTTGTACATGCGGCTCTGCCAGGAGATGTTGCCGCCCACACGCAGTTTTTCCAGCGGGCCCTGGAAGTTGTAGCGGGTGGTCAGTTTGAACAGGTGCTCCGGGGTGTCGGTGTCGAACTGCTTGTTGACGTTCTGCGGGTTCGCCTCGTCCTTGATGGTGTGCGTACGGGCGTAGGTGTAGCCGCCGCCGATCTGCCAGTTGTCGGTGAGCGCGCCTTGCAGCTCGAGGTCGATACCCTGGCTGCGGATCTCGCCGGAGGCTTCATAGCAGGACGACTGCGGGCAGTTCGGGACGAACACTTGCACCGCGCGGTTTTCCTGATCGACGCGGAACACGGCGAGGCTGGCGTTCAGCGCGCCGCCCAGGTATTCGCCCTTGATGCCGACCTCGTAGTTCTTGCCCACGATCGGCTTGACCGGGTTACCGGAGGTGCCCTTGTTGCTCTGCGGGGTGAAGATGTCGCTGTAGCTGGCGTACACCGAATGATGGTCGTCCAGCTCGTAGATCAGGCCGGCATAGCGGGTGACGTTGCGGGTGACTTTGTAGTCGCCGTCGCCATCGCGGTTGTCGTAGTCGTACCAGTCCAGACGTCCGCCGAGGATCAGCTTCAGCGGGTCGGCCAGGCTCAGGCGAGTCGTCAGGTACACGCCGTCCTGAGTGGTGACTTCACGCGTGTTGTTGGTGTGGACGAAGTCCGGTTTGCCGGCGTTGATCGGCCAGTTGGTGTCGTAGGGCGAGTAGTTGTGAGTGGTCAGGTCGTAGATGCGTTTGCTGGCGCCGACCACCAGTTCATGGCTGCGCCCGAAGGCTTCGAACGGACCGCTGAAGAAGGCGTCGAGACCTGCCTGGTTTTCATCGGCCTTGGACTGGTAAACCGTGCGGGCCAGAGTGTCGTTGACCCAGCGCGACTGGTACGAGCCGGAGAACAGCGCGTTCTGCTCGGAATAGTTGGCGTTGACCTGCAGTTTCCAGTCGTTGGCCAGTTGCTGGCGGATCTCGGCGAATACGGTGTTGATCTCTTGATCTTTGTCTTCCCAGGAGGTGCCGGGGTTATACGAGCGCGGCAGATCAAGGTGATGGCCGTCGAGGCCGATCATTGATGAACCCCAGAAGTAGTTGGTCCTGTCCTTCTGGTGCGAGAAGCCGAGGGTCAGGGTGGTGTCGTCGCTCAGATCCGCTTCGGTGACGGCGTAGAACAGGCCGTGTTGTTCGTCCACGTCATCGATGAAACTGTTGGCGTCGCGATAGGAAGTGACCACCCGGCCGCGCAGGGTGCCGCTGTCGTTGAGCGGGCTGGAAGCATCGAGCTCGCCGCGATAGTTGTCCCAGGTCCCGGCGGCGCCGGTCAGGGTCACGCGCTGCTCGGCCAATGGCCGTTTGCGCACCAGGTTAATCGCCGCCGAAGGGTTGCCGGCACCGGTGACCAGACCGGTCGCGCCTCGAACGACTTCAACCCGATCGAACATCGCCAGATTCGGCTGGGATCCGACGTTCACGCCGTTGTAGCCGCTCGGAATGCCGTCGTACATCAGGTTGTCGATGTCGAAACCCCGGGCTTTGTAGGCCTGTCGGCCTGGGCCGCTGGAGTAGTCGAGGAACAGCCCTGGCGTGGCGTTGACCACGTCGTTGATGCTGGTCATCGCCTGATCGTCCATGCGCTGGCGGGTGATCACGGTGACGGCTTGCGGTGTTTCGCGCAGGGTCAACGGCAGTTTGGTGGCGGTGGCCATGGTGCCGGTGGTGTAGGACTCGGAGCCTTCGGTGGTGCTGCCCAGCTGTGTCGATGTGATGGCGGTCGCGCCGAGCTCGAGGGTGGCGGGCGGGGCGGTGTCCTGCGCCTCGCGGGTTTCATCGGCCAGCGCCGGGGCCATGACGGCCATGCAGATGGCCATGGACAGGAGGTTGCGTGACGGGTTGAAACGATGCGGCGAGGCTGGGCGCGACATTGAGGCTTCCTGATTTTAAATAGCAAACAAAGAGCAGTTGAGAATCATTGCCAATAATTGTGTCAGGGTTTTTTACAGCAACAAAGCGCTTCGTGAAAAAAATGTGAAACAGCGCAGGAGGAGAGGGAGAGGGCAAACGCGATCAAGGAACCGCTCAAGCGCGTCACTTGCAGCGCAGGAGCCGGTTACACCGTTGGTCAGCTTGCCATGCAAACCAACAGGTTGGTGTCTACTTTTGTGGCCGGGTCAGCCAAATGACAGGAGACATTCTGAAGTCATTAAGCGCTTTCGAGCTGACCCCGTGACGTTGATTTCAGGATGGATCTTGAATGAGGCGCGGAGCATCGCCCAGGCGATGCGTAACGGAGAACCCGCGCCTTTGAGCTCGTTAAGGAGAACGCAGATGGCAATCAGCCGAGTCACCGAAACAACCGATAAAACAGCGCTGGTCCAAGCCGAGGTGTACCGCTGGTACAACCTCTTTTTCCCGTGGTCGCGCGGTGTGGCTTCCCAGTCGGAAGACGCGATCAAGCCTTTGTACGATGCCCTGGCGAATGATTTCCGGGTGGTGCTCACGGACGGTCAGATCATGGACCGCGAGAACTACTGGGAACGTCTTTGGGGCCTGCACGGCAAACGTGCCGGAAGCCCCGAGTCGCACATCATCAATCTCTCGATCACGCCGCTTCCCGGTGACTTCTTCCTGACGGTTTTCGACCTGGTCAAGAACGGGATCACCAAGAAGAAAGTCGACTCGGCGCTCATGCGCCTCGACCCGGATTCGCCATCGGGTATTTCGTGGATTTACGTCCACGAAAGCGAGCACGAGACATCGTTCGCGTAAATCCTTCAATGACCGTTCGCGACTCTGGTTGTTTGAACCGGAGGATCGGCATTGCTCAACCCTGTAAAAAAAACCGCCCGAAGCCGTGCATCGGGCGGTTTGCAGGATCAAACAGGGCTGATTCAGATCAGCCGCAGGGTGACGTCGATGTTGCCGCGAGTGGCCTTTGAGTAAGGACAGGTCTGATGCGCAGCGTCCACCAGCGCCTGAGCGACCGAAGGCTCCAGCCCCGGCAGGCTGACATTCAAGCGCGCCTGAAGAAAGAATGCGTCGCCGGCCTTGCCCAGATCGATTTCGGTTTCGACCGCCACATCCGCCGGAAGCCTGATCTTCTGTGCCGCGGCTGCCTTGCCCATGGCGCCGATGAAGCAGGCCGACCAACCGGCTGCCAACAGTTGTTCCGGATTGGTGCCGCTGCCATTCGAGCCCGGTGGCGAAAGCTTGATGTCCAGGTTGCCGTCCGAACTGCGCGATGCGCCATCGCGCCCGCCAGTGGTGCGGGTCTTGCCGGTGTACAGCACGGTGTCGAGTTGATTGATCATGGAAATACCTGCCTGAGTGATGGTTGATGTCGGACAGCGAAGGTTCCGATGGCCCACACTTTTGCATTGGCGTGTACCCGGGATGTGTCATGCAGCGATGTTTTTGTATCGCTCTGTAGCCTGTATCGGCGTGGAAGGGGGCAAGGGCGCAACTAATCGAAACTTCGCCGTCCGCCGGGCTGTCCAGACCTTTACATCTCCCGAGCGTGTCGTGGATGTCGGCGCACCGGGATGTCATACGCAATGAAAAGATGAGGTCGGACATGACGGTGACAGTGGGTGATTTTCTGGTCGAACGCCTGAGCCAATGGGGTGTGACGCGCATTTTTGGTTATCCGGGCGACGGTATCAACGGCGTCTTCGGTGCGTTGAGCCGGGCAGGTGGCAAGATCGAATTCGTCCAGGCGCGTCACGAGGAAATGGCGGCGTTCATGGCGTCCGCCCATGCCAAATTCACCGGTGAACTGGGTGTGTGCATCGCGACATCCGGCCCCGGCGCCTCGCACCTGATCACCGGACTCTACGACGCTCGCCTGGACCACATGCCGGTGCTGGCGATTGTCGGGCAGCAGGCGCGCACGGCACTGGGCAGCCATTATCAGCAGGAGCTGGATCTGGTCTCGATGTTCAAGGATGTGGCCGGCGCATTCGTGCAGCAGGCTTCGGCACCATCGCAGGTCCGGCACCTGCTGGATCGCGCGGTACGCACGGCGGTCGGCGAACGCCGGGTGACGGCGCTGATATTGCCGAACGACCTGCAGGACATCGAATACAAGGCCCCCGCCCGGGCCCATGGCACTGCGCATTCCGGGATCGGTTACAGCAAGCCGAAGGTGCTGCCTTACGACGCTGATCTGCAACGTGCCGCCGACGTGCTGAATGCAGGGGAGAAGGTTGCGATTCTGGTGGGGGCCGGAGCGCTGCACGCCAGCGAGCAAGTGTTTGCGATTGCCGAGAAACTGGGCGCCGGTGTGGCAAAGGCGCTGCTCGGCAAAGCTGTATTACCGGACGAATTGCCCTGGGTCACGGGTTGTATCGGTCTGCTCGGGACCGAACCGAGCTACAAACTGATGACGGAGTGCGACACCCTGCTGATGATCGGATCGGGGTTTCCCTATGCCGAATTCCTGCCGAAGGAGGGGCAGGCGCGCGGGGTCCAGATCGATTTGCAGCCCGACATGCTCAGTCTGCGCTACCCGATGGAAGTCAATCTGGTCGGCGACGCGGCCGAGACCCTCGCGGCACTGGCACCGTTGCTCGAACACAAGCCGCTGCGCAAGTGGCGTAAAAAGGTCGAAGGCTGGCGGGCGAGCTGGGATAAAACCCTCGAGAAGCGCGCGATGGCCAAGGCCGATCCGGTTAACCCGCAACGGGTGGTGTACGAGTTGTCACCGCGTCTGCCCGAGCAGGCCATCATCACCAGCGACTCCGGTTCTTGCGCCAACTGGTTCGCCCGTGACCTGAAAATCCGCAAGGGCATGAAGTGCTCGCTCTCAGGTGGCCTGGCCTCGATGGGCGCCGCTGTGCCATACGCGATTGCGGCGAAGTTTGCTTTCCCGCAACGGCCAGTGATCGCCCTGGTCGGCGATGGCGCCATGCAGATGAACAACATGGCCGAACTGATAACGGTCGCCAAATACTGGCGGCAGTGGGACAGCCCGAAGTGGATCTGCGCCGTGTTCAACAACGAGGATTTGAATCAGGTCACCTGGGAACAGCGCGTGATGGAGGGCGATCCGAAATTCGTTGCCTCGCAGAGTATTCCGGATGTGCCTTACCACCTGTTCGCCATTTCCATCGGTCTCAAAGGCATTTTTGTCGATCGGGAAGAAGACGTCGCCGCTGCCTGGGAAAAGGCATTGGCCTCGGAGGTGCCGGTCGTCATCGAATTCAAGACCGACCCGAACGTGCCGCCGTTGCCTCCGCATATCAAGCTGGAACAAGCGAAGAAATTCGCCACCACCTTGCTCAAGGGCGACCCCGACGAAGCGGGTGTCATCGTGCAAACGGCTAAACAGGTACTGGGGGCAGTGTTGCCCGGCAAGCCCAAGTAGCGAGGTCGGCTTCTGTTGATGGACACCCTCGAATCCGCGCTCCTGGCCGCACGTATCCAGTTCGCCATTACCATCGGTTTTCATATCGTGCTGGCGGCATTCACCATCGGACTGGCGAATTTCCTGATGGTGCTCGAGGCGTTGTGGCTCAGGAGTGGACGCCAGCTCTACCTGGACATCTAGCGCTACTGGCTGAAGGTGTTTGCCTTGACCGTAGCGGTAGGCACGGCGTCCGGGCTGATTCTGGAATACCAGTTTGGTCTTAACTGGTCACGTCTTTCGGTTCGGGCTGGAGATAATCTCGGGCCGTTGATGTTCCATGAAGTGCTCGCGGCGTTTTTTCTTGAAGCCGGGTTCCTTGGCCTACAACACTTACGGCTTCAGGATTTTCAGCGGCAAGATTCATGTACCGCCGCAGCGCTGAGGCCGGTAACCAGCGCCCCGACACGCCTTTTACGATTTACTTACGGCAATTACCCCGCTGATCCGGAATACGCAAAGCAGAGTGAACTCGCTGTGGGTGAGCCCTTCCGAACATGAAGAGGAACTCCATTTCCATCGCCAGAGGATTTCGCCATGCGAGCAATGACCTGCCACGACATTCACGATGTGAAGGCTGAGGGTGTCCCAACAGTCATGCACGAGGCGCCGGACACTATCAGTTACGCCAGTGCAACCTTGAGAAGAATGCTTGTCTGTCTGGGGCTTTGTTCGGTCTTCCTGTTGCAGGGATGCTTCGAAGGTTCGAATGACGCTCCGAACAAGGATGGCGACAAAAGCAAGGCGTCGTTGCAAATACAAAAAGACAAGGTTCCCGAGCAGAGCAAGTGAGACTGATGATGAAACGGTGTCGACTTTGACGCTGTGCGCGCAGTGATACGTGAGCGCTCTTATATGTCCTACCCCTGACTTCAGCTGGATGCAAGTGGGAGAGGACTTGCAGGTGGCGTTAGTCCAGAGTGAAACAGATAGAGCTGACTGGCGGTTGATCTCGTATTCACCCCTGGCCGTTTTAACCGGGTGCAGCGCAGGGGGGAGCCGAAAGCCCGGACCTTGCCGGGCGGGTGATGGACGTATTCAGCGCGAATCGGCGTTTCGCGTACGTTGCGTTGCAGATGCTTCGCGGCGTCTGCGAAGCCACGTGACGACAGCATGTACCGGGTGGAGGACGGCGACGAGAACGCCAAGCAGCATGATGGTGAAGATGATGATCAGCGGGATGCTTTCATGCGAGAACATGGTGGGTAACTCCTGTAGTCACTATGTCGGAACCCGCAGACTAGACGTTTGGAACGATGTTTTAGATGAATGTATGTTCATTCGACGAGGTGTGGAATGTGCTACGGCGCAAGGGCGTTTCCACACGCAAGTCGATGGCTCTCGTCGGGTTTTCCTCTTAACGCATCTGCAGGATGATCGGACTGCTGCTGGCCGGATCGGTGTGCTCACGTAGCTTGCCAACCGTGTTTGCATCAACAGCGCTGCCCTGATTGCCCCAGGTGCTGCGCATGAAGGTCAGCACTTCGGCGATCTGCTGATCCGACAGCTGCTCACGGAAGGCCGGCATGCGATAGGCATCCGGCACGCCGGCCGCCACCACTCGTTGCGATCCATTCAGAGTGATGTTGATTGCCGAGGCACTTTCCCTGGCCAGTGCCGAGGTGGCGCCCGCCAGCGGCGGCATCCACTGCGATTGACCCTTGCCGTCCAGACCGTGGCACGACGCACAGCGCGTCACGTAGGTATGCGCACCGGGCGAGTCCAGATGTTGCGCTGCCGAAACCGCTTGATACTGCCAAGGCGCGCCATCCCGTTCGCGATCCCCCGGTAGCGACTTCAGGTAGTGGGCAATGGCCGTCAGATCGTCATCGTTCATGAACTGCGTGGAGTTGTTGAACGCCTCGGTCATCGAGCCGTAGACCACCGCGTGCTGGTTGCGACCGGTCTTGAGGAACTGCACGATCTCTTGCTCGCTCCAGCGGCCCAGCCCGGTGTTGTGGTCATCGCGCAGGCTCGGTGCGTACCAGCCATCGAGCAGGGCACCGGCCAGGTATGGCTTGCCGGACTCGTCCAGTGCCTTCTCGTTGAACGCCAGGCTGCGCGGCGTGTGGCAACTGCCACAGTGCCCGGCGCCCTGCACGAGATAAGCGCCGCGGTTCCACAGCTCATCCTGCGACGGTTTGGTCACATAAGGTTCGACGTCGACAAACACACCGTTCCACAGTGCAATCGGCCAACGCAGGTTCAGCGGAAACGGAATCGCACTGGGGATGTTCGCCTGTTTGACCGGCGCCACGCCTTTCATGAAGAACGCATACAGCGCTCGCACGTCGTCATCACTGAGCTTGGCGTAGGACGGGTAGGGCATGGCCGGGTATAAACGGCGACTGTCAGGCGCCACGCCGTGGCGCACGGCACGATCAAAGTCCGCCAGACTGTAGTGGCCGATGCCGGTTTCCGAGTCCGGGGTGATGTTGGTCGCATGGATCGCGCCCAGCGGCGTGGCCATTTCCAGGCCGCCGGCGAATGGCGCGCCACCCGGCACGCTGTGACAGGCCACGCAATCGCTCAACCTGGCGACGTATTCGCCACGGGCGACCAGCGCCGGGTCGATATCGGCCACGGCGATCTGAGTGTTTTCCAGGCGCGAGACAGGCTCGCGGGTGACATACCAGGCCAGCAGGCCTGCCGCGACCAGGCACGGCACCGCCAGCCAGCCAGCGGTTCTTGCGAATCGGCTGTTATTCATGGACGCTCCGGGGCTGATCAACTGAAGGTGTGTCGGCTCAAGGGCAGGCTGCGCACCCGCTGACCGGTCAGCGCTGCCACCGCGTTAGCGACAGCGGGTGCGACCGCAGGCAACGGCGGTTCACCGATGCCACCCATTTTTTCCCCGCTCTCGACCACACGCACATGGACCCGTGCCATCCGCGCAGGCGGCAGGATCGGATACAAGTCGTAGTTGCGCGCCCGGGGTTTGCCATCGATCCACACGGCTTCTTCCACCAGTGTTTGCGACAGACCCAGCGCCACGGCGCCGTTGACCTGAGCCTCGACAATCGCCGGGTTGACGATGCTGCCCGGATCAATCGCCTGCCAGATGTCATGCACCTTGACCTGGCCGTTCTCGATGGACACCTCGGCGATCACCGCCGTCTCCGTACCGAACGGCGAAGCCATGGCCACCCCGCGCGCACGCCGGCTGCCATCCTCGGCGGTAAACGGCCCACGCTTCCAGCCGCCCGACAGTTCACCCACGGCTTGCAGCAGTGTGGTCAGCCGTTGGTTGCCGCGCAGCAAATGCAGGCGCAGGTCGAACGGGTCCTTGCCGCCCTTGTCGGCCAGTTCATCGAGGAACGATTCATAGAAGAAGTCGTTGAGGGAATTGCCCACCGAACGCCAATAGCCGAGCATCGCAGGACCTTTGACGTAGATCTGCGCGATGCGCTTGTTGGGGATCGCATAGGACTTGCCCGATAAGCCCTCGAGCGCCGTCGGGTCGAGCTTTTCACCCTGCTTGCCGGCGAGGGCCTCGGTCGGGCCTTCGGTGGCACTGATCGCTTCGATTGCCAGCGGCCAGCCGTCGTTGTCCAGCGCGGCACGGAAATTCACGGCGGCAACCGGTCGGAGCACGTCACGCAGGAACTCTTCTTCGCGACTCCAGATCAATTTAACCGGGCGTCCAACCGCTTTGGCCAGCGCGATGGCCTGAGGGTAAGGGCTGGCCGAGTCGTAGAGGAAATGCCGACCGAAGAACCCGCCCAACAGCGGCGAATGCAAGGTGATGCGCGACGGATCCAGCCCGGTGCGTTTGGCGATGTCGGCGCGGAACATGTCCGGCGCCTGATTCGGCAACCAGACTTCCAGCGAACCGTCCGGATTGAATCGGGCAAGGGCTGAAGGCGGTTCCAGTTGGCCGTGGTTCAGGTATTGGTTGTGGTAAGTGGCGTCGATCCTGGTCTTGGCGTCCTTGAGAATCGAAGCCACATCGCCTTCGTGTTCATCATCTTTGGCGGGGCTTTTATCTTCAGCGAGGCGCTTGAACCACGCATCGCTGGAAAAGTCGGCGGGCATCGGCCGCACTTGGCTGTCGGCCGTCGGCTCTTGCCAGTCGACCTGGATCGCCTCGACGGCACGTTTGGCGTGCCACCAGCGCTCGGCAACCACCGCCACGGCACCCGGCAGACGATGCACGGAATGCACGCCTTTCATCGCCTTGACCTGCTCTTCGTTACGCAAATTGCCGACCGTCATCCCCAGGCGCGGGGCATGTTGAACGGCGGCATGCAGCATGTCGTCGACCTTCAGATCGATGCTGTACAGCGCCTTGCCCGTGGATTTGTCGTAGGCATCGAGGCGCTTCACCGGTTTGCCGATCCAGCGGAACTGACTCGGATCACGCAGCTTCACCGAGGCCGGGTCGGGAACCGGCAAATCCATCGCGCGCTCGGCCAGTTCACCGTAGGCCAGCGAGCGGCCCGATTTGGCGTGCACCACTTTGCCAGGCTCGGTGCTCAACTCGCTCACCGGCACGCCCAGTTGCTGCGCGCCCGCCTGCAACAGCATGGCGCGGGCAAGGGCACCGAGGCGGCGCATGACCGGGTAACTCATGCGCACCGACATACTGCCGCCGGTGATGCGCATGCCGTTCTCCATGACTACGTAGGCCTCGCCGGGCGGGGCGGCTTCGACCAGGAAGGTCGCCGGATCGGCATCCAGTTCTTCACCGACGATCTGCGCCATGGCGGTGAACGTGCCTTGTCCACCTTCCATGAACGGGCAGAGCAGACGCACGCGGTTATCCGGACGGATCTCGAGAAACGCCGGGACCTGCGTGCCGCGCTCGGCCGTCGTCGCCGCTGCAGCTTGCACCCGTGTGGCACCGAGTGGCAGACCGAAACCGAGCACCAGTGCGCCGACGGCGGTACCGGTCAGAAAACGTCTGCGCGACACATTGATCGGTTCCTGCAGATCCAGGACTGAAGCGTGTTGTGAAGGATCGATACGAACGTTCATCACGCGTCCCCCTTGCCGGCAAGTTCATGCACGGCGGCATGGATGGCGTTGTACGTACCGCAGCGGCACAGATTGACCATCGCCGCCTCGATCTGCGCATCACTCGGTTTGGGGTTCTGCTTGAGCAGCGCGGTGGCAGCCATCACCTGCCCGGACTGGCAGTAGCCGCACTGGGCGACCTGCAGATCGACCCAGGTCGAGACCACTCGTTTGCCCACGTCATCGGCCTCGATGGCCTCAATGGTGGTGACCTCGCGGCCGACCACACCGGCCACCGGCGTGACGCACGAGCGCACGACGTTGCCGTCCACCAGCACCGAGCAGGCGCCGCATTGCGCCAGTCCGCAGCCGTACTTGGTGCCGGTCATGCCCAGATCATCGCGGATCACCCACAGCAAGGGCGTATCGGCGTCGGCATCGACCTGATAGGTCTTCTGGTTGATTCGTAGTTCCATGATTCACCCGCTGATCATCGGTTGACGTGCATTGTTATGAGCGGTGACACGCGGCGCGGCGCATCACCGGTTTTCGTTCAATTCGCGACTGTGCCGAGGGCTTCTGCCTCGAATGGCTGCCCGCGCAAAAGGGCCATGTCGCGGCTCGGTGCGGTGCCGAACAGCCGGCCATATTCGCGGCTGAACTGCGAAGGACTTTCATAGCCGACTGCAAACGCCGCCCGCGACACGTCGAGGCGCTCGACCAACATCAGTCGGCGCGCTTCGTTGAGCCGCAGCCATTTCTGGTACTGCAGCGGACTCATGCCGGTGAGCTGGCGGAAATGATGGTGAAAGGTCGGCGTGCTCATCTGCACCCGCGCGGCCAGATCGTCGATGCGCAGGGCATCGGTGTAGTTGACCTTGAGCCAGTCAATGGCCTTGGCGATGCGATAGCCCTGACCGTCGACGGCAGTGATCTGCCGCAACCGTGGGCCTTGGTCGGTGTGCAGCAGCCGATAGTGGATTTCTCGCAGAATCAGCGGCGCCAGGACCGGGATCGCCTCGGGTTCATCGAGCAATGCCAGCAGGCGATCGAGCGCGTCCTCCAACGCTGACGACAGGCTGCCAATCGCAGCGCCCGTACCCGTTGATGGCTGGCGTTTCGAGGGCAAGCCGCTCTTGGTAATGACCTCGGCAAGCATGCTGACATCCAGTTTCAATACGAGGCCGACGCAGGGCTGTCCGGGACTGGCGAGCATCACTTCGGAGTTCGCGGGCAGGTCCAGCGACGTGACCAGAAACCGCGACGGGTCATAGCTGTAGCCCTCACCGCCGACCCACAAGCGCTTTTCGCCGCGACCCACGAGAATCAGGCTGGGCTCGATCATGCACACCACGGGGGGCGCCGGCTGGTCGCGACGAAACAGCGACAGCCCGGGTATCGACGTGGCGAAGTCACCCGGTGCTTTCACACGCGGGTCGATGTGCCGTGCCAAATGTGATTCCTGGGGCAGAGGGGTAGGGATCATGTGGGCTCACTCCTTTGACCGAACTCTAATGCGCGCGCGAGACGTTTCCTATCTATCACCCTGCATCCCCAGAGGATCAGGCAAGCATTCAAGAGGAATGCACTAGGGAAGCACCGGATTGACCGGGAGAATGTGTCTATCTGTTACAGGGGCAGTGCCCGGACGGGCGACAAACTGCTTGCCCCTGCGCATCACCCCCCTACGTTTTTTCGCACCACAGGTAGTTTTCATGACGTTACCTTCTACAAAATCTTCTAAAAGAACGGGCGGCTGGAGCGCCGTGCTGGCCATGTCGTTGGCCGCATTCGCCCTGGTCGCTTCAGAGTTCATGCCCGTCAGTCTGCTGACGCCCATCGCGGCGGACCTGCATATCACCGAAGGTCAGGCCGGGCAGGGGATTTCCGTGTCCGGTGCCTTTGCCTTGATCACCAGTTTGTTGATCGCCTCGGTCGCCGCTCGCATCGAACGCAAGCAGCTTCTGCTGGGCCTGACCCTGCTTATGATCGTCTCCGGAACGGTCGTCGCGCTCGCCCCGGGCTACCCGTCCTTCATGTTCGGACGTGCGCTGATCGGGATTGCGATCGGTGGTTTCTGGTCGTTGTCGGCGGCGACTGCCATGCGCCTGGTGAAGCCTGAACAGGTTTCCCGTGCGCTGGCCATCGTCAATGGCGGCAACGCTTTGGCCACGGTCATCGCCGCTCCGGCGGGCAGCTTCCTGGGCTCGTTGATCGGCTGGCGCGGCGCATTCTTCTGTGTGGTTCCGGTCGCGGTGCTTGCCGCCGTGTGGCTGCTGATCAGCCTGCCGTCCTTCAAGGCCGAACGCCAGGCAGGTAGCGGCAACGTTCTGCGTCTGATGAAGCAATTGCCAGTGGCCTTGGGCATGGTCGCCGTCAGCGTCTTTTTCATGGGCCAGTTCATGCTGTTCACCTACCTGCGACCATTTCTTGAGGGCGTGACGGGCGTCGGTGTCTCAACCTTGTCGCTCATGCTGCTGGGGCTGGGACTGGCCGGGTTTATCGGCACCTTTCTGATCGAACGGTTTATGGGGCGCGGCCTCTACCGCACGCTGACCGCCATTCCGCTGATCATGGCGGTGATTGCGCTGGCGTTGATCAGCTTCGGCAAATCGCCGGTGCTGACCGCCGTGTTGCTCGGACTCTGGGGGCTGGTCGCCACGGCCGCACCGGTCGGCTGGTGGACATGGCTGGCGCAGACGCTCCCGGATGATGCTGAAGCGGGAGGCGGCTTGCTGGTAGCCATCGTCCAGCTGGCGATCGCCGGCGGCGCAATCATTGGCGGTCTGGCCTTTGATTTGAGCGGCTACAAAGCCACCTTCGAGCTTAGCGCCGCTGTCCTGGTCGCCGCTTCCGTGCTGGCCTGGCTGGCCGGGCGCAATGCCACGCAAATTCATCTTGTCGAGTCGAGCGCGACAGCCTGACGAGATCACCTGCAACCTTCCTTATGGCTCAAGCATCAAACTGTGCCAAACGATAACGGGCGGTTGAACCTGCACATCATCCGGTTGAAGCACTTGCTGCTCCTCTGGCGAAATCACTTCGGCTGAGGGCCGCTCCAGCAGTAAAGGGTGTGCAGTGTCTACGTTCGATTCAGGAACAGGCGGCGTGGTCATTTGAGCGCAACAACGACCTTGCCCTTGGCGCGTCCCCGCTCAACGTACTTCAATGCCTCGGCCGTTGATTCAAAGGGGAAGGAGCGATCAACCACAGGTTTGATGATTCCGCCCTCAACGAGCGCGGTGATGCGTTGCAGTTGAGCGCCATTGGCTCGCATGAACACAAACGCATAGCTGACGTCCTGCTTGCGCGCTTTGCGACGAATGCCAAGGCTCAGCAGGCGCATGACTTGCTGCAATGGCCAGGACAACCCTTGCTCCCACGCGAACTGCACAGTGGGTGGGCCCGAGATGGAAATGAGCTGGCCACCAGGTTTCAGGACCTTGAGTGACTTCTCCAGTACGTCGGCGCCGAGGCTGTTCAGCACCACGTCATAGTCATGCAGTACATTTTCGAAGTTCTGCTGTGTGTAGTCGATCACCAGATCGGCCCCCAGCGCCTTGACCCATTCGACATTGGCGGTGCTGGTGGTTGTGGCGACAAACGCACCGAGGTGTTTGGCAAGCTGAATGGCAATGGTGCCAACGCCGCCCGAGCCTGCGTGAATCAGCACTTTCTGGCCCTTTTGCAGCCGGGCGGTTTCAACCAGTACTTGCCACGCAGTCAGTGCAACAAGGGGCAAGGACGCGGCTTGTACCATGTCGGTATTGCCAGGTTTCAGGGCAACCGCGTTTTCGTTCACGGCGATCAATTGGGCGAACGTCCCGATCCGCGCTTCGGGCGGGCGAGCATATACCGCGTCTCCCGGTTTGAAGCGTGTCACCTTCGAACCGACTTCAATCACGACTCCCGCCAGGTCATTGCCCAGGATCAACGGAAAGGCGTAGGGCAGGATCAGTTTGAACTCGCCTTTGCTGATCTTCGAATCCAGCACGTTGACACTGCTCGCATGGACCTCGATCAAGACGTCGTGGGCAGCGACTGCGGGGGCGGGCGCTTCGTCAATGCGTCCGGGGTTCTTGCCATAGCCATCAATCAGAAATGCTTTCATCGTGGTGCGGCTCTTGCTGGTTGTACGGAGGGTAGTCGGTGGGGTGCGGTGTTGCTGCGTGACGGGGTCAAGCATCGAGAAACGCCTGCGCCTTGGCCACAAAGTCGGCGTGATGCTGGAAAATCCCGCCGTGCCCGGCATCCTCATAAATCACCAACTGTGCGTCGGGGATAAGCCTGGCCAGTTCAAACGAGTTAACGCTGGGCACCATGATGTCGTTGTCGCCGTTGACGACCAGCGTCGGTGTGCGCAAGCGTCCAAGCGCTTGCCGCGGTTGTTTGCCCCACGCTGTGATGGCTTTCAATTGCCGCAGGAAGGCGCGTGGTGTCGGGCCCTTGTCGCGATTGTTCTTGCGTGCCTTGAGGCGCCTTAAATACTGCGAGGCAGATCGTCGCCCATTGGCCGACGAGGTGAAGAAAAGGTAGAACTTGGGATCGCGCAGGGTCAGCAAGCCTTTGAGGATCAATGGCCATGACACTGTGCCGACCTTGTCGATGCCGGTGCCGCCCGCCGGTCCAGTACCGGTCAGAATCAACCGGCGTACCAAGTCAGGAGCCTTGAGGGCAATGTCCTGAGCGACGAAACCTCCGAGGGAAAAACCGAGCACATCCACGGTTTTCAGCCCCAGCGCCCTGATCAGCTGGATCGCATCGTCGGCCATTTCACCCACCGTCAGTGGCGCGGTTCCACCCGAGTTGCCGATGCCGCGATAGTCGGTGGTGATGACGCGTCTGGTTTGCGCCAGGCCATCGATGATCGCGGGGTCGAAGTTGTCCAGCACCGCGCCCCAATGATTGAACAGCACGAGGGGCACGCCGGTTGCGGGCCCGGTGTCGCGGTAGGCGTAGGGAATGCCGTTGACCGTGATCGACTGGTTCGCCGCGTCGATGAATGACGTCGGCGAACCCGAGCGGGAATTTGTCTGTATTGAACTCATTGTCACTCCGGCCAGCGGGCAGGATTCGATGCAATGCTCTGTGCCTGCATCGAATCTGCCGCGAATGCTCGCTAGCAAAAAATCACTGTGGCGTCTGGTAGCGTTGGGCAACCGCAGACTGGCGGATTTGTCCCAGCAGGCCCTGGCGTGCGCTCTGCAGGTCATCCCAGCGCTCGGCTTCGTGCAGCGGCGGGATGGTCACAGGTTCGCGACGATCGAAACCGACCAGTGCGGCATCCACCAGATCACCCACTTCCATGATTTCGCTCAGGGTGTTGATGTCGACGCCGGAGCGATCCCAGATTTCCGTGCGAGTGGCGGCGGGCAGCACGGCTTGCACATAGACACCTTGCGGCGACAGTTCCAGGCTCAGTCCTTGGGACAGGAACAGCACGAAGGCCTTGGTCGCACCGTAGACGCTCATGCCGAATTCCGGCGCCAGGCCCACCACCGAACCGATGTTGATGATTGCGCCGTCGCCGGCCTTGGCCAGGCGTGGGGCGATGGCGCTGGCGAGCCGCACCAGCGCCGTGGTGTTCAGGGCAACCAGCTGCGCAACGCTGTCGGTGCTTTGGTCGACAAAGTGGCCGGACAGCGCAGCGCCGGCGTTGTTGACGAGGATGCCGATACGGGCGTCGTCGCGCAGGCGGCTTTCAACGGTGGTCAGATCACCGAGTTGGGTCAGGTCTGCCGGGATGACATCGACGGCGACGTCGTGCTCGCTGCGCAAGCGCGCTGCCAGTGTGTCCAGGCGAGCCTGATCGCGGGCGACCAGTACCAGATCGTGACCACGTTTGGCGAAGCGTTCGGCATAGACGGCGCCAATGCCGGTGGAGGCGCCGGTGATGAGAACAGTAGGGCGAGTGCTCATGGGGTATCTCTCTTTCAGGAGGTGAGAAACGGAACGCGCTCAGCTTGCGCTGACGCTTGATTCAGCCAGCGTCGGGTAGTCGATGTAGCCCGCCGCGCCGCCACCGTAGAGGGTGGCGGGATTGAACGCGGACAGCGGCGCGCCCTGCTTCAGGCGCTCCACCAGATCCGGGTTGCCAATGAACGGGCGACCGAAGGCGATCAGGTCGGCCTGGTCTTCGGCGAGCCGCGCGTTCGCCAGGTCCAGGTCATAGCCGTTGTTGGCGATATAGGTGTTTTTGAAGCGCTGGCGCAGGGCGCCACAATCGAAAGGCGCCACGTCGCGCGGGCCGCCGGTCGCGCCTTCGACCACATGCAGATAAACCACACCAAGGGCGTCGAGTTGCTCGACGACGTAATTGAATTGCGCCTGCGGATCGCTGCTGGATACGCCGTTGGCTGGCGACACTGGAGACAGGCGCACACCGGTGCGATCCGCGCCGATCTCATTGACGACCGCCGCCGTCACTTCGAGCAACAGACGCGCACGATTTTCAATCGAACCGCCGTAAGCGTCGGTGCGCAGATTGGCGTTGTCCTTGAGGAATTGATCCAGCAAGTAGCCGTTTGCACCGTGAATCTCCACGCCATCGAACCCGGCCGCGACCGCGTTGGCCGCGGCCTGGCGGAAATCGGAGACGATCCCCGGCAGTTCGTCGAGTTCCAGCGCGCGGGGTTCGGAAACGTCTTCAAAACGGTTGTTGACGAACACTTTGGTCGCGGCACGCAGCGCAGACGGGGCCACCGGTGCGGCGCCGTTTTCTTGCAGGTCAACGTGTGAAACGCGGCCGACATGCCACAGCTGCAGGAAGATTTTTCCGCCCTTGGCGTGAACCGCATCGGTGACCGTGCGCCAACCGTCTATCTGCGCCTGTGTGTAGATCCCGGGGGTGTCCTGATAACCCTGACCCTGTCGGGAAATCTGCGTCGCTTCGCTGATCAGCAAACCGGCGCTGGCGCGCTGGCTGTAATAGATCGCCGCGAATTCGCTCGGGACAAAGCCCTGGCCCGCGCGGTTGCGTGTCAGCGGCGCGAGAACAGCGCGGTTCGACAGCGTGAGACTGCCTAGCGTGTAAGGGGAGAAAAGAGTCTGTTTGGTCATCTGATGAATCTTCCGTGCCCGTGAATGGAGATCGGTGGGTGTGAAATTAGGATGATGATCGAAATCTAAACTGTCAACGGTTTTGATTATGGGCGACATCTATGTATCATCGGACGTAGGAATTCCCGCTAAACACGAGGTATTGCACGTGAGAGTGACCAAGGCCCAGGCGCAGGCCAATCGAGAACACATCGTTGAGACGGCCTCAGAGCTGTTCCGTGAGCGTGGCTTTGACGGCGTCGGTGTGGCGGATCTCATGGCGGCTGCCGGTTTCACCCATGGAGGCTTTTACAAGCACTTCGGCTCGAAGGCTGATCTGATGGCCGAAGCCTCGGCCTGCAGTCTTGGCAAATCGTTGACCGGCGCCCAGGCGCTCGATGTTCCCGGTTTCATCGACGTCTACGTGAACAGAGAACATCGCGACGGACGCGGCAGCGGTTGCACGATGGCCGCACTGTGTGGCGACGCGGCGCGTCAGTCGGACGATGTGAAAGCCACGTTTGCCGAAGGCATTGAACGCACCCTGCAAACTCTGGGGGAAAAATATCCGACAGGGCCGGATGCCGCGGAGGGCGAGGGGAGGAAGAAAATGATCGACTTGCTGTCGCGTGCGGTCGGCGCGATTGTCTTGTCACGCGCTTGCCCGGATGATTCGGCATTGGCGGATGAAATTCTTGAGGTTTGCCGCGCTGAAATGTTTGCTTCATTACCGGTGCTGCCGGTCGATGAAGTGGAAACGCCGTAGAAGGGCCGATCCGCGCTGTTCGATGACTTGAGCGTCAGCGCGTTTTCAGCCAGTCGGATTTTCGTGAAATATGTACGCTATTGGTCACGATTTGTAAGACCTCGACAGGGTGAGTAAGCTACGCCCATGAATCAGCCATCCATATCTTCGCCCGGCCCACGTGGCCCAGTCGATCACGACATTCGTGATCAGATCGTCGCGGCAGCCAATGAACATTTCAGCCAATACGGCTATGGCAAAACCACGGTTTCCGATCTGGCCAGGGCCATCGGTTTTTCCAAGGCGTACATCTATAAATTCTTTGATTCCAAGCAGGCGATCGGCGAAGCGATCTGCTCAAATTGTCTGGGGCAAATGGTTGCAGCGGTCGAACAGGCTGTTAACGCAGAGGCGATTTCGCCGACCGAGCGTTTACGCCGGCTGGTGAAGACCGTGATTGCCACGGGTGTGGACCTGTTCTTCAATGATCGCAAGCTTTACGACATCGCGGCATTCTCGGCAGCGGAGCGTTGGCCAAGTGCTCAGGTGTATGAGGAGCAGATCAAGCGCTTTATCTTGGACATCGTGCGTGAAGGGCGGGAGCTCGGAGAGTTCGAGCGCAAGACGCCGCTGGACGAGACCGTCGAGGCGATTCATCTGGCCTTGCGCCCCTTCGTAAACCCGTTGCTGCTGCAGCACAATCTCGATTTTATCGAGGTTGCGCCCACGCTGACCTCCAACCTCATTCTGCGTAGCCTGATGCCCTGACCTGAAAGCGATCTGGTGGTGCTGCTCAGCGTGCCGCTACAGGTTGTGATTCAGTGGGTTGCCAGCCCCCGCCCAGCGACTTGAATACCGCCACCGCCGCACGGGCCGATTCCGTCCGCGCCTGCGCTCTGGCGTCGGAGGCCTGCAGCAATGTTTCGTCGGCGTGCAGGACATCGATCAGGCTGGCGGTGCCTTTTTCATAGGCGGTGAACGAGGACTGGCGTGCTTGAGTCAGCGCCGCTTCGCCGCCGGTCAGGGTCGTGGTCTGGGTTTGCCGATTCACCAGTGAGGACAGCGCGTTCTCTACATCTTCGGTGGCGCGCAGTACCGACTGGCGATAGGCCGCCAATGCTTCAGATTCCTGACCTTTGGCCTGATCGATCCGGGCGTTGATGCGTCCGAAGTCAAATAGCCGCCAGCGCAAACCCAACACACCGGCAGATTGGCTTGCGCCACCAGTGAAAAGATTGCCGCCGGATACGGCTGTCGCGCTGCCGAGCAAGGCGCTGAGGGAAAATTTCGGGTAGTACTCGGCAATCGCTTCACCGATACGCGCGTTGGAGGCCGCAAGACGGCGTTCGGCCACGATCAGATCCGGTCTGCGCCGCAGCAGATCTGCCGGTGTACCCAGCGCAGTCAGCGACGGCACATCGGGAATCTCGCCCTCACGTGCCAGTTGCGTGCGGTGAGTGCCGGGAGGCGTGCCGAGCAGCACGTCCATCGCATTCATGGCTGCCTCCAGACCGCTTTGCAGTACCGGAACGGTCGCCTGGACTTGCGACAACTCACCCTCGGCCTGGCGCACCTGATACTCCGCGGCCAGACCCTTGCCGTAAAGTAACCGGACCTTTTCCAGCAACGCACGCCGGGTATCGACTTGCCGGTTGGCGATGTCCAGCCGCGCCTGTAATCCGCGCAGAGTGATGTAGATATCGGCCGTTTGCGCAGCGATCGCCAACCTCGTCGCCGTGACACCGGCTGCTGAGGCCTGATACTCAGCCAGTGCCGCCTCACGCCCACGGCGCAGTCCGCCAAAGACATCGACTTCCCAGCCCGCCTCGAAGTTGACCTCGTAGGCATTGCCGTAACGGTCATAGCCGGGTGTTGAATTCAACACCTGGCCCAGAGGTGTCTCGACGGACTGATAAGCGCGTGCCGCCTGTGCGTTGATGTTCGCCGAGGGCAGCAATGCTGCATTTGCGGCGCCCAGTCCGGCCTTGGCCTGGGTGACGCGCGCCGAAGCCTGTGCCAGATCCAGATTCTGCTGCAAGGCCTGGTCGATGAGGTCGGTCAGCAGCGGATCATTGAAGCTTTCCCACCAGGCGGCAAGGCTGTCCGGTGTCGATCCGGATCGTGGTTCGACAGCAGACTGCCCCAGGTAATGATCTGAAAGCGGGGCGTCCGGACGATGGTAATCCGGACCCACCGCACAACCTGCCATGAGGCTGGCGGTAACTAAAAGAGCAATCGGGCGCAGGGGAGGCATCGGCGTTCCTTAACGAGATTTTCGTGACCATATTACGTAATGGTCACAATGTGTCAATTAGGCTTGAAAGGGCTATCACGGCATAAATGATAAAACCGGAGCGTCGAATATCTCATGCAATGTGACTGTTGACGATGTTGGTCACAAGGATGAGAATATGATGATCATCCTATTTCAGTAAGTGAACCTATGCGCCGGCTTCGAATTTCCCCCATTGCCGCATGCCTGTTGCCACTCGCCCTGGCGGCGTGCGGTGATTCCTCATCCGTTGCAGACCCGCGCACACAGACGCCTCTGGTCAGGTTCACCGCCGTTCAGGCTGCGGCTGACGGTTCTCGCACCTTCACGGGAGTGGTGACTGCGCGCATTCAGGGCGACCTGGGGTTTCGCGTTTCGGGCAAGGTGCTCGAGCGTCTGGTTGACACGGGGCAGAGCGTCAAACGCGGTCAGCCGCTGATGCGGCTCGACCCCATCGACTTGGGGTTGCAGGCACGCGCGCAGCAGGAGTCGGTCATCGCCGCACGGGCCCGCGCCAGGCAGACAGCCGATGACGAAGCCCGCTATCGCACTCTGGTCAGCGCCGGCGCCATTTCCGCATCGGCCTACGATCAGATCAGAGCCGCCGCAGATACCGCCAAGGCCCAACTCAGCGCCGCTGAAGCGCAAGCGGACGTTGCCCGCAACGCTTCCGGTTATGCGGTGCTGGTTGCCGATGCCGACGGCGTTGTGGTGGAAACACTCGCCGAACCCGGACAAGTCGTCAGCCCTGGACAACCGGTGGTTCGATTGGCGCGGGCAGGGCAGCGCGAGGCCATCGTGCACTTGCCCGAGACCTTGCGCCCCGCAGCAGGATCCACTGCGCAAGCCACGCTCTATGGCGACGCCTCGGGTGCTGTTACCGCGAAACTGAGGTTGCTTTCGGATTCGGCGGACCGCACGACGCGTACGTTCGAGGCGCGCTATGTACTGGAAGGCGCGCTGGCCAATGCGCCGATAGGTTCGACAGTCACCCTCAGAATCGCCGAGGGTTCGACACCTGCCGCATCGTTGCAAGTGCCTGTTGCCGCTCTTTACGACGCCGGTAAAGGTCCTGGCGTGTGGATCATCGCCGGCACACCGCCAACCGTGACCTGGCGACCGGTTCAAGTGTTGGGGTTGAGCGACGATTCAGCGCGAGTCGCTGGCGATCTCCGGGTCGGCGAACAGATTGTGGCGCTGGGCGCTCACCTGTTGCGCGAAGGTGAAGGAGTAAGAATGCCCGTGCCTGATGCGGCGACCGTTGCCGGGAGTCGTCCATGAGCGAGGGCCGATTCAACCTTTCTGCCATCGCCGTTCGCGAGCGTTCGATCACGGTCTTTCTGATTTTCCTGATCGCCGTTGCCGGCACCCTGGCGTTCTTCCAGCTGGGGCGTGCCGAAGATCCTCCGTTTACGGTCAAGCAGTTGACCGTCATCACGGCGTGGCCGGGGGCGACCGCACAGGAGATGCAGGATCAGGTCGCGGAGCCACTGGAAAAACGCCTGCAAGAACTCAAATGGTACGACCGCTCGGAAACCTATACGCGGCCAGGGCTCGCTTTCACGATGGTCTCGTTGCTCGATAGCACGCCGCCCTCGCAAGTGCAGGAAGAGTTCTATCAGGCGCGTAAAAAACTCGACGATGAAGCGATCAAGTTGCCGGCGGGCGTCATCGGGCCGATGGTCAACGACGAGTATTCGGACGTGACCTTTGCGCTGTTCGCCCTGAAAGCCAAGGGCGAGCCGCAGCGTCTGCTGGTCCGCGATGCGGAGTCCATGCGCCAGCGCCTGTTGCATGTGCCGGGTGTGAAGAAGGTCAACATCATCGGCGAACAAGCCGAACGGATATTTGTTTCTTTCTCGCATGACCGGTTGGCGACTCTGGGCTTGTCGCCGCAGGACATCTTCGCCGCGCTGAACAGTCAGAACGCACTGACCCCGGCCGGATCAATCGAAACCAGCGGGCCGCAGGTTTTTCTGCGTCTCGATGGTGCGTTCGACACGCTGCAAAAAATCCGCGACACCCCTGTGATCGTGCAGGGGCGGACACTCAAGTTGTCTGATGTGGCGACGGTCGAACGCGGTTACGAAGACCCGGCCACCTTTCTGGTGCGCAATAACGGCGAAGAGGCGCTGTTGCTCGGTGTGGTGATGCGTGAGGGCTGGAACGGCCTTGATCTGGGCAAGGCGCTGGATGCCGAGACCGTCAGGATCAATGAGGAAATGCCCTTGGGCATGAGCCTCTCCAAGGTCACCGACCAGGCGGTGAATATCGACTCCGCCGTTGGCGAGTTCATGGTCAAGTTCTTTGTCGCGCTGCTGGTGGTCATGCTCGTCTGCTTTCTGAGCATGGGCTGGCGTGTCGGCGTGGTGGTCGCCGCTGCGGTGCCGTTGACCCTGGCGATCGTGTTTGTGGTGATGGCGGCCACCGGCAAAAACTTTGATCGTATTACCCTGGGGTCGTTGATTCTGGCGCTCGGGCTGCTGGTCGATGACGCGATCATCGCCATTGAAATGATGGTGGTGAAAATGGAGGAGGGCTACGATCGCATCAAGGCGTCTGCCTATGCCTGGAGCCACACGGCGGCGCCGATGCTGTCCGGAACCCTGGTGACGGCGATCGGTTTTTTGCCCAACGGTTTCGCTCAGTCCACGGCCGGCGAATACACCAGCAACATGTTCTGGATTGTGGGCATCGCTCTCATCGCTTCATGGGTCGTGGCGGTGGCGTTTACTCCTTATCTGGGCGTGAAACTGTTGCCGGACATCAAGGCAGTCGAGGGTGGACACGCGGCGATCTACAACACGCCGCGATACAACCGCTTCCGCCGGGTTCTGACCCGGGTCATTGCGCGCAAATGGCTGGTCGCGGGCATGGTTATTACGCTGTTCTTCGTGGCGGCGGCAGGCATGGGCCTGGTGAAGAAACAGTTCTTCCCGACCTCTGACCGTCCCGAAGTCATGATCGAGGTGCAAATGCCCTACGGCACCTCCATCGAGCAGACCAGCGCCACGGCCGCCAAGGTCGAAGCCTGGCTGCGCCAGCAGGATGAGGCGAAAATCGTCACGGCCTATATCGGTCAGGGGGCGCCGCGTTTCTTCCTGGCGATGGCGCCGGAACTGCCCGATCCGTCGTTCGCCAAGATCGTGGTGCTGACCGACAGTCAGGAAGCGCGGGAAACCCTCAAGTTGCGTTTTCGTGACGCGGTCGCTCAAGGGCTCGCCCCGGAGGCGCGTCTCAGGGCAACGCAAATCGTGTTTGGTCCTTACTCTCCGTTTCCGGTGGCCTACCGGGTGATGGGGCCTGATCCGGCCAAGTTGCGCGTGATCGCCGAGCAGGTGCGGGGCGTGATGCAGGACAGCCCGATGATGAGAACCGTGAACACTGATTGGGGCCCGCTGACGCCGTCGTTGCATTTCAACCTGGATCAGGACCGTCTGCAGGCAGTGGGGCTGACATCGACTGCGGTTGCACAACAATTGCAGTTCCTGCTCAGCGGAGTACCGATTACGGCGGTGCGCGAGGATATTCGTTCAGTACAGGTCATGGGGCGGGCAGCGGGCGATGTCCGGCTCGATCCACAGCAAATCGAAGGCTTCACCCTGGTCGGTGCGTCGGGGCAGCGGGTCCCGTTGTCGCAGATAGGCGAGGTCGATGTGCGCATGGAGGATCCGATCCTGCGCCGGCGTGATCGCACCCCGACCATCACCGTGCGCGGCGACATTGCCGAAGACTTGCAGCCACCGGACGTTTCCAGTGCGCTGCTGAAGCAACTGCAGCCGATCATCGAGAAACTGCCTTCCGGTTACCGGATCGAGCAGGCGGGTGCGATCGAAGAGTCCGGCAAGGCCGGCAAGGCGATCCTGCCGTTGTTGCCGATCATGATCGCCATGACCCTGGTCATCATCATTGTGCAGGTCCGTTCGATCTCGGCGATGATCATGGTGTTCCTGACCTCGCCGTTAGGCTTGATTGGCGTGGTGCCGACACTGCTGATCTTCAATCAGCCGTTTGGCATCAATGCGCTGGTCGGGTTGATTGCACTGTCGGGGATCCTGATGCGCAATACGCTGATTTTGATCGGTCAGATCCATCACAACGCGCAAGAAGGGCTGGATCCGTTTCACGCTGTCGTCGAAGCCACGGTGCAACGTGCGCGACCGGTACTGTTGACGGCCCTGGCGGCGATCCTGGCGTTCATTCCCCTGACACACTCGGTGTTCTGGGGGACGCTGGCCTATACCCTGATTGGCGGTACGCTCGTCGGCACCGTCATGACGTTGGTGTTCCTGCCCGCGATGTACTCGATCTGGTTCAAGATCGGTCCCGACGCCAGGGCGCGGGCTGCAATAGTCAAACCGATGTAGCGATAAATGCAGGAAATCGAGGCCCGTTCTGGCGGACCTCTTTGTCCGCGCACGTGAACAGCCTGGCGCTATTGGCTCGTCATTTCCAAACCCCGGAAACGTCCGCGTGAGCCCTTGGTGCCAGAGCTTATGAAATCGTGTACCAGTGGAAATGGATGTACTCGTCTTCATACTCCGCGAACAGTGAAACGATGAAATCCGTCTTCATTGAGTACATCAACAACGCTCCGACAAAACCTGTCGGCTCATGCAGCGGTTGCTTGAGCGGAGCAATCAAATCAATCGTCCGATCCACAATCATCTGATTGAAAACAGCTTCCGGGATTTTCTCAAACTTGGCGTCGGATACGTGTTGCGGGAAACGGCTGTCACTTTCAGGTCGCCAATCCAGGTACTCCGCCTGGAGCCAGAATTTCAGTCCGTCTTCACCATGCCGTTTGGGTGCGCGAGTTATTCTGATGGTCTCCTGCGACTCAGAATATCGAAAGGCGTCGTTTGGATAGGTGACGTAGTAGAGACCGCGACATTCACTTCGTGCAGCACTACAAATCTGCTGGTCACTCGATAGTTGATCGAAGTCGCTTCTGTCGAACATGTAAATACCTGCGGTTTACTTCGTGCAATTGGGCTGGAGCGCGCGATGTTAGCAAAATAGTCTTGCCGATTTTTCCAGGAGGCGTCTTCACCCCGTTTTGGCCAGACTCAAAGCAAGTCTTCAGGCTGCATCGTCAAAATGATTTTCCCGACGTTCTCGGAAGACTCCATTCGGCGGTGAGCATCGGCAGCCCGTGATAACGCAAACGTGCTATCGACGACAGGCTCAAGGCTTCCGGCCCCCTCAAAGCGATCAAGCCAGTGCTCGCGGAAGCGCTTGATCATGTCGTGCTTCTCCGGCTGCGTACGCGACTTCATCACCGTACCGATGATTTGCAAATGGCGGTAAAGAATGTCCTCCAGCGCTACGGTCACGTTGCCGCCTGCGCCGAGGATGCCCACTTGCACCAGGCGACCGCCCTTTGCAAGGGACGCAATGTTGCGTGCGAAGTAGGGCGCCCCGATAAAGTCGATGATGACATCGACGCCGCGCCCCTGGGTTTTGGCGGCGATTACGTCAGCGAAATCCTGCGTCTTGTAGTCGATCGCCACGTCAGCGCCCAAATGCTCGACACGCGCCAACTTGCTGCCGTCGGTCGTCGCATACACCGTGGCACCCGTAGCGTACGCCAGCTGCACCGCGGCCGACCCGACGCCGCCGGCGGCCGCATGAATCAGCACTGAATCGCCGGCCTTGAGCCGAGCCAGATGCATCATCGCTTCATGGGCCGTGACGAAGACCTCGGGAATGGCTGCCGCGTGTACATAGCCAAGCTGCGCCGGGATGTGCATGGCCATGCGGTAATCGATGCGTGCCAGTTCGGCGTAGGCACCGCCACCGACCACGCCCATGATTCGATCTCCTGCTTCGAACCCCGTCACCGCGCTACCTTTCCCGATCACTTCGCCGGCGATTTCCAGACCGATGATCATTGAGTCGCCGAAATTAGGACGGCCGTACCCACCGGTCCGGTGAGTCAGGTCCGCACGATTCACCCCGGCGGCATAGACACGTACCAGAAGGTCGTCAGGACGGACTTCAGGGCTGGCAACTTCTACGAGTTCGAGGACGTCTGGCGCACCAAACGCTCTGATGTCGATGGCTTTCATTCAGTTGTTCTCCGTTGCGCTGAACGTGGCGTTGGCGATCGCCGATGCGGTGATCGCGCCGGGGAAACCCACGTAAAAAGCCAGGTGGGTGATCGCTGCCGCCAGTTCGTCTTGGGTTACACCGTTGCCAGCCGCGCGGCGTAAGTGGGCAGGCAACTCTTCCGAATGACCACCGGCAATCAACGCCGCTACGGTGATCAGGCTACGGTCGCGCGGGGACAGCGCCGGATCGCTCCAGATTTGCGGATATAGTGTCGAGTCCACGAATTGCGCCAGCTTTGGCGTGAACGCGCGCGCGGCTTCGCGAGGACTGTTGAAATTGATCCTGGACATGGGCGAGCTCCTTAAACCTGGCTGATGAATTTGTGGGTGAGATAGTGCTCGATACCTTCAATGCCACCTTCGGAGCCGTGACCGCTCTCTTTCATCCCGCCGAAGGGGAGCTCGGTAGCGACGATGCGGTATTGGTTGATCCCGATCATCCCGGCCTCCAATCCGTCCGCGACGTCAATGGCCGTGCGAGCGCTGGTGGTGAACGCATAGGCAGAGAGGCCGTAGGGCAGGCGGTTGGCTTCTTTCAAACCATCTGCCAGTTCATCGAACGGCATCAGTACGGCGATGGGGCCGAAAGGCTCTTCGTGCATCACGCGGGCATCCATCGGCACATCCGCCAGAACCGTGGGTTGGAAGAAGTAGCCTTCGCCTGACAAGGCTTCACCACCGACCAATACCCGTGCACCTTTTTCGACGGCGTCGGCGACCAGTTCTTCCATCTTTGCCAATTGCCTTGGGTTGGCCAATGGTCCGACCTGGGTGTCAGGATGCAAGCCGTCGCCGATTCGCAGGGCCTGGGTCGCAGCGACAAAGTGATCAACAAAGGCTTGATAGGCACCACGCTGGATCAGAAACCGAGTGGATGAAATGCACACTTGCCCGGTCCCGCGAAACCGATTGGCGACACCTTCGATGGCGGCTTTTTCAATGTCGGCATCTTCGAATACCAGAACCGGTCCGTGCCCACCCAGTTCGAGGGTGATGGGCTTCACGCCTTCAGCCGCTCGTGCGGAGAGCAGGCGCCCGATGGGCACCGAACCGGTGAACGTCACTTTGCGAATGATCGGCGAGGCGATCAGATGGCTGGACACTTGATCCGGTACGCCAAAGACCACTTGCAGCACACCCTTGGGCAATCCTGCATCATCGAGTGCACGCGCCAGGGCCAGCGCTGTGGAGGGGCTTTCTTCACCTGGCTTGAGAATGACGCTGCAACCCGCGGCCAGCGCTGCCGCGAGTTTGCGTGCCGGGGTGATGGCCGGGAAATTCCAGGGCGTGAATGCGGCCACCGGGCCGATGGCCTGGCGTTTGACCAGTTGCAGCACGCCTGGTCGATTGGCCGGGACCACACGGCCGTCGATGCGCCGGGCACTTTCGGCGAACCATTCGAAATACTCCGCCGCGCGGGTCACTTCATCCAGGCTTTCACCCAGCGGTTTGCCTTCCTCCAGGGTCATCTGCGCAGCAATCTGCGGTGCACGTTCGAGGATCAGGTCGGCGGCACGTTTGAGAATTTTTGCGCGTTTGTCGGGCACGGTCTGGCGCCATTGCTCGAAGCTCAGGCGAGTCACTGCCAGGGCGTGATCAAGGTCGTCTGCGGTGGAGAGTGGGACGCGTCCGATTTCCCGGCCGGTTGCCGGGTTAACAACGGCGGCAGTCTCGCGCCCTTCGGCGTTGAGCCATTCACCACCGATGAAAAGATAAAGCGGATCGTAGGAGGTCTTCATGATGTGGCCTTCAGTTGGTTGTGAGATTCGTATGAAGCTCGGTGCCTGATGGGCTGTACTGCAAAGCCAGATCAGGAAGCTTGTGCAACCAAGTCTATGGAAGGAGGGCCCGTTGATTTAGTCGGGCCAAAGGGAATCATTGTTGTCCGCAGAGGTAATATCGGGCTGCGGGCCGACCGTGTAGCATCCTGAAAAAAGCGGTTATCACGGGTGTGCGCCAGATCCACAGGAAGGTCGCGATGGATAAGCTTTCGAACATGTCGGTGTACATAAAGGTTGTCGAGATGGGCAGTTTCACGGCCGTGGCCAATCATCTGGACTCCACGGTCGGTAACGTATCGCGTGCTGTATCTGCGCTTGAAAACGTGCTCGACGCACGACTGTTGCAGCGCTCGACGCGGCGCCTGTCGGTCACCGATGCGGGGCGACGGTTCTATGAGCGCTGCACGAAAATTCTGGCTGATCTGGAGAGTGCCGAAGCCGAAGCCAGCAATGCGGCGCTGGAGCCTCGGGGAACACTGCGGGTGCATTGCGTCCCCGGGTTGGCTCGGCATCTGGTCACGCGGGCCGTGCTGGATTACCGCCAGCAATTCCCGGATGTGTCCGTGGATTTACTGCTTTCGCAACGCATGCCTAACCTGCTGGAAGACCAATTGGATGTCTCGATTCTGATCGCCCGAGCGCTACCCGATTCCGCATACGTCAGCCAAAAGATCGGTGTCAGCCATTGTGTTCTGGTGGCGTCGCCAGACTACCTGGCGCGGCATGCGCCTCTTGAGACGCCTGAAGATCTGCGTGATCACCAGTGTTTGCTGCTGGGTACGGTGGACTATGCGCGGGATGAGTGGCAGCTCAAAAGCAAGGCGGGGGACGCGACATTTATCCCGACAGGGCCGAGTTTCAGCGTCAACGATATGGATGCGATGGCGCTTGCCATTCGAGAGGGTGCCGGGATTGGCTTGCTGGCCGGTTTCACGGCCATCGACGATCTGCGCTCCGGCAAGCTGGTGCGGGTTTTGCCTGACTACCATACCTACGAGCGTAACGTGTATGCCGTCTATACCTCGCGACAGTTCGTCGATGCAAAAATCACGCGTTTCATCGAAACGTTGAAAGATCAGGTTGGCAGTCAGCTGGCAGCCACGGCCAAAGCACTTATCGGTTGAAACGCTGCGGGGCAGAAAGGTATTTGCGCCTCGATGAAGCAACTTCCCGAGGCGCAATGATCGGCGAACAGGTTACTTAGCCCTGGCTGCACCGGCCCATGACTTTATAGGCCAGTACGTGTTGTTTGCCTTGCGAATCCTGGTAGGTCATGTGTGTCGGTACGACTGCACAAATATCCGGCACCGGGTCTTCAGAGATGACCTTGGCGACATCAAGGTGGGTGCCGTAGCCATATTGCTCGACCTGTTGATTCTTGGCAGTACCGTCCTGTGCCGCTACCACAGAGCTGAAGCCCAAGAGTGCGACGATGATCATTGCAGTTTTCATGATGAGATTCCCTGAAGTAAATGTGATCTTGCTGGCAGGACGAACTTTAGGCTCGAGGGATTTGTGGAAACAGGAGCGAATCAGGGAAAGACTTTTCTACATTCCGAACACAATTGTCAGGTTTCGGACGTCAGAACGCTTGATTTCGGGACTGTCGGCTTTTGACTGAAAACCGCATGTTGAAGACAGCTGCCTCCCTCAGTTGCGAGGTGGAGGAACTAAATTTTTTTGGGGGCGCGCGCAGCCGTGTCGGAAGAGCAGGGGGGCGGAAATGACCGAAAAGATGCGCAAACCCTCCTGAGGGAGAGGAGTAAAATTTCCGGATGCCAGAAACGACAAAGCCCTGAATAATCAGGGCTTTGTCGTATCAAATATGGCGGAGGCGATGGGATTCGAACTCATGGACCTGTTACAGTCGACGGTTTTCAAGACCGTTGCCTTAAACCACTCGGCCACACCTCCGTTGCGTTGCGGGCGCCATAATACCTGAATGAAACACACTGTCAAACTCTGTGCATGGCTTGTTACAGAGCGTCTGTTATGATCTTTGCGACTGAACGTTTCAAACCAACAGGAGTGTCGCCATGCGCGAACAGGATTACGCAGTTCACAACAGCGTGCAGGCTGAGCAGCTAGAGGTTAGCCGCGTCCTGCGCAACACTTACGGTCTACTGGCGCTCACCCTCGCATTCAGCGGTGTGATGGCGTTCGTGGCCCAGCAGATGCGGGTCGGCTACCCGAATATTTTCGTGGTGCTGATCGGTTTCTACGGGCTGTTCTTCCTCACCAACAAGCTTCGTGATTCCGCCTGGGGCCTGGTGTCGGCATTTGCCCTGACCGGTTTCATGGGTTTCCTGCTCGGCCCGATCCTCAATCGTTACCTGGGCATGCAGGGCGGCGCTGAAGTGGTCAGCTCCGCGTTCGCGATGACTGCGCTGGTGTTCGGTGGTCTGTCGGCCTACGTGCTGATCACCCGCAAGGACATGAGCTTCCTCGGTGGCTTCATCACCGCCGGTTTCTTCGTCCTGCTGGGCGCAACGCTGGCGAGCATGTTCTTTCAGATCAGCGGCCTGCAACTGGCGATCAGCGCAGGTTTCGTGCTGTTCTCGTCGGTCTGCATCCTGTTCCAGACCAGCGCCATCATCCACGGCGGCGAGCGCAACTACATCATGGCGACCATCAGCCTGTATGTATCGATCTACAACCTGTTCGTCAGCCTGTTGCAGATCTTCGGCATCATGAGCCGCGACGACTGATCGCTGCACCGCTATAAACAGAAAACCCGCGAAAGCGGGTTTTTTGTTGCCTGCGAAAAAGAGAGCGGGCGATCAATTGATCACGATGCTGCCATCGGCCTGTTGCTTGTAAATCGTGTAGGGCAGCAGCAACGTATCGAGCACTCCCGACACGGCCGCATCGACCATCAAACCCGGCGTCGCGTTCTTGTAGTTGAACGCATCAACGTCATCCGGCTTTTCGGCGTGCAGCATGCAGAAATCGTACGTCACGCCGCTGTAGATGCGCGGTACAGCGCCGCAGTAGGATTTTTTAGTCTTCAACTGGTCGGTGGAAGACTTATCGCTGAACGCCACGGTCTGCACCGTCCCGCACCCGGCCAGCATCAACATCGCCAGCATCAATGCCTGAATTTTCATACCGCCAATCCTTCGCCGGAAAAAACACAATCTACGCCGCTCACGCCATCGGCGGCAACCGACGTTTCACCGGGGTCTTCTTGACGATCGCGGTATTGGTTTCCGCCAGCGTGTTCAACCGATCAAGCAGGGTGTCCAGCTGCTCCATCGAGCGCACATGCAGGCGCGCGATAAAACAGTCTTCTCCGGTGACCTTGTCACATTCGGTGAACTCGGGAATCGACAGGATCTGCCGCTCGACCTCCTGCAACTGCCCCGGCAATGGCCGCACCCGGACAATCGCCTGCAACTGATAACCGAAGCACTTCGGGTCAATCTCTACGGTGTAACCCTTAAGCACACCGCGCTCCTCCAGACGCCGCAGGCGTTCGGCCACGCTGGGCGAGGACAACCCGCTGATCTGCGCCAGCGCCTTGAGCGAGCGCCGCGAATCCTCCATCAAGGCCCCGATCAGGATCTGGTCGATATCGTCGGTCATAAAAAAACTCCCGCATTAGGCGAATGATGCAAACCACCCTCGATAAAAAAGGCAGAAATCGAGTTTAGCCTGCTTTTTGCGCTGGAGAAGCCCCGGCCACGCTTGGCATACTTTTGCCACACATTAAGGAGATTGATGATGGACAAAACAATCCGTCGCGGCTCATTTGAAATGACTGCCGCCATGCTGATATCCGGGACGATCGGCTGGTTCGTGCTGGTGTCGGGGCAACCGGTGCTGGACGTGGTGTTCTGGCGCTGCGTGTTCGGCTCCGGGACCTTGCTGCTGATCTGCGCCGCATTCGGCTTTCTGCGCCCAGGCATCCTGACCCGCACCACCTTCCTGCTGGCGGTGCTCAGCGGAATGGCAATCGTCGGCAACTGGGTGCTGTTGTTCGCCTCGTATTCACGGGCCTCGATTGCCATCGGCACGGCGGTGTACAACGTCCAGCCGTTCATGCTGGTGGGTTTGGCGGCATTGTTTCTGGGCGAGAAGATCACCCTTCAGAAGCTGTTCTGGCTGGCGATTTCATTTATGGGAATGCTGGCCATTGTCAGTGCCCATGGGGGGCAGGGCGAGGGTGGCAATGATTACCTGATGGGGATCGCGCTGGCATTGGGGGCGGCGTTTCTGTACGCCATCGCCGCATTGATCATCAAGCGCCTGACCGGCACGCCGCCGCACCTGATTGCGCTGATCCAGGTCTGCACCGGGGTGTTGCTGCTCGCGCCGTTCGCGCATTTTTCAGCGATGCCCGAGGCCCCGAGTGCCTGGGCCAGCCTGGTGACGCTGGGCATTGTCCACACCGGTCTGATGTACGTGCTGCTTTATGGCGCGATCCAAAAACTGCCAACCGCATTGACCGGCGCGCTGTCGTTCATCTACCCGATCGCGGCGATTTTCGTCGACTGGTTTGCCTTTGGCCATCAACTGCAAACCCTGCAATGGATCGGCGTGGCAGCCATTCTGCTGGCCGCGGCCGGCATGCAACAGGGGTGGGGTTTGAAATCACGCCGTCTGGCGGCCCAGTGAGTCAGATCTCCTTGATTGCCGATTTGAATAATCCTTTCAGTTGTTGATTGCCGGCATCGACCAGATGGTTGTCGTCGAAATAAAGTGGCACACCTTGCTTTGACCCCATGCAGTTACCGTCCGGACAAAGCAGCGGGGTCGGGTCCAGCACCTGTGCATTGCACCGTTTCGCCACAGTTTCAATGGCATCGTTGGCGATTCGGTTGCGTTGCTCGTAATCCTGCAACGGGATGGAAATATCGGCTGTATCACCAAAGATGCGTTGATGCAGATTCAGGCCTTTATAGACGCTGAACGGCATCTCCGGGATTGGTTTGACGATGTAAACCGGATGTTTTTCGGCGATGGCGCACACGGTGTTAGCGTATTCATCAACGTAGGCCTCACTGAAAGACTTTTGCTGCTGGTCGGGAAAACGAATCCGATAGCTGTTGTTGCGGCTCGGATCGGCATACAGCGCCGCTCTGCTGAAGAGCACAACGGGAATCGCCGCATACGAGTGCTTCAGTATTTTCAGCTTTTCACGATTGAACGCCTGACATTGACGCTCGAGTGTTTTGTCGTGCATCTGGAAGTTCTGCAATGTCGGACAACCGCCCAGGGACCACGACAAAGCTGCTTGCGGATTATCCATCTGCACAGCGGCGGCGGTCGATTGCGCATGACTGTCGCCAAACAGAATGACTGACACCTCGCCGTTACCCAGTTTGCAATCAGCGGCGCCGTACGCATTCGGATTACATTCCTGGGTATAGAGTTTGCTGGTGTACTCGGGCTGCCCGAGGTCGACAAAGGCAAAGCGAAGTGTCGGGTGTTCCTTGACCAGCGACGCCGTCGCGGCGGACACGACAACCATTGCGATCACCCACGATGCAAACCTGAAGAGCGTACCGCGTACCGACGTCATCGGCTTGACCCTGGATTCCACCAGGTAATACGACCCGGCACCCAGAACAAATGACAGCGCTACTGCGCCCCAGACATGTGGCCAGCTATCGAGCAGGCCGCAAGTGTAGAGAAGAACCACCAGCGGCCAGTGCCACAGATAAACCGAGTAGGAAATGGTGCCGGTCAATTGCAGTGGCTTGAACGTGCTGAAGACCGATCGGGTATTACCGTAGATCACCAGTACCGTGCCCAGAACCGGCAAGAGTGCCAGGTAACCCGGCCAAAGGTCCTGTTCCGAAAAACACAACACACTACCCAAGATGGCCAGCAGCCCCACGCCTTCAGCAATAGATCCGTGGCGCTTGCTCAGGTGCAAAGGAAAGAGATACACCAGTCCGCCGGCAATCAATTCCCAGGCTCGGGTCGGCAGCATGTAGAAGGCAAACACCGGATCCGAGCGTGTGATGACAGTCGAGGCGGCAAAAGACGCAGCAGCCAGTATCAACAAGCTGCAGCGGGTCTTTTGTGCGCCCAGGCACTTGTAAAGCGCCATCAGCAGCAAGGGATACAGCATGTAGAACTGCCATTCGACTGACAGCGACCAGGTGTGCAACAACCAGTTCTCGTGCAGCGGCGCGTCGAAGTAACTGCCACCCTTGGCGAACAAGAAGTTGGAACTGAACAGCAGGCTGCTTTTGATCGTTCTGATGACGTCGCGAAAGTCATCCAGCGGCAGAAAGACGAAACCGAACAGCAGCAGGGCAATACACACCACCAACAACGCCGGGATGATGCGCCGGGCTCTCGAAGCGTAAAACCCCAGTAGCGAAAAGCGCTGCCGTTCCAGACCGGTGAAGATGATGCCGGTCATCAGGAAGCCGGAAATGACGAAGAACACGTCTACGCCCGCAAATCCGCCGCCGAATCCCTGAATAGCGAAGTGATAGAGCACCACCGATAGCACGGCGAGCGCCCGCAGGGCATTGATATTCGTCCTGAATTGCATTGAGGCATCCATCCACGTCCGTTGTGGGGGCGCATTGTAGAGAGGATGTCGAGTTTGTTACATCGAAAAATGGCTATCAGATGTTCCAGCGCGGCGCAGTCTTCGCCAGACGCTGGCGCATCTCGCCGATGTTGGCCGCCAGTTGCCGGGTCAACAAACGGTAGCCGTCCAGCGGGCTGTAGACAGGCGTATCGAGGCTGGCGTCCGGCAACTCCACCGGACGCCCCAATCGACCGGACGCACCGGTTTTCAACGCCCGGGCCATGCCGATCAATTGCACGCGAATGTGCCGGTGTTCGGCCTTGAGCGCCGCTTGCAGGTGCGTCATGGCGTCGGGGTCGTTGGCGTCCGGGCGGATGTTGCCGAGGATTTCCAGAGTGCTGATGCACATGCGCAGGTTGCGCTGGATCGCGTCCAGTTCGGTCATCGACACTTTGACTTCCTTGGACACCGACGGCATCAGCGAACGCAGTTGCACCATCACCGCATTCAGTCGGTTCATCAACTTCAAGTGTTCGTCGGCGGTCACCGGTTGGCCGCCGATGATCCGTCCGTACACCGTGGCGCAATCGCGCAGCGCATCGGCCAGGTTGTAGCGCCACGAGTACACCGCGTACAGCGGCAGGGCGAAGGAAAAGGCCAGGGCCAGGGCGATGCCGATCAGGATATCGACCCCGCGCCACAGCCCGTCAGTGATCGGGTTGTCGCCATGCCCGGCGACGATGAATACGGTGATGGCCGAGAGCAGGGCGGTGTAGCCGCCCTTGCCGATGGCGTGATACGAGAAGAATCCGCACACCACCGCCATCGCAAAATAGGTCAGCCACGGCATTCCCAGCCACGCCTGTTGCGCCACTATCAACAAACCGACGCCAGCACCGATCAAGGTCCCGATGGCGCGTTCGGCGGCTTTCTTGCCGATGTTGCCGTGGTGCTGCAAGCCGCCGATCACCACCAGCATGGTCACCGACGCCCACTCGCCGTGGGGCAGGTTGATGCCGGTGGTCAGCAGGATCGTCGCCAGCAATCCCAGCGCGACCCGCACCGCGTGAATCGTTCGTGCATGGCGATAACGTCGATACGGGTCGAGCAATGGCCGCAGGATCCGCCGCAACAGCGGCGGCCAACGGTGGGGGCTGAAAGTGCTCAGCGCTGATTCCTCCTCAGAAGATGTAGTCGGTGGCGATGAAGTTCGAATCGCGCCCGCGAATGATCTCGCTGATCAGATCCTTGTTGGGTTCCTGGAACTTGGTCGCCACCAGCGTACGGATCGAAAACACCCGCAGCGCATCGTGTACCGACAGCGTGCCCTCGGCGGAGTTCTTGCGCCCGTTGAACGGGTAAGTGTCCGGGCCGCGCTGGCACTGGGCGTTGAGGTTGATCCGCCCGACCTGGTTGGCGAAGGTATCGACCAAGCGGCCGACGGCGACCGGATTGGTGCCGAAGATGCTCAATTGCTGGCCGAAGTCCGACTCCAGCACATAGTCGATCACGGTATCGAGGTGACGGTACGGCACAATCGGCACGACCGGGCCGAACTGCTCTTCCTGATAAACGCGCATCTGCGGCGTCACCGGGTACAGCACCGCCGGATAGAAGAACGATTCCCGCGACTCGCCTCCATTCGGGTTGACCACCTGGGCGCCTTTGCTCTGCGCGTCGGCCACCAGCCCGTGCAGATAATCGACCTTGCCCGACTCCGGCAGCGGCGTCAGCGAAACCCCGCTATCCCACGGCATGCCTGGTTTGAGGCTGGCCAGTTTGGCGTTGAATTTCTCGATGAAGCTGTCGACCACATCTTCATGCACGAACAGAATCTTCAGCGCGGTGCAGCGCTGGCCGTTGAACGACAGCGAACCGGTGACCGCTTCGCTGACCGCGTTGTCCAGATCCACCTCGGGCAGGACGATACCGGGGTTCTTCGCATCCAGCCCCAGCGCGGCACGCAAACGGTGTGGTTTCGGGTGCAGTTTTTTCAGGTCGCTGGCGGCCTTGTTGGTGCCGATGAAGGCGAAGATGTCGATCTTGCCGCTGGCCATCAGCGCACTGACGGTCTCGCGGCCGCTGCCGTAGATCACGTTGATCACGCCGGTCGGGAAACTGTCGCGGAAAGCTTCAAGCAAAGGACGGATCAGCAGCACGCCGAGCTTGGCCGGTTTGAACACCACGGTGTTGCCCATGATCAGCGCCGGGATCAGCGTGGTGAACGTCTCGTTCAGCGGATAGTTGTAAGGGCCCATGCACAGCGCCACGCCGAGCGGGACGCGGCGGATCTGGCCGAGGGTATCCTGCTCCAGCTCAAAACGGCTTGACCGGCGGTCGAGTTCTTTCAGCGCATTGATGGTGTCGACGATGTAGTCGCAGGTGCGGTCGAACTCTTTTTCCGAGTCCTTGAGGTTCTTGCCGATTTCCCACATCAGCAGTTTCACCACGGCGTCGCGCTGCTGGCGCATGCGCCCGAGGAAAGCTTCGACGTGCTGGATGCGCTCGGCCACGCGCATGGTCGGCCACAGGCCCTGGCCCCGGTCGTAGGCACGCACGGCAGCGTCGAGGGCGGTGAGGGCGGTGTCGGCGTCCAGCAGCGGCGTGCTGCCGAGGATCACTTGTTCATCGCCGTTGTCGCCATGCAGATAGACCGGGCTGCGCACGGTGGCGAGCGGGCCGTCCCAGCGGCGCAACTCGCCATCGACCAGGTATTCGCGTTGCTCGACCTGACCGTCGAGGCGGTATTTTTCCGGGATGTCGCTGACAGAAGGGAACAGATTGCCAAGGATGTTTGCTGTGGTCATGTCGCTACCCCGTGTTGATGTCCGCATGCAGATCAAAAAGTCTCAACAGGTTATACGCCTGAATGCGCGGAAATTTAAACCCGCAAATGTCACGCGAATGTCACGCGAAACCGCACAGCAGAGCGGGCATCCACACATGATCGTTCCCACGCTCTGCGTGGAAATGCCTCAAGGGGCGCTCCGCGTTCCAAGCGGACGCAGAGCGTCCAGGGCTGCATTCCCACGCGGAGCCTGGGAACGATCGTCTTCAGGTAATGGGCTGGCCCCGTTTGCCCCCCTCAATGTCCCGCAATGCCCTCAACCCGCCGACCCGCCTGCCTTAAGGTGTGACCACAACAATAAGCGAGGCCGTTATGCGGGCAATCCGACTCACATTATTACTGGCGTTGGCCATGACGCTGCCTGGCTGCGGCGAAGACCCCAAACCCCCGGCCAGCACCAACAACACCATTCCCAAAGACCCGGCGCTGGCGCAGATCTACGCCAACAGCTGCCAGCTCTGCCACGCCAACCCCGCCGCCAATGCGCCGCTGACCGGTGACCGCAAGGCCTGGGAACCGCGCATCCAGCAGGGCGCCGACACGCTGCTCGACCACGCCATCAACGGCTACAACGGCATGCCGCCGATGGGCCAGTGCGTCGAGTGCTCGGAAGACCAATTCCTTCAGTTGATCGGCTTCATGGCCGACCAGCCGCTCCCACAATAAGGATCCTGGCATGCCGATAGATCTGACACGCCGGCAGTTGTTGCAACGGGCAAGCATCGTCGGCGCGTTCAGCGCGCTGGCTTCCAATCCGGCGCTGGGCCAGTTGATGCGCGCGCCGCGGCTGATTCCCTGGCGCAACTGGTCGGGCGGGCAGAGTTGCCTGCCGGCGGCGCGGGTGGCGCCGAAGAATCTCGATGAGCTGACGACGGTCATTCAGCAGGCACCGGGCAAGATTCGCCCGGTCGGTTCGGCGCATTCCTTCAGCGCGCTGGTACCCACCGACGGCACGTTGCTGTCCTTGAGCTACTTCAACGGTCTGCTCGACCACGACCCGAAAACCCTGCAAGCCGAATTCGCTGCCGGCACGCCGATGTCGCGCATGGGCACGCCGCTCAAGGACATCGGCCAGGCCCTGCAGAACATGGCCGATATCGATTACCAGACCCTCGCCGGGGCCATTTCCACCTCGACCCACGGCACCGGCAAAACCTTCCAGTCCTATTCCGCCCACGTCTGCGGGATGCAACTGGTGACTGCCAGCGGCGAAGTGCTGGACTGCGACAGCCAGCGACATCCGGAAGTATTCAACGCCGCCCGGGTATCCCTCGGCGCGTTGGGCGTGGCCACCAGAATCCGTCTGCAAAACCGTCCGGCCTATCGCCTGCGGGAGCGCCAGTGGATCGCCAAAACCGAAGAACTGCTGGAAGACCTGGACAAGAACACAAGCGAAAACCAGCACTGGGAAATGCTCGTCGTCACCCATTCCGACTACGCCCTGTCGATCGCCCTCAACGAAACCACCGACCCGCCTACGCCACCGATCCCGCCCGAAGAGGGGGGCGGCAACGAGTTCGTGACGTTGATCGAGAAAATAGACAAGTACGGCAGCGATTTCCCGAACCTGCGCAGTTCGCTGCTCAACAGCCTGCGTCATCTGGCGAGTTTCGATGATCGGGTCGGCGACTCGTTCGACATCTACGCCAACGTGCGCACCGTGCGCTTCAACGAAATGGAGTATTCGGTGCCCGCCGAACACGGCCCGGCCTGCCTGCGCGAGATTCTCAAGCTGATCCGCGACAAGGACCTGCGCACCTGGTTTCCCATCGAGTACCGCTACGTCAAGGCCGACGACATTCCGTTGAGCATGTTCGAAGGCCGCGACAGCTGTTCGATCTCGGTCCACCAGCACTACCAGATGGACCATCACAACTTCTTTGCCGCCGTCGAGCCGATCTTCTGGAAATACAACGGCCGCCCGCACTGGGGCAAGTTGCACACGCTGAATGCCCGCACGTTGCAAACGCTCTATCCGCGTTGGCAGGAATTCATTCAGGTACGCCAGGCGCTGGACCCGAGCGGCAAGTTTCTCAACGGGCATCTGTCGTCGATTCTGGGGGTGAGCTGATGGCGGTCAATCGACGTAATTTCGTGCTCGGGACTTTGGGTGTCGGTGCCCTGCTTGTGGGCGTGGGGGCGTGGCTGCGGCCGGGGGATCGCGGCGGGCCTTACAGCGACTATTTCCGAGCGCTGAACAACGAACTCAAGACCAAAGGCCCGATGCGCCCGGTGTTGCTGATCGATCTGGATCGCCTCGATCACAACATCGACGTGGTGATGCGCTCGGTCAAACGCGCGGGCAAGCAGTTGCGGCTGGTGGAGAAATCCCTGCCGTCACCGGGGTTGCTCAGCTACATCGGCCAACGGGCGGGGACGCAGCGGCTGATGTCGTTTCATCAGCCGTTTCTCAATCACGATGCGGTGACGTTCCCGCAGTCCGACATCCTGCTCGGCAAGCCGTTGCCGGTGCGTTCTGCCGAGCTGTTCTATCAAACCCACAAAGGTCCGTTCGACCCGACGAAGCAACTGCAATGGCTGATCGACAACCCCGAACGCTTGCAGCAATACCTCGCGCTGGCCCAGGGATTGGGCACGCGGATGCGGATCAATATCGAGCTCGACGTCGGCCTGCACCGGGGCGGCGTCAGTGACGTGAACGTGCTCGGGCAGATGCTCGCGCTGATCGCCGCCAACCCGCAGCATCTGGAGTTCGCCGGGTTCATGGGCTACGACCCGTTCGTGGGTATGGGCGTGCCGGGGATTCTCGGTTCGCCCGAGGAACTGTTCGCCAAGGTGATGGTGATTTATCAGCGCTGCGTCGACTTCACCCGGCAGCAATATCCCGCGCTGTGGCATGACGGCTTGTGCTTGAACACCGCCGGCAGCCCGAGTTATCGCATGCATGAAAACGAGAGCCTGAGTAGTGAGGTGTCGGTTGGGACGGCGATGCTCAAGCCGACGCATTACGATCTGCCGTCGCTGGTTGAACATGAGCCCGCCACGTACATCTCCACCCCGGTGCTGAAAAGCACGGGGCCGGTGAACATCCCGGCGCTGGATGACAAGTCGAGGCTGTTTTCGTGGTGGGACACCAACCAGCGGCAGACCTTTTTCATCTACGGCGGCAACTGGATGGCCGAGTTCGAATCACCGCCCGGATTGCAGAGCAATGGCGTTTATGGGCGTAGCTCGAATCAGGAGATGGTCAATGGTTCGAATGCCGTTGGCCTGACGGTGGAGGATCAAGTCTTTCTGCGGCCGACCCAGACCGAGGCGGTGTTATTGCAATTCGGCGACTTGCTGGCGGTGCGTGGCGGTAAGATCGTCGACATCTGGCCGGTCTACACCTGACTCAAAACCACCACAAATCCCCCCTGTGGGAGCGAGCTTGTTCCGGGCGGCGTTCCGACGAAGGCGTCCTTTCAGTCAGCATCTATTTGACTGGCACACCGCATTCGCGAGCAGGCTCGCTCCCACAGGGTTTTGTGTTGTCTGCCAAATCCCGATCAATTTCTGTAATGAAGCTTTTATGACAAAAGTTCGGTAGCACATCGCCAGTCCGGTCATGCCTATGTAACGCGCTTGAGGGGCCCTGAGGGGCGCTTTTCACAAGCCGAGGCGGGACGCCGGGAGTGAGGCAATGGGGACTATGGAACGCTACTCGAAAGTGGGCATGCAGGAACTCGATCAACGCCTGTCGAAGATCGTCGAGGCCGCGCGCAAGAAGCCGGTTTCGGTGTATCGCTACGGCGCGCCGTGGGTCTGGATCGTGTCGCAGGATGACTGGCAGGGCGCCTTGAAAGAGGTTTCCAGCTACATTCCGCCGGGGCATTCGCTGGTGCTACTGCGCCCGCAGATCGACGATTTGCTCGACGCCCACCGCGACCTCCTGCACGACCTCAATGCCCAACCCGGCATGCTGATCGCCCCGCAGACGGTCATGCACATCCTGCTCCTGCAACTGCTGTATTCGGTGCCCAGCGAGCAGCAGCTCTACGAACAGCTCAATTACAACCTGCTGTTCCGCTGGTTCGTCGGCCTGGGCCTGAACCAGAAAGTCTGGAGCTTCAACGTCCTCAGTCGCGACATCGCCACGCTGCTCAACGAGCCGCGTGCGGTGCAGCTCATCCAGAAAATCATCGGTGAAGTGTTCTGCGGCGCGCTGCTGCAAATGCCCGAGTTCTCCTTGAACTTCGCGCTGCTGCACACCTGGCTGGGCAAGCACACCGGGGCCTGCACTTCAGCAATCAAGAACGCCAGTAACTGACGCACACGCAAGGCGCAAAAGCGCCAACAGGTCATCGCGAATTTTCAGGGGGTAGTGTGGATCAGATTTTCACGTCACGGCTGGCGCTGTGGGGCTGGCTGCTGGTGACGGCCGGTGCGCAGCCGGCGTTCGCCGAGGGGGCCGAAAACGCAGCGGCGCAGCGTCTGGTGGACGTCAACGAATACTTCGTGCGCGGCAACACCGTGCTCGATGCGCGGGCGATCGAAGAAGCGGTGTACCCGTTCCTCGGCCCGCAAAAAGCCTTGAGCGACATCGAAGGCGCGCGGGATGCCCTGCAGAAGGCCTATCAGGAGCGCGGTTATCAATCGGTGTTCGTCGAACTGCCCGAGCAGGCGGTGGCCGACGGCATCGTCTACCTGCAAGTCAGCGAAACCAAGGTCGGCCGGGTGCGGGTGGTCGGCGCCAAACACTATTCGCCGCTGGATATCCGCGACAACGTCCCGGCGCTGAAGGAAGGCGAGGTGCCGGACTTCGCCAAGGTCCAGGGCGAACTGGCGCAACTCAACAAGACCCCGGGCCGGCAGGTGATGCCGCTGGTGCGCGAAGGTCAGCGTCCCGGCACCATGGACGTGGACTTGCAGGTCGAAGACCAGAACCCGTGGACCGCCAGCGTCGGCCTGAACAACGACTACAGCGCCGACACCGAAAAACTGCGGACCGTCACCAGCCTCGGCTACAACAACCTTTGGCAGTTGGGACACAGCGTCAACCTGACGTTCTTCACCGCGCCACAGGAAACCGATAATGCCAAGGTCTGGTCCGGCTCCTACACCGCGCCGCTGACCGAGCGCTGGAGCGTGCAGTTCTCCGGTTACCAGTCCGACAGCAACGTCGCCACCATCGGCGGCAGCAACGTGCTCGGCAAGGGCCATTCCTACGGCGTAGCGGCGATCTACACGATCCCGTCCAGCGGCAACTGGTCGAACTCGCTGTCGGCCGGTATCGACTTCAAGGACTTCGATGAACGCCTGACCCTGTCCGGCGAGAGCGACAAGGTGCCGCTTAAATACGCGCCGTTCACCTTCGCCTACAACGGCTATCGCTACAGCGAAAAGAGCCAGCTCGGCCTCGGCCTGAGCCTGGTCGCCGCCACCCGCAGCATCTTCGGCTACGGCAGTTCCGACGAAGACTTCGACTACAAACGCTACCGCGCCAACCCGAGTTTCGCCGTGCTCAAGGGCGATACCAACTTCACCTGGACCTTCGACAGCGACTGGCAGAGCGCAAGCAAAGCCGCGTTCCAGCTGGCATCGGGACCGCTGGTTTCCAACGAGCAATTCTCCGCCGGCGGCGCCACTTCGGTGCGCGGTTATCTGGCCGCCGAACGCACCGCCGATGACGGCTTCCTGCTGAGCGAAGAACTGCGCACACCGTCGCTGGCCAAGTACGTCGGCGGCTGGATGCAGGACTGGCGCTTCTACGCCTTCGCCGAGGGCGCGCAACTCTACCTGCGCGACGAACTGCCGGATCAGGACGCCAATTACGCCCTGGCCAGCGTCGGCCTCGGCACCCGCGCCAGCCTGAGCAAATGGCTGTCCGGCAGCCTCGACTGGGGCTACCCGCTACTCGAAGGGCCGAACACCTCGAAACAGGAATCGCGCCTGCACTTCAACCTTCAGGCCACTTTCTAACAGGAGCACTTTTCATGCAGCGCCTTTTCCTTTCGTTGTTCATCTGCCTGGGCTTCGTGCTCCCGGCCACGGCTCAGGCCTGGTGGCAGGACGACTGGCATTACCGCAAACAGATCGCCGTCGACACCACGCCGCAAGGCGCCGCGATCAATCAGGCCCTGGGCCGCACCGCGCTGCTGGTGCGCCTGCACACCGGCAACTTCACCTTCGACGGCGTTAAAGAGGACGGCTCGGACCTGCGCTTCGTCGCCGCCGATGACAAGACCGTGCTCAACCACCAGATCGAAAGCTTCGACGCGCTGATGGGCATGGCGCTGATCTGGGTCGATGTGCCGAATGTCGAGGGCGGTCAGCGTCAGGACATCTGGATGTATTACGGCAATCAGAAAGCCCCGGCGACCGGCAACGGACAACTGACGTTCGATCCGAATTACACCGCGCTCTATCACTTCGACGGCGCCACCGGCACTCCGGCGAAAGACACCACTGCTTACGGCAACACCGCGCAGAGCGCGACCGGCGCAAGCATTGACGGCGTAGTAGGGCGGGCCTTGCAGTTCAGCGGCCAGCCGTTGCTGTTACCGGCCAGTCCGTCGTTGCAGCACAACGCCGGCAGCGCGTTCACCTTCAGTGCCTGGCTGCGTCTGGATCAGGCCAATGGCGAGCAACTGATTCTGGCCCGCCGCGAAGGCGCCAACAGCCTGCTGGTTGGTGTGAATCAGGGCGTGCCGTTCGTGGACATCGACGGCCAGCGCGCCGTGGCCACGCAGCCACTGAATCCGGGCCAATGGCAGCACGTCGCACTGACCGCTGAAGGCGCCAAAGTGACGCTGTACATCAACGGTCGCGAAAGTGCGGCATTGGCTCAGGCGATGCCGGCGTTCAACTCGGTCATGGCCATTGGTGCTGATCTTTCCCCGAGCGCGTTCCAGCCATTCGTGGGCGCCATTGATGAACTGCGCCTGTCGAAAGTCGCCCGTCCGGCACCGCTGTTGCTGGCCGACGCCACTTCGCAAGGCGCCGAGTCGAAACTGGTCGCCTATGGCGTTGATGAAGAACAGTCCGGTTTCGGTTTCGGCAGCCTCGGCTTCCTGCTCAACGCGGTGCCGGTGGACGCTTGGGTGATCATCGCGGTGCTGGTGCTGATGATGTTCCAGTCGTGGATCATCATGCTGCGCAAGAACCGCACCCTGAGCCACGTCACTGCTGCCAACGAAGACTTCCGCGTGCAATTCGCCAAGGTCGGTACTCGCCTGGAAATGTTCGCCGACGACACCCAACTCGCCCAGCGTTTGCAGCACTCGTCGCTGTGGCGCCTGTATCTGGTGGCGGTGAAAGAGATCCGCACCCGCCGCGAGCAGGGCGCCGATACCTCGTCGGTTTCGGCGGCGACCATCGAAGCGATCCGCTGCTCCATGGACGGCGTGCGCACCCGGGAAAACCAGCAGCTGAGTTCGAAACTTTCGACCCTGTCCAACGCCATCGCCGGCGGCCCGTACATCGGCCTGCTCGGCACCGTGCTGGGGATCATGGTGGTGTTCCTCGGCACGGCCATGGCCGGCGACGTCAACATCAACGCTATCGCGCCGGGTATGGCGGCTGCGTTGCTCGCTACTGCCATGGGCCTGTTCGTCGCGATTCCGGCGCTGTTTGGCTACAACCGCCTGATCACCCGCAACAAGGAAGTCAGCGCTGACATGCGCGTGTTCGTCGACGAGTTCATCACCCGTCTGGCGGAGATGCACGGCGAAGGCCAGTCCAGTGAAGCGGCGCATCAGCGCGGTCATCACGCCAACCACTCCGTACCGGCCTGAGGAGCACAGACATGGCGTCCGTAAATGCCTCCCACGACGATGACGAAGATGCCGCAGTGGACAGCATCAACATCACGCCCCTGGTGGACGTGCTGATGGTGGTGCTGGTGATGTTCATCCTCACCGCCACCGCGCAGGTCTCCGGGATCCAGATCAACCTGCCCAAGGCCAGCGCCGCGGTGTCGTTGTCCGAAGCCAAGACCAAGGCGATTTCGGTCAACGACGGCGGCCAGGTGTTCCTCGACGCCTACCCGGTGACCTTGCCGGAGCTGGAAGAACGCCTGCGCATCGAAAAAGCGCAGAACCCGGACTTCCCGGTGATCGTGCGCGGCGACGCCACGGTGCAATACCAGAAGGTCATCGAAGTACTGGACCTGCTGCGCCGGCTCGAACTGTCCCAGGTCGGTCTCGTTACCGGCAAACCGACGCAGGGCTGAGTGATGACTGCACAACTGCCAATCGAGCCTTTGCCGGTGAAGAAGTCGCCACTGCGCTACGCGAAGTGGGGCGCCGGGCTGCTGCTGGGCGCCGTCGCGGCGTTTCTGCTGTGGCAGTGGGCCAACGACATGAGCGGCATCCGCCGGGAAGCGCCGAAGGTGCCGACGATCATTCCGTTGCCGCCACCGCCACCACCGCCGCCGGAAAAACCGCCGGAGCCGGAAACCCCGGTGGAAGAAAAAATCGTCGAGCCCGAGCCAACGCCCGAACCGCAAGAGGTCAAGCCCGAGGAAGAGGCACCGCCATCGCCGGCGGACGACCTGGCCAACCCGATGCAAATGGACGGCGACGCCCAGAGCGGCAGCGACGCCTTCAACATCGGCGCGGGCAAGGGCGGCGGCATGGCCGGTTCCGGCGGTGGGCGACTGGGCAACGGCACCTACAGCCAGTTCCTGGCGTTCACCTTCCAGAAGCTGCTGCGCGAGAACCCCGACCTGCGCAACCTGGCGTTTTCGCTGCAGGCCGATGTGTGGCTGAGCAGCGTCGGCGAGATCACCCGGGTCGAGCTCATCAAGTCCAGCGGCAACCCCGAGATTGACAGTCAGGTGCTGGCCGCCTTGCGTAACGCGCCCCACCTGAGCGAACGGCCACCGGCCTCCATCACCTTGCCTGTGCGCATGTCCCTGCAAGGGCGGCGTCCGGGTTAACCGAATTCATAAAGCTGTATGAAAAGGAGTTGTGTGCAGATGATTTCCAACGTGAATCGATTGTCCCTGGCGGTCGGCATGGTCATCGCGACCCTGGTCGGTCAGGCCGCGGCAGCGCCTGCGCCCTCGGAGAACGCCACGATCAATCTGATCCGCTTGCTGGTCGAGCAGGGCATTCTGAAACAGGACAAGGCCGACGCACTGATCGCCCAGGCCCAGAACGAAGCGGCCCAGGCCAAGCAGGCTGCGGCGTCTACTGCCGTGGCCGCCGGGCCGGTCGCAGCGCCTGGCGATGTGCGGGTGCAATACGTGCCGGCCGCGGTGCGCGACCAGATCCGCGATCAGGTCAAGGCCGAGGTCATGGCCACCGCCAAGCAGGAAAACTGGGCTGCGCCCAACACCTTCCCGGACTGGGCTTCGCGCATCAGCTTCGACGGCGACATCCGTCTGCGTGACGAATCGCGCTATTACTCGGGCAGCAACAGCAACGAAATCGTCGACTTCGCCAAGCTCAACAACAACGGCCCGTACGACGTGAACCCCAACAGCAGCACCGCATTGCCCCCGTTGCTCAACACCCGCGAAGACCGCGAAAACCTGTTCCGCCTGCGCGCCCGACTGGGCATGAAAGCGGAGATTTCGCCGCGATGGACCGCCGGCATCCGCATCGGCACCGGCTCGGACAACAACCCGGTGTCGACCACCCAGAACCTCGGCGGCGGTTTCTCGAAAAAAGACATCTGGCTCGATCAGGGTTACCTGACCTGGAAGCCGTCGGATGAGCTGACGCTGACCGGTGGCCGTTTCGCCAACCCGTTCATGTCCACCGACATGCTGTACTCCAACGACCTGAACTTCGACGGCGTGGCGGCGATTTTCGACCACAAGCTCAGCCGCGACTGGGGCGTATTCGGCACCGTCGGCGCGTTCCCGGTGGACTACACCAACGACACCACCACCAGCAACGGCTTCGACAAGGAAGAAAGCGACAACAAATGGCTGTACGGCGCGCAGATCGGCGCCAAATGGGCGATCAACAGCAACAACCGCCTGAAAGGCGCGCTGGCCTACTACCGCTTCGACGACATCGAAGGCCAGCGCTCCAGTCCTTGCGAACCGTGGGCCGGCGCACCGGGCTGCGACAGCGACGGAACCCGCGCGGCGTTCATGCAGAAGGGCAACAGCGTGTTCCTGCTGCGTGACATCACGCCGAACCCGCTCAACCCGAGCACTACGCCGCAGCCTCAATTCGTTGGTCTGGCGTCCGAATTCAACCTGCTGGACCTCAACGTGGTGTGGGACGCCGACCTGCCGGAAGACTTCAAACTGCGCAGCCAGGGCAACTACATCCACAACCTCGGCTACGACGAAGGCGACATGCGCAAGCGCTCGGCCGGGCAACTGGTCAATAACCTCGACAGCAACGGCAACATCGAAAGCGGCGCCAATGCGTGGATGGTCCAGTTCACCCTCGGCAACGCACTGGAGCTGAAGAAGCAGGGCGACTGGAACCTGTTCGCCGGCTACAAGTACATCCAGCCGGATGCCTTGCCGGACGGCTTCAACGATTCGTCGTTCCACCTCGGCGGCACCAACGCCAAGGGCTACTTCCTGGGCGGCAATTACGGTCTGGCGAAGAACGTCTACGCCACCGGCCGCTGGCTGAGTTCGGAGGCGGTGTATGGCGCGCCGTTCGACATCGACGTCATGCAGCTTGAGATCAACACGCGCTTCTAAGCGCCGGGAGAGGGATATGAAAATCCGCTTTTTATGGCTTGGGCTCGGGATGTTGATCGCCACCGGGGCGAGCGCCGAAGGCATGGAAGAACGCCTGCGCACCCAGTTGCGCAGCACCACCCAGCAGTTGCAAGCCCTGCAAAGCCAACAGGCCCAGGCCAGCGCCGCGCAACTGGCGGCGCAGAACGAAGCCAAGGCTGCGCAGGCACAAATCAAGCAATTGACCGCCGAACTGGCCAAGGCCAAAGGCCTCGCCGAGCAACTGGCCGGGCAGCAGCAAGCCTTGCACAGCCAGGCCCAGGCGCAAGTCGCGGCCAGCAACGAGCAGACCGGCAAGTTCAAGAAAGCCTATGACGAGTTGTTGGTCATGGCCCGTGCCAAAGAGGCAGAACGGTCTAAGCTTCAAGCGCAATTGACTGAACGTGACACACAAGTGCAGCAATGTTCGGTCAAGAATCAGCAGATGTACGGCGTGGCCAAGCAGATTCTCACCGCCTACGAAAACATCGATGTGGCCGAGGTGATGAAGATCCGCCAGCCCTTCGCCGGCAGTGCCCGGGTCAAGTTCGATGAACTGGCTCAGGGCTTTGGCGATGAACTGTACAAGACTCAATTCGATGCGCCGCAAGCCGCGATTGCGCACTGATTAAAAGACTCATGGACAAGGAAGAAGTAATGACTCAATTGATCTCCCACGTATCCCCGCAATCCCTGACCGACGTGCTGCAAGCTGCCGGTTACCGCGTCAACCAGACCGAACAGAACGGCATCGTCCAGTTGCTCAGCGCCAGCCAGGGCATCGGTTATGCCGTGCGTTTCGGCAACCCGGCGGTGGCGGAGCAGGGCAGCTACGTCGACTTCACGTTCAGCTGCGCCTTGCGCGTGCAGGGTGAGTTGCCGGCCGGTGTGGCTGAGCAGTGGAACGCGACTCGCCGGTTTGCCCGGTTGTCGTTGCAGGGCGAGTTTCTGGTGATGGAGATGGACGTGGTGGTGGCTGCTGGCGTCAGCGGCGATTACCTGCGCGGCAACCTGGAATTGTGGGATCGCCTGTTGCAGGAGTTCATCGTGTACCTGCGTGATTTCACCCAGAACGCTGCTGCCGCCCAGGCGCCAAAAGTTGAGCAAGAGGAAGTCGCGCTGTGACAAAACCTGCCATGGTAATCAGCGCCGCTGCGGTGGCGCTGTTGGTGGTCGCCGTGGCGCTGGTGGTGCGGCCGGGTAATGACCCGGTCGCCGCCCAGCAACCGGCGCCGGTCACTGCGGCGAACAGTGGGCCTGCGGTGGCGCGATTGGGCAATCAGCAGGTCTCGCCGGAGGAATTGCAGGCGCTGCTGGCGGCCGTCCCGCCGCAGACCCGCGAGCAACTGCGCGGTAATCGTGAGGCGCTGGAGCGCTGGATTCGTTCACGCCTGGCCGAAAAAGCCGTGCTGGAACAGGCCGACGCCCAAGGCTGGGCGCAGCGCCCGGACGTGGTTCGGCAAACCCGCGCCGCCACCGAACAGATCGTGTTCCGCGACTATTTGCAGTCGGTGAGCCAAGTGCCGGCGGATTACCCGAGCGCCGCCGAGTTGCAGCAGGCGTACGACGCGGGCAAGGCCAACTGGCAGACGCCGGCGCTGTATCGGGTCAGCCAGATTTTCCTCGGGGTGAATGAGCCGCAGAATCTTGAGGCCGTGCGCAAGCAGGCGGCGGAGTTGAGCAAGAAAGCCCAGGCAACCCCGGCGGACTTTGCAGCGCTGGCCAAGGAGTTTTCCCAGGATCGCCTCACTGCCGAACGCGGCGGCGACACGGGCCTGCAACCGTTGCAGCAACTGGTGCCGGAAGTACGTGGCGCCGTGGCGCGGCTCAAGGTTGGCGCGGTCTCCGATCCCGTTCAAAGCAGCGCCGGATTTCACGTGATCAAACTCACCGAACAACAACCGGCCCGTACCGCGACTCTCGACGAGTTGCGCGATCAACTGACCCAGGCCTTGCGGGCACAACGTCAGGAGCAGATCGCCCAGGCGTATCTGGACGGCATGCTCAACACCGCGACGCTGAGCATTGACGGGGCCGAGCTCAACAAGGTGCTGGAGACCAAACCTTAAGCGCTGCACATCAAAACAAAGATCGACAGGGAGTCATCGATGTCATTCACCGAACCCGCAGCACGACAGAGCAGCGCCGATTTCCGCTGGCCCCGGGACAAGGACGAACCCTGGCTGGCGCAGGCCGCGACCCTCGACGGCGACGTCGCCCAATACTTTCTGGTCAGCGCCCGTTGCGGCTGCTTCATGCAGGCCGCCCGCAGCCTCAACGTGCGCTCGACCCTGCTGCGCAAACAACTGGCGCAACTTGAACAACAACTGCAATGCGCGCTGTTCAGCTTTCAAGGCAGCGCGCTCAGCCTGACCCGCGAAGGCCAGCAATTGCAGGCGCAACTGATCGCTTTGGCCCACGAACGCAAACTGCCGGTGATCGAGCAACCGCTGATAAGGCTGGCCGTCGCTGAATCGATCCTGCACGACATCCTCGGCCGCGACCTCATCGCACTGCTGCGCCGCAACGCCAGCGTGCGGCTCGAGATCATCGCCCTCGACAGCGAACTGGCCCTGCGCGCCGTCAGCGCCGACATCGTGCTGTGGCTCGCCCACGGCGACTCCCCGCATCCGGGCCCGACTTTCGCCACCAGCGAACCGCAACGCCTCGCGCAACTGGAATACCAGCCGCATATCGCCAAACGCTATTCGCGCGTGACTGCACGCCCGGAAAGCCCCGATGACCTCGCCGATTTCATGCTGGTGCAATGGCAGCACGATCGGCAGATCGACAGCTTTCGGCCGTGGAACGAACTGGTCGAACAGCGGTTGGCCGGGGTGGTGCAGATGCAGTCCTATGAGCTGATGCTGGAGATGATCCGGTGCAGCGCGTGCATCGGGTTGCTGCCGATGTACATGAGCCGGTTTGATCGCGGGTTGGTGGCGTTGCCGGGGTTGTTTGACGAGGCGATGCGGTTGCAGGCGTGGTTGGCGATTAATTCCGCATCGCAGGATGTGGCTGAAGTACAGACGTTGGTTGAGTTGATTCAGCGGACGTTCAATGAGCGGCAGGAGTGGTTTGAGTAGGCGGACTTAGATCGTTCCCACGTCGAGGCGTCGAACCGTCCGCGTGGGAATGCCTCAAGGGACGCTCCGCGTTCCAGCTCCGGAAGGGACGCGGAGCGTCCCGGGCTGCATTCCCACGCAGAGCGTGGGAACGATCAGGCGATCAGGTTACAGCGGCGCCTCGGCCTTCAACTCCAGATTATCCAGTGCCCGATTTACCGCCAGTTCACCCAGCATGATCAGTTGCGCAATGCCCAGCAGCACGTGTCGATGCGAACCGTCCACCAGCCCGGCGAAGTCGGTGGCCATGGTTTTGGCCGAGGTCAGGGTTTCGCAGGCGTCGGCCAGCAGTTCTTCGCTGTCGATGCCGGGGGCGATGAGGTAGCGGGTGTTGGGTTTGAGCAGCGGTTTTCTGGGGAGCAGGGGATTGAAGTAGTGGTCGAGGGCGCGTTCGGCGGCTTCGTGGAATGTCTTGGAATCGAGGGATTCGTAGGGCGAGGTAGTATCGGTTTCGGGTGGATTTGGCGTTGGTTTGATCATGGTAGTACTCCCTGATTGATGGAGCTGCCACGGTTCGCTGCGAAACGAATGGAGGTGGCAGCTGTACGCGGGTTCGCAGACCGGGAATCAAGGAACCCGGCATACCCGAAGGTATCCCGCGCACAACCGCCATTACGCGACCAGCAAAGAATGCTGAACGGAAACGACGCTCTGGGCGCCTTGATTGATCCGGGCTGCGAAACCCGATCGCTGATTCATCAGCGACCCGGAAACGATAGAGCCCGCCCTCAAGGCGCACAAGCCGGCGGATTCTGGCGGATGCGTAGGCAATGGCGCAAGCCGTTGTGGCTTGCCGGACGTTTCGGTTAACGGTTTTAAACGGTCATGGCGAAACCGCGACGAAGCGGTTTAAAGTGACCCGCCACGCACTGATCCAGGAGGGATCTTTCATGCCTGAGCACAACCCCGCCATTCACCTTGAGCGCTACAACGAATCCCACGTCGAGGGCATCACCGCGCTCTATAACGACCCGGCCGTGACCCGGCAGGTGTTGCAGATGCCGTTTCAGACCACCGAGGTCTGGCGCAAACGCCTGGCGCCGGACAACGAGCGGGTGGTGCAACTGGTAGCGCTGCATCAGGGGGTGGTGATCGGCAATCTGGGGCTGGAGCAGTATTCACGAATTCGCCGCAGCCATGCGGGCAGTGTCGGCATGGCCGTTGCGGTGGCGTGGCAGGGCAAGGGCGTGGGTTCGAAGCTGCTGGCAGCGGCGCTGGACATCGCCGACAACTGGATGAACCTGCACCGGGTCGAGCTTTCGGTGTACGCCGACAACGAGGCGGCCATCGGCCTCTATCGCAAGTTCGGCTTCGAAAATGAGGGCCTGTTCCGCGATTACGCCGTGCGTGATGGGCAATGGGTCGACACCTTGAGCATGGCGCGTCTGCGCAAACGCTGACCTTCTGTCCGTCAATGGTCGATGGGGCGACCGTGCAGGCAAATGACTTGCACGGCCGTCATCGGCATCTGCCATGCTCGGAGTCCGCAGCACTGCTTCCTCAAAGGAACACCGCAATGGACGACGTACAGCAACTGGGCGAAATGCTTCGCCACTATGCCGACAGCGAAGCGCACAAGAAGCAACTGTTCGAGACGCAATCGGCGACCTGGGCCACCCGGATCACCGAGTTGTTCGGGCGGATCCAGCAATGGCTGGAACCGGTGCAGGCGCCGGGGTTGCTGGAGGTGAGTCGCGAGGCTTATGTGGCGTTCGGGCCGAGCACACCGGTTGAGACCTCAACCTTCAAGACTGAAAAACTGAGCATCGTGATTGCCGGCAAACCGGTCGAGTTTGTGCCGGACGTGATGGGCAGCGGCGGGCAGATTTCGCTGGCGGTGATGGGGTTGACGGCGGCGCGGTATGGGAGTGTTTCGTTGGTGGGACTGCCGGGCGGGGAGTGGCAGTGGCGCAAGACCAATGGGTTGAAGGATCCGGATACCTTTGCCTTCGACGCGAATTTCCTCGCGCAGCAATTGCAAAGCCTCATCCCCCGCGACCGAGGTTGACACACTTGATCGTTCCCACGCTCTGCGTGGGAATGCAGCCCGGGACGCTCCGCGTCCCTTCCGGAGCTGGAACGCGGAGCGTCCCTTGAGGCATTCCCACGCAGAGGGTGGGAACGATCAGTAAGGGGTGGCTCACATTTCGAGGTTGATCCAGCCCGGTTTGGCTATCTCCGGCGCCACCGCTTTCACGGTTTTACCGGTGGCCATCTCAACCCGCCGCGCCACCTCCGGATCATCCGCAAACGGCGTCAGACTCGCCTCATCCAGACTTTCGGCCGTCTCGTGTCGCAAGCAGTACTCAACCGCCAGCCACAGAAACACCACGCCCAACACATTCAATAAAACATCGAACATGACCAGCTCCCTTGATCAGGCGATCTGCGCTTCACGATGGGCAATCGCAACATCCGCCACTCGCACCGTGCGCCACACGTTGTAGGCCATCAGAAACATGCCGCTGAGGAAGAACACCCCGCCGGCAAACCGTACGACAAACCCCGGATGACTGGCCTGCAGCGCCTCGACGAACGAATAAGTCAGCGTGCCGTCCTCGTTGATCGCCCGCCACATCAGGCCCTGCGTGATGCCGTTGACCCACATCGAAGCGATGTACAACACCGTGCCGATGGTCGCCAGCCAGAAGTGCAGATTGATCAGCGGCGTGCTGTGCATCCGCTCGCGGCCAAAGACCTTGGGCACCATGTGATACGTCGCGCCGAAGGTGATCATCGCCACCCAGCCCAGTGCCCCCGCGTGGACGTGGCCGATGGTCCAGTCGGTGTAATGGGAGAGGGCGTTGACGGTCTTGATCGCCATCATCGGCCCTTCGAACGTCGACATGCCGTAGAACGCCAGCGATAGAACGAGGAAACGCAGGATCGGGTCGGTGCGCAATTTATGCCACGCGCCGGAGAGGGTCATCATCCCGTTGATCATGCCGCCCCAGCTCGGCGCCAACAGGATCAGCGACATCGCCATGCCCAGCGACTGCGCCCAGTCCGGCAGCGCGGTGTAATGCAAATGGTGCGGGCCGGCCCAGATGTACAGGGTGATCAGCGCCCAGAAATGCACGATCGACAAGCGATACGAATACACCGGCCGATTCACTTGCTTGGGCACGAAGTAATACATCATCCCGAGGAACCCGGTGGTCAGGAAGAAACCCACCGCGTTGTGGCCGTACCACCACTGCACCATGGCGTCGGTGGCGCCGGAATACACCGGATAGGACTTGAACCAGTCCACCGGGATCGACAGGTGATTGACCACGTGCAGCATGGCGATCACCAGAATGAACGCGCCGAAAAACCAGTTGCCGACATAGATGTGTTTGGTCTTGCGCTGCACCACGGTGGTGAAGAACACCACGGCGTACGCGACCCAGACCACGGCCATCCACACCGCGCCGGAGAATTCGATCTCGGCGTATTCCTTGGTGGTGGTGTAGCCCAGCGGCAGGGTGACCAGCATGATCACGATCACCGATTGCCAACCCCAGAAGGTGAAGGCGGCGAGTTTGTCCGAGTACAGCCGCACCTGGCAGGTCCGCTGCACGGCGTAGTAACTGGCGGCGAATTGCGCGCTGCCGGCGAAACCGAAAATCACCAGGCTCGTGTGCAAGGGTCGCAAGCGGCCGAAGGTGGTCCACGGCAAGTCCAGATTCATGTCCGGCCATACCAGTTGCGAGGCGATCCATACCCCCATCGCCATGCCCACGACACCCCAGAAAACAGTCGCGATGACGAATTGGCGGACGACCTTGTAGTTATAAGCCTGTCCGATTGTTGCTGTGCTCATGGTCAGTTCATCCACGGTTGCAAAGTCTTGCCAGGCCACCCGGTCTGGCACGAACTGCACTGTAGAAACCCCACCGGAAACAAAACAGGCTCAGGAATTGATCATTTATGCGGATCAGATCCAGGCGCTGCCTGCGGCCATCTGCCGCGTCCTGATACGGTTTTTATGCGTTCAGGTGAATCTGTAACGGGCTGCGCTGCAACGTCATAGTGCTTTTACAAAACTGTGGGAAACTCCTGATGAGGTGGCAGTTGCATGTATCAATACGATGATTACGACCGGGCGCTGGTGTTCGAGCGCGTTGCGCAGTTTCGCGATCAGGTCGAGCGCTTCATGGCCGGGGAGTTGAGCGAAGAAGAGTTCCTGCCGCTGCGCCTGCAAAACGGCCTGTACATGCAAAAGCACGCGTACATGCTGCGGGTGGCCATTCCTTACGGCACGCTGAGCGCCGAACAGATGTGCACACTGGCAAGCATCGCCCGGGACTATGATCGTGGTTACGGCCACTTCACCACCCGGCAGAACATGCAGTTCAACTGGATCGAGCTGCACGAGGTGCCGGACATTCTCGAGCGTCTGGCCCAGGTCAACATGCATGCGATCCAGACCTCGGGCAATTGCGTGCGCAACATCACCACCGAAGCCTTCGCCGGAGTCGCGGCGGACGAGCTGATCGACCCGCGTCCGCTGGCGGAAATCCTGCGGCAATGGTCGACGATCAACCCGGAATTCCTGTTCCTGCCGCGCAAGTTCAAGATCGCCATCTGCTCGGCGAAGCAGGATCGCGCGGCGATCATGATGCACGACATCGGTCTCTACCTTTACCCCGGTCGTGACGGCCAGATGCTGCTGCGAGTGATCGTCGGCGGCGGTCTGGGGCGCACGCCGATTCTCGGTCTGCAAATTCGCGATGGCCTGCCGTGGCAACACTTGCTGTCCTACGTCGAGGCGGTGCTGCGGGTTTACAACCGCCACGGCCGACGCGACAACAAGTACAAGGCGCGGATCAAGATTCTGGTCAAGGCGCTGGGCATCGAGGCGTTCGCCAAAGAGGTCGAGGAGGAATGGCAACACCTCAAGGACGGCCCGGCGCAACTGACCGAAGATGAATATCAGCGGGTCGCCAGTGCTTTTGTACCGCCGAGCTACCAAACGCTGGCGGGCACCGATCTGGATTACGGCACGCACCTGGCCGACAACCCGGCGTTCGCCCGTTGGGTCGCGCGCAACGTGCAGCCGCACAAAGTGCCGGGCTACACCAGCGTGGTGCTGTCGACCAAACCGGGCCTGGCCTCGCCGCCGGGGGACGTCACCGATGCGCAGATGCTGGCCGTGGCCGACTGGTCGAAGCGTTTCGGTTTCGGCGAAATCCGCATCGCCCACGAACAGAATATCGTCCTGCCGGATGTGCCCAAGTCCAATCTGTACACGCTGTGGCAATTGGCGAAAGAGCAGGGGCTGGGCGTCGCCAACGTCGGCCTGCTGACCGACATCATTGCCTGCCCCGGCGGTGATTTCTGTGCGCTGGCAAATGCCAAGTCGATCCCGATTGCCCAAGCGATTCAGGCGCGTTTCGACAACCTCGATTACCTGCATGATCTGGGCGACATCAGCCTCAACATCTCCGGCTGCATGAACGCCTGCGGCCATCACCACATCGGCAACATCGGGATTCTCGGCGTCGATAAAAACGGCAGCGAGTGGTACCAGATCACCCTCGGCGGCGCCCAGGGCAAGAACAGCGAACTGGGCAAGGTCATCGGCCCGTCGTTCAGCGCCGCCGAAGTGCCGCAGGTGATCGAGCGGATCATCGGCACCTTCGTGCGTTATCGCGAGGCCGAAGAACTGTTCGTCGATACCGTGGCGCGCATCGGCCTGGAGCCGTTCAAGGAGCGGGTCTACCCGAAAGCGCTGGAGGTGTCGGCATGAACAATTTGTTGCGCATGGAGGAGAGTGGGGCGCGGATCGTGCTGGATGATCCGTGGACGCTGATCCGCTCGCCTGAAACGTCTGAAAGCACTGAAATGCTGATTCTGCCACTGGCCCACTGGCTCGAATCACCCTCGACCCATGCGGTCTGGCTCGGCCCGGACGACGGCGTCGAAAGCCTGCTGCCGTGGCTGAGCTCGTTGCCACTGATCGCCCTCGACTTCCCGAGCTTTCGCGACGGCCGCGCCTACAGCCAGGCCTATCTGCTGCGCAGCCGTTTCGGCTGGAAAGGCGAGTTGCGCGCCATCGGCGATGTACTGCGCGACCAGCTCAGCCACATGCGCCAGTGCGGTTTCGACAGCTTCGCCGTGCGCGAGGACAAATCCGCCGAGGATGCACTCAAGGGACTGGCCGGGATGAGCGTGTTGTACGGGCGCTCGGTGATCGAACCGCGACCGTTGTTCCGGCGCCGGTGATGCAGGGGAAACCCTTAGAACCCTGATGAATCGGGGATTTTTCCTTGGGTCGATGGTGGCCTTTTGGTAGAGTCCCCGTCGCCAGCGGGTTTTCGGCTGGACGACGGAACGAAGAAGGGAGTCTGATCAGTGAGTCCGGGCAAAAAAATTCTGGGCATCACCGCGTTGCTGCTGATGGTGACGCTGTGGGCCGGTTACATCTATGTGTTCAACGAAAACCGTGGCGGTCATCTCGGTGGCGTCGGCGAAAGCACCGCCTGGTGCGGCACGCCGCCGAACACCGAAGCGGCGTTGCTGGGCAAGGATCAACTGACCCTGCGCATCACCAACAACCTGCGCGGCGAGTTCATGCTCAGCGGCGCAGTGGTGGTCTCCGAACGCACCTTCAACCGCTATGACCTGGGCCGCAACGAACTGCGTCTGCGCCTGCAACCGTTGCAGTGGTCGTTCGACGTCACGCCGATTTTCCTCGAACAGGTGAAAGTCCTGCCCCTGAGCCGCAACCTCGCCTCGACCGACAAGAGCGCCTTCGCCGAACTCGAATCGCGGCCGATCAGCGTCCAGGGCCGGGTCACCGAGTTTCCTTTCGACACCTATCGCTACGGCTACAAGCCAGTCCTGTATTACCTCAAGGGTAGCGAGCGCATCGACCTGCGCTTCAAGAACATCACCACGCTGATGGAGATGTCCAACACCTTCACGCCGATCCAGAAGTACAACCGCGCCGACTACATCAACGAGAAAAACTCGATGATCCGCGACGAGGACTACAAGGCCTACGGCCCCCACGAATGCGCGTTCAGCGTCGAGCGCAAAGGCTCGTTCAAGGTCGTGGTGCTGTTGATGCTGCTGGTGCTGTGCCTGCCGTTGCTGCTGGTGTTCTACCGCGATGAGCCGGGGATCGACTTCCTTGCAACGCTGGTGGGGATTGGCGTGGTGCGCACGGTGCTGGTGGGGCCGGTGCAGGATTTCCAGCTGTACAACATTGATTTTCTGTTCGGTGCGGCGATTTTGCTGGTGGGCACGGTGTCGCTGATCAAGGCGATGCGGGCCAACAGCCGGCGGGAGATGGCGTTGCGCAGTGGGGAGACTTCGAGCTGGTAGAAGAAAGCCTTGAGCACCCGTGATGGTCCGGACCTTTCAAAGGTCCGGACCCGACGTTGCGCAATGTTGGGGTTTCTGATCGCAAACGGCGCGAATTTAGCTATACCTGTAACTCCCCCGACGCAATAAATTCGGCCTTCCGACAGGAGTTACAGCATGAAGCTAGCCGTAATGATGAGCACCCTGTGCATTGCCACGCTGGGCGTGGTGGGCTGCTCCAGCAAAACCGTCGCACCCGACGAGTACTCAGGCTTCCTCAAGGACTACAGCCAGCTGAGGGAGGCCAAATCCCCGTCGGGGGCTGAAGTGATGCGCTGGATTGACCCGAAAGTCGACATCGGCAAATTCACCAGCTTCTACGTCGAACCGACCCAGCTCTATCCCAAACCGCAACCCACCGTGAAGATTCCGCAGCAGACTCTCAACGGCATCACCAGCTATTACGATCAGGCGCTCAAGCGCGAACTGGGCAAATCCCTGCCGCTGGCCTCGGGCCCCGGGCCGGGTGTGATTGTGGTGCGCGCGGCCATCACCGCCGTCAGCAGCAAGACCGAAGGCTTGCACGCGTATGAGGTGATTCCGGTGGCGTTGGTAGCGGCAGCGGTCAGCACCGCCAGCGGCATTCGCGATCAGGAAACCACCCTGGCGACCGAAGCGGTGTTCCTCGATGGCGGCACTAACAAAGTGGCGGCGCAGGTGGTGCGCAAAGGCACCGGCAAACCGCTGGAAAACGATTCGCAGGTGATGAAGGCCGATGACGTGAAAAGCGTGATCGATGGCTGGGCGGCGGATCTGCACCAGTCCTACCTCAAGCTCAAGGCCAAGTAAGACCGGCACGCCGGGTCGCCTCTGAGGACGATCCGGCGTGTGCACTACGTCAGAAGCTGGCGCGGGCCAGGCGGTTGTAATGGCTGAGCAAGCCGTCGTAACGGCGGGTCACGGCGTAGTAGTCCTCGCTCAAACGCTCGGGCTTGGCGTGGTTCTGCCAGTCGGCTTGCAGGGTGTTCAATGCTTCGAGATAGTTTTGCCCCGGCTCGCCGATGCGCAGCCACAGATCCCGTGCGGCATCAGTCTTGTTCTGGAATCCACCCGTGCGCGGTGCGAGCCAGGGTTCGCGACGGTTCCACGCCTGTTGCAACTTCGCGGTGGTGTCGGCCAGCAATTTTGGGGTCAGAGTGCGATTTTTCATCGCTTCGTCGAGCACGTCGACGGTCTCCCGCGCCTGAATCATGTACGCCAGCAAGTCCCAGTGAATGTCCCTGCCCAGACGAGCCTCGATCAGCTTGAGCTGTTCGGGACGCTGCGCAGCGTCGAGCGGCAGCAGGCTTTGCCGCAGAGCCGTCGAGGCGTCGATGTACTCCTGTGAAACGCGCTCGATCGCAGCCAGTTCTCCAGGGGAGGGCTGTTGCGACCCGGAGGTGAAACTCGCCTCCCGGTAAAACCGCGTGGGTGCAATGGTGGTCGTAACGTGACTCAGCGCCCGGACGTACTCGTTGGCCTGTCGCGCCAGTTCAGGCTGCCATTCCAGCAGTTCGAGTTTTTCCGTGAGGCCCTGACCGCAGACATCGCGCTGAATGTCTCGCACATTGAACGCGTCGCTGTCGTCGAAATCCTTGAGGCTCTTCAACCAGAGCTGGTCGCGAGGCACGGGCGGTTGAGGGTTCTTGTAGCGGTCGTAGGCCGCTCGCCATTGCACGTCGATCCGGTTGACGCAGGCAATCACCGGGCTCAGGGCATTGGCCTGAGCGGTGACCGGCGCATCGCGCCCGTCCAGCCAGAGATCGAGTTGCAGGAAAGGGTGGGTCGCACTTGTCAGCGCCATCACCACCAGCGCGAAGAAAATACCGACGCAAAACATCACTCTCGTGGTCATGGGCGCGCCTCCTTGCCGTACCACTGTTCAACGGTGGCCGGTGCGCTGCATTCGGCGGTGGTGGCCGGCAAGCGGCTGCACAGGCGTTCGGTCCAGGGTTGCAGACCCTGATTGCGATTGACCGTGCCTTGGCTGGCGACCACTTTGAACACGCCGAGCACGAGGGCCAGCACCAGAATTCCGAGGATCGTCACGCCGACTTTCACGGCAGGTCGGCTTTCTTCCCAGGACACCCGCGGCCTGGACTGCCAGCGGCGCACCAGTCCGAAGGTCGCCAGGGTCGCGGCGTACACCCCGCCGGCAATCGGGCCGAAAAACCAGCCGAGCCCGGCCACCATCAATGCGCCGGGCACCAGGTCGCGCAGCACGCCGAACGGCGGCGAGTCTTTGAAAACTCCGGGGCAAAGAGCGGCGCTGAGCCGGTCATCCAGCCGCCATACGCGATGAGCAACGTTGTGCACCAGCCAATTGAGCCCGGCCACGATCACGCCAAACACCACGGTCGAGATCATGACGATATTGATCAACCCACTGAGGCGCACACCCAACGGAATGTAATGGGTGAACGCGCCAATCAGGCAGGCCAGCACCACGCCCACATACGTCGGCCAGTCATTGAAGCTCAGTTCCCAGCTTTGCCAGAAAAACGCCGTGCCGCCGGGCATCTGCGCGCACACATTTGGGTGATTGGCGTACAGTTCTGAACTCAGTTTCCGGCACTGCGCCCAGTCTTCTTCGCGCAGGCGGCGGGCGAGTGCACGGCGGGCGCTGAACGAGCCGGTGCCCAGCAGCAGGCGGGCGGCGCGGTGTTCGGGGGTGGCGGCGGGCTCCGTGGCCAGTTGTTGCTGGTGAGCCAGGAAAAGCGGCGCATTCTGGCGAGCCAGCAGGCGTTGCCATTCGCCGTCAGGGCAGGGATTTCCCGTGCAGCCGTGCCAGCCTTGATTGTTGCGCACCCGTTCGAAAATCTCGGGAGACCAGACCGGGGCATCCAGCAGTAAATGGCTGAGCATCCGGTTGAACCATTCCTGTTGCAGTGCAATCGCGAGCCAGTTGTGCTCCCCGCAACGCTCGTAGGCCTGGAGGAAACCTTCAACGTCTTCGCGTTCAAGGGCATCGTGCATCGGTTGCACAATGCGCGCGCGTTGTCGATCCAGCAACAGGTCTATCGATATGTGGTCGAGTTCGAGGCGTTGCCAGGCGCTGAACCAGAAGAAAGTCGGGATGGCCCAGTCCACCAGCGTCTGCGAAGTCTCAGGGTGTTCAATGCAATGATGCAGCACCGTGTCTTCGAAGAAATGTGCGCAACCCTGTTCGAGGGTGACGGCATGGCGATGATTCAGCTCTTCAACGCTGAGTCCATCCAGCGAACGGGTCGCCAGTTGCAGAGCATCGACCTCGACCACGGTCAGGCCGCTCAGGTCCCAGGATTCTTCAATACCCTGTTCCTGCTCTTCATCCTGATTCTGCTCGTGATACTGCTGCCATTCCTTGTACGCAAGCGCCTGCTCATAGGCATCGCGCAGCCGCTGGAAACCCTCGGGATCATCGTCGGGGCGGGTCTGTTTGAGCAGGACGGCATATTGGCGTTTGATAGTGCGCACATCGGCGTCGGCCGACAGGCCAAGGACGGTCCAGCAACTCATTGCGATGACAACTCCATAAAAAACGCGACGCGATCCAGTGGTGGCATTGTGATGTTGCGCACCCTACCTGTTTCGCGTCGAAAAGTCCCCGTGTCTCGCTCAGTCGTCACCGGCCTTACGGAAAATGCTGACGTGCTCGATTCGGGGCTTCAGTGTTTTTTGGCTTGCTCGCGTATGCGTTCTTCCTGCTCGCGCAGTTCCGGGGTGAACTCGGCGCCGAAATCTTCCGCGCTGAACACTTGGCGAATCTCGATTTCCGATTCAGTGCCCGGCATGGGGTTCGGGCAACGCTTGACCCACTCGATGGCTTCCTCTTTGGACTTGACGTCCCAGATCCAGTAACCGGCGATCAGCTCTTTGGTCTCGGCAAACGGGCCGTCGATCACGCTGCGGTTTTCACCGCTGAAGCGCACACGGGCGCCTTTGCTGCTGGGGTGAAGGCCGTCGGCAGAAACCAGAATGCCGGCCTTGGCCAGTTCCTCGTTGTAGTTGCCCATGTCCGTCAACAATTGCTCGCTGGGCATCACGCCGGCTTCGGAGTCGTGGCTGGCTTTGACAATGATCATGAAGCGCATGGTGTTTCTCCGCAGGTAAGTGAGGGATTCATGGCTTAGTCGAACGGCCGGGGTCTTAATCGACAGGTCGTTAAAGAAAAGACGCAGACTTGCGTTTTAACAAGCATCACCCTCTTTGAGAGCGGGGATGTGGGGCTACTGGAGAATGTGTATCCAGTTTTGCGTGCCAGCACATGACAATTTCAGTCCAGGCATAGGTCGTCGGACAATTTCGTGGTTAACTTCCGCCTCTTGCATGCTTTCCCAACAACGTTAAGAAGGACTCCGTTCATGGCTCAAGTCACTCTCAAAGGCAACCCGGTTCAAGTCAACGGCCAACTGCCACAAGCCGGTTCCAAGGCGCCAGCCTTTTCCCTGGTAGCCGGCAATCTGTCCGACGTCACCCTGAAAGACTTCGCCGGCAAGCGCAAAGTGCTGAACATCTTCCCAAGCGTCGACACCCCGACCTGCGCCACCTCCGTGCGCAAGTTCAACGCTCAGGCCAACGACATCAGCAACACCGTGGTGCTGTGCATCTCGGCTGACCTGCCGTTCGCCCAGGCTCGTTTTTGCGGCGCCGAAGGCCTGGAAAACGTACAAAACCTGTCGACCCTGCGCGGCACCGAGTTCCTCGAGAACTACGGCGTGGCCATCGCTGACGGCCCGCTGAAAGGCCTGACCGCCCGTGCGGTGGTTGTTCTGGACGAAAACGACAACGTCCTGCACAGCGAACTGGTCAAGGAAATTGCCGAAGAGCCTGACTACGAAGCGGCGCTGTCCGTTCTCAAGTAAGCGCTTTTACAATTGTTAACGGCCTGGCTCTGTCCAGGCCGTTTTCATTTGTGTATCAGTGTTTTGCCTCACACCTTGAAACGTAAGTGGAAGGTAAATTGCCGGTAAAGCTGCTTTGCTAAATCCCGGCCAGTGCTTATCGTTCAGCCTCCCGTAAAAGAAGCCCACGCGCCCAATGGTTAATCACTCCATGCAATCGTCTTCCCGAAACTCCCGTCGCTGGCTGCTGAGCCTGCTTGTCCTGCTGGTCATTGCCGGTCTGTGCTGGAAATTCTGGCCCGCCGGTTCGACCCACAAGGAGGGCGGCGAGAAGGCGCAGGCCGGCCATACCGGCCGTTCGGGGATGATGCGTCCGGGCTTCGGCGGGGCGGCCGGGCCGATTCCGGTACGCGTGGCGCCGGCGGTCACCGGGGACTTCCCGCTGTACTACAAGGCCCTCGGTACGGTGACGGCGCTCAACACCATCAATGTGCGCAGCCGGGTCGGTGGCGAACTGGTGAAGATTTATTTCGAGGAAGGGCAAATGGTCAAGGCCGGTGACCTGCTGGCGGAGATCGACCCGCGTCCGTACCAGAACGCCTTGCTCCAGGCGGAAGGCACCTTGCTGCAGAATCAGGCGCAGTTGAAGAACGCCCAGGTCGATGTCGAGCGCTATCGCGGCCTGTACAAGGAAGACAGCATCGCCAAGCAGACGCTGGACACCGCCGAAGCGCTGGTCGGCCAATACCTCGGCACCGTGAAAACCAATCAGGCGGCGGTCAACGACGCCAAGCTCAATCTCGAATTCACCAAGATCCGCGCACCGATTGCCGGTCGCGTCGGCCTGCGTCAGCTTGACGTCGGCAACCTCGTGGCGGCCAACGACACGACCTCCCTGGCGGTGATCACCCAGACCCAACCGATCAGCGTCGCCTTCACCCTGCCGGAAAACAGCCTGGAAACCGTGCTCGCCCGCTACCGCAGCGGCGCCAAACTGCCGGCGGAGGCCTGGGATCGTGGCGACACCAAACTGCAAGCCACCGGTGTGCTGCAAAGCCTCGACAACCAGATCGACGTGACCACCGGTACCCTGAAATTCAAGGCGCGCTACGAGAACCGCGATCAGTCGCTGTTCCCCAACCAGTTCGTCAACGTTCACCTGCTGGCCGACACCTTGAAAGGTGTGGTGCTGGCGCCGTCCGCCGCCATCCAGTTCGGCACCAACGGCACCTTCGTTTACGCGCTGGACGGCGACAAGAAAGTCACCATCCGCCAATTGAAGATCGGTGCCAGCGACGGCGAAAACACGGTGGTCACCGAAGGTCTTGCCGCCGGCGACCGGGTGGTGCTGGAAGGCACCGACCGTCTGAAGGAAGGCAGCGAAGTGGAAGTGGTCAACGACAGCAAGGATGTGCCGACCACCCCGACCGAGCACCTGCAAGGCAAGTCCGCCGCCACTGCGCCTGACGCCGCCGTCACTGACAAGGCCAAGAAGGGCGCATGAACATTTCGCGTCTGTTCATCCTTCGCCCGGTCGCCACCACGCTGAGCATGCTGGCCATCGTGCTGGCCGGTCTGATCGCCTATCGCCTGCTGCCGGTTTCGGCCTTGCCGCAGGTCGATTACCCGACCATCCGGGTCATGACCCTTTATCCGGGCGCCAGTCCGGACGTGATGACCAGTGCCGTCACCGCGCCGCTTGAGCGCCAGTTCGGGCAGATGCCGGGCCTGACGCAAATGGCCTCGACCAGTTCCGGCGGTGCCTCGGTGCTGACCCTGCGTTTCAGCCTCGACATCAACATGGACGTCGCCGAACAGCAGGTGCAGGCCGCGATCAACGCCGCGACCAACCTGTTGCCGACCGACTTGCCGGCGCCGCCGGTGTACAACAAGGTCAACCCGGCGGACACCCCGGTGCTGACCCTGGCCATCACCTCGAAAACCATGTTGCTGCCCAAACTCAATGACCTGGTCGACACGCGCATGGCGCAGAAGATCGCCCAGATCAGCGGCGTCGGCATGGTCAGCATTGCCGGCGGCCAGCGTCAGGCGGTGCGGATCAAGGTCAATCCCGAGGCCCTAGCGGCCAATGGCCTGAATCTGTCGGACGTGCGCACGCTGATCAGTGCGTCCAACGTCAACCAGCCCAAGGGCAACTTCGACGGCCCGACCCGGGTGTCGATGCTCGACGCCAACGACCAGCTGACGTCGCCCAAGGATTACGCCAACCTGATCCTGGCCTACGCCAACGGTGCGCCGCTGCGGCTCAAGGATGTCGCGCAGATTGTCGACGGCGCCGAGAACGAGCGTCTGGCGGCATGGGCCAACCAGAATCAGGCCGTTCTGTTGAACATTCAGCGTCAGCCGGGCGCCAACGTGATCGAAGTGGTCGACCGGATCAAGGCGCTGCTGCCGAGCATCACCGACAACCTGCCGGCCGGTCTCGACGTCGTCGTGCTGACCGACCGCACCCAGACCATCCGTGCCTCGGTCACCGACGTGCAACATGAATTGCTGATCGCCATCGCACTGGTAGTGATGGTGACGTTCCTGTTCCTGCGGCGCGCCAGTGCCACGATCATTCCGTCGGTGGCCGTGCCGCTGTCGCTGATCGGTACGTTCGGCGTGATGTACCTCGCCGGCTTCTCGGTCAACAACCTGACGCTGATGGCACTGACCATCGCCACCGGTTTCGTGGTCGACGATGCGATCGTGATGCTGGAGAACATCGCGCGTTTCATCGAGGAGGGTGACAGCCCGATGCAGGCGGCGCTCAAGGGCGCGAAGCAGATCGGTTTCACCCTGATTTCCCTGACCCTGTCGCTGATCGCGGTACTGATTCCGCTGCTGTTCATGGCCGACGTCGTGGGGCGGTTGTTCCGCGAATTCGCCATCACCCTGGCGGTAGCGATCCTGATTTCCCTGGTGGTCTCGCTGACCCTGACGCCGATGATGTGCGCGCGTCTGCTCAAGCGTGAGCCGGAAGCACATGAGCAGGGCCGTTTCTACCGCGCCAGTGGTGCGTTCATCGACTGGATGATCGCCGCTTACGGCCGCAAGTTGCAGTGGGTGCTCAAGCACCAGCCGCTGACCCTGCTGGTGGCCATCGGCACGCTGGCCCTGACCGTGTTCCTTTATATGGTGGTGCCCAAGGGCTTCTTTCCTGTGCAGGACACCGGGGTGATCCAGGGTATTTCCGAAGCACCGCAGTCGATTTCCTTCGCAGCGATGGGCGAGCGTCAGCAGGCGCTGGCCAAGGTGATTCTGGAAGATCCGGCGGTAGAAAGCCTGTCGTCCTACATTGGGGTCGACGGCGACAACGCCACGCTCAACAGCGGTCGGTTGCTGATCAACCTCAAGCCCCACGGCCAGCGTGATCTGACGGCGACCGAAGTGATTGCCCGCCTGCAACCGCAGTTGGACAAGCTTGTCGGCATCCGTCTGTTCATGCAGCCGGTGCAGGACCTGACTATCGAAGACCGCGTCAGCCGTACTCAGTACCAGTTCAGCATGTCGTCGCCGGATTCCGAATTGCTCAGCCTGTGGAGCGGCCGTCTGGTCGAGGCCCTGGCCCAGCGCCCGGAACTGACCGACGTCGCCAGCGACTTGCAGGACAAGGGTTTGCAGGTGTTCCTGGTGATCGACCGCGACGCCGCCTCACGGCTGGGTGTGTCGGTCTCGAATATCACCGACGCGCTGTACGACGCGTTCGGCCAGCGGCAGATCTCGACCATCTACACCCAGGCCAGCCAGTACCGCGTGGTGCTGCAGGCTCAGGCCGGGGAGAAGATCGGCCCGCAGGCGCTGGATCAGATTCACGTCAAGACCACCGATGGCGGTCAGGTGCGGTTGTCGAGCCTGGCCCATGTCGAGGAGCGGCAGGCGCAACTGGCGATCACCCACATCGGCCAGTTCCCGGCGGTGATGATGTCGTTCAACCTCGCGCCCGGCGTGGCGCTGGGGCATGCGGTGGACATCATCGAGCAGGTGCAGAAGGACATCGGCATGCCGATCGGCGTGCAGACCCAGTTCCAGGGCGCGGCTGAAGCGTTCCAGGCGTCGCTGTCGAGCACCTTGCTGCTGATTCTGGCGGCGGTGGTGACCATGTACATCGTGCTCGGCGTGCTTTACGAGAGCTACATTCACCCGATCACCATTCTGTCGACCTTGCCGTCGGCGGCGGTCGGGGCGTTGCTGGCGTTGCTGCTCAGCGGCAATGATCTGGGGATGATCGCGATCATCGGCATCATCCTGCTGATCGGTATCGTGAAGAAGAACGCGATCATGATGATCGACTTCGCCCTCGACGCCGAACGCACTCAGGGCATGGCGCCGGAGCAGGCGATTTATCAGGCCGCGCTGTTGCGCTTCCGGCCGATTCTGATGACGACGCTGGCGGCGCTGTTCGGCGCAGTGCCGCTGATGCTGGCCACCGGTTCCGGTGCTGAATTGCGTCAACCGCTGGGTCTGGTGATGGTCGGCGGGTTGCTGGTGAGTCAGGTGCTGACCTTATTCACGACGCCCGTGATTTACCTGGCTTTTGATCGGTTGGGACGGCGTTGGGCGAAGTCCGGCACAGGAGAGGTTGCGTGAAGGGCGACGTGAATACAGCTGCAAGCGTCAAGCTTCGAGCTGCAAGAGAAAAGCGGACTCGGAACAGGTTTTTAGCTTGCGGCTTGCAGCTTGCCGCTAGTGGTTGCCACCTATGAATCTTTCGGGTCCTTTCATCAAGCGCCCCGTGGCAACCATGCTGCTTTCATTGGCGATCATGCTGCTGGGCGGTGTGAGCTTCGGCCTGCTGCCGGTGTCGCCGCTGCCGCAAATGGACTTCCCGGTGATCGTGGTGCAGGCCAGCCTGCCCGGCGCCAGTCCGGAGGTCATGGCGTCCACCGTGGCCACGCCGCTGGAGCGCTCGTTCGGCGCCATCGCCGGCGTCAACACCATGAGCAGCCGTTCCAGCCAGGGCTCGACCCGGGTGATTCTGCAATTCGACCTCGACCGCGACATCAACGGCGCGGCGCGCGAAGTGCAGGCGGCGATCAACGCCTCGCGCAACCTGCTGCCGAGCGGGATGCGCAGCATGCCGACCTACAAGAAGGTCAACCCGTCGCAGGCACCGATCATGGTGCTGTCGCTGACCTCGGACGTGCTGGAAAAAGGCCAGCTCTATGACCTGGCGTCGACCATCCTGTCCCAGAGTCTGTCCCAGGTGCAGGGCGTCGGTGAAGTGCAGATCGGCGGCAGCTCTTTGCCGGCGGTGCGCATCGAACTCGAGCCCCAGGCACTGAACCAGTACGGCGTGGCGCTGGACGATGTGCGCAAGACCATCGCCGAAGCGAACGTGCGTCGGCCCAAGGGCTCGGTCGAAGACGACCAGCGCCTGTGGCAGATCCAGGCCAACGACCAGTTGGAGAAAGCCAAGGATTACGAATCGCTGATCATCCACTACAACGGCGGCGCGGCCCTGCGTCTGAAAGACGTGGCCAAGGTCAGCGACGGCGTGGAAGACCGCTACAACAGCGGTTTCTTCAACGACGACGCGGCTGTGTTGCTGGTGATCAACCGCCAGGCCGGCGCCAACATCATCGAGACGGTCAACGAGATCAAGGCGCAGTTGCCGGCGTTGCAGGCGGTGCTGCCGGCCAGCGTCAAACTGAACCTGGCGATGGATCGCTCGCCGGTGATCAAGGCCACCCTGCACGAAGCGGAAATGACCCTGCTGATCGCCGTGGCGCTGGTGATTCTGGTGGTGTTCCTGTTCCTCGGTAACTTCCGTGCGTCCCTGATTCCGACGTTGGCGGTGCCGGTGTCGCTGGTCGGCACCTTTGCGGTGATGTACCTCTACGGCTTCTCGCTGAACAACCTGTCGCTGATGGCGCTGATTCTCGCCACCGGGCTGGTGGTGGACGACGCCATCGTGGTGCTGGAGAACATTTCCCGGCACATCGACGAAGGCGTCAAACCGATGAAGGCCGCGTACCTCGGGGCCAAGGAAGTCGGGTTTACCTTGCTGTCGATGAACGTCTCGCTGGTGGCGGTGTTCCTGTCGATCCTGTTCATGGGCGGGATCATCGAAAGCCTGTTCCGCGAGTTCTCCATCACCCTGGCCGCGGCCATCGTGGTGTCGCTGGTGGTTTCTTTGACGCTGACCCCGATGCTCTGCGCCCGCTGGCTCAAACCCCATACACCGGGCGAGGAAAACCGCCTGCAACGCTGGAGCCGCCGCACCAACGACTGGATGGTCGGCAAATACGCCACCAGCCTCGATTGGGTGTTGCGTCATCGGCGCCTGACCTTGCTGAGCCTGATCATCACCGTCGGGGTGAACGTTGCCCTGTACGTGGTGGTGCCGAAAACCTTCATGCCGCAGCAGGACACCGGCCAGTTGATCGGTTTCGTGCGCGGTGACGACGGTCTGTCGTTCAGTGTGATGCAGCCGAAAATGGAGACCTTCCGCCGCGCCGTGCTCAAGGACGCAGCGGTCGAGAGTGTCGCCGGGTTCATCGGTGGCACCAACGGCACCAACAACGCCTTCATGCTGGTGCGCCTGAAACCGATCAAGGAGCGCAATATCTCGGCGCAGAAGGTCATTGAGCGCCTGCGCAAGGAAATGCCCAAGGTGGCCGGTGCGCAGCTGATGCTGATGGCCGACCAGGACCTGCAATTTGGCGGCGGCCGCGAGCAGACCACTTCGCAGTACAGCTACATTCTGCAAAGCGGTGATCTGGGTGAGCTGCGCGAGTGGTACCCGAAAGTGGTCACCGCGCTGCGGGCCTTGCCCGAGCTGACCGCCATCGATGCCCGCGAAGGCGCGGGTGCGCAGCAGGTGACATTGATCGTCGACCGCGATCAGGCCAAGCGCCTGGGCGTGGACATGGAAATGGTCACGGCGGTGCTCAACAACGCTTACAGCCAGCGGCAGATTTCCACGATCTACGACAGCCTCAACCAGTATCAGGTGGTGATGGAGGTCAATCCGAAATACGCCCAGGATCCGGTGACGCTCAAGCAGGTCCAGGTGATCACCGCCGACGGTGCACGAATTCCGCTGTCGACCTTCGCTCACTATGAAAACAGCCTGGAAGACGACCGGGTCAGCCACGAAGGCCAGTTTGCTTCCGAGAGCATTTCCTTCGACATGGCCGAAGGCGTGACGGTGGAGCAGGGCAGTGCCGCCATCGAGCGGGCGATTGCCAGGCTTGGTCTGCCGGAAGACGTGATCGTGAAAATGGCCGGCACCGCCGATGCATTCGCCGCCACCCAGAAGAGCCAGCCGTTCATGATCCTCGGTGCGCTGCTGGCGGTGTATCTGGTGCTGGGCGTGCTGTATGAGAGCTACATTCACCCGCTGACGATTCTGTCGACGCTGCCGTCGGCCGGGGTCGGCGCGTTGCTGTCGATCTATGTGCTGGGCGGCGAGTTCAGCCTGATCTCGCTGCTCGGGCTGTTCCTGCTGATCGGTGTGGTGAAGAAGAACGCGATCCTGATGATCGACCTGGCGCTGCAACTGGAGCGTCATCAGGGCATGGCGCCGCTGGAGTCGATCCGCAGCGCCTGTCTGCAACGTTTGCGGCCGATCCTGATGACCACGCTGGCGGCGATCCTCGGCGCCTTGCCGTTGCTGCTGAGCCGGGCCGAAGGCGCGGAAATGCGCCAGCCGCTGGGCCTGACCATCATCGGCGGGCTGATTTTCAGCCAGGTGCTGACCCTTTACACCACGCCTGTGGTTTACCTCTATCTCGACAAGTTGCGCCATCGTTTCAACAAATGGCGTGGCGTGCGCACCGATGCCGCTCTGGAAACTCCGCTATGACTGACCGTTCGCTTATCAATCTGGCCACTGTCCGCGGCTCGCGCCTGCTGAGCCTGTCGCTGTGCGTGGCGATGCTCAGTGCCTGCGCCGTCGGCCCGGACTACCAGCGCCCGCAGACCGCCGAAATCGCCCAGTACAAGGAAGCCGAAGGCTGGCGTCAGGCCAACCCGAGCGATTCCCTGGCGCGCGGTGCCTGGTGGGAACTGTATGGCGACCGTCAGCTCAACCAGCTGATCGAGAAACTCAACAGCTCCAACCAGACCGTCGCCCAGTCCGAGGCCCAGTACCGTCAGGCCCAGGCCTTGGTGCGCAGCGCGCGCGGAGCGTTTTATCCGAGTATTGATCTGAGTGCCGGCAAGACCCGCTCCAGCCAGGGCACCGGCAGCAGCAGTTCAAGCCTAAGCAGTTCCTCCAGCGGTATTCGTGACACCTACAACGCGCAACTGGGCGTGAGTTGGGAAGCGGATGTCTGGGGCAAGTTGCGTCGCGGCCTGGAAGCCAATGAGGCTAGCGCCCAGGCGAGCTATGCCGATCTGGCGGCGATGCGTTTGAGCCAGCAATCCGAGCTGGTGCAGAACTACCTGCAATTGCGGGTGATCGATCAGCAGAAACGCCTGCTCGAATCGACAGTGGCCGCTTACGAGCGCTCGCTGAAAATGACCATGAACCAGTACAACGCCGGGGTTTCCGGGCGGGACGCGGTGGCGCAGGCGCAGACCCAGCTGAAAACCACCCAGGGCGATCTGGTGGACCTGATCTGGCAACGGGCGCAGTTCGAAAATGCCATCGCGGTACTGACCGGCCAGCCGCCGGCCGAATTCAATATTGCCGAGACCCAGGACATTCCCAAGCTGCCGCAAATTCCGCTGAGCCTGCCGTCGCAGTTGCTCGAGCGCCGTCCGGACATCGCCTCGGCGGAGCGCTCGGTGATCGCCGCCAACGCCAACATCGGCGTGGCCAAGGCCGCGTATTACCCCGACTTCAGCCTGAGCATGAGCGGTGGTTACAGCAGCAGTACCTCGCAGAACCTGATCAGCCTGCCGAACCGCTTCTGGTCGGTCGGGCCGAAAATGACCCTGCCGCTATTTGACGGCGGCATCCGTTCGGCCGAAGTCGACCGCACCGAAGCGGTGTACGACCAGACCGTGGCCAAATACCGCCAGACCGTGCTCGACGGTTTCCGCGAGGTGGAAAACTACCTGGTGCAGTTGAAGGTGTACGAAGACGAAGCGGTTGTGCGCCAAGAAGCCCTCGATGCGGCACGGGATTCGTTGCGTCTGACCGAAAACCAGTACAAGGCCGGGGTGATTGCTTATCTCGATGTGGTGACGGTGCAGGCCACGGCGTTGAGTAATGAACGCACTGTCCTGAATATCCTGCAGAGCCGTTTGATTGCCAGTGTGCAGTTGATCGCGGCGCTGGGCGGTGGCTGGGACGGGGAGCTGGAAACCACTGATAACCGCTGACGTGAAGTCATGATCGTTCCCACGCTCCGCGTGGGAATGCAGCCCGGGACGCTCCGCGTCCCTTCCAGAGCCGAACGCGGAGCGTCCGTTGAGGCATTCCCACGCAGAGCGTGGGAACGATCTGTCGCTTTAACGGGAACGATCTGTTCTGTGCCCTGGCGACCGGGCTAGAGCCTTGTCAGACGATCAAACAAGCGTTTCATCGGGTTGATGGCCATTTGATTACTTTGTCAGTGCGTTCTTCTGCGCAATCAGTACAATCGGCGCATTTGGCCCCGCGGAGAACGGACGCAGTACGGCGGGGTGGTCACGAGAATTCCCATGCTCATCGGTAGCTATTCCTTCACGCTGGTTTTCATTTCGCTGTGTGTGGCGATCCTCGCTTCCTACACCGCGCTCGATCTCACCGGGCGCATTGCCACTGCCAAGGGCCGCGCCGTGCATTTATGGACGGCCGGCGGGGCGTTTGCCATGGGCATCGGCGTCTGGTCGATGCACTTCATTGGCATGCTGGCGTTCAAGCTGCCGATCAGCCTCGGTTACGACATTTCGATCACGGCGCTTTCATTGCTGATCGCCGTGCTGTCCTGCGGTTTTGCCCTGTGGCTGGTCAGCCAGCCGAAACTGCCGGCCTGGCAACTGGCCTTTGGCGCGTTGATCATGGGCGCCGGCATCAGCGCCATGCATTACACCGGCATGGCCGCGATGCGCATGCAGCCGGGCATCGACTACGATCCGACACTGTTCGGCGCCTCGTTGTTGATCGCTGTCGGCGCTTCGGCGGCAGCGCTGTGGATCGCCTTTCGCCTGCGTCAGCATTCGCCTTACGTGCGGCTGTTTCGGGCCGGGGCGGCGATTGTCATGGGCGTGGCGATTGTCGGCATGCACTACACCGGCATGGCGGCGGCGCGGTTTCCCGAGGGCAGTTTCTGCGGCGCGGCACTCAGCGGTCTGAACGGCAACGGCCTCGACAATCTGGTGCTGATCACCACGCTGGCGGTGCTGGCCATTGCGCTGCTGACCTCGATTCTCGACGCCCGCCTCGAAGCCCGCACCGCTGATCTGGCCCATTCGTTGACCGTGGCCAACCGTGAGCTCACCCAACTGGCGTTGCACGACACCCTGACCGGCCTGCCCAACCGCATGCTGCTGGACGACCGGATCAATCAGGCGATGAAAAAGGTCAACGAGCAGGGCGGCTGTTTTGCGCTGATGTTCATCGATCTGGACGGCTTCAAACCGGTCAACGACGCTTTCGGTCACCACATGGGCGATCAGTTGCTGCGCGAAGTGGCGGTGCGTCTGCGCGAAGATTTGCGCAGCCTCGACACGCTGGCGCGGATCGGTGGCGATGAGTTTGTCCTGCTGGTGCGCCTGACCGAACCCAACGATGCGCTGGGTCTGGCGGCGCGTCAGGTCGGCTTGATCGCCCGGTCGTTCCGGGTCGCCGAGCATGAGTTGCAGATTTCCGCCAGCGTCGGCATTGCCCTGTACCCCGGCAACGGGGAGAGCGCCCAGGAACTGCTGATGAACGCTGACGCCGCGATGTACCACGCCAAGGGCGGCGGCAAGAACGGTTACAGCTTCTTCGACGTTTCGATGAACAGCAACGCGCGCAAGCAACTGCAATTGCTGCAGGACTTGCGGGCGGCGCTGGAGCATGGCGAGTTCAGCCTGCATTACCAACCCAAATTTCATGCGGCCGACGGTCGTCCGGTCGGTGCCGAAGCCTTGTTGCGCTGGGAACATCCGACCCAGGGCATGCTGATGCCGGACAAGTTCATCGATCTGGCGGAGAAGACCGGGCTGATCATTCCGATTGGCGAGTGGGTGCTCAATGAGGCCTGCCGGCAGATGCGCGAGTGGTACGTGCTGGGCTACACCGACTGGCGGATTGCGGTGAACCTGTCGGCGTTGCAGTTCTGCCATGCAGGGCTGGTAAGCAGCGTGGCCAAGGCCCTGGCCACCCACCATTTACCGGCCAACAGCCTGACCCTGGAAATCACCGAAACCACCGCCATGAGTGACGCCGATGCGAGCATGACGGTGTTGCAGGAACTGTCCGACATGGGCGTCGACCTGTCCATCGACGACTTCGGCACCGGTTATTCGAGCCTGATGTACCTCAAGCGTCTGCCGGCCAACGAGCTGAAGATCGATCGCGGTTTCGTCCGTGACCTGGAACACGACAGCGATGACGCGGCCATCGTCTCGGCGATCGTCGCCCTCGGTCAGGCGCTGGGGCTGCGCATCGTGGCTGAAGGCGTGGAAACCGATTCGCAGCAGGATTTCCTGACGCAACTGGGCTGCGATTCGCTGCAAGGTTATCTGCTCGGTCACCCGATGCCGGCGGATCGCTTCCTGCAGGACATCGTGCGCGGCAAACCATTGGCGGTGAGCTGAGCCGCTAATCGCAGGTCATGCAAAACCCTGCAATGACGGTTATTCTTGCCCCGACTGTTACGTGTGCATCGGGGGAAAGGCCAGCATGGATAAAGTCATTGTGATCACCGGCGGTGGTCGTGGAATCGGCGCCGCCACCGCGCTGTTGGCTGCCGAGCAAGGCTATCGGATCTGCATCAATTACCAGACCGACGAACAGGCCGCTCACCACGTGCTGGACCAGGTGCGTGAGCGCGGCGCCACAGCCATCGCCGTGCGTGCCGACGTCAGTATCGAAGACGAAGTGATTGCGCTGTTTCACCGGGTCGACACCGAACTGGGCCGTGTCACCGCCCTGGTCAACAACGCCGGCACCGTGGGGCAAAAATCCCGGGTCGACGAAATGTCCGAATTCCGCATTCTCAAAATCATGAAAACCAATGTGCTGGCGCCGATCCTCTGCGCCAAGCACGCGATCCTGCGCATGTCGCCCAAACACGGCGGGCAGGGTGGCAGCATCGTCAACGTCTCCTCGGTCGCCGCGCGGCTGGGCTCGCCGAATGAATATGTCGATTACGCGGCGTCCAAAGGCGCGCTGGATACGTTCACCATCGGTCTGTCCAAGGAAGTGGCGGGCGAGGGGATTCGGGTGAATGCGGTGCGTCCGGGTTACATCTATACCGACTTCCACGCCTTGAGCGGCGACCCGGATCGGGTCAGCAAGCTGGAGTCGGCGATTCCGATGGCCCGGGGCGGGCGGCCGGATGAAGTGGCGGAGGCGATTGTCTGGTTGCTGTCGGACAAGGCTTCGTATGCCACGGGGACTTTCGTCGATCTCGGCGGCGGCCGTTAATGATCGTTCCCACGCTCCGCGTGGGAATGCAGCCCAGGACGCTCCGCGTCCCTTCCAGAGCTGGAACGCGGAGCGTCCCTTGAGGCATTCCCACGCAGAGCGTGGGAACGATCATCGTCTAGGCGTTGAACTGGTTGCGTGGGAACGATCAGCGGTCTTTCAAAACGACCGCACAATCCGCCCCAGCGTCTCCATCGCTTTCTCCGCATCCTCGGTCCACGGGCTGCCGTAGTTCAATCGAATGCAATTCCTGAAGCGCTGGGTCGGCGAAAAAATCGGCCCCGGCGCAATGCTGATCCCCTGCGCCAACGCCATCTGAAACAACTTCAACGAATCCATCTGCGGTGGCAGTTCCAGCCACAGAAAATAACCGCCGGCCGGTTGGCTCACACGCGTCTGCGCCGGGAAGTAGCGGGCGATGGCGGCGAGCATGGCGCTTTGCTGTTCTTCCAGGGCATAGCGCAGTTTGCGCAGGTGACGGTCGTAGCCGCCGTGTTGCAGGTAGTCGGCGATGGCCGCTTGTGCCGGCATCGAGGCGCACAGCGAGGTCATCAGTTTCAGTCGTTCGATTTTCTGTGCGTAGCGGCCGGCGGCGACCCAGCCGATGCGGTAGCCGGGGGCCAGGCTCTTGGCGAACGAGCCGCAGTGCATCACCAGCCCTTCGGTGTCGAAGGCTTTGGCGGGTTTCGGCGCCTGCTGGCCGTAATAGAGTTCGGCGTAGACGTCGTCTTCGATCAGCGGCACCTGATGCTGTTTCAGCAGTTCCACCAGTTCCTGTTTCTTGGCCTCGGGCATGGTCGCGCCCATCGGGTTCTGGAAACTGGTCATGCACCAGCAGGCCTTGATCGGGTGCCGTTCCAGTGTCTGGGCAAGCACGCCGAGGTCGATGCCGTCGCGCGGGTGCACAGGGATTTCCACGGCTTTGAGCTTCAGGCGTTCGAGTACTTGCAGGCTGGCATAGAACGCCGGGGCTTCGATGGCCACCAGATCGCCGGGTTCGGTCACAGCTTGCAGGCACAGGTTCAGTGCTTCGAGGGCGCCGTTGGTGATCAGCAGTTCTTCCATCGGCAGCATCAGGCCGCCGACCATGTAACGCAGGGCGATTTGCCGACGCAGTTGCGGGTTGCCCGGCGACATGTCGGTGACCACCATGCGCGGGTCCATTTCCCGGGCGGCGCTGGCCAGTGAACGGGACAGGCGTTGCAGCGGGAACAGGGTCGGGCTGGGGAACGCTGAGCCGAACGGCACGGTGCTCGGGTCTTTGATTGATTCGAGCACCGAGAACACCAGCTCGCTGACGTCGACCTTGGTGGACTCGTTGACCTGGCTGCTGATCACCGGCTCCGAGAACGGGCTCGGGGCGTGGGTGTTGACGAAGTAGCCGGAGCGCGGCCGGGCGCGGATCAGGCCGCGACGCTCCAGCAGGTAGTAGGCCTGGAACACCGTGGACGGGCTGACGCCGTAGGTCTGGCTCGCGTAGCGCACCGACGGCACCCGCTGACCGGGGCCGAGGACGCCGGAGCGGATCAGTTCAGCGATGTCGTCGGCGAATTTTTCGTAGCGTTTCATCGGGGGCCTTGGTGCTGGTTGAATGTGTAGAGTGTCAGGGAAAAGCCCCCTCACCCTAGCCCTCTCCCGGAGGGAGAGGGGACTGAACGAGTTGTTTGTTTGAGTTACGCCGACTTGAAAGTCCGGAGTCGAACTCGGGTTTGCAAGCAACTGAGATTTGCTCCCTTTCCCCCTCGCCCCCTCGGGGGAGAGGGCTGGGGTGAGGGGGGAGATTCTAAGGGATCAGCGATTCATCGGCGCAACAAACCGGCTCTTCGCCACGCTATAAATCCCCGGCTCATCACTGTCGGCAATCCTGAAGCTCAAGGTCTGCGAGCTGCTGGCCGGGCGTTCGGAGGTCATCGCCACCGACACCGGCACATCGACGATCTCGCCCGGCGCCAGGCTCAGTTCGGTCTTGCCTTGCAGCTCGAAGCCTTCACCGTCCACCAGCGTCAGGTGGTAGTCCTGCCGCTGCTGGGTTTTGTTGATGACCTTGAGGGTGTAGATGTTTTCGATCTGGCCCTGAGCGTTTTCACGGAACAGGCCACGGTCCTTGGTCACGTCCAGCGAGACCATCGGCCGCTCGACCAACGCCAGGGCGAGGGCGCCGATCATCACCACCAGCACCGCGACGTAGCCGATCAGCCTTGGACGCAGCAGATGCGTCTTGCCACCCTGCAACTCGCGCTCGGAGGTATAGCGAATCAGGCCACGGGGGTAATTCATCTTGTCCATGATCGAGTCGCAGGCGTCGATGCACGCCGCGCAGCCGATGCATTCCATTTGCAGGCCGTCGCGGATGTCGATGCCGGTCGGGCAGACCTGCACGCACAACTGGCAGTCGATGCAATCGCCGAGGCCGGCTTCGGCCGGTTTCACCTCGCGCTTGCGCGGGCCCCGGTTTTCGCCACGGGCGGCGTCGTAGGAAATGGTCAGGGTGTCCTTGTCGAACATCACGCTCTGGAATCGCGCATACGGGCACATGTGCATGCACACCGCTTCACGCAGCCAGCCGGCATTGATGTAGGTGGCAGCGGTAAAGAACAGCACCCAGAACAGACTGACGCCGCCGATCTGCAGGGTCAGCAGTTCTTCGGCCAGCGGCCGGATCGGGGTGAAGTAGCCGACGAAGGTCAGACCGGTCAGCACACTGATCGCCAGCCACAGCGTGTGCTTGGCCGCACGCCGCGCCAGTTTGTTCAAGCTCCAGGGCGCCGCCTGCAACTTGATCCGCTGGTTGCGCTCGCCTTCGGTGATCTTCTCGCACCACATGAAGATCCACGTCCACGAACTCTGCGGGCAGGTGTAGCCACACCAGACCCGGCCGGCGAACACGGTAATCGCGAACAGGCCGAACGCGGCGATGATCAGCAGCGCCGAGAGCAGAATGAAATCCTGCGGCCAGAACGTCGCGCCAAAGATGTGGAATTTGCTTTCGGAAAGGTCCCAGAGCACTGCCTGACGACCGCCCCAGTTCAGCCACACCGTGCCGAAAAACAACAGGAACAGAAACCCCGCACCACTCATGCGCAAGGTGCGGAACAGGCCGGTGAAGCTGCGGGTGAAAATCTGATTGTCGCTGGTGGCGTGTTTCGCCTTCATTGGGCGCGCCGGGACTTTTTTTATCCGGGGAGATGCTTCTACGGTTCGGACGGGGATTCGTTCGCTCATGGTCGTTCGCTCATCAGCCTCCATCAGGCCAGGGAACTATGAGCGCCGATCTGTTTGCATAACAGACTCAGGTATTTCAATAAAAAGCGTATCAGATGGGCTGTTCTGCCACGCCTGCGACAACTTGAAGCAGCCCGCAGGCCAAGGCGCAAATGCCTATCCCAGACGCCTGCGCCGGTTGTTGATCGAGGTCAGTCAAATCACCGAATCACTGTCGTCGGCCTTCAGGTGTTTGCGCCCATCCCGGGCGCCTGCGACGGTCAACGCATCAGCTTCGGCCTCGGTGACGTAGATGCGCCGTCCTTCCACTTCGACGAACGACATGGCTTTTTCGCTATCGGTCCTGACTTCCAGCGTGTCGCAGATCCGGATTTCCTCACCGTTTTCAACGGTGAAAAAACAGACTTTCGATTCCGGATTGCTTTCATCGATACGAAGGGGCATGGGGTTGTCCTTTTTTCACGGGAGTCTGAATCGTTAGGGTGCGCGGTTCTGCAGATCGTTCTACGCAACCGATTAATGGTCGGCGCTGTCCATCCTTTATCAACTCATAACAAGGACTGGACGATGAACGCCTGGTGGCATGAAGTGTGGGAAACCATGCAAGCGGAATTCGCCGACATCGGCGATGCGTCGCAGCTGACCCGGATCACCGTGCGCCTGTTGATGGCGGCCATATTGGGCGGGATTCTCGGGTTTGAGCGCGAGCACAAGGGCAAGGCTGCCGGGGTGCGAACGCACATGCTGGTAGCCCTTGGCGCGGCGTTGTTCGTGCTGGTACCGCAATTGTCCGGATCCCAAGCCGATGCCATGAGCCGGGTGGTGCAGGGCGTGATTGCCGGGATCGGCTTTCTCGGCGCCGGCACCATCCTCAAGAACCACGAAGGCGACGAAGGCCACGTCAAGGGCCTGACCACCGCCGCCGGTTTGTGGATGACCGCCGCCATCGGCGTCGCGGCCGGTCTGGGCCGCGAGGCGACGGCGGTGCTCAGTACGTTGCTCGCGTTGGGGATCTTCAGTGTCATGCCGCGGATCGTCAGGGTCTTCGAAAAGGATCACATCGAGAAGGACCGCATCGAGAAAGACCACAACGACCTACGCTGATCAGACGATTACCGGCGGCATGGTCGTCGGCGGTTCTTCCTTGGGCGGTGGCGTGGTGCCAGGCGGCTCCTGTTCAGGGATCGGTTGCGGTTCGGTTTCGGGCAGGGTCGGTTTGTCGATGTTCGGATCGGGTGTTTCAGCGGGAATCGGAATAGTCATCGGGTGAACCTCCGTGTGGCACTTGGCGTGGGACGTGCTTAAGTGGATTGACCACTTCACTGCGAAATCGATCCGATTTTGTAGCGCGGCAAATCCCTGTGAACTTTTCCCGGCGTCAGTCGCTCGGAACCTGAGAGAGTTCATCATCGGGCGCAGGCCCGGCCGTGACCGCCAAACAGGCAAACGAGCGTCCTTGGGGCGTTAAGGAGAGATGCTCAATGACTGCTGAAAAACCTTCCGAACAGAGCTACAACCCGCACATGCCGCTGTCGCAGGCCTTGCTGTTGCCGCGCATCGTCATTGAAAACACCATGCCGACTCTCGACGGCGGACAATTTGCCGTCAAGGCAATCGCTGGTCGGGAGATCGTGGTCACCAGCAAGGTGTTCGCCGACGGTCACGACAAACTGGCGGTGCGCATCCGCTGGCGCGAAGAGGGTGACGAGACCTGGCAGACCGAAGTCATGAGCGATCAGGGCAACAATGGCTGGCGCGGTGTGTTTCAGCCGCAGCGCATGGGCCGTTATCTGTTCCTGATCGAAGCCTGGATCGACCAGTTCGCCAGTTTTCAGTACGAACTGGAGAAAAAGCACACCGCTGGCGTCCCGGTCAGCCTCGAGCTGCAAGAGGGACGCACCATGGTGCAGCAGGCCGCCGAGCGCAGCGAAGGTCAGCTCAGCGAACAACTGGCCGCTCTGCACCACGAATTGTCCGGCCTGCTCGAAACCGAGCAGGTCGCGTTGTTTCTGCACTCGCGCAGTGCGCAACTGATGGCCGAGGCCGATCACCGCGCCTACTTGAGCCTCAGTGCGGAATTCCCGGTGGACGTCGAGCGCGAATTGGCGGAATTCGCCAGTTGGTACGAACTGTTTCCCCGCTCGATCACCGACGATCCCGCCCGCCACGGCACCTTCAATGACGTGCACTCGCGCCTGCCGATGATTCAGGACATGGGCTTCGACGTGTTGTATTTCACGCCGATCCACCCGATTGGTCGCAGCCATCGCAAGGGGCGCAACAACTCCCTGACCGCCGGCCCGGATGATCCCGGCAGCCCGTATGCGATCGGCAGCGAGGAGGGCGGCCACGAAGCGATTCACTCGCAACTCGGCACCCGTGAGGACTTCCGTCGGCTGGTGGCCGCCGCTGCCGAGCATGGTCTGGAAATCGCTCTCGACTTCGCGATCCAGTGTTCCCAGGATCACCCGTGGCTGAAGCAGCATCCGGGCTGGTTCAACTGGCGTCCGGACGGCACGATCAAATACGCGGAGAACCCGCCGAAGAAATACCAGGACATCGTCAACGTCGACTTCTACGCACCGGAAGCGATTCCGAGCCTGTGGGTCGAGTTGCGCGACATTGTGGTCGGCTGGGTGCAGGAGGGCGTGAAGATCTTTCGCGTCGATAACCCGCACACCAAACCGTTGCCGTTCTGGCAATGGTTGATCGCTGATGTCCGCACGCTGTACCCGGAAGTGATCTTCCTCGCCGAGGCTTTCACCACCCCGGCGATGATGGCGCGGCTGGGCAAGGTCGGGTACACCCAGAGCTACACCTATTTCACCTGGCGCAACACCAAGGCCGAACTGGCGACCTACTTCACCGAACTCAATGAATCACCGTGGCGCGAATGCTACCGGCCGAATTTCTTCGTCAACACCCCGGACATCAACCCGGCGTTCCTGCATGAGTCGGGACGTCCCGGATTCCTCATTCGCGCGGCGCTGGCGACCATGGGTTCGGGCCTGTGGGGCATGTACTCGGGGTTTGAACTGTGCGAATCGGCGCCGGTGCCGGGCAAGGAGGAATACCTCGATTCCGAGAAGTACGAGATCCGCGTCCGCGACTTCAACCAGCCCGGCAACATCATTGCCGAGATCGCCCAGCTCAACCGCATCCGCCGCCAGAACCCGGCGCTGCACAGCCATCTGGGCCTGAAGATCTACAACGCCTGGAACGACAACATTCTGTATTTCGGCAAGCGCAGTGCGGACGGCAGCAACTTCATTCTGGTGGCCGTCAGCCTGGATCCGCATAACGTACAGGAGGCGAATTTCGAGCTGCCGCTGTGGGAAATGGGCCTGCCGGACGATGCCACCACCCACGGCGAAGACCTGATGAACGGCCATCGCTGGGACTGGCACGGCAAGTACCAGTTCATGCGGATCGACCCGGCATATCAGCCGTTTGGAATCTGGCGGATCACTTCTTCCTGATCGACTTGATCGGTTCCTGATCGTTCCCACGCTCCGCGTGGGAATCCATACCGGGACGCTCCGCGTCCCAAAGCGGACGCAGAGCGTCCATGGCGGCATTCCCACGCGGAGCGTGGGAACGATCAGAAGCAGCTTCGGCTTCAATGAATTCAACAGGAGTTTCACATGGCGAAGAAACCCAAGGCAGCCACCTTTATCAAGGATCCGCTCTGGTACAAGGATGCGGTCATCTATCAAGTTCACGTCAAATCCTTTTTCGACTCGAATAACGACGGGATCGGCGACTTTCCAGGCCTGATCGCCAAACTCGATTACATCGCCGATCTTGGCGTCAACACCATCTGGCTGTTGCCGTTCTACCCCTCGCCACGCCGCGACGACGGTTACGACATCGCCGAATACCGGGGCGTCCACAGCGATTACGGGACGATGGCCGACGCCAAGCGCTTCATCGCCGAAGCACACAAGCGTGGCCTGCGGGTGATCACAGAGCTGGTCATTAACCACACCTCCGATCAGCATCCGTGGTTTCAGCGGGCGCGCAAGGCCAAGCCCGGCTCGGCAGCGCGGGATTTCTATGTGTGGTCGGATGACGATCAAAAATACGACGGCACCCGGATAATTTTCCTCGACACCGAAAAGTCCAACTGGACCTGGGATCCGGTGGCGGGCCAATACTTCTGGCACCGCTTCTATTCGCACCAGCCGGATCTGAATTTCGACAACCCGCAAGTCATGAAAGCCGTGCTGTCGGTCATGCGTTACTGGCTGGACATGGGCATCGACGGCCTGCGACTGGATGCGATTCCGTACCTGATCGAGCGCGATGGCACCAACAACGAAAACCTCCCGGAAACCCACGACGTCCTCAAGCAGATCCGCGCCGAAATCGACGCCAACTACCCGGATCGCATGCTGCTGGCCGAAGCCAACCAATGGCCGGAAGACACTCAGTTGTACTTCGGCGACACCGACGCCGAAGGCGTGAATGGCGACGAATGCCACATGGCGTTCCACTTTCCGCTGATGCCGCGCATGTACATGGCGCTGGCCCAGGAAGATCGCTTCCCGATCACCGACATCCTGCGCCAGACCCCGGAGATCCCGGCCAATTGCCAATGGGCGATCTTCCTGCGCAATCACGATGAACTGACGCTGGAGATGGTCACCGACAAGGAACGGGACTACCTGTGGAATTACTACGCGGCCGACCGTCGCGCACGGATCAACCTCGGCATCCGCCGGCGTCTGGCGCCGTTGATGGAACGTGACCGCCGCCGCATCGAGCTGCTCAACAGCCTGCTGCTGTCGATGCCCGGCACGCCGACCCTGTATTACGGCGATGAGATCGGCATGGGCGACAACATCTACCTCGGCGACCGCGACGGCGTGCGTACGCCGATGCAATGGTCGATCGACCGCAACGGCGGCTTCTCTCGCGCCGACCCGGCCAGTCTGGTGTTGCCGCCGATCATGGACCCGCAATACGGCTATCAGTCGGTCAACGTCGAAACCCAGGCCGGCGATCCGCATTCGCTGCTGAACTGGACCCGACGCCTGCTGACCGTGCGCAAGCAATCCAAGGCGTTCGGTCGTGGCACCTTGAAGATGTTGTCGCCGGCCAACCGTCGCGTGCTGGCCTACACCCGCGAATACACCGGGCCGGACGGCAAGCACGAAATCATTCTGTGCGTAGCCAACGTGTCACGCAGTGCACAAGCGGTGGAACTCGACCTGTCGGCCTACGTCGGCATGGTGCCGGTGGAAATGCTCGGTGGTAACGCGTTCCCGCCCATCGGCCAGTTGAGTTTCCTGCTGACCCTGCCGCCCTACGGTTTCTACTGGTTCGGCCTGGCGGCGGAAAACCAGATGCCGAGCTGGCACGTGGAACCTGCGCAGAGCCTGCCGGACTTCACCACGCTGGTGCTGAAAAAACGCATGGAAGAACTGCTCGAAGCACCGTCCCGGGCCACCCTCGAGCAGGCGATCCTGCCGAGCTGGCTGCAGAACCGCCGCTGGTTCGCCGGCAAGGACGCGGCCATCGACCAGGTGAAACTGGCCTACGGCGTGCGCTTCGGCGATGCGCAGCATCCGGTGTTGTTCAGCGAAATCGAAGTGCAGAGCGGCGGGCAGACCAGCCGTTATCAATTGCCGTTCGGCTTCATTGCCGAAGATCAGGTCGGGCCGGCGTTGCCGCAACAACTGGCCCTGGCCCGAGTGCGCCGGGTTCGTCAGGTCGGGTTGATTACCGATGCGTTCAGTCTTGAAGCATTTGTTCGCGCGGTGCTGCAAGGCATGCAGGGCGGTACGGTGCTGGAGTCCAGTGATGGCGAGATCCGTTTCGAGGCGACGCCGCAACTGGAAAAACTCGGCCTCGGCGCGGAATCCGAAGTGCGCTATCTGTCCGCCGAGCAATCCAACAGCTCAGTGGTGATCGGCAACAGTCTGGTACTTAAGCTGATCCGAAAAGTCGCTTCTGGCGTACACCCGGAACTGGAGATGAGCGCTTACCTGACCGCAGCCGGATTTGCCAATATCTCACCGCTGCTAGGTTCGGTGATTCGCCGCGGCGCCGATGGTGAAGACAATCTATTGATGATTGCACAGGGCTATCTGAGCAATCAGGGCGACGCCTGGGAATGGACGCAGAACAACCTCGAACGGGCGCTGCGCGACGAACTGGCTGACGCCGTGTCCGAGCAGGCGCAGCACTACAACGCCTTGGGCGAACTGAAGGATTTCGCCGGCATGCTCGGCCAGCGTCTGGGGGAAATGCATCAGGTACTGGCAGCGCCGAGCGACAACAAGGACTTCGCGCCGCAAGTCAGTTCGGCCAAGGATGCCCAAACGACCGGCAAGGACGTCGCGGGGCAGGTCGAGCATGCGCTGAAGCTGCTCAAACAGCATCAGGGCGAACTCGATGCGGCGGATCAGAAGCTTGTTGCTCGATTGCTCGACAACAAGAAAACCATCCTTGCCCACGTTCAGGAACTGGCCAAGCAATCCGCCGGCGGTCTGCGGATTCGTGTGCACGGCGACCTGCATTTGGGGCAGGTGCTGGTGATCAAGGGCGACGCGTACCTGATCGATTTCGAAGGCGAACCGGCGCGGCCACTGGCCGAGCGCCGTGGCAAGCACAGTCCGTACAAGGACGTCAGCGGAGTCCTGCGCTCCTTCGACTATGCCGCCGCGATGGCGCTGAATGTGCACAACGTCGACAACAGCCCCGAGGCCGAAGCCGCGCGTCGGCGGGTCACGGAGCGTTACCTGCGTGAAGCCCGGGAAGCCTTTCTCCAGGCATATCGCCAAGCGGCAGCTAGTCTTGATCATGCCTGGCAAGATCCTGAAGGTGCCGACGCCGCACTGGCGTTGTTCGGTCTGGAGAAAGCGGCCTACGAAGTGGCCTATGAAGCCGAAAATCGCCCCACCTGGCTGCCCGTGCCGCTGCACGGCCTGTATGGGTTATTGACGGGGCTCAAACCCTTTTCCGATCTTGGTGGAGAGTAGTCATGAGTTTCTCGAACAGGGAACAGGGTCACGCTAAAGAAAGATTGCTGCCCACTGCAAAAGACATTGATGCCTTGGTGCGCGCAGAACACCACGACCCGTTTTCCATTCTTGGCCCCCACGGCGATGGCGCCGGCGGGCAGTTTATCCGGGCGTATCTGCCCGGCGCGTTGAGTGTTTCTGTTGTCGATAAAAACAGTGGCGAAGAGCTCGGTCCGCTGGAGGCTACCGAAACGCCGGGGCTGTTCGTCGGGCATTTCGAGGGCGCACGGCCGTACCTGTTGCGCACCCGCTGGGCCGGTGGTGAACAGGTCGCGGAAGATCCCTACAGCTTTGGTCAGTTGCTCGGTGAAATGGACTTGTATCTGTTCGCCGAAGGCAATCACCGCGACCTCAGCAGCTGCCTCGGCGCGCAGCTGAAAACCGTCGATGGCGTCGACGGTGTGCGCTTTGCCGTGTGGGCGCCGAATGCCCGGCGGGTGTCGGTGGTCGGTGACTTCAACGTCTGGGATGGCCGACGGCATCCGATGCGCCTGCGGCATCCTTCTGGCGTGTGGGAATTGTTCATTCCGCGCCTGCAGGCGGGGGAACTGTACAAGTACGAAATCCTCGGCGCTCACGGCATTCTGCCGCTGAAGGCCGACCCGATGGCACTGGCCACCAGCCTGCCGCCGGACACTGCGTCAAAAGTCGCCGCGCCGTTGCAGATCGACTGGCAGGATCAGGACTGGATGAGCAGCCGCCACGAGCGCCAGCAGCACAGCGCGCCGCTGTCGATCTATGAGTTGCACGCCGGATCCTGGCAGTGCGAACTCGATGATCTCGGCGAAGTGGCGCGTCAGTACACCTGGCCGGAACTGGCCGAGCGCTTGATCCCCTACGTGAAGGAGCTGGGCTTCACCCACATTGAACTGATGCCGATCATGGAGCACCCGTTCGGCGGTTCCTGGGGCTATCAGTTGCTGTCGCAGTTCGCTCCCAGTGCGCGATACGGCACGCCCGAGCAGTTCGGCGATTTCGTCAATGCCTGCCATCAGGCCGGCATCGGTGTGATTCTCGACTGGGTGCCGGCGCATTTCCCCACCGATACCCACGGTCTGGCGCAGTTCGATGGCACGGCGTTGTATGAGTACGGCAACCCGCAAGAAGGTTTTCATCAGGACTGGGACACGCTGATCTACAACCTGGGCCGCACCGAAGTGCACGGCTACATGCTGGCGTCGGCGCTGCACTGGTTGAAGCATTTCCACGTTGATGGGCTGCGGGTCGATGCGGTTGCGTCGATGCTCTATCGCGATTATTCGCGCAAGGCCGGCGAGTGGGTGCCCAATCGTCATGGCGGTCGCGAGAACCTGGAAGCCATCGACTTCCTGCGGCACTTGAACGACGTGGTGGCACTGGAAGCACCGGGCGCGCTGGTGATCGCCGAGGAGTCCACGGCGTGGCCGGGCGTCAGCCAGAGCACCCAACAGGGCGGGCTCGGGTTTGCCTATAAATGGAACATGGGCTGGATGCACGACTCGCTGCATTACATTCAGCAGGATCCGGTATACCGCGCCCATCACCACAACGAGTTGAGTTTTGGTCTGGTCTACGCCTGGTCCGAGCGGTTCATCCTGCCGATTTCCCACGACGAAGTGGTTCACGGCAAGCATTCGCTGATCGACAAGATGCCCGGCGACCGCTGGCAGAAATTCGCCAACCTGCGCGCCTACCTGAGCTTCATGTGGACCCATCCGGGCAAGAAGTTGCTGTTCATGGGCTGCGAGTTCGGTCAGTGGCGCGAGTGGAACCACGACCAGCAACTGGACTGGTATCTGCTGCAATATTCGGAACACCAAGGCGTGCAGAAACTGGTTGGCGACCTCAACCGGCTCTACCGCGAAGAGCCGGCGCTGCACGAGCAGGACGATGCGCCGCAAGGCTTTCAGTGGTTGATCGGCGATGATGCGATCAACAGCGTTTATGCCTGGTTGCGCTGGAGCAAGGACGGCACGCCAGTGCTGGTGGTGGCCAACTTCACCCCGGTGCCGCGCCAGTCATACCGGGTCGGTGTGCCGTTTGCCGGACGCTGGAAGGAATTGCTCAACAGTGATGCCGACACCTACGCCGGTTCCAACTATGGGAATGGTGGCGGGGCGTTCACCGAAGAGGTGGCGAGTCACGGCCAGGCGTTGTCGCTGGAGCTGAACCTGCCGCCGCTGGCGGTGTTGATCCTCAAGCCTGAAGGCCCAAGCGCGTAACGGATCGCCCCCGACGTAGATCGTTCCCACGCTCTGCGTGGGAATGCCTCAAGGGACGCTCCGCGTTCCAGCTCTGGAAGGGACGCGGAGCGTCCCGGGCTGCATTCCCACGCAGAGCGTGGGAACGATCTGTGACGCCGGGCGTGGGAATGCCTCAACGGACGCTCCGCGTTCGGCTCTGGAAGGGACGCGGAGCGTCCCGGGCTGCATTCCCACGCAGAGCGTGGGAACGATCATGCAGAAGAAGTTACCAGCGCATCCGGATCCCCAGGCTGCCAATCAACCCGTTCAAGTCGTTGTCGTCCACGTCGCTGCTGTAATCGGCGCTGACGTACAGGCTCACCATCGGCGTCATTCTCGCCACCAGCCCCAGGCCGACTTCCACCGTCGAGGACTTGCGGCTGCTGCTGATCTTGTCCACCTGATCCAGCGTCACCGTGTTGCCGGTATACACCGTGTGCCACAAGTTCGTGCGCACGTAGGGCTCGACGGGCAAACCGTTCAGGTCATAGCTACCTTTCAAACGCGCACCGACCCGACCGCTCCACGATGAAATGTCGCTGGAAGACGCATTGCCCGAGCCCGCATAGGGCGTGTCGAGGGTGATGCGCTGATTGATCAATTGCGCCTGCGGTTCAACGACCCAGTTTTCCCCCAGACCGATCGGGAATCCGCCTTCCACCGAAAGCGTCATCGCGCTGCCTTCGGTGGCCAGGCGTGCGCCTTGCTCGTTACGGCTGAAACCGCTGACTCGGCCGCCACTGGCCGACAGATCGACGTGCCAGCCTTGTGGGCCAATCAGGCTGTAGTAAGCGCCCAGGCTCTGGCCTTGCAGGTTGAGGGTGTCGGTGGTCGGGTCGGCGAGGGCGCGGCTGGTGATCAGGCCGTTGCCATTGCCCCTGATCTGATTCACACCGCCGATCAGGCCGACTTGCTGGGTGTGGCCGCTGCTGCTTTTCAAGGTCAGCACGGCGGGTCCCTTGAAGTCACCGGTGCCGGGTATGGCGAAGCCCGGGCTGAGGACGTCGGTTTGCGCCTGACGGGACGTCGGACCGTAAAGCTGCTCCCAGGCCGAGGGGGCGAGGTCTTCGGTAATCAGCTTTGTACCGCGCAGGTCCGGCTGTGGGCTGAGCCGTTGCGGGCCCGGAGTCACGACCGTGGCGGGGAGGGTCATGACGGGAATGTCCTGGCGATACCAGGGCGTCGCCTCGTCCGCCACAGGACCCGCCTGCGCCTCCATGGACGAGCACAGCAAGATAGAACTTGAAACAGTGCAGAACGTGACTTTGATCTCTTGTGAGGTGAGTGAGGTTTTCATGGAGTTCTACCTTGCTAGCGCATGTGGTATCTCGCCTTGGCGTCTCTCCTACCCCGAACGAGGGGCGACCGAATGGAGCGTGGCGAACCCGTGGCCGCCCGTTTTGACGAGTAACCTGGGGTTCGCCCCGAGTAGTATTTCCGGGGGTAGTAAGGTAGAGCTAAGAAGACCCCAGCCCTTGCGTCAAGAAATTGGACGATGAGCGGTGTGGCTAATTTAGAGGTCGCAACCGTTTGTTTTTCTGCACATATCTAAGTTGTTGTTTGCACGGAAAAACACGCTTCGAGCCGCGAAACAGAGCGCTTGCTTAGCCTGCTATCGGCCTACCAACTGATGCGAATTCCCAGATTCCCTGCCAGGCCCCGCAGGTCGTTACTGTCAATATTGCTGCTATAGTCGGTGCTGGCGTAGACACTCACGGCGCGGTCGAGCGTCAGCACGATGCCGAGCCCGATATCCGCCGTCGACGATTTCTGTTCACTGTCGATGGTCGTGGTGTCGTCGAATGTCACCGAATCGGTGCCGGAAAAGGTGTGCCACAGATTGGCCCGCAGGTACGGCTCCACCGGCAGCCCATTGAGCTGATAACGGCCCTTGAGCCGTGCGCCGAGGCGACCGGTCCATGCACTGTCCGAATCGAACGATACCCGAGAGATGCCGTCGTCCTGGCTGTCGAGCGAGATTTTCTGGTGGATCACCTGCGCTTGCGGCTCTATCACCCAGGTGTCGTTCAAGGCGAACGGGTAACCGGTTTCGATGGAAAGCGTCAGGGCATGGCCTCGGTTGTCCAGTTTCAGCCCTCGGTCGGAACGGCTGTCGCCATCGAAACGCGTGCCCATCACCACCGTATCGATGTACCCGCCGTGCGGATCGGTGAGCGTCCAGTACAGGCCATAACTGTCGCCTTCCAGCTTGATCTTGCCCGCGCTGTTGTGTTCGAAGCCTCCGTTGAAGCCGTCCACAGCGCCCCTGATCCGGCTATGGCCGACGAACAGGCCGATGCGCTGGGTTTGGCCACCCGAGGTCTGCGAGCTGTACAGATCGTTGCCGACCTGAAACCCATTGAGTGAGCCGTCCAGCCGTGGCGTGACGGTGCCGGCCCAGGTCTGGTCGAGGTTCTTGCCGTAGACCCGGCCCCAACCGGCGCTGAAAGCCCCCGTTTCGCTTAACAGACGTTGCTCGCCCTGACGATCGTGGAAAGTCCCGAGTGCGCTGAGGGTCAATTGGGCAGCTGCGGGTGGGAGGACCGACCAGGTGGGAACTTCCGGACGATAGAGCGTGATCGGTGGCGCACCGGCCACAGCGACGGGAAGCACCGGCTGAACGGCCAAGGACAGATCCGCTCGCCCGTAGGCCGGAATGATCGCGGCCGCCACCGGCACAGGCACCACTGGCACCAGAAGCGGAGGCTGCGTCGGATCGGGATTGGGCACGCTCGCCACCTGAGGCGCCACGACAGCCGAGCGCAAATACCAGCTGTTTTCAGTGCCGGCGGTGACCCCGCCCTTGAACAGGTAGTAATCATAGGCACCCGCCGACACCGGGCCGTTGAGGACGAAGGCGGAATTGTTGCTCGCGGCAGTGCCCTGGGCCTGCACCAATTGGATGCCGTTTTCCAGCGTCAGCCCACCCGATCCGCCGAGGTTGCTCACGGTGATGGCCGATGTGCCGCTCAAACTGCCGTTGTTGACAACCAGTTTGTCACTGGGGGTGCCGTCGCCACCGACAAAGCTTTGCAACAACAACTGTCCGCCATTGCCGACGTAGTTGCCGTTGATCGTCAATGTGTCATCGGTGCGGCCGTTGTTGCGGGTCAAGTCGATCACGCCGGCGTTGTTAAAGGTCACCGCTTGCCCGGCCACGGCGGGTGATACCGCGCCCTGAGTCGAAAACACGCCGCTGCTGGCGTCGACGTTCAGCACGCCGGTGCCGCTGGCGCCATCGCCGAGCAGCAAGGTGCCCGAGCCAAGGTCCAGTTGCGAGGCGTTGGTCAGGTTCACGGTTTCCCAATTGCTGAAGCGCGCCGGCAATCCAGTGCGAGTGTTGTCGAAGGTCAGCACGTCGTTGCCTGCGCCGCCGTCAACGTTCGGTGTCAGCGCCAGCACGCCGTCATCCAGGTTACGCAGGGTCGCGCTGTCGTTGCCACCACCCATCAAGAGCGCCGAGCGGACAATGCCGCCGCCATCCCACAGCAATCTGTCGTCACCGGTACTGGCACGAATTTCACCGACGATCTCACCACCGGTGATCGTGATGGTGTCATTGCCTCCACTGACACTCAGGTTGCCGCCGATCAGCCCGCCGGAGATTCGAATCGTGTCATCGTCGAAACCCGTCACCAGATTGCTGATGATCCGGCCCCCCGATAACTCGAAGACATTTTCATCGAGCTTCATGTCGACGCGGCCGATCGTGCCCCCGCTCATTTGCGCAAAATCGCCGTCTTCAAAGGCCCCGATGATGGTGCCACCGGTCATCTTGAAACTGTCGAAGCCATCGCCCTGTGCCAGTGAGCCAACAGTGCCTGCGTACATGATGAAGGTGTCCACGCCGTTGTGCTGATGAACCTCACCCGTGATGACGCCATTGTCGATCTGCAACACATTGGCGCCGTCGCCCATATCCAGATCACCGGTGATTGTCCCGGACTGCATGAGCACGCGATCGGTCCCGGCGCCGAACGTGACGTTGCCGGGAATATTGCCGGTACCGCTGACGGGAAAGCTCAGACTGTTGTTGCCCGACAGATCGGACAGAGGCGCGCTGCCAGGACTGTCGCAGGTGTATTGATCGTCACCCGGTGTCGGGCTGAAGGCACACAGGGCGAGCGCCGACTCCGGGGAGTCCAGCAATAGCCAGATCGAAAATGCCAGCAAGCGATGGCGGACAGGTAAGGCGCTGGAAGTGTTCATGAGGTCTCCACACGTCGGCGTTCGGCGCAACGGTTTCAACCTAGCAAGGGATTCATGAGCTGCCTACTGTCAGAACTGACAGGGGTTGAGGGCGAATTGGCTGTTAAATGGCGTCTATGCCCTAGATGTGAACTTCCACTGCCAGCGGCAAATGATCCGAAAGATGCGTCCACGGTTTGTTGCCGAGGATCTGCGGGTCGTGGCTGCTGGCATTGCGCAGGTAGATCCGATCCAGTCGCAGCAACGGGAAACGCGCGGGATAAGTCTTGGCCGGGCGGCCGTGATGGCGTTCGAAGGCTTCGTGCAGGTAGTCTCGGCGGGCGAGGGCAACGTTACCCTGCAACTGCCAGTCATTGAAGTCGCCGGCGATGATCACTGGCGCGTCGTCGGGCAGGGATTCGAGCAACTGACAAAGCAGCTGCAACTGCAATTGCCGATGGCTTTCGAGCAGGCTCAGGTGTACGCAGATGGCATGCACTTCGGCATGCCCCGGCACATCCAGTACGCAATGCAACAACCCGCGCCGTTCAGGGCCGGTAATCGAGACGTCGAGGTTGCGGTATTCGCGGATCGGGTATTTCGACAACAGGGCATTGCCGTGATGACCATCGGGGTACACCGCATTACGGCCGTAGGCAAAGTCACTCCACATGCTGTCGGCGAGGAATTCGTACTGCGAGGTCTGCGGCCATTCGTGGTAGCGGCTGGAATGCCGCTCGTGTTCGCCCACCACTTCCTGCAGAAACACCAGATCGGCTGAGGTGCTGCGCACCGCTTCACGCAGTTCCGGAAGGATGAAACGTCGATTGAGCGCGGTGAAACCCTTGTGCGTGTTGACCGTCAGCACCCGCAAGCGATGGATGGAGGACGGGGTGGAAATCTGCGCGTCGACGACATGACGCTTGGGATCGCTGGACACGTTCACTCCTCTGAATCATGACTGCCTGTTCATGCGACTGATCCGGGCGCGGGCAGTTCACTTTGACTGGCTGCCCGCGCCCGATGGACAGTCAATCGACGAAGACGATCTCGTAGGGCAGGCGCATACGCTCCAGAATTGACTTGGGCAGCAGCGGCGCGATACCGATCGCCGGTTCGCCATTGAGCTGGCTGGCGTAGGCGTGGGTGGCGTGGCTCTTGCGCGCAACGGTCCAGGTGTCGAGGCGCAGCTTGCGTGCGCGATGCCACGGAATCTGTCCCTGATCGCGTTCCGGCCAGTGCCAGGCCCAGACCGGGACATCATGGTAGGTTGCGCCGGCCAGTTGTGCAGCCTTCGCACTGGCCCGACCGACCACTTCATGATCAGCGGTGCCATCTTCGCACCAGGTGCTGAAGACCACATCACCGGGGCGCAGGTAGCGGGCGATGAATTCGGTCAATTGAGATTCCTGATCGTGCAGGGCGTTGTCAGTGAAACCACCGCGCACCCATTTCAGGCTGTGCATCGGCAAACCGAGGCGGCGCAGGGCTTCGACGCTTTCCTGCGGACGGAACACGCTCAGGCGTTTTTCCGACCACTGGCGCGAGCCCGGATGACTGGCGCTGCCATCGGTGATCGACAGCAGTTGCAAGGGATGACCGAGGCTGGAAAGCAGTTGCAGCAAACCGCCGCAGGTCACCACTTCATCACCGGGGTGCGGGGCGATGACCACGGCACGGGCGCCGGGTGGCACCAAGGTGTGGGTATTGATGACGGGAATGTTGTCGAGCTGCGGGGCGCTGTTCCAGATCTGCGCCGGCAGGCCGTTTTCGCTGAGGGATAACGGTTTCATGAGTGATACGTCCTTGTTGTGTCACGCCCTCAGTCGTCCGCGCCGTGATGCTGCCAGGCGTGTACGACCCGTGAAGGCTGGTGGATAGCCCTGCAGCGCTCCGAACCCTGGATTGCTGCGCAGCAGAGTATTGCTCAAGACGGGCGGTTCGTCGCGTCACAGATCAATCTGATCCGCTTTTTTTTATTCAGTCTGTGCCAACTGTCGCAGATAGTCGCCAAAACCGCCGCGTGCGCGACTGTCCAGACGGGCGCTGGTAATGACCTGTGGCCGATGACTCCAGGCGATGCTGGCCCCTGAACGTTCGAGCTGACGCACCAGCTGCACGTCTTCATCGCAGGACAACGGCTCGAAGCCGCCGGCGCGGACGTAGGCTTGTGCGCTGACACCCAGATTGGCGCCATGGATGTGCCGGTGTCCTTCGCAGGCCTGGTAATGACCGTGATAGCGAATCTGCGCGGCTTCATCGAAGGTGTCATGCCAGCGCTCGACCGTCACCGTGCCGCACACGGCATCGGTGCCCAATCCCAGTTGTTCCACGAGCCAGTCTTCGGCGACGCGGCTGTCGGCGTCGGTGCAGGAAATCCAGCGAGCACCCCGATCAAGCAGCTGTTGCGCACCGATGGCCCGGGCCTGGCCGACATTGCGTGCCTCGATGCTCAGCGCCCGCACAGGGTACTGGCTGACGATCTGCGCCGAACGGTCGGTGCAACTGTCGAGCACTACCAGGATCTCCACCGGTTCACCTGCCAGCATCGGATGCCCGGCGGCGCGCAGGGCGGCCTGCAGGCATTCATCGACCCACTCTTCTTCGTTGTGTGCCGGGATCAGGATGCCAATCATCGCAACCCCTCCAGCGCGGCCACCGAACGCGGTTCGCGACTCCAGACTTCCAGCAGGAAATCTGCCTCCTGATGCAGGACCAGTCGTGGCATGTGCAGCTGTTCGTGAATCAGGTCATGGACCTGGCGAGCATTGAGCGGGCAGCCATCGATGGGCGGGCGCCAGTGACAGGCCAGCAATTGACCGTCTGCCGTCAACGAATCGCTGATGCGACGGATGACCTCTGTCAGATCCTGTCGATCAAGGTAGTAGCCGATTTCGCTGAATACGATCAGGTCGAATTTTTCCTCAGGCCAGTCAACAGGGAGGCGACCCTGCCGCACCTCGGCGTGGTCGAACAGGCTCAGCCGGGTACGCGCCAGATTGGCTGCGGCGGCGCTGGTGTCGCAGCACAACAGCCGATCGCAGCGCTCGGCCAGCGCGGCACTCAGTTCGCCGTTGGCACAACCGGGCTCGAAGATCGCCTTGTAATGCGGGCGGGGCAGGGCCGCCAGGGTGACAAGGCGTTTGCGCTGCTCGTACCAGCGCTGGCGAAATCCCCAGGGGTCGTTATTGCCGGCGAACAGGCCTTCGAAGTAGCGATCCTCGACACTCATAGAAAGACCACCTCGAACGGTTGCAGCAAACGGTCGATGACATAGGGCGCGAGCACCGGTGCCAGGCCTGCGTCGGGATCGCCTTCCAGCTGACTTGCGAACGCATGCACTGCGTGACGCTTGCGCGCGACCTGCGCCGGGTTCAGCAGAATCTTGCGCGCCCGCTCCCAGGGCACGATGGCGTCTTCCGGCGTCGCCCAGTGCCAGGTCCAGACCGGCAGCTCGTGGCAAATCGCACCCACGCGGTACGCTGCTTCGACGCTGGCGCGGCCGACGGCCTCATGGTCGCTGTGGCCGTCTTCGCGCCAGGTGGTGAAGATCACGTCGTCGGGTTGCAGGTAGCGGGTCAAGTAGTCACACAGCATCGACTCGCGCGCGGCGACCTGAGTGTCGGGGAATCCGCCGCGCAGCCATTGCACCTGATGCATGGGCAGGCCAAGGCGACGCAGGGCTTCGGCGGATTCCTGCGGGCGCACCACACTCAGGCGCTCCACCGGCCAGCGCTCCGAGCCAGGGTGACTGGCACTGCCATCGGTGACCGAAATCAGTTGCAGGGTGCGGCCCGCCGCTGCGAGCTGTTGCAACAGCCCGCCGCAACCGAGCACTTCATCATCCGGGTGCGGTGCGATCACCACGGCCCGGGATCCCGGCGGAACCAGGTCGAAAATGTCGATGCTCTCCACCGCTGCCAGGTGACGCGAGCCCTGCCACTCATGCAAGGAGGTTCCTTCACCGATGATCGGATTGCGCTTCATAGGGCCCAACCCTCGCGCTGTTGCTGCGCAGCCAGTTGGCCCAGTACTGCCAGATCCCGTTCGGCATGGCTCTGGCGCAGATACACCGGCAGGTCGGCCGCCAGGTGGGCAAAGTGTGGATCCTTGCAGAACGGCCCGGCACCGAGCGCCCGACCTGTCTCGCGAATGACCTGTTCGGCGGCATCTTCGACCACGGCGCGTACACGGCGGGCCAGCAACTCGGCGTTGGCGTGGGGATTGCTGTCGATGTCCAGCGCACTGACGCGCAGCGCTTGAGCTGCGGCGTGCAAGGCGCTGTCGACGGCACCGAGACTGGCCAGCGAATGAGGTTCTTCACGTCGGGCACATTGCTGGCGCAGCTGTTCACCGATTTCCCTCGCGGCGCCGTACCAGCACGCGGCGATCCCGATCCCGCCATGCCAGAAACCCGGACGTTGCAGGTAGTCGCCAGGATCGCCGATCGCCTGGGCCTCGACCTCATCGAACAGCACCTCGACGCTGCCGGTGGCGGCCATGCCGACCGCTTGCCAGCCTTGATCGGTGACGGTCACGCCCGGTTGGTCGAGGGCCACGGCTACCAATTGCTGACGATCGTCCTCATCCCACGCCGTCAGCAGGGCATGACTGAGCACCGCCGCCCCGGAGCACCAGGCCTTGCGTCCATTCAACCGCACCATTTGCCCGGAACGGCTGACCCGAACCCGCGCCTGCGGTGGTTCGGCTGCCCACATGCCCCACGTGCTGCCGGGCGTCGGCGAGCCACCGAGTTGTTCGATGATTGCCAATGCATCGGTATGGCCTTCGTAGAGTTTGCACAGCCCCAGATCGTGCCCACCGACCTCGGACAGCCGTTGCCAGCGCTCCAGCGTACGACCGCTGCCGGGTAACGGCAGGCGATCGAGGCCGGCCTCGACCAGTTGCCGCAGACACAGGCCGAGGGCGGCAGTGTCACGGTAGTCCGGCGCGTGCCGTGAGAGATAGACGGGCAAGTCCATGTCAGTCCTCTTCTTCGCGTTGCAGTTCAAACAGCAGCAGCGAGCGTCCGGTGACCGAGTACTCGTGACCGAACTCAAAACGCTCCTGGCCACGGATCGATGGCTGGTTGGTATCGATCATGCACGTCCAGAAACTGCCTTCAGGCACTTCCGGCAAGGTGAAGTTGACGATGTCGTGATGGGCGTTGACCACCAGCAGCAACGTGGCGTCGCCACCCTTGCGGCGGATCCCGGTTTCCTGGGCGCGACCGTCAAGCAACATGCCCATGCAGCGATTCTGCGCGTTATGCCAGTGTTCGGTGGTCATTTCCGTGGCGTCCGGCGCAAGCCAGGTCACGTCCTTGACGCCGATGTCCTCGTTGTATTCGCCGACCAGGAACCGCCCGCGTCGCAGGATCGGATACGCCAGGCGCAACTTGATCAGGCGTTTGACGAATTTCAGCAGCGCCTTGCCGTCCTCGCTCAGGTCCCAGTTGACCCAGCCGATCTCGCTGTCCTGGCAGTAGGCATTGTTGTTGCCATCCTGGGTACGAGCGAATTCGTCACCGGCCACCAGCATCGGCGTGCCTTGGGACAGCAGCAGGGTGGCGAAGAAATTGCGCATCTGCCGGTGGCGCAGTGCATTGATTTCCGGATCGTCGGTAGGGCCTTCGACGCCGTGGTTCCAGGACAGGTTGTTGTTGCTGCCGTCCTGATTGTTTTCGTCGTTGGCCTCGTTGTGCTTGTCGTTGTACGACACCAGATCGTTGAGGGTAAAACCGTCGTGAGCAGTGACAAAGTTGACCGACGAATAAGGCCGGCGACCGCGCTGGTTGAACATTTCCCCGGAGGCGGTCATGCGGCTGGCGAAGTCGGCGAGTTGGCCGTCGTCGCCTTTCCAGAAGGCACGCACGGTGTCGCGGAACTTGTCGTTCCACTCGACCCAGCCCGGCGGGAAATTGCCGACCTGATAACCGCCGGGGCCACAGTCCCAGGGCTCGGCGATCATTTTCACCTGACGCAGCACCGGATCCTGGCGGCAGGCCACGAGGAAACTGTGACGTTCATCAAAGCCGTCGTGATAGCGACCGAGGATGGTCGCCAGATCGAAACGGAAGCCGTCGACGTGCATTTCACTGGCCCAGTAGCGCAGCGAGTCGGTGACCATTTGCAGCACGCACGGATGGCTCAGATCCAGGGTGTTGCCGGTGCCGGAATCGTTGATGTAGAAGCGCTTGTCGTCCGGCATCAAACGGTAGTACGAGGCGTTGTCGATCCCGCGCATCGACAGGGTCGGGCCTTGCTCGTTGCCTTCGGCGGTGTGGTTGTAGACCACGTCGAGAATCACTTCGAGATTGGCGTCGTGCAGGTGCGCGACCATTTCCTTGAACTCGGCAATCTTGCCGCTGGCCAGATAGCGCGGATCCGGGGCGAAGAACGCGATGCTGTTGTAGCCCCAGTAATTGGTCATGCCCTTGTGCAGCAAGTGCTGGTCATTGACGAAGGCATGGATCGGCAACAGTTCGACGGTCGACACCCCGAGTTTGCGGATGTGCTCCAGCACATCGTCGACCATCAACCCGGCAAACGTGCCGCGCACATTCTCCGGCACCGAAGGGTGGCGCATGCTGATGCCGCGCACGTGGGTCTCGTAAATGATGGTCTTGTCCCACGGCACGCTGACGCGCTGGTCGTGGCCCCAGGTGTGGGCCGGGTCGATGACCTTGCACTTGGGGACGAAGGGCGCGCTGTCGCGTTCGTCGAAACTGAGGTCGGCGTCCGGGTGGCCGATGGTGTAGCCGAACAGCGCTTCGGACCATTTCAACTCGCCCACCAATTGCTTGGCATAGGGGTCGATCAGCAACTTGTTGTGGTTGAAGCGGTGGCCGTTGGCCGGGTCATAGGGTCCGTAGACCCGGTAGCCGTAAATCAGTCCCGGATGCGCATCGGGCAGATAGCCGTGGTAGATCTCGTCGGTGTATTCCGGCAGCTCGATGCGTTCGAGCTCAACTTCGCCGGCATCGTCGAAAATGCACAGCTCGACCCGGGTGGCGTTGGCGGAAAACAGCGCAAAATTCACCCCCAGACCATCCCAGGTCGCGCCGAGCGGGAAGGGCAGGCCTTCACGGATGCGCGAGGGTTCGGCGTGCGCGGCGGGCTCGGCTTTCTTTGGACGGGTCATAGGTGCTCCTGCAAAAAATCGGGGGGTAGGTGTTTTTCGAGGACGAGTAAGCCCTCGGTGGCGAGCGAACTCGCCACACGGTTATTCAAATCAATGATAGGGGGGCGTCAGACCGCAGGCGGCTTGCGCGGCGTGCGGGGCTTTTTCTCGGTGGCTTTTTCGCCCGGGGGAATCACTTTCGCGGCACTGGCAGGCTTGGCCTTGGCCGTCGTGGCCTTGGGTTTGGAAGCGGGTGCCTTGCCATCGACTGCTTTGCTGGTGGCGGTCTTGCCGGCGGTTTTACTGCCGGCAGCCTTGGGCGATTTTTTCGGTGCCAGCGCCTCGGCTTCGGCGAGCTTGCGCGCCATCTCCCAGTGGCGGGCTTCCTGGCCCTCGGGTTTTCCTTCGGATTCCCAGATCTGATAGGCGAATTCGCGGATGCGTTTATCGTCGGTACTCATCGCAATGCTCCTGAACTGAACTCATGCTGCTAGACGTGTTGGATAAGCAGATTGACCGGGAAATCCCCCAGCGCGGCGCTGACCTGCAGCTCCCTGTTTTTTGTGACTGCGGTGCTCGAAAAAAGTCCCTTCGGATTTTCGTCAGAGGCGTCGAACGGTAAAACCACCCTTGTATCGCCCCAGCGCAGCGCGTCAACCATCGGCACAGCACTGTTTTCCAGCAATGTTGCGCAACGGATCGGCACGATCACAATGATCCGTCGCTCCCCATGCTCGCGGGCAAACGCGAGCACGTTGTGCGCCTGGCTGCCCAGCACCTCGAGGGCCTGGTACGAACCCTGGCGAAACAACTCGGTGTGGTCGGCGCGCAGGCGCAGCACCTCGGCGATCAAAGCTTGCTTGATTCGCCCGTCGCGCCAGTTCGCCAACAGTTCCTGGACCGGCCCCGATGCCTCCAGCGCCTGTTGCCTGGCGACGTAGTCCACTGGCCGGCGGTTGTCCGGGTCGACCATGCTGAAGTCCCAGAACTCGTTGCCTTGATACAGATCCGGTACTCCCGGCACGGTCATGCGCAGCAAGGTTTGCGCCAGACCGTTGAGGGCGCCGGCAGCAGCGATGCTGCTGACGGTCTTGGCCAGCGCCCCGCGCAGCAGTTCGCCTTCAGGAGCCAGCAGCAGTTGTTCGGTGAACGCCTGGGCTGCGTTTTCGTAGGCTTCGTTCGGCGCGCTCCAGCTGCTTTGCAGCTTGGCTTCGCGCAGGGCTTTCTGCTGCCACTGCCAGACACGTTTGGCGTAATCGGCGAAGCCCGCCTGATCGTCGTCACGCAACTCCAGCGGCCAACTGCCGAGCAGCGCCTGATAAAGGATCAGTTCGTCCGCAGACGACGGCAGCTGATCGTCATTGCGCAGCGGTCGGGCGAGGGCGCGCCACAGCTCGATCTGTTCGGCGTACCAATGGCTGCGCTCGCTGAGCACGGCCAGCCGCGCGCGGGTGTCTTCCCCGCGTTTGTGGTCGTGGGTGGCGGTGGCCAACAGATTGTCGGGAAAGCTCTCCAGACGTTGCAGGTTCACCGCGTGAAAGTCGCTGACCGGCGCACTGAACTGCTCGGTGTTGTAGCCGACGTCATTGCGCGACAGCAGCACCGCCGAACGATACAGCGCGGTGTCTTCCACCGCTTTGGCGGCGGCCGGCGAAGTGAGCTGTTGAAAGCGCACGCAGGCATGGCGCAGGATTTTGCGCGAGCGCCCACGGGGTTTGCGCCGCCATGGCTGACCACCGAGCCAACCGGCTACGGAGTCCAGCACTGGCCAATCGGCTTCGCTCAATGTCTGCCGTGCACCGTCCATGGCCTGCTGGAAAAACACCTCGTCCCGGGCCGAGCGGCCCATCGGGGTAATGTAGGTGCGATAGACCGGGAAGTGCACGATCAGCGCCTGTAGCACCCGCCGGATCGAGCCGAGCGTGAGGTCGCGGGTCATCAGGTCGTCGCGTGCCACTTGCAGCAGGGCCTGGGCGACGCTTTCGCAATCGCTGGCCAGCGAGCCGTTGAGGATCTGCTGGCGCGCCAGTTGGGCTTCTTCGATGAACGCGGCGGGGCGCTCGGTACGGCGTTGCCACAAGTCACCGAGCACATGTTCGCCGTCCGGGTCGTGTTGCAGCAGCGACAGCTGGTTCATGAACTCGTAACCGGTGCTGCCATCCACGGCCCAGTCGGTGGGCAGGGTCTCGCCGTCGCCGAGAATCTTCTCGACGTAGATCGGCAAGTGCCGGCCCGGTGCCAGATGGTCGAGGCGGCGGCGCAGTTTGCGGCAGTAACCGCGCGGGTCGGCGAGACCGTCGATGTGGTCGATGCGCAGGCCGTCGATCAGGCCCTCGCCGATCAACTGAAAAATCTTGCCGTGGGTGGCCTCGAACACTGCCGGACGCTCGACCCGCAAACCGCCGAGTTCGTTGATGTCGAAGAAGCGCCGCCAGTTGATGTCATCCGCCGCCGTGCGCCAGCTCGCCAGACGATAACTTTGCCGCTCCAGCAATTGGTGCAGGCGCTGAAAACCGTCTTCGGTCTTCGAATCGTAGTGCGTCAGGTTGCGCTCAATGGCCTGCCGAATCTGCGGGTCGCTGGCGAGTTGCTGAAGTTCTTCCTTGAGCGGAATCGCCAGCGCGCGAGCGTCGGTCTGATAACTGAGCGCGCTGAAACGTTCAGCGAGGGCCCTGAGGGCTTCGTTCGGTGTGTCAGCGGACCTGAGCAGTTCGCCGTAGTCGCCGGGGCAGATCGGGAAGTGATGCTCGTAATGCTTGACGTGAAAGGTGCCGCTCTCGGCGTTGAACACCAGCGGCAGAGTCGCGTCCTGCAACGCGACGCCATAGTCACTGCCGAGAAACGGCAACAGCAACTGGCCTTCCATCAATGGGTCGGGCGAGTGCCACTGAATGTCGAAGAACTCGCCGTAGGGGCTGAGCCGTCCCCATTCGAGCAGGTCTAGCCACCACGGGTTGTCCCCGCCACCGACTGCCATGTGATTGGAGACGATGTCGAGGATCAGCCCCATGCCGTGCTCGCGCAGGCTGGCGACCAGACGACGCAACGCTGGCTCGCCGCCAAGTTCCGGATTGACCCGGGTCGGGTCGACCACGTCGTAGCCATGCATCGAGCCGGCGCGCGCGGCCAGCAGCGGCGAGGCATAAATGTGGCTGATGCCGAGTCGGGCGAAATACGGCACCAGCGGTACCGCCTGATCGAGGGTAAAACCGCGATGAAATTGCAGGCGGACCGTGGCGCGCAGGGTCGGGATAGGCAATGCACTCATTGGTCACGCTCGGCTGCCTGAAGGCGGGCACACGCCAATAGTTCCAGGCGTCTTGCGGCGTCGACACCGTCGAGCAGCGTCTCACTGGTGGCCGGCAAGCGGCGTGACCAGTTCGGGTGGGTGTCGATGGTGCCGGGCAGGTTGGCCTGTTCGTCGAGACCCAGCGCATCTTCCAGCGGCAGCAATACCAGCGGAGCGCGGGTGTGGCCGAGGAAACGCACAGCGGCGTCGACCACCTGATCGGCCTCGTGGGATTCCTCGCGAAAGTTCTGCGGGTCCTGGCTCAAGGCACTGCGCAGGCCTTCACGCTCGCGTTCGCGGTAACGGCGCCAGTCGATTTCGCCGTTGGCATCGACCAGCCCGAGCCGCGCGTTCCAGTCGATGTCGCGGCCATGCCACCAGCCGTTGAGCGTCGGCAGATCGTGGGTGCTGGTGGTGGCGAGGGCGTTGTCCGGCCAGTCGAGGATCGGTTTGAAATGGGTGTTGTCCTGTTCGAACAGCAGCACGCGCATGCCGAGCATGGCGCGGGCGATCAGTTTTTCCCGCAGGCCATCAGGCACGGTGCCGAGGTCTTCACCGAGCACGATCGCTTGATGACGATGGGATTCGAGGGTCAGCAGACGCAGCAAGTCGTCCACCGGGTAATACAGGTACGCACCGTCTGCCGGGGCGGAACCGTTGGGGATGACCCATAACCGTTGCAGGCCCATGACATGGTCGATGCGCAGGCCGCCGGCGTGGGCGAAGTTGGCGCGCAGCATCTCGATAAACGCGCGAAAACCGTTGCGCACCAGGCCTTCCGGGGAAAACGCGGAAATACCCCAGCCCTGTCCGGAGCGATTGAGGATGTCCGGTGGCGCGCCGACGGTCAGCGAGGCAAGCAGTTCGTCCTGAAAACTCCAGGCCTGGCTGCCGGCGCCGTCGGCACCCACCGCCAGGTCGGCGATCAGGCCGATGCCCATGCCGGCGCTGCGGGCGGCGGTCTGGGCGCGCTCCAGGCAGCGGTGGATCAACCATTGGCAGAACGCGAAGTAGCTGATGCGCTCGGCGTATTCCTCGGCAAATGCGCCGAGCGCTGCGCCGCGCGGGTCGTGCCAGTGTTCCGGCCATTCGCGCCAGTCGAGGCTCTCGCCACGGGCGGCGCGCATTTCCTGGATGGCTTCGAAGCGGCAGTGGTTTTCCAGCGCTTCACCGCCGGCATCGCGGAAACTGGAGAAGTCGGCATGCAGCGGGTGTTCGCCGTTGATGAAACCGTCGTACAAGGCTTGCAGAAGTTTCAATTTGGCTTCGGCCGCTTTCGGCCAGTCGACCAGTTTCAGGTCTTCCAGTTGCTTGAACTGGTCGGTCAGGCCGGCGGCGTCAATCGCATCACGCAGCGCGCGCTCGCCGAGGATGGCCCCCGGTGCGGCGTACAGCGGATTGAGAAACAGCCGACTGGACGGCGAGTAAGGGCTGTAGCGCCCGGTGTCGGCGCTGAACATCGCATGCAATGGGCTGATCGCCAGTGCATCGGCACCCCGTTCGCCGGCCACCCGGGCCAGTTCTTCCAGGGCCTGGGTATCGCCGAAACCGCCATCGCCAGGGCGACGCAAACCATAAAGCTGCACGCTCAGGCCCCAAGCGCGCGGGATCGGACTGTCCACCGCGTCGCCCACGCTGAAGCAGCGTTCCGGCGCCACGGCCAGGGTGAATTGCTGATCGGCGATGTGCACTTGCTGATAGCCGACCGGAATCTCTCCGGGCAGTATCGACTCCGCATCAAGCCGCAGGCTCAAGCGCGAGCCATCCTCAAGGTGAATCTCACAAGGGGTTTCTGGTTCGAAATAGCGGGCCAGATCCACGCCCACGCCGACATCGGCAGTGAGCAATGGCGGCAGTTGGCGATTTTCCTGTACCTGTTGCAGTTCAAGCAGGCTGGCGTCGATTTCCTGGGCAGTGCCGGCCGGGTGGCCGAGACCGATCAGCACATTGCGAAGCACGGCCGGGGCGACTTTTTGCGGACGACCGTTGGCGTCGATCCAGTCGACGGCAAGGCCGGCTCGGCTGGCGAGAATTTCCAGTTGCGCATCGCTCATAGGCGCTCTCCATCCAGGGGGGGCAAAGGGGTTGCGGCCGTGAGGCTGACGAGCGCGCAATACGGGGGCAGAAGGCCCTTATCCGACATCTCGGCAGCGGGAGGCTGTTGAAACAGCCACACCGCGCCGGTCCGTGGAGGGTTGACCACCGCCGTCCCGCTGAGGTTCAGGTCGATTCGCAACTCACTGCCATCGCCCAGTCGCCAGCGTGCGCTGACCGCACCACGGCCCAACATCTGCGCGCCAAGGGCCTGGGTGCCGGACAGGTTCGGGATGATGTAGCGGTGACGCAATTGCAGCAGGTGACGATAGAGCTCATTCGTTGCCTGCTGGCGCGGTGTGCCATTACCGGACCGCGTTGGCCGCGAGGCGTGGAAGGTCGATTCGGCGTTGGGGTCGGGTATCCGTTCGCGCTTATGCGGGTCGGTGAACGCACTGAATGCAGCGAACTCGTTGCGACGGCCTTCTCGTACCTGTTTCGCCAGTTCGCCGTGGTGGCTGGTGAAGAACAGAAACGGTTGCTCGGCGGCATATTCATCGCCCATGAACATCAGCGGAATCATCGGCGACAGCAACAGCAGCACCGTCGCCGCCTCAAGCGCGCGCGGATCGGCCAACTGATGCAGGCGCTCGCCGAAGGCACGGTTGCCGATCTGGTCATGGTTTTGCAGGAACAGTACGAAGGCAGTGGACGGCAGATGCTCGCTGGGCTCGCCCCGTGGTTCGCCGTGGCGGGTGATATGCCCCTGAAACACGAAGCCCTGGCTCAGGCAGCGGGCCAGTTGTTCGGTCGGTTGCAGAGCGTAGTCGGCGTAGTAGGCATCGGTTTCGCCCGTCAATAACACATGCAAAGCGTTATGGCCGTCGTCATTCCATTGGGCGTCGTAATTTTCTTCCAGCAGGCTCGATTGGTTGAGTTCGTTCTCGACGGTCAACCATACATGACGGGCGGGGTCGACCTGCTGGCGGATACGCTGCGCCAGTTCGGGCAGGAAGTCCTGACTTTCTATTGCATGGACGGCATCCAGGCGCAAACCGTCGAAACGGTATTCCAGCAGCCACATCAGTGCATTTTCGATGAAGAAGTCCCGCACTTCGCGACGGCGAAAGTCGATGGCCGCGCCCCACGGGGTGTGTTTGTCTTCGCGGAAAAAGCCCTTGGCGTAGCGGTGCAGGTAGTTGCCGTCCGGGCCGAAATGGTTGTAGACCACGTCGAGAATCACCGCCAGACCGTGGCCATGGGCGCTGTCGATCAGATGCTTGAGTTGTTCCGGAGTGCCATAGGAGGCTTGTGGCGCAAAATGCAGTACGCCGTCATACCCCCAGTTGCGATAGCCGGGGAATTGTGCGATCGGCATCAGTTCGATAGCGGTGATGCCCAGGGCGGCCAGTCGGGCCAGATCCTTTTCGACCTCATCGAATCCGCCTAGCGCACCCACATGCAACTCGTAGATCACCGCTTCATTCCACGGCCGACCTCGCCACGTTACGTGTTGCCATGGATAGGCGTGGGGATCGACCACCACGCTGTGACGGTCGATATCACCGTCCTGCGCCCTGGAGGCCGGGTCGGGCACCTCCAGTTCGCCGTCGATGTTGAAACGGTAGCGGCTGCCGGCAGGGCAGCGGGTCTTGATGACAAACCAGCCATCGCCCTGGGGCAGCATGGGCAGCGACTGGCCGTTGCCCAGCTCGACGCTGACGTAAAACGCATCCGGCGCCCACAGCGCAAATTGTGTGTGGTCGGCATCCAGCATGATCGCGCCGTGGGGCCAGCTTTCAGGTGTCCGTGACGGCATTGTTGTAAAGCTCCCTGGTTATTTGTGGTGCGTTTTTCCCAGCGACTTGGCCACCAGTTGTTCGTAGAGTTCGGCGTAGGGTTCGACCGCCTTGCACCAGTTGAATGGCGCGGCCATTGCCCGGCAGCGCATGGCGTTGAGCAGTTCGGGAAAGGCAAATACCTTGAACGCGCGGCTCAGGGCTTCGCGGTAGCTGTCCGCGGTCGATTCGTTGAACAGGAAACCGGTGACACCGTTTTCGATGGTGTCGGCCAGCCCGCCAGTGTTGCGCGCCACTGGCAGCGAGCCGAAACGCTGGGCGTACATCTGACTCAGACCGCACGGCTCATAACGCGACGGCATCAGCAGAAAATCGCTGCCGGCGAACATCCGCCGGGCGTCGGTTTCGTTGAAGCCGATGCGCACGCCGATCTGGCCGGGGAAGCGCAGCGCCAGTTCGCGCATGGCTTGTTCTTCTTCCGGCTCGCCACGGCCGATGATTGCGATCTGGCCACCGTTCTGCACGATGTATTCCGACACCGCCTCGGTCAGGTCGAGGCCTTTTTGATAGACCAGGCGCGAGACCACGGCAAACAGCGGACCTTCCGATTGTTCCAGGCCGAACAGTTCGCGAACGTGGGCGGCGTTGACCGCTTTGCCTTCCCAGTCGCCGATGGCGAACGGTGCGAACAGGTGCGGGTCGGTGGCGGCGTCCCAGCTTTCATCGATGCCGTTGGGGATGCCGCTGAGCAAACCTTGCTGGGTCTTGGCGGCGAGAAAACCGTCGAGACCGCAGCCGAAATCCGGTGTGGTGATTTCCTGCGCGTAAGTAGCGCTGACCGTGGTGATATGGCTCGAATAGGCCATGCCGGCCTTGAGGAACGACATCTTGCCGTAGAACTCCATGCCTTCCTGTTGCAGGGCATGGGCCGGAATCCCGAGTTCCGGGCACGAACCCAGGCTGGTCACGCCTTGATAGGCCAGGTTGTGAATGGTGAACAGGGTCGGCGTGCGTTGCCCGCGCCAGTGCATATAGGCAGGCGCGAGACCGGCCGGCCAGTCGTGGGCGTGCACCAGATCCGGGCACCAGTGGATTTGCGCGAGGTTGGCGGCGATATCGGCAGCCGCCAGGCCCAGACGGGCGAAACGGATGTGGTTGTCCGGCCAGTCGCGGCCGTTGTTGGCGCCGTACGGGCCACCGTCACGGGCGTAGAGTTCAGGGCAGATCAAGACATAAATGACCAGACCGTCGGGCATGTCCATGCGCCCGATCTTGCAAGGTGGCAGCGCGGCGTGGCCACCCAGTTCACCGATGATGTGAATCGGATTCTCGCTGTTCATCACTTGCGGGTAACCCGGGATCAACACCCGCACGTCATGCAGATGTGCCATCGCGCGGGGCAGGGCGGCAGAAACGTCTCCCAGACCGCCGGTTTTCACCAGATCGGCGATTTCCGAGGTCACGAACAACACTTTTTTCTTGTTGGGGTTCTGACTGGCTATCGGCGTCAGTGTCTTGGTGATCGGGACGCTGATCGATCGGCTGCCGGGAACGCTTAAAGTGCTCGATTCACCCATCGGCTGATGAGCCCGTTCTCCCTGAATTTCCAATGCCGCACTGATCATATGAATCTCCCGTCTTTTTGATCTGATTCTTGTCTTGAACATGCGATGTCCATGGCCAGGTCCTGTGGCCGGGCGCAAACACGCCACGCATGAGTGAGCAAAACGCTACCCGACACGTGCAAGCAGAATGGGTGAGGGGGCCATTGCAAGACTTGAACCAGTCGCTTTGGCCCTGCCTATCAGATGACCCGCCGCGATCTGCAAAAGTTTCGACGAATTTTTGACTTTGTGACTGGCCGGTTTTACCCCGCGAAAACCAGTCTAGGCCAGATCCTAGAGCGGGCCAGGGCGATTGGATGAATTGTTCGACAATCTGTTGCAGGCTCACGAAATCCGTGGCTTCGGGAGGGGAGGCGCCCCGACGAAGTGCATGTCTGGTGGGGTCGATGGTGCAAAGTGGTGACCGGCCGGTCACGATTTCGGGCGCCGGGAAAGTGCGGGCGCACTGTTGCGGTGCGGACAGTTGTGTTGGCGGGCAGACAGTGGGTGCTGCTTCGCGGGCAGGGATTGCCCGCGAAGACGAGATGACTCAGTTGAGCAGGCGGATAGGTTCCCCGGCTGACCACCCTTGAATGTCTTCGATCATCTGCGAAAAGAACAACTCATAGTTCTGGCGGCTGACGTAGCCGACATGAGGCGTGGCCAGCACATTGTCGAGGGTGCGAAACGGGTGCAGTGCCGGCAGCGGTTCCTGATCGAACACGTCAAGGGCCGCACCGCCGATACGCTGTTTCTGCAAGGCCTTGATCAGCGCCGCTTCGTCGACAATCGGCCCGCGCGCCGTGTTGACCAGCAGGGCGGTCGGCTTCATCCAGTCCAGCGCCTGGGCATCGACCAGGCCCCGGCTGCGATCGCTGAGCACCAGGTGCACCGACAGCACGTCAGCCTGTTCAAACAATTGCTGCTTGCTGACATAGGTGACGCCAGCCTGTTCGGCGCGTTCGGCGGTGAGGTTTTCGCTCCAGGCGATGACGCGCATGCCGAACGCCTGACCGAACTGCGCCACCCGCTGGCCGATGCTGCCGAGCCCGAGGATGCCCAGGGTCTTGCCGTGCAGGTCGCCGCCCAGACCTTGCTGCCACTGGCCGGCGCGCAGGGCGTTGGCCTCGTTCAGCAGATTGCGGCTGGCGGCCATGATCAGCACCCAGGTCAGTTCCGGCGCTGCGTGTTTGTAGCTGTCGGTGCCGCAGACCTTGATCCCGAGGCGGGCCGCGGCCGGCATATCCAGCGCCGCGTTACGCATGCCGCCGGTGACCAGCAGCTTCAGGTTCGGCAAGCGTTTGAGCAGGTCTTCGTCGAAGCGTGTGCGTTCGCGCATCACGCAGATCACTTCGAACCGGCCCAGACGTTCGGCCAGCGTGGCGTTGTCCGCCGGGTACTCATGGACGAAGGTGACTTCGCCGAGACTGTCGAGCACCGACCAGTCGACTACGCCCCGCGCGACGTCCTGCCAGTCATCGATCACCGCAATCTGCACCGCCATCAGCGTTACCTCTTCAACGAACGGGATTGGTTTTGTCCAGCCAGCCCAGCAGCGCCTCGTGGAACTTCGCCGGCTCTTCCATCTGCGGGGCGTGGCCCATGCCGGGGAATTCCACCAGCGTGGACTGAGGAATCAGTTTCGCCACCTGCTTGCCAAGCACCTCGTAGTGACCGATTTTCGCCTTCACTTCGGGCGGCGCGATGTCCTTGCCGATGGCGGTGGTGTCGGAGGTGCCGATCAGCAGCAGGGTCGGCATCTTCAGGTCCTTGAACTCGTAGTACACCGGCTGGGTGAAGATCATGTCGTAGATCAGCGCCGAGTTCCATGCGACCTGAGTCTTGCCCGGACCGTTGCTCAGGCCGGCGAGCATGTCCACCCAGCGGTCGAATTCGGGTTTCCAGCGGCCGTCGTAATAGGTCGTGCGTTCATAGTCGCGAATGCCCTGGGCGGTGACTTTCAGTTCGCGCTGATACCACTGATCGACGCTGCGGTAAGGCACGCCAAGGGCTTTCCAGTCTTCCAGGCCGATCGGGTTGACCAGCGCCAGTTGCTCGACCTGATCCGGGTATTGCAGCGCGTAACGGGTGGCGAGCATGCCGCCGGTGGAGTGGCCGAGCAGGGTGGCCTTCTGGATGCCCAGCGCCTTGAGCAATTGCTGGGTGTTGGCCGCCAGTTGCTGGAAGGTGTACTGATAATGATCGGGTTTGCTGGAGGTGCAGAAACCGATCTGATCCGGGGCGACCACCCGGTAACCGGCTTCGCTCAGGGCCTTGATCGAACTGTCCCAGGTCGCGCCGCAGAAATTCTTGCCGTGCATCAGCACCACGGTGCGCCCATTGGCCTTGCCGTGGGCGGCGACGTCCATGTAACCCATCTGCAGCGACTTGCCCTGAGACTGAAAGGCAAAGTGCTTGAGGGTGTAGGGATACTCGAAACCCTGCAATTGCGGGCCGTATTGAGGGCCCTCGGCGTGTGCGAGCAGGGGCAGGGCGGCGGTCATGAGCAGGCCGGGTAGCCAGCGGGTCAGCGATACGGACATAGGACAACTCCACAAGAAATCGGCCGATGCTGGAACGGCCGGATTAGGGCGACGTTAAACACAGGCAATCCCCGGGTCCGATCGTTCAACCGAGCCAGCCGAGGGTGAGCATCGCCAGCACCCCGTAGCGGGCGCCTTTGGCGAGGGTGACGATCAACAGAAATCGCCCGAGGGGTTCGCGCATGACGCCGGCGATCAGCGTCAGCGGATCGCCGATGACCGGCAACCAGCTGAGCAGCAACGACCAGTGACCGTAACGCTGATAGTGAACGCGGGCTCGCTCCATATGCCTGGGGCTGACCGGAAACCAGCGCCGGTCCTGAAAGCGTTCCAGCCCACGCCCCAGCCACCAGTTCACCAGTGAACCGAGGACATTGCCCAGCGTCGCCACGGCCAGCAGCCCCCAAAGCCAATAGCGCTCGCTGACCAGCAGCCCGACCAGCACGGCTTCCGATTGCAGCGGCAACAGCGTCGCAGCACCGAACGCGGCCAGGAACAGCCCGAGATAACCCGCCGTCATCAATGGGCCGGGTAATCCGCCACCACCACATCGGCGCCGTCTTTCTTCAGGCCGATCACTTGATACGCATCACTCATGCCGTCCATTTCCATGCCCGGCGAGCCCATCGGCATGCCCGGTGCGGCAACGCCCAGCAGGTCGTCACGCTTGCTCAGGGCCAGCACCTGTTCCGCCGGTACATGACCCTCGACGAATTTGCCGTTGATGATGGCGGTGTGGCAGGACGCCAGACGTGGCGGTACGCCGTGTTGCTGCTTGAAGCTGCTCATGTCGCTTTCGACGTGGTCTTCGACCTTGAAGCCATTGGCTTCCAGATGGCTGATCCACTTTTTGCAGCAGCCACAGTTGGCGTCGCGGTGGACTTCGATCGGGATAAGGTCGGCGGCTTGCGCCAGGGAGGAGATGAACAGGGCGCTCAGGGCGGCCAGACGCAGATGGTTTCGCATGGAGGGCTCTCGGCTCAGAGGAGGAACGGTCAAAAAAGGAAGGCATTTTGACCGGTTTTTCCTGCCGGGCATCAACGGAGTGTTTCCAAGTGATACAAGGCAGGCCTGCCAACATGATCGTAGATCAAAGCTGACAGGCCACTGAGCGCAAGATGACAAAACGGTCAGCGAACCTTGAAGCGCCCCATGATCGCACTGACCCGGCTGTTGGCTTCCAGCAACTGGCGGGTGTTGAGTTCGCTGGCCTGGCCGCTTTCCACCAGTTCATCGACCATGTGGCGGATCTGCACCATGCTGCGGTTGATCTCCTCGGTGACCGCGCTTTGCTGTTCGGCGGCGGTGGCGATCTGGGTGCTGAGGCTGTTGATATGGCTGACGGAGCCGGCCATCTCGTCGAGGCCACTGTTGACTCGCGCCGTGGCATCGGCGGCCGACTGGCAGCTGGCCTGGGTGTTTTCCATGGCGCTGACCGACGAGCTCACGCCCTGGGTCAGACGGGTCAACATTTCGTTGATTTCGGAGGTGCTGGCCTGGGTGCGGGCGGCGAGGGCTCGTACTTCGTCCGCTACCACGGCAAAACCGCGACCCTGTTCACCGGCGCGGGCCGCTTCGATGGCCGCGTTGAGCGCCAGCAGGTTGGTCTGGCCGGCAATGGCGCCGATCACGCCGAGGATTTCGGTGATGCGCTGGGCGTCCTGCTGCATGCTTTCGACCTTGTGGGTGGCGCTGGACACTTCGTCGATCAACGCCACCACGCTGCTTGACGCTTCGCCAACCACCACGCGCGAGCGGTCGGCGTTTTCATTGGCGCGCTGGGTGAAGGCGGCGGTTTCGGCGGCGTTTTGCGCGACGCTTTCGGCGGTCGAACTCATTTCGTTGATCGCGGTAACGGTCTGATCGGTTTCCGAAGCGTGGCGCAGCAGAATCTGGCTGGTGTGCGCCGAGGTGCGTTGCAGGTTGTCGAGGCTCGAGGCCATGGCGCCGGTGGCCTGGGTGACTTCGCCGATCATGTTCTGCAGGTAGGCGATGAAGGTATTGACCGAGTGCCCGATGGCACCGAGTTCATCTTCAGCGCGAATGGTGATGCGCCGGGTCAGGTCGGCATCGCCGCTGGACAGCGAATCGATATTGGCTTTCAGCGCTTTCATGCGTGAGACCAGTTGGCGGATCGCGTAGACCTGCAACAGCACCAGCAGGATCACCAGCGGAATCTGCAACAGGCTCAGGCTGCTGAGCACGTCGTCACGCTGGGCGGTGAGCATTTTGGTCGGCAGCGCGGTGGCGAGGAACCACGGCGTGCCTTCGATCGGACGCATGAAGAAGGTGCTGGCTTCACCGTTGTTGTCGAATTCGACGCGCTGCGCTTGCTCGCGGTTTTGCAGCCCGGCCTTGACCTGGCTGGCGAAGGTCGAGCCGCCGGCCAGTTCGCTGATGTTCTTCAGTACGATCGGGCCGCTGATGCGCGAGCTGTTGCTGATGATCTTGCCGTCAGCCTCGACGATCAGCATTTCGGCGTTGAGGTCTTTTTCCTTGCGCGCGACCAGGTCATTGAAGAAACCGAGAGTCACGTCGATGGTCGAGACGCCCCAGGCGCTGCCGTTTTTCTGGATGGCCATGGCGCAGTTGGTGCGCGGTTCGGCACTGGCGTCATCTTTATAGGCAGCGGCCCAGGCGCATTGGCCGCGCGGGGTTTGCATGCCGCCCTTGTACCAGCTCTGGTCGTAATAGTTGGGCGCCGCGTCGCTGTTCCAGAAGGTGTTTACCGCCAGTTTGCCGGAGGCATCACGGTGCCAGAACGTACTGAACTTGTTGCGTCCGGCCTCACGCTGGCCGGGCAACGGCCAGATGCCGCCGCCGAATACTTTGAGCTCGCCGTATTGATCCACCAGCCCCGGCAACACGGTGTCGATGGCTGCGCTGTCGAGCAGCGGGATGGTCTGGGTGATGCTGCGCTGTTGCGCCTGGACCTTGTTCAGTTCGCCCTGGATCTGCTCGGCCACTTCAGCAATGCGATTGAGCACCACCTGTTCTTCGGTATGGCGCAGCTTGGGCGCGACCAGCTGGCTGATGCCAACCACGGTCAGCACCGACAACAACAGAATGAATAGAACCAGAAACAGCGTGTAGCGAGCCTGAATGGTGCGGAATGCGGGCATGGAAACCGGTCCTTGAGCAGGGATTCTTATTGTGGGGAGGGGAAAAACAGCGCGGGTTTCCTAACGTATCGTCGCGACGTCGGGAAGCTTTAGGTACTTGCGTCCTAAAAGATGCAATCCCGACCGATGGAACGTATCCGGCCTGATACACGAGAACTGACTGTCCCGAACATTAGAGCGATAAACCCACTTTCATCACATTGTCATGAACGCTCTGGTCTCGTATTTCCGGGGCTGTTGTCGGTTTGTATCGTGAATGTACGAAAATTGTAAAAAAGTGCAGAAAGGAGTTGGTGCCATTAGTTTGCCGGCCGATACTCCGGGCAACTCAAAAGTCGTCCAACAAGGAATTTTTCATGTTTTCCTCGCAAGGAGCCTGCTCATGACTATCGGCTATACCGGTGCCTGGCAACCCAAGGCGGGTTTGCTGGTTCGAGACACAGGAAGCTCGAGCAAACCGGTTTCCCAAAGCGTGAAGGTCAAGCAGATGCTGGCTATGGTCGGCAACGATCCCAACGCAATCAGCATCGCCGAGATGGACAAGCAGGGGCTGCACAAGAACATCAAGGGTTTCGATCCCACCAATGTTTCGGCCAAACAATTGGGCAGCCTCAGTGCAATGCTGCGCAGCCGTGGCCTGATTTCCGAAGTCACGTCCATTACTCTGCTCAACGCCGGCGACAAGTTTGATCGCTTCGGCATTCAGAAGGATCCGGACGCCAAGTTCAATGCGCTGGAGTACTTCGCAACGCAACTGGATACCATCCAGAACAACAATCTCAAGGGCAACAAGTACGCCAATACGTTGATCCCCGAGTACAAGAAAGCCATTTATGTGCTGCAGAACCTGCAGACTTATGGTCAGGGTGGGGAGCGCAAGCCTCCTACCGACAAGGGTGTCAGCGCCAAGGCGTGATCACGCAGGCCCGCCCGGTTAACGGAGCGGGCCTCGTCGTTCATGGCACATTGAGTTCCCGACGCCGCATGTCTGCCTGCAGACGTTGCATCCGCGGACAGTGCAAGGTCAGCGTTCCTGGCTGGAACCCGCGATGAAACAGCGCCAGCCATCCCGAGCCTTTTTCATCGGGCGCCAGCCCGGTGAAGGTGAAGTCCATGGTCGACAACTGGCGCCAGGCACTGTCGAAACCCTGCGCGAGTCTGAGCCTGATCGAAATCAGCCAATGGTCCGGCAACTGCTGCAGTTGCTTGAGCAATCCGTCGTCAAGCGATTCCAATAAGCCGTCATAGCGCCCCCAGCGCTGATCCAGTTGTATGGGGTCGCCGACCCAGGGTGATGGGTTGTCCCGTGTCCCGAACTTGTCGACCATCTGCTGCATGAACTCGCGACAGCCATCCGGCCATGCGAGGCTTGGCAACGGTCGCTGGTATCCGTCGATCTGGAGATAGCCGAGCACCAACGACTCCGGCACCGGTTCGCCAAAGGGCGAAGGGGCATGATCGGGTAGCAGCCCGGTGTTGTGAAACCCCAGACGGGCGGCCATCCGTTGCGTGTAGGGATGATGGGTCATCTGCTTGATCGTCACGCCGTGGCATCCGAGCGCCTGGGCATGAATCAGCAATTGCCGGCTCAGTCGGGTGGCAACTTTCTGGCCACGACTCTGTGGATCCACCACGCTCAATGCGAGTTCGGCGATGCGCGACTCCTTGTCGCGAATCAATGCCGCGTGCCCCAGAATTTTCCCCTCCGACACCGCAACCAATGAATGCCAGCGACCGCCGACATGGTTCTGCGTGATCATGCGCGGCAGGTAAACATGGGGCTGAGCGTATTGGTTGGCGTAGACCTTTCTGAAAAGTTGGCTGACGGCACGGGCGTCGCTGTTACGGTAACTGCGCAGGATCAGGGTTTCCATCAACGGTCCTCCCGGTGCAGATTGTCGTATACCCGCAGATCGACTACACGCTGCTGTTTACCTGACCGTGGATGGCGTGACAGTGACTGAATCGTGCAGCGCCGGATCTGCAATTCGAGCAAATGCCCGGTGCTCAATTCTTCGATCAATGGATAGGCTTCGATCAACGCACGGTGCAGTAACCGGTCTGCCTGCTCACCCGTCGCAGACAGGGCATCCGGTACCCAGCTCAGGCGCAGAATATCCCTTGTGCCTTCCTGTTCGATCACCAGTTGCCAGTCTTCACTGCCGGTAATCCGCTGTACGGTTTGGCCGATGGCCTGAGGCAGGAGGGTCAGTACGCCGACACGAACCCGCTGACTGTCGGCACAGCGTCCCATCAACGCGAATTTGCGCCGGGGAACATTACCGGGCTCTCGCCAACAGGCACGATCGCCGACCGGATATCGAATCAAGGGCATCAAGCGACGGGTCATGTTGGTCACCACCAGTCGTCCCACCCGGTTGCACCCGTCAATCACCTCTCCGGTTTCTTCGTCGAGAATCTCCAGCACGCTATGGTTGTCAGCCGCATGATGTTCGCCCAACGCGCAGTCACGTTGACTGGCGCCGATGAAACCGGCGTCGACACTGGCATAGCCCAGAGACGCAATGCGCGCACCGGGAAAGACACGGCCCAATCGTCGCAGTTGTGCCGGGAACAGGCTTTCCCCGGCGTAGAGCAGGGTGGTCACGCCCTCGAGTACCCGCCCGTGCTGCTCAAGCCAGGCCGCAAAGGTCAGCAAATGGGCGGGCAGTCCGGCCAGCACATTGATTCGGTGCCGAACGACGGCATCGGCGAGGATGGCCGAGTCGACATGACCGGTGAACGGAAATTCGACGATATCCGTTTCCACATGCGCCAGCGCATCGTGGGTGAAGATGAAACTGGCGTAGAGGTCGCCAGCGAAAAACAGGTTGGCGATGCGGTCGCCCGCGTTCAACTGGCCGCTGAGACTGCGACCGAAATCCGTCACCAGTGTTTGCCATTCCTGGCGCCGGAAAATCGAGAATTTGCCGGCGCTGGTGGTTCCCCCCGTCTTGAATACCAGTGCGTTTTCCAGAGAACCGGTCAGTGCAGGCCAGTGGTCGAGATCCTCGCTGCCCTCCCAGTAGGCAGCGGGATCGATCACCGGCAATTCAGCCAGCGAAGTGACGTGCTCGGGCACATCAGCGAAGTGGCCTGCGTAAAAGCTTGAATGGCGACGGGCAAACGCCACGAGCTCGTTCAACTCAATCCTTGTGTTCATGTTGCATTCCTTGCAAGTCAGTGGGCGGGACCACGCTGCGGTTGTCGATCACCTGCGGCGTCTTTCCGCTGTGTTTGTTTCGGGCGAACTGATCGATCGCACAGCGTTCTGCGTCCACCGTCAGCAGTCCCGTGCGGATGAGGGTCGCCAGCGTCGGGTAATCCAGCAGGCGGTCATGAACTTCGCGGGCGGGCAGCGAACTGCGAAACCGCATCCGCTCCAGCCCGTCGGGTGCGTGCTCCAGGACCAGCTGGAACTCGACCTGCAGATGCCGAGCCAGTGTTTCCAGACAGATGAAGTCCGTGCCGATGCGCAGCAGCCGGCCGTGACGTTGCAGCAGCTCGAAGCGTGGAGCCAGCAGCCCGCATGGACACCGGCCGGGTATCCAGCGGCCGCTGTCGCCAAGGTCGTATCGCTGAACGTCCTGGCCTTGTCGTTCTATCGAGGTGAACACCAGACGGCCGATTTCATCGCCATTCACCGGCTGATCGGCTTCAAATGCGACGATTTCCAGGTGTTGAATATCGCTCATCAGATGGAATACGCCATCAGACGTTGCCGGGCAGGCATGGCCGAGCGGCCCGGCGTCGACGCTGCCGTAAATGGCCGAACGGATAAGCCTGACACCGCAGCTGTGCATTAATGCACGGCTCTGTTCACCGGGATGTTCACCGCCGAGAAAGACCTTTTCGATGCCGCCGTAGGCACGCAATCGGGCTTGTTCGTTGATAAACAGACGGTGGAGGGTGCTAGGCATGCCGACCAGCGTGGTGACACGTTGATCGATGATCATCCGGGCGATTTCGCGGTAATCATCATCGGCGGGCGCGCCCATCGGCAGATGAGTGACACCCAGTAGCTCCAGCACTTTGGAAAAGCTGAAGAAGCCGCCATACAGCCCGCCACTGAAGAACAGGTTCATCACGCGGTCGTGGGCCGGGTCGAGGCCTGCGGCAAACAGCCCGTCGGCGGCGGCACGCATTTGCCGATCAAAATCGCGGTAACTGAAACCCGACAACACCGGAACGCCGCTGCTGCCCCCGGAGCGGAAGTACAGGCGGGCCGCCGGATTGATCGGGCGGGTGACAAACGTTTCCTTGTTCATGATCGGGCGACCTGCGATGCACGGCGGTGCCGGTAGCGGATCAAGCGTGGCACAGGTAGACAGCGTCGCAACCGGCAGGCTGACCGACACCCGTCGACTCAGGCGCTGCAAGGCATAGACGCCGTCGTGGGGTTCGCCTTCGTAACCTTCGTGAATCGATACCGCGGGGGCGATTCGCGTGACGCCCGCCGAGATCAACGTTTGCGTCAATTCTGCCGTCTCGTGTTCGGTGCAGATCAGGGCGCAGCTTTGCAGCGCGTTTCGCCAGGGCAACAGCGTACGGGTGATTTGCGCGCGGGGCAGCGGTTTGAGCAGCACAGTGCGAAACAGCGGCGAGGGACCGAGTTGGCGGTCATGCGTCCAGATCACCCGCCAGCCTGGTGCTTCCCAGACGTGGCCGGTGGTGCCGACAAAGCTGTGAGCCAGTTGCGCCATCGCCTTCACTGTGGTGATTTGCGAAGCCTCCTGAATTGAAGGCGTGAGGGTCGGCCATTGGTGTGCCCGACGGTCGAACGCCTCTGCCAGAGCATCGCCGATACTGCGCAGATCAGCCTCGTCATCGCTGTCCACCAGCAGCCATTGCGGGCTGGAGCAGGCCTGTTGATCGAGACGACAGACTTCGTCTGCCAGCGCATCCAGCGCCTCTGGCGACGCGCTCTGAGGCGTCAGGTAAACAAAGCTGATCCGATGACCCCAGTCGATCCAGCGGCATCCTGCCGGGAGTTGTTGACGGATGGCTTGCAGGGCCGCTTCCCCGCCCCAGGCGGAGACGCCGTTGGCCCATTGGCACAGTTGGCCGATTTGCGCAGTCGTTGCCGGGATGACCGCGACGTGGCCGGCTATTTGACCGGTAGCGTCGCACTGCGCCAATGCATGCAGCAATCGGGCTGTCAGTCCTTCGTCACTGCTGCTGGGACGTAGCCAATTGACGTTGCCGGCCAGCAGGCTTTCGATCACGGCGCAGAACGCCAGCAGGGGCGCATTGCCTGGCGTGATGTGAACCACCAGGCCCAGCGGGCTCCAGCGTTCGAAGTGTGATTGGCGGTAGTCGATGCGGCGCAAGGTATCCGGTTGCTCACCCAGCTCGCGTGTCAGCTTGCGGTTCAACGCCTCAGGCTGGCAGAACTGGATCAGTGACTGCCGGTGGTCGGGATCGAGGTGCCGATTGAAATCCGGATCTTGCAATCGTGTGGCGAAAGCGGCCACCGCATCGATGACTGTCGCACGCCGGAGTGCCGTACCGAGGCGCTGTGGCAGGTCCAGGTTCAGTTGATCCAGTGCATCGGCGAGCCGGCAGTCGGCATGCAGCTGTCCGTTGATCAGGTACATGTCAGTGCCTCCCCAGCAATTCGGAAGCGGCCATGGCGCAGCTTCTGCCGGCCGTGGTCGCGGCGCGGCCGTGCAATTCGAACCAGTCTGCAGACAGACCACAGCCACAATTGGCGCCCGGATGCAGGGTGGCGAGATCGCTCATGACTACCGCATGGGCCGGACTCGATGAAATGTAAGGCGAAACGAAACTCAGCAAGCCCTGACGGCCATACGGCAGAACCGTGAAATCGGATGGATTGCGCACGAAGACCTTCGAATAGACGGGAACATGGAAATGATGATGAGCACATTCAAGGTAAGGCACCGGATGCTCGACCGCGCCGTAACCGTCGCGGCAGCGGGTGACTTGGAGCCCCAGTTGTCGGTGCATGCGCTCGTACAGTTGTTGACGGGGAATTTCCTGCGCGGCATGGGTTTTCCAGCCACCCCCGAAGAGCGCCAACGAGTCCGGTGCCAGTTGCAGTTCGCGAACGCCGGTGGCTCGCATGCGTTCAAGGGTCTGCCAGAGAAAGGCGGGAAAGCCGAGAATCCGCACCGGCAGTCCTTCTTCGGCGAATGATTGCAGCGCTGCAATAACGCCGAAACTGTCGAACTCATGGCCGCTGCCGGTATGGCGCAGGGCGTAGGTCACCCGGTTGACGGGCGCGAACCGGCACAGGAACTGGTCTGTAAAGGAGGTTCCCAGGCTGATCGTGCCCTCGGGCTCGTAGCTCAAGAGCAAGTAGTTGCACGGGGTTTGCGGATTGTTCCAGCCATAATGGTGAAAGATGCGTTCGACCATGTACTGGGCGGCGCCCAGGCTGCGTTCGTCGTAACGCATGCGGCTTTTCTGACCGCTGGTGCCTGAGGAGGTCAGCTCCAGCGCGTGGGTACCGGTGGGGCTGAGCAATGGGTGCTGCTTGAAAAAGCTGGCGAAAATCGGCGGTAGACGCGACCAGTCGTCGAGTCTGTCCAGATCGTCCACGGTCAGCCCGTTGGCTTTCAGCCAGTGCTCGTAGCCCGGGGTGTGCTGGCTGTGGAAACGGCTGATCTCGGTCATGGCCTGGTCGAACAGCCCGTCTGGCACGGAATCCGGGCAATAGGGTTGCGTCAACGCGCAGAGCGCGTCGCTGTTGGGGAAATGGAACATCAGACGTCCTTATCGTTATGTTGAACGGTCGGCCTTGGCGCAGCAGGCAGAAACCGATTGAGCAAGGGCAGGGACAGCAGGCCGCCGAGTGCGGCCCACAGCGCGAAGAATTCGAGGCGATGGCCGCCGCCGACGGCGGCAATCAACGATCCACCGGCACCCATCACGGCAATCGAAATCATGCCGATCGCGGCCGAAACCAGTCCTTTGCTGTCATCGCTGCAAAACAGCGCCAACCGATACAGAGCCGCGTTGCTCATGCCCAGGCCTACGGCGTACAGCGCGAGGCCGGCAATCAGCGCGATCAGAGGGAGGCTGGTCATGGCGACTGCCACCAGGGTCAGCAGCCCCAGGCAATACGGCCACAGTGCCAGACGAATCAACTGCGGCAATTCGCGCGTGGGCAGCAACCGGTCGAGAATCAGATTGCCGAGAATGACGGCTGAAAAGACCGGTATCTGCCACAGGGCATATTCCCGCGTTGTCAGCCCCAGTGACTGGATCAGCAACAGCGGTGCAAGACCGATCCAGGCGATCAGCGGCAGGCTCATCAGGCCAAGTGCAACGCAGGTCCCGAGAAAGTTTTTGTTGCGCGACAACGCAAGGTATCGAGCACCGATCTGACCAAGAGAAAAGGCTACAGGCGCTTGCTGAGTACCATCACGACGGACCACGCCGATGGTTTCGGGCATGCAGACGTACAGTCCGGTCCATGCAAGTACCGCAACCGTGGCCAGGCCGATAAACAGTTCGCGCCAGCTGAGCCATTCCAGCAACAGGCTGCCCAGCAGGGGACCGATCAGCGGCGAAAGCAGCGCCACATTGCCGAGCAGCGCCATCAGGCGTACGGCATCAGCTTCGCAGAATACTTCTGAAAGCGCGGGATAGCTGACAGCCACCACAAAGCCCAGTCCCATGCCTTGCAGCAGCCGTAACGCGTTGAACGTTTCAATGCCGGGCGCGAGCACTGTCGCTGCGCACATTGCGCTGAACAGTGCGCAACCTGCCAGCAACAACCGGCGTCGACCGAACCGGTCGGACAGAGGCCCGATCAGCCACTGCAGGCATGCACCGCCGATCAGGTAAAGATTGAACGCGTTGGGGATATGACGGGCATCGGCTTCAAGATCCCGAGTGACGGTCAGCATCGCCGGCATGACCATGTCGCTGGCCATGTAGGTCAGCCATTCGAACAGCATGATGGCGAGGCAGAACCCGAGCGCTTGTCGGGGCGAGAGATTGATGAGAGTCCTTTGCATACGCTTCCACGAGATTCGAGAGAGAGCGCAAAGGGTAGAGGCGGGGTCAGACTGTTCCTACATGAATGCTGTGACGCTCTATGACGGGGGGTTGCGTGATGTTGCACAAGTCGGGATGCCTACTCGCAAGGGCGAATTGCCTGACAAGATAATGAATAGAGTCTTAAGAAAAATGCCCACATTCCTGTGGGCATTTCGGCTGACACTAAATCAGTTGTTGCATTTGAGTGAAGGGACGCTGGCATCCTTCCCGCGAGTTGAATCAACGATGGTAATAGTAGCCCGGACCTTGCGGCGCATAGTGGCGATGATCGCCATGCCAGCCGCCGTGGGGAAAGATGATGCAGCCGCTCAGGGTAAGCAGTGCAAGGATAGGAATCAGCCAGGTGATTCGACGCAGCATTTCAAGGATCCTCATGGTTAATGCCGTTTGAAGCCAAAGCTCTTCATCGGCTGTAACATGAGACCCCGTTTACAGCGGCGCATCCCCGTCAAACGGTATGCGCATGGCATCAACCCCGATACAAACCCGATACATTCCAACGGTTCAGGAACCTGTAATGACCCAGAAGCAACGCTTGAAATATTCGATTCTGATTGCCCTTGTCGTACTGCTGATCATGCTCGGCCTGTCCTGGCTGCAAAACGCCGGCAAGCTCAGCGAGCAAACATTTCAGTACATCGCCATCGGTGTGGCGGTGGTGGTTGTGGTAATCAACGGCGTGATGCGCCGCAAGGTCAAGCCCTGACAGCGTCTGCCGCGTGCTTCAATCGTGGTTGAGCACGGCGGCAGCCTGGGGGTGGAGGCTGTAGCTCTTGTCGTCGTTGAACGTGATCACGCCTTCGGCGCACAGGCGCTTGAGCACTTCACGTACGCTGAGAAAGGACAAGGGAATGTCCAGATCCAGCAACTGGCTGTGAACACCACGCACACCAAGACGACGGTCGTCCTCGGCGGCGACCAGCAGGGTGTCGATGACTTTGAGGCGAATCAGGCTGGTGCGCAGGCCGAAGCTTTTAAGCAGCATACGGATGCGTTCATTGCCGTGACGCTCGACCCGTTGCCCGAATACGTCGGCGTGTGAACCCATGTGCGCTCCTTGTGGGGTCTGGCTACCTTCCGATGGTAGGGGTGGGTTGTACATGCGATTACTCCTTTCAGAGCCTGATCAGGAAAGGTTTTTCGTGCTCTCTCTAAACAAGACGTTTCAGCTCGACAAATCATGAAGCGGAAAATGTAGAAAATTTGTCGTGGTTTTGTCTTTTCCCCGTGATTGCGGCACGAAACGGGTGTGTGACCGACTAAATTTTTTTCCCGCGGCTTCGTTTTCTGGACAGGCTCATTGCGCGTGACGCGTGAGTGATTTCAGAGCGAGCCGGGCCCGACGTGTTCACGGGGGCGGGCGGTTCGCTCTTCGGCATTTCGATCAGGAGCGAGCGTGACTATTTCCAGGCATTTCACCGGACTGACCCTTGCCGGCCTCTTTCTCGGGCTGAGTCTGCCGGCACAGGCGTTCAGTCCTTCCGGCCAGACCGGCGCGGATATCCGTCGCACCGGTTTTGGCGTACCGCACATCCGTGCGGAAAACGAACGCGGTCTCGGGTTCGGTATCGGTTACGCCTATGCGCAGGACAATCTGTGCCTGCTGGCCAACGAGATCGTCACGGTCAACGGCGAGCGTTCGCGCTACTTCGGGCCGGAACAATTGACGGTCGAAGAGCGCGAGAACCGTGTCAGCGACGTCTTTTTCCAATGGCTCAATACGCCGCAGGCAGTCAGTGCCTTCTGGCAGGCGCAGCCGGTCGAAGTGCGTGATCTGGTGGAAGGTTACGCCGCCGGTTACAACCGATATCTGGCCGAGCGCCGTCAGCAGGGCCTGCCGCAACAGTGCCAGGGCGAATGGGTGCGCGATATCGCCGCCGAAGATCTGGTGAAGCTGACCCGTCGCCTGCTGGTCGAGGGCGGTGTCGGTCAGTTTGCCGAAGCCCTGGCGGGTGCTACTCCGCCGCAGGCCACTGCGAAGATTGAAAACGATGCGCGGGCCTATCAACTGGCGGACACGCGCCTGCAACGCTTCGCACTGGACCGTGGCAGCAACGCGGTGGCGGTGGGCAGCGAGCGTTCGTTCAATGGCCGCGGCATGCTGCTGGCCAACCCGCATTTCCCGTGGGTCGGCGGCATGCGCTTCTATCAGATGCACCTGACCATTCCGGGCAAACTGGATGTGATGGGCGCGGCGCTGCCGGGTCTGCCAATGATCAATATCGGTTTCAACCAGCATCTGGCCTGGACCCACACTGTCGACTCGTCCAAGCACTTCACCCTGTATCGCCTGCAACTCGATCCGAAGGATCCGACCCGTTACCTGCTCGACGGCCAGTCCCTGCCGATGAACAAGCAGACGGTCACCGTGCAGGTCAAACAGGCTGACGGCCAGGTGGTGCCGGTTTCTCGTGACGTCTACAGCTCACAGTTCGGCCCGATCGTGCAGTGGCCCGGCAAGCTCGACTGGGACAACCAGTACGCCTATAGCCTGCGCGATGCGAACCTCGACAATGATCGGGTGCTGAAACAGTGGTATGCCATGAACCGCGCCGGCAATCTCAAGGATCTGCAGGATTCGGTGCACACCATTCAGGGCATCCCGTGGGTCAACACCCTGGCCGTGGACGACAAGGGCCAGACGCTGTACATGAACCTGTCGGTGGTGCCGAACGTCAGTGCCGACAAACTGGCCAGGTGCAGCGACCCGCGCGCTGGTCTGAAAATGATCGTGCTCGACGGTTCCAACAGCGCCTGCACCTGGGACATCGACCCGCAAGCCGTGCAGAAGGGCATTTACGCTTCCAGCCAATTGCCGCAGCTGTTGCGCAAGGACTTCGTTCAGCACTCCAACGATTCGGCCTGGCTTGCCAACCCGGCACAACCGCTGACCGGTTTTTCGCCGTTGATCAGTCAGGACGGCCAGCCACTGGGCCTGCGTTCGCGTTTTGCGCTTGATCGACTGGCGACCCTGAGCAAGAAAGGCCCGGTGTCGGTGCAGGATCTGCAACACATGGTGATGGACGATCAGGTGTTTCTGGCGACTCAGGTCGTACCGGATCTGTTGAAATTCTGCGCTTCTCAGTCTGAAGCGGCGCTGAAATCGGTGTGCAGCAGCCTGAAAGCGTGGGACGGCCGGGCGAATCTGGAGTCGGGCGTCGGGCTGGTGCATTTCCAGAGCATCATGCAAGCGATGCAGGAGTCGCCGCAGGCCTGGCGCGTGGCGTTCGATCCGAAGGATGCGCAGCGCACCCCGCGTGGATTGGCCGTTGAAAAGCCCGAAGTGGCCAAAGCATTGCGCGAGGCGATGCTGGCGTCGGCCGAAACTGCCGCCAAAATGGGCCTGACCGAGAAAACCCGTTGGGGCGATGTGCAGGTGGTCAGCAGTGGTGGCCAGCAAACGCCGATTCACGGTGGTCCCGGCACGCTGGGCATCTACAACGCCATCCAGAGCGTGCCTCGTGAAGACGGCAAGCTGGAAGTGGTCAGCGGGACCAGTTATCTGCAAGTCGTAACGTTCGACGATAAAGGTCCGCATGCCCAGGGCTTGCTGGCGTTTTCGTTGTCCAGCGATCCGGCGTCGAAGTATTCCCGGGATCAGACCGAGGCTTTCTCGAAGAAGCAGTGGAGCGTGTTGCCTTTCACCGAACAGCAGATCAAGGCCGATCCGCAGTATCAGGTGCAGACCGTGCGCGATGATCTGGAAAAGGCGGGGAAAGTCGCAGCGCAGTAATCAGCGGTTTAATCCGTCGACAGTCGCAAAGGCAGAAGGCCGCTCCCTCACGGGAACGGCCTTCAGTTTTTTGGCGGTTGCTGGGGGATCGGGTTGATCACCGGGTTGCCGTCCTTGTTGCGGGTCAGGAACACCGGCAACACTTTCGGCAAAGAACTGGCGAAGCTGTTCAGCTCCTTGATGTTGTAAATGCCGCCGACGCGGATCGAACCGGTGGCGTTGTCGGCCAGCATCAAGGGTTTGTCCAGATACCGGTTGATTTGCGGTAACGCTTCGTTCAGCGACAGGTTGTCGAGCACCAGTTTGCCGCTGCGCCAGGCCAGCGAGTTGTCATTGGCATAGGTCTGGCTGATTTGCGGGATGTCGTCGCCGTGTCTGTAGCGTGCCTGCATCGAGGGGCCCAGACGCAAGCCGTCACCGCCCAGACGGGAATTGCCGGTGACCAGCACAGAGCCCTCGATCAGGTTGACTTTCACCTGATCCTCATACATCCAGACATTGAAGCGGGTGCCGGTGACGCGAATCCTGCCTTCGGCGGCCCTGACGATGAACGGGTGGTTCAGGTCGTGGCTGACTTCGAAAAACGCCTCGCCTTTCTTCAGGGTAACGTGACGCTCGTCCTTGTAATTGCTGAAGGTCAGCTCGGTGTTGAGGTTCAGCTCGACCTGGCTGCCGTCCTCCAGGGTGACATGGCGGACATTGTCGGTGGCCGCGAAATGCTGATAGCTGTCAGGCAGCCAGCCGAGGTTCCATCCGGTCCAGGCCGCCAGCGGCAAAGCCAGTGCACAGACAGAAGCCGCCACGGCGTACTGGCGCCACGATCTGACCGGTTGGCGAATCGGCAAGACCGGTGCAGTTTCCGGACGCGGCAGGTGCTCGGCGACGTCCCATATCTCCAGCATCGCCTCATACTCGAACGCGTGAAGCGGGTGTGCATTGCGCCATTGCTCGAACGCCTGGCGCTCTTCGTTGGTGCAATCGACGGCGTGCAGGCGCATGCACCAATGCGCGGCGGCATCGGTGATCGCATCGTAATCGGCTTCCGAGAGAGTGTTCTGGGTCATTGACTCGTCCTGATTTCCCGCATTCTAACCTTGAGGGGAAGGTGCCGAGAACAAGCGTCATGTCATTTACCCATCAAACGTGGAACTTTTTAACGCCAGGATCCCCCAAAAACCAGGACATCCCATTAACACTATCCACAAATGGAGTGAAAAAATGATCAAAAGAACCTTGGCTGCTTTCGTCGCTACCGCCAGTCTCCTGAGTGCCGGCGCGGCGCTGGCCGACCGCCCGGGCGCAGGATGGATCACCATCGAAAAGGCCATCGAAACCGTAAAAACCAAGGCCGGATATGTCGAGGTCTACGAAATCGAGGCCGACAACGACGGCTATTGGAAAGGGGAAGGGCGCAAGGCTGATGGCGCGGTGTACGAATTCCGTATCGATGGCGCATCGGGCAACGTCCTGCGCGATCAGAAGGACTGATCCCGAACGCAGTTGCGCAGGTGTTGAACCTGCGCATTTTTCCAGATTCTACGGGGCCGGCACGGGATCCAGCTGACGCCCGACTTCACAAATCAGGCGGGCTATCGAATCGGCGTTACGCAGGATGACAGCGATACGGGCGTCCGGAGACTGCTGGTCGAGAAATGCATCACGCGCCTGCCGAAGATTCTGCGTACCGGTCAACCGCAGGATTTCCGTGTTGATCAGTTCCATGCCGGGCACTTTGTCGACATCGACCCAAGTCTTTAGAACGGTGTTCCATTGCGCGAACAATTGTGAGCGGGGCGTGCTGAGCGACAAGGCTGAACGCTGCTCGGAGTCAAGTTCGTTGTACAGCTTCTTACCCTCGGTCGTAATCGTTGATATCAACTCTATGAACGGTTCCCGCGCCCTGAGGGTAGCGATATCCAGCGCCTTGCTGAATTGATGGGAAAACTCGTGTATCAACGTCGACGCCTGCGCATGGCCATCTACATCGAACTGCTCAAGCATGAAGAGTTTGTAATGATCCAGCTGCTGTTGGAAAAAGTGCTCGGTGAAATGCACGCGTTTTTCTGTATCGCCTTCCAGTACAAATGCGATGACGTCATGCAGCAATTTGTTCGAGCCGACAACGAACCGGTCGGTATTGAGTAACTCATCGGCTGGGTCCACCAGCGCATTGCAGATGGGCACAATCGCCTCGCTGATCCTTGTGAGAATTGCGGGTGTGATCTTTGGCACATTGAAGAAGTCCTTCAGGAAGCTGTTCACCCGCGAATGGATGGCGCCGTTGGCGAGCGGGACCAGGTTATGCAGACAATAGAAGGCGTAGCGTCGGGCCAGGTCGATTGCATTCACCAGCGCCCGGGCTTTCAGAGGAAACCTGACTCGGATTTCATCCATTCCCTGCGCCTCGATATTCAGCATGATGCGGCGCAGGTTCGCGAGGCTATTGCGTTCGATCATTCTGCCGAACGCCTGGCCGTAGTGGACGATCTGGTCATCAGCGATTCGCACCATGCGAGGGCCGGTCTTCTGGAACAGCGGCCCCTTGGCCCCAGCGTTTGCCAAACGCCAGGCGTTACCGTTTTTGACGACCTGATAAACCTTGCCATCAACCGCAGCAAAATCGCGGTTGCGCGATACCTGCAGGTAAGTGCCCTGGTTCGGGCTGAGCTTCAGATCCTTGAGTGCGATGTCTGTCACCTCGAACGATTGCAACGATGTGCGTCCGGGCGAAGTCAGATCGATGTCGGCCAGGCCTGATACGACGGTTTCTTTTACCTGTCCTGCTACCGTTGTGGTTTCGCCCGATATTTGCGGAAGCAGACCCACTTGCACCATTTGTGCTGCGCCCTGGACAAATGATTTGAGTGCCCGTTTCCAACGGTGATTCTGCAGGGCCTCGGCGGAATCCTTGAACGCGTCATAGGCTTTCCAGAGAATGGGAATGAAGCCAAGTTTGCCCGGCAATACACCGCTGAGCCGTCTGATCTGCTGGCTGAACAGGGTCTTCGCCGTCTCCCAATCGAACGCCGAGTCCGTTTTTTTCTGGGCGTTCAAATGCTGTTCCAGAAGCATGAGGTTGTCGTTGTAGAAGTGTTCCAGCAGATTCCCTTCAATTGCCTTGATGGCGAGCTTCATCTCGCTGGTTTGACCCATGGAAGACGCCAGCAGGTTGCGAAATATCGCGCGCTCGCTGTCAGGCAGTCGCCGCAGCAGCAGGTTTTGTAGCAGCCCCGGCATGTTGAGGGCTGCAATCAGTTTTTTTTCGTCTTCGAACTCCTGGAAGATCTGCTCGGCATACGGCGCATAGAGCACCAGGGGACCCTTGTGCCCGCCGCCTGGAGTAAAAACGTATATCCCCTGCACGGATACGGCGGTGGCTCCGGCAGTCTTGATCAGCGCCAGCGGGCAAGCGATGGCATGTGCGTCTTGCACCGCTGCTCGGGCAAGGGCATCGGGCATGTCCAGTACCTGCTGAATCAGACCAAAGGCACTGCCTGACAGATGTTGCTGCAGTTTTGCTGCGTGGGCGTGTTGCAGCAGCTGCCAAGGCAACTGACGGAAAAAACGTTGCTTGCGTTTATGGCTTCCGGGGTCGCTCGCCGACAACGCGCTGACCACTTTGCGGGCATAGGTGGTGGGTATCTCCAGTGACAGCAGCATTTGCGTCACGGCGCTGTGGTCCAGTGTGGTGGGCAAGGTGGTGGCGTTTTTCGAGGTGATACTGAAACGGGTGCCTTGGGCGACGTTGATGTGATTCAGGGCAAATTCGACCAGTGATCGCGCGGGGCCGGCCAATGCCAGGCTGGGGGTGATTTCAATCTCATGCGGGTCCAGACGACTGTCTGGAAACCGGCTGTCGAGCATCGATTTCAGTGTCTGCTCGACATGACTGACCAGTGAGGGTATGCCGGACAGGTAATCCTCGTCGTCAGTGACGCTTCGATACCACTGTTCCAGTATCTCCACATGCCGTTTTTGCTCCTGGACCGGGGCCATCCCCAGCCAGGCGGGAAGTGTCTGCTGAGTGGCAATCGCCCGGGCGTGCGCGCTGGCCAAGGACAGATTGTCGGCCAGGCAAACATCACGCAGTTTTTCCAGCGCCTTGTCACGGCGTTTGGTGTCCTTGACCCGTTCACGCACTTGTTGGCAGCGATCCAGATAGTGGCCGATGGTGGACTGCATGCACTCCTGCAACACATTGCCATGGATATATTGAAATGGGCCAAGGCTGTACCGTTGATGAGGCAGGTATTGCGAAGGCACGATGTTTTCCAGCAGTAAGAGGCGTTGGTCGCCGTCGTTCAGGCGCCGTTTCAATACCTGCCGGGCAATGGCTACGGTATCGAAAACTTCCAGCCCGAGGGCGGGCGTCCACAACACGGCGCGGCCCGAGTGCTGTTCATCGAGCCCGCCCCGCTCGGTGATGAAGACGCAATGGGCCAAGGGCACCGGCGTCGGATGGGCGGAACACTCGAGCGTCAACGTGTAGGCATCCGGGCGGAAGCCATTGAGGGCGGAGCGCTGTGCACGACTCGGCTGATCGGCATTGATGACATTGCTGACTATGGCCTGCATCGAGGCATTCAGGGACCCATTGAGCAATCTGAGTCGGGCCTCGCCGTTGACCCCCAGAAACCATGCCTGTGCCAGATCCGGTTTCAGGCGCTCGAGCCAGTAGCGCTGGATCGCCAGATTCGCCATCGGTTGAGCCCTCAGTTGCTTGAGGATGGGCGCAGCCACCGAATCGAATGTCTTGATCGCTGCAAGCGCCTTGTCCGCCAGCACCATGGAAGGTTGCTGGTTGCCGGAGATCACCGGGTGCGTGCTCCACCGTCCCCCTGTATCGATTTTCTGCAACTGAGCGTGGATCATCGAGCGGATGTCCAGGCTCTTGTCGAACAGCGCATGCAGGTTCACGGCCCCGTCGCTGTGGCGAAAGACTTGCAGCGCATATTCGATGTTCTGCCGTTGTTTGGTGATGATTGACTCGAACAGAATTCTGAAAATGTCACCGACAAGCCGCTCGCCGGACACCTGCGGTTGTCCGAAGCCGAGAAAACGATTGCGTTCTTCCAGGCTCAGCAGCCCATAGAGTTCGTCTTCGTGGCCCTTGGCGAGGAATTTTGCCTTCAGCGTATCCTTGAGGTCCCTGTAATCCTTGAGCAATTGCAACCCTTGAGCGGGCGTGTAGAGGAAGGCATGAGGCTCACTGATCATCAGTGAGCCCGCCAGTTCTACAAAATTGGCTTCGCGCTCCCAGAAACGTACGTTTTCCACGACTGGAAAGTGAACGGCCTGAGTGACCGGTCGAATCAATTGCTGCAGCGTGTTGAATTGACCGGCATCGATGACACCGCTTTCGCGCCTGGACATCCATTCGTTATGTGCCTGATCTCCCAGCGCCTGGCCAAAGAGGGTACGTCGCGACATTCCGAGAGCGGATGGCGCATCCCAATAACGCTCCAGGTGCCGGAACAACAGCGCAGGCAGTTTGTTTGCGGCCTGTTTCACAGCGTTTTCCCACTGTGCCTGATCACCGGTCGCCGGGGTCCTGCCCGGATTGGAAAAGCGCGGTGGTTGCGCGGTTGGCCAGTTCTGGTGGCGGTAATAGGTCAGTACCGCATCACTCAGACTCATGAAGTCGAACCAATGACCGTCGCTCATGCGTTGTCTTTCGTCACGGTCTCCAGCGGTTCGATCGAAGCTGACCTGGGTGCGGCTTTGCGACAGTGACCTGAAATGAGGCTTGAGCAGCTCATCCAGCACCGCATCCAGAAGCTGTCTGAGTGTCGGAAGTTTTTTCAGCTCTTCGCACATCATTTCGGCGTTCAGCAGCAGGCACTGTTGAAAGTCCGCCGATTGCTCGGCGAAGGCATCGCCTTTGAGGTTGGTGAACGTTATTGAAATACGCTTCGCATCCTGCAACCGCTGGCGCAGTGGCAGGGCCAGAAATGGCAGCAGTCTGTCTTGCTCATCGACGTCGTTGAGCCGTTGTTCGAGCCGCTCTTTCAAATCGGTACGGTTGGGGAACTTCTGGATGCCCGCCTGTGGGGTATAGAGGATCAGCCCCTTGTCGTCCGGCGTTTCACCGATGACAAACGCGCCAGCCAACGGCAACGGCTGCACTTCGGCAGCGTGAAGCAGAAGACGCTCTATCACCATCGGCGGGTCTTGCTGGCGGCGCAGGGCGTCGGACGTCAGCCTGGCATGGGCGAGCCATCGGAAATCCTTTTCACTCAAGCCATGGGCCTTGCCCAGTTTGGGCCACAGACCCGGTGAGTCAAAGGTTTCGGGGAATAACAACGGTGGAGTGGGGGCTGACATCTCGAGTCTCGATAAGGGCGTTTGCACGCGTGGATTGATCGAAACCCGAGGCTAAAAAAATCGTGTCTGGTGCCGGTGGTAAATACATATCGCGCCCGGGTCGATGCGCATGCCAGGGTTGACAGGTTGTCGGCTGCATGTGGTTAATCGCCGTTGCGGGTTGTCCGTTCGCTGTTGTTCCCTCCAATAATTACTCTGGAGCTTCAGATGTCTGCGCCACACGATCATTCGCTCTCGTCCACGGTGTCCCTGGACGAGCTGACTCAACTGCTGGAAAAGATTTTCACCCGTCACGGCACCTCGGCCGAAGTCGCCAGAACGCTGGCCGCCAATTGCGCCAACGCCGAGCGGGACGGTGCGCACAGTCACGGCGTATTCCGGATCCCCGGTTATGTCTCGACGCTCAACAGCGGCTGGGTCAACGGCCAGGCTGTACCGAAAGTCGAGGACGTGGCTTCAGGGTTCGTCAGCGTCGATGCCGGCAACGGTTTTGCCCAGCCTGCGCTGTCGGCGGCACGTGCGCTGCTGGTGGAAAAGGCCCGCAGTGCCGGGATCGCGGTGTTGGCGATCCGTAATTCCCATCACTTCGCCGCGCTGTGGCCGGACGTCGAGCCTTTCGCCGATGAAGGTCTGGTGGCGTTGAGCGTGGTCAACAGCATGACCTGCGTGGTACCCCACGGTGCCGACCGGCCATTGTTCGGCACCAACCCGATCGCCTTCGCCGCACCCCGGGCTGACGGTGCACCGATCGTGTTCGACCTGGCCACCAGCGCCATCGCCCATGGCGACGTGCAGATCGCAGCGCGCAAAGGCGAGAAACTGCCGGCGGGCATGGGGGTCGACAGCCTAGGCCAGCCGACCTGCGACCCAAAGGCGATTCTGGAAGGCGGTGCATTGCTGCCGTTTGGCGGACACAAAGGCTCGGCGCTGTCGATGATGGTCGAGCTGCTGGCCGCCGCGCTGACCGGTGGCAATTTCTCGTTCGAGTTCGACTGGAAGAACCATCCCGGCGCCAAGACCCCGTGGACCGGTCAGTTGCTGATCGTGATAGATCCAAGCAAGACCGCTGGGCAAAGCTTTGCCGAACGCAGTCAGGAACTGGTGCGGCAGATGCACGGGGTAGGGCTCAAGCGTTTGCCGGGGGATCGGCGGCATTTGCAGCGGGCTAAGTCACTGGCCAAAGGGATCGAACTGGATCAACAGACCCTGTCGCAGCTGCGTGAACTGGCCGGCGAATGAGTTTGTGCCTGGCATGAAAAAGGCGAGCCCGAGGGGCTCGCCTTTTTTGTTCGCGCTCAGCGGCGACCGAGCAACAATCCGACTACCAGGCCGAACCCGGCGGAAATCGCCACGGTCTGCCACGGGTGCCCGCCGATGTAGCTCTCGGTGGCGTCCACCGCCGGTTTGGTGCGGTCACGCACGCTGGTGACCGAATCCAGCGCCTGCTGCAATTTCTGGGCGATTTGCCCGCGCAGGGTCTCCGCTTCCTCGCCGACCAGGGATGCACTGCTCTTGAGCAGTTTTTCCGACTCTTCGATCAGCGCCTGAAGTTCGCTGAAGGCCTGGTCCTTGATTTGGTCTTCGGCGGCTTGAACGGCGGTTTTCCGGGCCATTGGGTGACTCCTTGCAGGTGAATGGACAGTGAACAATGGAGTGTGGCGCGCCTTGAAAAGTTGCAGGGATTTTCCATCCGGAACAAAAACCAGCGTCAGAGGTTTCCGTCCAGCGTGTAAGATGTCGCCATTTCATGCAGCAGGTAATTCCCGATGAGTTTCAATCTGGCCGACAAATCCCTCGCAGAGCGCGCCGCGCTGGAAGATGAGAAATCCCGACTGTTCGAACTCTGGCAGAACAATCTGGGCAAAGCCAAGGGCGAAGCCGCGCGGTTGTTCGGCGAGCGCTCCAAGCGCAAGGGCAAATGGGCCGAGTTCGTGCGCGCCGAACTGGACGGCATGTCGCCGCCGGAATTCGCCAACATGGTGCGCAGTGAAGTCAATCGCCTGATGGCGGCCAACAAGTAATCACTCGGCCCTGAAACTGGCGCCTATCGCTTCGCGCACCGTCAGCACCACCGGATCGATCTGGGTGCTGGTGCGCCAGCCCAGTTCGATCGGGTAGCGCGGCAGCGCCAGCGGGCAGGGCAGCAGCACCAGCCCGCTCAGTGAGGCAATGGCCTGCGCGGCGTGGGTCGGAATGGTCGCCACCGCCTCGCTGCCCTTGAGCAGATGCGGCAACGCCGCGAAATGCGTGGTCGAGGCGCAGACCCGGCGAGTCCGGCCCAGCGCCGCCAGCCCTTCATCGGTGATCCCGATAAAACCGCCCGACGACACCAGAAGGTGCTCGCGGGTGACGAATTCTTCCAGATCGATCTGCTGCTGGCCCGGCGCCAGACTCGCCGGATCCACCAGACACGCGTAACCCCCTTCACCCAACACCTGACGGCTGAGCAGCCGCTCGGCAAATCCGCCGGCGGTGATCGCCAGATCGATGCTGCGCTCCATCAGCGCCCGGGCGACGATCTGGCTGTGGGTCTGGCGGAAAATCAGGCGCAGTTTCGGTGCGCGACGGGCGATTTCCTCGATCAGGCGACGGCCGTAAGCGATCTCGAAATCGTCCGAAAGGCCCACAGTGACCGAGCGTCCTTCGTAATGATTGGCAGTCGGGTCGACCATGGCCAGGCTTTGCCGACACTTGTTCAGCGCATCGCTGACTACCGGTTTCAATTGGTTGGCCTTGAGCGTCGGCGCCAGGCCGCGGCCGGTGCGCACGAACAATTGATCGCCATACACTTCGCGCAACCGGCGCAAGGCCGCGCTGACCGCCGATTGGGTTACGCCCAGACGCAACGCCGCGCGGCTGGCACTGGATTCTTCATGCAGGGCTTCAAAGACTTTCAGCAGGTTGAGGTCGACGGTTGCGATATTCATCTGGTTCATATCATTCAGCAGTGGATCGGTCTTTATTCATGATCCCGTGGCGCCGGAGAATGAGCAACACCTGAACTTCACGGAGTGACCGTCATGCCCAAATCAATCGTTGCCGCCCTGCAGATCGGCGCCTTGCCCGGTGGCAAGGCTGAAACCCTGGAACAGATCCTGAGCTGGGAAACCGCGATCATCGAATCCGGCGCCGCGCTGGTGGTGATGCCCGAAGCGTTGCTCGGCGGCTACCCGAAAGGCGAGGGCTTCGGCACGCAGTTGGGTTATCGCTTGCCGGAAGGCCGTGAGGCCTACGCCCGTTATTTTGCCAACGCCATCGACGTGCCGGGTGCGGAAACCGAAGCGCTGGCCGGGCTGTCGGCGCGCACTGGCGCCAATCTGGTAATCGGCGTGATCGAACGGGCCGGCAGCACCTTGCATTGCACCGCGCTGTATTTCGACCCGCAGGCCGGCCTGGTGGCCAAACACCGCAAACTGATGCCAACCGGCACCGAACGGCTGATCTGGGGCAAGGGCGACGGTTCGACGCTGCCGGTGCTCGACACTCAGGTCGGCAAACTCGGCGCCGTGATCTGCTGGGAAAACATGATGCCGCTGATGCGCACGGCGATGTACGCCAAGGGCATCGAGGTCTGGTGTGCGCCGACTGTGGATGAGCGCGAGATGTGGCAGGTCAGCATGCGCCACATCGCCCACGAAGGGCGCTGTTTTGTGGTCAGCGCCTGTCAGGTACAGGCCTCGCCGAATGAGTTGGGCGTGGAAGTTGCCAACTGGCCGGGGGATAGACCGCTGATCGCCGGCGGCAGCGTGATCGTCGGGCCGATGGGCGATGTGCTGGCCGGACCGTTGCGCGGCGAGGCCGGACTGCTTACCGCCGAGATCGACACCGCCGAACTGGTGCGTGCCCGCTATGACTACGACGTGGTCGGCCACTATGCGCGACCGGATGTGTTCGAGTTGAGCGTCGATGAGCGGGCGAAACCGGGTGTGCGTTTCACCGCATGATCTGACTGTCAATACAAAAACTGTGGGAGCTGGCTTGCCAGCGATGGGGCCGTATCAGTCACCGTCACCGTGGCTGACACTCCGCTATCGCTGGCAAGCCAGCTCCCATAAGGATTTGTGAACAGTTTGAAAGTTATGAAACCTACCAGGTGGCAGCACTTGCCCTGGGCAGACTGAGCTTGCCGGTATCGACAAAGCGCATCGTGCCAAACAGCCCGCCCGCCAGTTTGCCGCGTAGCACATAGGGCAGGTTGTCGAGGGTTTGGGTCTGGCTCAGGCCGAGGGTCTGGCGCAGCACCGAGAACGCGGAAATGCTCACCGGGACGCTGACGATGGTTTCGGAGAACCGTGGGATCGAGCCGGTCTGATCGCTCACACCCGACGCCAGCGAATGGCCGTTGACCTCCAGATCCAGCGCGATGCCGTTGTAGTCGATGGGCGTTTCGTTGGGGTTCTGCACCCGCAGCTTGATCGCGAAACGGACTTCCAGATCCTGGCTCGGCAGCGGTTCGAGGCCGACCACGTTGATGTTCACCGGGTCGCGGTTGGGGAACAGCGCGCAGGCGCTGAGGGAGAGCAGAAGCAGGGACAGGATGACGGCTTGGAGGCGGCGCATTGATGCTCTCTCATTGAAAAAGGGCTGAACCGTTGCCGGTATCAGCCCTTTTTGATGGAGCGGACAGGATCAGCGGTTCAACTGTGCGACAGCGGCCGGCGCGGCGGGTTCAGCTTTGGCCGGCAGGTCGGGGTTTTCCATGACCTGAAGGATAGAGGCTTCCGGATCGAAGTCATCTTCTTCCAGTTCGATGAATTCTTCCGGCAGGAAGATATTCAGCACGATCGCACACAGCGCGCCAACGGTGATCGGCGACTCGAAAATGTTGCGCAGCGCCTGCGGCAGCTCGCGCAGCACTTCCGGCACGGCGGCGATGCCCAGGCCCATGCCGACGGAAATCGCCACGATCAGCATGTTGCGCCGATGCAGGCCGGCCTCGGCGAGGATCTTGATCCCGGCCACCGCCACAGTGCCGAACATCACCAGCTCTGCGCCGCCGAGCACCGGCTTCGGCATCAGTTGCAGCACCGCGCCGATCATCGGGAACAGCCCCAGCAGCACCAACAGCCCGGCAATGAAGAACGCCACGTAGCGGCTGGCTACGCCAGTGAGCTGAATCACCCCGTTGTTCTGGGCGAAGGTCACCATCGGCATGCTGTTGAACACCGCCGCCATGGCCGAGTTGAGGCCGTCGGCGAGCAGGCCGGACTTGATCCGGCGGATGTACAGCGGGCCTTTGACCGGTTGCCGCGAGATCATCGAGTTGGCGGTCAGGTCACCGGCAGCCTCCAGCGGCGACACCAGGAAAATCACCGCCACCGGCACGAACGCCACCCAATCAAAGTTGAAACCGTACTTGAACGGCACCGGCACGCTGACCACCGGCACTTGCGGCAGGTTGGCGAAATCCACGGTGCCCATCAGCCACGCCACCACGTAGCCGAGGGTCAGGCCGATGACGATCGCGCCCAACCGCAGGAACGGCACGTCAACCCGGTTCAACACCACAATGGTGCCCAGCACCAGCGCCGCCAGAAACACATGGCTCGCCGCGCCCAGATCCGCCGCGCCGAAGCCACCGGCAATGTCGGTCATCGCCACTTTGATCAGCGACAGGCCCATCAGGGTGATGATGGTGCCGGTCACCACCGGGGTGATCAGCATGCGCAACTTGCCGATGAACTGGCTCAGCACCACTTCGATAAACGCGGCAAAGAAACACACACCGAAGATCGTCGACAGGATTTCATCGGTGCCACCGCCCCGGGCCTTGACCATGAAGCCGGCGCTGAGAATCACGCTGATAAAGGAAAAACTGGTGCCTTGCAGGCACAGCAGCCCCGAACCGACCGGGCCGAAGCGCTTGGCCTGAACGAAGGTGCCGAGGCCCGAGACGAACAGCGCCATGCTGATCAGGTACGGGATTTCACTTTGCAGGCCGAGGGCGCCGCCCATGATCAGGGTCGGGGTGATGATGCCGACGAAGCTGGCCAGTACGTGTTGCAGGGCGGCAAACACCGTTGCGGTGAAGTGCGGACGGTCGTTGAGGCCGTAGATCAGATCGTTGTTGCGCGGGGCTTTTTCAGAGACGGTCATGGTGGTTTGCGTGCCGCAATGCGGGGCCGGGTCGGAAAATGGGTGCGCAGGATGCCGTAAGCGAGGGGCGAGGGCAACGCATGATCGTTCCCACGCTCTGCTCGGGAATGCAGCCGGGGACGCTCCGCGTTCCAAAAAATGCTCAGGTTCGACCAAAGGCTGACAGCAGATCTTCTTCAAAAGCCTTCTGTGCATCGCCAGGCACCTGCGCCCGATGGCGGGCCAGATGGAACGCCACGTCAAAGCTCAATTCGCCTTCGCGCACCGGTCGCAGCAGGCCCTTGTCCTGCCATTGGCGCGCGTAATGGTTGGGCAGATAACCGACGTGCTTGCCGGACAGAATAAAGGCGAGGGTGCCTTCGACCTGCTCCGAGCGTGCCGAGCAGACCTTGCCCTGGAACGGCTCGTCACTGCGCAGAAACCTGTACGGGTGATCGACCCGGTCACAGGCCTGCAACGCCGCATCATCGGGCGCATCGTCGGAAAACAGCGGGTGGCCGGGCGCGCAATACAGATGCTGGGTTTCGCTGAACAGCTCGCGGTAGTCGAACGCGCTCTGCACCTGGGAGAAGTAACCGATGGCCAGGTCCAGCCGCTGTTGCAGCAGCAGACGCTCCATTTCGCCGGGCATGGCGCTGATCAGCTCGATGCGCACCGATTCGTCCCGCTCGCGAAAGCGCCGGATCGCATCCGCCACCCGTTGCAGCACCGACTGATCGACCGCTTCCGACAGACCCAAGCGCACTTCACCGATCAAGCGCCCGGCGACGCCGTTGGATTGATGGCGGAAGGTTTCGATCGAATCGAACAGCGCCCGCGCGGCAATCAACAGTTGCTCGCCCTTGGGCGTCAGGCTGAAACCGCCCTTGCCCCGGTTGCACACCCGATAGCCGAGACGCGTCTCAAGCTTGGCCATTTGCTGGCTGATGCTCGACTGGCTCAGCCCCAGTTCACCCTGGGCTGCGCTGAAACCATTGGATTCGACCACGCCGAGAAACAGCCGCAGAAGCTGAAGATCGACATCGTGGAGCTGACCGAGCATCACATTACTCCTGGATAAAGTCAGGTTAACAAACTTGATATTTCTCGAATGTATCCGACGGCGCATCCTGCCACCACTTTCTTCGGTCAGGTGTTCGTCATGGCTCCCGTCGTCAAGCTGTGTTTGCCCGCGTTGTTGCTTACCGTCTCCATCGCCTCCCAGGCCGAAGAGAAAACGCTCAACCTCTACAGCTGGGCCGATTACGTGGCGCCGGAAACCTTGCAGCGCTTCGAAAAGGAAACCGGCATCCACGTGCGCTACGACACCTTCGATACGTCCGAGGTGCTGGAAACCAAACTGCTCACCGGCGGCAGCGGTTATGACGTGGTGGTGCCGTCGTCCAGCGTGCTGGCCCGTGGGTTGGCCGCCGGCGCGTTGAAGGAAATCCCTCACGAAGGGCTCAAGGGTTACGCCAATCTCGATCCGGATCTGCTGGAAAAACTGGCGGCGGTCGATCCCGGTAACCGTTACGGCGTGCCTTACACCTGGGGCACGCTCGGGCTGGGCATGAACGTCGAAGCCGTGAAGCAGCGGCTGCCCGACGTGCCGCTCAACAGCCTCGATCTGCTGTTCAAGCCCGCATACGCCAGCAAACTCAAGGATTGCGGGATCGCGATTCTCGATTCGCCGCAGGAAGTGATCGGTCTGGCGCTGCACTATCTCGGGAAAGATCCCTACAGCACCGACAAGAAAGATCTGGTCGCCGCCGAAGCCTTGTTGCAGCAGTTGCAGCCCTCGGTGCTGTACGTCGCCACCGGGCGGCAGATCAATGATCTGGCCAACGGCAGCGTCTGCCTGGCGCTGACCTACAACGGTGACGCGAGCATGGCCGCCGATCAGGCGCGCAAGGCCAACAAGCCGTTTGAAGTGGCTTACCGGATCCCCAAGGAAGGCACGCTGGTGTGGCAGGACAACCTCGCCATCCCCAAAGACGCGCCGCACCCGGAAGCTGCTCGCACCTTCATCGAGTTCATGTTGCGCCCCGAATCCGTGGCGGCGCTGACCAATACGCTGTTCTTTGCCACCGCCAACCAGGCCGCCACGCCGCTGGTGGATGAGGCGGTGCGCAACGATCCGGACATTTACCCGAAATCCGAAGTGCGCGAGCGGCTGTACGCCGACCACAGCATGAGCCTCAAGGACATGCGCCAGCGCACACGCCTGTGGACCACTTTCCGTAGCCGCCAATAGCCTTTCATAACAACAGGAGCACACCGATGGACGTGCCAGTGCAAAACGATCAGGCCCTGACCCGTGACAGCCTCTACGGCACCGCTGCCGAAAGTACCTACGCCGGGATTACCAGTTTCATGCGCCGGCGCTACAGCCGCGACCTGCGCGGCGTGGACGTGGCGGTCAGCGGTGTGCCGTTCGACACCGCCACCAGCAACCGTCCCGGCGCACGTTTCGGGCCGCGCGGGATTCGCGCGGCGTCCACCGGGATTGCCTGGGAACGGCACTGGCCGTGGGCGGTCGACCCGTTCGATCATCTGGCGGTGATCGATTACGGCGATTGCGACTTCGATTACGGCTCGCCGCACACCATCCCGGAAAGTATCGAGGCCCACGCCGAGCACATTCTCAGCTCCGGCAGCGCGATGCTCACCTTCGGCGGCGATCACTTCATCAGCTATCCGCTGCTCAAGGCCCATGCGCGCAAGCACGGCACGTTGTCGCTGATCCACTTCGATGCGCACAGCGACACCTGGCCGGATGAGGCGGGCAAGCGGGTCGATCACGGCACCATGTTCTGGCACGCGGCGCGAGAAGGGCTGGTGGATCCGGCGCGTTCGGTGCAGATCGGCTTGCGCACCACCAATGACGATCATCAGGGTTTTCAGGTGCTCGATGCGCGGCAAGTGCATCGCCGTGGTTGCGAAGCCATTGTCGAAGCGATTCGCGCGCGGGTCGGCGATAACCCGGTGTACCTGACGTTCGACATCGATTGTCTGGATCCTGCCTTTGCCCCGGGCACTGGTACGCCGGTATGCGGCGGGTTGAGCACGGTACAGGCTCTGGAAATCCTTGGCGGTCTGCGCGGGATCAATCTGGTCGGAATGGATGTTGTGGAAGTCGCCCCGGCTTATGACCACGCGGACGTGACGTCGCTGGCGGCGGCAACCCTGGCCATGGAGATGCTTTGCCTGTACGCGGCCAGGCATAAAGTCGACGCGTGATCCCCTCCGAGCCTGGTGAAAGCTCCTGACAATTTCTGACACCAGGCTCTGCTAAGCTCCGGCAAATTTCTGCCCAGAGCCTCACACCGTGTCGCGAACCACTCGACTGTTGACCCTGTTGCAAGTGCTGCGTGGCAAGAAGCGCCCGGTGACCGCCGCGACGCTGGCCTCCGAGCTGGAAATCTCCGAACGCACCCTCTATCGCGATATCGCCGAACTGACCGCCCTCGGCGCGCCGATCCATGGCGAGGCGGGCATCGGGTATGTGCTGCGCAGCGGTCTGTTTCTGCCGCCGCTGATGCTCAACGCCGACGAGACCGAAGCCATCGTGCTGGGCCTGCGTTATGTCGATCAGCGCGGCGACGAGGTGCTGAGCAAAGCGGCTGCGGATGCACTGGCGAAAATCGCTGCGGTGCTGGACCCGCAGGCCCAGGAAGCGCTGCGCAATCCGACTGTCATGCCCGGGCCGCCGGGTTACGGTTTTCCGCAAAACGCCGTGCCGTTGAACGTGTTCCGCCACGCCATCCGCGATCAGGCCAAGCTGCACATCGATTACGCCGATGCGCAGCAGGTGCAGAGCCAGCGGTTGATCTGGCCGCTGGCGCTGGGTTTTCTCAACGAGGTGCGGATCATCGTCGCGTGGTGCGAATTGCGCGGCGCCTATCGTACGTTTCGCACCGACCGGATTGCCGCCGCCAGCCTGCAGGGCGAGCGCTATCCGGGGCGGCGCAGCGAGCTGTTGCGCACTTGGCAGCGGCTGATGCAACTGGACGAAAACGGCCGCTTCACTCCTGACAGGAATTGACGCAGGGCTGTTCTAGGATGGCGACAGAACCCGAAAAAAGGAGCTGCACTCATGTTCCATCCCACCTCGATACTCGCCCCGGCCATCGTTGAGTACATCAATGCTGCCAATGCTCGCGATACCTCCCGGGTCGGCAGTTTTTTTGCCGAGGATGCCCACGTGTTCGATGAAGGCCATCATCAGGTCGGCCCGCAGGCCATCGCCAATTGGATGCAGGACACCGCCCAGCGCTATCAGCCGCGGGTCGAAGTGCTCGGCGTCCAGCAGCGCACCGGCAAAGTGCTGGTGCAAGGGCTGATCTCCGGAACGTTTCCCGGCAGCCCGCTGGAGCTGCGCTACACGTTCCGCCTTAACGAACAGGGCAAAATCGCTCGGCTGGATATTTCCCTGTAGCCGTCGTGGCATACTGCCGCGCATGACTTTCGACTCCCCTCTGAGCGCTTGGCAATACGCCGTCGACCACAAGGGCTTCATCCAGGATGAAGCCCAGGAACACGCGGTCTGGGCCTTGCAAAAATGCCATGAAGCCCTGCACGCCGGTGCCCGTTCGGTTACCGGCGTTTACCTGTGGGGCCCGGTCGGGCGCGGCAAGACCTGGCTGATGGACCAGTTTCATCAGAGCCTGCGGGTGCCGGCGCGGCGGCAGCACTTTCACCACTTCATGGGCTGGGTGCACCAGCGCTCCTTTCAGTTGACCGGGATCGCCGATCCGTTGCGGGCCCTGGCCCGTGAGCTGGCGGCTGAAGTGCGAGTGCTGTGTTTCGACGAGCTGTTCGTCAATGACATCGGCGACGCGATCATTCTCGGGCGCTTGTTTCAAGTGATGTTCGATGAGGGCGTGGTGGTGGTCTGCACTTCCAACCTGCCACCGGATCAGCTGTATGCCGACGGCTTCAACCGCGACCGCTTTTTGCCGGCGATCACCGCGATCAAGCAGCACATGCAAGTGGTCGCGGTGAATGGCGCCGAAGATCATCGATTGCATCCCGGTGCCATCGAGCAGCGTTACTGGGTCACTCAGCCGGAGCAGGCTAGCGCGCTAAGCCAGGTGTTCGACGCCTTGGCGGCCGGGCAAACCGTCAGTGGCGAACCGGTGCCGGTCGGTTACCGTGCCTTGAACGTGGTGCAGGCCAGCGATTCGGTGCTGTGGTGCCGTTACGCCGATCTGTGCGACCAACCGTTCGCCGCCATGGATTTCATCGCGCTGTGTGACACCTACCGGGCTATCCTGTTGAGCGAGGTGCCGAACCTCAGCGCGAAAAAACGCGAGGGGCGGATCGCCCGTGGCACCGAGGATGGCGCGGAGCGGGTGGTGGCCGGCGATCGTGAATTGCCGCAGTTGTCGGTGCACGACGACGGCGTGCGCCGCTTCATCGCGCTGGTCGACGAGTGCTACGACCGCAAGGTGCCGCTGTACATCGAGGCCGAAGTGCCGATGGACGCGCTTTATACCGAGGGCTATCTGGAATTCCCGTTCCGCCGGACCCTCAGCCGCTTGCAGGAGATGCAGCTGCAACGCTTCGCCGAGACCTGAAACACGGAGGCGCCACATGACTCAGCCCCTGTCCCACCATTTGCTGACCATGGCTTATCAGAATGCCTGGGCCAACCATCGACTGGCCAAGGCCTGGAGCCAGCTCGACGACACGGAGCTGGCGGCGCCACGGGTCAGTTTCTTCCCGAGCATCCGCCTGACCCTCAACCATATCCTCACCTGCGACTGGTTCTACGTCGACGCGCTGGAGCGGGAGTTGCGCGGTGACGAACCGCATCCCGATTGCTACGTGTTCTTCAACGCTGACGAACCCTTCACCGAGTCACAGGCCTTGCGCCGGGAACAGGCCCATGTCGACCGCAGGCTGATCGCCTACTGCGAGCAACTGCGCGATGCCGATCTGGGGCGCATTGTCACCATCGCCCGCGACACGCCACAGCACGACAGCCGTCTGCGGATGATCTCGCACCTGTTCGAACATCAGATCCACCATCGCGGCCAGGTTCACGCCATGCTTAGCGGCACTTCGGTGAAGCCGCCGCAACTGGACGAGTTTTTCTGTGCCGGCGAGTCCGGTTTGCGAGCCGAGGATTTTGCCGAGCTGGGTTGGACCGAAGAGCTTATCTGGGGGCACTGAAAACGTCGGGTTGTCGCCGGGACCTGCCTCGCGCTAAGGTCGCCGAGCCTATCAGCGCGTATCAAACGCGCCGGGGCCCCGTGCGATCGAGGAAGGAAATGGATTCCGCAGAAATTCTTGTGCTTCAAGCCAGTTACACCAATCCGGTGCATGCCGAAGCCATCGGTGTCGTACTCAATCATTACGCCGAGGACCCGATGGGCGGCGGTCATCCGATTGCCCCTGAACTGTTGCAGCAACTGCCCGCCGAACTGGCCAAACGGCCCCACGCGTTCAGCGTCCTGGCGTTTGTCGGTGGCGAGCCGGCAGGGCTGGTGAACTGCTTTGAAGGGTTTTCCACGTTTGCCTGCAAGCCGCTGGTCAATGTGCACGACGTGTCCGTGGTGACCAAGTTTCGCGGTCTGGGGCTGAGTCAGAAAATGCTGCGCAAGGTCGAGGACATCGCCCGTCAGCGTGGTTGCTGCAAGATCACTCTGGAGGTACTCGAAGGTAACGCCATAGCGCAAAATTCCTATGCCAAATTCGGCTTCGCGCCAGGCATGTTCGACCCGAATCACGGGCGCATGCTGTTCTGGATCAAGGATTTGCAGGCGTAAAAAAAAGGCGCCCGGAAAGGGCGCCCAACTGTCATCTGCGAAGCCAGAGCGAGCCATCGCAGGTCCATCGGTAAAGCGTTCGCTCAAGGGCGATAGGACTCGGTGACCTGGGCGGTCTGGTCTTCCGGGACCTTGAGTTCATTGGTCTTCGCGTCAGCCTGCTGACTTTGTGCGGAATGGACCGGGAAGTTGGCCCAGTAATGTCTCATGCGCTCGGCGCCGCCTTCGGCGAATGCGCTGGCGGATGCCAGGGTGAGTAGACCGGCAAGGATTGCAGTCGTGGTTTTCATGGTGCCTCCTACGAAAAATGTCGGAGCCGTTCATCCATGAATCAAAGCCTCGAGGGGCAGTGTCCGTCGAGGGCATTAACAAGAGGTTAACGCTCGTTCAGTCTAGGTTTTACAGGGTATTTCCACGGCGTATCGGACGAACGCTGCACGCGTGAATGACGCGTGCAGGTTGCAAGGGAAGGGGCAGTACGATTGTAAATGTTGAAAAGGGCCGGTTCCGACCCTTTCTGTTACTCCTGCAGCACCACTTCCGTAGTGGTGGCCGCGGGTTTTTTCGGCTTCATCAGGCTGAAGTCGATCAGGGCCCGCTGTTCGCGTTCGTAAGGGTTGCCGATCAACAGCGGACGCGGCTTGAAGCTGTCGCTGACCAGACTTTTGGTGCGATCCAGCTCATCGAAACTCAAACCGGCCAGATCCGCCCAGGTGTGGATCAAGTGCGAGCTGCTGTACGGCCGGCTCAGGTCCCCGGCGAAGCTCCAGTCGTGGGTTTCACGCCATTTTGGCGACGCCCAGGCCATGAACGGAATGGTGTACATCGGCGCCGTCGGCTTGTTTTCGTTGCGACCCAGCGTGCTGTGGCCCACCGAGTCGAACACGTCTTCACCGTGATCGGAGAGGTAGAGCAGGAAGCCGTTCGGATCGGATTTGGCGTAATCCTTGATCAGGCTCGAGACCACGAAATCGTTGTACAGCACGGCATTGTCGTAGCTGTTGTAGGTCGGCACCTGATCGTCACGCACACCGGGCGGAACGCCGTTGCGATCCTGGAACTTGTCGAAGCTCGGCGGATAACGGTACTGGTAGCTCATGTGCGTACCGAGCAGGTGCACGACGATCAACTTGCGCGGCGCCGCGTCGGCCAGAGCCTTGTTGAACGGCTCGATCACGTCGCCGTCGTACTGCGCGGCGTTCTGGTTGCGGTTGTTGTTCAGGTACACCTGCTCGTCGGCCTGTTCGGAGAAGGTCGTGAGCATGGTGTTGCGTTTGGTCATGGTCTGCTGGTTGGTGATCCAGAACGTCTTGTAGCCGGCCTGTTTCATCATGCTGACCAGCGACGGCGTGGACAGGTACAGGTCCGGGTTTTCTTCGTCGGCGAAGGTCAGCACCTGTTGCAGCGCCTCGATGGTGTACGGGCGCGGGGTGATGACGTTGTCGAAAACCGTCAGCTGATCCTTGAGCTTGTCCAGTTCCGGCGTGGTTTTGCGCGGGTAACCGTAGAGGCTCATGCGCTGGCGATTGGTGGACTCGCCGATCACCAGCACCAGGGTCGCCGGCTGATTGGCGCCCGGGTCCTTGAGGTTTTTCAGCGGCGGGATCTTGCTCGCGCTGTGCAGCATGCCCTGCATGTCGGCCAGGGTTTCCTGATAACGGTGATAAGCCACGGCCATCTGCCACGGCACGGCCGGCTCGATACGGGTTTCGAATTTCTCGAAGCCTTGCTCGAAGCTGCCGGTACGCATTGTCTGCTTGACCAGCGGATAACCGATCACGGCCACCAGGATTGCCATGGCGGCGACGAATGCCCGGCCACGGGGCAGGTACACCGGACGCAAGCGGGTCCACAGGAAATACGCGAACGCGGTGTGCGCGAGGAACGCCGGGACCATCCACCAGGCAAAGTACTGGGTCATGTACTCGCCAGCTTCGGACACGTTCGACTCGAACATGATGAAGATCACGCTCTGGGAGAATTCCTGCTGGTAGATGAAGAAATAACCCAGGCTGGCCATCGAGCAGGCCCACAACACCACGCCGATCAGCGCGGCGAGCAGGCGGGTGCGTTTTGGGAACAGCAGCATCGGCGCCAGCCACACGGCGCTCATCACGAAGGCCTGGCGGAACCCGGTGAACCCTGAGGTGCCCGTCAACTGGATCAGCAGTTGGGTGATACCGGAGAAGTACCAGAAGAACACGAACAGCCAGATAAAACCGGCCCAGTCGAAACCTGTCGCAGTCGTATTGCTGCGTTTGAACACCGCCATTCAGCACTCCAGCTCAGTCGTTACATCCACCACCGGGCGTTTCATGCAAAGGACGCATGAGCCCGACGAACGGAGGCCATGCGCACAGACGCACGGCCAGAATGCGCGGGAGTATCAACAAGCGAATGTGAAAACTTTGTTAGTTGCCGAAAAGGGCAGGAGGTGCAGCATGTCGGGAACAGCAATGGCTGCTCCCGAAGCGGGCGGGGATCAGGCGTGGGGCGAGCGCTGTACGCGTGGCAAGGGCTGCGGCTCGGCGCCTTGGGTCAGCAGGCGCAATTGCGCGAGTTCCTGCTTGAGCTGGTCGCGTTCATCTTTCAACTGACGCAATTCATCACGACGGATGGTGACGTACAGGGTTTGTGGCGGCATTGCTGTGTGTACTGTGCCCATTGCTCACCTCGCAAATGGCGTGTCTCAACTGTAGTTCAGCCCCGAATTCGGTTGCTGACATACTATCGGCGCCGATTTTGATTTCTTTTGCTCGTGAATGGAACTTTTTTATTTTTCATGGTCGTTGTGTCTTCGGCACGTTTCCCGACGTTATCAGTCTGGATCGGGCACAATGCCCGGAAACTTCACACCGACGCTCTGGACTAAGCTCCATGATTCACGTTGGGCTATAACCTTTGACACACTTTTATTTGTAGTAAGGAGCATCAGCACATGCAACTCGGGATTATTGGACTGGGCCGCATGGGCGGCAATATTGCGCGACGTCTGATGCTCAACGGTCACACCACCGTTGTTTACGACCGCAATACCGCCTTTGTCGACACCCTGGCCGCCGAGGGCTCTACCGGCGTCGCCGATCTGCCTGCACTGGTCGCAGGCCTGGCCAAGCCGCGTGCAGTGTGGGTCATGCTGCCGGCCGGCGCACCGACTGAAGACACCATCGAAACCCTGAGCAATCTGCTCGAGGCGGGCGACACCATCATCGATGGCGGCAACACCAACTATAAGGATGACATCCGCCGGGCCAAAACCCTGGCCGAGAAGGGCCTGCACTACATCGACGTCGGCACCTCCGGCGGCGTCTGGGGCCTGGAGCGCGGCTACTGCATGATGATCGGCGGCGATGCCGAGACCGTTAAGCGTCTGGATCCGCTGTTCGCCGCGCTGGCGCCGGGCATGGGCGACATCCCGCGCACCAGGGACCGCAAGTCCGATGACCACCGTGCCGAGCACGGCTACATCCACGCCGGTCCCGCCGGTGCCGGTCACTTCGTGAAGATGATCCACAACGGGATCGAGTACGGGATGATGGCGGCCTTCGCCGAAGGCTTCGACATCCTCAAGACCAAGTCCAGCGAGTTTTTGCCGGAGGACCAGCGTTTCGACCTGAACGTGGCCGACATCGCCGAAGTCTGGCGTCGTGGCAGCGTGGTGTCGTCCTGGCTGCTCGACCTGACCGCCGATGCCCTGGCGGTCGACCCGAAACTCGACGGTTTCTCCGGCTCCGTGGCTGACAGCGGCGAAGGTCAGTGGACCATCGAAGCGGCCATGGAACAGAAGGTGCCGGTACCGGTGCTGTCCAACTCGCTGTTCTCGCGCTACCGCTCGCGCGGCCAGGGCACTTTCGGCGACAAGATTCTTTCGGCCCAGCGCTTCGGCTTCGGCGGCCATGTGGAGACTGCGAAGAAATGACCCATACGATCCGCAGGAAATCCAAGGCAGAACCCGCGCCACCGACCACGCTGTTTCTGTTCGGCGCCCACGGTGATCTGGTCAAGCGCCTGCTCATGCCGGCGCTGTACAACCTGAGTCGCGACGGCCTGCTGGATGATGGCCTGCGGATCGTTGGCGTTGACCATAACGCCATTACCGATGAAGCCTTCGCGCAAAAGCTTGAAGACTTCATCCGCACCGAGGTGGCAGCCAAGGTCGGCAAGGGCGATCAGATGCTTGATCCGGCCTTGTGGGCCAAACTCGCCAAAGGTATCAGCTACGTCCAGGGCGATTTCCTGGACGACAGCACTTATTCAGCCCTGGCGGCGAAAATCGCCGACAGCGGCACTGGCAATGCGGTGTTCTACCTGGCCACCGCGCCACGTTTCTTCAGCGAAGTGGTGCGCCGTCTCGGCAGCGCCGGATTGCTCGAAGAAACCCCGGAAGCCTTCAGAAGGGTGGTGATCGAAAAACCGTTCGGCTCCGACCTGCAAACCGCCGAGGCGTTGAACGCCTGCCTGCTCAAGGTCATGTCGGAAAAGCAGATCTACCGGATCGATCACTATCTGGGCAAGGAAACCGTGCAGAACATTCTGGTCAGCCGGTTCTCCAACAGCCTGTTCGAAGCGTTCTGGAACAACCACTACATCGACCACGTGCAAATCACCGCCGCCGAAACCGTCGGCGTCGAAACCCGTGGCAGTTTTTATGAACACACCGGCGCCCTTCGGGACATGGTGCCCAACCACCTGTTCCAGTTGCTGGCCATGGTCGCGATGGAGCCGCCGGCCGCGTTCGGCGCCGATGCGGTGCGGGGCGAAAAAGCCAAGGTAGTCGGCGCAATCCGCCCCTGGACCACCGAAGAGGCGCGAGAAAACTCGGTACGCGGCCAATACAGCGCCGGTGAAGTCGCTGGCAAACCGGTGTCCGGTTATCGCGATGAAAACAACGTCTCCCCCGACAGCACCACGGAAACCTACGTGGCGCTGAAAGTGATGATCGACAACTGGCGCTGGGTCGGCGTGCCGTTCTACCTGCGTACCGGCAAGCGCATGAGCGTGCGCGACACCGAGATCGTCATCTGCTTCAAACCGGCGCCGTATGCGCAGTTCCGCGATACCGAGGTCGACGAATTGCAACCGACCTACTTGCGTATCCAGATCCAGCCCAACGAAGGCATGTGGTTCGACCTGCTGGCCAAACGTCCGGGGCCGGCGCTGAACATGGCCAACATCGAGCTGGGCTTCGCCTACAAGGACTTCTTCGAAATGCAGCCGTCCACCGGCTATGAAACCCTGATCTACGACTGCCTGACCGGTGACCAGACGCTGTTCCAGCGCGCCGACAACATCGAGAACGGCTGGCGCGCGGTACAGCCGTTCCTTGATGCCTGGCAACAGGACGCCAGTGTACAAACCTATGCCGCCGGCGAAGACGGGCCGAAAGCCGCCGATGACCTGCTGACTCGCGATGGTCGCGTCTGGCATGGTCTCGGATGAGCGAGCCGATCCGTTTTCTGTTGAGTGACATGGACGGCACGCTGTTGCTGCCCGATCACAGCCTGAGTCAGCGCACGATTGACGCGGTTCGTTCGCTGCGCGAAGCGGGCGTGCTGTTCAGTCTCGCCACGGGGCGGCCGCCCAAAGCCATGCTGCATCAAATCGAAGCCCTGGGCGTCGATCTGCCGACCGCTGCGTTCAACGGCGGCACGATCGTCAACCCGGATGGCAGCATTCTGGTCGCGCATTACCTGCCGGCCACGGCCGCGCTGACGGCGCTGGCGCTGTTTGCCGATCAGCCGGATGTCGAAATCTGGGTGTTCAGCGGTGGCGACTGGCTGCTCAAGGATCCGCACGGGCCGATGGTGCCGCGCGAGCAGCACGGGCTGGGTTATCCGCCGGTGGTGGTGGAGAGTTTCGAGCCGTATCTGGAGCGCATCGACAAGATCGTGGCCACCAGCAACAACACCGAACTGCTGATCGAGCTGGAGGCGCGTTTGCTGCCGAAGGTCGAGGGCCTCGCGCAGGTGTCGCGCTCGCAACCGGTGTACCTGGACGTGACGGCAGTCGAGGCGAACAAGGGCTCGGCGCTGGTCACGCTGGCTGAACACCTCGGTGTGCCGCTGGCGCAGACGGCTGCGATTGGCGATGGCGGCAATGATCCGGCAATGTTCCATGTTGCCGGTCTGTCGATCGCCATGGGCCAGGCCGAGGACGCGGTGAAGCGTCAGGCCGATGTGGTGACCGGGCCGAACACCGAGGATGGCGTGGCGCAAGCCATCGAGAAGTACATCTTGCCGCGCTGATTTACGTAAAAAAAAACGGGAGCCCCAGGGCTCCCGTTGTTGTTTCTACAGCCAGTAACTCACGGCGTACCAGCCCAGCAATCCCATCACCACGGTGTAAGGCAACGCCATCCACACCATCCGCCCGTACGACAACCGCACCAGCGGCGCAATCGCCGACGTCAGCAGGAACAGAAATGCCGCCTGACCATTGGGTGTCGCCACGCTCGGCAGGTTGGTGCCGGTGTTGATCGCAATCGCCAGCGTCTCGAAATGTTCGCGGCTCATGTGTCCGGACAGGAACGCCTGCTTCACTTCGGTGATGTAGATCGTGGCGACGAACACGTTGTCACTGATCGCCGACAGCAATCCGTTGGCGATGAACAGCATCCCCGGTTGCTGCTCGGCCGGCAGTGCCAGCACCCACTGGATCAGCGGCGCGAACAGTTGCTGGTCGTGAATCACCGCCACCACGGCGAAGAACACCACCAGCAGCGCGGTGAACGGCATGGCGTCCTTGAATGCGCTGCCCAGACGGTGCTCGTCGGTGATGCCGGTGAAGGCGGTAATCAGCACGATCACCATCAGGCCGATCAAGCCGACTTCCGCAATATGGAACGCCAGCCCGGCAATCAGGATCAGCGCAGCGCAGCCTTGCACCAGCAGGGCGGCGCATTGGCGTGGCGTACGTTCGGCGTTGTCTTCGGCGGCGTAGTTGGCGAGCACGGCGCGTACGTTGTCCGGCAGCAACGTGCCGTAGCCGAACCAGCGCAGTTTCTCCAGCAACAGGCAGGTCACCAGTCCTGCGACCAGCACCGGCAGCGACACCGGCGCGACCTTCTGGAAAAACTCGGCGAAGTGCCAACCCATTTCGTGGCCGATCAACAGATTCTGCGGTTCACCGACCAACGTGCAGACGCCGCCCAGTGCGGTGCCGACAGCACCGTGCATCAACAGGCTGCGCAGGAAAGCGCGAAACTGTTCCAGATCCTCATGATGCAACTGGTGCAGATGCTGGTCATCGCTGAATTCGCTGTCCTGGCGCGGGTCGTTGCCAGAGGCCACCCGGTGATAAACCGAATAGAAGCCCACGGCGGCGCTGATGATCACTGCGGTCACGGTCAGTGCGTCGAGAAACGCCGAGAGAAACGCCGACAGAAAGCAGAACATCAAGGCCAGCAGCGCCTTCGAACGCACGCCCAGCAAAAGACGTGAGAACAGGAACAGCAGCAGGTCTTTCATGAAGTAGATGCCGGCGACCATGAACATCAGCAGCAGAATCACCGGGAAATTGTGCTGCAGCTCTTCGTACAGCGCCTGGGGCGTGGTCATCTTCAGCAGCAGCGCTTCGATCAACAGCAAGCCGCCGGGCATCAGCGGGTAGCACTTGAGCGCCATGGCCAGGGTGAAAATGAACTCGATCACCAGCAACCAGCCGGCGGCGACGGGACCTGCGGCCCACAGCACCAGCGCATTGAGCAGCAGAAACCCGACGATGCACGCCTTGTACCAGCGGGGTGAATGCCCGAGAAAGTTGTGCGCGAACGCCTGGGCCATCGAACCGGACATTGGTTGCTCCTTGTATTAAGAAGCGCGCAAGTTGCCGTAAGCGATGGGCAAGATCAAGTGCAGTTGGATTCGCATCAGTGATTCAGATACCGCGCCACCATTGCACGGTAGTTGCCATCCAGCGAATAGCCGCCCACCAGAATTCCTCCGTCAGGCTGTATCGCCACTGAAGTGGCGGTATCGAGGCTGCGCCCCAGTCGCGTGCGCAACCAGCCATTACCGGAACCGAAGCTTCGGTCAAGGCAGCCGTTGGCCAGATAGCGGGCGACAATAAAGTCGGCTTCAACGCCGCCGATGGTTGCGCCGACCGCGATGATGCGACCGTCCGGCATCGCCTGCGCTGCGCTCCACTGGCAGCCGCTGGGCCCGATCTCCAGCAGATGCGGTTGACCTCTGTTGCAGTGCAGATCGGGTCTGCCGTTGCCATGGACAGATTGCGCCATGCATCGGATCGGATCGCGGCTGCTGCCAAAACAATGCAAATGCTCCGCCGATTCGATGACCTGATTGACCAGTGCACTGTGCCCCTGGACTTTGAAGGCCATGAAGCCGTCTACCGCAAAACGTTCATCGAGCCTGCCGTCCGGCAGGTAGCGGGCGAGCAGACCTTCTTGAGGAAAGTCGATGGAGCCGGCCACCACGATTCTTCCGTCTCCTTGCAGCAGCACGCTGCCGAGCCAGGTATTGAGCAGCAAGTGGCGAACCATGACGAAACCGCGACCGTTGAAGGAGGGGTCGAGGCTGCCATCGGGTGTGAGGCGGATCAGCATGCCGACGTGATCGGCCAGCTCGAAGTGATGGTTGGCGATCAGCAGAATATGCCCGTCCGGTTGCACCGCAAAATCACAGGCTTCGGCGCCCGGAACGCCCGGCGGCAACCAAGCGTCGCGGGTGCCCATGGACAGGTCGCCGGGCAAGCGAACGATTTGTCGGCCGTTGTCGCCGAAGTCCGGGTCAGGCCGGCCTTGGGCGTCGAACAGAGCCAGGGCGGGAAGGGTGCAGTGTTCCGATTCATAGTGCAGGCCTGCCAGCAGAATCCGCCCGTCGGGCAAGACCTGAACTTTGCTGCCCGTCGCTTCGAATCCGCTGGCGAACCGTCCGATCACGCTGCCTTGATTGCCGAAGCCAAGGTCCGCCGATCCGTCCCCGAGCAAGCGGGCCAGACCGAAGCAGTTGCCCTGAGCCGTGCCGACTTTGGCGGCGACCAGAATCCGACCTTGCGCATCAAGTGCCACGCTCTGGGTCAGGCTGGACGTACTGCCGGCGAAGTAAACCTGCGCCACACCGTTACTGGAAAAGGTTTTGTCGAGTTGTCCGGCGTTATTCGCAAGCGTCGGCAACGCGATGGCGGTCTGGGTTGACATGCATGCTTCTCCTTGCGAGTCGACCGATTTCCGGGAGGCGGAACGGGTAACTGCATGAGCGAGACATTCAATCCTTGAATACGCGCAAGTACAACTGACAGAACTAACAGGTGGAGAGTCGCACTGTGCCAGAACAGTGTCTTTTTGAACCAGTCGCAAGCCTGCCAAGTATTCAGGCGCGAAAGTATTGAGGAAAGTTGTACAAAAAGACTGAAGTTGGAAAAAGATTCGCAACTAACAGAAGAGGGCGGATGACTTGAGCGTCATCCGCATTACCCGCAACTATCAGTGTGGCATCGACCAGGACTGCAATGCATAGCCTTCTTCGCTCAGTTCGGCGCGGGCCTGCTGCAGCAGGTGTTCAAGTTGCGCCGGATCAGAGTAGGCACTGCTTGGGATCTGGGTACGACCGATGTGGGAGTTGGTGCGGTCGATCACGGTGAGGCAAAGTTCGCCATTGCCATCTTGTGGGGCCCAGGCGACGCATTGAAACGGTTCAAATGCGCGGTTGGCAATCAAAAGAGCTTCGTTGATACGGAGCGGGGCGGTCATGGGGTCTTCTCTCTTTAAGTGCCCAATCAAGTGATGTGCCGTCGGTTGGGCTTACCGTTCGGCGAGTTACTTGTACTGATGCACGCAACCCGTTGGCAGGTCACACCGGATTTGAAGAAATTTCGAATTTCTTTCATACCCCCAATATTCCGACCTGTTTTTTGAAAGCCTGGCGAAAGAATCAAGTCGATAGCTAACTAATAAAGCGGTTTCTTATAACTGCTTCACTTGTACACCTATAAGCAATCGATACAAGGCCCCGTCAAATTCTTGCTAATGTAACAGTCAGGTTTGCCAAATGACTGTTTTTACGATCATTTCCTAAAATTTGGCGCCAAGGAACAGTCATGAACGAAGCGCCTGCATTACGACGTTTACTGGTCGTCGACCCGTGCGACGACTGTCACCGATTGTTGCCGGGTTTGCGTGCCGTGGGTTGGGACGTCGACAGTTGCAGCCTGGAAAATGCCGCCGACCGAAGTTGCGATGTCGGCTTGCTGCGTTTACAGCCTTTCCACCTGGAACGTCCCGAAGCCGTCAAAGAACTGATCAGCCGCAGCGGCACCGAATGGATCGCCGTGTTGAATCAGGAAGTGCTGCGCTTGCAGAACGTCGGCGACTTCGTCTGCGAATGGTTTTTCGATTTCCATACCTTGCCGTTCGACGTCTCCCGGGTGCAGGTCACCCTCGGTCGTGCGTTCGGCATGGCGCGCCTGCGTGGCCAGGGCACGATTCACGTCGATCAGCCGGAGCACGAGCTGTTGGGCGACAGCAAACCGATCCGCGAGCTGCGCAAACTGCTGAGTAAACTGGCCCCCACCGAGTCGCCAGTGCTTATTCGCGGAGAAAGCGGGACCGGTAAAGAACTCGTCGCCCGGACCCTGCACCGGCAGTCGCAACGTCACAGCAAACCGTTTGTGGCGATCAACTGCGGGGCAATTCCCGAACATTTGATCCAGTCCGAGCTGTTCGGCCACGAGAAAGGCGCGTTTACCGGCGCCCATCAGCGCAAGGTCGGACGTATCGAAGCAGCCAACGGCGGCACCTTGTTTCTCGATGAAATCGGCGATCTGCCGCTGGAACTGCAAGCCAATCTGTTGCGCTTTCTTCAGGAAAAACACATTGAACGGGTCGGCGGCAGTCAACCGATCCCGGTTGATGTGCGGGTGTTGGCGGCGACACACGTCGATCTCGAAGCCGCCATCGAGAAGAAGCGCTTTCGTGAGGATTTGTACTACCGGCTCAATGTGCTGCAAGTGGTGACCGCGCCGTTACGCGAGCGCCACGGCGACCTGTCGATGCTGGCCAACCATTTTTCCCATTTCTACAGTCACGAAACCGGCCGTCGTCCGCGCAGCTTCAGTGAAGATGCGCTGATTGCCATGGGCAAGCACGACTGGCCGGGCAATGTCCGCGAACTGGCCAACCGCGTGCGTCGGGGGCTGGTGCTGGCCGAAGGACGGCAGATCGAGGCCCGTGACCTGGGGCTGATCAGCCAACAGTCGATCGCAGCGCCGATGGGCACCCTTGAAGACTACAAGACCCGCGCCGAACGCCAGGCCCTGTGCGATGTATTGAACCGCCACAGTGACAACCTCAGTGTCGCCGCCAAGGTGCTGGGAGTCTCTCGGCCGACCTTCTACCGTTTGCTGCACAAGCACCAGATCCGCTAGGGCGCGGTGCTTCCTGTCCAGGGAAGCTGAAAAGACCCGCTGCGACTTTCATCGCAGCGGGTCTTTTTATGGTATTGCGGTTAGAAGTAGTACGGGAATTTCAGGCTGAAGGAGAAGTCCGGGGCATCGTCCGTCATGCCGATGGACAGGTTGGGCACGATGGTCAGGTTGTCGGTGGCCGCAATGGTCATGCCGACGTTGAAGTAACCGGCGTTGGCGTCGCTGGACACCACCGATTCCCAATCTCCGCCATCCTGTTTCAGCTTGCTCTTGCGTTGCACAAGATCCGAGACGGAGAACGACATACTCATCTTCTCGTTCAGTGCGAAGGCAACACCCGCGCCAATCTGGAAGCTGTCGCCGATGCGGACCTTGCCCGGGTTTTTCTGGTTGACGGTCGAACTGATGTCGTCGAACGATTCCTCGAAGTTATGGGTGTAGGACAGGCTGCCGAACAGCACGGCCGGGTCAAACGTCTTGACCAGCGAGATGCCCGGGGTGATCGACCAGACGCCGTTGCCGGTAGGCAAGGTGTCAGGCACGAACAGGTTAGAGTTGGCATCGGTCTGGCGCAGCTTGATCCCGAACGGGTCCTTGCCCGTAGGCGCCTTGACCCGTAAGGAAACCACGGCGTCCGGGGTGTTGACCGACTCGTCCAGGAACTTGTACGCAATGCCGAAGTTAACGTCGCCGAGAGTCGGGTCGCGGCTGACGTCCTGTTCGGTGGTGACGTTGGAGGCGCCGCCGTTGCCGCCACCGGACTGATAGGTCGACTCTCGGTAGACCACCGGCACGTTCAGGTCGAACTGCCAGCGGTTGTCGAAGTTGTAGCGCCCCGTCAGGTCTAGTGTCCAGGTGTCGGCCTTGATCCGGTCGAGGTTGATGTTGCCGAGGAAAATCGAGTCCAGGGCGAGGAAACCGTTGAGAATCAGCTGGCGGGTGTCGTAGCGCGAATAGGTCACGCCGGTTTCAAAGCTGAACTTGCCGCCGCCGAAGAAACCGCTGGCTTCGTCGTACAGGTTGGACACGCTCTGTGCCGGTTGCGAATCGTCGGCCAGCGACTGGCCATAGGATGCACCGCTGCCCCCGGCGGCGCCCCCCGACGCTGCTGCAGCCCCGGTGCCAGTGGCTACCCGGTTGCCTTTCATGTCCGAAGGCGATTTGGCCAGGCGTTTTGGGGGCGGGGAGGCGGGTTGCTCTTCGACCTGGCGGACCCGTTGTTCGAGCACCGCCAGGGCTTTTTGTTGTACTTCGTATCGTTGCTTAAGCTCCAGAAGTTCCTGTTTCAGGGCTTCTACATCGGCGTCGGGTGCAGCTTGCAACATTGCCGCGGGTAGAAGAGTACTCAAACATACAGCAGCACGCAGTGATACTGATCGATACATGAATAAGCCGTCCCTTTAAGCCCAATGATCGAGACTCAGCGTAGTTCAATATCCGATGTTGCGTAGTGCCCTGAGTTGAGTCAGGTTGCAGTCCAGTGCGCCGGCAGTCATGCCGTTATTGTTCAGGACAACGTTGAGTTGTGTCAGGTTGTTGACTACGTTTGCGTTACCGAGCAAACGGGTGTTTTGCAGCAGTCCGCCCTGGGCGACCTGTTGCAAGGCTGTCCCCTGATTGCCGGAGGCCTGAATGGCCATTTGAACACCGCCCCCTGTAGCCGAAACCGCGACACTGCCGGCACCGTTGCTGCCGGAAATGGTCTGGCCGGCCATCAAGGCCTGGCCTTGTGCAGGCATCAGTGCAGGTGCCTGGCTGGCTTCTTTGACGTTGATCGCAACGTTGTTGTAGGCGGAGTTGCCGTCGCCAGCGGCGCGCACACTCTGCGTCACGCCCTGGCTGGAGTTGAGTCCCGCGCCACCCACGACCGAGCCAGTCCCCAGTTCCGGGGTACTGCCATTGCCGTGTTCCTTGATGGTCGAGACGTAGAATTCAGGTTTAACCGAAGCGGCCTGCAATTGCATGGTGGCCGAGGCCCCGATCAGATCTCCACTGGCATTGCGCCAGGTACTGCTCATGACGACGCCGAAGCTGATGATCCGGCCCGGCATGACATAGCGACCGCGTAGCTCCGCGAGCTCCTGGTCCTTGATTTCAATGGGTTTGAATCCTGCATTGGCATAGCCTGACACGCTCGCTGCCAGGCAGGCGGCGGCCAGCCAGTATGAGGTTTTCATCTGCTGCTCCCGGGACATCCAGCCCCACTCTTGTAATCGGCGATTAAAAGAAGTCGCTCTGTATGAACCCGAAGTCCATCAATTCAGCATCTTTGACCGGGTTGAAAGCATCCAGCGTGTTTTTGGCTGTCAGCGGTACCGGAGGACTGCGCAATGCATTGGTCTTGTCGTATCCGGGGCCGACGATGGCAAAGACAATGCCGTTCCAACCTTTGACAAAGTCATCATGGGAGTAGCGTTTGTGTCCTAAAACCGGGTCTCCGATGTAAACCCAATCCTTGTCCGCCCGCTGCATCACCACGAAATGCTTGTAGCCGCGAATTTCCATCAGTACCACCACCGGGATCGTCACTGCGTCGAGTTTTTCCGGTGGGATCTTGTAGCCCCTGGCGCGCATGCCGATGCTTTCTATGTAGCGCTTCATGTCGAGCATGGAGAAACCTTGAGTACGAACAAGGTCCTGGTCAGCGTTGACCAGCATGCCTTTGATGATGTGCTCCTCATCGACGTCGAGCCAATAAGCCTGGCGCAATACCGTTGCCAGTGCGGCGGCGCCGCAGCTGAAGTCGGTTTTCTGTTCGACGATGTCGGCAAACTTGCGCTCACGAATGCTTTGCACGTTCTTGTAGACGAGCGTGCCGCCAGGCAGGGCAGCGACGGGCATCTGACCGGCCTGAGTCAGGCCACAGACACAAAGCAGAGCGAAGAGAGCAGTTTTACGCATGATCGATACGCCTTTGCGGACTGAGGAAAAGCCCCGTTTCCGGGGCTTTCGTTTCGATCGCGATTACATGCAGGCTTTGCAACCTGCGGCGATGGACAGCGAGTTGCTTTGTTGGTTGCCCACACCCGCCGAGACGTTGGCTCCGCCGTTGCCGGAGAAGTTGTTCATCGAGTTGGTCATGTTGGCATTGTTCACAACAGGTGCTTTCCAGCCATCTTTGGTCAGCACTTGCTGAGTGGTGACGCCAGCGAGGCCAAAGGTACCCACGGCTTCGAACTTGGCTTTCTGGTCATCGTTGCCGCCGTGGCCGCCGCCACGATTGCCATAACCACCGTGGTGGTCATCGTCTTCGATGGTCGCAGTGCCTTTGGCCTTGAACACGCCAGCGGCTGCGAAGGTACCGGTAAGGGTGTCTTTTTTGTAGGTCTGCACGCCTTTGTTGTCGACGACCAGGCCAGTGGAGGACTGGTTGGCAGCAGCAGCGGCAGTGGCTACACGACCACCCGATACGGCGATTGCCAGGTTGTTTTTCTGTTGGTTGAAGTTGCCGGCAGTCACGTTAATACCGATGTTGCCGGAACCATTGTTGCCTGCATTGTTAAGCGTGGCGTTATTGAAGGTGGACGAGTTTTTCACATAGTTGTTGTTGTTGACTTGAGTGGCACTCGAGGCAGCAACAGCGGTGCCGAAGATGAAGCTTTCGTCGGCGGTGGCCAGGGCGGCGGCGTTGTCTTGTTGGTTGCCGTCACCGGCTGCAACGTTGGCGCCCATGTTGCCGTTGGAGCCATTGAGCGAGTCACTGGCGTTGGCATTGTTGACGGTGCCCTGGTTTTTCACCACGTTGCCATCGCTGTTTTGTGCATCGAGCACTGCAGCGCCGGCGCCGGCGGTGATTTGCAGCAGTTGTTCCAGGGTTGGGCCTTTCGGACCATGGTTGCCATGACCGTTGCCGTGCCCGTTACCATGACCGCGATCATCGTCGCGACCGCCTGCCTGTGCTGCGATTGCCATCACTGCTGCAAGTGCGAAAACCAGTGGTTTGAGGGCCATTGTAGGTTTCATGGTGTTTCTCCGTGCTTATTAGTTGGTTAAGTGTTGGTACTTTCTAATTGCACTGCTTTTGTTGTTTGGGTCAGTCAGCGACCCGGATGCTCAGGGTGTTAGCCATTCGGTTCCCCACCCCGGCACTCTGGTTCACCTGGATTACCCCTCGGCTGCCGGTGAAGGCCTGATCACTTGTCGTGACCTGGCGACTGCCGGGTGAGGTGCCAGTTGCTCCTGAGCTCGGTAACAACGCCACGTTCTGTTGGGAAAGGGCGCTATCGTCAACGGCCTGCGGGCCAGCACTGATGCTGACGCGCGTGACGTTGGCCATCTGGTTGTTGGCCCCGGCGCCTTGGTTCACGCCAAGGATCCCGTTGCCGTTACTGAAAGAGGTGCCGCCGATGTTGGCGCTCGCGTTGATCGAGCGGTCGGCGGGGGTGTCGATTTTCTGCTGCACGCTGGTCCTGGCGTGGGACTCGGTGCCAATGGCAATTGCCTTGACGTTGGCCTGCTGCATCTGATCGCCAGCGGCTTGGTTGACGTTGAAGTTGCCGCGGTACTGAGCACCGGAGTCTTGAATGTTCGCGTTGTTCACAGCGCTGGGATCGGCCATCACGCTGGAGCAGCCGAGCAGGGCAAGCAGGAGCAGGGAACGATTCATGTCACTGGCCTCCAGCCATGCGGGTCAACGGAGCGAGACCGGAACTCATCGCGCGGTTTACGGTATTGGAAATCGAGCTGCCGGCACCGCCGCCATGACCGCCTCTCATGCCGGGCAGGCCGTTCTGGTTGGTCAGGTTGTTCATGCCGGGCAGGTTCGAGCTGGGGGTGTTGATGTTGCCGCGGATGGAAGAGCCGCTGGCTACACGGGCAAAGTCACCATCACTGAGTTCGGTATTGCTGAGTGTCGAATTGATGCGGGCAGACGGGTTGGCATTGACGGTGGTGGGATAGGGGTCTTTGCCACCGCTGCGACCGATCGGGATCGGCTGGACATCACGATTGAGCACGATCACGCCATTGCCTTCGGCCTGAACGTTGAAACTGAGAAAGGGGCTGGCGGCTGATCCGATCAGCAGAAGGCAGGTAAAGGCTTTTTTGATATTTCCCACGGCGGCAATTCCTTCTTCAGTGGGCTGAGCCTGTTCAGCGTTGTGAAGGAGAGAGCGAAAGCTGTGCCGCTTTTGAAATGTCTTTGAATTTCAATGTATTGAGCGAATTGAGCCCATGCCTGACACAACAGCTGTTTCATCGATGAAACAGATCACTGGCCGCGTAACCTGCAAAAGTCATCGCAAAGCTCTGGACCAAGGGTTTGCGCGCAGGTGTTTCAGTGGCGTAACAAGTCGGATGACAAAGGGATGAAGGGCCTTGAGACGGGCACTTTGCACCTGAAGGAGTGTTTCAGGAATGGACACTTTTCCCCCAAAGCAGGGGGATACAGCGGGTCAAACGCCCCGCAAATCGGGTCAGTCCGCGAGCAGGCTGTGCACCGCATCGAAGGCCCTCTGCTGGCGTTGGGCCCAGTTGCCCTTGATGATCTGCAAGGGTTGGCGATGGCTTTCCAGCCACGTCCGCGTCGCCTGATAGAACGCGAGTCGTTCGCTCAAGTCGGGCTGGCAGCGCTGACCGTCGTCCGTCCATTCGATCTGCTCCGGGGACAGGAGCAGGTGCAGGTCGTAATGACGGGCCAGCAACTCGGTTTCCAGCCAGGGCGGGCACTCGCCGAATAACGTCCGGCTCCACAGCATGTTGCTCAGCAAATGCGTGTCGAGAATCAACAGGCGCGGCTGCTGCGCGCGTGCTGCGTCTTCCCATTGCAACTGGCCGCGCGCGATCTCGGGGACGTCGGCCAGGCAGGTATCCCGAGCTTTCTGCTCGATGAACCAGCGCACATACTCGTCCACCCGCAAACCGCCGAACTGCTGTTGAATTCCGGCCGCCAGCCAGCTCTTGCCCGTGGACTCGGGACCGGTCAGGACAATCACTTTCATCGTTGCAACGCCGGGTCGGCACGCCATTCGCGCCAGCCTTGCACCGCGATCAGGGTGAACAGGGCATACAGCGCCGCCGTGAGGTACAGCCCTTTATAGAGGAAGAGGCCAACGAAGATCACATCCAGCACGAACCACAGTGCCCAGCATTGCAGGCGTTTGTGGGCCATCCAGAACTGCGCGACCAGGCTGAAGCCGGTCAGCGCGGCGTCGAGCCACGGTTGTGCAGCGTCGGTCCAGTGGGCCATGGCCGCGCCCAGCAACAGACTGCCCAACGCACCGATGACCAGCCCCTGCACCAGCGAGCGGCTGTCCAGCCGGCTGACTTCGCGCCCGTCATGCATCGTCCCGGCCCGCGTCCATTGCCACCAGCCATAGATTTGCAGCCCGGCATAAACCACCTGCAGCAGCATGTCCGAATACAGCTTCACCTCGAAGAACACCCAGGTGTAGAGCGACACCATGACCAGTCCGATCGGCCAGCACCACGGATTCTGTTTGACCGTGAGCCACACGGCGATCACGCCGAGGGCGGCCGCAAACAGTTCAAGCCCGGACATGCAGGATCCTTGGGGGAATAAAAGAGGGAGCGGATTGTACCGAAAAACAGGTGGGAAACGAGTTCCCACCTGTTGCAGGGATCAGACGCGGAACTGGCGCAGCAGCCCGTTCAGTTGTTCGCTGAGCTGGCCGAGTTTCACACTCGCCACGCTCGACTGCTCGGCCGCCAGTGCCGTGCTGTGAGACAAACCCGCCGCCTGGGTAACGTTCTGGTTGATGTCTTCGACCACGTGTGCCTGTTGCAGCGTTGCGCTGGCAATCGAGGCGTTCAGACCATTGAGGTTGCGCAGGGCCTGGCCGATGGCATTCAGACTCGCACTGGCCAGGCCGGCCTGTTCGATGGTCAGTTGCGAAGCCTTGCTGCTGTCGCCGATCACCTTCACCGCGGCTTCGGAGTGGTTTTGCAGGCGTTCGATCATCGTCTGGATTTCCGCCGTGGACTTCTGCGTGCGCTGCGCCAGCAAACGCACTTCGTCGGCCACCACTGCAAACCCGCGACCCTGTTCGCCGGCCCGAGCCGCTTCAATGGCGGCGTTGAGGGCCAGCAGGTTGGTCTGCTCGGCGATCGAGCGGATCACCTCCAGCACGCTGCCGATCTGCGTGCTTTCAGTCGCCAGCGTGCGGATGACTTCCACCGCTTGATCGATGGTGCCGGAGAGCTTGTCGATCTGTTGCAGGCTGCCGTCGATGTTGATCTGGCCCTGCTGGGCCTGGGCTTCGGCGTCACGCATTTCGCTGGCGGCGTGTTCGGCGTTCTTCGCTACGTCCTGTACGCCGTAGGTCACTTCGTTGACGGCAGTGGCAACCAGCTCCATCTGCTGCGACTGCTGCTGGCTGCGTTGCTGGGCCTGCGCAGCATCGTTGCCCAGCTCGCTGGACGATTGGCCCAATGCACTGGCGGACAGCTGCAATTCACCGATCACCCGACGCAGCTTGGCGGTAAAGGCGTTGAAGTGCTGGGCCAACTGAGTGACTTCGTCCTGGCCGTGGGTGTCGAGGCTGCGGGTCAGATCGCTTTCGCCGCTGGCGATGTTGGCCATGGCGTTCACGGTTTCCTGCAACGGACGAACGATGCTGCGGGCAATCAGAATCACCAGCAGCGCCATGATCACCGCGATGACCAGTCCGACCACGGATGCCTTGATCACCTGGTCCTGGAACTCCGCCTGCACGTCGTCGACGTACACGCCCGAACCGATGACCCAGCCCCATGGCTCGAACAGTTTCACGTAAGAGGTCTTGGCCACCGGTTCACTGGCACCGGGCTTGGGCCAGCGATAGTTGACCATGCCGGCGCCCTTGGCCTTGGCGATGGCGACCATTTCATTGAACACCGCAAAGCCGTCCGGGTCGCGGATCGCCGAGAGGTTCTGGCCTTCGAGCTTGGGATTGGTCGGGTGCATGACCATCACGGGCGTGAGGTCGTTGATCCAGAAATAGTCATTCTGGTCATAGCGCAGGCCACGGATCGCGGTCAGCGCCTGTTTCTGTGCCACATCGCGGGTCAGGGTTCCTGCGGTTTCGAGGCCCTGGTAGTACGTCAGCAAACCGCTGGCGGTCTGCACCACATGCTGGGTTTTCTGGGCCTTGGCGTGGTAGAGGTCATCATGGATCTGCTTGAGCATCAACACGCCCAACGTCAACAGCATGACCACGGCCACAATCAAGATGAGCCACAAGCGTCGGCTGATCGACACACTGCGCAAGCTGTTCATAACGCTGTCACTCCGGATTCTTTTTCTTGTAATAAACCACCGCCAGCATCCAACCACGTTTCGGTGACCGGGCATACGCGACCCAAGTCGTAGAACGCGGCAGCGCTATTACGGCTTGTCTGTTAGGATTTCGGCCCCGCGCGTGAAAACCTGAATCGAAATTGATTTTTCACGGAATTTTGACTGTTTCGTGTGGATCCTGTGCGCGCGGAATCGGTACAGCTTTAACCAGCTACGCTGAACGCAGTGAACGTAAAAAATACTATCGGGGCATGCCTCTGTGCATCGCTCTCTGGGGGATTGATGGATCTTTGGACGGCCTTGCAGGCACTGATTCTAGGAGTTGTAGAAGGGCTGACGGAGTTTTTGCCCATTTCCAGTACCGGACACCAGATCATTGTTGCCGACTTGCTCGATTTCGGAGGCGAGCGGGCCATGGCGTTCAACATCATCATCCAGCTTGGTGCGATTCTCGCGGTGGTCTGGGAATTCCGACGCAAGATTCTCGACGTGGTCATTGGCCTGCCGACCCAGCCAAGTGCGCGGCGTTTCACCGCCAACCTGCTGATCGCCTTCCTGCCCGCCGTGGTGCTGGGAGTGGTCTTCGCCGACTTGATTCACCACTACCTGTTCAATCCGATCACCGTGGCCGCCGCGCTGGTGGTGGGCGGCATCGTGATGTTGTGGGCCGAGCAGCGTCAGCATGAAGTGCACGCCGAAACGGTCGACGAGATTCGCTGGACGGATGCGCTGAAGATCGGCTTCGCCCAGTGCCTGGCGATGATCCCCGGCACTTCGCGCTCCGGCTCGACCATCATCGGCGGCCTGTTGTTCGGCCTGTCGCGCAAGACCGCCACCGAGTTCTCGTTCTTCCTGGCGATGCCGACCATGGTCGGTGCGGCGGTGTATTCGGGCTACAAGTATCGCGACCTGTTCGTACCGGCGGACTTCCCGGTATTCGCCATCGGTTTCGTCACCGCGTTTATCTTCGCCATGATCGCGGTGCGCGGCCTGCTCAAGTTCATCGGCAGCCATAGCTACGCGGCGTTTGCCTGGTACCGGATCGTCTTCGGTCTGGTGATTCTGGCAACGTGGCAGTTCGGCTGGGTCGACTGGACGGCAGCCAAGCCATGAGCGACTCCCGCGCACGCCGCCCGGATCGCGGTCCTTCCGGTGGCAATATCCAGCACTTGAAATTGAAACTGGTGGTGCTGCTGATCGTCTGCGCGTTGCCACTGTTCGGCTCATTGTCGATGTGGCTGCGCGGGATTTCCCTGGTGCCGCTGACGGCCTACGGGCTGGTCAGCGTGCTGGCGTTTTTCCTGTACTGGGCGGACAAGCGCAAGGCCCGCGCCGACGCCTGGCGTACGCCGGAGAACATCCTGCACGCGGTGGAACTGGCCGGTGGCTGGCCGGGCGCGTTGATCGCCCAGCAGGTCTTCCGGCACAAGACGCGCAAGGTGTCGTTTCAGGTGTTGTTCTGGATGATTGTGGCTTTGCATCAGGTGTTCTGGATCGATCAGTTGTTTCTCGGTTCGAACCTCCTGGCGTTGTTCTAAAGCAGCAGTCCGACCTGCACGCGCTTGGGCAGCTTGCTGACCACCAGTTGGTGGGAACGCTGCAGCAAGCCTTGCAGTTCCTCGGCGCCCAGCGGGTAGGGCGGGTGCATGATGATCCATTGCGCCCGGGCCAGATACGGCGCCGGATGAATGCCTGGGCGGTCGCAATGACCGAGAAACAGGTCCTTGTCGACCTTGAACGCCAGCGAATCACCGCGCAGCCCCTGCAAGGCGAACATCTTGTTGCCGGCAATCGAAAACACTCGCACGCCACCCCATTTGTAGTCTTCCCTGGCATCGGGCAGGGCCAGGCAGAAGTCCGCGACATCCTGTTCGCTCATCTTTCCTTGTTTCATAACAGCCGTTCTCCACAGGCATTGAACGATTCGACCAGATGATCGATCCACGCGCGCACCGCCGGCATCACCCCGCGCCGATGCGGATACACCGCTTGCAACCAGCCGCCGGGCAGTGACCAATCCGGCAACAACTGCACCAGCGTGCCGTTGTTCAGTTCCGTTTCGCAATACATCATCGGCAGCAGGGTGAAACCCTGGCCGGCCAGCACACAGGCCTTGCGCACGATGAAATCGTCGATGCCAAGCCGGGCTTCCAGCGCCAGATCGCAACTCTTGCCGTGCTGATCGAGCAGGCGCACATGCACCATGCGATCGGCCTCCAGGGCGCCCAGCACCGGCAGGTTCTTCAGGTCCTGCGGATGATTGATTTCCACGCCCTGCATAAAGGAAGGGCTTGCGACCACCACCATCTGCGCCTGACGCAGGCGGCGGGTCACCAGCATCGGTTCTTCATCGCCGTGTTCGCGCACGCGCAGGGCCACGTCGATGCCTTCGGTGATCAGGTCGACCCGTCGATTGATCAGGGTGACTTCCAGCTGCACCTGAGGGTATTTGCCAAGGAAATTGCTGATCACCACCGGGAGCATTTCATGGGCCAGCCCCGTGGGACTGGAAACCCGCAAGCGTCCGCGAGGCTCGCTGGACATGCTGGCCACTGTTTCGTCGGCCATTTCCGCTTCCAGCAGCATGGCCTGACAGTGACGCAAATAGCGTTCGCCGACCGCCGTCAGCTTCAGTTGGCGAGTGGTGCGCTGCAGCAAACGTGCACCGAGGCGTTCTTCCAGCTCGGCGATGCGCCGCGAGAGCCGTGACTTGGGAATGCCGAGCAAGCGGCCGGCGGCGGCGAAACCGCCTGCCTCGACCACTTTGGCGAAATAGTAGAGATCGTTGAGGTCTTGCATGGAGAAACCCGACTGTTCTATCAGTGGGACAAACTATCGCATTGTTGCCGTCTAATCAGCTATTGGTTTCGTCGGTAGGATTGTCTCCATTCCGTCGCCACCGGCGATTCATTCCAGGAGATTCCACATGAAACTGCTGCACATCGATTCGAGCATTCTGGGCGACAACTCCGCTTCCCGTCAGCTGAGCAGTCAAGTCACTAAAGCCTGGCAAGTCGCCGAGCCAAGCGCTGTCGTGACCTACCGCGATCTGGCCGCTGACGCCATCAGCCACTTCTCGTCGACCACCCTGGTTGCCGCCGGCACCACCGCTGAACTGCGCAACGCCGCACAACAGCACGAAGCCGAACTGAGCGCCACCACCCTGGCCGAATTCATCGCCGCTGACGCCATCGTCGTCGCTGCCCCGATGTACAACTTCACCGTGCCGACCCAGCTCAAAGCCTGGATCGACCGCATCGCCGTCGCCGGCCAGACCTTCCGTTACACCGAAGCCGGCCCTGAAGGCCTGTGCGGTGGCAAGAAAGTCGTGATCGTCTCCACCGCTGGCGGCATCCACGCCGGTCAAGCTTCGGGCGTGGCGCACGAAGACTACCTGAAACTGGTCTTTGGCTTCCTTGGCATCACCGACATCGAAGTTGTGCGTGCTGAAGGCCTGGCCTACGGCGAAGAAGTGCGCAACAACGCCATGAGCGCTGCTCAGGCGAAGATCAGCGAGCAACTGTTCGCCGCCGCGTAAGGCTTGCGTAAAGAACAGCTCCTGTTCAGGCAAATCCCCAAAAACTCTGTATTCTGGTTCCGCAAGGGCCAGATATGGAGTTTTTTGTTTCTGACTGTTACATAATCTGGCCCGGGTTATGCAGTCTGATGATCAACGTCTGAGTGCAACGCCGCGCCGGAGTACCGAATTTCGGGCGTCGAACACAACGGATCTTTCGATTGAGTAACAACAGGGTGGGGCATCCCATGATGCGTCTTTGTGCAGCGTTACTGATTTGCCTGCTTGGCAGCCTGAATTCAGTGCACGCTGCGCCCGGGCAGCACCCGCGCTGGAGCGTCGGTTATCACGAGATGACGTTCCTCGACCCGCTCGACCTGCAACCGATGCGCGCCATCGCGTTCTATCCCTCCAGCGACCGCGAACACCTGAGCCTGCTCGAAGGCTATTCGGTCGAGGCCGGCGAAGACACCAAAGTTGCCATTGGCCGTTTCCCCATGCTGATGCTCTCTCACGGCAACACCGGCACGCCGCTGGCGCTGCACGACCTGGCTACGTCACTGGCACGCAAGGGGTTCGTGGTGGTGGCGGTGATTCACCCTGGCGACAACTCCAGGGATCACAGCCGCCTCGGCACGATGAGCAATCTCTACGGCCGGCCGATCCAGATTTCCGAAGCCATTACCGCCACGCTGGGCGACCGCATGCTCGCGCCGTACGTGAACGCCGAGCAGGTTGGCGTGATCGGCTATTCGGCGGGCGGCGAAACGGCGTTGATTCTGTCCGGCGCGCAGCCGGATCTGGATCGCCTGCGCCGTTACTGCCAGGAGCGCCCGGACGACCGCGACGCCTGCAACACTCAGGGTGAGTTGATTGTCGACCGCGACGATCTGCAACCGGTGGCCGATCCGCGCGTGCACGCGTTGCTGCTGATGGCGCCGCTGAGTCTCAAGTTTGGTCGTCACACCCTGGCCGGTGTGCACGTGCCGGTGCTGCTCTACAGCGGTGACGGTGACAAGCTGGTGGCCTTCGATAAAAACGCTGCCGCCCTGGCGCGCAAGCTGCCGACCGCACCCGACTTCAAATTGCTGGCCGGGGCAGGGCACTTCGTGTTCATGGCGCCATGCAATGAAGAGCAGATTCGTGCGATGCCCGCCTTGTGCACCGATGCCGATGGCGTGGATCGCGAAGACATCCACCGCAACCTGATTTCCGAGGCCGGGCGGTTCTTCTCCCATGCCTTGGGCCGGCCGACCCGCGCGGGGATGCAGACGGCGGATCAGTGAGCGTTTACGCCATGGCCCGGCGCTTGAGCAGCAAGGTCAACGCCAGTCCGGTCACGGAAAGCACGGCCGCACTGAAGAAAATCCACGAATAGCCCAGGTTCAACGCCACCGCACCCATCAACGGGCCGGCAATCGCCAGCGCCAGATCGAAAAACACCGCGTAAGCACTCAACCCGGCGCCGCGACTGGAGTTGGGCACCTGCTTGATCGCTTCGACGCCCAGCGCGGGGTATACCAGCGACAGGCCGAACCCGGCCAGACCGGCGCCGACCAAGGCATACGCGGTCGAGGGCGCCAGCCACAGCATGACCAGGCCAACAGTTTCGATGGTCATGCAGGCAATCGCCGAGGTGAATCCGCCAAAACGGCCGATGGCGGAAATGAAGAGCAGCCGCGAAAGGATGAAACACACACCGAACACCGTCAGGCAATACGCAGCGCCGCTCCAGCCGCGATTGAGGTAATACAGGGTGATGAAGGTGGTCAGCGTGCCATAGCCAATCGACGCCAGGCTCAGACTGGCGCCGAACGGCGCAATCCGTCCGAACACCGCCCAGAACGGCAGGCGTTCACCGCGCACCACAGGCACTGAAGGCTTATTGCGGATCAGCAGCAAGGCGCCGGCCGCGAGTAGCGACAACGCAATGCCAAGGCTCTCGAAACCATAATCGGCGACCATTACCACGCCCAACGGCGCGCCGATGGCAATCGCACCGTAGGACGCGATGCCGTTCCACGAAATCGAGCGCGCGGTGTGTTCGGCACCGACCTGGCCCATGCACCAACTGATGGTGCCGACGCCGATCAAGCCCTGGGCAATCCCCAGCAACAGGCGACCGACAATCAGGATCGACAGGCTCAACAGCGGCAAGCTCTGTAACAGCGTCGAAACCAGCGTCAGCACACCGCTGAGCACGATCCCCGACAAGCCATACACAATCGCCCGCTTGGTGCCGACGGTGTCCGACATGCGCCCGGCCATCGGCCGGCTGAGCAGGGTGGCCAAGTATTGCGAGCCGATCACAAGCCCTGCGATCACGGCGCTGAAACCCAGCTGTTCATGCACGTAGCCGGGCAGTACCGCTATCGGCAGGCCGATGCAGAGGAAGGCAATAAAGGTATAGAAAACGATGGAGACGATCTGCAGGGTGATCGCTAGGGAGCTTTGCGGTGGCTGTTGCTGCGCAGACATGAGGACTCGTTCGCGGGCGGCGGTGGGAGAGTCCGCATCATGGCGTGGCGCCGAGATAAAAGAAAGCAGGCTAACTATTCATCTTCAATGATCGTACATCACGCTGAACAGGTTGGTGTCGTGGGAATCCGAAGGAACAGGCCGACTACTGACACCCTGCATACTTGAGCCGGGTAGTTCTTTCAGTAGGGGCAGCATGACTGGTTTATAGGAAACAGGGTGTTTATAGAAATGAAACCTTAAATCAAGCATAGGGCGGTTCGTTGAATAAGCGCGGATATTTCTTGTTATATAAGTAGCGTATTAGTGTCCGCCCAGTAGTCCATCACTGCTTGTTTTGTAGGATGTCGCCCTGAACGTTTATCGATTTTTTTCTGAAATATATTGTTGTGTTTTCTGGATTGATTCATTTTATTTAATGGTTTTAGCTTTGGTTGTCTTTTGAATTGGCTTGGCGATTGTCAATAGTAGTTGTCGATTTTCAGCGCGGATTTTTAAAAGGACTTATTTCAATTGAGAAGGAACTTAATAATATGACTGGCAAATTTTCTTATACGCAACAGGACGTAAAAAACGCTTTTCTTGGACTGCAAAAGAAGTTATTCGACGAAAGAATGGCAGTTTCAGATGAGGGATCTTCGCCAAAAATGCTTGTGGTTGCCGGCATAGAGGGTGCCGGCAAAACACATCTGCTCAATGAGTTGCTCGACACTTGTCGCTATTCAAATTATGTCCCGCTGTACGAGCCACATTTCCGGACCCTTCATCCGCAATACCAAGAGATCGTGAAACATGGCGTGGGCTTTGCCTACAATAAGACCGATCAGTTTGTCAGGGATTTGGGGGGCATGATTTTTGAGAAAGCGCTGCGAGAGAAGTACAGCATCATAATGGAGGTTGGCCTTGAAACTTACGAGTTTGCAGAATTTCAAAAGGGGGAACACGCCAGCCGCTATGAATATGAGGTTCATGTCATCGCTTGTAAAAAGGATTTTGCGCATGTGTCGACCATTTCACGAGCGCTGGACAGCGCAAAGAACAACAAACTGGAGCGTTTCGTTTCTCTACGAGACCTGGACGCGGGAATGGCGAATGCCAAAGCTGTTTTGACGGCGTTCGAGGAAGCCTGCTCCAAGGTGAAGGGGTCGGAGATAGCCTTGTACGAACGTAGTTTCGGTACTGACAAAAATAGCAAGATGATATGCCGTAGTCTTTGTGTAGATACCGGGGAACTGGTGCCTCAAGCAGTCGTCATTGGTGGTGTTTCATTACCCGCTGCGTCGAACAAAGTGAGTATCGAATATAAGGGCGGTGCTGCGGTAGCCAGTGTTTACAAAGCGTTTGCCGACATTGCAGACGGTGCGATATTTTATCGATTTGGTCGGGAGAAGATGGTGTTTGAATGTCACTCAATCCTGTCGGGTGCTCTGGAAGTTGATCATAAGTTTGCAGAGCCTGCGGTGAATGGTCTTTATTCTTATATCCTTAAGTATGCCATTCGTTAATGTGAGTGGATGTCGATTGTGGTTTGGATGATGCAATCATTCTCCAAATGCATCGTACAAAACTACTGGAATGTCCAAGCTTTGCCGGGAAGAAAGTGATGACTTCCCGGTGAACAGTGAAACAAAAAAGCCCTGTCACAAAGACAGGGCTTTTTTGTAGTAGTTGTCTCGTCCTGAATAAGGTTTACACCTTCTGGCTTCTTATCAGGAGGGTGCAATGGATTCGGGCGCAAAACGCAGTCAACGCGATTACACGCTGACTTTTAAATTGTCGGTTGTCGACCAAGTCGAAAAAGGCGAGTTGAGTTATAAAGAGGCTCAACGGCGCTACGGAATTCAGGGTCGGTCGACGGTGTTGGTTTGGTTACGCAAGCATGGTCGGCAAGACTGGAGCCAAGGCGCCTCCATTCGTTCCCAAAGGAACCGACCGATGGACGAGCCCACTTTGCCCTTAACTCCCGAGCAGAGAATCAAAGAGCTTG
>NZ_FOYE01000006.1:16358-542847 GCF_900115915.1 Pseudomonas sp. NFIX49 | reverse complement strand
GCTCCGCGTGGGAATGCCTCTGGGGACGCTCCGCGTCCAGTGACGCAGAGCGTCACGGGCTGCATTCCCACGCGGGAGCGTGGGAACGATCAGTTAGTTCGGTGGGCGCTGTGGTTTCACCGAGGTGCCAAACGTGTTGCCCATCCGCGTAGCCGTGGCCGCCGGCGTCGCCAGCCCCACCTGATTCGGCGGGCGTTTGTCGATCGGCACATTCATCGCTTCCAGATTCTTCTGCGCAGCCGCCGCGCCGTCAGGGTTGTTGCCCATCTGCTGGCTCAGGCAGTCGTAATTCGGCGCCTTGTAGCCACCCACCGTCACCTCGACACAGCCCAGCGGCTGCTCCGCGTGCGCACCGCCCAACACCGTCAGCAACAACCCGCCGAAGACGACTTTCCAGACTGATTTCATGCCTGCCTCCTGGCCGGCCCGAAGGGGCCGCTCTAGCTCCAGAGTCTAGTGCAACGGGCGCGCCGATCCCGTGATGGTTTTTTTGCAGTGGCCGTCACACCAGATTCATAAACAGCCCTCAGGATGACGGTTTTCAGGGGTGCATCAGCCGTGCAGCGAGGCCGTGCCAGGGACGAATTTGCGCGCTCAGCGCTCATGCGCCAGCTCTGTCTGGGGCTGCTGCTTGGCTTGTTTCTGAGCCGCGTCAGCGCCGACCCGATGCCGGCGACGATGCGCATGACCTTGCACATCCCGGCCCAGGAACTGGCCCGCGCCCTCGAACAGTTCAGCCGCGCCACCGGCATGGCGGTGCTGGTCGACAGCCAGTTGAGTCGCGGTCGCCGCTCGTTGGCAGTGGAAGGCGAATTCACCGCCGCCGAAGCGTTGCGCCGGATGCTCGGCGGAAGCGGCTTGATGGCCAAGTACAGCCGCGACGACGCGTTCACCTTGCAGGTTGCGCAAGTCGAGGAAGTACCAATGCCGGCGGAGAAACCGACCCCCGCCAGCGCAGCGGTCAACCGCAGTTACGCCACGGCGGTGCAGGCTGCGATTGAACGCAACCTGTGCCGCTCGCCGCTGACCCGGCCCGGCAGTTTTCGCGCGGTGTTGCAGCTGTGGATCGGCCGCGACGGCGTGGTGCAGCACAACCGGTTGGTCACCACCACCGGCGATGTTCGGCGCGATGCAGCGCTGGTAGACAGTTTTCACACGCTCAAGATCGACCGGCCGACACCCGGCGCATTGCGCCAGCCAGTCACGTTGCTGTTGTTACCCGAATCGTCAGGAAAACGCATGGAATGCACACAATGGGAAGGAGTTTCCGGGGGATGAAAGACGCCGGACAAAGTTCGATGGTCCAGCTGTTCCTGACGTCCTACGAGGACTTTCGGGTGCGCCTGCGACGCCGTCTCGGCTCGGAGGACCTGGCCAACGACGTGCTGCACGAAACCTACCTGCGGGTCGACCGCATGGAAACGCCGCCTAACCTGCTGCGCCCCAACGCCTACCTCTATCGCATGGCCCTGAACATCGCCGCCGACCGCCGCCAGGCCGATGCGCGGCTGCTCACTGGCAGCGAAGTCGAAGAACTGTTGCAAGTCAGCGACGAAGCGCTGGACCCGATGCGCGTGGTCGGCGGCCAGAAGGAAATCCAGTCCCTGCTCAGCGCCCTCTACGAACTGCCGGCCCGGCGCCGCCGGATCTTCATCGCCGCACGCCTGGAAGAAGCGCCGCACCTGGAAATCTCCCAGCGTTTCGGCATCTCCACGCGCATGGTCGAGAAGGAAATCAAGGCTGCCCTCGGACACTGCGCGGCCAAACTGGAAAGAAAAGTGTTTCAGCGGTTCGGTCGCGGGGCCGGAAAACCGTCTAGTGAATGAAGCTCCCGATCAACCCGTCGAGTACCTGCGCGTTTGAACATCTTCCGTCTGACACCTGCCGAGCCCACGCCTGCCGAGCGTCTGCAAAGCGAAGCCCGCGACTGGCTGATCCTGCTGACCTCCGGCCGCGCCACGGTCGCCGACGCCCGAGCGCTGCGCCAGTGGTGCGCCCAAAGCCCGGAACACGCCCGCGCCTTTGAAGAGTGCAAGGCGTTGTGGCATCTGCTGCAACCGGCGGCAGAAGCTACACAGGCGCCACGCCGGTTTGGACGTCGGGCCTTTCTCGGCGGCGCGATTGCCGCATCGGCAGCGTTCCTGCTGGTGCGGGGCACGATACCGGGCGGGTTCTCCGGGCTTGGCGCGGATTACATCACCGAAGTCGGCCAGCAACGTCGGGTCGAACCGGCCGATGGCTTGAGCCTGGAGTTGAACACCCAGACTCGCATCAACCAGCGTTCGGTGGATGAGGGCGTGCAGGGTTTTGAACTGGTCAGCGGCGAAGTCGAAGTGCAGACCGCACGGTTGCCGATGGCGATGCAGGCCGGGGGCGGTTGGTTGCGGGCGAGCAGGGCGCGGTTCAACCTGCGTAACCTCGATCAACAGGTGTGCGTGACGTGCCTGGATGGCGCGGTGGACGTGGAAGTCGAAGGCCGCAACCTGCGCCTGGAGCCTGGCCAGCAACTGACCTATGACGCACAACAGGTCGGCACCGTGCAAAGTGTCGATACGGCGGCGGTGATGAACTGGCGCCAACAGGTCCTGGTGTTCAACGGCGCGACCCTCAGCCAGATGATCGACGAGATCAACCGCTACCGCCCAGGCATGTTGCTGCTGCTCAACCGCGAACTCGGCCAGCGCCGCGTGCAGGCGCGTTTCTCCCTCGATCAACTGGCCGGCGTCGGCGCACTGATCCGCGATGCCTACGGCGTCAAATGCACCGAACTACCGGGCGGCGTAGTCGTTCTCAGCTGATCACTGCAAGGGCCCCATGACCTGCCGGTACTTCTCCGGCCCTTGCGGTGTCTGCCGGGTCAACCGCACCTCCAACCCCAACGGATCCTCCCGCCGGTTCCCACTCAACTGCCGCCACCCCTTGTCCGCCTCCCAAACCCGCACCTGCAAATCACTCACCTCACCCAACACCGCCACCCCAGCCGTAGGCGCCGGCAACGGATACCGACTGCGCGCCGGCGCCACCGCGCGATACAACGTGTCCCCCTTGAGCCACCAGCGCACCCGCTGCAACGCCCCCGGCTGATCCGCCGCGCTCCGAATAATGTCCAGCCGAAACCCCTTGCTGTCACTGCTGCGTACCGTCAGCGCAGGCGGCGCCGTCGCCGGTTCATCCTCAGTGCCGACCTTCTTCGGCTCCGTCAGCTCGATCCCGGCGCGCATCTCCACATCCCGTTGCATCTGATTCAACGCCCGCAACAGGCTGTCGCTCTGCTCACCACTGGCCTGCAAATGGCTGTCGGCGCGGGTGACACTGTCCAGCCCCTTCCAGGCAATCAGACTGACCACCGCCATCAACAGAATCGCGACCATCACCTCGATCAGCGTAAAACCTTGTTGTCTGTTCATTGCACGCTAATCCGGCCCGAAGCATCGCGCAGCACACTCAACCGATTGAGCCCGTCAGACAGCGTCAACTGCAGCGGCGGATTGATCCACTCGGCGTTCAGCACCACCTTCTGCTTCGGCTCCACCCGCACCTCCAGCTTCGGACTCTGCCAGGGACGCGGCCGCAACTGCGGGTCCCGATCGAAATGATCAAAGCCCTTGCCACTGTCACTGCGCCGACTGAACCGAAACCCCTTGCCATCGCTCAACCACGTAATCGGCCGGCCATCGGCGCGGGCCTCGGCCTGGGCAATCTGCAGCAACTGCGCCACGCGCTCGGCGTCCTTGCGCAGCAACTGCAACGGATCGGGCTTGATACTCAGACTGATCGCCGCACTGGCGATCCCGATGATCACCAGCACCACCATCAACTCGATCAGCGTAAAACCCTGCTGCCTGCACCGGTTCATCGAATGCGCACTCCCTTGCGTCCAGCCCCGTCCCAAAAAACCATCCTGCACGGCCAACATGTAAGGCGTGTGAAATAAAACCGTGAGAATTGCCGCGTAGTCTGGTCACCGGGACTAAAAGGAGATTCAGCCCATGAGATACACCGCACGCTTTTCACCCCCCCAAATCATCCAGGCCGCCGCACTGCTGGCCGCCCTGGTCGGCATCGCCACCTGGTCATCCCTGCTCCTGACCACCGCCGAATCCCACACCCCGGCGGCGACGCCGCAACTGCTCGCTGCGCGCAGCGATAACCCGGCGTTGCAGTGGTTCGCCAACCGCACGGCTCCGGTGGAGATCAAGGTCAGCGGCGTGATGGCGGGGAGTCGGGGGGCGGTGGCGATTTTGAGTTTGAACGACGGGCCGCCGAGGAGCTTTTTGCAGGGGGAGCGGGTGAGTCCTGGGGTGAAGTTGGTGGCGGTGGAGGGGGATGGGGTGGTGATTGAGCAGGGTGGGGAGAGAGTGCGGTTGGAGGTGGAGAGGTTGGGGGAGGGGGTGGAGATGCCTAGGTTGGTGAGGCCGTGATCTCTTTTGGTGTGATTTTGGCGTTTTAGTCGGGTGGCGGGTACTGGATCGCCGAGGACGTGCTTGATTGCTTTTGACCAACCGGAGGAAGCTTGGCGCAAATGTCCCATTTCGGCCAAAAGCTGCCACTGAATAATTTCGGCGATTCAATCATGGTACCCCTTTGAGCAGGCCAGCTTCTTTGCAGGTAAATCGCTACTAACGACGCAGAGCCCAACAAGGTTGGACAGATGTATGAGGCAGATTGATATCAACACGTGGGAGAGCATAATGGGTCTTTGAGATCTATCAGTCGTGTGCGGCACTCCGATGGAGGACGCAGCGAAAGTCAAGGATGCAAGGATGATGGGATTTAACAAGTTACTAGCAAAGCTGCAAAATACCTCGACCTACAAACGTATCGCTCGGCGATTTCATGCGAAAAGCCCTTTGCGCAACAGTTTTGTTGATTTGGCACCTATCGACTTTGCCGACCAAGATGGCCTTTACCAAGAAGCGCTACGCTTTGCGATGTGCAATGCATCAATACGTAATGTGGCCATTACCGGCCCGTATGGGTCAGGCAAGACCAGCGTTATCAAAACATTCGAGAAAAACAGCCCTTACCGCTCTTTGAACGTTTCCTTAGCGACGTTCAGTGACCCAAACTCTTTGACTCCGCCTCTCCAAGATTCGCAGCAGGTCGATGTCACCGTTAAAGTTGAAAGAAGTATCCTTCAGCAAATGCTTTATGGGGCGGGCTCTGGCACATTGCCCTATTCACGGTTCAAGAGAATTTCCAAGCCACGATGGGTCGATCTCAATGCGATCTTGTTCGTAGGGTGGATAGCCTCCGTCGGTATGTTGTATCAGAATCATGACGAACTTCTGAAGGCACTCAGCAACCAAACATTGGAATGGGTCTGGATATTCACTGCGGCGTATGTGCTCCTTTATCTGGCTCGGACTGTGTCAAAGGCAATTCAAGCCTCACATTCGCTGTCAGTCAAAAAGCTATCTCTTCAAAGCGGTGAGGTTGAACTGGACGGAATACCCGAAAGTTCCATACTCAACAAGCACCTAGATGAGATTATCTACTTTTTTGAAGAAAATGATTATGATCTGGTCGTTTTTGAGGATTTGGATCGATTCGGCAATCCTGAGATATTTATTAAGCTTCGTGAAATAAACAAGATTATAAATGATCGCCCCAAGCGTAAAGGGACGCTTCCATTCCTAAACAGAACACAACCGCTAAAATTTGTTTACGCCATTAAAGATGACATATTTCTAAACAAGGATCGGGCAAAATTCTTCGACTTTATTCTCCCCATAATTCCAATAATAAACAACTCTAACTCACGGGAGGTTTTAAAAAGGAGCATTGAGTCGGCAGGTTATGGTATAGGGGTCCAGGATAGGTTTATCGGAGAAGTCTCGCTATATCTTGATGATATGAGATTAATAAAAAATATAAGCAATGAATTTTTGATATATGAAAAGAAAGTCGGATCCAGCAATCTCAACGTCAATAGGCTACTCGCAGCTATAATCTATAAAAATGCATACCCTAAAGACTTTGAAAATTTGCATCATGGAAGTGGCGCATTACACGAAATAGTTCAGAGGCGTACCAGTATTTTGATACAGTCCGCCAGCAACATAGATTTCCAGATAGAGGAGCTCAGAATACTGATTCAAGAATCAGATCACGAAACCAGTACCGCCATTGTTGAACTTGTGAAATTGTTTTGGGGGCATTTATGCTCAACATATAATGAGTATGATGTTGTAAGCGTATACTCAGGCGAAACGCCTATTAATATATCTCAACTTTTGGAATGGAATAATTTTGAGAAAATTTTTCAGGAGAAAAATCTAAACTTGCAGGTTCGCCAACGCAACCAATACAATAATTACGAACACAGGCTCCCTCTATCTTTGTCTTTTAAAAATCTAGAGGAGGCGATAGTCCCCGGCACAACATTTACTCAGCGCCACAGGAGTATAACTAATAAAAAAGCTAAAAATAGAACAGAGCTCAATGCGCAAATCGAAAAGCTAAAGTCCGAAAAATCTTCTCTAGCTAGGCAGCCGCTGTGCCAGCTTTTAATACTCTCTGGCTTTGAGATCTCAGATATAGCAAAGCAGCACAATATAGATGACCCTCGCCTGCTAAATTATTTTATTAGAAATGGACACATTGACGAAACATATCATCTTTACATTTCTACCTTTCACGAAGGTAGAATGTCTCGAAACGACTGGGATTTCATACTTTCAATTCGAGACTTTAGAACGCCTGACCCAGCATCGCAGGTTGATAACCCAGCGGAAGTCTTGGAGGAACTTAGGGAAGAGGATTTTGGCTCGAGTCACTCCCTCAATGTTCATCTGATTGATGAGCTTATCCAAAATGGATCGACCAATACTAAAAGAATACAACTGGTCGTTGATTGCTTTTCCAACAGCCTTCCAGAGTCACAAAAATTCTTTGACGCTTACTGGCTAATTGGAAAAAATACCGCAGCTTTAACTCGGATCATTGCTCAATATTGGCCGGGATACGGTATGGCCGCTATCGATGCCTCTTCGGCGACACAACACGTCGCACGCATTATCGCCTACGTCGAGCCGGATTTTGTTGCAGAGCAAATGAATATTGGCAGATCGTTAAGCGACTACATTTCAAAATATGCGGCAGTTATATTTTCTGAGAATATCGTATTTGAAAAAGGCTTTCAGGCCCTTGAACTTTTAAAAATCAAAATCGAACAGATCTCTGATGCCACCCAAAATATCGCGCTAGTTAACTACATACACCAACAAGACCTGTATCGAATTACGGCTGATAACATTAAGTTTTTAGTTGAGCAGTTCAGCGCGCCTATCCAGCAACAAGGACACTACACTAATCACCTTTTTGACCTAGAGAGAGCGAACTATACCGCGATACTCGAATCCGGAAGCGACTCATTAAAGTCGTACGTTGATCGAAATATTAATACTTATGTACGCGATGTTGCCTGTGCGATAGTTAGCAATAATTCAGAATCCCCGGACGCCATTATCCGATTGTTGAATCACTCCGAAATTGATCAGGACATGGCTATTCAATTTGCCCTTCAGCAAGATCACGTTTTTGCGAACTTCGATGATTTACCTGCCTATCAATGGGACGAACTGCTATATAACGAGAAGGTAAATGTAACATGGCCTAATATTCTCAGTTTTTACGGCCTTGATGATAGCGATAAGGATCGCTTAAATGAGATTCTTGATCGCAATACGGTCTACCAAGCGCTTTCTGAGCAAAAAATTCCCATCACCAAGAATGAAGAAGAACTAGTCAAGAGCCTGTGCCGTTTCTTGATCTCCAACCATGCGTTAAGTGAAGTAGGTTTTAGGGCTTTGTGCAAAAGCGTTCCATATCATTATCAGTCGTTTCCCGAGGGCTTATCAGAAGAGTTCTTAATAATTCTCATCGATCTGGGGATTGTAAGACTCAACGACATATCATTCAGCGAAACGAAAAATTCAGTTTTGCTCAGAGCAAAGCTTATAGAGAAAAGCTTCTTGGTTTATACAACTGCGATGGATAAATACCCTCTAAGCCAGGAAGTAATAACCCTGCTCTTGACTTCAACCCTTTCGGTGCAACAGAAATGTTTCATCGTGGGGCACATCACCGTAAATGACCTCAGTTCGAATGCAGAACTGGCGAAGCACGCGAGTCAATTACTCGGGCGTGAAGATCTCACCGATAAAGATTTTGATCTCGGTATGGTCTCTTATTGTCTCGCTAACGCCCCAAAAACACTGGAGCGAAAAGACATCTTATACAATTTCGTAGATATACTTTCCGAGGCCGAAATCATTAGCGCGATGTTAACTTTGGAGTCGCCATTTGCTGATTTAGCAAAACGTGGCATGCGGCCGAAGCTCGAAAATACTGAAAGGAATAGGCGCTTTGCAAAGTCACTAGTGGACAGAAAGATAATTTCATCCCAAAAGCCGAACGGCAATCATATTAGATTAAACACATTTAAATAAAATGACTTGGAATTCGGAAAGTCAAGAGTTTGGATGCCCTAACCCTTTGGTTGCGTGAAAGAGGCCGAACTGAATCCCTAATAAATACCCTCCTCCAGGTTCTTCGGAGGTGATCGGAGGTGCGAGTGGGCGTCTGATTTTGGCTGGTTCCCAAAAGCGGACTGATTTATTTTCAAAATAGATCAGTCCCGTTTTTTCAATAGTTACACCTGGGAAATTTCCGTGGCCCTAGGTGGCTGTTTTCGGACAATTACGTTGTCGAGTTTTTCAGAAGGCTCCTGTACAACGTTATTTTTGCTTGAGGCTGAAAAATCATGGCAAGCGGTGACGGATTCGCAGCGTTGAAGGCATTGTCCCGGAGGGTAAAAAATCAGCGTAGTATGCTGCTCCACAGGCTGAAGGCCTTCGAGAATAAGCTGTTGGAATCGTCGGAGGGAGTAGGCTGCTTTGGTTCCAGTACATACGAAACACTGAGCACTTGGGACCACGAAGAAAGCGGCATCAGCGGCGGCGTAGTAGGCTGGCTGTTTTTTGATGGGGGAAAGCTTTGGGTCCGAACAGAAGCATACTCGGATAGCGGCCATGAGTCCGAATGTAAAGACCACGAATTGGATGACGTCGAACCACGTTGGTTGGTGCTGCTCAGCACCTCCAAAATCCTTAATTCACTGATAGAAAATATTTCTAGAATTCTGGAAGACGAACACATTCTCACTGCTTCTGCAAACGAGTGGCTTACCGAATTCGTCGCAGTGGAAAAGGCTTTGATTGATAAAGATCTTGAAGAGCAATTCGAGACCCATCCAACCATGCTTGAATCGTGGCAGAAAGCTCAGCAGTCTGTTGAGATCGATCCAGAAGATTCCATTGCTCGCAGCAGTTCTCATGTGGAAACAGTGCTGAAAGCGTGTCTCAAACAGCTTGGGGATACCGGGCATGAAGCCATGACAGTGCAAGCTCTCACTGCTCGCACTGTGAAGAAGCTTAATAAGATGGGCATGCTTGACGAAGGCGCTAAGCAAGCTCTGATAGGGATCGCAACGATCTTCCACGGAGTTGGAACACTTAGGAATTCTAGCAGTACTGCCCATGGTAAAAACGATGGGTACACACCACCTGGCCTAGATTTGGCACAGCTGATTAATCACCTCGCCGGGGCTTGTTCGGTATTCGTCCTCAAGCAAACGGAAAAGGTTGTAAAGGGCGGGCACAAGTCGGAATAAAAGTAAAAAAAGGGGACTGTCCCATTTGTGACTGCCCCCTTTGTGACTTATAAATTCAACCGAGCATACTAGGCTTCCCCCTTAGTGACCTCCCCCCAATATTTAGCATCGTAAAGGTTCTTCATGTGATGCGTTTCAACGTGTCTTTGATAAATGGTATGACCAGGAAGGTCGAAAACTTTTTTTTCCTCTGTGATCTCAATTTCAGATTTTATCCTATAAATAAATTCTTCAATTTTTTCTGGTAGCTCAGTTAAAGTATCGCAGCAGGGCAGCACGTTTTTAAGGAGATTACAGTTTATTGGAGCTATATTTTTGTTTTCTAGTAGTTGCCAGCTAAAGGTGCTTCCGAAACTGGAATTTGTTAAAACTGCGCGAATGTGATTGATTTGCGCCGATTCATCCATGCCGGGAAAAGATTTTTTGAATAATTTATTTTTTTCTTCAAGTTCGAGCAAGTCAAATCGGTTGGTCTGATCAACTGCTTCCCGAATTCTATCGTCCAAGCGTCTTACCATGCGAGCTGATTCAGGGTATAAAGTGGCTTTTGCCTGGACGGTCATCACGGTATTGGATTTTTTGCAAAAAACTAATAAATCAATCTCGCCCCCAGTGTAATCAGATTCTATGTCAGTACAGAATCCATTGCTTTCGAAATGTCTTTGAGCTCTTTTCAAAAGTTCAGGTTCGAAAAGATGAGATATCAAACTGTCATAGCTGTATTTGGTGTTTTTATCATCATCTATTAGTATGGAGATCAAGAGATTCCTAGTACCCAGCAGAGCTGGAACTAAGGCAGGGCAGAAGTATATGTCATCCGAAACAATCCAGAATGGTGGCATGAATTTTAAGCTTAGGTTGCTATTTTTTTCCTCGCCGCAGAAGAAGAATTCAGAAAATTTATCGTAGTCTGACTCAGATACCCCAGTGAGCGCTTGTACTAGACGTTTCAACTCAGCGGCACCCAATTTGGCCATGCCCAAGCCTTGCAAATGATGATCCCCATCCCCTGAGTCTTGAAGCTTATTGACTTCCAGATATTTGTAAACTACGAACGTAATATCATTATAAATTTGCCCTATACAAATAAAAGCATTCCTAATTTTTTTAAAGGCATCAGTAGAAGAGAACCCAATCTGCGTATAGAAATCAGGTGGAATGATATCTGCTTCAATGAATGCATTTTCAGATGCTTCGTACTGTTCGGAAATATGATCAAAATAGAATGTGGGGTTTACTGGCTTGTTTGTTTTGAGTCGATTAATAACGCTCGCGAGCCAAGGTCTAGTATCGTGAGTTTGATTTGAAATAACTGGAAGAGACAAATGCGTTAAAATTATGTCATTAATTTCATGCTTGAGTGTGGTTTCATCGGCATAGTCGATAATTGATTTCTCGCTGCTTTCGCGAGTAAAACTATATATTTTGCTACGAATAAACGGGATGACTATATTGAGGTTTGCACAAGCGAATAAATTTTTAAAGTCATTAGAGTTTAGTTTGCGCAAAAAATTATCACATGATTCAGGCGTTTGAGGGCTAAAGTCGTTCATGCGCTCAAATACAAATGTATATGGAGTTGCGAAGCTGTGAGGTACTTGCTTTTCCTGAATGAATTTGAAGGTGGCAATTTGGCAAAAATGATTATAAACATGGAGGAAAGGCTGGCGAAGAATTGGGTTTTCATCAAACAGTTTGTCGATCTGTGGCTCGAGAGTTTTCATTGATAAGCCTAGCTGCAATAATTGGAAAGTAGAATGGAAATGCCCCGTCACGTCAGACTGTATTGTCGATTTAATGGGGTGGGAGAATGTTATTATCTCACGCATTTCCAAAGTAGGTAGAATACGATAAATAGAAAAAGCTTGGATCTTAAGTGCGCATTGTTTCTTAGTCTCGGGCAAGCTCTGCTGGCAGTAGTTGAAAATGTTTAGAAAAAGGGGGGCGATTCATTGTTGTAAAATAAATCAGTCTTCTTTGTTCTTTTGTCCTCCGGTTGCTGCTAAAGCAATCTTGAAAGGACGTTTCACTGCCTTTGAACGAATAACGAGGCCTCAAGAATCTAATTTCTCGTTATCTGCCAAAGCCCATGTGAGCCTGTGAGCCTGCATGTCTGGGTGGAAAAACAGCCTGTAGGATATATTTCTTCGCTCTTCGGCAAATACGCCGTCACGTATTCTGTCGAATTTAATATGGGAGGACTCTTGTTTTTCAAAGTTATAGTCGGCCATGGTTCCGGCAATGTAGTCAGGTACTCTGATGAAGCTATCGTAAATTAGTTTTCCACTCATCTCGGGCTTGGCAAATAAAAGTCTGTGAGAAGAATTTATCCCGCTATTTGAGCAAAGTGTGTGATAGAGGTGGCTAACCTGGTCAAACATATAGTCGCCTATGACTTTGTTCTTGAACGTCAGCATGCTGTCGCGATCTGAGAGCCAAGCTATTTTCTCAGGGTTGGCTTTTACGCTTATCTCTGTAAGCAAATAAGCTGCCAGGCTACCGACAATCTCGATGTCTCTGAATAGACGTAAATTCAGACTTCTCGAGCTAATCAGCCCCTTCACCTTTTTCAGTTGTTTGATTGTGTCTTTATATTTGTCTTTCCCTTCTGGCGTGGATTGGCACCAATATTCCAGCATGCCAATCTGGGAGTCAATTCGGGTTAAGTGGTAAAATTTTTCATCGCTGAACATTCGGCGTTCGCGATCTAATATTAGCGTGATGCTAAATACTGGTCCTTCTTTAAGGAATGATATGAAGCTGTCGTTAACTGAACCGACATTTTTAAGGTCAGATGGGGCCACTGAATCTATGTCTGATGACATTTTTTCAAAAGGTGCCCAGTGTGGGAATAGCGAGAAGGTTACAGCGTCACTAAATTTGTTGGTGTCGTAAAATGCGTAGTCTGACGCTAAAATCCATTTCCTGGTGGGAGCATGCTCTTTTATAAAGTCGTCCAGTAGCTTCGATCCCCTCTTCATAAAGCTGTTATTGAAATGAACAATGGATTCATGGATGCTGAAACCAATCTGTGGCTGGTCAGGGTGCACTCCTTCAAGGGAGTCTTGCTGTATAAACTTCGAAAAATCCATTTCTTTCTCAATCTAATACGAACAGAATTTTTTGGAGAGTTTGGACTACTTGATCTCTGCGAAAATGAAACACTATTTTTACACAATCTGGCTAGTCAGCCTGTCGTAAAATTCTTGCCTTTGAGCGAAGAATTCTGCCGTGTCCAATCGATACGTGCTTTCCGACGCAGAATGGGAAACAGATCTCTTTACCATACGATGATTCAAATTTCCATCCTCATCCATGATTTCGCCATTTACGTTGATATGGACCAAAAAAGGGGACTGATTTATTTCAAGAAAATAGATCAGTTGCCTTTGTTATAAAGACAGGGGAGCGGGTGGGATTATTGATTACTGCTGGTATCGCTTGGGAATCGACACCGACCTGAAGACTCAGGATGACGTCGAGATGTGTCGCAAAAAATAGAAATGCTCATTTGGCCGAGGTTGTCAGCTACACCTGACAACCTCGGCCATTTTCTTTCCAGCTATAGAGCTACAGCGCTCAGCCGATCACGCCTTCACCTCAACATGATCCAACGCCTGATTCACCGCCAACTCGCTCAACATCACCAACTGCGCAATCCCAATCGCGGTTTTGCGATGCGCAGGCTCCAGCGTGGCGGCGAAGTTGTTGAGCATTTCGCTCGCCGATCCCAGTGATTCGCTGGCGTTGGCCAGCAAAGATTCGGTGTTGTAAGCCGGATTGGCCAGGTACATGGGGTCGTGTTTGTGGTGGCTGCCCATGATGCGTTGTTGTGGGGTGAGGTAGTGGTCGAGGGCGCGTTCGGCGGCTTCGTTCAGAGTTCGGGAGTCGGGGAATTTGTAGGGGGAAACCGGATCGGTTTCTGGTGGGTTTGGTGTTGGTTTGAACATAGATGTAGCTCCATATGGGACTCAAGGAGCCATCACTCTCGCTACCAAACGAGTGGTGGTGGCCATACGAAGGTTGGTAGACCGGCCCATATGGAAAATCCGGCGCGCCCGAGGGCGCCCTGCGCATGGCCACCATAAGACGGATGCCGAAAAGGCATCTGCGCTAGGTGACGTTATGCGTCATATGGGAGGTCGGGCTACCAAACCCGATCACTGTTTTTCAGTGACCCGGAAACGATAAGACCCGCGCATTAGACGCACAAGCCGGCGGATTCTGGCGTAGTCGTAGGTAATGACGCAAGGTTGTGTAGCCTTGGGGACGTTACGGTGGGTGTCTTTTAAACGGGGTTTTTGGGGTGGGTAAACGGGTGGTTCAACAAGCGGCCCTCACCCCAGCCCTCTCCCGGAGGGAGAGGGGGCCGACGGAGGTGTCTGGCGTTGTACATCGACCTGGGCGACCGAGTTGATTATGGGTTTGGAGGCGGGCGTTTGAGTTGATTATGGGTTCAACGCGGTGTGTGGGAGTTGGTGAAGATCTTCTGGTGGGTATCGGAAATGTCCCACGGTTGATTCATATACCTCTGAGCCGTCCGACGTTTCGGGACGGTTTAGGGCTAGGGACTCTCGGGACGGCTGAGCAGCGTCTCCAGCCGCGCAAGCGGCGGTGCCTCCTGGCTGCGATCAAAAACTTGCACCCCAACCTTGAGCAACCGCCCATTCTCCACCCCCCCAATCACCTGCTCACACCGCAACAACAACCTCCCTTGATCACACTCCATCGCCTTAACCCCCATCGGCAATCTCCCCTCCAACCGAAGTTCAGCCATCCGACTCTGCGCCGCAATCATCGCAATCGAGCGATCCCGCAAAACCCCGCTGCTCTGGGTCATCAACCCCGCCACGCGCACGGCGGCGGACATGGCCACGGCGATGATCGCCAGCGCAACGAGCACTTCAATCAGGGTGAATCCGGCTTGCGGGGTGGGGGTGCGCATCGGGGTCTCGGGCGGTCGGGCAGCCCTTGACGCTAACGCCCGTGCTTGACGGCTTGACGACGAAAACACCCGAGGATTTTCAACATCCCTGACATATCTTCTTGCAACACTGCGCGTCGAATCGAATCAAGCCAGGGAATGACGAGATGGATATCGCGCAGTTCAAACAGCCCAATCGACCGAGCCGGATGCCCCGTGGGCAGCAGGGTTTTACGCTGATCGAGATCATGGTGGTGGTGGTGATTCTCGGGATTCTGGCGGCGATGGTGGTGCCCAAGGTGCTCGACCGGCCGGATCAGGCGCGGGCCACGGCGGCGAAGCAGGACATTGGCGGGTTGATGCAGGCGCTGAAGCTGTATCGCCTCGATCACGGCACTTACCCGAGCCAGAGTCAGGGCCTGAAAGTGCTGGTTGAGCGGCCGGCCGATGCGAAGAACAGCAACTGGCGCTCGTACCTGGAGCGCCTGCCGAATGACCCGTGGGGTCGTCCTTATCAGTACCTCAATCCCGGTGCCAACGGCGAGATCGACATCTTTTCCCTCGGCGCCGACGGCCAGCCTGACGGCGATGGCGTGAATGCCGACATCGGTTCCTGGCAGTTGTAAGGCCGGTCATGAACAGCCAATCGAACCAGCAGGGGATGGCGATCATCAGTGCGCTGCTGATCGCGGCGGTGGTCGCGGTGATCGCTGCCGGCATGCTGACCCGCCAGAGCGTTTCGACCCGGGCGCTGGAAGCCGAACAATTGCGCGTGCAGGGCCGTTGGCTGTTGCACGGCGGGTTGGAGATCAGCCGGCAATTGTTGTGGGACGCCCGGCAGCGCGATCCATTGACCCGGCTCGATCAACCCTGGGCGCAGTTGTTGAATACCCAGGGTTTCGAGGGGCGGCTGGAGGACGAGCAGGGCAAGTTCAACCTGCGCAATCTGGTGGCCAACGAGCGAATCGATGAGGCGCAGGTGCAGGCGTTCGAGCGCTTGTGCGAGTTGATCGGTGTCAGCAGCGCCTTGAGCCGGCGCATCAGTCAGCGGGTGATCGGCTCTTATCCGCACCTGTTGAATGCCCAAGTGGTGGACAAGCCTGTGGCGAAAAATACGTTCGACAGCGGGCGCGCCACGTCGCCGTCCGCGTCGCGCAAACCGCAATCGCCGACCCTGCCGATGCTGCGCACGCTTGACGATTTGCGCAGTGTCGACGGGGTCAACGATGCGCTGTTGGCGAAACTGGCGCCGTACCTGACGGTGATTCCGGCGACCACCTGGCTCAACGGCAACACGGCCACGGCGCCGGTGCTGGCGGCTTATGTGCCGGGGCTGTCGTTGGAGCGGGCGCAGGCGTTGATCAATGAGCGTGACGCCGGGCGCTGGTTTATCAATCGCGGGGATTTCGTCAATCGCCTGCGACTGCCGCAATTGGAGATCACCAGCGTCAAGGTCGGCATCACCAGCGACTGGTTTCGGCTGCGCGGGCAGGCGCGGCGTGATCAGCGGCGGGTCAGCCTCGATGCGTTGCTGCATCGCAGTCAGGATCGTTTGCCGCAAGTGATCTGGTCGCGGGTGGGCGTATGAGCCAGTTGCGCGTGAGTTTGCCGCCGCTGGCGGAGCTGAGTCTCGACAGTGAAGTGGATTGTGTGTGGCTGGATCGTCAGGGGCAGGTCACACGGCAGGAGCGCGTGCGGCTCGGCGCACTGCCGAAGCAACCGCTGGTGTGTTTTCTGCACCCGTCGGACAGCCTGTTGGCGAGCATCGATCTTCCGCCGCTACCGGCAAACAAAACCGCTGCGGCGGTGCAATGTGCGGCGCAGGCCTTGATGCTCGGCGACAGCGCCGAGATGCACATCGCTCACAGCGCTCGTAATGAAAGCGGCCAGGTGCAGATTGCCTGGGTAGCACGCAAGGATTTGCAGCACCTCGGGCAATTCGGTTTGAACCTCAAAGGCCTGTACCCGGCGGCCTACAGCTTGCCGGTGATGGCGGGCGGCGTGGGTTGCCTGCACGACGAGCATCTGTTGCTGCGCCACGGCCCGAATGCGGCGCAGGTGCAGCCGATGATCGATGAAGCATGGCTGCTGGAAACCGGTCTGCCGGCGCACTGGATCGGTGGCGGCGCGCCGGAAGCGGTGCAATCGACATTGCCTGACTTGCAGCGCTGCTCCGGCCCACTGCCGAATTGGGGTTTGCACGGCGGCCTTCAGCAACCGGGCACCGAACATCGCGGCTGGGGCAGGGCGCTCGGTTGCTGTGCGTTGGCGTTGGCGGTGTGGGTGATCGGTTTGAACCTGTACGCCGCCCGCGAGGCCGGGCAGGGCCTGCAGCTCAAGGCGCAGATGGCGCAGCGGGTGAAGCAGGCGTTCCCCGAGTTGCCGGTAATCCTCAATCCGCTGCAACAGGCTCGTCAGCAAATCGCCGCTCGCCAGCAAGGCGCGGTGGATGCGCCGGGGCAGGATTTCACGCGGCTGGTGTCGCAGGCCGGCAGTGGCATGCCGTCCATGGCGGGCACGGTGCAGCGTCTGGAGTTCGTCGACGGCGCGTTGCAACTGAGTCTGCTGCCCGAGGCCCGGCGTTCGGGCAACGACAAGGATTGGCAAGGCACGCTGGCCCAGGCCGGCATCAGCATCAGCCCGAATGACGACGGCTGGGTCCTGCGCCCGGCCGGCGAGGCGACCGCTGCCACCGACAACGACGATAGCAGCGGAGCCGAAGATGAATAGCCCATCGCTTGCGAAATACCGCGCCGGTTGGCAGCGCTTCAATGCTCAGTTGCAGGCCCGTTGGCAGCCCTTGGCGCTGCGGGAAAAACGCATGGTGGGTGGCATGGCGGCGCTGTTGCTGGGGCTGTTTGTGTGGGTGGCGTTGGTTCAGCCGCCGTTGAAGAAGATCGCCGCCTCGCAAGTCGAAACCCCGAAATTGCGCGCCCAGGCCGAAGCGCTGGAAGTGCTGTTGCGCGACGTTAGCGTGCGCCCCGACGGGCAGAACCTGGAGCAGTCGCTGCAACAAACCTTGCAGGCCAGCGGACTGGGCGGCCATTACCAATTGGCGGCCGCGTCCGCCGGTTGGCAGTTGACCTTCGATGCGGCACCGGCCGACGCCGTGCTCGACTGGCTGCTGAGCCAACCGCGGAATTTTTCACTGCAAGTGGTCGAGGCCCGTCTGCAACGCGCAGACGACGCCGCGACCGATGACACCGCCGGCACTCTGTCGGGCACCGTACGCATGGATCAGGCGCTGGGCGCTAAGGAAGCTTCATGAAGGGGTCAGGATCCAAACGCATGGCGTTGCCGATGCTGTTGATGGCATTGAGCGCGTGCAGCAACACCACGCCACCGAATCAACCGCCGCTGCTGGTGGACAGCGAGCTCGGCCGGCCGCTGGCCAACACCCAGCGCAGTGGCGACGCGGTGCTCGACCGCGAGCGTGCGCAGGCTCAGGTCAAACCGGCGCCGAAGCAATTGCACAACATCACCGGACGCGCCCGCAATGGCGGGTCGGCCCGGGGCACGACGTTGCCGGCCAATCCGTTGGGCGATCAACCGGTGACGCTGAATTTTGTCGACGCGGATATTCAAGCGGTGGTGCGGGCATTGTCGCGTTCCACTGGCCAGCAGTTTCTGGTCGATCCTCGGGTCAAGGGCAACCTTACGCTGGTCTCCGAAGGCCAGGTGCCGGCGCATCAGGCTTACGACATGCTGCTGGCGGCGCTGCGCATGCAGGGTTTCAGTGTGGTGGACGTCGGCGGCGTGGCGCAGGTGGTGCCGGAAGCCGATGCCAAGTTGCTCGGCGGGCCGATCTACAGCGCTGACAAACCGGCCGGCAACGGCATGCTTACCCGCACGTTCCGCCTGCAATACGAGAACGCGGTAAACCTGATCCCGGTGCTGCGCCCGATCGTGTCGCCGAACAACCCGATCAACGCCTATCCGGGCAACAACACCATCGTCGTCACCGACTACGCCGAGAACCTCACGCGCGTCGCCCAGTTGATCCAGACCATCGACACCCCGAGCGCCATCGACACCGACGTGGTGCAGATCCAGAACGGTATCGCCGCCGACATCGCGCCAATGGTCGCCGACCTGCTCGACGCACCGGGCAACGATCCAACGCAGAAAATCGCGGTGATCGGCGACCCGCGTTCCAACACCATCATCATCCGCGCCGGCAGCCCCGAGCGCACGGAGCTGGCGCGCAACCTGATCTACAAACTCGATAACGCCCAGAGCAATCCGAGCAATCTGCACGTGGTGTATCTGCGCAATGCTCAGGCCGGCAAACTGGCCCAGGCGCTGCGCGGTTTATTGACCGGCGAGAGCGACAGCGGCACCAGCGACAATGCGCGCTCGGTGCTCAGCAACATGGGCAGCTCCACCAATTCGGGTAGCGAGCAGAACGGCCAGAGCGGCACGCAAAGCAACGGCAGCACGTCGACCACCAACAGCGGCAGCACCGGCGGCAGCTACGCTCAGGGTAGCAGCGCCACCAGCGGCAGCAGCAATGCGCAAAGCAGCGAACAGAACGTCGCCTTCAGCGCTGGCGGTGTGACCATTCAGGCGGATGCGACCACCAACACCTTGCTGATTTCCGCGCCGGAGCCGCTGTACCGCAACCTGCGCGAAGTCATCGATCTGCTCGACCAGCGCCGCGCGCAAGTGGTGATCGAAAGCCTGATCGTCGAAGTCGGCGAGGACGATGCCAGCGAATTCGGCGTGCAATGGCAGACCGGCAACCTCGGCGGCAAAGGCGTGATCGGCGGCGCCAACCTCGGTGGTTCGGGGATCAACGTCAATGGCAAGACCAGCCTCGATGTACTGCCGCAAGGCCTGAACCTCGGCTACGTCAATGGCACCGTCGACATCCCCGGCATCGGCAAGATCCTCGACCTGAAAGTGCTGGCCCGGGCCCTGAAGAGCAAGGGCGGCACCAACGTGCTGTCGACGCCGAACCTGCTGACCCTGGACAACGAAGCGGCGAGCATTTTCGTCGGCCAGACTATCCCGTTTGTCAGCGGCAGCTACGTCACCGGCGGCGGGGGCACCAGCAACAACCCGTTCCAGACCGTGACTCGCGAAGAGGTCGGTTTGAAGCTCAACGTGCGGCCGCAGATTTCCGAGGGCGGCACGGTCAAGCTCGACATCTATCAGGAAGTCAGCAGCATCGACGAACGCGCCTCGGCGGCGGCCAACTCGGCGGGGATCGTCACCAGCAAACGCGCGCTCGACACCAGCATCCTGCTCGATGACGGGCAGATCATGGTGCTTGGCGGTCTGCTGCAGGACGGCTACAGCCAGAGCAATGACGCGGTGCCATGGTTGTCGAACATTCCGGGGTTGGGCGCGCTGTTTCGCAACGAACGCCGCTCGATCACCAAGACCAACCTGATGGTGTTCCTGCGCCCGTACATCATCCGCGACAGCGCGGCGGGGCGAAGCATCACGCTGAACCGTTACGACTTCATGCGCCGCGCCCAGGGCGGTCTGCAACCGGAGCGCAGCTGGGCGATGCCGGACATGCAGGCGCCGCAGTTGCCGGCCACCGCCCAAGGCGTACCGGCACCGGTGTCCGGCCCGCGCGCGACCATCAAAGTGGTACCGCTGCAATGAGCGCATTGCCTTACGCCTGGGCCAAGGCGCAGCGGATTCTGCTGCGTGACGGCGTGCTGACGGTGTGCCCGTCGACGCCGGGCTGGTCGATCAGCGAAGTACGCCGACAGTTCGGCGCGGTGAGGCTTGAGCGGGTGCGCGATGACGAACTCGACGGCCTGCTGGCCACGGCCTACGCCGATACCGGCAGTGCGGCAGCGGTTGTGGGGGCGGCAGAAAACGAAGTCGACCTAGATCGCCTGATGCAGGACATGCCGGAAATCACCGACCTGCTCGACACCCAGGACGGCGCGCCGGTGATCCGCATGATCAACGCCTTGCTCACCCAAGCGGCGCGGGACGAGGCCAGCGACATTCACATCGAACCGTTCGAAACCCATTCGGTGGTGCGCTACCGGGTCGACGGCACCCTGCGCGACGTGGTCTCGCCGCGCAAGGCATTGCACGGTGCGCTGGTGTCGCGGATCAAGATCATGGCGCAGCTCGATATCGCCGAAAAACGCCTGCCGCAGGACGGGCGCATTGCGTTGCGCGTAGCGGGGCGACCGATCGACATTCGCGTATCGACCGTGCCCACCGGTCATGGCGAGCGAGTGGTGATGCGTCTGCTGGACAAGCAGGCCGGGCGCCTGCATCTGGAAACCTTGGGCATGGACGCGCAGGTGCTGGCCAAACTCGATCACCTGATCCGCCAGCCCCACGGCATCGTGCTCGTGACCGGTCCGACCGGTAGCGGCAAGACCACCAGCCTCTACGCGGCACTGGCGCGACTGGATGCGAGCACCAGTAACATCCTCACCGTGGAAGACCCGGTGGAATACGACTTGCCGGGCATCAGCCAGATTCAGGTCAACGCGAAAATCGACATGACCTTCGCCCTCGCGCTGCGGGCAATTCTTCGGCAGGACCCGGACATCATCATGATCGGCGAGATCCGTGACCTCGAAACCGCGCAGATTGCGGTGCAGGCTTCGCTGACCGGTCACTTGGTGCTAGCGACCCTGCACACCAACGACGCGGTGTCGGCGGTCAACCGCTTGGTCGACATGGGCGTCGAGCCGTTTCTGCTGGCCTCGTCGATGCTCGGCGTTTTGGCCCAGCGGTTGGTACGACGGCTGTGCAATCAGTGCAAACAGGAAGACCCGGCGACGCCCGGGACCTGGCGCCCGGTCGGTTGTGCGGCGTGCAATCACACCGGTTACAGCGGCCGGACCGGCATTCACGAATTGTTCTGCATCGATGACGACATCCGCACCCTGATTCACCAAGGGGCAGGGGAGCAGGCGTTGCGTGCGGCCGCGAGCAAGGCCGGGATGTTCAGCCTGCGCGAGGACGGCGAGCGCTGGATTCGCAGCGGTGCCACGGCGCCGGAAGAAATCCTTCGTGTGACACGGGACGCCTGATGAATCGCTATCGTTTTGAAGCCGCCGATGCCAGCGGCAAGATCGAATCCGGGCATCTGGAGGCGGAGAGTCAGGGCGCGGCGTTTGGCGTGTTGCGCGGTCGTGGCCTGACGGCGTTGTCGGTGGAGAAGGAGAGCAACGTCTCACAGCACGGCGGCGGTGGATTGTTCAGCGCCAGGCTGTCGGATAACGATCTGGCCTGGGCTACCCGGCAGCTGTCGAGCCTGCTTGGCGCCAGTCTGCCGCTGGAGGCTGCGCTAAGTGCCACGGTCGAACAGGCCGAGAAAAAACACATCGCCCACACCCTCAGCGCCGTTCGCGCCGATGTGCGCAGCGGCATGCGCCTGGCCGAAGCGCTGGCGGCGCGGCCACGGGATTTTCCGGAGATTTACCGGGCGCTGATTGCGGCGGGCGAGGAGTCCGGTGATCTGGCGCAGGTAATGGAGCGGCTGGCGGATTACATCGAGGAGCGCAACAACCTGCGCGGCAAGATTCTCACCGCGTTCATCTATCCGGGTGTGGTCGGGCTGGTGTCGATCGGCATCGTGATTTTCCTGCTGAGTTACGTGGTGCCGCAGGTGGTCAGCGCGTTTTCCCAGGCGCGGCAGGATCTGCCGGGGCTGACTTTGGCGATGCTCAATGCCAGTGATTTCATCCGCGCGTGGGGCTGGTTGTGTGCCGGGATCATGGCCGGTGCGTTCTGGAGCTGGCGTCTGTATTTGCGCAACCCCGCGGCGCGTTTGAGTTGGCATCATCGGGTGTTGAAGCTGCCGCTGATCGGGCGGTTTGTGCTGGGGCTGAACACGGCGCGGTTCGCCTCGACGCTGGCGATTCTCGGCGGTGCGGGGGTGCCGTTGTTGCGAGCGCTGGAAGCGGCGCGGCAGACCTTGTCCAATGATCGTCTGAGCCTGAGCGTCAATGAGGCCACCGCCAAAGTGCGCGAGGGCGTCAACCTGGCGGCAGCGCTGAAAGTGGAGAACGTGTTCCCGCCGGTGCTGATTCACCTGATCGCCAGCGGCGAGAAAACCGGTGCGTTGCCGCCGATGCTCGAGCGTGCGGCGCAAACCCTGTCCCGCGATATCGAGCGCCGGGCGATGGGTATGACGGCACTGCTTGAGCCGCTGATGATTGTGGTGATGGGCGGGGTGGTGCTGGTGATCGTGATGGCGGTGTTGTTGCCGATCATTGAGATCAATCAGTTGGTGCAGTAGTTTTTTCAACTTTTTTTACCGGCGTCTGATCTCACCCGAGCGCCAAAAACAGCATCCTCGGGTTCTCCTTTCTGTCATTTGCAACGGCCCTTCAAGGGCTGTGGGCGATTCCCTCGAAAAGCTTGCCGCAGACACTCCGAACAACCCCCGGAACACCCGAGAAAATCCCTCGAAAATCACCTCGCACCTCCCGAGGTTTTTTCCTTTATCTGTCACCGGAAACTGCGAATTTCTCAGTGCGACTTAACCACGGACCCCGCTTGCGAAGGTCGGCGGTGAGTCTTCCCAGTGTCATGCAAGACCCCTGAAAACCTGTGTTCACACCCAACGTTGAAAAGGAGATTCTTCATGTTCAAGCGCACTCTGATCGCAGCTTCCCTGACCGTCGCTGCCCTGGCTTCCGCCCAGGCCATGGCCGCCAACGTTACCGGTGGTGGCGCGACTCTGCCTGCCGCTCTGTACAAAGGCTCTAGCAACAGCATCCTGCCAACCAACTTCAGCTACGTGGGTACCGGTAGCGGCACCGGCAAGACCGCTTTCCTGACCAACAACTCGGCACTGTTCAGCACCACCGGTTCGGTTCACTTCGCCGGTAGCGACTCGATCCTCAGCGCTTCGGAAATCAGCACCTACAACGCCAACTTCGGCGCTTCGTACGGCCCGCTGATCCAGCTGCCTTCGGTGGCCACTTCGGTTGCCATCCCTTACAAAAAATCCGGTCAGACCGCTCTGAACCTGACCAGCGCTCAGCTGTGCGATGCCTTCTCCGGCGCCAAAGCCACCTGGGGCGAGCTGCTGGGCACTTCCGACACCACGCCGATCCGCGTTGTTTATCGCAACGTTTCCAGCGGCACTTCGGAAATCCTGACCCGTCACCTGAACGCGATCTGCCCGACCAGGTTCGCCACCAACTCCACGTTCACCAGCGCTCGTCTGCCAGCCGGTTCGACCCTGCCTTCGAACTGGGTAGGCGTTGCCGGTACTGCTGACGTGGCCACTCAGGTCAACGCTGTTGACGGCTCCATCGGTTACGTCGGTCCGGACGGTGTGAACGCCGCCAGCAACGCAGTGGTTGCTCGCGTCAACGGCGTACAGCCAACCACCGCCAACGTTTCGCTGGCACTGGGTTCGGCTGCTCTGCCAACCACCCCTTCGAACCCTTCGCAGTGGGTACCGGTCGTTCCTAACCCAGCCAGCGGTTACCCGATCGTGGCTTACACCAACTTCATCTTCGGCCAGTGCTACAAGGACGCAGCCGTGGCCGCTGATGTCAAAGCCTTCCTGACCACTCACTACAGCAACCCGGGCAACAACGCTGCCACCATCGCTCACAGCTTCACTCCGGTTCCAACCAACTGGAAAGCGGCTGTGACTGCCAACTTCGTCACCAACACCTCGGGCAACAACCTGGACATCAACAACGCCAGCGTCTGCAACGCTGTCGGTCGTCCTTTGTAAGCCTCGTTTCACGGCAATGAAATGGCAGCAGCCTTCGGGCTGCTGCCATTTTTTTTGGCCGATCTACTCCTCATTCATGAAGTTTGTGTGACATCCGTTCGGTCGCGGCCCCCGCCAACCGCCTATGTCGTAACAGCAGGGGCAAGCCGACCTGCGGCCTCGTGTGGCAAACAAAAAGGATCTCGTAGTGATGCTCGCTCGCCCATCCCGTCGCAGTACCCGTGTTCAGCCTCAGCAGCGCATGGCCGCCGATCCGGCGCTGTGGTTGCTCAAGCCCCTGGCGCAGGCGATTGCCTTGTGCCTGGTGGCGGGCAGTGCCGAGGCGGCGACCACCTTCAGCTCGGGATGGTTTGCCGCCAAGGGCGCGGCGCAACAGGCCGCCGCAGCGCGCCCGAGCGTCGGCGGATTGCCGGGGATGACGCCACCGCTGGCGCAGCAGCAAAAGGCCAACCAGCAGTTGCAGCGCTCGATTCAAACGCTGAACAACACCGTAGCCGCGATTGCGGCGCAACAGGCGGCGCAGGCGGCCGGTCGTGCGGCGGCACTGGGCACGGTGCAGTTTGTGCCTGACGGTCTGGGCGAGGGCGGCCTGAAGGTCGACAACAGCCTCACGCAGGGTTGGCAGAACGCCAAAGGCCCGCAGCAGACTCAGGCCGACGGCAAGACCACGGTGAAGATCGAGCAGACCGCCGACAAGGCGATCCTCAACTGGGAGACCTTCAACGTCGGGCGCAACACCACGGTCGAGTTCGCCCAGCAGTCGAACTGGGCGGTGCTCAACCGGGTCAACGATCCGAATGCGCGGGCCAGCCAGATTCAGGGCCAGATCAAGGGTGATGGCACGGTGATGCTGATCAACCGCAACGGCATCGTGTTCAGCGGCACCAGCCAGGTCAACGTGCGCAACCTGGTCGCGGCGGCAGCCAACATTACTGATATTCAGTTCCGCGATCGCGGCCTGTATTTCGACAGCACCGGCAGTCAGCCGACGTTCACCGAGGCGGCCGGCAAAGTGCTGGTGGAGCGCGGTGCGTCCATCGAAACGGCGCGGCCGGCCAAATCCACGGATGCCGGCGGCTATGCCTTGCTGCTCGGCAGCGAAGTGCAGAACGACGGCAGCATCAACACCGCCAAGGGCCAGACCGTGCTCGGCGCAGGCGATCGCTTTTACATCCGCAAAGGCTCGGGCACTGAAGGCAACGCCTTCTCCACGACGTTCGGCAACGAAGTCACGCCGGGCTTCAAGACCGGCAGTGCTGCCGGCAAGGTCAGCAACAACGGTCTGATTCAGGCCGCGACCGGCGACATCACCCTGACCGGCCATGAGGTCGTACAAAACGGCGTATTGCTGGCCAGCACCTCGGTCGCGACCCGCGGCACGATCCATTTGCTCAACCCGGCGACCGACGCTCAGGGCAGCGTGACGCTGGGGCAGGGCAGCGCGACGGCGATCCTGCTTGACAGCAGTGACCTGACGGCCCTCGACGGTCAGCATCAGGCGGCGCTGACCGGCGTTACACCGAACAACCGGATTCGCAGCGATCAGTCGCGCATTGATATCCAGAGCGGTGGCAGCGTCGAGTTCCGGAACGGTTCGATCACCCTGGCCACGGGCGGCCAGGTTGCAGTGGCGGCGCAGCGTCGCAGTCTGGTGCGAGACGGCGCATTGATCGATGTCTCCGGTGCCATCGGCGTGAAAGTCGCGATGGAATCCAACAGCATCAAGATCAACGTCCAGGGCAACGAGCAGCGCGATGCTTCGGTCAATCGCGATAAAGGTGCGCTCAACAGCAATGACATCTGGGTCGATGTGCGCGAACTGGTCTACGTCCCGGCCGGCACCAACGGCTACGCCACGGATCGCTGGTACACGGCGGGCGGTCTGCTGGAGGTCGGCGGCTATCTCGGCACCCAGGGCCACCGCATCGGCGAATGGATGGCCCAGGGCGGGATGGTGAGTTTTGCCGGCAATGACGTGGTGACCGAGAAGGGCTCGCTGATCAATCTGTCCGGCGGCACGCTGGATGTACAAAGCGGCGAGATTCGCCAGAGCTGGCTGCGTGGGGCCGACGGGCGCCTGTATGAAGTCTCCAAAGCGCCTGGGGATCTGCTCTACACCGGACTGTACAAGGGCTATGAAGACAGCAGTGAGCGCTGGGGCCAGACGAGTTATTACTACAACCCGTTGATTGCGCCGTCCAGTCGTCGGGAATCGGGTTACACCGTGGGTCGCGATGCCGGGCAACTGGTGATCGGCACCCGCAACGCTGTGCTCGAAGGACAAATGCTTGGCGAGGTTTATCAGGGCGAACGCCAGACCCAGGCACCGCGTGCGGTACTCGATGGCTATGCACAGAGTCAGACGGCGCTGGCGCGGCGCGGGCAGTTGATTGTCGGCAGTTACGACCCGGCGTACGTGGCGGCGTCCGGTGGTTTGCTCTATGGGCTCAATCCGTTGTTCGATCAGGTGCAGATCGGCGGCGAGCGGCCGGCTGAAGGCAATGATCGGGATCTGACCGGCGCCGTATCCGATGCGCGCGACGGCAAGCTGTTTCTCGATGCCGGGCAACTCAGCGACTGGCAACTGGGCGCACTGAAAGTGGCGGCCAAAGAACGGATCGACGTGCAAGGTGCCGTCACCGTCGACAAGGGTGGCGACATCACCCTTTACGGGCCGCAGGTGCAGGTCAACGCAAACCTGACCGCGCGCGGCGGCAGCCTGCACCTGGGCAACGTGCTCAATCAGCTCAACACCGATCGCCTCACCGACACCCGGCTCGTCGCACCGACCGGCAAGGCCACCCGCGTGAGCGTGGCTGAAGGGGCACAACTGGACACGCGCGGTCTGTGGAGCAACCTGCGCACCAACCCGGATGATGCCGCGAGCCTGGCGTATCTGGACGGTGGCGTGGTGTCGATCCGCAGTAGCGGCGACATCGAAATCGGTGCGGGCAGTCTGCTGGACGTGTCTTCCGGCGGAGCGATTCTGGCCAACGGCAAGACTCGCGGTGGCAAGGGTGGTGATGTGACGCTGGAGTCCAGCGCCTTGTCCGCGCCGGGTGACAGCCACCTGACCCTGGACGGCCAACTGCGCGGTTACGGTGTTTCCGGCGGTGGCCGACTGCTGATACAGGCGGGCGACATCCTCATCGGCCAGTCCGATAAACCCCTCGTCAACAACACATTGCATCTGCAACCGGATCTGTTCGACAAGGGCTTCTCTGCCTACGACCTTATCGGCCTCAATCGCCTCGACGTGGCGGACAACACCCTCATTGACGTGCTGATGCCGGTCTACCGTTTTGGTGATGCAGCCGCGAATCAGGTCAGTGGCACCGCGCCAGGGCAGGCGCTGGAGTTGTGGACGCCGACGCTTTATCAGGAAAACCCGCTCAAGGCGCAACTGACCCAGCGTACCGGCGCCAGCCTGGCTTTGCAGGCCGGTTCCAGCGAGATAGCTCTGGTCGATCCGACCCGCAACTCCCTGACTCTTGGCCAGGGCTCGCGGATCAGTGTCGATCCGGGGCAGCGCATCAATCTGCGCACCGCCGGTCAGCTCACGGTCGACGGCGAGCTGAATGCCTGGGGCGGCACAATCGATATCCGCCAGCAGCAGTTCGGTTCGATCAATGTCGCCGATTCCTCGCAGACGGCGGACAAGCAAATCCACAACCGTTCCATCTGGATCGGCGAGCACGCGGTGCTGGATGTGGCCGGTCGCGTGGCCACCGGCATCGATGCGCTGGGAAGGGTGTATGGCCAGGTCGGCAAGGGCGGCTCGATCATCATTGGCGGCGAAACCGATGCGAAGAAGGCCACGGCCACGTCGGCCGACGCTTATGTGATCGTGCGAAACGGTGCGCGACTGGAGGCTTCCGGCGCACAGGCGATGTTGGATATCGCCGGGCAGGGACCGACGCTGGTTGCCACGGATGGTGGACGAATTTCGCTGAGTTCCTACAACGGCCTGTTCATCGAAGGCGGCCTGCGTGCGGCGGCCGGTGGTGCCGGGGCGGCGGGCGGGCGACTGGACATTGCGCTGGAGACCCCGATTTATCTGCGCAGCGACGCGAGCAACGACGTTCGCGTGCCGCGCGAAATCGTCATCGGCCAGGACGCCGGCCCGTCGCTGTTGCCGACGGGTCTGCAAGCGGGTGAAGCCGCCCCTGCGTTGCAATACGGACGTGCCCGTCTGGGGGCCGATCAGTTGATGTCCGGCGGGTTCGACAACCTGAGCGTGCTGAGCAACGGTCTGCTGTCGTTCGACGGCAACGTCGATCTGCACATGAATCAAAGCCTGAGCCTGTATGCCGGGGCCTTGTCGCTGGCCGACGGCGCGCCAGACAACGTACGGATCAATCTGTCTGCGCCTTACGTGCGTCTGTCGGGTACGGGCAAATATTTCGAGGCTCCCGGCAACATCCGGCCACGGGTGATGAACAATCCGACCACCGAAGTGGCGCCGGCACACTTCACCGCCACGGCAGACCTGCTGGATCTGGGCAACAGTCTGTCGTTCGGCACGGCCGGGGCAATCGTGCAGCTCGGCGGCCCGGCGCTGGAAGTCGGGCGGCGGGGTTTTGAACAGGTCACGCTCGACAGCCGAGGCGATCTGCGCTTTCTGGCACCCACCGGCAACGTCGAGAAAACCGAACTGTGGACACCGGGCGACCTGAACCTGCGTGCCGCGCAGATCTACCCCGCCAGTGATGTCACAGCCGAGGTACGCGTGGGTTATCAGAGTGTCCAGCGTGACGCCAATCCTGAGCGGACACTGCGAATCAGCAGTTCCGGGGCCGCGCCTGCCGCGTTGCCTTACTCGGTCTTCGGCAATCTGACGCTGGCCGCTGCCCATATCGAGCAGGGCGGGGTGATCCGTGCGCCGCTGGGCATGATCAATCTGGGTGACAACCTGGTTCTCAACACCCAGACGCTGCAGCTGTTGCCAGGCAGCATGACTTCGGCCAGCGCAGCCGGGCTGGTCATGCCTTATGGCGGCACCACCGACGGCATCGACTATCGCTACAACGGCAAGTCCGTGCTGCTTCGAGGGATCACCGCCGAAACCGCTGGCGTGACGCTCACCTCGAAGTACGTCGATGTGCAAGGCGGTGCGTTGATCGACCTGTCGGGTGGCGGTGATTTGCGCGGTGCCGGTTTCGTATCCGGGCGCGGCGGTTCCACCGATGCCCGCTACAACCCGCTGGTGCGCAATGCCAGTGACGGCACCTTCAGCCTGCCTGGCCTGGCCAGCAACCCGGTATACGCCATCGTGCCGGGGAATCAGAGTGCTTATGCGCCGATGCTCGCCGAGGCGGGGGCGGTCGATCCGCGCATCGGCCAGCAGATCACCCTCGGGGCGGGCGTGCCGGGGCTGGCGGCGGGCACCTATACGTTGCTGCCCTCGACCTTTGCGCTGTTGCCGGGTGCCTTCCGGGTCGAGGTCAATGGCCAGGCGGCAGCGGGTGCAACCAACGCTGCACTGCCGCTGCGCAATGGTTCGTGGACGGGTTCGGGGCGGATGTCGATTGCCAATACCGGCCTGCGTGACAGCCTGGCGAGCCAGGTCATCCTGACATCCGCCGCCGTGCTGCGCCGTTACTCGCAGTACAACGAGACCTCTTTCAGTCAGTTCATCCAGAGCGATGCGACGCGCCGGGGCGTGCCACGGGCATTGGCGCCCATGGACGGCAAATCCCTGAGACTGAATCTGTCCCAGGGCGCCGCACCGGGTAACGCGCTGGATTTCAACGGTCAGGCGCTGTTCCAGCCCGCCACGGGAGGCGTCGTCGGGACGGCCGTGGTGCACGGCGCGCCCAACTTCGAAATTCTCGGCGCGGGACATCCGAGCACTGAAGGTTTTGCAGGTGTGTCGCTGTATGCCGGCAGCCTCAACGCGCTCAATGCCGGCCGCTTGACCATCGGCGCGCAACCGACGATCGATTACAACACGTCGGGCAACATCATCGCGTTCAGCGGCGATACCTCAACGATTACCCTGCGTGAAGGTGCCGTGTTGTCGGCACCCGAAGTGCTGCTGCGCACCACCCGCACCGATGGCGGTATCAGCCTCGAAGCCGGCTCGGGCATCAACACGTTGGGGCGTGGCAATGCACCTTATGATTCCAGCACCGGCTTCATCTACAAACCGGGTGCGGCGGGGTTGCTGGTGGTGTCGAACGGCTGGACCAATGTGCTGGCGCCAGAAGTGTCGGTCAGGACATCCGGCGCGGGTAACATTCTCATTGGCAGTTGCCCGACGACAACGTGCAACAACCCGACGCTGCTCTATTCCAGTGGCAGCATTACCGCCGCCACTGACAAGCAATTCGAACTCGACGAAGCGGTACGCTTCGGCACCCGTCATCTGACGCTCGCCGTGGGCTCGGTCAATGCCGGCAGTGCCGAGGCCTTGAGCGCCGCCGGCAACCGGGTGCCGACCGGTCTGACCCTGAACCAGAACGTCTTGAACCGCCTGTTGCGGGGCGATACACAGTTCGGCGCACCGGCTCTGGAAACCCTGAGCCTGACCAGCCGCGATGCGTTCAATTTTTACGGCAGTGTCAGCCTCGATACGCTGGATCCGCAGACCGGTGTCAGCAAGCTGCAAAACCTGATTCTCAGCACCCCGGCCATTTACGGCCTGGGCGAAAGCGGCGACGTGGCGTCCATTCGCACTGCCAATCTGATCTGGAACGGTGCGACTCAGGATCCGGGGTCGGTGATCACGGGCGGCGCCGGCACTGGCCAGGGCACGTTCGATATTCAGGCGCAACGGATCGAGTTCGGCTACGGCCCCAATCCGCAGGCCAGCGGTCTGGACCAGAACAAACGTCTGGTATTGGGTTTTGCCAACGTCAACCTCTCTGCCAGCGATCGCATCACCGCCAACCACAAGGGCAGCCTGGCGGTGTACCAGACGCAGGGTGCTTTTGATCCGGTCAACGGTTATGCCTACAGCGGCGGCAATCTCACGCTGCGTACGCCGTTGCTGACGGGGGAGTCGGGCTCGGTCAACCTGCTCAAGGCCGGAAACAATCTGACCCTGACGGGTGCCGGTACAGCGGCTGTCGCCAATGCGCTGGGAGCCGAATTGACCCTCGATGCGCGCAATGTCCTGCTGGACAGTCGCATCGCCCTGGCCAGCGGCAAACTGGTGGTCAAGTCCGAGGACGATCTGACCCTCGCCAGTGGCGCGTATCTGGACATGGCGGGTCGCACCTTGCCGTTCAACGATGTGAACAAGTACAGCTGGGGCGGCGATGTGGCGCTGTACAGCCGCGACGGCAACATTCGTCAGGCGGCGGGTTCGCGAATCGATCTGTCCGCGCAGAACAATCAGGCCGGTAACCTGAGCGCCGTCGCGCTGGCGGCCGATGCCGGCATGGTCGATCTGCAAGGCGATATCCTCGGTGCGAGCAGCGGCTATTACGATGCCGGCGGCACGCTGGTGCCTTACAAGGCCGGTGGCGTGGATATCCGCGCGCAGCACCTGAATGGCGATGCGAGCCAGCAATTCGCGGCTCTCAATCAGCGCTTGAATGCGGGGCAGGTTTTCGGCAGCCGCAGCTTGCAGCTCAAGCAAGGCGATCTGCTGATTGGCGACGGGCTCAAGGCGGGTGAGGTCAATGTGTCGGTGGACAACGGCCGGTTGACGGTGGCGGGTCTGATCGATGCCAGCGGCGAGCGGGTCGGCAGTATTCGCCTGTCGGCGCAAAACGGCCTGACCCTGGCAGGCAATGCGGTGCTTGACGCCCATGGTCGTGTGCTGCGGGTCGACAGCTACGGCAAGATCATAGACGCACCGAACCGGGCGATGGTCGAACTCAACTCCGGACAAGGCGTGCTGACCCTCGGCGCCGGTGCGCGCATCGATTTGCGCCATGGCACCGAGGCCGTTCTCGGCACTCTGCCGGGGCAGTCCGACGGACTGCTGCGCGGTACGCTGGAGCTGAACGCGCCGCGTCTGGGGACGGGTGACATTGCCATCGATGCCGGCGGTGCGCTGAGTATTCAGGGAGCCCGCTCGATTGGCCTCAACGCCACGCGCCGCTATACCGATGCCAGCGACGGCACGGATCCGGCGGCCAGTGGACGTCCGTATCAGGTGATCGATCAGGCATATCTCGATCGCATCCATGGCGACAGCACGGCGTTCATCAATGCGGCGCTGGCCAACGGCAACTTGCTGAACAACAAACTGGCCGGCCTGAACAACGCCACTTATGCCGACGCCTTCCATTTGCGCCCCGGCGTCGAGATCGCCAGTAAAACCGCCGATGGTGATCTGGTGGTACAAGGTGATGTGGACCTGTCCGGTTACCGTTACGCCAGCCTGAATCCGCACACGCAGAAGACTTCGGTATACGGCTCGGGCGAGGCGGGCAACCTGGTGATCCGCGCGGGCGGCAACCTCGATATCCATGGCAGCCTCAACGACGGTTTCGCGCCGCCGCCGGAGACCGTGGACGATGCGGGCTGGAAATTGCTGCCGGGGATTCAGCCGTTCGGCGGCGATCTGATCGTGCCGGGGGCGGGCGTTACGCTCGCGGACGGTACGGTGTTCCCGGTCGGCGCCACGTTGAACTACGACCTCCCGTTGCAAGCGACGACGCTGGCCAGCGGCACGCTGTTGCCGACCGAGGCGACACTGGCGGCGCCTTACACTTTCGGCGCCGGCACGGTGCTCGCCGGCTCGGTTCGCGATGCTTCGGGCAACGTGCTGTATGCCGCCGGCACGCTGCTCGCCGACAGTGTGACTTTGCCCGCGGGCAGCCGGCTGGGAGCGGGTATCCGTTTGAATGACGCAACAGCGTTGCAAGCCCTGCGCTGGCCCAAAGGCGTGCCGCTGCCGGGCAGCGTCGAGGCCGGCGACGCCGGGGTCAAGGGCGTGCGCCTGAGCGGTTCGCTGGCCCTGTTGCGCGGTTCGCTGATTCCGTCGATGACCAATGTCGTACTGGCGGACGGTACGGCGTTCATCGAGTTGCGGCCATTGACCGGCACGACCCAGGGGCGCAATTGGGCGGTCGCCAGCCTGTTGCCGGCCGACAGCGCGTCGTGGTCGATGCGCGTGGTGGCGGGGGCCGATCTGAGCGCCGCGGACAGCCGGGCGATCAAGCCGGTGTCCAGCGATGGCCATCTGCGCCTGGCCGACACCCATTACGGTCTGACCGTGACAGAAAAACCACCGACCCTGGTCTGGGGCGAGGGCAACCTGGGCGGCTTCACGCCGGGTGACCCCGTCCCCGAGGATCAAATGATGTGGTGCGACTGGGCACCGAACTCCTGTGTGCCGGCACCGCGTTGGGTCTGGGCACCGGACAACTGGATGGGCATGCCGCCTGGCTCGCCGATGACCGACGATGAAGTGCTGTCCTGGTGTGGCGCATTCCCGGAACTGTGCGTGGAGAACAAACCGGGTACCACGGTAAAGACCCACACACAGATGTTCAGCGTGCTGCGGACCGGCACCGGCGATCTGGACGTACTCGCCGCCGGCGATCTGAGCATGGATTCGCCGTACGGCGTGTATACCGCCGGCACTCAGTCGCAAGACATCGATCCGCGCTTCAATCAGCCTCGCGGAAAACTGTCGGACAACGGCTCGGTGCTGGGCAGTGCCGGCGGCGACTACGAAAAATGGGTCAGTGGCAGTGACAGCCTGTATCAGGCCTGGTACCCGCAAATGGGCGGCAACCTGACCATCAATGCCGGCGGCTCGATATCGGGCGATGTACTGGGGCGTCGCGGCTTGTCGCAAAACATGGACACCCGTGAGCAGGTTCCGAGTGTGGCCGTGGGCAACTGGCTCTGGCGTCAGGGCACCGGCAACAGTGATGTGCCGACCGCGTGGTGGATCAACTTCGGCAGCTATGCGACGCAACCGTTGCCGGATCAGAGTGTTGATACCGGCCCGTACCTGGTCGGTTTCACCGGTTTCGGCACCTTGGGCGGCGGCAATATCAGCCTGCGTGCCGGGGGCGATGCCGGCATGCTCAAGGCGATGGGCGACGCTAACAAGACCAACCTTTATCCACGCGGGCGGGGGCTGGTCGTGGCGGTCGGCAGTACCGGGCGCGTGGGCAGCGATGGCAGCCTGCAATTGACCGGTGGCGGCGACATGGACATCCGCATTGGCGGATCGGTGAACCCGTCATTGCAGGCCCGGGCCGGAGAGAACGGCATCGGTGTCGCACAACACGACCTGCAAGGTGCATTGATCAACCTGCGCGGTGCCGCGCGACTGACCGGCGGCGCGCTGGGCGGGATCAATCTGCAATATGGCGCCGAAGCCTCGACCCAGGATCCTCGTGAAGTGCGCCCGTTCGACCCGTTCACGTCCACGATGGGCAGCGCCTCCGGTGGGCTTGTGCTGATTCCGGGGGATTCGGGGATGAGTCTCAGCACGCGCGGCGATCTGGTGTTGGGCGGGGCGGCGGACCCGGGTCGGGTGCGGCTGCAGAACTCCACGCCGTTCACCACGGACGACGGTGTCGTCCATGAGGGGGGCGGCCTGACGGGCTTCTCGTTGTGGACCGATCACACCGCCATCGACCTGTTCTCGGCGGGAGGCAACCTGACACCGAGCACCCAACTGGGCGAAGTCGACGGTCAGGGCCCTGTCACCGGCCGCAATACGTCGCCTACCGATGGACGATTCGTTTACCCGTCGATCCTGCGGGCGGTGGCGGCGCAAGGTTCGATTTATGCCGGACCTTCAGCGGTCTACAGCCAGGGCAGCGGAACGGTGCCGGCAACCGGGTATTCGCTGCTGCTGGCACCCTCCAGCACCGGGCAACTGGAGTTGCTGGCGCAGGACTCGATTTACGCGGGTGGCTATGCGATCAATCAGTCGGGCGCAAGTCCGCTGTCCATCGCCACACCGTTCGCGCCGGCCTTCAACGGGTACGGCAACAACACGTCGGCCACGCCGATCATGAGCAATCGCAACAGCGACGGGGTTTTGCCGGACAAGAATCTGCGCTATCCGTTATTCGCTTTCGGCGCCAACAGCTACTCGGGCTTGAGCGACGTCCAGACACCGGCGCGGTTCTACGCCTTGACCGGCGATCTGGTGGGCGTTCGCAGCGGTGAAACGCTGACGTTCAGCCTGTCGAAACGTACCTGGTACGAAGCCGCAGGCCCTGTCTGGATGCTGGCCGGGCGCGATATCGTGGCGTCCGGTACTTTCCTGGGCAGCCCAACGACCGTGCCTGGTGCCGAGATGGGCATAACACCGACAGAAAGCATCACCTCGACCGGCAACCTGTTCGTGCATGACGACCCAAGGGACGTGTCGCGGGTATCGGCAGGGCGGGACATCCTCTACAGCAGCTTCGACATCGCGGGCCCCGGCGTCCTGGATATCAATGCCGGGCGCAATATCCTGATGGAAGACCGCGCCAGCATCACCAGCCTTGGCTCATTGGTGGCCGGTGATCAGCGGTCGGGCGCCAGTGTGGTGTTGCAGGCCGGTGTGGGCGCGCAGGGGCCGGATTATTCGCGGTTCATCGCCCGGTACCTGAACCCGCAGTACCTCGCGGACCCGAACGCATCCCTCAACGGGCAACCGGGCAAAGTGGTCAAGACCTACCTCGACGAGCTGCAGAGCTGGCTGACCCTCGGCTACGGCTTCAGTGGCAACGCAGAGCAGGCGCAAGCCTTCTTTGCAGCGTTGCCAAGTGCCGAACAGGCGATCTTCGCCCGCCAGGTGTACTTCGCCGAATTGCGTGCTGGCGGCCTGGAATACAACGATGTCGACGGCCCGCGCACAGGCAGTTATCTGCGTGGTCGTAACGCTGTTGCTTCGCTGTTCCCGACCGTCGATGTGGCCGGCAACCCGATCCGCTACGACGGCGACATCACCCTTTACGGTGGCGCCGGGGTCAAGACCCTGTTCGGTGGCGATATCCAGATGCTCACGCCGGGCGGCGGTCAGGTGTTCGGCATCGAGGGTGCCGCGCCGCCGTCCACGGCAGGGATCATCACCCAAGGTTCGGGCAACATTCAGCTTTACTCCCAAGGCAGTATCTTGCTGGGGCAGAGCCGGATCATGACCACGTTTGGCGGCTCGATCCTTGGCTGGTCTGCCGAGGGCGACATCAACGCCGGTCGCGGTTCGAAAACCACCGTGGTCTACACCCCGCCGAAACGCGTGTACGACACTTGGGGCAACGTGACCCTGTCGCCATCGGTGCCGAGCACCGGCGCCGGTATCGCCACACTCAACCCGATTGCCGAAGTGGCGCCGGGGGACATCGACCTGATCGCGCCGCTGGGCACCATCGATGCGGGCGAGGCGGGGATTCGCGTGTCGGGCAACGTCAACATCGCCGCGCTGACGGTGGTCAACGCCGCCAACATCTCGGTGCAGGGCAAGGCGACCGGCGTGCCGGTGGTCTCGGCGGTCAACACCGGGGCGATCACCTCCGCCAGCTCCGCTGCGTCCTCGGCAACCCAGGCCGCGGAAGACGTCGCCCGTCAGCAGCAAGCCGCCTCGCGCCAGAATCAGGCCTCGGTATTCACCGTGCAGGTACTCAGCTTCGGCAACGAACAACTGGCCCCGACCCGCGACGGCGCCAGCCGTGCACCGACACCGGGTTACAACCCCAACAGCCCGGTGCAGGTGCTGGGCGCCGGGGCGCTGGATGAACAGGCGAAACAGCAGCTGACCGAAGAGGAGCGGGGACAGCTGACGTTGTAAAGAACTCTCGTGTAGTACGCTTCGGGCGGCCATTTGGCCGCCCTTTTTTTATGTTGAAGATGTCAGCCAGTTGATCCATTCAAGCAGCAGCGCGGCGCTTCCTGCGCATCTCTTCCAGCATCTGGTCGAGCATTGCCATAGCTTCATCATGGGGAATGCCAGGGCTGGGGTCATCAAGTGCCTCCTGCACCTTGGCACGAAACCAGCGATCGTAGCTCTCTGCCTCTTCTTCGGATTCGAACTCGGAATAAAACGGGGAAAGCAAAATGCTCATAGTGGCCTCGGTGATCAATCTCAAGAGGATTGGCTCGCTGTCGTCACTCGCGGACGATGCACCTCATGAGTTCCAAACGAACCCTTCGGTTGCGAAGCCCAGTATCTGCAAGCACCCCCGTTAAATCTGCCGGACGTTTCCTCCCGTTGTCCGGCAATCTCGACCGCCGCTGTAGGCCTATTCCTCCCCTCTGTTTTTCAGGTTTCCAGCCTACAAATCCGCGCGCGCCTTCCTACAAATGCACTCAGAACGCATACGGAATACTCACCTTCGCCCACAACATTTCCCCCTCTGGCCGGTTCTCCACGTCGAATTCTTTGGCCCAGCGGATCTCGGCGCTGGCGTACTTGAGGAAGGTGAAGTGCAGCGCCGGGCCGATGGCGAAGACCTTGCCGCGTACGCCGTCATCAACGTCCTGGCCGGCGAATTGCACGGTGTGGCCGAACTGTTTGTCGTCGGTGGTCTGCTTGAGGTAGTAGCCATTGATGCCGAGCATCAGGTCGTCGGTGATCTTGTAGCTGGCCGAGTAATCGAAGTGGAAGATCTGCCCGGATTTGTAGTCGGTGTCCTTGTTCTTCTCGTTGAAGCTGTAGGTGGTCTTCATCGACACCTCGGTGCGCTCGGTCGGCAGCCAGGTGAAGGAGAACAGCGGTTTGTAGGTGTAGAAGTTGTTGCTGGTGTTGGCCAGCCGGTCGACGCTGTATTCGCCAGTGGGCACGGTGATTTCAACAGCGGCGCCGAGGGTCAGGTCCTTGCCCATGTCCCACAGGATGATCGGCGCGATGGTGGTATCGCCCATGCCTTCGCGGGTGTCGCTCAGGCCGAACACCGAGACTTCCTGCTTGAGCCACGGCTGGGCGATGTAACCGGCCAGGCGCCCGCCGAAGATTCGTACCGGGCTCAGGTAATCGAGACGCGGGATGACGGCGGTGGATTCGATCTCGACATTCGGCACCTTGCCGCCGAACGAGCTGATGTTGAGCTTCCGAGCCTTGTAGTGGTTGTAGTAGAGGTTGAAGGCGACCATGTTCTCCGGAAGGCTGTCGACTTCCATCGGCAGCATGAAGAAGCCGTCGGTGCCGGGGCCGATGTTGTCGACGCCGGCTTCGGTGGCCAGCGCCGGCAGGGTCGCGGCGCAGCCGAGCAGGCTCAGCGCCAGTCGCACAGGGAATGTCGCGCGGTTCGGGGTCATGTCCGTCCTCATTATTATTGTGTCTTGGGCGCAACGCCGGCATTCGGGGTGCCCGGCCACGATAGAAATAAGCCCTTGGCGCACAACAGGGCAGGGTATTGGCGGACACGGAAGGGGGCTTCTGCGGACACTTCGTCAACCCTGTGCTAACTTCCTTCGACATAACCGGTAACAAAAATAACAATTCAGCGTGATCCGGAATGTCAGCCCCCATGAACGTAAAAGTCCAAGACCCGACCTTCGAAATGGCGCTGGTGTCGCCGTTTCTCCTGCAAACCCTGGCCGAAGTCGCCGCCAACAAGGGCATCGAGCCGCAGAGCCTGTGCCGTGGCCTGGGTTTTGATTTCGAAGACCTGCAGGATCCGGCGCAGCGAATTTCCTACCGCCAGGCCGTGGCCATGATCCAGCGGGGGCTTAAAGCTTTGCCCAATCAGGGGCTGGGCCTGTGGGTGGGCGCGCAGAACGTGCTCGGTACGCTGGGGCTGCTGGGGCACGTACTGTCGCTGTGCAAGACCTTGCGCGATGCGTTCGACATTGGCGTTCGGCATCAGCACACCTCCGGCGGGATCGTGGTTTCCAGCGTCGATGTGGTGGGCGATCAGGTCTACGTCGACGTTGAGTGCCGGCTGCCGTTTGCCGAGGTGCAGGTGTTTGCGGTGGAAGAGTTTTTCGCCAGCCTGCTGGTCTATGGCCGGGCGCTGGTGGGCGAGACGTTCAAGCCGATTGCCGTGGAATTCATGCACGCGGCGCCGGATTACGTTGATGAATACCGGCGTCTGCTGGGGCCGGAGGTGCGCTTCGGTTGCCTGCACAATCGGATGCTGATCGACGTGCAATGGCTGGATGTGAATCTGCCCAATCATCATTCGCTGGCGCTGCGTCAGGCGGTCAAACTGCTGGAACTGGAAGCGGCGCAGGTTCATCAAAAACTTGATCTGATCCAGGCCGTGGAGCGGGCGATTGCGCGGGATCTGAGCCGGGGCAGTCACATTGAAAAGATTGCCGGTGACTTGAACATGAGCAGCCGGACTTTGCGTCGGCGGCTGACTGAACATTCGTTGACGTTCGAGGCGCTGCTGGAGCAGGTGCGGCAGGCGCGAACCATGAGTTTGCTGGCCAATCCTGATATGCCGATCGAGCGGATTACCGAGGAGGTCGGCTATAGCGATGTGCGCAGTTTTCGGCGGGCGTTCAAGCGGTGGACGGGGAAGAGTCCGAGTGCGTGGCGCATGGAGAGTTCTGTGATTTGACTTGAGACCGATACCCCTCACCCCAGCCCTCTCCCTCCGGGAGAGGGCTGGGGTGAGGGCGCTTTTGACGTTATCCAACCCATTTCAATCCCCCACAAACCCTCCGCCTACAGTTAAACTCCGCGCTCTTTCCAAGGAGTCGACATGAGTTACTACCAGCCGGGCATTCTCGCCACCCCTGTTCCGCCGCAAGCACGTCACCTGTTTTTCGCTCTCGAGTCGGTTGAAGCGCTGCCGCAGGCGATCGACAACCTGCTGAACCTGGTGGATGGCAAGTCGGCGGTGGTCGGTTTCGGTGAATCCCTGGCCAAGGCCCTGAATGTGCACATCGACGGCTTGCGCAGCTTCCCGGCGCTGACCGGCGTTGGCGTGGAAAACCCGTCGACCCAGCACGCCCTGTGGGTCTGGCTGCACGGCGTCGACCGTGGCGAGCTGCTCAACCGCAGCACTGCGCTTGAGGCCGCACTGGCCCCGGCGCTGCGTCTGGTGCAGATGCAGGAAGCCTTTCGCCACAAGGACGGCCATGACCTCACCGGTTATGAAGACGGCACCGAAAACCCCCATGACGAAGCCGCTATCGCCGCCGCACTGCAAAGTGAAGGTGCGGACGGTCTGGTCGGTGGCAGCTTCGCTGCGATCCAGCAATGGCAGCACGACCTCAAGGGTTTCCATGCGCTGTCCGCCGAGGACAAGGACAACATCATGGGCCGTCGCCTGAGCGACAACGAAGAGATCGACGACGCCCCGGTGTCCGCTCACGTCAAACGCACCGCCCAGGAAAGCTTCGCCCCGGAAGCCTTCGTCGTGCGTCGTTCGATGCCGTGGATCGAAGGCGATCGCGCCGGCCTGATGTTCCTCGCGTTCGGTTTCTCCCTTGATGCCTTCGAAGCGCAACTGCGGCGCATGAGCGGTCTGGAAGACGGCATCACCGACGGTCTGTACCGCATCAGCCGGCCGATCACCGGCGGCTACTACTGGTGCCCGCCGCTGCAAAACGGCCACCTCGACCTGCGCGCACTGCGCATCGGCTGAGGCGCAAGCATGCACGTGGTGCGTTGGGGCATGATCGGTTGCGGCAGCGTCGCTGAACGCAAGAGCGGGCCGGCCTTCTACAAGGCCCCCGGCTCGGCGTTGGTGGCCGTCATGGGGCGACGCCTCGAAGCGGTGACCGATTACGCCGCGCGCCACGGTATCGCCCGGACTTGCACCGACGTCGATGCCCTGATCAACGACCCCGAGGTGGACGCGGTGTACATCGCCACGCCACCCGACAGCCACCACGCCTACAGCCTGAAAGTCGCCGCCGCCGGCAAGCATTGCTGCGTGGAAAAACCCATGGCCCTCAACGCCGGGCAAAGCCGCGAGATGCAGCAGGTGTTCGACGACGCCGGTCTGCACCTGTTCGTCTCCTATTACCGCCGTTCGCTGCCACGTTTCCAGCAGGTTCGGCAATGGCTGGAGCAGGGGCGCATCGGTGAGGTGCGGCATTTGAGCTGGACGCTGACCAAGGCACCATCGCCCAAGGATCTGGACGGCAGCGCAAACTGGCGCACCGATCCGGCGGTGGCCGGGGGCGGGTATTTCGCCGATCTGGCCAGCCATGGGTTCGACCTGTTCCAGTACCTGCTCGGCGACATCGTGGAAGTCGCCGGCTTCACCGCGCGTCAGGCCGGGTTGTACGCGGCGGAAGATGCGGTGAGCGCCAGTTGGCGATTCGCCTCGGGTGCGCTGGGCATGGGCTGCTGGAGCTTTGTCGCGGACCGGCGCGAGGATCGGGTCGAGATCATCGGCAGCCAAGGGCGGATCGGGTTTTCGGTGTTCGATGAGCATCCGGTCGAGCTGCATGCCGAAGAGGGCATCAGCCTGGAAATCCCCCATCACGAACACATCCAATGGCACCACGTGCTGGGCATGAACGCGCAGATTCGCGGTGAGTCCCGGCACCCGGCTGTCGCCGCAGAGGCCCTGAAGACCGATTGGGTCATGGATCAGATCCTCAAGCGCCACTGAAGGCGCATCTAAGGTTATGCCCAAACAATATTTCTCAAGCTTGTCATAACGTCTCTAAGATCACGTCATAACTCGTTATAACAAGTGATCCCGTGATGACCGATAACGTTCTCTCCTTAAGCAGCGTTCCTCTGCACACCCAACTGCGCGACGTGCTGCGCGCCCGGATTCTCGACGGCGAATACCCGCAAGACAGCCAGATGCCGTCCGAAAGCGAGCTCGGCGCACTGTTCAAGGTCAGTCGCATCACCGTGCGCCAGGCCCTGGGCGATCTGCAGAAGGAAGGTCTGATCTTCAAGATCCACGGCAAGGGCACCTTCGTCGCCAAGCCCAAGACCTTTCAAAACGTCAGCACCCTGCAAGGCCTCGCCGAGTCCATGACCGGCCGTGGCTACGAGGTGATCAACCGCCTGCGCAGCTTCAAATTCATCGCCGCCGACAAACTGGTCGCCGAGCGTTTGCAGGTCGCCGAAGGCGAAACTGTTGCGCAGATCAAACGCGTACGTCTGATCAATCGCGAGCCGATTTCGCTGGAAATCACCTACCTGCCCAAAGCGGTCGGCGAGCGTCTGGAGAAGGCCGATCTGGTCACCCGCGACATCTTCCTGATCCTCGAGAACGACTGCGGCATCGCCCTCGGCCATGCCGATCTGGCCATCGACGCGGTGCTGGCCGACAGCGACCTGACCCAGGCGCTGAACGTCGAGGCCGGCTCGCCGATCATGCGCATCGAACGTCTGACCCACGACGCCCACGGCCAGCCGCTGGACTTCGAACACCTTTACTACCGTGGCGATGCGTTCCAGTACCGCCTGCGGATCGACCGGCAAAAAGGGGCCTGAACATGACCCGCAACACCTTAGAGCAGGAATACGACATCGTCGTGATCGGCGGCGGCACCGCTGGCCCGATGGCTGCGATCAAGGCCAAGGAAAAGAACAAGGAGCTGCGCGTGTTGTTGGTGGACAAGGCCAACGTCAAACGCAGCGGTGCGATCAGCATGGGCATGGACGGCCTGAACAACGCGATCATCCCCGGCCACTCGACGCCCGAGCAGTACACCAAGGAAATCACCATCGCCAACGACGGCATCGTCAATCAGGCGGCGGTGTACGCCTACGCGACGCACAGTTTTGAAACCATCGAGCAGCTCGACCGCTGGGGCGTGAAGTTCGAGAAGGACGAAACCGGCGATTACGCGGTGAAGAAAGTCCACCACATGGGCGCCTATGTGCTGCCGATGCCGGAAGGGCACGACATCAAGAAAGTCCTCTATCGCCAGTTGAAGCGCGCGCGAGTGAGCATCACCAACCGCCTGGTCTGCACCCGTCTGCTGACTGACGAGGAGGGCGCCGTCAACGGCGTGATGGGGTTCGACTGCCGCACCGCCGACTTCCATGTGATCAAGGCCAAGGCTGTCATCCTCGCTTGCGGCGCGGCCGGCCGACTCGGTCTGCCGTCCTCGGGTTACCTGATGGGCACCTACGAAAACCCGACCAACGCTGGCGACGGTTACGCGATGGCGTATCACGCCGGTGCGGAACTGGCGAACCTCGAGTGCTTCCAGATCAACCCGCTGATCAAGGATTACAACGGCCCGGCCTGCGCCTACGTCACCGGGCCGCTCGGCGGCTACACCGCCAACAACAAGGGCGAACGCTTCATCGAATGCGACTACTGGAGCGGGCAGATGATGTGGGAGTTCCACCAGGAACTGGAGAGCGGCAACGGTCCGGTGTTCCTCAAACTCGATCACCTGGCCGAGGAAACCATCCAGAACATCGAGGAAATTCTGCACAGCAACGAGCGCCCGAGTCGCGGCCAGTTTCATGCCAATCGCGGCACCGACTACCGCACGCAGATGGTCGAGATGCACATCTCGGAAATCGGTTTTTGCAGCGGCCATTCGGCGTCCGGCGTCTGGGTCAACGAGCGCGCCGAAACCTCGGTGAAGGGTTTGTACTCGGCCGGCGACATGGCTGCCGTGCCGCACAACTACATGCTCGGCGCGTTCACCTACGGCTGGTTCGCAGGTAATAACGCGGCGGAATTTGTCGCCGGGCGCGAGTTCTCTGCGCTGGATGCCGAGCAGATCGAGAAGGAAAAGGCCCGGGTCTACGCACCGCTGGATCGCGAACACGGTCTGCCGCCGGCGCAGGTCGAGTTCAAGCTGCGGCGCTTCGTCAACGACTACCTGCAACCGCCGAAAGTGACGAAGAAGATGGAAATCGGCCTGCAACGCTTCAGCGACATCGAACGTGATCTCAACGAGATGAAGGCCAACAACGCCCATGAACTGATGCGCGCCATGGAAACCAGCGTGATCCGCGACTGCGCCGAAATGGCTGCGCGCGCCTCGCTGTTCCGCGCCGAAAGCCGCTGGGGCCTGTACCACTACCGCGTCGATCACCCGCAACGAGACGACCGCGAATGGTTCTGCCACTGCCACCTGAAGAAGGGCGAAGACGGGCGCATGACCAGTTTCAAGAAAGCCGTCGAGCCTTACATCATCCCGCTCGATGCCGAGGAAATGCAGGCCTACGACCGTTTGCGGGTCGGCGCTTTCGCCGCTTGATGCATCACTAGAGAGAGTCCGAACCATGGCCTATCAAGCCCAGGAAATCTTCTTCCGCTCCAACGCCCCCGTCACCGTGGACGAGGACAAATGCATCGCCGAAAAGGGCTGCACCGTGTGCGTCGACGTCTGCCCGATGGACCTGCTGGCGATCAATCCGGCCACGCAAAAGGCCTACATGGCCTTCGATGAGTGCTGGTACTGCATGCCTTGCGAAAAGGACTGCCCGACCGGCGCCGTCAAAGTCGAAATCCCGTATCTGCTTCGCTAAAAACGCTATCCGGCAACACCGGACGCCTGATTCAACACACCCCTCGTTTCCCACCGCGCCCTGATCGCGGCGGAGACGAACATCCTATAAATGATTCGAGGGGATTCAACCATGTTGCGTGCAGCAATCGCCGGTCTGGTACTGGCTTCGTTCACCCTGTCGGCCTCGGCCGAAACCATCCGCATTGCCATCGGCACCCAGGACACCACCATCAACTGCGCCGCCGGCGGTTTGTTGATTCGCGAGCTGGGCCTGCTCGACAAATACCTGCCTCACGACGGCGCCTACAAGGACGCCAGGTACGACGTGCAGTGGAAGAACTTCACCAGCGGTGCGCCGCTGACCAACGAGATGGTCGCCGGCAAACTCGATTTCGGCGCCATGGCCGATTTCCCCGGTGCGTTCAATGGCGTGGCGTTCGAAACCGCCGGCAAACACAGCCTGTTCATCAGCGTGCTGTCGGGCAGCATCAAGGGCAGCGGCAACGGCATCGTGGTGCCGAGCGCGTCCGGCGTGCAGTCGCTGAGCGAGCTCAAGGGCAAGACCATTTCCGTGCCGTTCGCCTCCACCGCCCACGGCATGTTGCTGCGCGCGGTGGCGGAGCAGGGTTGGGACCCGCTGAAGGACGTGAACATCATCGCCCAACCGCCGGAGGTCGCAGGTTCCGCGTTGCAGGCCGGCAAGATCGACGCCCACGCCGACTTCGTACCGTTCGCCGAGCTGTTCCCGAGCCGTGGCTTTGCTCGCAAGATCTACGACGGTGCCCAAGCCAATGCACCGACCTTCCACGGTGCGCTGGTGGATCAGGCCTACGCCAAAAAATATCCGGAAATCGTCGTCGCCTACCTGCGCGCCAGCATCGAGGCCAATCAACTGTTGGCCGCCGAACCGGAGAAATACAGCGAGCTGATCGCCAAGGTCACCGGCGTTGATGCCGAGGTCAATTATCTGTTCCACGGCCCGCTCGGCGTGCAGACCCGCGACCTGAGCTGGAAACCGGAATACCGCCAGGCCGTGGGCACTGCCATCGACACGCTGAAGCTGCTGAAGAAGGCCGATCGCGGGCTCGACCTGAACACCTTTATCGACGATCAGTACATCCGCGCGGCGTTCAAGGCCTCGAATCTGGATTACACCGCGCAACTGGCCAACTACGCGCAGACGCCCTTGAAGTCGGTCGATGCGGCGACTGGAAAAGCTATCAGCGATTTCAGCCATGTCGCGGAAATCTGGGTGCGCGGTGAGGACAAGGTCCGGCGCTATGCCTCGGCTGAAGAGGCGTTCACCGCGTTGGCCGGTCTGAAGTCGGAAGGCAAGAACATCCGTGCGGTGTATGCCCAGGCGAGTGACAGCGGGATCAAGTTGCTGGCGGAGCAGGCGTGGTTTGCCAGTGATGCGAAGGGGCGCCTCAGCGCGTTCCTGCTCAAAGGCCAGGCGCAGCAATTTGCATCGGCGCAGGGCGGGAAAGTCCTCGACTTCACCGATGCCACGACTCAGGCAGTGGCCACCCGTTAACTCAAACGTAGATCGTTCCCACGCTCCGCGTGGGAATGCCGCCATGGACGCTCTGCGTCCACTGTGACGCGGAGCGTCGCGGGATGCATTCCCACGCGGAGCGTGGGAACGATCAGAGGTGATATATGTTTTCACGCTGGATCCCCCGAGCCGCCTCACTGCTGCTCTGCCTGCTCTTCTGGCAACTCGCCGCCAGCCACCACTGGAACCTCGGCCTCGTCACCTTCGCCAACGTCCCGACCCCGCTGGCCGTGATCGAAGCCGCCCTCGGCCTGGGCGACTCCGGCAAGCTCATCCAGCACCTGAGCGCCAGCCTCGGCCGAGTCTTCGCCGGCTACCTCGCCGCGCTGGTAATCGGCATCGCCCTGGGCCTGGCCATCGGCCGTTCGAAGTGGGCCGAAGACCTGCTGCTGCCGCCACTGGAAGTGTTGCGCCCGATCCCTGCCGTGGCCTGGATTCCACTGGCGATCCTGATGTTCCCGTCGTCGGAACTGTCGATGGTCTTCATCACCTTCACCGGCGCGCTGTTCCCGATCCTGCTCAACACCGTGCACGGCGTCGAAGGCGTCGACCCGCGCCTGATCGCCTCGGCCAAAAGCCTCGGGGCCGGGCGTCGGGCGATTCTGCTGGAAGTGATCCTGCCGGGCGCCGCACCGAGCATCATCACCGGCCTAGCGATCGGCATGGGCACGTCGTGGTTCTGCCTGGTGACCGCCGAAATGATCTCCGGCCAGTTCGGCATCGGTTACTACACCTGGGAGTCCTACACCATCCAGAACTATGCGGACATCGTGGTCGGCATGTTGCTGATCGGCGTGTTGGGCATGGGCAGCAGCCTGCTGATCAAACGCCTGGGCGGGCTGTTCACGCCCTGGCATCGACCACGAGGAAAAGCCTGATGAGCGTGATGCAAACCCCGGAAGGGCGGATCGATATCCGTCAGCTGTCCATCGTGCTCGGCGAAGGCCGGCAAGCGTTTGAAGCGGTGCAGGGGCTGGACTGCCAGATCGAACCCGGCCAGTTCGTGTGCATTCTCGGCCCCTCCGGTTGCGGCAAGTCGACTTTACTCGGCGCATTGGCAGGGCATCTGCAACTCCATGGCGGGCAGTTGAAAGTCGATGGCACCGAAGTGTCCGGCCCGTCACCGCAACGCGGCATGGTGTTCCAGCATCACACCCTGTTCCCGTGGCGCACGGTGCGCGACAACGTTGCCTTCGGCCTGAAGATGCGCGGTATCGGCAAAGCCGAACGCCATCGTGCCGCTGACGACATCCTCAAACTGGTCGGCCTCGAAGGTTTCGCCGAACGCTGGCCCGATCAACTTTCCGGCGGCATGCAGCAACGGGTGGAAATCGCCCGGGTGCTGGTCAACCGGCCACGGCTGTTGCTGATGGACGAACCCTTCGGCGCACTGGACGCGCTGACCCGCCTGAACATGCAGGAACTGCTGCTGGACATCTGGACGCGGATTCGCACCACCGTGGTGTTCGTCACCCATGACATCGACGAAGCGCTGTTCCTTGCCGACCGCTTGCTGGTGATGAGCGCACGGCCAGGGCGAATCATCGAAGACCTGCGCCTGGATTTCCCCCGGCCACGCACCACCGAACTGGTCACCAGCCACGAGTTCTCGCGCCTCAAGCGCCACTGCCTCGACCTGCTGCGCCACGACAACGACCGACCGCTGCCGCGCCTCAATCCGCTCGGCCTGCCTCCCGAAAATTCCTTGCCGAGATTTGCCCTGTGACCTCATTTTTTGCTGTGACCGATAACGACGACATTCTCGCCCTGCAACCACGCCTCACCGCCGATGATGCCGGGGTGCGGCGGATTGCCCTGATCGACCTGGCCGACCTCGAAGAGCCGGACGGTTTGCTGTGGCTGGTCGAGCGCTTGGCCGAAGACCCCGCCGAAGAAGTGCGTGCCGAAGCGGCGCGCCTGTTGGAAGCCTGGGAAGACGAGCCGGTGGTCGAAGCGTTGTGCCAGGCGCTGACGGATCCGTCCCCGGCCGTGCAAGCCGCTGCGGCGCAGAGCCTGAGCCTGCTCAAGACCGAAGCGGCGGGCAGGGTGATTCTGCCGTGGACCAGCCATGCCGAAACCGGCGTGCGGATTGCCGCGTTCCGGGCCTTGCGCGAGTTGCGTTTCCCCGGCGCTGCGCCGGCCGCGACTCAGGCTCTGAACGATGCCGACGCCAGTGTCCGCCGCGAAGCCGTCGGCGTGCTCGGCTGGCTCAAGCAACTCGACGCGCTGCCGGCCCTGGCCCGCTTGGCGAGTGATGACCCTGACACCGAAGTTCGCCGCGCCGCCACCGGCGCCCTGGGTCTGGCAAGTGACGCCGAAGTGCTGCCCGCGTTGCGTCAAGCCTTGCAGGATCAAGCCTGGCAAGTGCGCGAAGAAGCCGCGACCACCCTCGGCAAGGTCGGCCATACCGACGCGGGCCCGGCGCTGATCGAAGCCTTGGCCGACGACTACTGGCAAGTGCGCCTGCGCGCGACCCGCAGCCTCGGGCGCCTCAAGTACGTCGCAGCCCTCGACGCCCTGATCGACACCCTCGGCCATCGCATCAGCAACCTGCGCAAGGAAGCCGCGCTGGCCCTCGGCGAACTGAACGATCGCGGTGCCGTGGCCGCGTTGCAGGCCGCGCAGGACGACGGCGACCCGGAAGTGCGTAAAGCCGTGCGGATTGCCTTGAGTCAGCTGCAATGAATCCGCTGTCGGTCGGCAACTCCCAACGTGAGCACCGGTTGCTGCTGAGCTGGCCGGATGGCCGCGAGCAACTGCTTGAGCATGCCGAACTGCGCCGCCAATGCCCGTGCTCGCAATGCCGGGCGTTTCGCCTGCGGGGCTCGCCGCCCATGGTTGACCCGCGTGTGCGGGTCATCGAATTGAACGCTCAGGGCTATGGCCTGCAGCTGGTGTTCAGCGACGGCCACCAGCGCGGGATTTACCCGTGGGCCTATCTGGCGCAGCTGGAGGGGATCACTGTCCCGCCGTCATCGCCGGCCGACAGCCATGGAAAATATCCAGCCCCGGCTGATACAGCGACGTCCTGACTTCGAACAACCCGAGCACCGAATGGAACAGGTTGTCATGGCTCAGATCCGGCTGGCTGCTTTTGCCTTGCAGGCAGCCACGGTCGATGCCCAGTTGCGCCAGGGTGTTGTTGCCGAACCACATCACCATCGGCACATGGGTCTGCGCTTCCGGCGCCAGCGCATAAGGCGCGGCGTGCAGGTACAGGCCGTTTTCGCCCAGGGATTCGCCATGGTCGGAGACGTACAGCATCGACGTATCGAGGTGGTCCTGATTGCGCTTGAGCAGCTCGATCACCTTGGCCAGGAAATGGTCGGTATAGAGGATCGTGTTGTCGTAGACGTTAACCAGCTCGTCACGGCTGCAACTACCCAGTTGATTGGTGTGGCAGATCGGTTTGAAGCGCTCCATGTCCTTGGGATAGCGCTCGTAGTATTCCGGGCCGTGACTGCCGTCGGCGTGCAGGACAATGATCGCGTTGCCCTTGAGGCTATCGATGTAGCCTTGCAGGTCGGCCAGCAGCGCTTCGTCGAGGCAGTTGTTGCCGTCGCAGAACGGCCCCGGCTGATTCTTCGCGATGTCGCGGTTCGGCACGCGCAGGCAGGTGCCTTTGCAGTCGCTGTTGTTGTCCAGCCACAGCACCTGCACGCCGGCCCGTTGCAGGATGTCGAGCAGGCCTTCGTAGGTTTTGCCTTTCTTGTCGCTGTAGTCCTCGCGCGGGAACATCGAGAACATGCACGGCACCGACACCGCCGTCGAAGTGCCGCAGGAATGCACGTTGGTGAAGTTGATGATGTCGAGTTTGCTCAGCTCGGGATTGGTCTCGCGCTCATAACCGTTGAGCGAGAAATGGTCGGCCCGGGCAGTTTCACCGACCACGAACACCATCAGCGATTTCTTCTCGCGACCGGCTGCCTTGGCGCTCATGACTGCGTCTTCGCCGATGGCCTGCACCACAAAATGCTTTTTGATCCCCAGCCGCTGCTTGGTGTATTTGCTGATCGCGTAGATGTAGTTGGTCGGGTTGATGAAGTGGGTGAGCTTGTCTTCCTCGCGAAAGATCGGCGCGTAGGTCGAATAGAACGCGCCCACCGAAGCGCCGATCACCAGCACACAGGCCGCGATCACCAGCACCTTGTTCAGCAAACCCCGAAAGAACGGCCGATAAACCACCGGCCAGCGCCAGATCAGCACGGCCGGCAACACACCGAGCACCAGCACGTAAGCCAGCAGTTTGCCGCTGAACAGTGCGGTGGCCTCCCCGGGATTGGTTTCGAACACGTTCTGGATCATCACCGTGTCGATGGTGATGCCGTATTCGTTCATGAAATACGCCGCGCAGGCCGAGAGCAGGGCCACCAGCGTCAGCGCCGGTTTCAGCGTCCAGCGAAACGACACCAGGGTCAGCAGCAGGGTGATCGCCGCCCAGAGAAACAGCCCGAAGGACGCGAAGAACGCCAGTTTGTGCGCGCCTTGCAAGGTAATCAGCGTTCCCAGCGCCTTCCAGGTCGCCAGGTTGTACAGCGCCACCAGTGCCAGCGAAAACAGCAGCACCAGGCGGGTCGGAGTGATGGACGGTAAACGCAGTCCCTTGCCCAAAGCCATTTCGAAACCTTCCTCTACGTCAGTCGAAAACCCATACGGTTACGCGCGTAACTGTAGAAGAGCATTGGTAAAAATTCCGTAAACATCCGGTAACAAAATCACGGTAAGTGCAAAAAAAATGTGGGCGCCAGCAGGCCGGCTCCCACGGGAGATTTGCGGCGGGTCAGAAGGACTTGCTGACGCTGGCGACGACCGTGGCCGTGCACACGTCCTTGAAGCCCCAGTTGCTGAGGCACTGGCTCTGCGAGAGGTCGGTGTCGATGTAGCTCAGGCCCAGCACCATGCCGGCCACGTTATGGGTCAGTTTGACTTCCCACTCCCGGTAAGACTCTTCGCTGTGACCGGACGCCGAATACATATGCGGATCCTTGAAGTCCATGTTGCCGTAGCGCAGCTTCAGCCCGGAATGGAACGGCAATTCGGTTTCATAGCCGATGTAGCTGTAGAGCGAACTCTGTTTGCTGTCGATGCCCGGCGCGTCACTGGAGTAATAAGCCGCGAGTTTCACGCCGTAAGCGCTGAGAATCGAGTACACCTCGCTCTGGTTGAACTGGCTCTCCTTGGGATACGCGTATTTGATGTAGCCCAGATCCAGGCTCACGGCCTCGGTGGCCTGCCACAACCAGCCGGCGTAGTAATCGACTTCCTGACGGGTTTTCAGGCCGCCACCGAAATCGACGTTCGAGCTCCACGCGCCGAGGTACAGGCCGCTGCTGTGGGCCAGGGTCAGGCCGGCCTGCACCGCCGGGTCGTTCTGGGTCTGGGAGATGCCGCGGGTGCGGTAGTCGCTGGCCAGAGTCAGGTCGACCAGCACCGCGAAATCATCGTTCAGGGCTATCGCGTGGCTGCTCAAAGGCAGCAGGCTCAAGGAAGTGAGGGCGAGCAGGGGCAAGGCTTTCATGTGAAGTCCCGTTGTTGTGGTTGTTATGGGCAGGAAGCGGGCAAGGCTGCGCCGGACCCCGGCGTCGGGCGCGGGGGCGGGCAGCGGGTACGGCGATTGTTATTGGAGGGTAGGGGCGTAGACCTGACGGCCGGCGAACCAGGTTTGCAGCACCTGGGTGTCATGCAGGGCCTTGTCGTCGACGCTGAACACGTCGCGATCGAGCACGATGAAATCGGCCTGTTTGCCAGGGCTCAGCGAGCCGATCTGCTGTTCCAGGCCGATGGTCCGCGCGGCGTTGGCGGTGTAGGCGTAGAACATGGTTTCGCGATCCAGGCGTTCGTCGGCGTTGAGCACGCCCAGCGGCCCGGTGCGGGTGATGGCCTGGGCCATGGCGTTCCACGGGTTCGGCGAGGACACCGGCCAGTCGCTGGCGCCGGCAATCGTCGCGCCCTGTTTGAGCAGCGAATGCGCCGGGTATTGATAGCGAAAGGCAAGAGCGCTGACGTAAGGCTTGATCATGTCGGTGGTGTAGTCGTCGGCGCTGGCCCACAGCAGCTGCATCGAGGCAATCACGTTCAACGGCTTGAAGCGGGCGAACTCCTTCGGGTTGACCATTTGCAGGTGGGTGATCGAGTGCGTCACGCCGCTCTGCCGGTCCTTGCGCGCCTGGGCGATACCGTTTAGCGATTCGCGCACCGCGCGGTCGCCGATGGCGTGGATGTGCACCAGCCAGCCGCGCTGGTCGATGGCACTGACCAGTTCGCCGAAGTGCTGCGGATCGATCAGCAACTCGCCCTGTTTGTGCGAGTTGCTGTAGGGATCGATCATCGCCGCGCTCTGGGCCGGGTATTCGATCACGCCGTCAGCGAAGATCTTGATCCCAGGCAGCGTCAGGTTGGGGATGCCCTGAAACTGCCGGCGCACTTTGTCGAGGGTGTCGAGATCGGCCGGGACGCTTTTCGGATTGGCCACCAGCAGCGCGGCGACGTGAGCAGTCATGCCGCCGCTTTCCGACAGGGCTTTATAAGCGGGCAACACGCCGACGGTTTTCTCGGTGGGCTTGAGGGCGAACACCGGCTCGCCCGGCGCGGCGTTGGCGGCGGGGTCCATCCACGCGGTGATGCCCAGGCTGTTGTTGAAACGCACCGCCGATTGCGCGGCCTTGAGCATGTCGGCCGGGCTCGGCACCGGCATTTTCGAGGCGACCCGATCCCAGCCGGCGTCGACCACAAAGCCGTTCGGTTCACCGCTGGCCAGTTTGCCGATGGTGTCTTTTTCTGCGTCCGGCAGGGTTTTCAGCAGCGCGGCGTCGATGCCCGCACGCTTGAGCATCACGTTATTGGCCCACGCCGTGTGGTGATCGCTGCCGGTGAACACCACCGGCACGTCGGCCCATTCGCCGTTGTTGAAGATTTTGCCCAGCGCTTCAGCCTTGGCCCAATACGCCGAACTCATGCCGGCCACGCTCAGCACATCGCCATGCCGGGCCTTGCCGTCGTCACGCCAGCCGCGCAGGCGTTTTTCCAGTTCATCCAGACCGACCACGTCGTCTTCCATGTTGGCTGAGACCATTTCCAGTCCGCCGAAAATCGCATGGGAATGGCTGTCGATCAGGCCGGGCATCAGCGCCTGGCCTTTGAGGTCGATGACCTGGGTGCCGGGCTCGATCAAGGCCTTGATCTGCGCATCGCTGCCGACTTTAAGCACCTTGCCGTTCTCCACGGCCAGCGCCTGAACCTTCGGCTGGGCGCGGTCGGCGGTGAAAATCTTGCCATTGAGCAGCACCAGATCGGTGGCGGCCATGGCTTCCATCGAGGCAAAACTCATAGCGGCGACCAGCACATTTTTTGCGAAATGCGGGATGAATCTTTTCATTGAACATTTCCTTGTTATTGCGTCTGATGGCCAGATTAGTGGCTGCCAACGCCCGACAGAACGCCTCCCTCACGAAAAACGTTTTTGCCTGAATGGAAAAAGCATGGACAAGCTGGGTGCACTGAAAATGTTCGTGGTCACCGCGCAACTCGGCAGTTTCAGCCGCGCTGCCGAGCAATTGGGCAAGACCCCGTCGGCCCTGACCAAAGCGGTCAATCATCTGGAATCCGAACTCGGCGCGCGGTTGTTCGAGCGCAGCACGCGGCGGATTCTGCTGACCGAAATCGGCCGGCTGTATCTGGAAACCGCACGCCAGGTGTTGCAACGGCTGGACGAGGCCAGCGAGGAAATCGAGCAGTTGCAGCACGGCCTGCGCGGCAGCCTGAAAATCACCGCGCCGCTGGCTTACGGGCGGGCGTTTCTCGATCAGGTGTGTGACGGCTTTTTGCAGCAATACCCGCAGATCAGCCTGCAAGTGGATTTGTGCGACGAATTCGTCAATCTGCTGGAAAGCGGCTATGACCTGGCGTTGCGCGAGGGGCACGACGACTTGCCGGGGCTGATCGCGCGAGTGGTCGGCAGCAATCGCCTGGCGCTGTGCGGCAGCCCTGAATACCTGGCGCGCAAAGGGTTGCCGGTGACGCCGCAAACCCTCGATCAGCATGAATGGCTGCTGTACCGGCATCCGTTGCTCAGCCGCGAGTTCTGGTGGGCCGAACGCGACGGCCAGCGCCTGAGCCTGGCGCAACCGGCGGCGCCGCTGTTGCGCAGTGACAATTACGATTTGCTGCTGGCCAGCGCCCTGGCCGGGCGCGGTTTGCTGCACACGCCGCTGTGGAGCGCCGCGCCGTACATCGCCGACGGGCGACTGGTGCGGGTGATGGCCGATTACGACATCGACCCGGACAGCTTCGGCCCGCACATCCTGGCGGTGTACCCGAGTCATCGGCGGGCGACGGCCAAGGTTGTGGCGTTTATTGATTACATCGCAGGGTTTCTCGCCGAACGCGGTTTGAGCTGACTCCGTGCTTCTGATCGTTCCCACGCTCCGCGTGGGAATGCAGCCCGTGACGCTCCGCGTCACTGGACGCGGAGCGTCCCTAGAGGCATTCCCACGCAGAGCGTGGGAACGATCATCAGTAGGTTTGAGCTGACTGGCGGTGCTTGTCAGGAAATTCCCACAAGAGTACAAATGTACTCCATGACGACTCTGACTCCCCGCCGTACCGCCATCCTGACCTTTATCCGCGAACGCATCGCCGAACACGGTCAGCCCCCAAGCCTCGCTGAAATCAGCGAGGCTTTTGGTTTCGCCTCCCGCAGCGTGGCGCGCAAGCATGTGCTGGCGCTCACCGAAGCCGGGTTCATCGAGGTCAATCCGCATCAGGCCCGGGGCATTCGTTTGCTCGGGCAACCGGCGCGACCGGAACTGCTCGAAGTGCCGGTGCTTGGCCGGGTGGCCGCCGGTGCGCCCATCGGTGCCGATGCCGACCTGCACAATCGGCTGATGCTCGACCCGGCGCTGTTCTCCCGCACGCCCGACTACATGCTGCGGGTGCAGGGCGATTCGATGATCGAGGACGGCATTCTCGACGGCGATCTGGTCGGCGTGCGGCGCAACCCCGAGGCGCTCAACGGCCAGATCGTGGTGGCGCGGCTCGACGGTGAAGTCACCATCAAACGCTTCGAGCGCATCGGTGATGAAGTTCGCCTGTTGCCGCGCAACCCGGCGTACCAGCCGATTGTGGTGCGGGCCGATCAGGATCTGGCCATCGAAGGGGTGTTCTGCGGTCTGGTGAGGCAAGGCTGATGGGGGCCGTCGTTGCGCTGGATACGCTGTTCAATGGCGGCCAGGTCTGGAAGGGCCGGCCTGCGCCACCGGCCGCCAGCCCGCAACCCACCGGGCACGCGGCGCTGGACGCCGCCTTGCCCAGTGGCGGCTGGCCGGAAGCGGCGCTGAGCGAAATCCTGCTGGCCGGGCCCGGTGTCGGCGAACTGCAACTGGTGTGGCCGACGTTGGCGCGGCTGTCGGCGGCGGGCGAGCGCATCGTGCTGGTGGCGCCGCCGTTTGTGCCGTACCCGCAGGCCTGGGCCAATGCCGGGGTCGATCTGCGGCAGTTGTCGGTGATCCAGGCCAGCGAGCGCGATGCGTTGTGGGCGGCAGAACAATGCCTGCGCTCGGGCAGTTGCGGCGCGGTGCTGTGCTGGCCGCACAAGGCCGATGACCGTGCCTTGCGCCGTTTGCAGGTGGCGGCGGAAACCGGCCAGACCCTGGCGTTCGCGTGGCGCCCCTTGAGCGAAGCGGTCAACCCGTCGCCGGCCGCGCTGCGCATTGCCATCGATGCGCGGCCGGCGCAGTTGCGCGTGCTCAAGTGCCGGGGTGGTCTGGCGCGCAGCGCACCGATTGCCTTCACCGTGGGGCATTGAGGTCGCCATGCGCTGGGTTTGCATTCTGTTCCCGCAATTGGCCCTCGACGCCGTGCTGCGCCAGCGCCCCGATCCCGAGCAACCCTTGGCGCTGCTCAGCGGCCCGGCCCAGCGCCGGGTGCTGCAAGCGGTCAACCCGGCGGCGCGGGCCCTGGGCTTGCGTCCGGGGCAGTCGATGACTGCTGCGCAGGCCATGAGCAAAGGGTTTGCCACCGTCGATTACGATTCGGCCGAGGTCGAGCACTGGCAGCAGTTTCTCGCCGCCTGGGCCTATCGTTTCAGCGCCCAGGTCAGCGTGCATTACCCGCGCACCGTGGTGTTCGAGATCGAATCGAGCCTCGGCCTGTTCGGTTCCTGGGCGCAGTTCGAGGCGCGGTTGCGCACGGAGCTGACCGAGCTGGGCTTTCGGCACCGCATCGTTGCCGCGCCCAACCCGGTGGCGGCGCGGGTGCTGGCCAACGCCTACGACGGATTGGTGGTGCCCGACGGTGAAGCCCTGCGCCATCACCTCGGGCAACTGCCGGTCGACCGCATCGGGCTGGAGCCGAGTGTGGCCACGGCGCTGTCGCGCATGGGCCTGCGCAACCTCCATCAGGTGCAGAGCCTGCCGCGTCAGGCCCTGGCCCGGCGTTTCGAGGCGCCGATGCTCAAGCATCTGGACACGCTGTTCGGCGCACGGCCGCTGGCGCTGGCGTTCTACCTGCCGCCGGATCGCTTCGACGTGCGCATCGAACTCAATTTCGACGTGCAGTCCCATCAGGCGCTGCTGTTTCCATTGCGCCGCCTGACGTCCGATCTGGCGGCGTTTTTGTGCGGGCGCGACAGCGGCGTGCAGCGCTTCGATCTGCATCTGGAACACGCCGGGTTGCCGGACACGCTGATCAAGGTCGGCCTGCTCAGCGCCGAGCGCGATCCGGCGATGCTGTTCGAGCTGGCCCGTGGTCGACTGGAGCAGGTGCAGGTCGAAGCCCCGGTGCGCGGTTTTCGTTTGCGCGCCGAGGATCTGCCGAGTTTCGTGCCGCAGTTTCAGGAGCTGTTCGACGACCGTCCGCAGCAGACCTTGCCCTGGGAGCAATTGCGCGAACGCCTGCGCGCGCGGCTGGGGGATGAGGCGGTGCAGGGCCTGCGCTTTCAGGCCGATCATCGCCCGGAGTGCACGTGGCAGAACGCCGATGACAAACAGCGTTGCCCTGCATTGCCGGGCGTGCAGCGTCCGGGCTGGTTGTTGGGCGAACCGCAATCCGTGCCCGAAGGTTCGGCGCGGATTCTCATGGGCCCGGAACGCATCGAGTCCGGCTGGTGGGACGGTGATGATGTGCGCCGCGACTATTACTTGATCCAGAACCGCGCCGGCCAGCAAGGCTGGGCGTACCGGGCAGTGGGTGAGGGCGGTCCGTTGTGGCTGCAGGGCTGGTTCGCGTGAGCCAGGGTTACGCCGAGCTGCACTGCCTGTCGAACTTCAGTTTTCAGCGCGGTGCGTCCAGTGCATTGGAGCTGTTCCAGCGCGCGAAGAAACACGGCTATCAGGCGCTGGCGATCACCGATGAATGCACACTGGCCGGGATCGTTCGTGCCTGGCAGGCAGCCAAATCCGTGGAGCTGCCGCTGATTATCGGCAGCGAGATGCGCATCGAGAACGGCCCGAAACTGGTGTTGCTGGTGGAGAACATCGAGGGTTATCAGGCGTTGTGCGGCTTGATCACCCAGGCTCGACGGCGCACCCAGAAAGGCCAGTATCAAATACTGCGCGAGGATTTCAGCGAGCCGCTGCCGGGATTGCTGGTGCTGTGGGTGCCGGATTCGGTCGATGAGGTGGAAGAGGGCCGCTGGCTGAAACAGGCGTTCGGTGAACGGCTGTGGTTGGCGGTGCAGTTGCATCGTGGGCAGAACGATCAGCAACGGCTGGCCGCACTGCTGAGTCTGGCGGATGAACTGCAGATTCCAGCTGTGGCCAGCGGTGATGTGCACATGCACGCCCGTGGCCGGCGGGCCTTGCAGGACACCATGACTGCGATCCGCCATCACGTTCCGGTGGCCGAAGCCGGGTTGCGCCTGCACCCCAATGGCGAGCGGCATTTACGCAGCCTCGATGTGCTGCAAGAACTGTATCCGCAGGCCTTGCTGGACGAATCCGTGAAACTGGCTCGACGCTGCACGTTCGATCTGGGCGAGTTGCGTTATCAATACCCCAAAGAGCTGGTGCCCGAGGAACACAGCGCCAGTTCCTGGCTGCGCCACCTGACCGAACAAGGCATCGCCTGGCGCTGGCCGCAAGGCGCACAACCCAAGGTGCTCAAGCAGATCGACGATGAGCTGAAGCTGATCGCCGAACTCGGCTACGAAAGCTACTTCCTTACCGTGCACGACGTGGTGCGCTTCGCTCGGGAGCAGAAAATCCTCTGCCAGGGCCGAGGTTCGGCGGCCAACTCGGCGGTGTGTTTTGCCTTGGGCATCACCGAGATCGACCCGGATCGCACCACGCTGCTGTTCGAACGTTTCATGTCGAGGGAGCGCAACGAGCCGCCGGACATCGACGTGGATTTCGAGCACGAGCGCCGGGAAGAAGTCCTGCAATACGTGTTCCGGCGTTATGGTCGCCGTCGTGCGGCGCTGACCGCGGTGGTCAGCACCTACCACGCTTCCGGTGCGATCCGCGATGTGGCCAAGGCGCTGGGGCTGCCGCCGGACCAGATCAATGCGCTGGCCGACTGCTGCGGCCACTGGAGCGATGAGACGCCGCCCGTGGAGCGTCTGCGCGAAGGCGGTTTCGACCCCGAAAGTCCGCTGCTGCATCGCGTGCTGAGCCTGACCGGGCAACTGATCGGCTTCCCCCGGCACCTGTCGCAGCACCCCGGTGGTTTCGTGATTTCCGAGCAACCGCTGGACACGCTGGTGCCGGTGGAAAACGCCGCCATGGCCGACCGGACCATCATCCAGTGGGACAAGGACGACCTCGACGCCGTCGGGCTGCTCAAGGTGGATATCCTCGCCCTTGGCATGCTCAGCGCGATCCGCCGCTGTTTCGACCTGCTGCGCCGTCATCGTAACCAGAAGCTGAGTCTGGCGACGATTCCGGCCGAGGATCGCGCCACGTACGACATGATCAGCCGCGCCGACACCATCGGCGTGTTCCAGATCGAGTCCCGGGCGCAGATGTCGATGCTGCCGCGCCTGCGCCCGCAAACCTTCTACGACCTGGTGATCGAGGTGGCCATCGTCCGGCCGGGGCCGATCCAGGGCGGGATGGTCCATCCGTACCTGCGCCGCCGGAACAAGGAGGAAGAGGAAACCTATCCGTCACCGGAGCTGGAAGTGGTGCTCAAACGCACCCTCGGCGTGCCGCTGTTTCAGGAACAGGTGATGCAGATCGCCATTGTTGCCGCCGACTACAGCCCCGGCGAGGCCGACCAGTTACGCCGTTCCATGGCCGCGTGGAAACGCCACGGCGGACTGGAACCGCACAAGGAGCGGCTGGCCGCCGGCATGAAGAAAAACGGCTACAGCCCGGAATTCGCCGCGCAGATCTTCGAGCAGATCAAGGGCTTCGGCAGTTACGGTTTCCCTGAATCCCACGCTGCCAGTTTTGCCTTGCTGACCTATGCCAGTTGCTGGCTCAAGTGCCACGAACCAGCGGCGTTCGCCTGTGCGCTGATCAACAGTTGGCCGATGGGGTTCTACAGCCCGGATCAGATTCTTCAGGACGCGCGCCGGCATCATTTGCAGATCCGCCCGGTGGACGTGCGCGCCAGCGACTGGGATTGCAGCCTGGAGCCGATCACCGGCGAGCAACCGGCCATCCGCATGGGCCTGCGGATGATCAAGGGCTTTCGCGAGGAGGATGCGCGCAGCATTGAAAGCGCGCGGGCGAGGGGGGCGTTTGCCGATGTCGCCGATCTGGGCGAACGGGCCGGGCTCGACAGTCGCGCTCAGGCGCTGCTGGCCGATGCCGGGGCATTGCGCGGTCTGGCCGGTCATCGTCATCGGGCACGCTGGGAAGTGGCCGGGGTGCAGAAACAGCTTGGGTTGTTTGCCGGGTTGCCGAGTCAGGAAGAGCCGGATGTGCTGCTGCCGACGCCGAGTGTCAGCGAAGACCTGTTCACCGACTACGCAACGCTGGGCACCACGCTGGGGCCGCACCCGCTGACGCTATTGCGCGACGAGTTGCGGGCGCGGCGCTGTCGCAGTTCCCGGGAGTTGTTGGAGGTCGAGCATGGCCGGCCGGTCAGCGTGGCGGGGCTGGTGACCGGTCGCCAGCGGCCGGGCACCGCCAGCGGCGTGACCTTCGTGACCCTCGAAGACGAGTTCGGCAACGTCAACGTGGTGGTCTGGCGCGATCTGGCCGAGCGTCAGCGCCAGGTGCTGGTGGGCTCACAACTGCTCAAGGTCGATGGCCGCTGGGAGCGGGAAGGCGAGGTGCGGCATCTGATTGCCGGACGCTTGAGTGACCTCAGCCCGCTGCTCAACGGCATCCGCGTACAGAGCCGCGACTTCCACTGAACCTGCTGCTCGTTCCCACGCCCTGCATCGTTGATCGTTCCCACGTCGAGGCGTCGAACCGTCCGCGTGGGAATGTCGCCATGGACGCTCCGCGTCCACTGTGACGCAGAGCGTCACGGTATGCATTCCCACGCGGAGCGTGGGAACGATCAGCACGAGCAGCACACGGAGCGTGGGAACGAGCAATAGCTTTCAGCGCTGTGGCCAGAACCGCTCGCCACCCCCCGGCGCTTCCGTCCACGCTTGCAACGAGCGGGTCGGCAAGTCGAAGTAATCCCGGGTCCGCGCATAACCATGCCCGCCCATGCGCCCGATCGCATCCAGCCCCAATTGATCGATGTACAGGGTTTTCGGGTCGATCAACTCGTCGCGCACATGCGCCATCAACACCTCGCCAAAAATGATCTCCCGGGACTGACCGATGTTCAGCGCCATCATCCGTCGGCATTCCAGCGCCACCGGTGCTTCGCCGATTCGCGGGCATTTGACCGAGGTGCCGGGAATCGCTGTCAGGCCCGCAGCGGTCAATTCATCGAAACCCGGCGCGAACGGCACGGCGCAGACGTTCATGGCTTCCACCAGTGCATCGCTGACGATGTTGACCGTGAATTCCTGATTCATCTGGATATTGCGCGTGGTGTCCTTCGGGCTTTGATCGCCGTAGTTCTCCACGCCGAGCGCCAGAATCGGCGGATCCGCCGACAGCGCATTGAAAAAGCTGAACGGCGCGGCATTGACCCGGCCTTCGGCATCGATGGTGGTGACCAGAGCAATCGGGCGCGGCACTACGCTGCCGATCAGAATCTTGTACTTTTCCCGTGGGCTCAGTTGGCTGAAATCGAAGCTGTGCATGGCAGTGTTCTCTAAAGAAGTGGATCGATGGCGCTCAACGGCGCTTCGGCGCTGTAGTCGTCGGCGAACGGAATGGCCGGCTGAAACAGGGTTTTCCAGTCCGGTCGGCCAACGGCCCGGTCGCTGTGGCTGCGCATCAGTTTTTCGTATTGGCGTTGGGCCTGGCGTTGCAGAGAGGGGTAGTCGACGCCGATGACCTGACCGTCCTGCATCACGCAGCGACCGTCGATGTAACTGGCGAGGCAGTCGTCGCCGCGTCCGGCCAGCAGCAGGTTTTTCAGTGGATCGAACAGCGGGCCCAGGTGCAGACCGCGCAGGTTGAACACGGTGATATCCGCTTTGGCGCCGGCGGCCAGGCGACCGAGGTCGTCACGGCCCAGCGCCTTGGCGCCGCCGAGGGTGGCGGCGTTGTACAGATCCAGGCTGCTGGTCAGCGCGGGCCCGCCTTCCATCAAGCGGGCAATGTTCAAACCGTGGCGCATGTTCTCCAGCAGGTCTGCCGGCCAGGTGTCGGTGCCGAGGCCGAAGTTGATGCCTTTGGCACGATAGCGGCCGAACGAATTCAGCGCCTCGCCGTCACGGGCGAACACCAGCGGGCAGTGCACCAGACTCGCGCCGCCGTCAATGACCCGCTGCAGATCGTCATCGCCCGAGGTGTAGAGGCCGTGGGGCAGCAGGCTGCGCGGGGTGAGCAGGTCGAGTTGCTGCAACCAGCCCAGCGGCGTGGTGCCGCGTAGCTGTTCGACCATCGCCACTTCCCCCGGCGCCTGACAGCAATGCAGGCGCATCGGTGCGTTCAGTTCGCGACTCAAGGCGGACGTACGCTGAAGCAGCGCCGGCGTGCAGGTCTGGATGCGATCCGGCAGCAGCGCGCCGCGAATCAACCCGGCGCGGGCGCCATCGAAATCCTTGAAAAACCGTTCGGCCGCGTCCAGTCCAGCCAGGCCCCGAGCCTCATCCCAGCGATGGGCGAGGGTGCCGTCGGCGCGCCAGTAACTCATGCCGCTCATGTAGCAGGGGCCGAGATAGGTACGCAGGCCCAACTCGCCCGCCACGTCAGCGACAGCGGCAAACTCGTCGTAGGTCTCCGCCCATTCGCGGTAGTACATCGAGGTGATCGGCATGGCCGTGGTGATGCCGTTGCGGATCAACTGGGTGAAGGCGTAGCGGTATTTGAAGACCTCTTCGTCCGGGCTGAACGACTCACGCGGGCCGGCTGCCAGATACTCCGCCGACCACATGCGGCCCATGGCACGCTCGTCGCCGTTGTCCAAGGTCAGCACCGTGGAGTCGAGATCGCCGAGGGCGTCCAGGTCTATGAAACCGGGACCGATCAGTGCGTTGCCGTAGTCGATCCACTGATCCACCGGCCCTTGATAACCGCGCCCGACAAACTCGATGCGCGATCCGCTGAATACCACTTCGCCGTCGCGCCACAGCACATGTTGCGTGCCGTCGAAGCCGACCACGCAACCGGCCTTCAGGCCGATGCGTTTCACAGACGGCTGCCCAGCAAACGACCGCCGCTGGCGATCAGTTCGCCGCCGCGATAGACCTGACGCACTGGCCGCGCGACTACCGCTTCACCAAGGGTTTCCACCGGCATCAGCAGAAAGTCTGCCGGCCGGCCGATGGCGAAGCCGTAATCCTCGATCCCCAATGCGCGCGCGCCGTTGACCGTCGCCGCGTCGAACGCCGCCGCCAGTTCATCGTCCTTGCCCAGATCAAAACGAAACGCCAGCAGCATTGCCCGTTCCAGCATGTCGCCGTTGCCCATCGGTGACCACGCATCACGAATGCCGTCGGAGCCCAGACACACGTTGACGCCGGTCTCGCGCAGCGCCAGGAAGGGTGGAACGGCGCAGTCGGCCGGCGCCGAACTCATCAGCGAAATCCCCAGCGCAGCGAGGCGTTCGGCGACGGGTTTGACCTGGCTCCACGGCAGCATGCCCAGGCAATAGGCGTGGCTGATCATCACCCGGTTCTGCAGGTTGAAACGCTCGGTGTAATCGGCGATCCGGGCTATCTGCCACAGGCCCAGTTCTCCTTTGTCGTGCAGGTGAATGTCGACGCCACGCTGGAATTCACTGGCCAGTTTGAACACGAAATCCAGCTGCGCGATCGGGTCGTTGTCGATGCCGCAGGGGTCGAGCCCGCCGACGTTTTCCACGCCCAGGGCCATGGCTTCACGCATCAGCTCGGCGGTGCCGGGGCGGCTGATCAGGCCGGTTTGCGGGAAGACCACCAGTTGCAGGTCGATCAGGTCGTTGTAGGTTTCGCGCAGTTGTTGCATGGCCTCGACGTGACGCAGGCCGAATTCCGGGTCGATGTCGACGTGGCAACGCATCGTCAGCGAACCCCGGGCGATGCAGTTCTCCAGCAGGGCGCCGGCGCGTTCGGCAATTGGCGCTTTGACTTCGCGCAGCACGCGGCGCTCGTTGCTGATGTAGTCCTTGAGCGTCGGGCCGGCGCTGTTCGGGCGCCAGGGTTGGCCGTAGAGGGTCTTGTCGAGGTGGACGTGGCTTTCCACCAGCGGGGCGGTCAGGAGCTGGTTCTGGCCGTCGATGTCGGTGGCGGCCAGCGGGGTGCTGGAGGCCGGGCGGCGTTGGCTGAACTTGCCGTTTTCGATCAGCAGGTCTTCGGCAGGGGCGCCGTAGGGGCGGATGTTTCTGAGCCAGCGGGGGTGGGACATTTCATACCTCTGTTTCTATGTTGTCTGGGCGGGCCTCATCGCTGGCTTGCCAGCGATGGCCGCGACGCGGTCTCAAGTCAGGCGATCAGCCTTTGAGCTTCGACCAGATCCGATCCTGCAGCTCCCGCGCCTTGTTGCTGCATTCCTTCTCCGGCCGCAGCCGCGAGGCGTACTCCTCGGGCATGTTGATCGCGTCCATGACCTTCCATTTCGCATCCAGCAACTGATCGCTCTGAATCCCGTTGGCATAGGCAATCGCGTTGGACACGGCCGCCGCGTTCTCGGGCTTCATCATCCAGTCGATGAAGATCTTCGCGTTGCCCGGATGCGGCGCGCTTTTGGGTACGGCGAAGTTGTCCTGGAACATCGCCAGGCCTTCTTTCGGGTACACGTATTTGATCGTGCTCTTCTGCAACGTGGCGCGGGCCGTCGAGCCGTTCCAGTTCTGCATCATGATCACCTCGCCCGAGGCCATGCGGTCGACGGTGTTGTCGGAGCTGTACATCTTCAAAAACGGTTTCTGCTTTTGCAGCAGTTCGAGGATGCGCTTGGCGTCCTGCGGGTTTTCCGTGCATTCGTCGACGTTCAGGTAATGGCTGGCGGCGTTGATCACGCTGCTGGAGGTGTCGAGGGCGGCAAGCTGGCCTTGCAGTTCCTTGCGCGGCTCGAAGAATTCTTTCCACGAATCATCGAGCTTGCCGCCCGGCACCCGCGCGCTGTCATAGGAAAACCCGGTGGTGCCCCACAGATACGGCGCCGAAAACTTGCGGCCCGGGTCGAAGCTCGGATCGCGGAACGGGCCTTTGACGTACTGGAAGTTGCTCAGGGTCGGGGCGTCGATTTCCAGCAGCAGGTCCTGCTTGATCAGCGTCTGCATGATCGACTGCGACGGCACGATCACGTCATACGCGGCGCCGCCGGCCTGCAACTTGGCGAGCAGGGTTTCGTTGCTGTCGTAGCCGTCCATGGTGACCTTGATCCCGGTCTCCTTTTCGAACTTGGCCAGCAGGTCCACCGGGTAGTAATCGGTCCAGTTGTAGAAGAACAATTGCTTGGGCTCGGCGGCGTGGGCGCCGAACGCGGTGAAACAACTCAGGGCCAGACCGGATACTGCCAGACGCATGTTTTTCACTTTCATGAGCGCGCTCCAGGTTTATTGTTGTTTGCCGCGTTGGCCAAGCCAGAAGGCCAGCACCACCAGCACGATGGAAATCACCAGCATCAGGGTCGAAATCGCGTTGATTTCCGGCGTCACGCCGGCCTTGATCGCCGAGAAGATGTACACCGGCAACGTGGTCGAGCCGGGCCCGGCGACGAAGAAGGTCATGATGAAATCGTCGAGGCTGACCACGAACGCCAGCACCGAACCGGACAACACCGCCGGCCACAGCAGCGGCAAGGACACGCGGCGGAACACCTGCCACGGGTTGGCATACAGATCGTTGGCGGCCTCCAGCAGGCTCTTGTCCAGGTCGTTGAGCCGCGCGCGGATCGGCAGGTAGGCGAACGGAATGCAGAAGCCGATGTGCGCGACGATCACCGTCATCAGCCCGAGCTTGATCCCCAGCGCCATGAACAGCAGCAGGGTGGCCACGGCGGTGACGATCTCCGGCAGGATCAGCGGCAGGTTGATCCCGCCTTCGACCATTTTCTGTCCGTAGAACGGCCGGTAAGTCGCCAGCGCCGCCAGCAGTGCAATCGCCGTGGCGCACACGGTGGCGATGGTCGCGACGATGATCGAATTCAGCGCGGCAGTCTGGATCGACGGGTTGGCCAGGATCCGCCCGTACCAGGCGAACGAGAATTCGGTCCACACCGTCGCCGAGCGGTTGGCGTTGAAGCTGTAGGCGATCAACACCAGGATCGGCACGTACAAATAGGCGAGGATCAGCAGGCTGATTTCCCGGGTCGCCGGAAGTTTTTTCAGGTGCAGAGAGATCATGCTTTCGCTCCCCGGTTCAGGGTTTTCGCCGCGCTGCGGCTGTACAGGGCGTATAGCACCAGCGACAACAGCAGAATCCCCAGCAGCAGGAACGACAACGAACTGCCGAGCGGCCAGTTGCGCGCGGTACCGAATTGCTGCTGGATCAGGTTGCCGATCATCAGGGTCTTGCCGCCGCCGAGGATCGCCGGGGTGATGAAGGCGCCGAGGCTCGGCACGAACACCAGCAACGCGCCAGCAATCACGCCGGGCATCGACAGCGGCAGGATGATCCGCCGCAGCGCATGCCAGCGGTTGGCGCCCAGGTCATAGGCGGCTTCCACCAGACGCCAGTCGAGTTTTTCCAGGGTCGAGTAGATCGGCAAAATCATGAACGGCAGGAAGCTGTAGACCAGACCCACGCTGACCGCGAAGTCGTTGTAGAGCAGGGTGATGCCGCCGGCACTCGGGAACAGCGCGTTGAGGCTCTGGGCGACCCAGCCCTGCTCGCGCAGGATGATCAGCCACGCGTAGTTGCGGATCAGCAGGTTGGTCCAGAACGGAATGGTGATGAGCAACACCATCAGGTTGCGCCGGCGTGGGGTCAGGCTCGACATCCACAGCGCCACCGGAAACCCGAACAAAAAGCACAGCACGGTGGTGCCACCGGCCTGGAACACCGAGCGCAGCAGCGCCTGGGCGTAGACCCAGTTCAGCTCCAGTTCGCCGTCAAAACCTTCCTGGAAAAACAGCTGCACGTAACTCTGCAATTGCCATTGGGCCTGCCAGTCGACGCCGCCGTAGGTGTTGCGCGGCAGCAGGCTGATGTAGCCCATGATGCCCAGCGGAATGGCGATCAGGGCGAGCAGGGTCAACACCACCGGGCTGAGCAACAGCGCGCGGTTGAGGGCGGGGGAAGTGCTGCTGACGCTCATCTCAGGCCTCCATCAACAGGCAGGCCTGGGGCGGCAGGTGCACCGCCACGGGCTCGCCGACTGCACGACCACGGTTCAGGCCTTCGTTGTTTTCCCGCAGCATGACTTTGATGTCGTTGTTCAAGCGGCACTGGTACAGCGTCGCGGTGCCGACATACAGCACCGCCTCGATCACCCCGCGCAGATGATGCGGCTGATCCGCTGTGACCAGTTGCGAGCGCTCGGGCCGAAACGCCAGTTGCACGCTGCTGCCGCTGACGCCCTGTGGCGGGCAGGGGATTTCCACCGGCATGCCATTGGGCACGAAGATGTTTTCGTTGTGCTCGCCGCGCTTGAGTTCGCCGGGGAGGAAATTGATGTCGCCGATGAACTGGGCGACGAAGCGGTGCTGCGGGCGTTCGTAGATGTCGGTCGGGGTGCCGATCTGCAGGATCTTGCCGGCGGACATCACCGCGATCCGGTCGGACAGGGTCAGGGCTTCTTCCTGGTCGTGGGTGACGAAGATGAAAGTGATGCCGGCTTCCTGCTGCACGCGCTTGAGTTCGACCTGCATTTCCTTGCGCAGCTTCAGGTCCAGCGCCGACAGCGGCTCGTCGAGCAACAGCACTTTCGGCTTCGGCGCCAGGGCCCGGGCCAGAGCCACGCGTTGCTGCTGGCCGCCGGATAATTCCGCCGGTTTGCGCCCGGCCAGGTGTTCCATCTGCACCAGCGCGAGCATTTCGTCGACCCGTCCGGGAATCGTCTTGCGATCAAGACCCTGCATCTCGAGGCCGAAGGCGATATTCTGCGCGACACTCATGTGCGGAAACAGCGCGTAACTCTGGAACACCGTGTTGACCCGACGCTTGAACGGCGGCAGGTGATTGACCGTTTCCCCCGCCAGACGGATCTCGCCGTCGCTGACGTGTTCGAAACCGGCGATGGTGCGCAGCAGGGTGGTCTTGCCGCAGCCCGAGGGGCCGAGGAGGGTGAAAAACTCGTTGTCGGCGATGTTCACCGATACGTTGTCGAGGGCTGGCGCGAGGCCAGGGTCATCAGAATACCGCTTGGATACGTTACGCACTTCAATGGCTATTGGTTGACCCATAATGGTGCAATCCTCTAATTATTGTATGCAATATCTGAATGCAATTTAGAAATACCCGGATTAATCTGCTGGCGCAACCCCCATTTCCCTGACTGAGTCGTTCGTCGGGCAGCGTCGCCAGCGTTGAAGGAGCTTTCAAATGACCGAGAAAAAAACGGAAACCACGGTCGACCGCGTCTACCAAGGGGTTTACGAGGCGATCAGCAAGCGTTCGCTGCGTCCGGGGATGAAGCTGGGCGAGGCGTCGCTGGCGGAGTTATTCAATGTCAGCCGCACGTCGGTTCGTGCCGCGCTCAAGCAACTGGAGGCCGACGGACTGGTCACCACCGAGCCCAATAAAGGTGCATCGGTGTCGTTGCCCAGTGATGAGGAAATCCGTTCCCTGTTCGAAACCCGGCGTCTGATCGAAATCGGCATCGTCACCGAGCTGTGCCGGCGCAAGGACTCTGCGGCGATGCAGGACCTGCGTGATCATTTGCTGCTGGAAGACGAAGCCCACGATGCCGGCGACCACGAGCGACTGATTCACCTGCTCGGCGAGTTCCACATCAAACTCGCCCGCAGCCTGAACAACCCGGTACTGCTCGACTGGTTCCAGAAGCTGATTTCCCGCGCCTCGCTGTACGCCGCCGCGCTGGATGACGACAGCCACGAAGCCTGCCGTGATGACGAGCACCTGCGGTTGATCGAGTACATCGAGGCCGGCAATCAGAGCGCCGCGATCGAGCTGACCTGCATGCACCTGGACGGCATCCAGAAGGCGATCCTCGACGTCGCTGCGAAAATGAAGACCGGCTACCATCCGCTCAAACACCTGATCGGAGTGTGAGCGTCGAGTGCAGGTGAAATCGGCTATACCTCTAATGAAACCATCGCTGCCCGACACGCTCGAAACAGACGGGCGTGGCGTTTGAACGCGCGGCGATAGAACCGGACCCACTACAAGGCGTTGAAGCAGCTGATGCAGTTTTTATCCGATAGCCATGGGTGTGACGGCTGGCAAGGCGAGATGGCCGGGCGCATTCGTGCGTTTGACTGGAGCAGGACTGATCTGGGCCCGCTCGAGACCTGGCCGGCCAGCCTGTGCAGCACGGTCCAGCTGATGCTGGCCTCGCCGCTGCCGATGGTCATGCTCTGGGGGCATGCCGGTTACATGATCTACAACGACGCCTATTCGCGATTCGCCGGCGGCCGGCATCCGTACCTGCTCGGATCACCGGTGGAACTGGGCTGGCCGGAGGTCGCCGATTTCAACCGGCATGTGGTCGACACCTGTCTGGCCGGCGGCACCCTGGAATACCGCAACAAGGTCTTGGTGTTGCTGCGCGACGGTGTGCCCGAGGATGTCTGGCTCGATTTGTATTACAGCCCGGTGGCCAACGATGCCGGCGTGCCTTCGGGTGTGATGGCGATGGTGGTGGAAACCACTGAACTGGTGTTGTCCGAGCGTCTGCGTCAGGCCGCCGAAGACGCTTATCGCGCCGATAACGAGCGGGTGCGACTGGCACTCAATGCCGGGGCACTGCTTGGCTCGTTTGTCTGGGACGTCAGAAACAATGTGCTGTCGGCCGATGAGCGATTCGCCCGGACATTTTCCTACCCGCCTGATCAAGACCTGAGCAACCTGCCGCAGCATATCGCCGAGACGCACATTCATCCGGACGACCGTAATTGGGTACAGGAGTGCGTGGAGAATTCGGTGCGTACCGGCGAGCCCTACAACGCCGAGTACCGGGTGGTGCGTGCCGATGGCAGTTGTCTGTGGGTGCTCGCCAGCGGCGCTTGCGAATTCGACGAGCAGGGCCGGCCGTTCCGTTTCCCCGGTGTGTTGATCGATATTCACGAGCGCAAGACCGCCGAGGAATCGCTGCTCAAGTTCACCCGCAACCTCGAACAGCGGGTAGCGGATGAAGTCGAGGCGCGCCTCGCCGCCGAAGAGCAATTGCGTCAGTCGCAGAAGCTCGAAGCCATCGGCGGCCTCACCGGCGGCGTGGCTCACGACTTCAACAACCTGCTGCAAGTGATCGCCGGCAACCTGCACCTGCTGGCGCGACATGAACCGAACAACGCCAACGTCCAGCGCCGGGTCAGCGCCTCGCTGGCGGCGGTGGAGCGCGGCGCCAAGCTGTCCTCGCAACTGCTCGCGTTTGCCCGGCGTCAGCCGCTGTCGCCGGCGGTTTGCGACCCACGCCAGATTTTCGAAGGCGTGGGCGAGTTGCTGCAACGGGCGCTGGGCGAAACCATTCAGATCGACGTGCAACTGCCTGTTGAGCCGTGGCACATCAACGTCGACCGCAATCAACTGGAAAACGCCATTCTCAATCTGGCAATCAACGCCCGGGACGCCATGAAGGGCGAGGGCACGATTGTGCTTGGCGCCTCCAACCTCTCACTGGATCGGGCGTTCTGTTCGGGCAAGGGCATCGTGCCGGGGGATTTCGTCCGGGTCTCGGTCAGTGACAGCGGCGTGGGCATTGCCCCGCACATGCTCGAGCAGGTGTTCGAACCGTTCTTCACCACCAAGGCCGACGGCCAGGGCACTGGCCTGGGCTTGAGCATGGTGTTCGGCTTCGTCAAGCAGAGCGGCGGGCATGTGGAGATCGACAGTCGGATTGGCGAAGGCACGCGGGTGCAGTTGTACTTTCCACGCAGCCTGCGCCCCGTGCTCGATGACTCGCCGAGCGTCAATCATCAGCAGGCGGGTGGTCACGAGACGATCCTGGTGGTCGAGGACAACGAAGCGGTGCGCACCTCGGCGGTCGAACTGTTGCGCGAAGAAGGCTACCGCGTGCTGATCGCCGGCAACGGCGACGCGGCCATGCAGACGTTGATGGAAGGCGCTCGGGTCGACCTGATCTTCACCGACGTGGTCATGCCCGGTCTTATCAAGAGCTCCGATCTGGCGGCGTGGGCCAAGGTGCAAATGCCGCCGGTGGCCGTGCTGTTCACCTCGGGGCACACCCGCGACATCATCTCGCGCAACCACCAGCTCAGCCCCGACACCCATTTGCTCGGCAAGCCCTATGGCCCCGAAGCACTGCTGCAGATGATCCGTTCCGTGCTCAGCACCTGAGCTCCAATCCCCTGACCAAGGCTGGCCGATGACTTCCAGACGCAATTCCAGTTCTGCCGCCGGCATGGTTCGCGTGCGCGGCGCCCGTGAACACAATCTGAAGAACGTGGACGTCGACATTCCTCGCGATGCACTGGTGGTGTTCACCGGGGTGTCGGGTTCGGGCAAGTCGTCGCTGGCGTTTTCGACGCTGTATGCCGAAGCCCAGCGGCGCTATTTCGAATCGGTGGCGCCCTATGCGCGGCGGCTGATCGATCAGGTCGGCGTACCGGACGTCGATTCCATCGAAGGTCTGCCCCCGGCCGTGGCCCTGCAGCAACAGCGCGGCACGCCGAGCACACGCTCGTCGGTGGGCAGCGTCACCACGTTGTCGAGCCTGATCCGTATGCTGTACTCGCGCGCCGGCAGCTATCCGCCGGGTCAGCCAATGCTGTATGCCGAGGATTTTTCACCGAACACGCCGCAAGGCGCCTGCCCGCAATGCCATGGACTGGGCCGGGTTTACGAGGTCACCGAGGCGTTGATGGTGCCGGATCCGAATCTGACCATCCGCCAGCGTGCCGTGGCGTCCTGGCCGCTGGCCTGGCAGGGGCAGAACCTGCGCGACATCCTGGTGACCATGGGCATCGATGTCGATATCCCGTGGCGCAAGCTGCCGAAAAAACAGCGTGACTGGATCCTCTTCACCGAGGAAACACCGACCGTTCCGGTGTACGCCGGGCTGACGCCGGAAGAGACCCGCGTCGCCCTCAAGCGCAACATGGAACCGAGCTATCAAGGCACGTTCACCGGCGCCCGGCGCTACATCCTGCACACGTTTACCCATTCGCAAAGTGCGCTGATGAAGAAGCGCGTGTCGCAGTTCATGATCGGCAGCCTTTGCCCGCTGTGCGATGGCAAGCGCCTCAAGCGCGAGGCGCTGTCGGTGACGTTTGCCGGGCATGACATCGGCGAGTTGTCGCGGATGCCGCTGCTGCAAGTCGCCGAAGTCTTGAAGCCGGTGGCGGACGCGAGCTGGCTGGAACACGCCGATGAAAGCGGTGAAACCCTGACCCACAGCCAGACCCGCGAAGCCCGCCAGCAGCGCGTGGCCCATGGCGCCAGCGGCCACGCCAACGCGCCGGACGTGCGCCATACGCCGAACCTGTCGCTGGAAAAACGACTGGCCGCGCAGCGCATTGCCGAGGACCTGCTGGAACGGGTCAGCACCCTGACTGATCTCGGCCTCGGTTATCTGGCCCTGGAGCGCAGCACGCCGACCCTGTCGTCCGGCGAATTGCAACGCCTGCGACTGGCCACTCAATTGGGGTCGCAATTGTTCGGCGTGATCTACGTGCTCGACGAACCCTCCGCCGGCCTGCACCCGGCGGACGGAGAAGCGCTGTTCGAGGCCTTGCAGCGCCTGAAGGCCGACGGCAACAGCGTGTTTGTGGTCGAGCACGATCTGGACACCATGCGCCGCGCTGACTGGCTGATCGACGTCGGCCCGGCGGCCGGTGAAAAGGGCGGGCAGATTCTCTACAGCGGCCCGCCACCGGGGCTGGCCGCGATCAAGGACTCGCAGACCCGCGCCTATCTGTTCGCCGAACAGCAACGGCCGAACCGCGCCGCGCGCAAACCGTCGGGCTGGCTGAAACTCGACGGCGTCACTCGCAACAACCTGAATAACCTCAGCGCCGAATTTCCCCTGGGTTGTTTCACTTCGGTCACCGGTGTTTCCGGTTCGGGCAAATCCAGTCTGGTCAGCCAGGCGCTGCTGGAACTGGTCGGCGCGCAGCTCGGGCGCAGCGTCAGTGACGCCGAGCCGGAAGAGCTCAATCTGGAAGACGATACCCCGTCTGCCAGCACCGGCCAGGTCAGCGCCGGGCTGGAGTCGATCAAGCGTCTGGTGCAGGTCGATCAGAAACCCATCGGCCGCACGCCGCGTTCGAATCTGGCGACCTACACCGGGCTGTTCGACAACGTGCGCAAGCTGTTTGCCGCGACCGATGAGGCGAAAGCGGCGGGATACGACGCCGGGCAGTTTTCCTTCAACGTCGCCAAGGGTCGCTGCCCGACCTGCGAAGGCGAGGGGTTTGTCAGTGTCGAATTACTGTTCATGCCCAGCGTTTATGCGCCGTGCCCGACCTGTCACGGCGCGCGTTACAACCCCGAAACCCTGGCCATCCTCTGGCAGGGCTTGAGCATCGCGCAGGTGCTGAAACTGACGGTAGACGAAGCGGTGACGGTGTTTGCCGAGCAACCGGCGATCCGCCGTTCGCTGGAGGTACTGCGCGACATCGGTCTCGGTTATCTGCGCCTCGGGCAACCGGCGACCGAGTTGTCCGGCGGCGAAGCCCAGCGCATCAAACTGGCCACCGAGCTGCAACGCAACCAGCGTGGGGCGACATTGTATGTGCTGGATGAACCGACCACCGGGTTGCACCCGCGCGACGTTGACCGCTTGCTGGAGCAACTGGATACGCTGGTCACGGCGGGGCACACGGTGATCGTGGTCGAGCATGAAATGCGCGTGGTGGCGCAGAGCGACTGGGTGATCGACATCGGTCCGGGTGCGGGGGATCAGGGCGGCAAGATCGTCGTGGCCGGAACGCCGCAGAAAGTGGCGGCGAGCAAGAAGAGCCGGACTGCGCCGTTTCTTTCTCGTGCCCTCAGCCGCTAGCCATAGCGTGTCGAATATCGTCATCGCCAGCAGGCTGGCTCCCACAGATTGCTGGTTTTCCATGTGGGAGCCAGCCTGCTGGCGATGGCGGTGTATCAGGCGCCGTCGAGGGTGCGGCGTACCTTGTCCAGCAACTCGCGGATCTGGAACGGCTTGACCAGCATCTCCATGCCGGCCCCGAGGAACACCTGGCGGTTGATCGCGGTTTCCGCGTAACCGGTCATGAACAGGATCGGCAGCGCTTCACGCCAGCCCCGGGCAACGTCCGCCAGTTCACGGCCGGTCATGCGTGGCAGGCCCACGTCGGTCAGCAGCAGGTCGATCGACGGGTCGTTCCGCAAGCGCTCCAGCGCGGTTTCGATATCGGCCGCCTGGGTGCATCGGTAGCCGGCGTCTTCCAGCACTTCGGTGACGAACAGGCGCACCGCCGGCATGTCTTCGACGATCAACACATGCTCGCCCGAGCCTTGCGGATCGATGGTCACCGGGGCCACATCGACAGCGGTCGGATCACTGGTGGCCGGCAGCATGATCGTCACTTCGGTGCCGCGTCGCGCGACGCTGCGGATGTGCGCATCGCCACCGGATTGACGAGCGAAACCGTAGATCGTCGACAGCCCCAACCCGGTGCCCTGGCCCAGCGGTTTGGTGGTGAAAAACGGCTCGAACACCTTATCGATGACGCTGTGCTCGATGCCGGTACCGTCATCGCGCACCGATAGCGCCACATAGGAACCATCGGCGAGGTTCGGGTCGCCGTGGGAATACGCCGCGTAAGTGCTGACCCAGATATTGCCGCCCCGTGGCAATGCGTCCCGGGCGTTGATCACCAGGTTGAGCACTGCGCTTTCGAGCTGGATCGGATCGACCAGCGCGATGGCAGGTTTGGTGGTCATTTCCAGTTTGAGGGCGATGCGTTCGCCGATGGTGCGCACCAGCAATTCTTCCAGCGAGCGGACGTGCTTGTTGATGTCCACCGGACGGGTGTCGAGCGGTTGCTGGCGGGCAAAAGCCAGCAGGCGATGGGTGAGCGAGGCCGCACTCATCGCCGAGTTCAGAGCTGCTTCGGCGTAAAACTGCACCTTGTCCGGGCGGGCATCGGCGACCCGTTTCTGGATCAGCTCAAGGCTGGTGATGATCCCGGTCAGGAGGTTGTTGAAGTCGTGGGCAATGCCGCCGGTGAGTTTGCCCAGCGCATCCATTTTCTGTACTTGCAGCAGTTGCGATTCGGCGCGTACCCGGTCGGCGACTTCCTTGGCCAGTTGCGTGGTGGTGTCGTCCAGCCGCGCCAGGTGCGAACGTTCGCGGTGACGGTGTTCGGTGACGTCTTCGACGAACACCAGGCTCAGTTTCGGGGTGCGGTAGGGGGAAATCTGCCACTCGGTCTCACGGATCTCGCCCTGCACGCGCATGTTCAGCGTGCCTTTCCAGCGTTCGCCATCCACCAGCCGCAGGCGCAGTTCGTCGAGGATCGCGCTCTGATCCTCGGCGAAGCATTCGCTGAGGGGCTGCGGGTCGCGGTTGTCCTGGATCAGTTGGGAGAAAGCGTGGTTGCACTCGTGGACTTTCAGGTCGGCATCCAGCACCGCGATGGGCGCGGAGATGTTGACGAAGATCTCGCGGAAACGCGCCTCGCTTTCGCGCAACGCGTTCTCCGTGTCGCGCACCCGAAGCAGGGTGCGCAATGTTGCCAGCAGCACGTCGGGATCGACTGGGTGAATCAAATAGGCATCGGCTCCGGCATCAAGGCCGGTGATGATGTCGCCGGTCTGGATCGACGCGGCCGACACGTGGATCACCGGGAGCAGGGCGGTGCGGGCGTCGGCGCGCAGTTCGCGGACAATATCGAAGCCGCTCATGTCCGGCAGGTTGACGTCGAGAATCAACGCGTCGAGCTTTTCACTGGCGATCAATGCCAAGCCATCGCCACCGGTGCCGGCCTCTAACACCTCATAGCCGTGGCGTTCCAGCCGTCGGCGCAAGGCATAGCGGGTGGCGACGTTGTCGTCGACAATCAACAGACGGATGTCATGTTTCATCGACGCTCTCCTGGGCGATCGCCAACGGGATGATCACGAAAAAGCACGAACCCACGCTCGGGGTACTCTGGACGCCGACCTCGCCACCGAGCAGTTCGGCGAAGCGTTTGCACAGGGACAATCCGAGCCCGGTGCCGCGCAGGCGTTTCTGCAGCGGTGAGTCGACCTGAGAAAAGTCTTCAAACAAGGTGCCATGCAGCTCCGAAGCGATACCGATACCGGTGTCGCTGACGGCGAACCGTACCTTGTCCTCACCCTCAAGGCGTGCCGAGATCCTTACTTCACCACGGGTGGTGAATTTCAGCGAGTTGGAAATGAAGTTGCGCAGAATCTGCGCGAGCTTCTTGTCGTCGGTATAGAGACGCGGCAGGCCCACTGGCTCTTCGAAAATCAGGTCTACGGCAGTGGCGTCGACAATCGGCCGGAACATTCCGCGCAACGCCGCGAACAGGTCGAACATGTCGAACCACGCAGGCGAAATGCTGATGCGTCCGGCCTCGATCTTCGCCAGGTCGAGCAGGTCGTCGACCATGTCGCTGAGTTCCCGGGCGGCGCTGCTGACGAAGGCCACCTGTTTGTGCTGCTCGGGGCTGAGGGGACCGTCGAGTTCGTCGGCCAGCAGGCTGTTGATGCTTAGGATCGAGCCCAGCGGTGTGCGGAACTCGTGGCTCATGTACGACAGAAAGCGGCTTTTCAGATCGGACGCCTGACGCAGTTGTTCGGCCTGGGTGTCGAGTTCGGCGTACAGCGCCAGCACGCCCTGATTGGTTTCGTCGAGCTCTTCGCGCAACGCAACGGTTTCGCTCTGCAACTGGGCGATCAACGCAGCCTGTTCGGCATTGCTCAGTGTCGGGGACTCAGCCATGGGCGGCCTCCAGGGCAACGACCAGCACCGTTACATCGTCGCGCCCGCGACAGAAATCGCGGTGCAGGACGGTGGCTATCACGGCGGGATGGCGATGCACCAGACCGGGGTAGTCTTGAAGGTTCCAACGGGACTGCAAGCCATCGCTGTACATGATCAATAGATGTCCGTTCACGTGAGCATAGTCAAAGGGCTGGGCTTTTCGGTATTGGCCGCCGACTATCCCCGGATGCGAGGCCAGTCCGCGCGACTTGTCTGAGGCGATCAGGCTGGCACCGATGTTACCGACACCGGTGAACGACAGACTGGCACGCCCGGCATGAAACTGCGCGAATGCCACTGCGCCACCCCGGCTCCCGATCATTTCCCGGTGCATGTCTTCCATCAGGACCGTTGGCGCACCGAACGGGCTCAGGGCAAAGGCTTTCTCTCCTGCTCGGGCCGCACGCTCGGCGTCTTCGCCATGGCCCAGACCATCGACGATCAGGGCACTGATGTCACTGCCGTGAATCGCCAGATGCCAGACGTCGCCGCAGGCGGGATCGTTGTGCAGCGAGTGTTGACTGACACCATACGGCATATCCAACTGCCGGTCGCTGCGCGGATACAGACGAGCCAGCAGCACAGCGCCGCGATGATCGGCAAATACGTCGAAGATATCCGCCTGTCGAGCCACTGCACCGAGGCCGATGCCCTGAGTACCACCGGTGGAAAAGCCGTCCGCCAGACACGCGTCCAGATCAAACCCCTGGGCACGGTCGACCGCAATCATCTCGATACCGTCGTCACCCTGACGGGGCAACAGGCGCAGGTGCAATTCCCCGCGCCCGGCGTGCTTGAGCACATTGCTCGCCAGCTCCGTGGCCACCAGCGCCACACGGCCTGCGTCGCTTTCGCCAAAACCGTGTTGCTCGGCCAGACGCTGGGCCGTACGCCGGGCATGGCCGATCTGGCTGCTGTCCTCGATCACCAACACCTGGGTCAATGTCCCGCTGATGTTCATGTCCATCGGGTGATCGTTATGCGAGTGCCTTTGCCGGGCTCGGTGTCCAGTTCAAATTCGTCCACCAGCCGCTTGGCCCCGGTCAGCCCCAGGCCCAGACCGCTGCCGGAGGTCCAGCCGTCGGTCATCGCCAGTTTGATGTCGGGAATGCCCGGGCCTTCATCGCGAAAGGTCAGGCGCAGGCCGACCTTGTGGTTGTCGTCGAGGATCTGCCAGTCCATGTCGCCACCCCCGCCATACACCATAGTGTTGCGCGCCAGCTCGCTGACGGCGGTCACCAGTTTGGTCAGGTCGATCAGGCGCATGCCGCATTCGGTGGCCAGTTTGCGCGCCTGTTGCCGGGCCAGCACCACGTCCTGCTCGATGTTGATCGGTTGGGTACCGCTGCTGCGCACGGTCATTGCTGGCGTACTCGTTCCTGCAGCAGTTTCATGCCGCGCTCGACGTTCAGCGCGGTACTGACGCCTGGCAGGTACAGACCGAGCTCGACCAGGGTAATGGCGACCGCCGGCTGCATGCCGACGAGCATGGTTTCGGCATCCATGATTTTCGACAGGCCGGAAATGGTGCCGATCATCCGGCCAATGAACGAATCGACCATGTCCAGCGCCGAGATGTCGATCAGCACCCCGCGCGCGGAGGTCTTGCTGATGCGCTCGGACAGGTCGTCCTGCAGGGTGAGGGCGAGCTGGTCGTGCATGTCGACCTGGATGGTCACCAGCAAGAAGTCACCCATCTGAAGAATCGGGATACGTTCCATTGTTCAGACCGTCTTGGTGAGGGTGATGCCCAGACGGGTCAGGGCCAGCTTCAATGCGTCGGCCAGATTGGCTTTGGTGACCACGCCTTGCAGGTCGAGGCCCAGATGGACGATGGTCTGGGCAATCTGCGGTCGCACGCCGCTGATGATGCAATCGGCGCCCATCAGGCGGATCGCGGTCACAGTCTTGAGCAGGTGTTGGGCGACCAGCGTGTCGACGGTCGGCACACCGGTGATGTCGATGATGGCGATTTCCGAACCGGTGTCGACGATGCGTTGCAGCAGCGATTCCATTACCACTTGGGTGCGCTGTGAATCGAGGGTGCCGATCATCGGCAGTGCAAGCACGCCATCCCACAATTTGACCACCGGGGTCGACAACTCCAGCAGTTCTTCCTGCTGGCGCTTGATCACCGCTTCACGGGACTTCTGGAACGTGCGAATGGTGTACAGGCCGAAAGCATCGAACAATTCGGAAATTTCCCAAAGCTGTTCGGCGAGCAGGGCGGGCTGATCCTGATAATGGTTTTGCAGCAGGGCGAACAGCGGGCCCTTGAGCGAGAAAATGAAGCTGGCGGTCTGCTGGGAATCCTGACCGAGCTGGGCGCGGCTATGGGAGAGTTTTTCGAGGAACTGGCGCATGCCTTCCCAGCCCGGCGCGGCGATGTTGGTGCCGCTGTCGTTTTCCAGGCCGCTGACCACCAGTTGCAGGAATTCACTGGTTTGCTGCTGCAAGTCGTGTTCTTTGAGATTGCGGGTGGCACCGCTGTCGACCAGTCCTTTAGTCCATTCGCCCAGCAGTTGTACCTGTTTGTTTTTCATCGCATCGAGTGTGCTGTTCTGCAGTGCTGCCATGTGCCTGTTGCTCCATTGCGAATTGGGGGCCGGTTCTTCGGAAAATGACCGGCGCGAAGTGAATGACCTTGGCCGTTCGAAATAGTTGTTCGTTCCCCCGAGGATATTTTTGATCTGCCGCAAGTAATGCACCGGTAACTCTAGTCGGCGCGGCCAGGAATGCTGATCTTTTGCCTGCAACAAAGCCCCAACGCAAAGAGGCCGCGTCCAATGGAGGCGGCCTCTTTGTGTACCTGGCGGTTACTTGCTGGGGTGTTTGGCCTGCAGCTCTTTGGCGTGGGCCAGGTGTTTTTCCAGTGCCGGCAGCATTTTCTGCGCAAAGGCTTTGAGTTCGGTGGCGCCTTTGACTTTGTCGTCGGTCACGGTGTTGGCTTGTTTCTTGAACAGCTCAATGGTTTCTTCGTGAGCCTTCACCTGATTATTGGCATAGGCGGCGTCGAACGACTCATCACGGACTTCGAGTATTTTTTCCTTGGCCTGTTTGACCAGGGTCGTGGTGTCCGGCACCTCGATGTCGTTGGCCTTGGCAATTGTCGCCAGTTCATCGTTGGCCTTGCCGTGGTCGGCGATCATCATGTTGGCAAACGCTTTGATGTCGGCGGATTGGCTTTTTTCCAGCGCCAGGCGACTGGTTTCGATTTCAGCGATGCCGCCGGCCGCTGCGTTGTCGACAAAATCGTTATCGGTAGCGGCGAAAGCCGAGCCCATGCCGGTGCTCAATGCAACGGCCAGAAAGAGATGACGCAGTTTGAATCCGTCCATTGGTGTTTCTCCACGCAGGTTTTTGTGAGCGTTATTCAATGGAGGGAGTTCGCCGACCAAAGGTTTTATCGCATTTGCGAAAGGGCGACGAACGGACACCGCTGGTCTGACAGGTGGTCGACAGAAGTGGCCAACCGAGGCCATTCTGATACCTGGCCAGCGCAATCGGTCGCGTTGGCTGCCGATCAACTGACGGAGGTGTTCCATGCCGGTGACCCATGATCTGTTACAGGACTTGAAACTTACAAAGGAAGAGATCCAGCAACGACGCACCGCGGATCCACATCTGGATGCACTGATCAACAAGTATTCCCAGGCGGACGCCGAAGTCGTCAAGGCCGAGACGGCGACCTCGGATGCGCCGAGCGACGACACCCTGAAGAAACTGAAAGAGAAACGCCTGCAGGTCAAAGACAAGATCGTCGAGCAGTTGCAGGCTCGATCCTGACCGTCAGTCGCACCACCGGCCTGCGGTGGTGAATTGACTGGAACGACAGCCCCGACCGGCACCTCGAATGTTCAGAGTCTTCACATTGCGACTCTCAACGAGGTGCCTTATGAACGATCCAAAATTCCCCAGTGAAGAACAGGGCGCATTCGACCCGGTTCCCACCCATCCCGAGCCGAACAGTCCGGCGCACACCGTCCGTAATCCTGAAGAGGAACGCGAAAGCGAGGAAGTGCCGGAGGACGAAGACCCGGAAACCTTCGATAGATCCAGTAACTGACTATCCGCTATCGCCAGCAGGCTGGCTCCCACATTTGGGATGCAAATTCTTTGTGGGAGCCAGCCTGCTGGCGATAGGGCCAGTCGACCCAATACAAAGTCCAGGGCCTCACTTCAAGGCGGCGTCCAATGGCATCCGCGCCATGTGCGTCGCCTTCAGCGAGCCGAAATACAGCCAGTCGCCATACTCGCGCACTGTGGTGATCGGCGAGTAATTGCCGGCGCTGGCATCCTGCAGATTGGCGATAACCTTGCCGTCCAGATCCAGCCCCAGCACGAACCCGCGCTTTTCCACCGGCTTGGGCAGCACGGTCATCGCCCGCACCAGCATCTTGCGCACGAAAGGGTGGGCGGCGGTACGGTCGAGCAGCGGATTGCGTGGTGTGTACAACGCCACCCAGAAACGATCCCGACCATTGAATGCCAGGTTGTCCGGCAGCCCCGGCAGGTTGTCGATGAACAGGTCATGGGTGCCGGCCTGCGGCCCGGTCAGCCAGTAGCGGCTGATGCGGTAGGCGCCGGTTTCGTTGACCAGCACATAGGCGTCTTCCGGGCCGAGGGTCACGCCGTTGGCGAACTCCAGCTTGTCCAGCAATACGCTGGTTTTTCCGGTCTGGAAGTCGTAACGCAGCAGGCGCCCGTCGCCGCCATGCTCGATGATCGCTTCGCCATCGTGGCCGTAACCCCAGCGACTGGAGGCATCGCTGAAGTAGGCGTAATGCCCGGACTTGTCGATGGCCACGTCATCGGTAAACCCGAACGGCAGGCCATTGGCTTCGGTGGTCAGCGCCACCAGTTGCCCCTGTGCATCAAGGGACAGCAAACCCTTGACCCCGTCGGCGATCACCAGCAAACCGTTGGGATGCCGCGCCAGCCCCAGCGGCCGGCCGCCGGTATCGGCCAGCACCTTGCGCTGCTGGCCATCGAGACTGGTGCGCAGCAGGCGTCCGTCGTGCAGTCCGGTGATCAGAAAGTCGTTTTCCAGCAGCAGCGCTTCCGGGCCTTCGATGTCACTTGGACCGACCTGTGCCGCGCTCTTGAGCCGCTGATTGTCAGCGTACTGGCCCTCGGTCAGCGAGGGCGCCGGTTGCGGCGTCCAGGCCACGGGCTCGACCCTGGTCGGCATCAACAGCAAAAAGCCCAGAACCCCGACAACCAGCAGCAACACCAGATAACGCCATCTCACACGTGGGCTCCCGCGAGTGCGAGATGCCGGGTGGCCATGTCGCGCAGGGCCAGCATCGACGTTGCCGACTCGCGCTCGATGCGCCGCTTGAGCAGCAGATGGTTGGCGATGCGCAGGCCGATCCCTTCGAACCGGTAATCGAGGGTGCGCACGAACCGCGTGGCAGCGTCGTGCGCCGAGCATTCATAGGTCAGCCGCAACGACAGACCCTGATCACCCTGGGCCCGGGCGCACCAGCGTCGGCCGGGCAGGTACTCGGTGACCTCCCAGCGCAAATGCCCCTCGCGCCCACCGGCGTGAATGTCCTCGTCGAATCGCGCACCGGCATGCAACGCACCGCTCGGGCCGTCGATCTTCAGCGAAGACGGGTGCCACTCCGGCCAGCGACTGACGGTGGCGGCGTAGGCGAGGACGGCGATCGGATCGCCGGCGATATCGACTGTGTGCTGCATGCGGGTCATGGGCGTTCTCGAATCGGTCAAAGGGGCGATTTCCGGCTCCCGGTAGAGGGTGCCGAACAGGTAGTCCATCAGCGGAAAAACGATATTGAAATTACGCTCCTGCATGTGCTCGCGACGGTGATGCAATTCGTGCAGACGGCGCATCTGGCGGATCCACGGCAGGCGGGTCAGCGGGTTCTGCGGCGGCAGATGCTCGCAGGCGTGAAACACTTCATAGGTCAGGTAACCGAACACCATGCAGCCACCGAACAGTCCGGCGACGTTGCTGTTGACCTGCGCGAACAGCCACCACAGGGGCAGGGTGATCGCCAGCGTGTGCAGCACGATCAGCCAGGCCGGGAACAGGATCACCCGCCAGTCGCGGGCGCCGTCGTAGGTCATGTGGCCGGGGGTGAAGAAACTGTGATGATCGCCGGCATGCCGGGCGTAGAACATCCGCGCGAAACTCTTTTTGTGGTGGCCGAGGTGGCGGTGCACCATGTACACGCCGAAATTGAAGAACAGCAGGGTCAGCGGCACGGTCAGCCATTCCAGCGGCCGCACCAGGTGCACGCTGCTCCAGAACGCGCCGATGGCCAGCACGCCGAACAGCAGCACGAACGCGCCGTGCAGCCACGGGTTGTAGCGGGGATGGATCGCCGCCCGGTAGCGGCTGCGAAATGCCTCGGTGGTCTGCCTCACTGCGCTCACCTGCGGATATTGTCGTTATCCCGGCAGCGTAGCCGATCCCGCCGTTTGTGCAGCGCCAACCTTCAGGTCACAAGTGCCATGCTCCGGTGCATAGCGGCCGTCAGCTCAACGGGTTCCAGCGCTGCGACCAGTCGTCATCGGCCCTGATCACCTCGCGCAGCAGGTCAAACGCCTGTTGCAGGATCGCCGAGTCGCGGTCACGGGAGTAGACGAGGTAGGTCGGGTAGCCGAATTCCGGGGCTTTGGTCACCGGCTCCAGCGCGCCGCTTTCCAGATAAGTACGCACGACCCGGGTCCGGAAATAGCCGCTGCCGCCGTTCTCCAGAATGTATTGCAGGGCCAGCGGGCCGAGGTTGAAGCTCAGGGCAGCCTTGGCTTTTTCCGGCAGGGCGGCGTCGTGCTGGCGGCGGAAATCCGGGCCCCAGTCGATGTACACGTAAGGGGCAGGGCGGCCGGGCGTGGTCACCAGAATCAGTTTCTCTTCCAGCACCTGCTCGACCTGCAGCCCCGGCCAGTATTCCGGCTGATAGACCAGCGCCGCATCGAGCACCCCCAGTTCGAGCTGACGCAGCAGGTTTTCACCATCGCGGATCTCCATGCGCAAGGCGTGGCCGGGGATTTTCTCGCGCAATTCGGCGGCCCAACTGAGCATCAACGGGTTGCACAGGCTGACCTCGCCACCGATGTGCAGCACGTTGTGATAGCCCTCGGGCAAGGGCAGGTCGCGGCGTGCGGCTTCCCAGGTCTGCACCAGCTGATTGGCGTAGACCACGAAGGCCTCGCCGTTGGCGGTCAGCCGCGCACCGGCGCGGTTGCGCACGAACAGCGTGCTGCCCAACTGGCTTTCGAGTTTCTGGACCCGGGCGGTGATTGCCGTTTGCGTGACAAACAGCTTTTCCGCCGCCGCGGCGAGGCTGCCGTGGCGGACGATTTCCAGAAAGGTGCGGGCGAGGTCGATGTCCATGGGCGGGCCGGTGGTTGAGGTCCGCGCATTGTACGGGCAGCCCCGGGACCGCGTCATTGTTCAGTCAGCCACTTCGACTTCACGCACCCGCGCCCAATCTTCCACCAACCGCGCCGGCGTGCAGCAAGTCTTGCGCTTGTAGACGAAGTTGCGGCACTTCTCGGCAAACTGATTGCGGTTGTACAGCATGTCTTCCTGCATCTCCCGCAGCTCCGCCTCGCGGCACTGACGAATCAACACATGATCGACCCGCAGCTTGCGTTCGCGCACCGACGCATAAGTCGGATCGCTCAGCACACTGTTGGCCCGTTGCAGCAGCCACAGCGAGAACTCGTCCGGGCAGCGCGGGCCGATTTCCTGAACCATGCCCAGTTGCAGCGCCTGCGCAGCGCTGACCGGCAGACAGGCCTGGGTCAGTTGTTCGGCCATGGCCGGGCCGACGGCGCGGGGCAGGCTGTAGGTCCAGTATTCCGAGCCATACAGGCCCATGCTCTTGTAGTGCGGATTGAGCACGATATCGGCGCGGGCGAACACGATGTCAGCCGCCAGGGCGAGCATCACACCGCCGGCACCGGCATTGCCGGTAACCCCGCTGACCACCAGTTGCCGTGCGCTGAGCAATTCTTCGCACACATCGTCGATGGCCTGGATATTGGCCCAGGCTTCGGCGCCCGGATCTTCGGCGGCCTGGATCACGTTCAGATGCACGCCATTGGAAAAACTGCCGCGTCCGCCCTTGATCAACAGCACCTGAGTGTCGCGGGATTTAGCCCAGCGCAGGGCCTCGACCATGCGCCGGCACTGCTCGGTGCTCATGGCGCCGTTGTAGAACTCCAGCGTCAGCTCGCCGACCAGACCGGACTCGCGATAACGGATCGGTTGATACGGCTCGTCGCTGAACGGCGCGTTGGCAATCGACCAGTCCAGCACCGGCACGCCAGACAACTGACCGGCCAGCACATGCCGCGCCGGACGCTTGAAGGTTTCCTCGCCCGGTTGCGGTTTGCGCCGCAGCGAGCCGATCCACAGGCTGTGATCACCGGTCGCCACCAATACCGCGTCGTCGTGCACCGCGAGAATCTCGCCGGGCATGCCGGTGCGCTGATCGAGGTGCGCGTCGTACACGTAATATTGCCCGCCGGCGAGACTGGCGAGCACACCGGGCTGGCCGTCCGCCGCATCGATGCAGCGTTTGATGAAGCGCGAGCAGTCGTGCCAGCTGAAGGTGCGATCGTCCTGTTTCATGTTCGGCTGCAAGCGTCCACGAACCTTGGGATCGTTGTAGTCCAGCGCCACCGGCACGAAGCCGTCGATGAATTTTTCCACCACCTCACGGATGCAACGGATCGCCGCGTCGCTGACTCGCCCGTTGTACAGCTCGGATTTGCGCAAGCCTGTCGGCAGGTTGAATTCGCAGGTGGCCCAGACCGGTCCGGCGTCCATTTCTTCCACCGCTTGCAGGGCGGTTACGCCCCAGGACGGCAGCTCGCGCATGATCGCCCAATCCAGTGCGCTGGCACCGCGATCGCCGACGATGCCCGGGTGGATGATGACGACCGGACGCTGCGGGTTGCTCCACAGCGCGTGGGGAACGCGGTCCTTGAGAAACGGGCAGATCACCAGCTCGGCGCCGCTGTTTTCGATCTGCTCGCACACGGCGGTTTCGTCGGTGAACAGCACCACGCTGGGTGAGTGCCCGGCCTGACGCAGTTCCAGCCAGGCACGCTGGGTCAGGCCGTTGAACGCCGACGACAGAAGAATGATGTTGAGTGATCGCATGATTTCTCGTCCTTGAAAGGTTAGCCGCAGGCTCCCGGTGAGCCGTCCGTGGCTATCGATGGAGGCGCAAGGTTAGAGACTGGCGTGGCCGGCGCCACTGATCGAGATCAACGTTGTGTCAGCCAATGTTGCTGCGGCGACGACGTGCCTTATTCTCAAAGGTTTGCTGATCCTGATTTTTTATTACTTCAAATGTATCGGGCGCTATTGCACAGTCGCACCCCTGATCACCGCCGGAAGATCCCGGCGTATCCATGGATTTTCGCAGCGGGTGGAGCCCGTTTTCAGGGAGTAAGGCATGGGGAGTCACAACCCGCATTACCAGGTCATCGGGCAAATGTTCCAAAAGGACTACCGATGGTTGTGCGCAGCGGTCAGCCGTACCCTCGGCTGCCCGCACAGCGCACAGGACATTGCTTCGGAAACTTTTCTTCGGGTTTTGGCACTGCCCGATCCGCTGGCGATTCGCGAACCCCGCGCGCTGTTGACCACGATTGCCCGGCGGCTGGTCTATGAAGGCTGGCGCCGGCAGGATCTGGAGCGCGCTTATCTGCAAAGCCTTGCCTTGGCGCCGGAACCGGTGCACCCGTCGCCCGAGGAACGGGAATTGGTGATCGAAACGCTGCTGGCGGTGGATCGCTTGCTCAACGGCCTGTCGGCCAAGGCCAAGGCTGCGTTTCTCTATCACCAGCTCGATGGCCTGACCTACAGCGAAATCGGCGAACGCCTCGGCGTGTCCACCAGCCGAGTGCAGCAATACATGGTCGAGGCATTCAAACGTTGCTATCAGGCGATGCAGGCATGAGGCCGGACGACACGCTGATCGACGAAGCCGCGCAATGGATGGCGCTGCTGCAATCGGGGCACGTCAGCTTGCAGGAGCGCGCGGCCTTCGACGCCTGGCGCACGGCGGATCCACGGCATCAGCAAATCATCGAGCAAATGGGTGGCGGGTTGAACCTGCTGCGCCATGCGAACCTGCGCGGCTTGCCGCGTGAAAGTGTCCTGCACAGCCTGAATGCGCCGTCCAGTCGGCGTCGATTCCTCAGCGGCAGTTTGAGTGTGCTCGGGATCGCGGTGCTGGCGGGTCTGCTCGGGCGACGCTATGGCTGGCTGCCGGAGGCCGGCGAGTTGTCGACCGGAACGGGCGAGCGTCGGGCGTTCACGCTGGAGGATGGCAGCGCCCTGACCCTCAATGCCCGCAGCCGCGTGGTGCCGCGCTTCAACAATCTTGAGCGTCTGCTGGACTTGCGCAGCGGTGAACTGCTGATCGATGTGGCGAAAAATCTGGGACGCCCCTTTGTGGTCGAAACCGAGCATGGGCGGATGCGCGCGCTCGGGACGAAATTTCTGGTGCAGCGCGGTGAGGATTCGACGCGGCTGGTGATGCTGCATTCACAGGTCGAAGTGGTCACCGCCAGCGGCGCGCGGCAAGTGGTGGAGGCGGGCGAAAGTCTGCTGTTCAACGGGCAGGAAATCCTCGGGTTGGAACCCAGCAAAGGGCAGGAAAGTGCCTGGGTGCAAGGGCGGCTTGAAGTGCGTGATCGCCCCTTGAGCGAAGTCATCGACAGCCTGCGCAGCTACCGTCGCGGCATCCTGCACCTGAGTCCCGAGGTCGCCGGTTTGCGCCTCAGCGGTCTCTATCCGCTGGACGACAGCGACCGCACCCTGCAGCTGCTGGAGCGTTCGCTGCCGATCCGTGTCACCTGGCACAACCCGTACTGGGTCAGCATCGAAGCACGGTTATAAATCCATAACTTCCCGGTCTATCCGTCCCCCTATAAAAAGCGCCGGCCCGCTGCTCATTCCCTGCAGACGCCTTCAACAGGGAAGCCCCTCATGTTTTCATTCAAACAACAACAATTGTCCCGCCTGACACTGGCCATAGTGCTGGCGACGGGTATGGTCCCGGCCGCCGTTCTGGCGCAAGACGCCGCCACTCAAGTCTTTACCTTCGACATTGCCGCCGGGGCCCTCGACGAGGTGCTGCTGGACATCTCGCGTCAGACCGGCGTGCCGATTTCCTTCAGTCAGAATTTGGTTCAGGGCAAGCGCAGCAGTGCGGTGCGCGGGGCATTGGGTGGCCGCCAGGCGGTGGAGAAGGCTTTGCTCGGCAGTGGTCTGCAAGTCGAACAGGGGGCGCAGGGCCTGAGCATTCGCCCGGCCGATACGCCGAGTGCCACGCCGGTCAAGGCCGCTGCCGTGGTACCCGCCAGCACTGCCGATTACCGCATGGAAAAAGTCACCGTCACCGGCTCGCGCATCGCCCGCGCGCAGAGCGATGGTGCGACCCCGGTCAATGTCATCACCCACGAAGAAATGGAAGCGCGCGGCTACAAGAACGTCTACGACGCCCTCGCCACGCAGACGCAAAACACCGGCATGACCCAGGGCGAAGACTACGGCAATACCTGGCAACCGGCGGCCAGCGCCCTCAACCTGCGCGGCCTCGGCCCGAACCACACGCTGGTGCTGATCAACGGCCGACGGGTCGCCGATTACCCGACGCCGTACGACGGCAAGGTCAACTTCACCAACCTGGCGAACATTCCGTCGGCGATCATCGAGCGCATCGAAGTGCTCAGCAGCGGCGCTTCGGCGATCTACGGTTCGGACGCGATTGCCGGGGTGGTAAACATCATCCTCAAAGACAAAATGAATGGCGTCGACGTCAATCTCAAGGGCGGCACCAGCGAGCGCGGCGGCGGTGACAACCAGCGCTTGCAGATCAGCGGCGGCGGCAGCTGGGGCGACTTCGACGGGCTGTTCGGGCTCGAACTGACCAATCGCGATCCGATCTGGGCCGATGATCGCGGCTTCATGCAGAGCGGGCCGCTGGCGGATGTCGGCTACCGTCGCGACCTGACCAACAACCGCTATCTGGGACCCGGCTGTGGCGCGTATCAGGGCACGTTCGACAACAAGCTGTTCAACAGCGGCGGGCGCTGCCGCACCGACCAGATTTACAACGATTACTGGACGGTGCAAACCCAGAAGGAAAACTACGACGGCTACACCCGTGGCACCTGGCATTTCAGCGACAGCGGGCAGGTTTTCGCCGATCTGATGTACGGCCTCGATCACATCCAGAACAACACACGCGGCCCGAGCTTCACCTCGCCGGATTTCATCAACCAGAACAGCGGCAATCTGGAGCGTTGGTATCGACGCTTCGGCGAAGAGGAAATTGGCGGGCGCACCAGCAACAACAGCAAGTGGCGCGACACCTCCTGGACCGGCACCCTGGGCCTCTCGGACAAGATCGCCGACACCGGGTGGAACTATGAACTCGCGGCCAACCGGTCCGAGTACAAAAGCGTGCGCACCACCCGTTACACGCCGCTGTCGTCGATCCAGGATTTCTACCTCGGCCCGCAGCTGGGCACCCGTGACGGTTACCCGGTGTTCGCGCCGGATGCCTCGCGCCTCGACCGGCCACTGACGCAGCAGGAATGGGAGCAGTTTCGCGGCAACCTGACGCAGAGCAGCAAGTCGGTTTCCACCAGTTACAACGCGTCGGTCAACGGCGAGTTGTTTGACCTGCCCGCCGGTCCGGTGGGATTTGCCGGCGTGCTCGAGGCGGGCAAGCAGGAATATCGCATCGATCCGGATGACAGCCTTAATGACGGCAGTTTCTACGGCGTGACCCCGGCGCAAAGCTCCGGCGGCTCGCGCAAGCGTTACGCGGCCGGCGGCGAGTTCAGCATTCCGGTCACCGACACGGTGCTGGCGACAGCCGCAGGGCGCTGGGACCAATACAAATTCAGTGGCCGCACCGAACAACAGAAAACCTACAACCTCGGCCTGGAATGGCGGCCGGTGAACAGCCTGTTGGTGCGCGGCAGCTACGGCACCAGTTTCCGCGCCCCGGACCTGAACTACATCTATCAGTCCGACAGCAACGGTTACTACCCGGCGCAGATCGACTATTACGGTTGCAGCCAGGGCGTGGAGGGCGCCTGTGATCGCGGGCGGGTCGATTACACCCAGAGCGGCACGGCGGATCTGGAATCCGAACGCGGCAAATCCTGGACCTACGGTTTCGTCTGGTCGCCGTCGCGCAATTTCGATTTCTCCACCGATTTCTGGCGGGTGGAGATCGATGACCTGCTGACCACCGTCGACGAAAACCGTCTGCTGCAGCAAGAGAACGAATGCCGCAATGGCACCCAGGACATCAACTCGGCCAACTGCCAGTCGACCCTGGCGCGCGTCGATCGCAATCCCGGCAACGCCGCCGTCGATCCCAATCAGTTGCAGCGGGTGCGAGTGAACGCGATCAACGCCGCCAGCGAGCGGGTCAGCGGCCTGGACTTCAAGAGCAACATCCGCTGGGGCGCCGGGCAGTACGGCGCGTTCAGTTCGGCGCTGGGCTACACCCTGGTGCTCTCGCACTACTACAAGGAATCGGACGAAGCCCCGACCCAGGACTGGCGCACCTCGCGCACCAACTACGACTGGCGCAGCAAGGTCAACGCCAGCCTGACCTGGGATTACCAGAAAGCTACGGCGACGCTGATGGGGATTCGTTACGGCTCGGTCACCAACGGCGCGGGCGACGGGCGTCTGTCGCCGTGGACGGTGTTCAACGCCAGTGCACGGTACAAGCTCAACGACCGGGCGAGTGTCGGGCTGACCGTGAACAATGTGCTCAATCAGGTCAAGCATGACGACTCGGCGGGATGGCCGTATTACCCGACCGGCAACTACGACCCGTACGGGCGCCAGTGGTGGCTGGATGTGAGTTATCACTTCGGGAGTTGAAGGCGGAATAATGCCCGGTAGCGTCCTACGGAAGTTGCCGGACTTTGGGCGAAAACGGGGATATTTCCGACGACTTTTTAAGGTTGGCCGTCGGAAGCAGGGCCTATAGCATCGGTCGTGACATGAAGTCACTGACCGGCCTGGAGACTCGGGCCCCTGACATTGGATGGATTATGCGAATCCCACATCTCGAGCACGAAAACTCTACTTATTCCCCTCGTGATTCCTGGCGCCACGATCATGCCAGATGCCCTATGGAGGGTGTTCCGATGCCCCAAGCGAAAGCACCCCGGTTTACGGGGCTGAAGAAGGTCGAGGGGAAGCCTGTTGAGGTGTTGCTGAACGGCCGGATATGGGACAGAGACACCATGCACATTGTTGGTTACGCGCGGGAAGGTTTTGATCTGCGGGACGTTGTGAACATGATTTCAACATCCGAGCTCTACCGGGAAAGCGAGCTTGTGCAGCTCATCACCGGAAAGTCGGTCAGAACCGTGCGGCGCTTGCTGAGTAGTGGCGAGCCGACGCGAATGAGCCGACAGCAGAGCATGATCGCTTTTCAGTATGCGCACGCTCTTGAGTCCGCTATCGAGGTGTTCCACGATCAGCCGAGCGCCGAGGAGTGGATGAGCAAGGCGACCAAATGGTTAAACGGTTACAGACCCGTTGCATTGATTGAAAGCTCACTGGGGTATCAATCGGTCATTGCTTATCTGCACCGGATTAAATACGGGGTTTATCAATGAACCCGCTGCCTTGGGACGACCGCTGGTATGCGTGGCGTTTGGACCCTGAGGTTTATCGGTGCACATGGGACAGCGGCATCGGTTCAGAACTGCAGGGCGGTCGATGGAACCGGCCCGGCCGCCGTGTCGTTTATGCTTCGATCGACCCATCTACAGCCATTCTGGAGGTGGCCGCTCACGGGAGTTTCAACGCACTTGATAGAAGTCCCTATGTGCTGACGTGCTTTGAGGTGGTCAGCGAGGCGCTTGTGAAAATCGTGCAACCCGAGGAGCTGCCCAACCCCTACTGGATGAGTCCCGCACAGGCCTCGCCCAACCAGCAGGATTTTGCCGACGCGTTGCTCGCCGAGCACCCGTTTGTACTGATTCCATCGGCAGCCACCCGGCACTCGTGGAATTTGCTGGTGAGCTGCGATTTGGCGGAGGGGCAATTCAGGATGGTCTCGCAAGAGCGATTCGGGCTGGATACGCGATTGCTCAAGGACGCAGAACTGGTATGAAAAATCACGCGCCTCTTTTTGCATAACCTCAGCACCCAACGGTCTAAATCGCACCCTATAAGTCCCCATCTGCCATCGCACATCCCTGCATAAACCAAAACGCAGGGATGGCTGTTCATGATCCATTTTTCACCCGTTAAATCCCCTTTGAGCCTGGCCTTGCTGCTGGCGATCAACACGTTGCCGGCCGTCGCTGCCGACAGCACGGCAAACGAACCGACCACCCAACTGCAACGGGTCGAAGTCACCGGCACCGCGATCCGCCGGGTCGATGCCGAAACCGCCGTGCCGGTCACCATCCTGCGGGTCGAGGAGTTGCAGAAGCAGGGCGTGACCACCACTGAAGAGCTGGTCAACCGCATCTCGGCCAACCAGTCTTCGGTGGGCTCCGGGCGCTCGGTGGGGTCGAGCAGCGGCGGGGCGTCTTATGCCGACCTGCGCGGCATTGGCCCGAACAAGACCCTGGTGCTGCTCAACGGTCGGCGTCTGAGCAACAACGCGACCAATGCGATCAATGGCTCTGGCGTCGACCTCAACACTATCCCGTTCGCCGCCATCGACCGGGTGGAAGTGCTGCGCGACGGTGCTTCGGCGCTGTACGGTACCGATGCCATCGGCGGGGTGATCAACTTCATCACCAAGACCAGCCTCACCGAAGGTCAGATCAGCACGAACTACGACACACCGACCCATTCTGGCGGTGGTGAAAGTCGCAATTTCAGCGGCAGTTGGGGTTTTGGCGATTTACAGGACGATCGCTTCAACGTTTTCGGCGTGGTGAGTTACGACAAGCAGAATCGCCTGGCCGCCGACGACCGTGGTTACACCTATAACTACCAGCCGGGGCGCGGACTCGATTACACCTCCGGCACGGCATCGCCCGCCAACTGGAGCCAGGGCAGCAATGCCACCAACCCGCTGGCCGGCTCCGGTTGCAATGCGCCGGGGCTGTTGTCACGCAACGGCATCTGCCGCCAGAGCCTGTGGAACTACCTTGATCTGGTGCCGGAAACCGAGAAGACCTCGGCCTTCGCCAAGGCCACCGGCAAGCTGTCGGACGATCACAACGTCAGCCTCGAATACTTTTGGGCGCGCAACGAAAACCGTACCCAAATCGGGCCCGGCACTTTGATGGGCAATCAGGTCAACCCTGGCACGGCGTTCTATCCGGGGAACGGCATTACGCCCGGACCGAGCGGTTTTGCCCTCGACCCGACGCAGCCGGTGGACGTGAACTGGCGTGAAACCGCCGTCGGTGCCCGTCAGCATGAGGACGACAACACCGGTCAGCGCCTGCTGTTGAGCTTCGACGGCACCCTGGTCGGGTGGGATTACAACCTCGGCGCGTCGTACAACCAGAACAAGGTGGTCAACACGATTCGCAGCGGTTATGTGAACGACCGCGCCGTCAGCCAGGGCATCGCCAACGGTGTGATCAACCCGTTCGGCCCGCAGACCGCCGCCGGTTCGGCGTTGCTGGCGGCCAATGAGGTAGACGGCGATTACGCGACGGCGGTGGGCCGGGTCAAGGCGATTGACGGGCGTGTCAGCCGCGAGATCGGCGACTGGTTCGGTGCAGGGCCTTCGGCGCTGGCGCTGGGCGGCGAGTATCGCAAGGAAGATTTTCATCAGGATTTCGCTGCGTTTGCCGGCGACGTGCAGAGCCTGGGTGTTGATCCCAACGGCAGCGTACAAGGGGATCGCAGCGTCTCGGCGCAGTACGCCGAAGTCAACGTGCCGGTGCTCGACAGCCTTGAATTGTCCGCCGCCGTGCGCCACGACAAGTACAGCGACTTCGGCAGCACCACTAACCCGAAATACTCGTTCCGCTTCCAGCCGTTCAAGGAGCTGGTGGTGCGCGGCGCCTACAGCGAAGGTTTCCGTGCGCCGTCGCTTTATGAGTTGTACAACCCGACGTTTACCTCGTTCACCAATGCCAACTACAACGACCCGCGTCTTTGCGCCGGTGGCAACCCGAGCAACGGCGGCATTGCCAACCGCGACTGCGCCCAGCAGTTCAATCGCACCTCTGGCGGCAACACCGACCTGAGCCCGGAGACCGCGCGTAACGTCACCCTCGGTTTCGTTTACCAGCCGTTCGATCGCCTGACCACCGGCCTGGATTTCTGGTGGATCGACATCGCCAACCAGATCGCCGAATTCCCTGAATCGGCGGTGTTCGAAAACCCGGAGCTGTACCCGGAGCGTTTGATCCGCAAGCCTGATGGTTCCATCGATCACATCGTCACTGGCCTGGCCAACCTCGGCAAGATCAAGACCAACGGTGTCGACGTGAGCTTCGACTATCGCCTGCCGAGCACACCGTACGGCGATTTCGGCATCGGCCTGCAAGGCACTTACGTGACTCGTTATGACTATCAGCAGCAGCTCAAGGGCGACTACATCGACAAGCTCGGCGATTTTCGCGGTGGCGACTTTGCCTCGGCCGGCGCCGTGGCCCGTTGGCGTCACAGCCTGACCGGCAGCTGGAACTACGGCCCGCTCGGCGCGAGCCTGACCAACCGCTACACCAGCGGTTACCACGACTCGGATCGCGAGACCCACGATTACGTCGGTTCGTACAACGTCTGGGACGTGGCCGGCACCTACACCTGGCGCAAGACCCTGGCGGTGACCCTCGGGGTGAAAAACCTGTTCGACCGCGAACCACCATTCAGCAACCAGACCTACACGTTCCAAAGCGGCTACGACCCGAAATACGGCGACCCGTTTGGCCGCACGCTGTACACGCGGGTCAATTACAAGTTCTGAGAAAGATCGGTCGGGGCAGGTTTTAGTAACACATCGTTCTAAACCCCGCCCTATAAAAAGGCCCGGCCTGTTGCACATCACAGTCAGGCAGGCACGTGGTGAAAGGATCTGCCCATGTTTTCCAGAGTCATTCTGTTCAGTGTCGGTCTGTTGCTGAGCCCGGCGCTGTTCGCAGCGCCCCAACACGCCCTCACGGTCTACGGCGAAGCCCCGAAATACGCCCCGGACTTCCAGCACCTGGCCTACGCCAATCCCGCTGCGCCCAAGGGTGGAACCTTGCGCCGCTCTTCGCTGGAGAGCGGCCCGTTCGATCACCTGATTCCCTACATCGACAAAGGCACCGGCGTTGCCGACATCGACGGCTGGCTCTATGCGCCGCTGGCCTATCGCAGCAAGGACGAGCCCTACAGCGTCTACGGCCTGGTGGCCCAACGCATGGAGTTGGACGTGGACCGCCGCTGGCTGCGCTTTTACTTGAACCCCAAGGCGCGGTTCGAGGACGGCACGCCGATCTCCGCTGAAGACGTGCGCTACACCTTCGAACTGTTCACTACCCAGGGCAGCCTTAAGTATCGCCAGCAGTTTCGTGATGTCGCCGAGGTGCAGGTCGAGTCGCCGACCCAGGTGCGTTTCGTGTTCAAGAACAACGAGAGCCGCACATTGCCGCTGGATCTGGCGACGTTGCCGGTGCTGCCCGAGCATTGGTGGCGCACACGCAATTTCGCCGATGGCGCAGGCTTCGAGATTCCGCCGGGCAGCGGGCCGTACAAGGTCAGCGCGGTGGATGCCGGACGCAGCGTGAAATTCCAGCGGATCAAGGACTGGTGGGCCAGGGATCTGCCGATCACTCGCGGGCTCTATAACTTCGATCAGTTGAGCGTGGAGTTTTTTGCCGACACCGACGTGTCGCGACAAGTACTGAAGGCCGGCGGCTTCGATTACAACCGCGAGTTCTCCGCCACCAGTTACACCATCGGTTACGCCGGCGCGGCGCTGGAGCAGGGCAAGTTGCTGCGCGAACACCTCGCACCCGGCGCTGCGCAAGGGTCTCAAGGGTTTGTGTTCAATCTGCAGAAACCGATGTTTCAGGATCGCCGGGTCCGGCAGGCGATCGCCATGCTTTGGGATTTCGAATGGAGCAACCGGCAGATGATGCGCAGCATGTACCTGCGCCAGCGCAGCTTCTTTTCCCACAGCGCGTTGTCGGCCACCGAACTGCCGGATGCCGAGGAACTGAAAATCCTTGATCCGTGGCGCGGCAAGATTCCCGATGAAGTCTTCAGCCAGGTATTCGAGGCGCCGCGCACCGACGGCAGCGGCAATATTCGTGCGCAACAGTTGCAGGCGCTGAAATTGCTGGAGTCCGCCGGCTGGAAACCCCGTGGCGATCAATTGGTGAATGCCGCCGGTGAGCCGTTGCAATTCACTTTTCTCAACGGCCAGAAGGGCTTCGAGCGCCTGCTGCTGCCGTTCAAGCGCAACCTGGCGCAGATCGGCATCGGCTTCGATATCCGCCAGGTCGACACCGCGCAATACACCAACCGCGTGCGCAGCCGCGACTACGACATGATCGTCGTCGGTTACCCGGTGAGTCAGGCGCCGGGGCGCGAGCTGTTCAACTACTTCGGCTCCGAGGGTGCCGACGATCCTGGCTCGAACAACTACATGGTGCTGCGCGATCCGGCGGTGGATGCGCTGCTAGAAGGTGTGGTGCAGGCCGACAATCGCGAGAGCCTTCTGCGCCACGCCCATGCTCTGGATCGGGTGTTGCAGTGGGGCTACTACTGGATTCCCAACTATTACCCGCCGGGGATTTCCACGGTGTGGTGGAACCGCTTCGGTCGCCCGGCTATTGCGCCGTTGTACGACGCCGGACTCGACACCTGGTGGGAAATCAGCCCGACCGCGCTGACCTCGACGCAGATGCAGCAACAGCACAAGGAGTACGCCCATGTGGGGTTATAGCCTGCGGCGTCTGCTGCTGATCGTGCCGACCTTGCTGGCGATTCTGCTGGTGAACTTCGTGATTGTGCAGGCCGCGCCCGGTGGCCCGGTCGAGCAGGCCATCGCCCGATTGCAGGGGATCGGTGTCGGTGCGGCGGTGGGTGCCAGCCATGTCGAAAGCATTGGCGGCGAGTCCCGCGCGACTCGGGGGCTGGATCCGAAACTGGTGGCCGAGATCGAGCGGCAGTATGGCTTCGACAAAAGCGCTGGCGAGCGCTTGTGGCTGATGCTCAAGAGCTACGCGCAACTGGACTTCGGCAAGAGCTTCTTCCGTGGCGCGACGGTGACCGAACTGATCTGGCAGAAGCTGCCGGTGACCCTGTCGCTGGGTTTGTGGGCGACGCTGATCACTTATCTGGTATCGATTCCGCTGGGTATCCGCAAGGCGGTGCACAACGGTTCGGCGTTCGATGTCTGGAGCAGCGCGGCGATCATCATCGGCTACGCCATGCCGGGGTTTCTGTTTGCGCTGCTGCTGATCGTGGTGTTCGCCGGCGGGACGGCGCTGGACTGGTTTCCGGTGCGCGGGCTGGTCTCGGACAACTTTGCCGAGCTGTCGCTGTGGGGCAAGGTTGCCGATTACTTCTGGCATCTGGTGTTGCCGGTCAGTGCGCTGGTGATCGGCGGTTTCGCGACGCTGACGATCCTGACCAAGAACAGCTTTCTCAACGAGATCTCGCGGCTGTACGTGGTCACGGCCCGCGCCAAAGGCCTGAGCGAACGACAGGTGTTGTACGGGCATGTGTTTCGCAACGCGATGCTGCTGGTGGTGGCCGGATTGCCTCAGGCACTGGTCACGGTGTTTTTCGGCGGCTCGCTCTTGATCGAAGTGATCTTCTCCCTCGACGGTCTCGGCCGCCTGAGCTACGAGGCGGCGGTGTCGCGGGATTACCCGGTGGTGTTCGGTTCGCTGTTCATCTTCACCCTGTTCGGGCTCTTGATAAAACTGCTGGGCGACCTGTGTTACACGCTGGTCGATCCGCGCATCAACTTCACCGCGAGGACTGCCTGATGCCGACGCTTTCTCCAATCGGACGGCGCCGTTGGGCGCGGTTCAAGGCCCATCGGCGCGGCTGGTGGTCGTTGTGGTTGTTTCTCGCGCTGTTCGGCCTGAGCCTGGGCGGCGAACTGGTTGCCAATGACAAACCGTTGCTGGTGACGTATCAGGGCGAATGGCTTTTCCCGGCGTTCAAACGCTACACCGAGCAGGATTTTGGCGGCGAGCTGCCGTTCCAGCCAGATTACCGCAGTGCCCAGGTGCGTGAACTGATCGAGGGGCAGGGCGGGCGGATGTGGTTTGCGCCGATCCCGTTCGGTTTCGACACGGTCAACTATGACCTCAGCGAACCGGCCCCGAGCCCACCCACCGCTGAAAACTGGCTGGGCACCGATGATCAGACGCGAGATGTACTGGCGCGGGTGATATTCGGCACGCGGGTGTCGCTCTTATTTGCTCTGGGGTTGACAGCGGTGAGCGCGTTGATCGGCATCGCGGCCGGTGCCTTGCAAGGCTATTACGGCGGTTGGGTCGATTTGCTCGGTCAGCGTTTGCTGGAGGTCTGGTCGGGGCTGCCGGTGCTTTACCTGCTGATCATTCTGTCGGGCTTCGTCGAGCCGAACTTCTGGTGGTTGCTGGGGATCATGGCGCTGTTTTCCTGGCTGAGTCTGGTGGACGTGGTGCGCGCCGAGTTTCTGCGCAGCCGCGGACTTGAGTACGTGAAAGCGGCGCGGGCGCTGGGTGTCGGCGATGCGCAAGTGATCGTGCGTCACATTCTGCCCAACGCCATGAGTGCGACCTTGACGTACCTGCCGTTCATTCTGACCGGGGCGATCGCCACGTTGTCGGCGCTGGATTTTCTCGGCTTCGGCATGCCCGCCGGCAGTGCTTCGCTGGGTGAGCTGATCGGTCAGGGCAAGAACAATCTGCAAGCACCGTGGTTGGGCCTGACGGCGTTCTTCGCCCTGGCGCTGATTCTTTCTTTACTCGTTTTCATCGGCGAAGCCTGCCGTGATGCCTTCGACCCCAGGACTTGATATGCGTGAACATCTGATCGAAATACGCGACCTGCGGGTGGCCTTCAAAGGGCAGGAAGTGGTGCACGGCATCGACCTCGACATTTGTCCGGGGGAATGCCTGGCCCTGGTCGGCGAGTCCGGCTCCGGCAAGTCGGTAACGGCCCACAGCATTCTGCAACTGCTGGACCCGAACATCACGCAGATCGACGGCAGCATCCGCTATGGCGGCGAAGAGCTGCTGGGTGTGCACGAGCGCTATCTGCGGCAACTGCGCGGCAACCGCATCGCAATGATTTTTCAGGAGCCAATGAGTTCGCTCAACCCGTTGCACAGCATTGAGCGCCAACTCGGCGAAAGCCTGGCGCTGCACAAAGGCCTGGCGGGCACTGCGGCGCGCAAACGGATTCTGGAGCTGTTGGAACTGGTGGGCATTCAACGTCCGCGCGAGCGGCTCAAGGCGTATCCGCATCAGCTCTCCGGCGGGCAGCGGCAACGGGTGATGATCGCCATGGCGCTGGCGTGCGAACCGCAATTGCTGATTGCCGATGAGCCGACCACGGCCCTCGACGTCACGGTCCAGCGCAGGATTCTGTTGCTGCTCAAGGAACTGCAACAGCGCCTGGGCATGGCGCTGCTGATCATCAGCCATGACTTGAATCTGGTGCGCACCATCGCCCAGCGGGTGGCGGTGATGCGCGCGGGCGAAATCGTCGAACAGGCTACTTGCGAGCAATTGTTCCGCGCGCCGCAGCATCCCTACAGCATCGAATTGCTCAACGCCGAACCCGGCGGCGCGGCGCTTTGCCGTGATGCAGCGGAAGATCTGCTCGAGGTTCGTGATCTGAATGTGGGTTTTCCGCTGGGTGGCGGATGGCTGCGGGCCAAGACGTATCTGCACGCGGTCAACGGCATCGATTTGAACCTGCAGCGGGGCAAGACCTTGGGCATTGTTGGTGAATCCGGATCGGGCAAGTCCACTTTAGGTCAGGCGATCCTGCGTCTGATCGACGCCGACGGCAACATCCGCTTCAAGGGCGAGGCGCTCGAACAACTGAGCGGCAAGCAATTGCGTCCGCTGCGCAAACGCCTGCAAGTGGTGTTTCAGGACCCGTTCGGGAGCCTGAGTCCGCGCTTGTGTGTGGAGCAGATCATTGCCGAAGGTCTGCAGGTGCACAGCGACTTGAATGCGCAGGCGCGCGAGCAGGCTGTGATCGATGTACTGAAGGAAGTCGGGCTCGATCCGGCGACGCGTCATCGCTATCCCCACGAGTTTTCCGGCGGGCAACGGCAACGTATCGCCATCGCTCGGGCGCTGGTGCTCAAGCCGGATCTGATCCTGCTCGATGAGCCGACGTCGGCGCTGGATCGCACGGTGCAGAAACAGATCGTCGCGCTGTTGCGCAGGTTGCAGGAGGAACACGGTCTGACTTATCTGTTCATCAGTCATGACCTGGCGGTGGTGCGGGCGCTGGCCCACGATCTGATCGTGATGAAGGATGGCGAGGTGGTGGAGCGTGGCGAAACGGCCGGGTTGTTTCATTCGGCCCGACACCCGTATACGCGGGAACTGCTGGCTGCATCGTTTGTGACACCGGTCACGGCAGAGACGGGCAGGCAGGAGGCCAGCCTTTCACCCACAGGGCAGATCCGGTAAATTTCGCGGCCTCCGCTCATACAAGGATGTAGATGATGGCAAAACCTGCCGCGCGCCTCAGCGATCTCAATGCCTGCCCGATCACTGGACACGGTACCAACCCCAGCACCAGCGGTTCACCCAATGTGAACATCAATGGCATGCCTGTGCTGCGAGTCGGTGATACCACCGCCTGCGGTGATTCCGTCACCGAGGGCATCGGCAACATCCTGATCAACGGCAAGCCAATCGCCTTCCTCGGCAGCGCCACAGCCCATGGCGGAATGATCATTACCGGCTCCGGCGACGTTTTTGTCGGCACGCAGGTCGGTTCCGCGCCTTTCAGCCCGATTGTCACCGTGCCAAAACACAGTGAACGCTTCCAGCTGGTGGACGAAACCACCGGCGAAGCAATTCCCGACATGCTCTATTGCATCGAAACCGGCGATGGACAGCGCCTGGTCGGCCATACCGACAACCATGGCAATGCTGAGAGGGTATTTACAGCCGATCCGACATCCATTGTTGTTCAGTGGGGCAAGGAAGCGGCCCTCCATCTGGATGCCCTGGGCATCGACTATTAAGGAGGGCGACGCGTGGCTGCACCAAAGAAGAAACAGGCCAAGACCACTGATCAGCATGCGACGACTCAGGTCACGGGCACGCTGGCACAGGATTATGTGACCGTGGTGGGGGCTTCCTACATGTCGACGATAGAAAACTGGCGCGGGCAGAAGGGCAATAAAATGCGCTTCATCAATCAAGGCATCCGACAACTGACGAAGTACCCCGAAGGCACGCCAAGTTTTTCGAAACAACGCGTCTTTCTGATTTTCAAGGATGACTATCCGCAAAACCTGCTGGCGGCCTTGAAACTGGTAGTCGAGCGCGATCATGGCGCGCAATACCGGGAACTGGATTCAATATCCGGCCTGGTGGATTTCATCTTTACCCGGCAACGTCGCGGCAGAGAAATCAAACAGCTCGATTTTTTCTCCCATGGCGTAGTGGGTGCAATCGAGCTGGGATACGAGCTGGATAAGCGTGAAAGTTACCGATTACGTGATGCCCAGGCGAAAATGTTCAAGCCGGAAGCGTTTGCATACGGTGCAAAGATTCACTCTTATGCCTGTCGCACCGGGCTGGGCATCAACGCCGAGCGTTGGGTGCTCGAGGGCGAAGACCCTCATTATGAACTCAGCCTCGCGCAAATCATGGCTAATGCAACCCGGACAACCGTCATGGCGTTTCCGCGTCGCAGCAATTACGACACGACTTATGGCACCAACGCGGAGCGGCAATCGGTGCCCGGCACGCGTCAGCGGATGGCCTCCGACAGGGAGGCGATGGAAAGCTACACCCGCAAGAATATCGAGTATCAACGAAAGCTTGCAGAACACCGTAAGACAGCGAAGAACCCGACGGCTGAGCTTCCAGATGAAAAGGCCCCGCAAAAACCCCTTTCAACGGTTACTGATGAGGAGCGCAAGTTGGTAGCACATGAGGACAGCCGCAGTTTTCACGAGAAAACCGTGGGTTACCCGCTGGATGCGTTGGGTGCACATCGTGATGTCCGTTCCGGGGATACCCCCACCGGGGTGCCGGCCCACCTTCTTGAATACAGACCCGCTTGAGCATGCTGCGTCTATCGAGAAAGAACTGCCTTCTGCTCATCTTGCTGGCAGTGTTCATCACTACGGTATTTTTTTATTACAGCAAGGAAGATCAAATGTCCGCCAGGGTAATGATGTATTACGGCGACTGGAGCCCTGAAGAAACGCGCTTTGACGCGACACGATGGTTCAGCTCGGGAATGTATCGACCGCGTTTTATGGGTACGCCTTCCGCACAGAGTCCTGTCACCATGCTGCGCAACAGTCCTGATCCGTTGAGGGGCATTTCGAATGACGAGTTTCTGACCAAAGTGCTGGTTGCGATGGAAGAGCGTTATCCGAAGGTGGATACAGAGGGGCTGGTTCTCGATACACCGGATCTTCGTCGCCAGATTCGATATGCCTACAGTGCGTTCTCCCAACCGGACAGACCGGTGGATTCCTATTGGTTGTTTGTGACTCTTGGGGGCGACACGTTTGTCATCACGATTGACTGGGATGTCACCGACAAAAAAATGCTGACTGGGTCGATGGCAGAGCATCTGGCTGAAGGAAGTGAAGCGGCCACTGCGTTTCGAGATATTCAGCGAGAGCTGGAAAGAGCGCCGGGTTCAACACGTTGATGGTTGGAGATCATCGGCCTCTGAAAGCACGAATCCCGCCAGAGGCGGGATTCGCGAATTGCGTCCGGACGTTTACGCCGGGAACAGCTCGGACAGTTTCATCGACAGCATCATGTCGCCTTCAACGCGCAGCTTGCCGCCCATGAAAGCCTGCATGCCGTCGGTTTCGCCGCTGACGATACCTTTGAGGGTTTCGCTGTCCAGCACCAGCGTGCAGTTGGCGTCCGGGTTTTCGCCTTCCTGGATGTCGCAGGTGCCGTCTTTGACGATCAGGGCGTATTGCTTGTCTTCGTCAGTGATGTTGAAACCGAAGACCAGATCCAGACCGGCAGCGGCGGCTGGGTTGAACTTGGCTTGCATTGCTTTTACGGCATCAGCTACGGAGGTCATGGTTCGATCCTTTTTGGTTGATTGCAGCAGGGTCACAGTAATCCGGACTCAGCGAAACGTGATGAGTTCCGGGGCCTTCAGCAGTTGCAGGTGTGCATGACTGTTGAAGGAAGCCAGAGCCACCTCGCGACCGCGGAACTTCAGCTGGTTGAGCGAGGTGTTGACGATTTGCCAGTTCAGTTCAAAGGCCTGCCGGGCAGGCATTTGAGTGATGAGGTGGAGCAGGGCGGTGATCGTGCCACCGGAAGTGAACACCGCGATTTTCTGGGTGTTGTCGGCTTGTTCGAGTATTCGGTGCAGACCGGCCTGGACCCGCTCGACGAAACCCAGCCAGCTTTCCAGGCCAGGTGTGTCGTAGGTGCCGGCGAGCCAGCGTTCGATGATCAAGGCGAAGATGCGCTGGAACTCGCCACGGTTTTGTGCGGCGTTGCGCAGGATTTCCAGTGCTTCGGGCTCTTGCGGCAGCATGGGCGGGAGCAGGGCGCGGATCACGGCGTCGGCGTCGAATTCGTTGAAAGCCGAATCGATCTCCAGAACGGGAACCGGCAGGCCGACGGCGGCGAACTGTTCCAGCGCGCTGTTGGCCGTGTGTTGCTGGCGGCGCAGGTCGCCCGACAGGCAGCGGTCGAAGCTGATTCCGAGTTCGGCGAGGTGACGGCCGAGGATTTCTGCCTGGCGTACACCGGTCGGCGACAGGACGTCATAGTCGTCTGCACCGAAGGAGGCCTGGCCATGTCGAATCAAGTAGATGCTGCCCACGTCCGCGTCGTCCCGGTACGTTGAAGGTTGAGGCGAGGTTATGGGGATGACGGTGAGCTGTCAATGAAAAAACATACGCTTGTTTGAAATGCCCGTTCCAGCCTTGTTGCCAGAGGTTTCACGGCTGGCCGACCGGCCGGTGCATGGGTATGCTGGAGCCAATTCCCGCGTGTGTTTCATGACCGCGCATCGTTTGAAGGAGTCACTGTGGAGTTTTTCACTGAATACGCCAGTTTCCTGGCCAAGACCGTAACGCTGGTCATCGCCATTCTGGTGGTGCTGGCCAGTTTTGCTGCGTTGCGCAGCAAGGGCCGGCGCAAATCTGCGGGCCAGTTGCAGGTCAGCAAGCTCAACGATTTCTATAAAGGCCTGCGTGAGCGTCTGGAGCAGACCCTGCTCGACAAGGATCAGCTCAAGGCCTTGCGCAAGGGCCAGGCCAAGTCCGAGAAGAAACAGAAAAAGAAACCCGAAGCCAAACCTCGGGTGTTCGTGCTCGACTTCGACGGCGACATCAAGGCTTCGGCCACCGAGAGCCTGCGCCACGAAATCACCGCGCTGCTGACCCTGGCCACGCCGAAGGACGAAGTGGTCCTGCGTCTGGAAAGCGGCGGCGGCATGGTGCACAGCTATGGCCTGGCCTCGTCGCAACTGGCGCGCGTTCGTGAAGCCGGCGTGCCGTTGACCGTGTGCATCGACAAGGTCGCAGCCAGCGGCGGCTACATGATGGCGTGCATCGGCGAGAAGATCATCAGCGCGCCATTCGCCATTCTTGGCTCCATCGGTGTGGTGGCGCAGTTGCCCAACGTCAACCGCCTGCTGAAAAAGCATGACATCGATTTCGAAGTACTGACCGCCGGCGAGTACAAACGCACCCTGACCGTGTTCGGTGAAAACACCGAGAAGGGCCGGGAGAAATTCCAGGAAGACCTGGACATCACCCATCAGCTGTTCAAGAACTTCGTTGCCCGTTATCGCCCACAGCTGGCGATCGACGAGGTCGCCACCGGTGAAGTCTGGCTCGGCATCGCGGCACTGGACAAGCAACTGGTCGACGAACTCAAGACCAGCGACGAATACCTGGCCGAGCGCGCCAAACAGTCCGAGGTCTATCACCTGCACTACGCCGAACGCAAAAGCCTGCAGGAGCGGATCGGCATGGCGGCCAGCGGCTCGGTGGATCGCGTGTTGCTGAGCTGGTGGAGTCGTCTGACCCAGCAGCGTTTCTGGTAATGCTCCGTGGGGGCGTCGGCGGCAAATGCCAACTGCCCCCCTCTGCATTTTTATTGAAACGATGTGCGTTACATATATAGTTTAAAGTTTAAAGTTACTGCTGTTTCATAGTTCGTATCCATCAACTATTTATGCTTTTTTTTAATTGGCCCGGGCTCTAGGCTAATTATTCAAAATTGTTTGATGGATGTTTTACATGGAAGTTAGGCGAGACGAAAAAATAACTTTAGAAATGACACCGGCTGAACAGGGTGTGCATTTTGATCTGTTGAAAAAACATACCCCTGCCTGGATGCTTGAGTCATCAGCCGAAGTTCGGAATGACTTATATGCAAGCCTGAAGTCCAGTTATGTGTCGAGGAACGCTGCGGTCAGCGCGTTGCGAGCATTCAAGTCGCCGGAGCAATTCTGCAAACCTTTACTGGCCAAGGCCATGTCCGACAGGTTGGCCGAACCTTTTCAGGTGGAGGGGGTGGTATTTCAACATGTGCGCTCCACTTCCAGCCTGCTTGGGCTGCGACGCAAACTTGTGCTGCCGATTGAACGGGATCTATTGACCGCTGCATGTGAAAACTTTGAAGTCAGCGAGACACTGCCCCAGAATTATCATGAACAATCACATCTCTATATTCCGGAAAAGATAACGGGGCATGTCAGTCGAACACTTTCAATTGAGCCTCATGAGTTTGCCAAGCTTTGTCGAGATCTGGATCTGGGAAAGCAATATCAAGCCCATGTGGCTGATTTGTTCGGTGACAAGAATAAAACTGGCAGCCTGCTTGATAAAGGTCTGGTCTATGCCAAAGATCGATTCGCGGTCGAACGGCATCTTGCCTACCTGCAAAAACATATCAGTGCCGATGTATACCGTATGCTTCATACCGTGGGGAACGAAGAGTCATCGAACCAGAATGTCCTCGCGTACAAGACTCTGAAAATACTGGGCGTACAACTGCATGGTCCGATATCCATAGCGCCCGTCAGCGAAAACGACGACCGATGTGTGATTTACCTGCCGGGTGATTCGCTGCACCCTTTGAAAGAGTATCTGTCGTTTAACCGATTTGAGGTAGATCTAAGTCGTCGCCTGAGAACAACCGAATTTCTCGGTTTTTTCATGGGGTTCATCAAGCTCAAGGATCGCCCCGAGTTTCTCGCTGCTCTGGATAAGCGCTTGTTGTCGGTGACACCTCCGATCCTGCCCAAGGACTCTATCTATCTCCCGCTCGAAGAGCTTGATCTGGGTAAAGAGCATAAGAATGATCTGTTTCGGGCAATGTTCCAGATGCAGGCCGAACGCATCCGCGCAGATGCACGATTGCTGGTGATCCCGACGGATGACGAGGACGAAAAGACCCGGTTGGCCAGGCTCGATACCTACAAAACCATTGCGTTCAATACGGCACTGTTCTTCGCCTCATTTGTGCCTGTTGTTGGTGAAGTCATGTTTGCCGTGGCCGGTATCCAGTTGCTTGACAATATTTACGAAGGTATTTCCAGCTGGGCAGCGGGGGACCAGGAGCGGGCCACGGATTATCTCTTTGATACCATCGAGAACCTGATTGTAATGTCTGCTGCGACCGCAGGCGTAAAGGTAGCGATCGGTACCTACAAGGTGGTCAGGGCCTCCCCCTTCATCCAGCGACTGCGTTCAGTGCCTATCTCGTCGGGTGTGCTGCGGTTGTGGAATGTCGATCTGGCGGCCTACAGGCGGCACCGGGCGATGCCTCGCGGGATCGAAATGGACGAACAGGGGCTCGTCCGAGAGCACAGCAACCTTTATTTGCGCATTGACTCCGACAACTATGTCGTACGGCCGAGGCCTGAGTCCGATGTTTGGGAGGTGGCCCATCATGACGTGGCGGACCGTTACTCCCCCGTACTGGAAACCAACCGCGCCGGCGCCTGGCGACACGACTCCGAACTTCCCCAGGACTGGAACCGCCTGAGACTGTTCCGTCGTCTGGGGTATCGCCAGGAACACCTTACCGATGCGCAGGCTTTACAAGTCCTGGCGACCATCGATATCGGCGAACAGCCGTTGCGGCAACTGTTCATTGATCGAAGCAAGCCGATGGCCGTGCTCGTCGACAGCGTCAGGCGATTTCGCGCCGATGCGGCTGTCGAGCAATTCATGAAACAGTTGAATAACCCTTTATCCGCTTCTGCTGCCAATCCGGACTTGCAACTTTTCCTCCTTACGTCCGCCCCTGGGTGGCCAAAAAACCTCGCGGTGAGTGTGGTCAGTGTCGTCGGAAAGGAAATCGAACGCTATGGTCCGGCAACGGCGCTACAGCGGTTGAAGATCGGCGAAGAACGGCTTCACAAGGGTGATTACTATCCGGTGTTGCTGGCCGGTCTCGACAGCCCTCAACGATTGCGCTTGCTAGGCTCGGCGCCCGCTGACCAGGCCGGACAGATCGAACAGCTGAGGGTCGTGATCGCCGGCAAGGCGAACAAATCACGCCTGGGACTGTTCCATCGGGTCGATCTCCAGACCGACGTTCTTCGCGAATCCCTGGCCGAGCCGGTACATGAGGCATTTGCCGGTCTGCCAGCGAGCGTTGCCGATGAACTGGTGGCCAACGCTGATTCGGGAGAACTGGAAGAACTCGAGTCCGGTAGCGTGCCTTTGCGTCTGGCCGAAGAAGCGCGGCGCTATGAGCAAGTCGTTCGGTTGAATCGCGCCTACGAAGGACTTTATCTGGACGCCGCCTGTGGGCTGTCCAGCGATCTGCTGGTGCTGGATAGCCTGGCCAGTCTGCCGGGGTGGCCTGCCGACGTGTTCATCGAAATTGTGGAGTGGGCGGTGCATTCGGACGAGCGCGCGAGTATCGGCAGTACGACTGCGCGCCACAAGGTTTTTATCGAAGCCTACACGGATCGATTTCAAGCACTCGATGCGGACGAAAAAGTGCTTACAACTCACGACGGTCGCACTCGCGAGAGTTTCTTTCATGCGCTGTGGGACGGTCTGCCGGAGCACGCACGAAAATCCCTGAAGGTTGACGTCGACAAAGGAGAGGAGGTCTTGCGTCGAAAAATCACTGCGATGGCTCATCAACGACGCGAGGTTTTCGCCCGCCTGCTGGAAAAGGAAGCGTTGCGTGAAGGTTATCGCTCGCCCATGGTCCTGGCTGATCGCCTGGTGGAACGATCGACCTGGCTGGCCGAGCCACCTGCAGACCCGGCATCCAGGCGATCATCTGTACTGATACAACGTGCCCGGGAGTTGTTCCCCTCGCATTCGGCTGCGCAAATCGATCATTTCGTGAAGACACTGGACAGCGACGATGTACTGGCAGTCCGGACGCTCGAGGGGTTGAGGCAACAATACGAGTCAATGCGTAATACGCTGGAGCAATGGGTTCATCGCGACACCCGATATCAGGTGGGCGACGGCCCGAGGCGCAAAGTTCCTCCGCGCAGCAAGGCAAGGGCCGCCCAGGCGATTCTGCAGGCCTGGCGCAGGGAATCCGCTACCGTGACGCAAGCCTCCCGGACGTTCTACAGACTGGTGTTTGATCCGCAACCGCTTGGCGACCTGCCTGTCATCGTCGCCGACTTCCGACATGTCAATGCACTGGTAATGGACAATGTGGGCGCCAGTGCCGGTTTGAATGCTTTTTTGCATAACTTCCCCAATCTGAACGACTTGAGCCTGACCGGAAACGGGCTGACTCGGGTTCCCCTGGCGCTTGAGAGCATGTCACGGCTGACCCATCTGAATCTGAGCAACAATCAGATTCATCTGACCGCTGAAGCACAGGCTTCGCTAGCCGCAATGACACATCTGCAATCGTTGAACCTGAGTTTCAATCCTGATCTCGGCCGCTTGCCGGCCGTGACCTCCTGGAGTCGCTTGCGTCACCTGTCATTGCGTGCCAGTGGCATCAGTCAGTGGCCATTGGGCGTATACGGTCTGGCTGAACTGCAAACCCTGGATCTGCGTGACAACATGATCGCGACACTGCCCGACTCAGTGTTCACGGCTCGTCTGGAGCTGAACCGAGGTACTAATGTCGACGGCAATCCGCTTTCGCCTGCCACCCTGAGAGCAATCGCAACCTACCAGCGGGATCGTGGCATCAGCCTGGGCGTGATTACTGCCGACTACATCCAGCGAGTGCCGGAGGCGCTGCGTACGGATGCACTGGGTGCTCACTGGGTCTCGGGCGTGGCAGGCGATCTGGTCGTCCAGATGCAGCGGACCTGGGCGGCATTGATCACCAACCCGCGGTCCAGGGATTTCTTTCTGGTGCTCGAGCAAATGCGTTACACCGCCGACTACACCCGCCAACATACACAGTTGGCCCAGCGAGTCTGGAACGTGTTGCAGGCCGCTTCAGAAAGCGATGAACTGCGTAACGCGCTGTTTCGAATGGCCTGGATCGGTCGAGTCAGTGCTGCAGATGCCTCTGCTCTGTTCAGTGATATCGAAGTCAGGGTGTTGTGTTACCGGGCAATGGAGGCTGCGCGCTCCGGTGCGCAGTCTCTTGAAGGGGAGCTGATCCGGTTGCTGCGGGGCCTGTTCCGTTTGCAGGAAGTGGAAAAGCAGGCGTTGATCGAGATAAGCAGCCGTACGCAGGATGGCACGCTCAGTCGTCAGCAGGCGCTGGAGCTGAACCTCGGCTACCGGGTCGGGCTTGCCCAGCGACTGGATCTGCCTGCCCAGCCACGGGACATCAATGTCCGACTCGATGTCGAGATCACCGAAGATCAACTGGACCGGGCCTACACCGAGGTCGTCAAGGCAGAAAACTCACCCGCACTGCTGGCGTCGATCAAGACACAGCCTTTCTGGTCGCAGTACTTGCATACGATATATCGGGAACAGTTTCTGACCCTGCTGAATGACAGTGCTGACGCGTTCGCGCGACTGGAGGTGCAGGCAGAGCTGCCACGGCCGGTTGCGACTCAAAGAATGATGGCGATCTTCGAAAACTATCGAAACCAAATGGCGAGACTGACCCGACAGTTGACCGAACAGGCCCTGGCCCGGCATCCAGGACTGAGCAGTGTGCAAGCACAGGGTTCTGCGCGCCTGTGAGCTGAAACAGTGGGGGGAAACGGTGCGATCCTGAGCCCGGTAGCCGGGCTCAGGCGCATGTTCAGCGGCGACGGAACAGCGGCAGCGGTTCGTCAGTGGCGGCCTGATAGGTCACCGAGAAGTCCTTGAGGCTTTCAAGGGCATCGTACGGGTCTTTGTCCGCGCGCAGGGCGAAGGCATCGAAACCGCAACGGCGCATGTAGAACAGCTGGTCGCGCAGTACGTCGCCAATCGCTCGCAGTTCGCCTTTGAAACCGTAACGGTCACGCAGCAGGCGGGCGTTGGAGTAGTTGCGGCCATCGGTGAACGCCGGGAAGTTCAGGGCAATTACCTGGAACTCATTGACGTCGTCACCGATTTCTTCGGCTTCTTCATCGGCGTCCAGCCACACACCCAGACCGCCATCGCGGGCCTTGAGCATGCGGGCGTGTTCACGCCACAGCTGCAGCGGGACGATCAGGTCGTCGCAGTTGCTGATTTCGTCGATGTTGAAATCCTTGGGCAGCAGGTGCCAGGTTTCGTCGACGACCTCGTTGTTCTTAATGATTCGCTGCATAGACGCGTTCCTTGAAGAGGTCGATGCCAATACGCTGGTAGGTGTCGATGAAACGCTCGTCTTCGGTGCGCTGTTCCACGTACACGTCGATCAGTTTGGAGATCACGTCCGGCATGTCTTCCTGGGCGAAGGAAGGGCCGAGGATCTTGCCCAGGCTGGCGTCACGGCTGGCGCTGCCGCCGAGCGAGACCTGGTAGAACTCTTCACCTTTCTTGTCCACACCGAGGATGCCGATGTGGCCGACGTGGTGGTGACCGCAGGCGTTCATGCAGCCGGAGATGTTCAGGTCCAGTTCACCGATGTCGAACAGGTAGTCCAGGTCGTCGAAACGGCGCTGGATCGATTCGGCGATCGGGATCGACTTGGCGTTGGCCAGGGAGCAGAAATCACCGCCAGGGCAGCAGATGATGTCGGTCAGCAGGCCGATGTTCGGAGTGGCGAAGCCACCTTCACGCAGTTCGCCCCACAGGGTGAACAGCTGGCTCTGCTCGACGTCGGCCAGAATGATGTTCTGCTCGTGGGAGGTGCGCAGTTGACCGAAGCTGTAGCGGTCGGCCAGGTCGGCGACGGCGTCGAGCTGCTTGTCGGTGATGTCACCCGGTGCAACGCCGGTCGGCTTCAGGGACAGGGTCACGGCCACATAGCCCGGCTTCTTGTGCGCCAGGGTGTTGCGGGTGCGCCAGCGGGCGAAACCCGGATGCTCTTTGTCGAGGGCGGCCAGTTCGGCGTCCTGACTGCTCAGTGCCTTGTAGTCCGGGTCGACGAAGTGTTTGGCGACGCGATGGACTTCGGCTTCGGTCAGGGTGGTCTGGCCGCCGCGCAGGTGTTCCATCTCGGCATCGACTTTTTGGGCGAAGACTTCCGGCGTCAGCGCCTTGACGAGGATCTTGATCCGCGCCTTGTATTTGTTGTCGCGACGCCCGTAGCGGTTGTACACCCGCAGGATCGCGTCGAGGTAGCTCAACAGGTCCTGCCATGGCAGGAACTCGTTGATGAACGCACCGACCACCGGGGTACGACCCAGACCACCGCCGACCAGCACGCGGAAACCGAGTTCGCCAGCAGCGTTGTGTACCGGCTCAAGGCCGATGTCGTGGACTTCGATGGCCGCGCGGTCGGAAGTCGAACCGTTGACGGCGATCTTGAACTTGCGTGGCAGGTAGGCGAATTCCGGGTGGAACGTGGTCCACTGACGAACGATTTCGCACCACGGACGCGGGTCGATCAACTCGTCGGCTGCGACACCGGCGAACTGGTCAGTAGTGACGTTGCGCAGGCAGTTGCCGCTGGTCTGGATGGCGTGCATCTGCACAGTGGCCAGTTCGGCGAGGATGTCCGGGATGTCTTCGACCGCCGGCCAGTTGAACTGCACGTTCTGCCGCGTGCTGATGTGGGCGTAGCCCTTGTCATAGTCGCGGGCGATCTTGGCCATCATGCGCACCTGACGCGAGGTCAGTTGGCCGTAAGGCACCGCCACTCGCAACATCGGCGCGAAACGCTGGATATACAGGCCATTCTGCAGGCGCAGGGGGCGGAATTCTTCTTCGCTCAGCTCACCTGCCAGATAGCGTCGGGTCTGATCACGGAACTGCTTGACGCGGTCCTCGATGATCCGCTGATCGTACTCGTCGTATACGTACATATAAGTCCTGTTCTCAGGCTTTGGCCACTCGGAAAACGCTGCGTTTTCGCTTGCTGGAGTCCGATGGTTCCTCTGCAATTCTGCGCGCACGGCCGCGCACTCCCTGACGGAGCCGGGGCAATATACCCGTTTGCAGTTATGCGCAAAAGTGATGTTTGAGTATATGTAAAGAACCAAATCGCCTAACAAGAATCACTGTCAACTAAACCACATTTGTCGTGCGGACAATCATCGTCTTTACTGTGGACGAGTCTTTCTGCAATCACCGATAAAACCGACAAGAGGCGATGCAATGAGCAACCCAACCAAAGCAAGGAAAAGCGATAGCAGCGTCGATGCCTGGGCGATTCTGTTCCTGATCATTCTGGTCGTTGGAACGGCGGTATTCTGGGTCAGCCATCAGTAAAACGACTCGTCCGGGCCCCGCTTGCGACGATTGTCGGACAAAAGGCGGGATCAAGCGCCAAAGGCCAGGTGATCAATGGCTATAATGCGCGGCCATTTTTCCTTGGGCCCGGATGATTCATGTTCAAGCTTCTTCACCTCAGCCTGCTGCTGTTCGGCGCGGTTTTCGGTACCTGCGCGCGTGCGGAGTCGGTGCTGTTCCTGAATCCGGGCTCGACGCAGGAAGCATTCTGGGTCAGCTATTCGCAATTCATGCAGGCTGCCGCCCGGGATCTGGGCATCGACCTGCGCATCCTCTACGCCCAGCGTCAGCCGGAATTGACCCTGGCGCAGGCGCGACTGGCCCTGCAGGGGCCAGATCGCCCGGATTATCTGGTGTTCGTCAACGAACAGTACGTGGCACCGCAGATTCTGCGCTTGGCCAATGGCAGTGGTGTGAAGCTTTTTATTGTCAACTCGGGACTGACGTCCAACCAGCAGGCACTGGTGACAGAGGGCGCGGATCGCATCGGCAGCCTGGTGCCCAATGACGAGGAGGGCGGCTACCTGATGATGAAAGAGCTGATCCGCCTGCATCCGCCCGTGGCGCCCGGTGAAAGCATCGATCTGCTGGCGTTTTCCGGCCTCAAGATCACGCCATCGGCGCAATTGCGCGAAAAGGGCATGCAGCGAGCCCTGGCGGAGAATCCGCAGGTGCGTTTGCGGCAACTGGTCTATGGCGGCTGGACCCAGCAGCGGGCTTACGAGCAGGCGAAGCAGTTGCTGGTCCGCTATCCCAACGTTTCATTGGTATGGGCAGCCAATGATGAAATGGCCTTCGGCGTGATGCGTGCCGCGTCCGAGGCCGGCAAGGTGCCGGGCAAGGACGTGCTGTTCAGCGCGGTCAACACCTCGCCCGAAGCCTTGCAGGCGGTGGTCGACGGGCGCCTGAGCGCGTTGCTCGGCGGCCATTTCACCCTGGGTGGCTGGGCACTGGTCGAGCTGCATGATCACGCGCAAGGCGTCGATCTGAATCAGTATGGCGGCCGGGATCGGCAGATTCCGTTGCTGCAACTGATCGACAGGGATCATGCCCGCCGAATCCTTGCCATGGGCGCCTCGCCGGACTACGGCGTGCACTTTCGCAAGCTCTCGGCGAAAGGGCGCCCGGTTTCGTATCGCTACCCGTTCAATCTGCAGACCCTGATGCACTAGGGCCGTCAGACGCCCGCCAGGTGCACCACCAGTTGCACAATGCCGAACAGCGTCAGCGCGAACACCGCCGTGAACGCGATACCCAAAAAGATGAAATGGCTGGGCTTGCCGTGGGTGAAGTCCCTTGCCCGGTTCTTGCCGCTCTGCACCCCGAACGCCGCCGCCATGACGCTATGCAGCATCTGCCAGAACGTCGGTGGCTTGTTGTCGACTGGATCGTCCATAAATCCCTCGTCTGCCGTGTGTGTCAGACAAGCATAGCCAACGCCTTTGAAGCCACAGAAATAACTGTGGGAGCCAATTGGCTCCCACAGGGTGTCGCGTGAAGCCGGATTAGTTGTCGTAACCCAGATTAGGCGCCAGCCAGCGCTCGGTCAGGCTCAGTTCCTGGCCTTTGCGCGAGGTGTAGCTCTGCACCTGATCCTTGTCGACCTTGCCCACCGCGAAGTACTGCGCCTGCGGATGGGCGAAGTACCAGCCGCTGACCGCTGCCGCCGGGAACATCGCGTAGTGCTCGGTCAGGAACACGCCGCTGCGACCGGCGCGCATTTCCTGGGCCTCAGGGTCGAGCAGGGCGAACAGCGTGGCCTTCTCGGTGTGATCCGGGCACGCGGGGTAGCCGGGAGCAGGGCGGATGCCGGAGTACTGCTCTTTGATCAGCGCCTCGTTGTCGAGCGCTTCATCCTTGGCGTAACCCCAGTGCTCCTTACGCACCTGCTGGTGCAGCCACTCGGCGCAGGCCTCGGCCAGACGGTCGGCGAGGGCCTTGACCATGATCGAGTTGTAATCGTCGCCAGCATCCTGATAAGCCTTGGCCACTTCTTCGGCGCCGATCCCGGCGGTGGTGATGAAACCACCGACATAGTCGGTCACTTCGCTGTCCTTCGGCGCGACGAAGTCGGCCAGGGAGAAGTTCGGCTTGCCGTCGGTCTTGATGATCTGCTGACGCAGGTGATGCAGGCGGGCCATTGGCTTGCCGTCATCGCCGTACAGCTCGATATCGTCGTCGTGCACCTGATTGGCCGGCCAGAAGCCGAACACCGCACGGGCACTGATCAATTTCTCGTCGATCAGTTTGGTCAGCATCTCGCGGGCGTCCTTGTACAGCGAGGTCGCAGCTTCACCGACCACTTCGTCTTCGAGGATGCGCGGGAACTTGCCGGCCAGGTCCCAGGAGATGAAGAACGGCGTCCAGTCGATGTACTCGGCCAGGACGTTGAGGTCGATATTGTCCAGCACGCGGGTGCCGGTGAAGGTCGGTTTGACCGGGGTGTAGGTGGCCCAGTCGAATTGTGGCTTCTTGGCGATCGCGGCGGCGTAGCTCAGACGTTCGGTACGGGCGCTGCGGTTGGCGGTGCGCTCGCGGACGTCGATGTACTCTTCGCGGGTCTTCTGGACGAAGCCGGCCTTCAGTTCCTTGGACAGCAACTGCGTCGCCACGCCCACGGCGCGGGAGGCGTCGGTCACGTAGACCACCGCGTCGTTGCTGTACTTGGGCTCGATCTTCACCGCCGTGTGCGCCTTGGAGGTGGTCGCGCCGCCGATCATCAACGGCAGGTGGAAGTCCTGGCGCTGCATCTCGCGGGCCACATGGACCATTTCATCCAGCGACGGGGTGATCAGGCCGGACAGTCCGATGATGTCGCACTTCTGCTCCCTGGCCACCTGCAGGATCTTCTCGGCTGGCACCATCACGCCGAGGTCGACGATGTCATAGCCGTTGCAACCCAGTACCACGCCGACGATGTTCTTGCCGATGTCGTGCACGTCGCCCTTCACCGTGGCCATCAGGATCTTGCCCTTGGCTTCCGGCTTGTCGCCCTTTTCCAGTTCGATGAACGGAATCAGGTGCGCCACAGCCTGTTTCATCACACGGGCGGATTTCACCACCTGCGGCAGGAACATTTTGCCGGCGCCGAACAGGTCGCCGACGATGTTCATGCCGGACATCAACGGGCCTTCGATCACTTCGATCGGGCGCGCGAAGGACTGACGGGACTCTTCGGTGTCTTCGACGATGTGGGTGGTGATGCCCTTGACCAGCGCATGCTCCAGACGCTTGTTGACGTCCCAGCTGCGCCATTCTTCGGTCTCGGCTTCCTTGACGCTGCCATCGCCCTTGTACTTATCGGCGATGGCGAGGAGGGCGTCGGTGCCTTCGGGCGTGCGGTTGAGGATCACGTCTTCAACGGCGTCGCGCAGTTCCTGCGGGATCTGGTCGTAGATCTCCAGCTGACCGGCGTTGACGATGCCCATGGTCAGGCCGGCGCGGATCGCGTACAGCAGGAACACCGAGTGGATCGCCTCGCGCACCGGGTTGTTGCCGCGGAACGAGAACGACACGTTGGACACGCCGCCGGAGCTCAGGGCATACGGCAGTTCGTCACGGATGTAGGCACAGGCGTTGATGAAGTCCACAGCGTAGTTGTTGTGTTCCTCGATGCCGGTGGCCACGGCGAAGATGTTCGGGTCGAAAATGATGTCTTCCGGTGGGAAGCCGACTTCGTTGACCAGAATGTCGTAGGAGCGTTTGCAGATTTCTTTCTTGCGCGCTTCGGTGTCGGCCTGGCCGGCTTCGTCGAACGCCATCACCACCACGGCCGCGCCGTAGCGCTTGCACAGTTTGGCGTGATGGATGAACTGCTCGACGCCTTCTTTCATGCTGATCGAGTTGACGATGCCCTTGCCCTGGATGCATTTGAGGCCGGCTTCGATCACGTCCCATTTCGAGGAGTCAATCATGATCGGCACGCGGGAGATGTCCGGTTCGCCGGCAATCAGATTGAGGAAGGTCACCATGGCCTTCTTCGAATCGAGCATCCCTTCGTCCATGTTGATGTCGATCACCTGGGCGCCGGCCTCGACCTGCTGCAGGGCGACTTCCAGGGCTTCGGTATAGTTGTCTTCACGGATCAGGCGGGCGAATTTTGCGGAACCGGTGATGTTGGTCCGCTCGCCGACGTTGACGAACAGCGAGCTGCGATCGATGGTGAACGGCTCCAGGCCTGAGAGGCGGCAAGCCTTGGGAATGTCCGGAATCTGCCGTGGCGCGTAGCCGGCGACGGCTTTGGCGATGGCTTCGATGTGGCCCGGCGTGGTGCCGCAGCAACCGCCGACAATGTTGAGGAAACCACTCTGGGCGAATTCTTCGATGACCTTGGCGGTGTCCACCGGCAGTTCGTCGTACTCGCCGAACTCGTTCGGCAGGCCAGCGTTCGGGTGCGCCGAAACGTGGGTGCTGGCCTTGTCCGACAGTTCTTCCAGGTACGGACGCAGTTCGCGGGCACCGAGGGCGCAGTTCAGGCCGACCGAAATCGGTTTGGCGTGGGCCACGGAGTTCCAGAACGCTTCGGTGGTCTGGCCCGACAGGGTACGGCCGGAGGCGTCGGTGATGGTGCCGGAAATCATGATCGGCAATTCGAAGCCCAGTTCTTCGAACACGCCTTGCACGGCAAAGATCGCGGCTTTGGCGTTGAGAGTGTCGAAAATGGTTTCGATCAGGATCAGGTCGGCGCCGCCTTCGATCAGGCCTTTGGTGGCCTCGGTGTAGTTTTCCACCAGTTCATCGAAGGTAACGTTGCGATAGCCCGGGTTGTTGACGTCCGGCGACAGCGAGCAGGTGCGGCTGGTCGGGCCCAGAACGCCGGCGACGAAACGCGGCTTGTCCGGGGTCTCGAGGGTTTTCGCGTCGGCGACCTTGCGCGCCAGACGGGCGCCTTCTACGTTGAGTTCGTAGACCAGTTCTTCCATGCCGTAGTCGGCCATGGAAATCTGCGTGGCGTTGAAGGTGTTGGTCTCGAGGATGTCGGCACCGGCATCCAGATAGGCTTTCTCGATGCCGCCGATCACGTCCGGGCGGGTCAGCACCAACAGGTCGTTGTTGCCCTTGACATCGCTCGGCCAGTCGGCGAAACGTTTGCCGCGATAATCCTGCTCTTCGAGCTTGTAGCTCTGGATCATCGTGCCCATGCCGCCGTCGAGAATCAGGATGCGCTCTTTGAGAGCTTGCTTGAGAGCTTGAAGGCGGACGCTGCGATCGGACATTGGGGCTACTCGAAAAAGACCATGACGAAGGGCCGGGATCATAACAAACCTGTGCGGTTTTAGAGCATGTGGCGCTTTTGCATGAATATCGCTCATGTTGGTACGGACGTCATAACGGTAGAATCGCGGTGTTTTTCTCCAGGATCAGGATCAGGGACATGTCGTACCGCGTCATCAGCATTTTTTTGCTGTTCTTAAGCTGGGGCGCCGCTGCGCAGCAACCCTCGATTTCTCCCGCTATTTCTTACAGCCGCGATATTCAGCCGATCTTCACCGAGAAGTGCGTGGCCTGCCATGCGTGTTATGACTCTGCCTGTCAGCTCAACCTGGGCAGCGGTGAAGGCGCAGCGCGGGGCGCGAGCAAGATGCCGGTCTACGATGGCGAACGCACCCAGGCGGCGCCGACCACGCGGCTGTTCTATGACGCCTTCGGCAAGCGGGCCTGGCAGCAGAAAGACTTCTACTCGGTGCTCGACGCCCAGGGCAGCCAGGCCGCACTGATGGCGCGCATGTTGGAGCTGGGACACAAAACCCCGCTGACCCCCAACGCCAAACTGCCGCAAGACATTGTGCTGGGTCTCAACCGCGAAAACCTGTGCGCGATGCCCGCCGAGTTCGAAGGCTATGCCGGCGCCCATCCGAGAGAGGGAATGCCGCTGGCGGTGACCGGGCTGACCGATCAGCAATATCAGACACTGCAACGCTGGCTCGCTTCCGGCGCACCGATCGATGAGCAAGGCCTGGCGCCAAGCGCCAAGGAGGCGATGCAGATCGTCCAGTGGGAAAATCTGCTCAACCAGCCTGGCGCGCGGGAAAGTCTGGTCGGGCGCTGGCTGTTCGAGCACTGGTTCCTCGCGCACATCTATTTCAAGGACGGCGAGCCGGGGCATTACTTCCAGTGGGTGCGCTCGCGCACGCCGACCGGGCAACCAATCGATCTGATCGCCACCCGTCGCCCGAACGACGATCCGGGTACTCAGGTGTATTACCGCCTGTGGCCGGTGCAGGGCGTGATCGTGCACAAGACCCACATCACTTATCCGCTGAGCGCGGCGAAGATGGCGCGGGTCAAAAGCCTGTTCTACAACGGTAACTGGCAGGTCAATGCCTTGCCGGGCTACGGGCCGCAGAGCCGGGCCAACCCGTTCGCGACCTTTGAGGCGATTCCGGCGCAGGCGCGCTATCAGTTCATGCTCGATAACGCAGAATACTTCGTGCGCACCTTCATTCGCGGCCCGGTGTGCCGTGGGCAGATCGCGACTGACGTGATCCGCGACAACTTCTGGGCGTTGTTCCAGGCCCCGGAACACGACCTCTACATCACCGACCCGAACTATCGCGGCCAGGCCACGCCATTGCTGGCCATGCCGGGGCAGAACGACGATGTCGGCAGCGTCCTGAGCCTGTGGCACAACTACCGCAACAAGCGAAACCAATACGAAGCCCTGCGCCGTGACAGCTACGCCGACCTGCCGGCGCCGAGCTGGTCGACCCTGTGGGCCGGCAACGATAACGCCTTGCTCAGCATCTTCCGCCACTTCGACAGCGCTTCGGTGACCAAGGGCCTGATCGGCGAGGTGCCGCAGACGATGTGGCTGTTCGACTATCCGCTGCTGGAGCGCACCTATTATCAGTTGGCAGTGAATTTCGATGTGTTCGGCAACGTCTCCCATCAGGCGCAAACGCGCTTGTATTTCGACCTGATCCGCAACGGCGCCGAACAGAACTTCCTGCGCCTGATGCCCGCCGATTCCCGTGAGGGCTACCTCGACGATTGGTACCAGAGCAGCGGCCAGTTCAAGATGTGGCTCGATTACGAAGCCATCGACGACGACAAGCCGACCGCGCTGAAACTCGACGAGAAAGACCCGAAACGCGATTTCGCTATGCAATTGCTGGCGCGTTACGGCGATCTCAACGCGCGTCCGGATCCGATCAACCGCTGTGAAGACGCCTATTGCTCGCGCCCGAACATCGACCCGGCGCTGCAAAACGCCGAACAGGCGCTGAGTCGCCTGACTTCGCGCCCGGCGGCGGGCCTGAAGGTGATCGATCAATTGCCGGAAGCCACCATGCTCCGGGTTGAAACCCGCAGCGGCAAGCGCGAGGTCTACAGCCTGCTGCGCAACCGCGCCCACAGCAACGTGGCGTTCCTGCTCGGTGAATCGCTGCGTTATCAGCCGGGCCTGGACACGCTGACGATCTACCCGGGCGTGCTCAGCAGCTACCCGAATTTCATGTTCAACGTTCCGGCAGACCAGGTGCCGGCGTTTGTCGATGCGATGGAAGGGGCAAAGGACGCGGCGCAGTTCGAGAAAGTCGTCGAGCGCTGGGGGATTCGCCGCAGTCATCCGCAGTTCTGGTTCTATTTCCACGATTTGAGCCAGTACATCCACGAAACCGAGCCGGTGGAAGAGGGCGTGCTGGACATGAACCGGTACGAGAATCTTTGATCGTTTGAGCGATGGCGGTTGTCCCAATTCTGTGAAGTACGGGATCGGGAGCGCCATCGATGTTGATTTCAGTGCAGGCCCTGCGAGCGCTCGCCGCGTGGGCGGTGGTCTGCCATCATTTCATGCAGATTTTCTTCGACTTCGAGGCGCGGGGGCCGATAGGTCAGCTGTTCATCGACAAGGGTGCCGTGGGCGTCGATATCTTTTTCGTGATCAGCGGGCTGGTGATTTTCCTGTCCACTGAAGGCAAGGCGCTGCCGCCCGCGCGGTTTTTGCTGTATCGACTGTTCCGGATTGTCCCGGCGTATTGGCTCTACACCGTGCTGATGGCGTTGCTGGTGGTGTTCGCCCGGCCATTGCTGCCGGATCAGACGGTGGACTGGAGTCATCTGTTCCTGTCGTTACTATTTATCCCGACCGAAAACCCCGGCGGCTACGGGATCTACCCGACCCTGAATGTCGGCTGGACCCTGAATTACGAAATGCTGTTCTACGTGTTGTTCGCCTGGGCGCTGTTGTTTCGGTTGCAGGTGCGCTTGCTGGTGGTCGCGGCGCTGCTGTTCGCGGTGTGCCAGGCCTGGACCGGATTTGGCTGGGTCAGCGAGTTCTATCGCTCGGACATCGTTTATGAGTTCCTGCTGGGGATCGGCATCGGCATGCTCTACCGTCGCGGCTGGATCGGCCCGGCGCTGTGGCTGCCCTTATTGGGGATCAGTGCGGCGTTGCTGGCTATCTATCACCTGCCGCCGGAACCCCGATTGCTGAACTGGGGCGTGCCCAGTGCGGTGCTGGTCATGGCCAGCATGGCGCTGGAGCGCCATGTCGAGCGCAACAGGCTGCTGAAGCTGCTGGGCGACTGTTCCTACTCTGTATATCTGATGCACGTGCTGGTGCTGTCGGCCGGCGGTTATCTGGCCCGACGCTACGGGATCAACCCGTATTTGATGTTTGTCGTCTGTGCGCTGGCCATCGCTATCGGTTCGTGGCTGAGCTACGAATGGGTGGAAAAACGCAGTTATCAATGGCTTAAAGCGCGGATTGACGGTGAACCTGGCACCTAGCCGATTTGCGAACTATTCCTACGTAAATACTAGGACTTTGTGCCGCGCGCCGATTGGCGTAAACTCCGCCCCAAGCCTGCGAGGAGTTTCCATGACCGCTATTACCATTACCGACGCCGCCCATGATTACCTGGCCGATCTGCTCTCCAAGCAGAACACCCCGGGCATCGGCATCCGCGTTTTCATCACCCAGCCTGGCACCCAGTACGCCGAAACCTGCATTGCCTACTGCAAGCCGGGCGAAGAGAAACCTGAAGACACGGCGCTGGGGCTGAAAAGCTTCACCGCTTACATCGACTCGTTCAGCGAAGCGTTCCTCGATGATGCCGTCGTCGACTACGCCACCGACCGCATGGGCGGCCAGCTGACCATCAAGGCGCCAAACGCCAAAGTCCCGATGGTCAACGCCGACAGCCCGATCAACGAGCGCATCAACTACTACCTGCAAACCGAAATCAACCCGGGACTGGCCAGCCACGGCGGTCAGGTCAGCCTGATCGATGTGGTTGAAGACGGCATTGCCGTGTTGCAGTTCGGCGGCGGTTGCCAGGGCTGCGGCCAGGCGGACGTGACCCTGAAGGAAGGCATCGAGCGCACCTTGCTCGAGCGCATTCCGGAGCTCAAGGGCGTTCGCGACGTGACCGACCACACGCAGAAAGAAAACGCCTACTACTAAGGTGTTCGCTGCGACATGAAAAACGGCGCCCCGTGAGCGCCGTTTTTTATGCCTGCCGGACGATGATCGTTCGTTGGTTGATCGTTCCCACGCTCTGCGTGGGAATGCAGCCGTGGACGCTCCGCGTCCCATTCACGGTCGATAAAGGTGCGCATGCCCCGCGCGATACAGCGACGACTCGCTAAAGTGATCGCTACCCAACACCCGCCCAACCAGAATCAACGCGGTACGCCGAAACCCCTTGGTCGTCACCTTCTCGGCAATATCCTCCAGCGTTCCGACTACCCAATCCTGATCCGGCCAAGTCGCCCGATGAATCACCGCGATCGGGCAATCTGCGCCGTAATGCGGCAGCAACTCGGCCAGAATCTTCTCCAGATGATTGACCCCCAGATGAATCGCCATGGTCGCCCCGTGCTGCGCCAGACTACCGAGTTCTTCGCCAACCGGCATCGCCGTCTTGTCCGCATAGCGGGTCAGAATCACGCTTTGCGAGATGTCCGGCAGGGTCAGTTCAGCGCCCAACAGCGCGGCGCACGCGGCGGTGGCGGTCACGCCGGGAATGATTTCGAACGGAATATCCAGCTCGCGCAAATAACGAATCTGCTCGCCAATCGCGCCATACAGGCTTGGATCGCCCGAATGCACCCGCGCCACATCCTGGCCCTTGGCATGGGCGGTCTTGATCAGGTCGATGATCTGTTCCAGGTGCAGCTCGGCGCTGTTGACCACGGTTTCCGCGCAATGACCTTCCAGCACCGCCGTCGGGACCAGCGAACCTGCATAGATGATCACCGGGCAACTGCGGATCAGCCGCTGGCCTTTGACAGTGATCAATTCCGGGTCGCCGGGGCCGGCGCCGATGAAGTAAACGGTCATCGTTGGATCCTGTAGAAAAGGGGCAGGGCAGTGCTTCACAAGCCCTTCAGATGAAGAATGCTCATGATCGAAAGCGTGAATTATCGGGAATTTACGCCGCGCCGGCCAATGCCAGAGTTGCCTGGGTGTATTTTTGCCGGGGTATCAGCAGTTTTGCCGGGCCGCTTATCAACTGCTCGGCGAGCGCCAGCGCGGCACTTTCCGCTACGCCGTAGCAACCGGTGCGTTCGAAGGCAATCTGTGAATGATGGCTCAGTCGTTGCTGATAACTGGCCAGTTCTTCGCTGCTGAAATACAGCAACGGCAGCGCCAGTTGGGCGGCGAGTTCCTGCAGGCCAGGTTCGTCGCGCTTGAGGTCGATGCTGGCCAGCGCCTTGACCTTCTCCAGATCAATTCGATGTGCCTGTAATGCCTGATCAAGCAAGGCGCGCAGCGTGCTGGCCGGGCAGCCGCGCTGGCAGCCCAGGCCGACCACGAAGGTCGGCGCTGCGCTGTCATCGGTCATGCCTGGTACTGACCTTCGCTTTTGCGGCGGAACAACCACGCGCTGATCAGGCCCAGGGCCAACCAGAACGCGACGTTGGTCAGCTGCGAAGCGATTTTGAACTGCGCTTCGAGGGCTTCCGGGGCGAGCATCGAGTGCACTTCCGGTTGCGGCGCGCCGATCACGTGCGGCACGGCAAGGATCGCCACGCCGAGGATCTTCATCAGCCAGTGACGGCTGAATGCAATCAGGGCCAGACCGACAGCGGTGGAAGCGGCGGTGCCGATCCACCACATCTGACGCGAGGCCAGATCCGCGGCGGCGGTGCCCGGCAGCTCAGGTGGCAGGCCCAGGGTCGGTGCAAGTACGAAAGTCGCATAACCGGCCAGGCCCCAGAGCAGGCCTTGCGAGGTTTTGGTCGGCGCACGCAGGGTGTACAGGCCCGCGAGCATCAGTGCGAAACCCACGGCAACCACCAGATTGCCACCGGTGGTGGACACCACGCGCTGCCAGCCGTCTTCCGGCTCCCAGGCTTCGGCATCGTGGGTGTGGGCGGCGGTGCCGGCAGCGTGTTCGTGAACTTCGGCCACCGGTTCGGCTTTCTCGAAGGTTTCGGCCTGCAGAATCAGCGGTGATACCCAGAAGCTTTGCAGCAACGTCAGGAGCAGGGCGGCCAGAAGGCCGGTGAAACCTGCGGTCTGCGCAATACGCTTGATCATGTCGTCAGGTCTCAGTGGCACGGGAACGCGGCGCTGTGGCGGGTATCGTGAGCAGCGTTGTGCACCGCTTCGATGTGCGAGAAACCGGCGAAATACACAAGGCACGCACCGAGGATCGACGCGCAGGCGGCGGCGGTCAGGCGTTGGCTCAGGGTGGTGGTGCTGGAGATCTTGTCCGAATTGCTGCCGGTGCTGCTGATGATCGACATGGCGCTTCCCTCTGAAGTGTCAGCGGGTGAATAGAGCGCATGAAAACCCCTGCGGCCGGGCACGCAGAGGTTCGAACAGCGCCCGCCCACCGCGGGTTTGTTATGTTCAGCGACGCAAGATGCGCACTGTGTGTTGCGGGCCGGTCTCCGGGCTCACGAGGGGTGGCTGTCTGCCGACCTGCAAGCGTCACCTTCCCATGCCTGTGGGCACAGTGGATCTGACGCTTCGCTCGCTTACCGTTGCGGGGGCAGCACCGGACTGACATGGCTTTAGAGTAAAGCACATGATTCACCGGTTTCCCGTTTCACCCTGTGAAGGGCACCCGTAACAAGTTGTGTAGGAGACCATGAGGGGGAATTTGAGTCAATTGGGATTGGGATTGGGGCAGATCCGTTGCTGCGGTTATGGCTGCTTAGGGTTCCGCCCTTACGGCGGGTCACTTTTGGCAAACGCCCCAAAAGTAACCAAAAGGTCTCTAACCCTGACGTACGGCCCCTCGCTTAGGCTCGGGGTTCCTTCGCTCCGGGATTGATCCGGGGGCATCGCCTACGGTTTGCTCCGCTGCACCTCCTCTCGATGCATGCGGCTGCGCCGCACGGTCGCTGCGCTCCCACCCCCGGATCAATCCCTCCACTCAGCCTGCCGACGGGCCCTGCGATCAAAAGCGGTACTCGAGCTAACGCTCATCGTTTTGAGTGGGGAGGAGCGGGGCGTGTTCGGCTTTGGTTTTTGTGGTGGGTTTACCCCTCACTGTAGAGACCGGTACATCCTTTACACATTAGACCGGGGACATCGTTTACACCTTTTACAGGCTTGATACGCGGTTGGCACCGCGCTCAAGCCTGCCTAAACAGAAGTTGCAAAGGTACAGCTCCCACACGTCATCAGCCACTTCCTTCAGCGCGATGTCCTCGCCGATCAGCGCCTCGCCCAAAAACATTCGTTGCCCCTTCCACTTGAACTCGCCGTTCGAGCGAACCTTGCGTACCTCAACCTCAGGGCCATATTCGACCGCGGGCAAGTAGCCCGGATACGGGCGCAACGAAGGTCTGTATACGGAAGCCGGCGGTTTCATGCCCAGTGCGGTGTGTGGTCGATCATGGTTGAAGTCCTGAACGAACTCTTCAAAGGCCAGCTGCTGGCGTACGAGATTTTCCGCAGGTGTTCGCAGTACCGCTGCTTTGAGGGTGCGGTGCATCCGTTCGTGTCGACCGTTCTGGTCAGGACGCCCTGGTGTGATTGTCTCGATATGGATGCCATGCCTGATGAACCAGACGGACAGCTTCGACAGCCGCGCCAAACCGGTCGATGCGAAAGGCGCCCCGTTATCTGTGCGGATTACGTCCGGCAATCCAAACTCCCGGAAAGCCCATTCGAATCCCTGTCGCGTCGGCTCGCTGTGCGTGCCGGGCAGCGCCCGGCAGAGCAGCAGATAGCGGCTCATCTGATCGGTAATGGTCAGCGGATAGCACCAATTGCCGTCCTGCATCCTGAACTGCCCTTTGAAGTCGGCACACCAGGTCTGGTTGGGTTCATCGGCCGGGCGTAAATGCGTCGGAGCACGCGGGCGCAAAGGATAAGGGCGCCGCGCAATGACCAAGCCAGCCTTCTTCAACCACTCACCGGCAGTGCTCGCGGCCGGCCATGGGATCTGTGGATCGGACTTTCGCAGGCGATCAATGATCTGTTTGGGACCTCGATCCGGATGCTCGTTTTTCTTGGCCAGCAATGTGGCGATGATTTCATCCGGGGTTTGATGAGGGCAGTTCAAAGGCTTGCGGGATTGCTCTTTCAAGCCATCCACACCGAGCGCTGCATACCGATCCAGCCATTTATCGACGGTTGGCCGGCTGACCCCATAACGCCGGCTCAATTGGCTCTTGGTGTAGCTGCCACTGAGCCAGTCACTGACTAATTTCACTCGTTGATCCATCGGGGACTCTTGATTCCAGGGCATGGTCAGCACCTCCTGACCATGATTGATACCTGTAAACCATGTCCCCGGTCTCAAACGTAAAGGATGTACCCGGTCTTTACCCACCCCAGCCCTCTCCCCGAGGAGAGGGAGCCGTTTTTTGTGCTTTTCAAAGCCTGAGTTCAACGCGGTATCGCACGTCGGCGAACCTCTCCCAAACCACTCGGTCAGTCCCCTCTCCCTACGGGCGGTCCGACGTTTCGGGAGGGCTAGGGTGAGGGGCTCTTGATCTGGCTCTTGATCTGGCTCTTGATCTGGCTCTTGATCTGCTTTTGATTTTTTGCCTCTTCGGCAGGCCGAGCGAAGGTGTCCATCAGGGGGTAGGCGCGCAGCGCCGTGCGGCGCAGCCGCATACATCGAGAGGAGGTGCAGCGAAGCAAACCGTAGGCGATGCCCCCTGATGGACACCGTAGCGAGGGAACACTGAGCCTAAGCGAAGTGCCGTACGCCGGGGCAAAAGCCTTTTGGTTCCTTTTTGGCGTTTGAAAAAGGGACTCGCTGTAAGAGCGAAACCGCCAGCGGCAGCACCCGAAGCAACGGATATGCCCCCAATCTCAAAATCCACCAACCATTGACCCATCCCCACACCCTGCGTAGCCTTGCGCTTTCGAGGTTCTTCGGCCCACGCCGAAGCTAAGAAGGGAACGCGGTCCAAGCCGCGGCTGCCCCCGCAACTGTGAACGGTGCTGTTCGCTGCCACGCCACTGCCAACTCAATCCAGAGCCAGCGGGAAGGCGCAGCGAATACCGGGCCAAGGCCCGAACACCGTCAGCCAGGAGACCTGCCTCGTCACAGATTCTCACTTTCAACCGGGCGGGGTGATCCGGTGGCGAACTCTCCAGGCACGCACTCGCGTTGCCGGTCTCGTCCCGTATGCCCGCCACCTTGCCAAAGGGCATCCGATGAAAACACTGGCCAAACTCCCCGTCACCATCGTCACTGGCTTCCTCGGCTCGGGCAAAACCACCTTGCTGCGGCACATGCTCGACAACGCCCAGGGCCGCCGTATCGCGGTAATCGTCAACGAGTTCGGCGAGCTGGGCATCGACGGTGAAATCCTCAAGCAATGCACCATCGGCTGCACCGAAGAAGAAGCCACCGGCCGCGTCTACGAACTGGCCAACGGTTGCCTGTGCTGCACGGTTCAGGAAGAGTTCTTCCCGGTGATGCGTGAACTGGTGGCCCGTCGCGGCGACCTCGATCACATCCTGATCGAAACCTCGGGCCTGGCCCTGCCAAAGCCGCTGGTGCAAGCCTTCCAGTGGCCGGAAATCCGCAGCGCCTGCACCGTTGACGCGGTGATCACCGTGGTCGACAGCCCGGCCGTGGCCGCTGGCACCTTCGCCGCGTTCCCGGATCAGGTCGACGCCCAGCGCAAGCTCGATCCGAACCTGGATCACGAATCGCCACTGCACGAACTGTTCGCCGACCAACTGGCCAGCGCCGACCTGGTGATTCTCAACAAGGCCGACCAGACCAGCCCTGAAGACCTCGCGCGCGTCCGTCTGGAAGTCGCCGAAGAGCTGCCGCCAGCAGTGAAAATCATCGAAGCCAGCAATGGTCGTCTGCCGCTGGACGTGTTGATCGGCCTCGGCGCCGGTTCCGAAGAACACATCGACAGCCGGCACAGCCATCACGATCACCACCACGACGATGACGATCATGATGACCACGATCACGACGCCTTCGATTCGATTTCCATCGAGCTGCCGCAAGCCGACGAAAGCCTGCTGCTCGACGCATTGACGCAACTGGTGGTTCAGCACGGCATCCTGCGAGTCAAAGGCTTCGCGGCGATCCCGAACAAGCCGATGCGTCTGTTGGTTCAGGGTGTGGGCACTCGTTTCGACAAGCACTTCGACCGTCAGTGGGGCGCCGATGAGGCGCGCGTGACGCGTCTGGTGTTGATCGGTCAGGAGCTGGACGCCGCCCAGCTCGAAGCGCAACTGCGCGCCGCGCTCAGCGTTTAAGCCATGCACCTGCTCAGGACCCAGCCCGGCGGTTTCGTGTCGGATGACAACATTGCCGACCTTGGACAAACCCCCGCCGAGCTGGTGATCCTGTGCAGCGGCGATTCCAGCCTGGCGCTGCTCGCCGAAGCCGCGCAGCAACTGCCTGAGGATTACCCGAGCGTGCGGCTGGCCAACCCGATGCAGGTGCAGAACCATGCGTCGGTCGACCTCTATGTCGATGAGGTACTGCGCCACGCCAAGGTCATTCTGATTTCGCTGCACGGCGGCATCGCTTATTGGCGTTATGGCGTCGAGCGGCTGGTCGAGTTGTCCGAGCGTGGCGTGCAGGTGATTCTGGTGCCGGGCGATGACCGGCCCGACCCGGAACTCAGCGACTTGAGCACCGTGGGCGCCGAGGATCGCGACCGGCTCTGGCAGTTTCTGCGTCAGGGCGGCATGGGCAATGCGCTGGACTTTTTCCGTTGCCTGGCCAATCGCTGGCTGGCGCGGGATTACGTGTGGGGCGAGCCGCAAACGCTGCCGCGCACGGCGATATATCATCCGAACAAAAACACCGCCGCACTGAGTGACTGGCAAGCCGATTGGCTGCCCGGTCAACCGGTGTCGGCGGTGTTGTTTTATCGCTCGCATTTGCAAGCGGCGAACACGGCGTTTATCGACGTGTTCTGCCAACGGCTTCAGGCGGCCGGACTCAATCCGCTGCCGATCGCCGTGGCCAGTTTGAAAGAGCCCGGCTGCCTGTCGGTGGTCGAGGGCTGGCTGGATGAAGTCGAGGCCTCGGTGATTCTGAACACCACTGGTTTCGCCCAGTCCAGCCCGGAAGCGCCGCATCTGCGGCCGTTCCGTCGCAACATTCCGGTGATCCAGGCGATTTGCGCCCAAGACAACGAGCCTGGCTGGCGCGAGAGCGAGCAGGGCCTCGGCCCCCGGGATCTGGCGATGCACATCGCCTTGCCGGAACTGGACGGCCGGATTATCAGTCGGCCGATCAGCTTCAAGGATCTGGCCTGGCGCAGCGAGCGCAGTCAGTCCGACGTGGTGTGTTATCGGGCCCAACCCGAGCGCATGGATTTCGTCGCCGAACTGGCGCGACGCTGGGTCGATCTGGCGCGGGTGCCGAACGCTGAAAAGCGCATCGCCCTGATCCTCGCCAACTATCCGACCCGGGACGGGCGCATCGGCAACGGCGTCGGCCTCGACACGCCGGCTGCCGCGCTGAATATCCTGCGGGCATTGCGGGCCGAAGGTTATCCGCTGCCCGCCGAACTGCCGGACAGCGGCACCGAACTGATCCGGCAATTGCTGGGTGGCGTCAGCAATGACCTCGACACCCTCGATCAGCGCCCGTGCCAGCAAAGCCTGGCGATGAATGATTACCTGTCGATGTTCAACGCACTGCCCGAAGCCAACCGCACGGCAGTGCTGGAGCGCTGGGGTTCGCCGCAAAACGATCCGATGTGCCGGGACGGGCGGATGATGATCGCTGGCCTGCGTTTTGGCCTGACTTTCGTCGGCATTCAACCGGCGCGGGGTTATCAGGTCGATCCGAGCGCGGTGTATCACGACCCGGATCTGGTGCCGCCGCACGCATACCTCGCGTTCTATTTCTGGCTGCGCCAGACCTACGGGGCTCACGGCGTGATCCACGTCGGCAAGCACGGCAACCTCGAATGGCTGCCCGGCAAAGGCGTGGGTCTGTCGGAGAACTGCTGGCCGGACGCGCTGCTCGGGCCGCTGCCGAACATCTATCCGTTTATCGTCAACGATCCGGGCGAGGGCGCCCAGGCCAAACGTCGCACTCAGGCGGTGATCATCGACCACCTGATGCCGCCGCTGACTCGCGCCGAAACCTATGGTCCGCTGCGTAATCTGGAGCTGTTGGCAGACGAGTATTACGAAGCTCAGTTGCTCGATCCGCGCCGCGCCCGGGAATTGCAGCGCGATATTCTGCAACTGGTGCGTGACACGCAGATCGACCGCGAGCTGCAACTCGACGAAGCCCTCGACAGCGATGCCGATGCGGCGATCTGGCTGCCGCGTCTGGATACTTATCTGTGTGATTTGAAGGAGTCGCAGATCCGCGATGGTCTGCACATCTTTGGAGAGTCGCCGAGTGGTCGGCTGCGCATCGACACGTTGCTGGCGTTGCTGCGGATTCCGCGTGGCGATGGCAAAGGCGCGCAATCGAGTTTGTTGCGGGCGTTGGCGAAAGCGTTTCAGTTGGGGTTCGATCCGCTGGATTGTGCACTGGCTGATTCCTGGACCGGCCCGCGCCCAATGGAATTGCAATCGCTGAGCGATGAAGTCTGGCGTACGGCGGGGGATACTCGCGAACGTCTGGAGCTGTTCGCCACCCAACTGATCTCCCAGTCACTGCCATCCCCCTGTGGGAGCGAGCCGCGCTGGGTTGAAGTCGGTGCAATCCTCGACAACCTCCGCGAAGTGATCGCCCCACGCCTCGACGCCTGCGGCCCGGCCGAAATGCGTGGCCTGCTTGATGCCCTGAGCGGCCGCTTCGTCCCGGCCGGCCCGAGCGGCGCGCCAAGTCGCGGTCGCCTCGATGTGCTGCCCACCGGTCGCAATTTTTACTCCGTGGACGTGCGCAACCTGCCGACTACCACGGCGTGGCGAATCGGCTTCCAGTCCGCGACCCTGATTCTCGAGCGACACCTGCAGGATCACGGCGATCACCTGCGCCAGCTCGGCCTGTCGGTGTGGGGCACCGCGACCATGCGTACCGGCGGAGACGACATCGCCCAGGCCATGGCGCTGATGGGCGTGCGCCCGGTATGGGCCACCGGCAGTCAGCGGGTCGATGATTTCGAGATTCTGCCGCTGAGCCTGCTCGACCGGCCTCGGGTCGATGTCACGCTGCGGGTCTCCGGATTTTTCCGCGATGCGTTCGCCAACCTGATCCGCCTGTTCGACGCCGCCGTGCAAGCCGTGGCCGAACTGGACGAGCCGGACGACCTCAACCCGTTGGCCGCCAAGGTGCGTGCCGAACGTGAGGCGTTGCGTCAGTCCGGGCTGGACGAAGAGGCTGCCCGACGTCAGGCCGGCTGGCGGATCTTCGGTGCCAAGCCCGGTGCCTATGGCGCGGGCGTGCAGGGCGCCATCGATGGTCGCCTGTGGCAAACCCGCGAAGATCTGGCCGAGGTCTACCTGAACTGGGGCGCCTATGCTTACGGTGGTTCCGACGAAGGCACTGCCGCCCGCGAGCAATTCGTCCAGCGCCTGAGCCAGGTGCAGGCCGTGCTGCAAAACCAGGACAACCGCGAGCATGACCTGCTCGATTCCAACGACTATTACCAGTTCCAGGGCGGCATGCTCGCCGCCGTGGAAAGCCTGCGCGGCGAAGCGGCGGCCAGTTATCACGGCGATCACAGTCAGCCGGACCTGCCGAAGATCCGCACCTTGAAGGAAGAACTGAACCGAGTTATCCGCTCGAGGGCGGCGAATCCGAAATGGATCGACGGGGTCAAGCGCCACGGCTATAAAGGCGCGTTCGAACTGGCGGCGACGGTCGACAACCTGTTCGCCTTCGACGCCACCACGCAACTGATCGACGACCATCAGTACGCCTTGCTGGCCGATGCGTATCTGCTGGACCCGGCGACCCGCGAGTTCGTGCGCGAGCATAATCCCCACGCACTGCGCGACATGACCGAACGCATGCTCGAAGCGCAGCAGCGCGGGATGTGGCAGGAACCGGGCGCCTACAAAGAAGCTCTGGAAAACCTGCTGCTGGACATAGAAGAAGAGAGCTAAGACTGAACATGACCGACATTTCGCATTTCCCGCTCTCCGCCGTGGTTGGCGCCGATGATCTGAAACTGGCGCTGTACCTGACGGCCATCGACCCGAAGATCGGCGGCGTGCTGATCGAAGGCCCGCGCGGCATGGCCAAGTCGACGCTCGCCCGGGGTCTGGCGGATCTGCTGGCCAGCGGTCAGTTCGTCACCTTGCCGTTGGGCGCCACCGAAGAGCGACTGGTCGGCACGCTGGATCTGGACGCGGCGTTGAACGACGGTCGCGCGCAGTTTTCTCCCGGCGTTCTGGCGAAGGCTGACGGCGGCGTGTTGTACGTCGATGAAGTGAATCTGCTGCCGGATCATCTGGTGGACTTGCTGCTCGATGTGGCTGCCAGCGGCACTAACCTGATCGAGCGCGATGGCATTTCCCATCGGCACTCGGCGAAGTTCGTATTGATCGGCACGATGAACCCGGAAGAGGGTGAATTGCGTCCGCAATTGCTGGATCGCTTTGGTTTGAACGTCGCCCTGAGCGGTCACACGGCGCCGGCCGAGCGTGGTCAGATCATTCGTCGTCGGCTGGATTTCGACAGCGATCCGCAGGCGTTCTGTGCGCAGTGGGAGGCTGAACAGCAAGCTCTGCGTCAGCGCTGCGAGAACGCCCGCAAGGTTTTACCGGGCATCCCGCTGGATGACGCGGCGCTGGCACAGATCACCGAGCGCTGCTTCGCGGCAGGCGTCGACGGTTTGCGCGCCGATCTGGTCTGGCTGCGTGCCGCGCGGGCGCATGCGGCGTGGCGCGGTGCGGACGCCATCGCCGAGCAGGATATCGATGCGGTGGCTGAGTTCGCATTGCGTCATCGTCGTCGCGAACAGTCTTCGACCAGCTCGCAGCCACCGGCGCAATCGCCGTCCGGCACTAACGCCGAGCCGAGCGAGGGGCAGGGCCAGTGGGGAGAAATGCCGGCGCCGGCACTGGCTACCGGCGCACGCTGCGAAGTCCCTACCTGGCCGCCACACCTACAAAAAAAGCGTTAGGCATTCGCCCCCGATCCGACGCGGGGGCGAATGCCAGACCCCGCGCCGGACGCCTCGATAACGGCCGCCAGGGCAAGCGTCATGCCGCTCGCAGTGGCTCGGTGAACTGGCCCGGAACCTTGCTCAATGGCCGCCCGAAAACCCGGGCGGATCTGCTGTTTCAACTGCGTACCCGCACGCCCCATGAACTGTGGCTGGTGATCGTCGATGCCTCGGCCTCGACCCGTCGTCATCAGGCGCTGAGCGATGCCAAGGGCGTGCTCGCACAACTGTTCGATGACGCTTACCGGCAGCGCGCGCGCCTTGCGTTGCTGACCGCAAGCGGCGCCGCGCCGAAATGGCAGGTGCAAGGGCTGAAGGCCTCCAGCGGCTTGCGCGCGTGGCTCGATGGATTGGGTGCGGGAGGCGGCACGCCATTGTTGGCGGCGTTGACGGAAGCCGGGCATTGGCTGACGGTGCGGCGCAAGCGTTTCCCCGCTGAACAGCAACGGTTGCTGGTGATCACCGATGGCCGTTTGAAAGACTGGCCGCAACTGCCGGCGCTCGCATGTCCGGGCCTGTTGATCGATATCGAGCGCGGGCCGATCCGCCTGAAGCGCGCAAGGCAATTGGCGACCGCACTGGACGCGGATTACCGGCATATCGACGAGTTATTGTCGGTCTGAGGGCTATGCTGCATTCAGGCCAATTCACAAGGAGTGAGTCATGCGCGTGCTGGTCGCCAATCCGCAGGATGATTTTCGCGTCAAGGCCTACGCCGGCACCAACGGCGTGTTGCTCGCCATGGATCTCGCCGAACCCCGGCGCAAAGGCCTGCTGGGGTTTGCCATCGAGAAACAGCAGGGCGCCAAACCGTGGCTGTTCCTGTTCAACAGCCTGACCTTTCCCGGCAGCGCCCATACCTTCGCGCAGTTCCACGCCACGCCGAGCGACAAGGCACCGCTGCAGAAATTTCGCTGGGCCGATTACGCGGTCAATCCGGGCATGACGATCCACTATCGCGTGCACCTGGCGTATGGCACGCCGGATGCGCTGCAACTCGGTGAAGCGCTGGAGCTGACAATCCGTTCTGATGACGGTCATCCTGTCAGTCAGGGCGTGATCTTCAACCGTGCCGTGGCCGCCAGTCAGGCGTTTCAGCGCAAATTCCCCGATCTCGACGCACAGATCAGTGCCAACAAAAACCTGCCCATCGAAGCCTGGCCCGATGCCGCGCGTCAATGGCTGGAGAACGGTCTGCTCGGGCGTCTGCAAGGCTTTATCGAGCGTGCAGTCGACGGCCAGTGGGCACTGGACATCGCGATCTACGAATACCAGTTGCAAGCCATCGTCGACACGGTGAACGCGGCGTTCGATCGAGGTGTTCAGGTGCGTGTGCTGTATCACGCCCGGCCCGACGACGAAGACACGACGATCAACGAAGCAAGCCTTGCGAAACTGCCGGCGAGCAGCAAGCGCGGGCGGGTCACCCACAATATTTTCCATAACAAGTTCATCGTCCTCAGCCGCCTCGACAGAGGCGGCGAGCGTCAGCCGCAAGCGGTGCTGTGCGGCAGCACCAACTTCACCGCCAACGGCGTGTACCGCCAGGCCAACGTGGTGCATGTGCTGGACGATTCGGCGGTCGGCACGAGTTACTTGAAAACCTTCGAGCAGATCTGGGCCGAGCCGGCAGACGTCGGCGCCACCCGCGACTGGATTACCCAACACAACCCGATGAACCCGGCGCAACCCCTGTTCGCCGGGTTCTCCCCGCGTACCGGCGGCGCGGATCTGCGGGAGTTCGTCGATATCATCGAGGGGGCGAAAAAAGACCTGCTGTTCGTCACCGCCTTCGCCTTGCCCGACGCGATTCTCAACGCGTTGCTCGGCCAGCCCCACGACGACATCCTGCGTTACGGCCTGCAAAACACGGTCAGCCGCATCACCGGGTTTCACGCCGACCGAACTGCCGAATTCGCCGCCACCGCGTTGCTCAACACCGGGCTGGAAGGCTGGTTGCGGGAAAACATGAAAGGCCAGAAAGGCAACCTGCTGGTGCACACCAAAGCGGTGGTCACCGACTTCACCAGCGACAGCCCGACCATCATCAGCGGCAGCCACAACCTCAGTTCATCGGCCAGCAACGGCAATGACGAAAACTACCTGATCATTCGCGGCGACACCGATCTGGCGGATCGCTATGGCCTGGAACTGCTGCGGTTCTACGAGCATTACCGTTTTCGCTACTTCGCGAAAAAACTGGCGTTGAAGCAGGTGCAGCCGTTGGCGGCGGATGACAGCTGGACCAACGACTACTACGTCGAGGGCGATCTGCGCCAGTTGTCTCGCCTGCGGTTTTCCGGGCGTTAGCCCTTGCGCATCCGTTGGCTGCCGATGCTGACGAGAGCGGCGATAGGCAGGCGGCGTACAGATTTTGAAATGATTTCCAGCTGTAGGAAAAGTCATCAGAGCCTGTACGCTTCAAGGCCTTTTTTCATTCAGGATTTGCATGAACACCCTCTCGGAGCCTCCCAGTTCTATTCAAAGAACCCTGTTCCCCTCGCGCCACCGCGCGGTCTTGACGCACTCGCAACATCCGGTCTACCGACTACCGACTATCGTTGTTGGCGCAGCCTTCGAGCTTTCCCGTCGTACTTTGCCGTGTCCGGCCGCCTGAATTCACTGACGAGAGATAGAGACAGATTATGGAATGGTTAGCGGATCCCACGGCGTGGCTGGGCTTGTTGACACTGATCGTGCTGGAACTGGTACTGGGTATCGACAACCTGGTGTTCATCGCGATTCTGGCGGACAAACTGCCGCCGCATCAGCGCGACCGCGCACGCATCATCGGTTTGAGCCTGGCGCTGATCATGCGTCTTGGCCTGCTGGCGAGTATTTCCTGGCTGGTCACCCTCACGGCACCGTTGTTCGAGGTGTTCGGCAAGAGCTTCTCCGGCCGTGACCTGATCATGCTGTTCGGTGGTGTGTTCCTGTTGTTCAAGGCGACCATGGAATTGCACGAACGGCTGGAAGGCCACATCGGCGAGCGCTCGACCAACACCGCTTATGCGCTGTTCTGGCCGATCGTGGCGCAGATCGTCGTGCTCGACGCGGTGTTCTCCCTGGACGCGGTGATTACTGCCGTGGGCATGGTCGATGAACTGGCGGTGATGATGATCGCGGTGGTCGTGTCCATCGGTGTGATGATCGTTGCCAGCAAGCCGCTGACCCGCTTCGTCAACGCCCACCCGACGGTGATCATGCTGTGTCTGGGCTTCCTGATGATGATCGGTTTTGCCCTGACCGCTGAAGGCCTGGGTTTCCACATACCGAAAGGTTATCTGTACGCGGCCATTGGTTTCTCGATCCTGATCGAGATCTTCAACCAGACCGCCCGCGCTCGTCGCAAGCGCTCGATGCAGGGCTTGCGCCCGATGCGTGAGCGCACGGCCCATGCGGTGATGCGTCTGTTGGGTGGTCGCAAACTGGCGGAGGAAGAGGTCGGCGAGGAGATTTCCGACTTGCTGGACAACGGTGAAGCGCCGAGCGCGGAGCTGTTCGACCGTCGCGAGCGGGTGATGATCAGTGGTGTGCTGCAACTGGCCGAACGACCGATTCGCGCCTTGATGACAGTGCGCGCCGATGTCGATCACATTGATCTGGCGGACGACGCCGAGGCTATTCGTACGCGGTTGATGCATTCGTCCTACTCGCGCTTGCCGCTGATTCGTAACGGCGCAGTGGATGAGCCGCTGGGCTTCGTGCACAAGAAGGAACTGCTCAAGGAGTATCTGGCCGGCAACGAGCCGAACCTTGAACACCTGGCGCGCAAGACCGTCAATCTGCTGGACAGTTATTCGATCCTCAACGCACTGGAACAAATGCGTGCGGCCTCGACCCACATTGCCTTTGTGGTGAACGAGTTCGGTGACTTTGTGGGGGTGTTGACCATGACCGACATTCTCGAATCGATTGCCGGTGAACTGCCGGATGCCAGTGAAATCGCCGGCCCCGACGTGGTCGAGGAGCAGGGCGGGTTTATCGTCAATGGTGCGCTGAACCTGACCCGCATCCGCGAGCACACCGGTTTTCGCGCCGAGCCGACCGAGGATTATCAGACCTTGGCCGGACTGGTGATGAGCCTGCTGGATCGCCTGCCGATGAAGGGCGATCGACTGGAGCATGAAGGCTGGGGCATGACCGTGATGGCGGTCGAAGAACGTCGTGTGACACGGGTGTTACTGGTGCGTGAGGCCTGACGGGCTCATTGATGAAAAGTGTAGCGGTCCTTGCCGGTATGCTTTGACTCATACAGTGCTTCGTCAGCCTTGATCAGCGCCTGGTTCAGGGTGTCGCCATCTTCGACCCGGGCCAGACCGATGCTGATGGTCACCGGGTGCCGGGTCGGTTGCTCACGCACCACCCGGCACAATTCCCCGGCCAGCGCCTCGACATCCTCGCGGCGCACACCGGCCAGGTAGATCGCAAACTCCTCGCCGCCCAGTCGGGCGTATTCGAAGCGTGACATCACGGTTTTGATGTCCGCCGCGATGCGCTTGAGCACTTCATCGCCGATGTCATGGCCGTAGACGTCATTCACTTTCTTGAAGTTGTCGATGTCGATCATCGCGAGGTAATGGTCGTGCTCACGAGGCACGGCTTGCAGGGTTTTTCCGGCGCGGCTCATGAACGAGCGACGGTTGGGAATTTCGGTGAGGGTGTCGTTGTAGGCCTGATCCAGCAACAGCTTGGACATGATGTAGTTGTAGAGCTTGGCCTCGCGCAGCTTCAGAAACGTATAGATCGTCAAAGCACAGAGAAAAACGCTGTAGGCGATGGTCATCACGCCTTTGAGTTCCAGCAGGTCGATGCCGGTGTTCATGAACGGATTGAGCACCAGCCAGGTGATGGCCTGGGCACCGAAGAACGACCAGCGGCTGAGCGGCAGTACCGAGGCGCTGTACAACGTAGTGGCTGCGGCGAGCACCAGCCAGATGCCATGAAAGGTCGGCGGCAGGCCGTCGATCACCATTCGGATGCCGAGTGTGATGATCACCACGAATGTCAGGTTCAGCCAGTCGAAGTGTCGAGCCTTGCGGGTGAACATCAACACCACAGCAAGAATCGCAAAGGCCGCGATGAACACCATCGAACGCCAGGTGAATCCCTGATTGCCGATGAAGCTGACGATCAGGTCGAAGGCGAGCCAGATGCCGATGCTCGCCAGGTAGATCAACAGGCAGAACGAATGCAGCCGCTCGAATTCATGCTGGATGAACTCGCTCCACAGTTCGGCGGGTGCGGTCTTCTTCAGGACTTCGTCTTCAATGGTTTTGTACATTGCTGCCCGGATGCTTGCGTTGGTTGTCGAGGATGACCGAGCCCCACGGTCGATAGCGCAGGGAAAACACCGCGTTCTGATGACAGCCGGTCGAGGTCGCATCCGGGCTGGCCGGTTCGGCACGGAAGGGCTCGCCCTCGCGGCTGACCTGCCGGAAGGCTTCGCGCACGATCCCCACGGAACAGGGCAGTGCACTGGCGTAACCGTTGCGCACCAGCGGTGACAAACGACCGGTGCCCGCGCCGTCCTGCCACCAGACCTGCGCACCCGCCGCCGTCAATTCGCCCAGCCATTGGCCGTTGACCGCCGGAGCCAGCTTGCCGGCACTGAAGGCGCTGACATGCAGCGGCGCATCCAGCTTCGTGGCGAAATCCTTCAACTGACGCTGAAGCGTGGCCCGTCGATCTGCCGCCAGAAAGTGCAGGTCATCCAGTTCCAGCGGCAGATACCAGCCGCTGACCGGCAGCTTCCAGTCCTGCCGCAGCTTCTGCTGCTGGGCGAGCGACTGGCCCAGTTGCGCCTGCCAGTAGGCGCCGAGGCCGGCGCTGTCCAGTTCATCGATGCGCTTGTAGTAAGCCGGGTCCATCGCCAGGCCGAGCACCAGTTGCAGACCTTGTCGTTGAGCGAGTTTCAAGCTGTTGGCGAGCCAGCCATTGGCGCCGCCGAAGTCCGAGTCGCCATAGGCTGTCCACTGCACGATCACGGTTCGCGTGCCTTGTTTCGCGGTGTCTTGCCAGACCTTCTGCCACTGCGCCTGCGTCAGGCCGGCATCGACATTCAGCGGCTGATAGAACAGCCGCTCATCGGCCTTCGCGACGGTGGCGCTCATCAGCAAACACAAACACAGCATCCATCGAGCCATCAGAAATTCCACTCCACGCCCAGCAGCACACCGTTGCCGCCTTCATACAGATTGCCGCCCAGCGACTGTTGATATTCGGTGCGAATCGTCAGTTTCGAACGGTAGGCGTTGTAGCGATCCTCGTCGTACCACCATTGCCAGCGCAGACCGACACCGGTGCGCAGGTCCTGGCGCCAGTCGTTGCTCGGGTCCTGGCTGGCAAATTCGAGGAAGCCGTAAGGCATGATCGTCTGGGCTCCGCTGAACGGCAGTTTCCATGCATGACCTTGCTGGAACCGCGACAGCCACTGGTGATCGCCGGCCTTGGTCCACCACGCGGCGTCGAGGTACAGGAAACGCTCGTCCCAGTCGTTTTCGTCGACACGCCAGTCGTTGCGGTACTGGCCCTGATCGAGGAATGAGGCGGTGGCGCGCAGCAGGTAATCAGTGGTGGTGTGGCCGTCCTTGCGGTGATCGTTGACCTGATCGAACAGCTTTTCCGGCACCAGCATCTGGCCGAGGCTCAGGCTGTGACTGTCGTCATCGTCGAACTGGCTCTGCTTGTAGATCTCGCCGTAGAAGTTGATGTTCTGTGTGCCCCACGGTTTGTAGCGCAGGCCGACACCGGCGGCGAGGGACTCGGCGTAACTGGAGCGACCTTGTCCGCCCAGCAAGACACGTCCGTACACCGACAGCGTGCTGCCGGCGCGGCTTGGTTCTTCGCCCAGGGCGTGGTCCCACATTGCCAGTTGCACATTCTGCGAATCCGAGCGACGGCGTGAACCTTTGCTGTCGTCCGGTCGCACGAAGTCGTTGGTGGAGATCCCGGCCGGCGACCAGGTGCTGGCAATCGTCCGGCTGTCACGCCGGGACAAGGTTTCATGGGCGCGGCGCTGGCGATAACGGCGGGCCTCCATGCTGCCGTCTTCGTCATCCGCCGCCACCGGGTTCTGCTCCAGATCGATCACCCGGCGCAGTTCCTTGCGTGCGGAGGCGCTGTCTTCCACTTCGTCGTAGCGCCAGGCCAGGGTTTCGCCGAGGCGGTAATCCTCGGGGAAATCCCGGGTCGCCTGTTGCAGATACGGAATCGCCGTGGCGCGCTCTTCGCGGGTTTCGGCACCGGCCAGACGCATGCCGTAGTCGGCGCGATAACGCGGGTTGTTCGGCTCGTGGTGTACCGCTTCGGCCAGCCATGCAGTGCTTTGCGGCAAGTCCCCGGCCTTTTGCGCTGTGACCGATGCGGCGTAGAAGTGGCCGGCATCCGGAGCCTGTTGCAGGGCCTGCCGCTGACGTTGCAGTGCCTGGGCGTGATCACCCCGTGCGTCGGCGATGGCTGCGCCGAGGGCCCACTCATTGGCGCCGCGAGTGGTGCTTTGTTGCCAGTAGGTTTCTGCGGTCTGGCTGTCGCCGACATTCAGTGCGCTGCGACTGGCTGTCAGACGCGCGTTGTCGCTGAGTTCGGCGGTCGGGAAGCTGCGCCAGATGGCCAGCGCACCGGCAGAATCACCGGCCGCTTCCAGGGCATAGGCCAGCGGCAGACGACTGCCGCGATCACCGAGTTTTTCAGCCTGCTGGTAATAGACGACGGCCTCACCCGGGCGATCAGGCATGGCGCAGCGACCGAGCGCGCGGTAATCGCCAGCCGCTTGCGGGTGGCTGCCGATGGCATGCTGCACGGCGTCGCACTGGCCGGTCTCCGCGAGTTGCGCGAGCAGTTGGCCGCGCGTGGCACCGTCCACCCGGTTGAGCAGGAGCGCCATGCGTCGCTGTTGCTCCGGAGTCGTGGAGGGCGCTGCGGCATACAAACCGGCCAGACGCTGCAACGCCGTCGCCGGCAAACGCCCGCCATGACGATCGAACGCGGATTCCAGCAACTGTTGGGCATGCGCGCGATCACCCGCATTCACTGCCAGATAGGTGGCCTGATTCAGCGAGGACAGATTGTCGGTTTGCCGGTAATGCAGTTCCCACAGGGTTTGCGCTTCGATCATTCGCCCCATGCGCTGTGTCAGTTCGGCTCGGCGCTTGACGATATCGGGCGTCTGTTGCTGACCGGCCAGCCACGCGTTGACCTCGGCGCTGCGACCTTGCTCCTGCCAGATGTCGAGCACCTGCGTTTGCCGACGGCTGTCCCAAGGCTCCGGCAGACGGGTGCTTTGCAACAGATCCGTGGCTTGCAGGCGCTGGGCGAGTACCAGCCAGGTTTGTGGGTCGTCCGTTGGCGTGCAATTGCGCAGTTGCTTGAGCGCCGCTTCCGGATCCTGCCGCGACAGCCATTCGGCGGTTTCCAGGCAAGGACGTTGCAGATCGTTGCTCAGACGCTGCACGGTGGGCACGTCTTCGGTCTTGCGTGCCAGTTCCCACAGACGCTGTCGTTGCGCCGGATCGGCGAGGTCGCTGGCCGGCAGCGACTGCATCCAGCGCTGGGCCTGTTGCTCGTGACCCATGGCGATGGCGCGATCGACCATCGCCAGGCGAATGTTGCGCGCGGCTTCGGGACTCGGCGCCTGTTGCAGCAGTTGCTGCAGCGGCTTTTCATCGAGGCGTTGCACGTAGGCATTGGCCAGACGTTGCCAGCCTTCGGCGTCCAGTTGTTTGCGTGCGGCCAGCGGTGCCAGTTGGTCGATGGTGCCGCTCCAGTCGCGCAGTTGCTCCGACCAGTTGGCGCGGGCCAGACGCAGGATATTGTCATCGCCCTTGGGCGCCAGTTGCGCCAGCCAGTCGTGGGCCTTGGCCGCGCCGCCGAACTTGGCCAGGCTCAGGCTGTAGGCCTGCCAAAGGCGCACGCGGTCATTCAGGTTGCTGGTGGCCATCCAGCTTTCCACTTGCGTGCTGGTCGGAGGATCCTGTTCGATCCAGGTCAGGCGCAGGTCGAGCAGCGCTTCGCTGTTGTCCGGCAAGGCTTGCAGCGCTTCCTTGTAACGACGCTGCTTGGCCAGGGACTCCACCAGCAGTGCCCGGGCCTCGTCATTTTTCGGGACCTTTTCCAGCAAGTGGCGCATCAGGCGTTCGACTTCTTTCCAGTTACCCTTTTTCGCCTCGCGATAGCTGCGGTCCATGTAGGGATAGCTGCGGAACTGTTCAAAGTCGCTCAGTGGTGCCGCTTGCAGCGGATACGTGGTGCTCAGGCCCAGCAGCAGGCTGCCCATCAGCAAGGTTTGACGATGCACAGGCTTCATGCGACCTCCCGGACAATGCGGTAGGCAGCTTGCTGTTCGCTGGTCTGATCAGCCAGCGCCTGTTCCAGTACTTCCTGGGTAATCATGCCCCGAGAAATCAGGTGTTCACCGAGTGACATCTTCTCGGCATCGAAGTCGATCAGCGCCTGATTGAACAGGGTGGGCGGCACCATGCCGCGTACCTGCAACAGATTGCCGAGCAGCACTTGATGGCGACTGACCCGTTCCAGCAGGGCCTCATCGTCCTGATGGCGCTCAAGCACTTCGAGCATATGACGCACTTCCTCATTCTGGCGGGGGCTGGCGTACCAGTAGCGAATCCCCAATGTGACGCGGCCCTGTGGTGCGAGACGGCTGCGCACCGGGCGTTTCAATTGACGGCTGATGGCGCCCAGCGAGACCTGGCTGACCGGGCCTTCGGAGGCCAGAATCAGGGTGTCGCCTTCTTCGGCCACCGGCAAAATGCCGTAGTGGGAAGCGACCCGGCGCGGTACGGCATCGATCAGGCGTTTGTCGAGCTTGAACGGATTGAGTGGCGCCCATTCCAGATCAAGCTGTTCGGCCAGGGTTTGCACAAGTTGGGTGCTGTTGATGTATTCACGCAAAAGCAGTTCGCGCCCGAGGCGCCGGCGTACCGGGCTGGTGATCGCCGCTTCCAGTTGCTCTTCGGTAAGCAGGCCTTTTTCCACCAGCCGATGGCCAAGTGGAGTGCGCTGGGCCTTGGTCAGCGCCGGGAATTCGTGGGTGGTCTTGTCCCAGGCCACGCGTCGCGAATCGCCCATTTCCATCACCTGACGCAGGGCGCGCAGGTTGGCGAAGAAGTTGACGAAGTTGCTCCACATCATGCGCGGCGCTGACAGCAGACCTTCAACCAATCCGTAGTAACGAGTGACAAACCAGCCGCGCTGGAACAGGCGGTTGAGCAGCATCAGGCCGTTGAGCCACAGCAGCACCGAGAGCAGCGAACTGTCCGCGAGGATCGAGGGATAACGCCACGAGTCCGGGGAAATGATCGTGACCGCCCACATCGCCAGCAGCACCAGGAACAGCAGGTTCACCAGAAAGCTCAGCAAATAGGCGATCAGCCCGCGACGGTCGCGCCACAGGAAATAATTGAGCAGACCCTTGCGGCTCCAGCCCAGGTTCTTGGTGCCCTGGAACACGATGCCGACAATCCACCGCGATTTCTGCCGGATCGCGTGTTGAAGGTCGCGGGGAAAGTGCTCGCGCACGCAGATCACCTGGGAGAACTCGCGGTTCATACCGAACACCCAGGGTTGCTCCAGTGCCAGTTTTGGATCGCTGACCGAATAACGGGCGAAGATGCATTTCATGCCTTTCTGCTTGAGCCGGAAGCCGATGTCGTAGTCTTCGGTGAGACTCTGCACATCGAAGGCAATACCGTCGCCGTCTTCCAGCAGGGCGCTGATGGCCTTGCGGCTGAAGCAGGTGCCGACGCCGGCGCTGGGCACTTGACCGGTGAGGGCTTCGCGAACAATGACGTCTTTGCCGTGGTTTTCCGCGAACTCATCGACGTAGTGCCCGGCGGTGAAGCCTTTCCACTCCGGCGCGTAGGGGTAGACCGGAATCTGGATCAGGTCCTTGTTCGGCAACAGATAGTTGTAGAGGCGCAATTCCATCGGCGAAATCACGTCTTCGGCGTCGTGCAGGATGAACCCGGCGAACTGGATTTTCGCCTCGCTCTCGAAGCGCAGGATCGCGTCGATGATGTTGTTCAGGCAGTCGGCCTTGCTGGTCGGGCCGGGTCGGGCGCAAACCACTTTGTGCACGTTGGGGTAGTGCTGGCACACCGCGTCGACATCGGCCTGGGTGTCGGCATCGTTAGGGTAGGTGCCGACGAAAATCTGATAGTTCTCGTAGTCGATGGTCGAGGCGGCCAGACGCGCCATTTCGCCGACCACGCCGACTTCGTTCCACGCTGGCACCATGATTGCCAGCGGCTTCTCGGGAATCGAATACAGGCGCTCCTCGTCGGCGCGCTTGAATTTTTCGTAGATCCGCCAGCGCCGGATGAACTTGCGGCTCCAGTACACGAGGTCGATGAACAGGTCATCGAGGCCGAGGATGAACATCAGCAGGGCGAGGGCAATCGCCACATATTTGAGACCGAACAGCACATACGCGAAGAAATCGACCCAACCCAGACTCATACCCCTTTACCCACCGCCGAGTGTGCGCTCAGCCAGGCGTGGAGGCGGGTGGCGATCAGTTCGCTGGCGTGACCGTCGCCATAGGGGAAGTGCACGCGGCTCATGCGGGCGTAAGTGTCCGGGTCGTCTAGCAGTTGGCGGGCTTCCTTGACGATGCGCGCCTTGTCCGTGCCCACCAGCAGCATGGTGCCGCTCTCGAGCACGGAAGGCCGTTCGGTGACGTCGCGCAGTACCAGCAGCGGTTTGCCGATTGCCGGCGCTTCCTCCTGGACGCCGCCGGAGTCGGTCAGGATGAAGTGCGCGCGGCCCATCAGCCAGACGAAGTTCGGATAGTCCTGCGGTGGCACCAGATAGATGTTCGGTTTGTCGGCGAGCATGCCGTACACCACCTCCTGCACCAGCGGATTGAGGTGCACCGGATAAACGAATTGCACGTCCGGGTATTGTTCGGCCAGTTCGGCCAGGGCCTGGCAGATATTGCGGAAACCGTCGCCGAGATTTTCCCGTCGATGGCTGGTCACCAGAATCATCCGGCGCTGGTCATCAATTGCCGCCAGAGGCGAATCGGCGGGCGGATGCCAATCGATGTCCTGCTGGTGCTTGCGCATCCACAGCAAGGCATCGATCACAGTGTTGCCGGTGATTTCAATGTTGTCTTCGGGTACGCCTTCGCGCAGCAGATTGGCAGCGGATTTGGAGGTCGGCGGGAAATGCAGGTCGGTTATCACGCCGGTCAGGCGCCGATTCGCTTCCTCGGGCCAGGGCGCGCGCAGATTGCCGGTACGCAGACCGGCTTCGACGTGACCGATGGGCAGCTGACGATTGAAGGCGGCGAGGGCGGCGATGAAGCTGGTAGTGGTGTCGCCGTGGACCAGCACGATGTCCGGTTTGACCCGCTCGTAGGCCTGATCGAGCTGGGCGAGCAGATGTTGCGACAGACCGTTCAGGGTCTGGCCTTGGGTCATGACTTGCAGGTCTTCGTCGACCGTCAGTTCGAACGCGTCCAGCATTTGAGTGAGCATCTCGCGATGTTGACCGGTGGAGCAGATGTTGAGTGTGATGTCGGGCCCCTGACGCAGAATCCGGGCCAGCGGAGCCATTTTGATGGCCTCCGGGCGGGTGCCGAAAACCATCATGACTTTAAAGGACATTGACCCCTCCTGGGACGTAGCAAGGCTGCGACCCGAGGGCCGGCAGCACTCTTCTCTTTCTGAGAAATAAAGAAAAGCAGCCGGATGGGAGCTTGTCCAATCCGGTCTCGAGGCTAGTTGTTACAGATCAATAGCAGCGAAGGTGCAACTGCCTGATGGCGCTTGGATGGCACTTTCAGGAAAGGTTCCACCGTTTTGCGCGGTGGACGGTGCAGAGGGTGCGGAGGGTGTGATGCAGCCAGTTCAGGTCATGGCTCGGTTTGCGTGGTGCAGCGCAGTGCCTGGTTTTGCCGAGGTGTTGGGTGAAGTTGTGACGCAGGGATTCCTCTGTACCGATGCCTTTCAGTATTTTGACCAGAACCCCTTCCTTGTAGAACAGCACCGTCGGTGTGCCCTTGACATCCGGATGCCGACACGACTGTGCGGTATCGAGCATGAAGATATCCATCCAGGGCCGAAAGGGCTTGGCGATCTCGAGAAAAACGGGGCCGGAAGACACGCAGGCACCGCAGTGCTCGTTGAAGAAATACAGGACAACAAGGCGCCTGGCTTTCAAGACTTTCCGGTACGTCGGGGGCAACGCTGAATATCGAGTCGGTGTCGTCATCGGAGCCTCCTGAACAATGAATCTGGAAGGCCTTTGACGTTAAAGCAGGGCAAAACGGCGGTCTACTGTCAGAAATTACAGGTAGGTCCTGCAAAGGATGATTTCGTCCTACTTTGATGCAAGAGCATTCCCTCAGAAGACTCAGATCCGCGGAGGCAAGGCAGCTGGTATCGTTTTCAGGCATTTATCATAGGAGCTCCTGATGGGCAGCGATGCAGGTTTGAAAGCAGTTTCCGTAGTACGAATCGATGAGGCACTTATGAATCGCCTTGAGGATCTGGAGCTGATAGCTCTCTGCAAGGAGCGGGAAAATGATCCGACCATAAAAGTTTCGATAGACGACCTTTGAGCTAGGTTCTCGGAGATAAACGCTGCCCCTGAATCGATCACCCGTGCACCGACTGGGAACCTGTTACCCGCATTGTTGTAGCCAACGGTAGCGCACGCTCCGCGCTCTCGCTGTTTCTCTATTTTTCCGTTTTACGTATCTCTTTGATTCCTGTGAATTTTCAAACGGGTGCAGATTCCCCGCGAATCCTGTGGCACACTTTCTGCTGTCTATTCCGTAGTAACAAACCGTGTTCCGGTATAGCGGAATAAACAATCCTCTGGAGTGCTTGCCATGCATCGCCGACCTTCCTTGTTCAAAGCGTGTGTTTTTGTTCTCGCGGCTTCTTCCGCTGTCATGGGTATGGCCGAAGCGGCCGACAGCAAGCTCGACAGCGTCCTGGCCCGTGGAAAACTGATTGTGGGCACCGGCAGTACCAACGCGCCGTGGCACTTCCAGGGCGCGGACGGCAAGTTGCAGGGCTTTGATATCGACATCGCGCGGATGGTGGCAAAAGGGCTGTTCAATGACCCGAGCAAGGTCGAGTTCGTGGTGCAGTCGTCCGATGCGCGGATTCCCAACCTGCTGACCGACAAGGTCGACATGAGCTGTCAGTTCATCACTGTCACCGCCAGCCGTGCGCAGCAAGTGGCATTCACTCTGCCTTACTACCGCGAAGGCGTCGGCCTGCTGCTGCCGAACAACAGCAAGTACAAGGAAATCGAAGACCTGCAGGCCGGGGGCGATGGCGTGACCGTAGCCGTATTGCAGAACGTGTATGCCGAGGAATTGGTGCATCAGGCGCTGCCCAAGGCCAAGGTCGATCAGTACGACAGCGTCGATCTGATGTACCAGGCCGTGAACTCCGGTCGCGCCGATGCCGCTGCCACCGACCAGTCTTCGGTCAAATACCTGATGGTGCAGAACCCTGGCCGCTACCGCAGCCCGACGTACGCCTGGAGCCCGCAGACCTACGCCTGCGCCGTCAAACGTGGCGATCAGGACTGGCTGAACTTCGTCAACACCGCGCTGCATGAAGCCATGACCGGCGTCGAGTTCCCGACTTATGCCGCCTCGTTCAAGCAATGGTTCGGCGTCGATCTGCCATCGCCCGCCATCGGTTTCCCTGTCGAATTCAAATGATCCCGTGAGAGTGGGGCGCTCTGACGCGCCCCGCTCAAGGTACTGCCGACCATGAACTATCAGTTGAACTTTGCTGCCGTGTGGCGCGATTTCGACACCTTGCTGGCGGGGCTCGGTCTGGGCCTCGAACTGGCGCTGGTGTCGATCGCCATCGGCTGCGTGATCGGCCTGCTGATGGCGTTTGCCTTGCTGTCCAAGCATCGCGCCTTGCGGGTGCTGGCATCGGTGTATGTGACGGTGATCCGTAACACGCCGATTCTGGTGTTGATTCTGTTGATCTATTTTGCGTTGCCGAGCCTGGGGATTCGGCTGGACAAGATCCCGTCGTTCATCATCACGCTGTCGCTGTATGCCGGGGCGTACTTGACCGAAGTGTTCCGCGGCGGTTTGTTGAGCATCCCCAAAGGCCAGCGCGAAGCCGGGCTGGCCATCGGTCTGGGCGAGTGGCAGGTGAAAGCCTACGTCACCGTGCCGGTGATGTTGCGCAACGTGCTGCCGGCGCTGTCGAACAACTTCATTTCGCTGTTCAAGGACACCTCGCTGGCCGCCGCGATCGCGGTGCCGGAGCTGACCTATTACGCGCGCAAGATCAACGTCGAGAGCTACCGGGTGATCGAAACCTGGCTGGTAACCACGGCGTTGTATGTCGCGGCCTGTTACCTCATAGCCATGCTGCTGCGTTATCTCGAGCAGCGTCTGGCAATCCGCCGATAGGAGGCTGCGATGTACCAATCCCCCAATTGGTTGCATGAGTTGTGGATTGCCCGTGAAGCCTTGTGGCAAGGCTTTCTGACCAGCGTGCAGGTGTCGGCGCTGGCGATTCTGTTCGGCACGGTCATCGGTGTGTTTGCCGGGCTGGTGCTGACTTACGGCAAGTTCTGGATGCGCGCGCCGTTCCGCTTTTATGTCGACCTGATTCGCGGTACCCCGGTGTTCGTGCTGGTGCTGGCCTGCTTCTATATGGCGCCGGCGCTTGGTTGGCAGATCAGTGCATTTCAGGCCGGCGCCCTCGGGCTGACGCTGTTTTGCGGCTCCCACGTAGCCGAGATCGTGCGCGGTGCGTTGCAGGCGTTGCCACGCGGGCAGATGGAAGCCGGCAAGGCCATCGGCCTGACGTTCTATCAATCCCTCGGCTACGTGCTGTTGCCTCAGGCGCTGCGGCAGATCCTGCCGACCTGGGTCAACTCGTCCACGGAAATCGTCAAGGCCTCGACCTTGCTGTCGGTGATCGGCGTGGCCGAGCTGTTGCTCAGCACTCAGCAGATCATCGCCCGGACGTTCATGACTCTGGAGTTTTACCTGTTCGCCGGTTTTCTGTTCTTCGTCATCAACTACGGCATCGAATTACTCGGCCGGCACATTGAAAAGCGGGTGGCCCTGCCATGACTCAAGCTCAAGTTTCCAACGTCCAGAACGGTCAGCCCCTGCTGGACATCCGTGGCCTGCACAAACAATACGGCGCGGTCGAAGTGCTCAAGGGCGTCGACCTGAGCATGCAGCGCGGCAACGTGGTGACGCTGATCGGCTCCAGTGGCTCGGGCAAGACCACGCTGTTGCGCTGCGTGAACATGCTTGAGGAATTCCAGGGCGGGCAGATCCTGCTCGACGGCGAATCCATCGGCTATGACGAACTCAACGGCAAACGCGTGCGCCACCCGGAAAAAGTCATTGCCCGTCATCGGGCGATGACCGGCATGGCGTTTCAGCAATTCAACCTGTTCCCGCACCTGACCGCGTTGCAGAACGTCACGCTCGGCCTGCTCAAAGTCAAAAAGATGCACAAGGACGAAGCCGTGGCCCTGGCCGAAAAATGGCTGGAGCGGGTCGGTCTGCTGGAACGGCGCAATCACTTTCCCGGCCAGTTGTCCGGCGGTCAGCAGCAGCGCGTGGCGATTGCCCGGGCGATTGCGATGAACCCGAGCCTGATGCTGTTCGACGAAGTCACCTCGGCCCTCGATCCGGAACTGGTCGGCGAAGTGCTGAACGTGATCAAAGGCCTGGCCGAGGACGGTATGACCATGTTGCTGGTGACCCACGAAATGCGTTTTGCCTTCGAGGTATCGGACAAGATCGTTTTCATGAATCAGGGGCGCATCGAAGAGCAGGGGCCTCCCAAGGAACTGTTCGAGCGTCCTCAATCGCCGCGGCTGGCGGAATTTCTCAAAAGCACGCGGTTCTGACTTTTCACTTTTTCAATCAGGAGAAACACCCATGAGCATTACTCGTTACGGCACCGGCAGCACCGCCGCTGGCGGCCAGCCGCGTCCATTCGCCCGCGCCGTTGAAGCCGATGGCTGGCTGCATGTTTCCGGGCAGGTGCCGGCGGTGGATGGCGAGATCATTGTGGGCGGCATCGTCGAGCAGACGCACCAGACCATGAAAAACCTGATCGCGATTCTCGAAGAGGCCGGTTATGGCCTGGAAGACGTGGTACGTGCCGGCGTGTGGCTGGACGATCCGCGGGATTTCACCAGTTTCAACAAGGTCTTCGGCGAGTACTTCAAGCCCGAACACGCACCGGCCCGGGCCTGTGTGCAGGCGAGCATGATGGTCGACTGCAAGGTCGAGATCGACTGCATTGCGTACAAGAAAAAGGCCTGATCAGCACGCGGATCGTTCCCACGCTCTGCGTGGGAATGCCTCAAGGAACGCTCCGCGTTCCAAAGGACGCAGAGCGTCCCTGGCTGCATTCCCACGCGGAGCATGGGAACGATCTTTCGCGATAAACTCCCGGCACTTTGAATGGGAACCACAGAAATGACCGAAGACACCATCAAGCGCCGGGCACGCGGTCTGGACCGGGCGTTCGATATCCTCGATTTCCTCAAGGAAATCGGCCAGCCACTGCGCCCCAACGACATCGCCAACGGCATCGGCAGCCCGAAATCCACGGTCTACGAACTGGTGGCGTCATTGCTCGAGCGGCGGATCCTGGAGCCGGTGGGCAAGGATGGTCACGTCTATCTCGGTCGTCAGCTGTACTTCCTCGGGCAGGCGCATTTGCGGCATTTCGACCTCAGTCGCGAGGCCGATCACGCGCTGCAGGAGATCGTCAGCCAGACCCGGGAAACCGCGCAGATGTGCCTGCTTAACGGGCGCAAATACACGGTGGCACTGATGAAGGAGGGCGAGCGGCATTTCCGCATTTCTTCCGATATTGGCGAAAACGCGCCAATCCCGTGGACCGCCTCGGGACGCCTGCTGCTGGCGCACTTGAGTGACCAGCAGATCAGCGACTTGATCGACCCCGACGACTTCATCCTGCCGGATGGCGAACGCCTGCCGATGGAGACGTTTCTGGCGGAAATCCGTCAGGCCGGCATCGACGGTTTCTTCTCCTTCGACAGTGTCGCCGACACCTTCACCCACTGCTTCGCCGCCCCGGTCAAAGACCCGAATGGCGTGGCCATCTGCACCCTGTGCATCGTCGCGCCGCGCGCCGATGCCAAGAACAATTACAACGACTATCGCCGGGTCTTGATCGAGAGCGCCAACAGCCTCGCCCGGCGAATCAACGAATAACCGCGCCTGCCTGCGGGCGCGACTGTGAGGAGTTCGACCATGACGACTGCCAACAACACTGCTGCCGTGGAAAAGGGCGATGCCGCCATCGGCGCACAACTGGTGCGTGACATCAGCCTGCCGGCGCTGGTGCTGCACCGCGAAGCGCTGGAGCACAACATCCGCTGGATGCAGAAATTCGTCAGCGACAGCGGCGCCGAACTCGCGCCCCACGGCAAGACCAGCATGACCCCGGCGTTGTTTCGTCGTCAGCTCGACGCCGGCGCGTGGGGCATCACCCTGGCCAGCGCCACCCAGACCCGCGCCGCATACGCCCACGGCGTGCGCCGGGTGCTGATGGCCAACCAATTGGTCGGTACGCCGAACATGGCGTTGATTGCCGATCTGTTGGCGGCCGATTCGGGCTTCGATTTCTATTGCATGGTCGACCACCGGGACAACGTCGCCGATCTGGGCGCTTACTTCGCGTCGCGTGGCGTGCGGCTGAACGTGATGATCGAGTACGGCGTGGTCGGTGGCCGTTGCGGTTGCCGCAGCGAGCAGGAAGTCATCGAACTGGCCAAGGCCATTGCTGCACAACCGGCGCTGGCCCTGACCGGCATCGAAGGTTACGAAGGCGTGATCCATGGCGATCACGCTGTCACCGGCATTCGTGAATTCGCGGCTTCGCTGGTGCGCCTGGCGGTGCAGTTGCAGGACAGCGGCGCGTTCGCTATCGCCAAGCCGATCATCACCGCGTCGGGTTCGGCCTGGTACGACCTGATCGCCGAATCGTTCGAGGCGCAGAACGCTGGCGGGCGTTTCCTCAGCGTGTTGCGTCCCGGCAGTTACGTGGCCCACGACCATGGCATTTATAAAGAGGCGCAGTGCTGCGTGCTCGATCGTCGCAGTGACCTGCACGAAGGGCTGCGTCCGGCGCTGGAAGTCTGGGCCCACGTGCAGTCGATGCCCGAGCCTGGCTTTGCCGTGATTGCCCTGGGCAAGCGTGACGTGGCGTTCGATGCCGGGATGCCGGTGCCCTTGCTGCGTTACAAGGCCGGTGTGCTGCCAGCGGTGGGCGACGATGTCGGCGCCTGCAAGGTGACGGCAGTGATGGACCAGCACGCGTTCATGACCGTGGCGCCCGGCGTGGAATTGCGCGTCGGCGACATCATTTCCTTTGGCACTTCGCACCCGTGCCTGACCTTCGACAAGTGGCGCGTAGGGCTGCTGGTGGACGAGCAGCTGTCGGTGATCGAAACCATGGAAACCTGTTTCTGATGAACACGCTCAGTCCGTTGGGTCCGAACACCCCGCGCATCGCCCTGATCGGCGAATGCATGATCGAACTCCAGCAACGTGCCGATGGCAGCCTGCAACAGAGCTTTGGCGGGGACACGCTGAACACGGCGGTGTATCTGTCCCGCGCCATGGGCGACAAGGCGCAGGTCGATTACGTCACGGCGCTGGGTGACGACAGCTTCAGTGATGCGATGTGCCGCAGTTGGGCCGATGAAAACATTGGCTTGGATCTGGTTCAGCGTTTGCCCGGTCGCCTGCCGGGCCTGTATTGCATCCAGACCGACGCTGCCGGGGAGCGCCGCTTCCTTTACTGGCGCAACGAAGCCGCCGTTCGCGACTGCTTCACCACGCCGGCGGCTGCGCCGATTCTGGCGGCGCTGCCGGATTATGACGTGTTGTATTTCAGCGGTATCACGCTGGCGGTACTCGGCGCACAGGGTCGGGAAAAGCTGATTCAAACCTTGATCGAAGCCCGTCAGCGTGATACGCGAATCGTCTTCGACAACAACTATCGGCCGCGTTTGTGGGCATCGGTGGAGGAGGCGCGGACGGCGTATCGCAGCGTGTTGCCCCATGTCGATCTGGCATTGCTGACGGTGGACGACGAGCAGGCGCTGTTCCATTTCGAGGACTGTGACGCGGTGTTTGACGCGTACGCGCAGATTGGCACGCCGGAAGTGGTGCTCAAGCGCGGCGCTGAAGCCTGTCTGATCCGTTGCGACGGGGAAGCGTTTGAAGTTCCGGCGCAGAAGGTCGAAAAGGTGGTGGACACCACGGCGGCGGGGGATTCGTTCAGTGCGGCGTATCTGGCGAGTCGCTTGTCGGGCGCAAGTCCTGCGCAGGCGGCGGAGGCGGGACATCGTTTGGCCAGTCAGGTCATTCAAGTGCCTGGGGCGCTGATCCCCAGGGATTGATGCCGATTCCTGAAGGCGCTGCCGAAAGCCGCGCCTTCAGGGCACTGGATCAATCGCGGTAAAACACCTGCACCAGGTGATACCCGAATTTGCTCTTGATCGGCCCGTGCACCGTGCGCAGCGGCTTTTTGAAGATCACCGCATCGATCGCACCGACCATCTGCCCCGGCCGCACTTCACCCAGATCGCCGCCGCGCTTGCCGGACGGACAGGTCGAAAACTTCTTCGCCAGCACATCGAACGCTTCACCATTGGCGATGCGTTGTTTGAGTTTTTCAGCCTCTTCGGCGGTCTTCACCAGAATATGGCGGGCTTGGGCTTTCATCGTGCAATACCTGTAGCGGGGTGACGGCGGGGCGCGGATTATGCCTCAAGTCACGGATTTTGGCTGATCATCGTGCGGATCTTGCCGGCCAGCTGTTCGATGGAAAACGGCTTGGCGACCATGTCCATGCCATCTTCCAGAAAGCCCTGGCGTTCGGCGGCTTTCTGCGCGTAACCGGTCATGAACAATACTTTGAGCCCCGGACGATGCTGGCGGGCGATCTCAGCCATTTGCCGGCCGTTCATGCCCGGCAGGCCGACGTCGGTCACCAGCAGGTCAATCCGCATGTCCGACTCCAGCAGCGGCAGGGCACTCTTGGCGTCTTCGGCCTCATGGGCGCGATAACCCAGCTCCTTGAGCAGATCCATGACCAGCATGCGCACCGCCGGATCGTCCTCGACCACCACCACGTTTTCGCCGGTCGCGGGGGTGGGTGTCTCGCTGACCGTTTCCGCCAATGGCTGCTCAGGTTCCGGCGCGTGGAGGCGCGGCAAGTACAGCCGCACGCAGGTACCCTGGCCAGGCAGGCTGTCGAGGCTGACGTGTCCACCCGATTGCTGGGCAAAGCCATAAATCATCGATAACCCGAGCCCGGTGCCTTGCCCGATGGGTTTGGTCGTAAAGAACGGATCGAACGCCTTGGAGCGCACCGAAGGCGTCATGCCGGTGCCGTTGTCGCTCACCGCGAGCATCAAGTAGTCGCCGGCCTTGACCGGTTCGAGGGTGGTGATGTCGTTGCCGTCGAGGTAGACGTTGGCGGTTTCGATCAACAGCTCGCCGCCGTCGGGCATGGCGTCGCGGGCGTTGATCACCAGGTTGAGCAGGGCGTTTTCCAGTTGGCTGACATCCGTACTGACGGACCAGACATTGTCGGCGAGGCGCAACTTGAGCTCGATCGGATCACCCTTGGTGCGGCGGATCAGGTCTTCCAGCGAGTGGATCAGTTCATTGACGTCGATGGTCTTGCGATCCAGCGACTGACGTCGGGAGAACGCCAGCAGGCGGTGAGTCAGCGCGGCTGCGCGGTTGGCCGAGGACACCGCCGCGTCGGTGAAACGGCCGATCTCATCGGCGCGGCCATTGGCGATGTAGCGCTGCATCAGGTCGAGGCTGCCGATGATGCCGGTCAGCATGTTGTTGAAGTCGTGGGCGATGCCGCCGGTGAGCTGGCCGACCGCTTCCATTTTCTGTGCGTGACGCAGGGCGTCTTCGGCGCGTTCGCGTTCGAACATCTCGTTCTGCAAACGCTGGTTGGCCTGGGCCAGTTGCTCGGTGCGCGCGCTCACACGTTCCTCAAGGGTTTCGTTGAGGTTGCGCAGGGCTTCTTCGGTCTTTTTGCGTTCGGTCTCGTCGATCACGAAGATGTAGAAACCGTTCACCGCACCGTCCGCACCGTGGCGCGGCAGGTAATTCATCAAGGCATGCCGCTGGCTGCCGTCGCGGTGTGGCGTGTACAGGCTGAACGAGCAGGGCCGACCGGCGAGGGCTTCAGCGATGTACGGTGCCCGCAGGAAATAAGCCTCTTCGCCGATCACTTCGCGGATCGTGCGACCGTACAGCTCCTGTGGCGTGAGCCCGTACCAGTCGAGGTACGCGGCGTTGTTCAGGCGAAAGCGTTGTTCGTGGTCGACATAGCTGATCAGGATCGGCATGGCGTTGATGATCAGTTGCAGCTCGGTCTGGCTTTGCCGCAGTGCCTGTTCGGTGTGCTTGCGTTCGGTCAGGTCCAGCGCGGCGCCGAGAAAACGCATCGGCCGGCCATGATGATCCTTGTAGCAGCGCCCGCGCGCGAACACCCAGCGCAGTTCCCCATTGGCTTGCAGCAGGCGATATTCCTCGGCGTATTCGGTGCCGTGGGTAATGCAATGCTTGATACTGCGGGCGATCATTGCGCGGTCTTCGGGGTGCACGCCGTGCAGGTACTCGCTGATCGGCAACTGACCGGCCAGGGCCGGATCGACACCGTGCAACTGGGCGAAATGCGCATCGGCGATGAAGCGGTCTTCGCCGATGTCCCAATCCCAGGTGCCGACCGCATCGGTGGCCGCCAGCGCCAGTTGCAGGCGCTCTTCGCTTTGACGCTGGGCCTTGAGGCTGTCTTCGGAACGTTGCTGCAGTTCCAGGGCGATGCGTCGGCGTTCGTTGGTTTCGATGGCGGTGACCAGAATGCCAGCCACTTGCGCGCTTTCATCGCGGATCGGGCTGTAGGTCAAATCCAGCCAGAAGTCGGAATCCTTGCCGTCCCGTTGCAAGGTGAAGCGACGTTCGCTGTAGGTTCGCACCTGGCCTTGTAGGACTGCGCTGTAAATCGGGTCGGTAAAGTCTCGAAGTTCCGGCCATATCTGGTGTGCCGGCTGTCCGAAAGCGTGCGGATGCTTGCTGCCGGCCAGCAGCGCAAAGCCGTTGTTGTAGATCTGGGTCAGTTGCGGACCCCACAACAGCAGCATCGGCATCGGCGAGTGAATCACGATGTCCACCGCGGTGCGCAAGCTCTGTGGCCAGGTGCCGGAGGCGCCCAGCGGGCTGCGGCTCCAATCGGTTCGGGCAATCAATGCCTGGGCGTCGTTGGTGTTCGGTACAGCGTTCATCACATCAATCCTGAGCATCGGTCGGTGAGGCGGCGTCTACTATCCTAGTGCGGTAGACGCTGTAAGGCCCGTCGCGTCACGACGCACGGTCTTAAGTTCATTGAAAGCTTCGCAGGTGCTTTTGGCCATGGAAATCGACGCATTGCTCAAACAACTGGCGAGCCGCCACGGTTCGGATCTGTTCCTGTCCACGGGCGCGCCGCCCAGTGCACGGTTCGACGGGGTACTGACGCCCTTGAGCGATCAGCCCTTCAAACCCGGCGAAGTAGCGACTGTCGCTGCCTCCCTGATGGACGCCGAGCAGCGCCGGGAGTTCGACCGGGACTTGGAAATGAACCTGGCGATTTCCCGCACTGGCATCGGCCGGTTCCGGGTCAATATCTTCAAGCAGCGCAACGACGTGTCGATCGTGATCCGCAACGTCAAGCTCGATATACCGCGATTCGAAGACCTCAACCTGCCACCGGTGTTACTGGACACGGTGATGCTCAAGCAGGGGCTGATCCTGTTCGTCGGCGCTACTGACTCCGGCAAATCCACCTCGCTGGCAGCCCTGATCGACCATCGCAATCGTCATAGCAGCGGGCATATCGTCACTATCGAAGATCCGATTGAATATATCCATCGACATCAACGTTCGATCATCAACCAGCGTGAGGTCGGTGTCGACACCCGCAGCTTTCATGCTGCGCTCAAGAACACCCTGCGCCAGGCGCCGGATGTGGTGCTGATCGGCGAGATCCGCGATCGCGACACCATGGAGCATGCACTGGCGTTCGCGGAAACGGGTCATTTGGTGCTGTCCACATTGCACGCCAACAACGCCAATCAGGCGCTGGACCGGATCATCAATATGTTTGCCGAAGAGCGTAAGCCGCAGCTGTTGCAGGCGCTGGGCAATAATTTGAAAGCCTGCATCTCGCAACGGTTGGTGCGTACAGTGGCGGGGCAGCGAAGAGCAGCGGTCGAAGTGCTGCTCGGCACGTCTACCGTCGCCGATCTGATACAGGGCGGCGAGTTGGACAAACTCAAACCCATCATGGAAAAGTCCACGGAACTTGGCATGCAAACATTTGACGCAGCGTTGTTTGCGTTGGTGTCGGAAGGCGTGATCAATGAACGGGAAGCCTTGAAGAACGCTGACTCGATTAATAATTTGAAGTTGCGAATTAAACTTTCAGATGGTGCGGATGATGCTCAAGGCTCAGTGTCCGGGAAGTGGGATTTGATGGAATAGTTTTTTGCGTGCGCAAGTTTGTGAAGGGGGTTGGTAACGGAATTTAATGGTTTTAAACTAGACGTTGTTTTTTCGTTTAAGTACAACTTCGTCCGGCTGAGCGAATAAGCTCTTAACTTGATGAGGTTGTAAATTGGATACCGTTAAAAAGAACAAGTTCTTCCGGCCATCGGCCGTTACGCTTGCCGCGTGGAACAAAACATCCAAGGCTGATGCCGATGAACGTCGCGTTGTCCTGGAACAGTTGGAAATTGCGCTGGACAAGTATTCCGATGATCAAATCATCGACTGGTTTGCGCATGAAGTTGAATTGCAGGATGGTTCGTCGCTGTTCCAGATTTACAATCCCGGCATGCTCATGCTTAACAAGCTAGAGGAGTTAGGTGCGGTATTTGGGGCACTTATTCGGGAGGACGCTCGCGATCATGACGGTCTGTTACGCGTTACGGCCGACGGCAAGATGGAAGTCTACGTCGGAAAAAGAGGTTGGGTGGATCTGGTTGCAGCAGGGCACTTTGAATTCACTGAGGAAGTACGTTCAGAAATAAAGCTGATTTCAGATGTGGCTCGGGCGGCAGGCGGTTATATATGGACCGATCTCGCTATTACGCTTGACCAGTGGTTTGAGTTTCATGAAATCGACGTGCCGAAAAACAAGGCGCAGGTCAGCAACCTCATTGCGTTGTTCAAGTTTGATCCTCAAGTAGACGAACCCGCAGACTACTGGGAACATTTTCAAACTGAAGGCCAGACACTGGTAACGTTGTCAGATGAACAGTTTTCGGCCATTCGCCGGGCCAAAGCCAAAGTCATGACGAAAAGCAAGTTACTGACCGCTTTTTATAACGTCACCGGACGCGCCAAGGTCTCCCATGAAAACGCTGCTCAGCGCATTGTCGAGTACGTCAGTTATCCCGTCTCCCAGATTGCTGCCAGGAAGTATCTGCAAGAACTTGGCTGGGTGGGCGAGAACGAACAACTGCCTGTCTCCGATGCCGTTCTCCGGCAGTTCTTGACTACCGCCATATTGCTTGATCTGGATCCCTCGATAGGCCACAGCCATCAGCGCAGGAACATTGGCGGATTTGTTCTGTATTCACCGGACGATATGGATCGTCATCCATCGGTAATACGTGAGCTACTCGCCGATTTTCTTTCGGCCAAGGGATGGGTAGATCGACAGGTGGCTCCCCTGGCTGCGCACTTGCTCCTGGCGCGCACGGCTCCGGAGTTTCTGGTCAGTGATACACCGTCCTCTGTCACCCTGGGATCGATTGCATGGCTCAACCTCAGTCGTGCCGTTGCACTGGTGGAGGCGGTGAAAACGGGTGCGTCGCGAGTATTGAGCTATTCGCAGATCATGGCTTACGCCGATCTCGAACCGGTCAGCGCAGCACAAAAACATTTACGGGATCTGGCTGTGATCGACCCGATCGTCGATTGGGCACTGCTTAACCAGGTAGTGACAGGCACTGAACTTGAACAAGCTGAGGAAGCCACCACTCGACGTGCGATCGATGCGTTCGAACAATACTCGGAGCAACTCGCCCAGATAGCCCGTGCATTCTCGACCCCATTACCCTCCAGAGCAGCCATTGCCCGCGCGGCATTGAAAGTCGCGGCACCGGGCTGTGACACCCTGGACGAAAATGCCCTCTCCGAGCTGGGAGGGCAGCAAGTCATGTCCATGGTCGACCTGCATCAATCGGGCGATCTGGTCACTGGCAAGTGGGACAGGCGCACTGTGCGTCTGGTGACAAACGGGATCCCCAAACCGGCCATCAATTACAACCCCTCGGGTATCAGCCTGTACACGCGCTACCCACAATTATTGAAGCTCACTTCCTGTGACGAGGAGATGGATCGTCAGTTAGCGGTGTATCGGACGGAACTCAACAGCGCCATGTTGTCCACCGTGAAACTGGCGTTGGCGCAGATGCCCGAACCGGATCTGAATGTATTCATGAATGCACAGATAAACTTTCTGACGGTGCGCGGATCAGCGATCTATACCGTTAAACGTCGTGGGCCTGGCCCTTTGGAGATAGAGCAAGATAGAGAAACCCAGCAAACCAGAGACGCTGCGACCGGACGTTTTGGCTTGGTGATGTTCGCTTCTCACGACAACGCCTTCATTTGCTATGAGCTGTTCACCTCGCGTGGAGAATTCCGCAAAAACGACGCGCTGGGTAATTGGATCATTCGCGAGCGAAAACTCGAACAGCGTTCGCGAATGAGTTGGCCGGCAGATCTGACTACTCAAGTGACGCTGACTGACCCGCAAGAACTGCCACTCAATTTGAAATGCTATACCCATGCGGCGGCACCGGACCCTGCGACCACTACCAGCCAGGCAATCCTCGATAACTTTGGTAAGTTGCCCAAGCCCCATACCTCTGCAAATCCCAGGCAGGGTTTATACCAGCGCTTCAACGATCCGAACGTTGCGCGCATTGCCAGGTTCATCGTCGATCACCGTCCGTTCCTGCATGCCCATGAACTCAGAGAGTTGGTGCGCATACCGACGCCACTTGAGCTTTCCCGACAGGAGGGTGAGCGACTGCTCACTTATTTCATCGACCTGGTGGTGCCGTTCAAAAAATGTATTGAGGACATTGCATCCGGCGAACATGACAAGGTAGTAGACGGGATCTACGGTTGTTTGATGGATGGCATTGGCCTGGTGGGAACGGTGGCGGGAGCCGCTTCGAAAGTGGTGAGCATTTCAGCCAAGGCCATTTCCAACACGTCAAAAGCGGCGCGTTTCACCAGGTTGGCCTTTACCTCGGCGATTTCCCTTTTCAATCCGTTCGACGGTGTGCCTTCGGGCCTGCAGAGCGGTGGGAAGCTCGTTCATAAAGGCCTGCTGCGATTCAATAAAAATACGCATGAGATTATCACGAGAGCGAACAGGCAGCTTCACACGATCAGCGGTCGCCGACATTCCTTTGATCTGATCGAAAGCGCCGGTACGCAAGTGGGAGTTGGCAGCTGGCGGCCATGTGGTGTCGCGAGCGACAGCGTTTCGGTACTGGCTGCGCGCAGAGATGGCAAATGGTATGCCTTGAATCGTCGCGGCGACCTTTGGGGCAAGCCGCTGGACGGTTTTTCGTATCGAGCGCCTGTGCAGTTGCCTTATTCCCCTAAAACCCTGCCAGAGAGCTACACGCGCAAGTTCGTCGAGCAGAGTCTGCCGCGCGCTCGAGCGAAAATAGATAACGCCATCAATGTAATCCAGCAACATGACTTCAAAAAAGATTGCAGCCTGGTGATGAAGACATTATTTGGTGACACCTCAGCGGTAGCCACCGATCGCCTGGTGAACTATCTGCGCTTGATCCGCTTCGACTTTGCCGGTTTTTCGATGAGTAACATTGTGCTCGATGGGTTTAAGGAAGACGCCACGCTCGCCGCATTGGACGTGGACAATTACAAACGCTGGAAAAGTTCTGGGTCCAGTAGCGGATCAAATATTGCATTTGTTGAAATCCATACCAAAAATCTCAACAGTCACTTCACAGGTCTGGGCTTCAACCATGATGTGGTGGCCGATGACCTGATTCATGAACTGTTCCATGCAAGCGCTCAAACCGATGATGTCGGCTATGTCACTGATGCAGAGTTCGAAAGTAACGAGGGGCAGCGACTCGATATAACGCCGTTGCTGAATATCGCCATGGGTTGTCTGCCTGTATCGGAGGAAGGCACGGAATGCCATCCTCCGTCCAAGGCATTTGCAAACGCCGACTCTCTGGCTGTGGCGACGTCGCTGCTGAGTCAGGTTTGCACCAACAAGATCACGTTTGACGACAATATGGCGATTATTGGCGGCGCGGTCGACACCAGTGGCGGCAAGCCAATTGTCGAACCGGTGATCATCACGTTGAACAAGCCAGTGTAAGCATGCTGGCTGTCGGTTGATTCAAAACCGCCGCCCGGTCAGGTCGTCAACTCCGGCCGATCCCGAAACTGCTCCAGCGCTTCGGGATTGGCCAGGGCATCGGTGTTTTTCACGGGCTTACCGTGCACGACATTGCGAACCGCCAGCTCAACCACTTTCCCGCTGATGGTGCGCGGAATGTCGGTGACCGCGACGATCTTCGCCGGCACATGGCGTGGTGTGGTGTTGGCACGGATCACCTGGCGGATCTGCTGTTGCAGCGCTTCCTCCAGCGCTACGCCTTCCTTGAGGCGCACGAACAGCACCACACGCACATCATCCTGCCACTGCTGACCGATGGCGACGCTGTCCAGCACCTCCGGGACTTTTTCCACCTGACGGTAGATTTCCGCCGTGCCGATGCGTACGCCGCCGGGGTTGAGCACCGCGTCGGAGCGGCCGTGAATCAGCATCCCGCCGTGAGGCAGTTGTTCGGCGTAGTCACCCTGGGCCCAGACGCCGGGGAACTGACTGAAATAGGATTTGCGCAGCTTCTCGCCATCGGGGTCGTTCCAGAGTCCGATGGGCATCGCCGGGAATGGTCGCGTGCACACCAGCTCACCCTTTTCGCCAATCACCGGTTGCCCCGCGTCATTCCACACTTCCACTGCCATCGCCAGGCTCTTGCCCATGATTTCGCCCCGGCGAACCACTGACATCGGGTTGCCGTTGACGAAGCAGGACACAATGTCCGTACCGCCGGACATCGATGACAGGCACACGTCCGGTTTGAAGTCGCGATAAACGAAGTCATAACTCTGCGGCGACAGCGCGGAGCCGGTGCAAAGCAGGGTTCTCAGGTGGCTCAGGTCGTAGCTTTCGCGCGGCTTGATGCCGCTGCTTTCCAGAGTCGCGAGGAATTTCGGGCTGGTGCCGAACACGCTGACCTGCTCGTCGTCCAGCAACTCCAGCAAGCGCTCGTTGTCCGGATAAAACGGTGAACCGTCATACAGCACCACCGCGCTGCCGACCGCCAGTGCCGAGACCAGCCAGTTCCACATCATCCAGCCGCAGGTGGTGTAGTAGAACAACCGGTCGCCGGGGCCCAGGTCGACATGCAGCCCGTGCTCCTTGACGTGTTGCAGCAGCACGCCGCCGGTGCTGTGCACGATGCACTTCGGCACGCCGGTGGTGCCGCTGGAATACAGCACGTACAGCGGATGATCGAACGGCACCGGGACGAATTGCGGCTCATCGGCCGGTTCATAGAAGTCGTTCCACAGCGTGACGTTGGCGGGCGTCCGGTAATCCGTGACATGGGCGTGGGGGCGCGCGTAAGGGACGATGATCAGCTGTTGCAAGGACGGCAGCTGTTCGAGGATTTCGTTGATCTTGACGGTCTGGTCGATCTCTTTGCCGGCGTAACGGTAACCGGCGCAGGTGATGAGTACTTTCGGTTCGATCTGGCCAAAGCGGTCGATTACGCCGTGGGTGCCGAAATCCGGCGACGAGCATGACCAGATTGCCCCGAGACTGGTGGTCGCGAGCATCGCCACCAGGGTTTGCCAGGTGTTGGGCATGCACGCGGCAACCCGGTCGCCAACGACAACGCCAGAGGCTTGCAGGCTGGCCTGGAACCCGGCGACTTGCTGGGCCAGTTCGCCCCAGGTCAGCAGTTCTCGCTGGCCATTTTCCCCGATAGCGATCACGGCGATGGCATCGTCGCGTCTACTCAGCAGATGCTCGGCGAAATTCAACGTGGCGCCGGGAAACCATTCGGCCCCCGGCATTTTCATGCCTCCACGCAGAACAGCGTCGGGCTGGGTGTGAAAACTGATGTCGAAGAAATCCACGATCGCCTGCCAGAACGCTTCGCGCTGGTCGACGGACCATTGGTGCAGGGCCGGGTAGTCGTCGAGCTTCAGGTGGTGGCGCTGATTGATGAAGCGCCGAAAGCCGTCCATGCGGGACCGGGCAATGCGTTTGGCATCGGGCTGCCAGAGAATGTCGGACATGGTTTGCCTCTTATTGTTGGTCAGAAAGCTCCCACTGCAATGTGGGAGCGATCAGTTGCAAGCTTACTGCGCCAGCCATCCGCCATCGATATTCCACGCCGCGCCACGCACCTGGCTGCCGGCCTCGCTGCACAGAAACAGCACCAGCTCACCCAGATGTGCCGGGGTGACGAACTCCAGCGACGGCTGTTTCTCGGCCAGCAGATCGTGCTGCGCCTGCTGCGGGTCGACACCTTTGGCCGCGCGATCGTCGATCTGCTTTTGCACCAGTGGCGTCAGCACCCAACCAGGGCAGATGGCGTTGCAGGTGACATTGCTGGCGGCGGTTTCCAGACCGACCACCTTGGTCAGGCCGATCACGCCATGCTTGGCCGCTACATACGCGGCCTTGCCGGTGGACCCGACCAGACCGTGCACCGAGGCGATGTTGACGATCCGTCCCCACCCCTTGGCGCGCATGCCCGGCAGACTGAGGCGGGTGCTGTGAAACACCGACGACAGGTTGATGGCGATGATCGAATCCCAGCGCTCCACCGGAAACTCTTCCACCGCCGCGACGTGCTGGATACCGGCGTTATTGACCAGAATGTCCACGCCGCCGAACTCGCGCTCGGCGTAGGCGATCATGTCGGCGATCTGCGCAGGGTCGCTGACGTCTGCCGGGTGATGGCCGACCTTGCCGCCGAACTGTTCGACTTCGGCGATCACCTTCGACGCGTCGCCAAAGCCGTTGAGGATCAGGTTGGCGCCAGCCTTGGCCAGCGTCAGGGCGATGCCCAGTCCGATGCCGCTGGTGGAACCGGTAACCAGTGCGGTCTTGCCAGAAAGAGTCGTCATCAATACCTCACACAATGCCAGTGGCGTAGAAAGTGCCGATCACCACGAAAACCGCCAGGGTCTTGATCAGCGTAATACAGAAAATGTCCTTGTAGGCCTCACGGTGAGTCAGGCCGGTGACGGCGAGCAGGGTGATCACCGCGCCGTTGTGCGGCAGGGTGTCCATGCCGCCGCTGGCCATCGCGGCCACCCGGTGCAGCACTTCCAGTGGAATGTTGGCGGCGTGGGCGGCGCTGATGAATTGTTCGGACATCGCTGCCAGCGCGATGCTCATGCCGCCCGAAGCAGAACCGGTGATGCCGGCCAGCAGGGTCACGGTAATCGCTTCGTTGACCAGAGGATTGGGAATGCTCTTGAGCCAGTCGGCCAGCACCAGGAAACCCGGCAACGAGGCGATGACGGCGCCGAAACCGTATTCCGAAGCAGTGTTCATTGCCGCCAGCAGCGCACCGCTGACTGCGCTTTTGCTGCCCTCGGCGAGCTTGCTTTTGATCGCTTTAAAACCGAACGCCAGCACCATCAGAATGCCCACCAGCAAGGCTGCCTGCACCGCCCAGATCGCCGTGAGTTTGGCGATCTCGGTGGTGACCGGCGCGGTCATGCCAGGCAGCGCGAGGCTGTGGGTCTTGCCGTACCACTGCGGAATCCATTGGGTGAACAGCAGGTTCATGATCCCCACCGCCAGCAGCGGCGACAGGGCAATCCACGGGTTAGGTAGTTTCAGGTCTTCGGCGGTTTCCGGTTCGTTGCGCAGTTCGGTGCCGTAGCCCTCACCGGCACGCTGCGCCTTGTTGCGTTGGCGCTGCAGGAACAGCATGCCGGCGCAGAACACGAAAATCGTGCCGATCACACCCAGCCACGGCGCCGCCCACGCGGTGGTGTTGAAGAAGGTGCTGGGAATGATGTTCTGGATCTGCGGCGTACCGGGCAGGGCGTCCATGGTGAAGGAGAACGCGCCGAGGGCGATGGTTGCCGGGATCAGGCGCTTGGGGATGTTGCTCTGGCGGAACATTTCCGCTGCGAACGGGTAGACCGCGAACACCACGACGAACAGCGAAACGCCGCCGTAGGTGAGCAGGGCGCAGACCAGCACGATCACCAGCATTGCCTGGCGTGTGCCGAGCAGACGAATCGCTGCCACGACGATCGAGCGGGAGAAACCCGAGAGTTCGATCAGCTTGCCGAACACCGCGCCGAGCAGGAATACGGGAAAGTAGAGTTTGATGAAACCGACCATCTTCTCCATGAACACCCCGGTGAAAGCAGGGGCGACGGCAGACGGGTCGGTGAGCAGGACGGCGCCGAGGGCGGCAATCGGGGCAAAAAGGATAACGCTGTAGCCACGGTAGGCCGCGAGCATCAGCAGCGCGAGGGCCGCCAAGGCGATGATCACACTCATGGTGTGCTCCTTCGATTGTTATTTTTGTGGGTGGAACGGGTGTGGGGAGTGCTATAGCGAGATTTGTGCCAGATGGTTAAGTTGTTGAAATAAAAGGAGTTAGTTTGGTTTTTGGCGGCGGTCTTCGGGGTTTTGTCTCGGTTTGGAGACTTCTATGACTGAGAGGACGCTTTCGCGGGCAAGCCCGCTCCCACAGTTGAACGCATTCCCCTGTGGGAGCGGGCTTGTCCGCGATGCTTTGGATGTTGTCTTGATTTGGAGAGTTGTGTCTCCTTATTGAGACTCTGCGATCCCCAGCGCAATCATTTTCTTGTAAAGCGTCGACCGCCCAAGCCCCAGCCGCTCAGCCGCTTCAATCACCTTGCCCCCGCATTGCGCGAGGGTCGATTGAATCAACTGTCGGTCAAACCGCTCGCGGGCCTGACTGAAAGTCTCGTTGGTTGCCGGCTCTGACAGAGGCGTCAGCGTTCGCTCAACCGGAGTAAACGTGCCAATCGCCGCCCGAATGTCATCCGCCGTCAGCATCAAGTCATCACTGAGCAGCGCCGCCCGCTCCAGCACGTTGCGCAGCTCGCGGATATTCCCCGGCCAGGCATGCTGACCCAACAGCTCCAGCGCTTCACGGTTCAACTCGTGCTGACTGCGCAACTCCTCAAGAATCGCCTCACTGAGCGCCGGCAGATCGTCCAGCCGTTCTCGCAGCGGCGGTACCTGAATCGGCAATACGTTGAGGCGGTAATACAAGTCGGCGCGGAACTCGCCGCGCTTGATTGCCGCTTCCAGATCCGTCGAGGTCGCGGCAATCACCCGCACATCGCTCTGGATCACTTCGTTGGAGCCGACGGGTTCGAACTCCTTTTCCTGCAACACCCGCAGCAATTTGCTTTGCAAGGGCAGCGGCATGTCGCCGATTTCGTCGAGAAACAGTGTCCCGCCCTGAGCGATCTGCAGCTTGCCGGTGCGGCCCTTGCGGTCGGCTCCGGTGAAAGCACCCGGCGCAGTGCCGAAGAACTCGGCTTCAAGCAGTGCCTCGGGAATCGCCGCGCTGTTGATGCTGACGAAGGCCTTGTGCGCCCGTGGCGAAGCACCGTGGATGGCCTGTGCCAGCAACTCCTTGCCGCTGCCAGTCTCGCCCAGTAACAGAACCGGTGACTCAGCACTGGCGCTGCGACGGGCACGGCGTTTGACTTCCAGACTGGCAGCGCTGGTGCCGATAAAGTGGGCGAAGTTGTATTTGGTCTGCCGGGCGCGCAGCAGCGAACGGGTGGAGGCCAGTTCTTCCTGCATGCTCAGGTAGCGCTTGAGCATCGGCGACAGCGTGCGCAGTTCGTCGAACAGGGCAAAACCGATGGCGCCGATCACCGCGCCGGCGTCGTCATGGATCGGCAGGCGCATGACCACCAGCGGTTCTTTCGGGGTGTCCTGCATGTCCAGCAGAATCGGCCGCCCGGTGCGTACCACTTCGCGCAGCAGGCTGCCGGGGATCACGCTTTCGCAAGGCTTGCCGATGGCGCCGGCGGCGGAGTCGAGCCCGAAGCGCCGGGCGTAGCGCTCGTTCATCCAGACGATGTTCGCATCGCGATCGACAATCACCGTGCCTTCACTGGATTGCTCGATGATCTCGAACAACGAACGGATCGCCAGCGTGCGGACCCGTTGGTAATCCTTGAGGCTTTCGGTGGTGTTCATGGCGGCGTCCATTGGCGGAAGTCAGGTGGCGCGATTATGCCTATCCAGGATGCGCCGCCGCCAACAGCTCTTTGGTATAGGGATGCTGCGGCGAATCGAACACATCATGGCTGGCGCCGCTTTCGACCACTTTGCCGTCCTTGATCACGATCATGTCGTGGGCCAGCGCCCGCACCACAGCCAGGTCGTGACTGATGAACAGATACGTCAGGCCATGTTTTTCCTGAAGCTGGCGGAGCAGGGCGACCACCTGTTTTTGCACGGTGCGATCCAGCGCCGAAGTCGGCTCGTCGAGCAGGATCAGCGCCGGTTTGAGCACCAGCGCCCGGGCGATGGCAATGCGCTGACGCTGGCCACCGGAGAACTCATGGGGATAGCGATGACGGCTTTCGGGGTCGAGGCCCACTTCCTTGAGCACGCGGATCACCTGGTCGTCGCACTCGTCGGCAGTGGACTGGCAATGCACCTCCAGCCCTTCGCTGATGATCTGCGCCACCGACATGCGCGGGCTGAGGCTGCCGAACGGATCCTGGAACACCACCTGCATCTGCCGGCGCCACGGCCGCATCTGTTTCTGGTCGAGGCCGTCGAGTGCCGTGCCCTGGAAGCGAATGCTGCCCTTGGAGTCGAGCAGCCGCAGGATCGCCTGACCGAGGGTCGACTTGCCCGAACCGGACTCGCCGACGATGCCCAGCGTCTTGCCACGCTGGATGTTCAGGCTGATGCCGTCCACCGCGCGCAGGTATTGCTTGCGCTGGAACAAACCGCCGCCGACTGTGAAATCCACCCTCAGGTTATCGACTTCGAGCACGTTTTCGCGTTCGTCCCGCGGGAGCGCTTCGCCTTCCGGTTCGGCGTTGAGCAACACACAGCTGTAAGGGTGTTTCGGTTCGGTGAACAGGGTTTCGCACGGCGCCTGCTCGACGATTTCCCCGGCCTTCATCACGCACACCCGTTGGGCGATGCTGCGCACCAGATTGAGGTCGTGGCTGATCAGCAGCAGCGACATGCCCAGACGCCGTTGCAGGGACTTGAGCAGCAACAGGATCTTGCGCTGCACGGTCACATCGAGGGCTGTGGTTGGCTCGTCGGCGATCAGCAGTTCGGGCTCGCAGGCCAGGGCCATCGCGATCATCACCCGCTGGCGTTGACCACCGGACAGCTGATGCGGATAAGCCTTCAGCCGTTCTTTCGGTTTCTGGATGCCCACCAGTTCGAGCAGTTCGAGGATCCGTGCCTGAGCCTCTTTGCCACCGAGGCCACGGTGCAGCAACAGCGTTTCGCCGATCTGCTTTTCAATCGTGTGCAACGGATTGAGCGAGGTCATCGGCTCCTGGAAAATCATGGCGATGCGGTTGCCCCGCAGGTCGCGCAGGGTCTTTGGGTCGGCGCCGACCAGTTCCTGCCCACGATAACGGATGCTGCCGGTAGTCCGGGCATCGCATTCAGGGAGCAATTGCAGGATCGAATGAGCCGTCACAGACTTGCCCGAGCCCGACTCGCCGACCAGTGCCAGGCACTCGCCGGGGCGGATGTCCAGGCACAGGTTGCGCACCACGGTCTGGCCATGGAAGGCGACGCTGAGATCACGGATTTCGATCAGGTTGTCAGTCATATCAAGGGTCCGTTCATGAGCGCGGGTCAAAGGCATCGCGCAATGCTTCGCCGATGAATACCAACAGGGAAAGAATCAGCGCCAGGGTGAAAAACGCGGTCAACCCGAGCCAAGGCGCTTGCAGGTTCTGTTTGCCCTGACCGATCAACTCGCCCAGCGATGCGCTGCCGGCGGGCATGCCGAAGCCGAGGAAATCCAGCGCAGTCAGGGTCGAAATCGCCCCGGTCAGAATGAAGGGCAGGTAGCTCAGGGTTGCGTTCATCGCGTTGGGCAGGATGTGCCGGACAATCACCTTGCGATCGCTCAAGCCCAAAGCTCGGGCAGCCTTGACGTACTCCAGGTTGCGCCCGCGCAGAAACTCGGCGCGGACCACGTCCACCAGCGCCAGCCAGGAAAACAGCGCCATGATCCCCAGCAGCCACCAGAAGTTCGGCTCGACGAATCCCGAAAGGATGATCAGCAGGTAAAGCACCGGCAAGCCCGACCAGACCTCCAGCAAACGCTGGCCGAGCAGATCGACCCAGCCCCCGTAATAGCCCTGCAGGGCGCCGGCCGCGATGCCGATCAGGGCGCTGACAAACGTCAGCATCAGGGCGAACAGGATCGACACCCGTGCACCGAAGATCACCCGGGCCAGGACGTCGCGCGCCTGATCGTCGGTGCCCAGCCAGTTGATCGAAGTCGGCGGGCTCGGTGCCGGTTTGTTGAGGTCGTAGTTCGGGGTGTCGTCACTGAACGGAATTGGTGGAAACAGCAGCCAGCCACCGTCCTTGCGGATCAGTTTCTGCACGTAATCGCTGCGGTAATCGGCCTGGAACGGCAGTTGTCCACCGAACTCCTGCTCGGTGTGGCGTTTGAACACCGGGAAATACCATTGGCCCTGATAACTGACGACCAATGGCTTGTCGTTGGCGATCAGTTCGCCGCCAAGGCTGAGCAGGAACAGGCCGATGAACAGCCACAGCGACCACCAGCCCCGGCGATTTTTCTTGAAGCGTTCGAAGCGGCGACGGCCCAGAGGCGAGAGCTTGAACATCAGGCATTCCTCGCGGCGAAGTCGATGCGCGGGTCGACCAGCGTGTAGCACAGGTCGCCGATCAGTTTTATCAGGAGGCCGAACAGGGTGAAGATGAACAGCGAGCCGAACACCACCGGATAATCACGGGACACCGCCGCTTCGTAACTCATGCGCCCCAAGCCGTCGAGGGAGAAGATCACTTCGATCAGCAACGAACCGGCGAAGAACACGCTGATGAACGCCTGGGGAATCCCCGACACCACCAGTAGCATCGCGTTGCGAAACACATGTCCATAGAGCACCCGGTTTTCGCTCAGGCCTTTGGCGCGCGCGGTCACCACGTATTGCCGGGTGATCTCATTGAGGAACGAGTTCTTGGTGAGAATGGTCAGGGTGGCGAAACCGCCGATCACCAGTGCCGTGACCGGCAACACCAGGTGCCAGAAGTAGTCGGTGATCTTGCCCAGCGTCGACAGGGATTCGAAGTTGTCGGACACCAGCCCGCGCACCGGGAACCAGTTCAGCGAGGTGCCGCCGGCGAACACCACAATCAGGAACATCGCGAACAGGAACGCCGGCATGGCGTAACCGATGATGATCGCCGTGCTGCTCCAGATATCGAAATGGCTGCCGTGGTGCACGGCTTTGCGGATGCCCAGCGGGATCGACACCAGATAAGTGATCAGCGTCGCCCACAGGCCGAGGGAAATGGTCACCGGCATTTTCTGCAGGATCAGGTCGGTGACCGTGGCACCACGGAAGAAGCTCTTGCCGAAATCCAGCTGCGCGTAGTTCTTGAGCATCAGCCACAGGCGTTCATGGGCCGGTTTGTCGAAGCCGTACTGTTTTTCGATGTCCTTGATCAACTGCGGGTCGAGGCCGCGGCTGGCGCGGGACGTGCCGTTCATGGTCTCGCTCGCCCCGCCGCCGACGCTGGCGCCGCCAATGCCTTGCAAGTGGGCGATGGCTTGTTCAACCGGACCACCTGGCGCGGCCTGGATGATCACGAAGTTGACCAGCAGAATGATCACCAACGTCGGAATGATCAGCAGCAGGCGCCGCAGTATGTAAGCCCACATCAGTGCGGCCCTCCGGGTCTGCCACGGCTGATTTTCTCGGCCGTCATCTGCTGGTTGGTCAGCGGCGTGCTGCTGATTTCCCACCAGCTCTCGATCGCTTCGTCATTGCTCGCCTGCACGGTGGGAATGCCGAAACGGTTCCACCACACAGTCGATGTGCCCGGCGGGTAGTAGTTGGGAATCCAGTAGTAGTTCCATTGCAGCACCCGATCCAGTGCATGGGCGTAACGCAGCATGTCGGCCTGGGTCGAGGCGCGGATCAGGCCGTTGATCAAGGTGTCGACCGCCGGGTTCTTCAGCACCATGTAATTGTTGGCGCCCGGGTCGTTGGCCGATGCCGAACCGAAGTAGTTCAACAGTTCGCCGCCGGGGGAGGTGGTGACCGGGTAACCGGTCACGATCATGTCGTAGTCGCGGCTCATCAGACGGTTGACGTATTGCGATGAGTCGATGCGACGGATGTCGAGGTTGATGCCGATCTGTTTAAGTGTGCGCTTGTACGGCAGCAGCAGACGGTCCATGCCGTTCTGGCTGACCAGGAACGTAAAACTCAACGGCTCGCCACGGTCGTTGACCAACTGGTCGCCATCGGGTTTCCAGCCGGCCTGTTCCAGTAGCTCCAGTGCTTGCAGTTGTTTGTCGCGGATAATGCCGCTGCCATCGGTTTTCGGCGCTTCGAAAACATGGGTAAACACTTCGTCGGGAATCTGTCCGCGCAAGGGTTCCAGAATCTTCAGCTCTGCGGCATCCGGCAGCTGGCGCGCGGCCAGGTCGGTGTTGGAGAAGTAACTCTGCTGGCGAATGTACATGTTGCGCATCATCTGCCGGTTGCTCCATTCGAAATCCCAGAGCATGGCCAGGGCCTGTCGAACGCGGCGATCCTGGAACATCGGCTTTTGCAGGTTGAACACGAAACCCTGGGCCGACTGCGGTGCCTCGGTGGCCAGATGAGCCTTTTGCAGGCGCCCGTCGCTCAGGGCCGGACTGTCGTAACCGATGGAGTAGCCGGTGGCGGAGAATTCACGGTTGTAGTCATAGGCGCCACCGCGCAAGACCTGGCGGGCAACGTCGGTGTCGCCGAAGTACTCGATGCTGAAGTGATCGAAGTTGTACAGGCCACGGCTGACCGGCAGGTCCTTGCCCCACCAGTCTGGATTGCGTTCAAAGGTGATGCTGCGCCCGGAGTCGACTTTGCCGACCCGATACGGGCCGCTGCCCAGCGGTGGCTCATAGCCTCCACCGCCGGCGAAATCACGGGTCTTCCACCAATGTTCTGGAAATACCGGCAGGGTCGCGATGTCCAGCGGCAGGGTACGGTTTTCGTTGCTCTTGAAGTCGAAACGCACGGTGAGCGGGGCTTCGACTTCGACGCCTTTGACGTCGGCGAACTGGGTGCGATAACGCAGGCTGCCCTGGGTCATCAGCAAATCATAGGTGTAGCGCACGTCTTCGGCGGTGATCGGCTTGCCATCGGCGAAGCGGGCTTTTGGATTGATAAAGAAGCGCAGGGACAGGCCGTCATCCGAGCGTTCCATTTTCTGCGCCACGAGGCCGTATACGGTGTAGGGCTCGTCGAGCGAGCGCTGGGCCAACGGGGAATACAGCAGGCCGTCGATCTGGCTGACGCCGATGCCTTTATCGATATACGGCAGGACATGATCGAAGTGGCCTATCTCGATGGCCGAGCGGCGCATCGTCCCGCCTTTGGGCGCCTGGGCGTTGGTGTAATCGAAGTGACTGAAACCGGGCGGGTACTTTGCCGGTTCGCCATAGACGGTCATCGCATGCTGCGGTGCGGCGTCCACACCAGTGATCCCAAGCAGCAGGATCAGGGCAGTGAACATCAATGTCGGGAAAGCCAGTCGCATTGTCAGCCTTAAAGCCGGGTAATCGATAAGCGCAATTTGTACGCGAGCGGCGCGCCGTTCGCCAGCGGTGCGGTGTAACCAAAACAAAACGGCCCGCCATCAGGCGGGCCGTTGCACAGCAGGTCGGGCTGAAATCAGTCCTGACGGCTGGTGACTTCCAGCAGGTGATAGCCAAACTGGGTCTTCACCGGGCCTTGCACGACGTTGATCGGTGCGCTGAATACCACGGTGTCGAATTCCTTGACCATCTGGCCAGGACCGAACGAACCCAGGTCGCCGCCCTGACGGCTGGACGGGCAGGTGGAATTGGCCTTGGCTACTTCGGCGAAGTCGGCACCGCCTTCAATCTGGGCCTTGAGTTCGTTGCACTTGGCTTCACTGGAAACCAGGATGTGGCGGGCAGTGGCTTTAGCCATGGGGAAATTCTCCAATCAAATCGATAAAGGGTGGAGCCTACCGGATTCAGTGGTCGATTTCTCGGCAAAGTTCCGTTCGCTGGTCTGATGAGACATCTATAGATCAGCGGCTTGAAGGCGCAAGGCGTGCTCGACATAGAGACGTATCGAGTCGTTAGCCATGGCGTGTTGCCCGCTTGCCCGCCGCAGAGTATGCAGGTGATCGAGGGAGTAGTCGGAGCGGATCACGGTGCCCAGGTGAGAGCTGAAGCGACCGACAAGTCCGTCGTTCTGGGCGAGTTCTGTAATGAAGTATTCCGAGAGGGCGCAGCAGATGTCCTGGACAGGGTCGAGCGACGGCTCTTCGGGTTCGGGTACGACGCCGCTCCATGAAAAATAGCGAACGCCATTCACCCATTCTGCACCGTGACCGCCCCAGACCTCGGGCAGACCCTGCGGGTATTTGTCGTTGAAGTTGCCGACCCCCTCGGTCGTCAAGGCACCCAGCGCAGCCAGTGCGCTGTGCGGCAATGCCTTTTGCCCGCTGAGCAGTGACAGAAAATCGGCAAACCGGGTCGCTACATTCTGTGCCACGACCTCCGGAAGTCTTCCAGGTATCAACGCCTTGCGCAGGAAGTCCGCCAGTTCCGAGCCATGGTTTGGCCCGCTGACTGACGTAACAGACGCAACGTTGTGTGGGGCTAGCGCTGCAGCATAGCGTGCCGTGAGTGCGCCTTGACTGTGGCCGATCAGGTTGACTTTGGCCGCGCCTGTGCCCCTTAACACGGCGTTGATTTGCGAGAGCAGTTGCTCCCCGCGTATTTCATTGTCATGGATGACCGACAGATGGGGCACAAACACCTGCGCGCCGGCAGCCTTGAGCGCCTGTTTTACGTCGTGGAACAGTTCGAACGGGCCAATGCGCTCGAATCCGAACAGGCCATGCACCAAAAGAATGGGATGATTGGTTGTCGCATTTAGTAGCATTTTTCGTCCTTGATCGCAGATGATCGTCGATGTTTTCTGCTTGCCACTCTAAAACAGTCATGAGGCTGGGGATGCCTGAAGAATCGCCGTCATGCGTTGGAAACTGGATCAATGCGTGTATGAATTTTCACTGCTGCATGAACTCCGCTTCGGAACATTCAGACAGCTCCCGCCTCATCGAATGTACTTTTCCCTTTTTTACCTACTTCCTTTAGTGCGTTTGGCCATGGCTCGAACAGTAAGGAGCTGACATCCGATCGGTGGTGAAGCGGTTTAAATGGAAGCTCTTCGACGCAGAGCTCAGGCGACGTGTCATTTCCAGGGAATGGAGAGGCAACTGATGAATGATTTACAAGCAGCGGTCTTGCAAGAAAAGGAGACAGGGATGGAGGGTGGCAGCGTTCAGTCGTTCGGACCCTGTCGGGAGGGCGCAGGGGCTTTGCCGTTGCCGGCGCCCACACTGGATTCGATTGTCGGCGCTGTCGTTGATCCGTCATTGAGCAAGGTTGTCGTGCGGATTGCGCCCTGGCCTGGAATGGCATGCGGTGACAGGGTCGTGTTGAGCTGGCATGGTTTCGATACAGAAGGCCTGCCGTATCGGCACGACATTGCGAGATCCGTCAGTGAAAGTCAGCTGGGCAAGGATGTCGTTTTGATCGTGCGGGACGTTCACATCGCAGCATTGGACGGGGGCACGCTGGAGGTGTTCTGGACATTGAACAGCGTCACGAGATCGGCGCCTGGTTCTTCAATGCGTACGCTGCTGGACGTCGGAGACGTCCGCTACAGTCTGTTACCGGTCCTCGTGGAGGATGCCGTCGGGGGCAGTCTCGATCCGGCTCGCGTACCCGACGGAACGACTGCCATCCTTCAACCCTATGCCGGAATGAGTGCAGGCGACCGGGTAGAGTTGATCTGGCAGGGGCCTTCGCCGCAGGCATCATTTCGAGACATTCTTATCGTTGAGTTCTTTGCTGTCGGTCAGCCCTTGGTGTTCGGAGTCGCGCCCGAATTCATCGCTCCGCATATGGGGGGCGAGGTGTTGGTTCACTACCGTGTAGAGCAGAAAAGCGGAGCCATTCGCGAGTCAGGCGCTACGCGGATCAGCATTGGCCCATTGGCACGAGATGAGCTACCGGCACCCCGAGTGCTTGAAGCGGAAGACGGCGTGCTTGATATGCATGACGCCACCGATGGCATCAGCGTGATGGTAAGTGATGCGCAGGTGGAGGAGGGTGAGCTGGTTTATCTCAAGTGTGACGGAGAGTCGTTCTTCCATCGGGACGACCGGGAAATCATCGGGGGGATGGCCATGCAGCCGTTGGTTTTCATCGTGCCTTACCGGTTCTGGCGAGAGCATGTGAACACTGTTGTGCGACTGTCCTACTCGGTCGAACGGCTGGATGATGTGAGTCAGGAGTCTGCGGTGACTCTGGTCCGCGTACAGGCTTGATCCAGCGTTGCGAACGTAGCCCGCCCTCCGCTTGAAATTCGGCGGAGGGCGGTGCTCATCATCAGACCGAAGTCTGTTTGCGCATACGGTGGGCGGCATCCAGCAGCAATTGTCTCGTGGCATCGAACCCGAGGCAGCCATCGGTTACCGAAACCCCGTAGCGAAGCGACTCGCTCAAGGGCTGGCATCCTTCGAACAGGTGCGATTCAAGCATCATGCCGATCAGCGAGCGGTCGCCCTGCAAACGCTGCTCCAGTACATGATTGAACACTTCGGGCTGACGAAGCGGGTCCTTGCCGCTGTTCGCGTGGCTACAGTCGACCATTATCCGGCTCGGGATTTTCAGTCGGCTCAATTCGCTGTTGATCCTGGAAACGCTTTCACGGTCGTAGTTCGGCCCCTGATGTCCACCCCGCAACACCAGATGCGTATCCGGGTTGCCCAAAGTCGGGATGATTGCCGGATGGCCCTGGCTGTCCACGCCGAAATGGCGGTGGGGATGAGCTGCCGAACGCATTGCATCGACGGCAATGGCGACACCACCATCGGTTCCATTCTTGAAGCCGACCGGCATGCCAAGCCCGCTGGCCATTTCACGATGGATCTGAGATTCAGTGGTGCGGGCGCCGATGGCGACCCAGCTCAGCAAGTCGTCGAAGTATCCGGCGGCCATGGGTTGCAGCAGTTCAGTGGCAACCGGCAGTCCGAGGCGGATCATTTCCAGCATCAGTTCGCGCGATAGCGTCAGGCCCGCAGCCATGTCGTCGCTGCCGTCGAGATGAGGGTCGTATGCCAGACCTTTCCAGCCGACGGTTGTGCGAGGCTTTTCAACGTAGGCGCGCATGACAAGCTGCATGTCCTGACGGACTTCGCTGGCCAGTTGTGCGAGTTTTCCGGCGTATTCAAGTGCGGATTCGGGGTCGTGTATCGAGCAAGGACCAACGATCACCAAAAGGCGTTGATCTTCACCATTGAGAATCGCTCGGACCGCCTGGCGGTGGGCAACGACTTGATTGTTCAGGGCATTGCTGAGCGGCAATTGCTGCTTGAGTTGCAGCGAACTTGGCAGACGCAGGGTCAGCGCTTCGTTGGCAGAGTTCAACGTGGACAGTGGCAGAGCAGAAACGGACGAGTTCATATTCGGTATTCCTGGGCGGACGGCGGGGTCTTCCCGCTCAATCGACCCTACTGGGGTGTTCGACAATTGGCCGGATTGGCTACGTGTGTTGGCTTGCCACCTGTGGGTGACCGATCGGAGGCGGCAGGCTGTCCCGAGCGGAGGCTGGTAAATCGCCAGGCGGTAAAACTGTCGTAACGGTAATAAGTGGCGTAGTTCATTGGTTGAATCCTCAAAGTGTCTGGTGTGTTGCTGAAAAAAGTTCGGGCCTGAAAAAACAAAACCCCCGGTCGGGAGGCCGACCGGGGGTTGAGAAATCTCTGGTAGGCGACCCGTTAAAATGGGCGCCGGTTGGGTATCAGGCGCGCCAGTGGCTAAACCAATACCCAAAATAAAAGCTTGCTGGAGCCGAGGCACCGTTCACCCGGGCAGCCGCAACCGAGCGCGAGGCGCTGCTGGTATGGAGCTGTGAAAGGGCGTTGAACATGAGCTGTCTCCGATGAATGCGCCGAGCTTACTAGAGGCTGCTGCGCATCAGCAATCAGAAAATGCTATCGGAGTAGCAAGAAGGACTTTATGGGTTGAGCGCTCGCCTGGGTGTGCCACACTCTGCTTTTGACGCGTATCGAGGCGGGAATGAGTTTTGAATTGCGCCAGGCAACGGCCGCCGACCTGTCGTTTGTGCGAGAGCTGACTTGCCGAAACATGCTCCGCTACTACATTCACTATGACTTGCTGTGGCAGGACGAGGCGTTCGATGTCGCCTGGGCCGGGCGCGACAACTGGTTGATCCTTCAGGAAGGCGAATTGGCGGGTTATTTCAGTCTGAGTCGTGATGCTCGGGCCGTGTACATCCGCGAATTGCAGATCGTCGAAAGCGCTCAAGGCCAGGGCGCGGGATCCTGGGCGATCGATCAGGTTGTTGCGATGGCGCGGCTGGAGCGTCGCCCGGCGTTGCGCCTGACGGTGTTCAAAAACAATCCGGCGCAAAACCTGTATCGAAAAAAAGGAATGTTGGTGCAGGGTGAGGATGAGTGTTTCCTGCGAATGCAGCTCGATTTCAGTACACCTGTGCTCTGAAACCCACAGCCGGCAAGCCCCCGATGAAGAATTGAAACTTTTAATATGTCGCTTGCCGCTAGGTCTGCCCCGCACTTTTTGCTAAGGTGTCCGGCATCCCAATAAGACCATATCGCGAGGTGTCTGCTTGATTAGGGTGCTAGTGGTCGATGACCATGATCTCGTTCGTACAGGCATTACACGTATGCTGGCCGACATCGATGGCCTGCAGGTGGTGGGCCAGGCCGAGTCCGGGGAAGAATCCCTCATCAAGGCTCGTGAGTTGAAGCCCGACGTGGTGCTGATGGACGTCAAGATGCCGGGCATCGGCGGCCTCGAAGCTACGCGCAAACTGTTGCGAAGTCATCCCGACATCAAAGTGGTTGCAGTCACCGTGTGTGAGGAAGATCCGTTTCCTACACGTTTGTTGCAGGCCGGTGCGGCGGGGTATCTGACCAAGGGCGCCGGGTTGCCGGAAATGGTTCAGGCCATTCGCCTGGTGTTCGCCGGCCAGCGCTATATCAGCCCGCAGATTGCCCAGCAACTGGCAATCAAATCCTTTCAGCCGACCAATGATTCACCGTTCGATGCGTTGTCGGAACGGGAAATCCAGATTGCGCTGATGATTGTCGGCTGTCAGAAGGTTCAGATCATTTCCGACAAGTTATGCCTGTCGCCCAAAACAGTGAATACCTACCGTTACCGCATTTTCGAGAAGCTCTCGATCAGCAGCGATGTCGAACTGACGCTTCTGGCAGTCCGTCACGGCATGGTTGATGCCAGCCTCTGACCATGACTGAAACATTCGATTCGGGCGCTTTTTTATCGACCGTCAGCGGGCGCCCCGGCGTTTATCGCATGTTCGACAGCGACGCGCGTCTGTTGTACGTAGGCAAAGCCAAGAACCTGAAGAAACGCCTGGCGAGTTACTTTCGCAAGACGGGGCTGGCGCCGAAAACGGCGGCACTGGTCGGGCGTATCGCCCAGGTCGAAACCACCATCACGTCCAACGAGACAGAGGCGTTGCTGCTTGAGCAGACTCTGATCAAGGAGTGGAGGCCGCCGTACAACATCCTGTTGCGCGACGATAAATCCTATCCTTACGTCTTTTTGTCTGACGGGCAATTCCCGCGCCTGAGCATTCATCGCGGGGCCAAGAAGGCCAAGGGCAAGTATTTCGGTCCCTATCCGAGTGCCGGGGCGATTCGCGAAAGCCTCAGCCTTCTGCAGAAGACGTTCTTCGTGCGTCAGTGCGAGGACAGCTATTACAAGAACCGGACCCGGCCGTGCCTGCAATATCAGATCAAGCGTTGCAAGGCGCCTTGTGTCGGGCTGGTCGAGCCTGAGGTGTACGCCGAGGACGTGCGTCACTCGGTAATGTTCCTCGAAGGACGCAGCCATGCGTTGACCAATGAACTGTCTACGGCGATGGAAGAGGCTGCAATCAACCTCGAGTTCGAACGCGCCGCCGAACTGCGTGACCAGATTGCCTTGCTGCGTCGGGTACAGGATCAGCAGAGCATGGAAGGCGGAACGGGTGATATCGATGTGATCGCCGCGTTCGTCAATCCGGGCGGTGCTTGTGTTCACCTGATCAGCGTGCGGGGAGGGCGAGTGCTTGGCAGCAAGAATTTCTTCCCCCAGGTCGGGATCGAAGAGGACGTAGCCGAAGTCATGGCTGCGTTTCTGGGGCAATACTTCATCAGCAGCCCGGAGCGCGACTTGCCGAGCGAGTTGATCGTCAATGTCGTTCACGAAGACTTTCCTGCGTTGATCGAGGCTATTCACACGCTACGCGGACGTGAGTTGACCATCAGTCATCGGGTGCGGGGAACACGGGCTCGCTGGCAGCAGTTGGCCGTGACCAATGCCGAGCAGGCGCTTGGCGCAAGGTTGGCCAACCGTCAACACGTTGCCGCACGCTTCGAAGCATTGGCTGAAGTGCTGAACCTCGATGAGCCGCCACAACGGCTGGAGTGCTATGACATCAGCCACTCCAGCGGTGAAGCCACGGTTGCTTCCTGCGTGGTGTTCGGGCCGGAAGGAGCGATCAAGTCGGATTATCGCCGCTACAACATCGAAGGTGTGACCGCTGGCGACGATTACGCCGCCATGCATCAGGCCCTGACCCGACGCTTCAGCAAACTTAAGGAAGGCGAGGGCAAGTTACCGGACATCCTGTTGGTGGACGGTGGCAAGGGGCAGCTGTCGATGGCACGTGATGTGCTCAACGAGCTGGCTGTCCCCGATCTGATTCTGCTGGGGGTCGCGAAGGGTGCCACGCGCAAGGCGGGCTTCGAGACTTTGTATCTGAATGATGCGGCGCATGAGTTCACCTTGCGGGGTGATTCGCCAGCACTGCACCTGATCCAGCAAATCCGTGACGAGGCCCACCGCTTTGCGATCACCGGCCACCGTGCACGGCGCGGCAAGACCCGCCGCACGTCAACGTTGGAAGGCGTTGCTGGCGTAGGGCCGACCCGGCGGCGGGACTTGTTGAAACATTTTGGTGGATTGCAGGAGCTGTCTCGTGCAAGCATCGAAGAGATCGCCAAAGCACCGGGGATCAGCAAAAAGCTAGCAGAGTCGATTTATGCAAACCTGCATAGTGAGTAGAATGCCCATTCACCTCGTAGCCAGTTGTGCCGATGAATATCCCTAATCTGATTACCGTTCTCCGCGTCCTGCTCATCCCGATCTTCATTCTGCTGTTTTATCTGCCTTACCAATGGAGCTATCTGGCCTCAAGTTCGGTATTCGCCTTTGCGGCGGCGACGGACTGGCTGGACGGCTATCTCGCGCGACGCCTGGAGCAAAGCACGCCTTTTGGTGCGTTTCTCGATCCGGTAGCCGACAAGCTCATGGTCGCCGTCGCACTGGTCTTGCTGGTGCAAGAGCATGGCAACCTTTGGCTCACACTGCCGGCAGCTGTCATTATCGGTCGCGAGATCGTGGTCTCGGCATTGCGTGAGTGGATGGCCGAACTTGGTGCCCGGGCCCATGTGGCCGTGTCGAATCTGGGCAAGTGGAAAACTGCTGCGCAGATGCTTGCTCTGGTGATTCTCCTGGCCAATCCCAAGGTTTTCAGTTTCTGGGTTGTCATCGGTTACGCGTTGCTGATGGTGTCGGCAGGCCTGACCCTGTGGTCGATGGTTCAATACCTTCGTGCTGCCTGGCCACATCTGAAGACCGATGTTGAAAAGAAATAAAACTTTTTTGAATCAAAGGGTTGACGGGGCATCTGGAATCTATAGAATGCGCCACACCAAGCGGGAATAGCTCAGTTGGTAGAGCACGACCTTGCCAAGGTCGGGGTCGCGAGTTCGAGTCTCGTTTCCCGCTCCAAGTTTGTACAACGTTTGTTGTTGCGCTACTGACAGCAAATGTTTTGAGGCCGAGTAGCAAAATGGTTATGCAGCGGATTGCAAATCCGCCTACGCCGGTTCGATTCCGACCTCGGCCTCCACTCTTAAAAACCCCGTAGATCAATGATCTACGGGGTTTTTTATTGCCTGCTGGAAAGTGATGTGTTCCGCAATTTTAGGGAGGTGTTCCGCAACTATCGTTGTGCCCGCGTCGATTTGTTGTGGATATTGAGCTTCCCTTAGTGACGCTGAGTGGGCATCAGAGTGGCGGCATGGCTCGACAACACTGCTGGCAGCATGCCACTCTGAACCAAAGGGAAATGCTGGAGAGGCATATGTTTTTCATCAAACTTTTGGCGTTTATAGCCTTTGTGGTTTCCGGTGTATGGTTCTGCGTCCAGCCGGATTACGAGCCAGGGATAGCGGTCGTAACTTCGCTCTCCACATTCATAGGGCTCTGGCTTGCTCAGCGACAGTCGCGGTCGCGCAATAGCCCTGCTCAGGCTCAGACTGTAGGAGCGGGAGGTACCGCGATTCAGTCAGGCGGTGACACCCATATCGGAAACATATCGACTGGGAGAGCGAAGGATGCTCAATAAGGATCAAAATCAAGATGTTGGTGCTGGTGGTATCGCAATGCAGGCCGGTGGCAATATCGTGTTCGGCATATCAGCGGCAGATGCTCGAGCCATTGCGTTAGACGTTGCCAAGGCAACGTTTTATGAGCTTTCGGGAGTGGCAAAGGATGCAATGATTGCCCGTGTTGAGGAAATCACTGATAAGTTCATATCGAGGCTCGAAAACGAGTTTCCTGAAGGATTGAAGAAAGCAATCGATCCAGACTTTCAGCACGCACTTTATACCGTTCAAAAAAATTATGGTAGGACTAACGACAAGGATCTCGGTGATTTACTTGTTGATATATTGGTAGATAGAAGTAAACAAGATCAACGCGATTTTATGCAAATTGTTTTGACTGAGTCGCTAGATGTCGCACCTAAGCTAACGCCGTCACAGATTTCGGCTTTATCTGTCTCATTCTTTCTGGGTAATTCAGCAATGCAGGGGATGAGTACGGATGATCAGCTATTTGAGCTTTTCGATAAATTTCTGATGCCGTTTGTAGATAGCGCAGCCATAAGTGAGCCTAGTATTCAGCATCTGATTTTTGCAGGATGCGCCATGCATGACATCGGATCCGTATCTTTGGAAGAGATCTTGTTCCAGCGCTACCCATTCTTTTTTCTGCACGGATATTCGTTAGAGGATATAAATAACTCTGGGGTTTCTGCCAATCAGATACAGAATTTTTTTATGTATTGCCTGAATGACAAAGATAAGGGTCAAGTAGCTGCAATCAATGATAACGTGCTTCGGGAGAAATTTGAGGTGTTTCAGGCTTCCGAGAGTGATCGCACTATAATTTCCGGAATGCTGAATGGAAATCGAATGAGCGCTGAAAATATCCGTTCTAAGTGCGTGCAAGCGCGTCCTTATATGGATGAGATATTTTCCATATGGAACTCTTCATCTTTAGGTAGGTTGCGCTTGACGAGTGTCGGAAGTGCTATAGCCCATGCAAATATTAAAAGGTTGGTTGGGGAGTTTGCAGATTTATCAATCTGGATAAATTGAGTATGTGTAAGATGGGCAAGATAGACTGCCCATCAGCTCATTTAGTTGGTTTGACGATCTCTCCAACCCGACGATAAACCTTCTTGGTCATCTCTTCTGTGGAGTGGCCGAGCAGCCGGCTTGCATCCTTAATGTTCTCGATTTCGCTGCCTGCCTTCGGTCGGATATCCCTGAATTGAAACTTCCGAATTGTGCTGGCCAGCTCGGCGTCACCTTCGGCCGCTACCTTGGTGGCGGCCTTGTCTCGGGCTTCGTCCCAACGGTTGCGCAGCATGTTGTAACTCATCCGTAGTCCGGCTTGGTTGGTAATGAGTATCGAAGTTCTGACGCCGGCCTGAGATCGCCGATCCAGCAGCCCGTTTATAAAGATGCACAGATCCGTCGCTGTATCGCCGTCGTATAGTTTGATACGCAGCCGCTTTTCCGTCTTGCCCTGGTCAACCATCAGATAGCCATTATTGAGGTCGTTGGTTGAGGCTTTCAGCACATCGGCCGCGCGCTGGCCTGTCAGATATGCCAAATCCATCGCATCTCTGAGATCTTGCCCGGCTTGCTCGTACACCGCTTTCCAAACGATATCCCCGGCATAAAAATCCCTGGGCGTTTCCTTGTTCCGGCGCAAACCGAAGCAGGGGTTGGCCTTGTCAGTCAGTCCCCACTCGCGGGCGAAGGTGAACATGGTCGATAGCAGCGCTATCTCCCGATTGGCACGTACCTTTGCCGTGCGTGCATCTCGATATTGGGCGATGACCTGAGGGCTCATCGCCTCTATTGGGGCTGACTCGAAAGCTTTTCGAAGCTGCTTCAGGCTTAAGAGGTAGTCGCGCTGGGTGCGTGGTTTCAGTGTCGGTATTATTTTCGATGCATATTCGTCAAAGAGGCGGTCCATCAGGTGGGCGGGCTTGGGCGTCGCTTTGCGATCGAGGCGCGCCCATTCGATTTTGGCTTCGTCAAGATCGCTACCTAAGGGAATCTCAACGCGATTACCCTCGGCATCCCTGCCGTTGTAGTAATACCCAACCCAGATCTGTCCGTTTTTCCTTTTTCGGGAACGACGGATCATCCGTGGGGGCAGGTCTCGGTTTTCGGGTTTCTTCAGGCGCATTATTAGCTCACACGAGATAGATCGAGGGACCAGGTTTCGGCGACAGCGTTGGTTGCTGAAGGCTTTACTCCGGCAAGCTTTAAGCGGGCGTAAACACGGCCTACGATGGGGCGTTGTGCGCCGGTGAGTACGTATTCCCATTCGTTTCGGGTAAGCCACTGGCGCTGAAAACACGGCGTCTTGTAGCCGGTGATGGTTGTCAGCTCATCTTCCGAAAGTGTCTCGCTCGCCATTTGAGGCTGGCTTTCGCGGTTCATGATTTCTCCAGAGGGAACCGGTCCCGTGGCTGCGTATGTTCACCAGTTGAGGCATTTAGTTGTTCTCGGAGGTCGGAACTCTTCGCTCTTGGCGTCATCTCGTCGCGGACTTTTAAGGTGTTCGTGCTGGGCCTCGTGCCGCTACCACTTTGGCTTTGTGCATGCATGGTGTTACTCCTTTACGCATCCCAGCACTACCGTACCGGGTGATCCATTAATTGCAGCGTGTTACGCCCGCTGGAAAATCCAGCAGCGCACCGTGGTGCTCCTTTTTGGCGTGCCATTTATGACGGCCTGCGACGCACGCACCGCGCTGTAAACCGCCTTATTGGTCTCCACCCATTTACGGCTACGGCTATTCACCAACAGCCCGCGCAATGTCTTCAGGTCAGCAAGGTTCTGCCGATGCTCGCTGGCCTTTTCTGCGAATTCGTTGAGGTTGATCGCGATGAGTTTCGGGTCGGTGCTGTGATTGACCTGCGGGCCTTCGCCCAGGCTTTCGAGGTATTCGAAAACCTCCCAAAATTCGGCAATCAGTGGGTGATCTGCGCTGATCGCGGCCTGCCGTTCCAGTGCCATGGTCATCAGCGCCTGCTGCGTCGTGGCGACGTGGTTATCCTCGAGCGGGCAAACCAGGCGCAGGCAATCGACCAGGGCCATCAGCTGGCTGTGGTTCTTGATGATCCGCTCCACGCGGATGTCCTTGAGCTTGCGCAAATGCTGTTCATGAACTCGCACACGTTCGGCAAACTTCGCCATCACCTGGGCTTCCGCACGCACGGCAAGCAATAAAAAGTGGCTCAGTTGCTCGACTGGGATCAGGTTCAAGTTGTCAGCCGCCGCACGGCTCTCGGTGGTGACTTCCGGACGTGCAAAGTGCGATTTGATAATCCGCGTCAGGATCGCTTCCGACGCGCTGACATCAGCGTTCTGGCTGATCGCAATTGCGCCCCGGAACGGTGGTTCGTAAGTCTCGTTGCCGCTGGTTTTCATGCCCTTGGTGCCGAGCGTGCCGCCGCCGTAGAAGTCCTTCAGCTCGTCCCAGTCGAAACCCTTGGCGTGGGCCTTGTCCGGCTCGTTGCGGTCGCCCTCGATCAGTACGACGGGCATATTGGAGACCTGGCCCATGGCGCGCTGACGGCCGGCGCGGGTCGATTTCGATGGGTCAAAACCTTCATGCTCGCGGCCGAGCAGTTTCCACAGAAAGGTCAGCAGCGTGGTCTTGCCGGCACCGGCCTCGCCGGTGACCTCAAGGAAAGGAAAGGATTTGTACTGCGCCCGGATCTGCTCGGCGAACAGCGAGCCAAACCAGAAGGCCAGGGCCACAATGCCCTTGGCGCCAAAGCACAGCCACAACATCGGCAGCCAGTCGGTCCGGTACTGCTTGGCGTCACGCTGGATGTGCATGGCAATCGACTTCTGCAGCGTCTTCAACCGCAGCTTGCCGAATTCGAAAAAGTCCTCCTTGTTCACCGTGCTGACGATGCCGCCACGGACAGCCAGATCGCCGAACACGTAGCAACTGTGGAGTTTGCTGTAACCAATGAAGTCGATGGTCTCGACGGTCTTCAGACCGAACAACTGATCCTTCATGATCTTGTCGAGCTGCTGGCCACTGCCGGTGAACACCGCGCCGGCAGCCATGCTGAGCAAGCGCTTCTTGAACTCGCTGGCGGCGGCGACCTGGCCACCGGTGAAGGTGTTCTTCACGCTGCCGCTGTCGTGGGGAAAATCGACGCGGAAGTAGTACCAGGATTCGTCGGTGACTTCGTTGCGCTGGAAGTACAGCGCCTGTGGGTAGCAGTTGGCGATTTCGACGATGCCACCGCATTGGCGCAGGGCCTTTTGACGACGCTGTTCTTCAGTAAGAAGCTGGTCTTCATGACGATCGGAAGTTTCCAGCGAATGCATTGCTTTGCTGAACTTCTCCAGGTCCATCTTGAACCAGTACAAACGGTGGTCGAAGCCGAAGTGAAATTCATGGCGCTCGCGCCAGTCGTACATCAGCACGCCTTTCTCTGCGGCGCTCTCGGCGATCAACAGCGAGCCATGGTAAAGCGCGGTGGCTAGGTCCTTTTTGACCTGCTCGGCGCGCTCGCTCTCATCATCGATAAAAGCCCAGCGTTGATGCAGATCGTTCCAATCGACCTTGCGATTATCTCGTTGCGGGATCTGCGCGGCGCCGCATTCGTAGCCCAGGGTGCGTGCCTGCCGAACCCAACGCTTGGTGTATTTGTGCGCGCCGGGTTCGTTGTCGAGCGCCCACACCAGTTTGGGTAGCTTGCCGCCGCGCTGGCGCGACAGCTCTTTCAACGATTCCTCCGGATAGGCGCCGGAGGACATCGCCGATACCGCCGCAATGCCGTTATGCACCAGAGCAATGGCATCGAAGATGCCTTCAACAATCCACAGCTCTTTGACTTCAAGCAGCTCGATGCTGGGTGGGCACCACCAGACACCACGCGGGCTGTCGCCGGGTTTGAACCGCGCTTTCATCTTGCCGAATCGGTGCGGCCGATCGATCAGGCGTTCCCAGTAGCCACCTTTTTCCAGCGCGAAACGCACTGTCGCGCTGCCGGCATTCAGCTCCTCGGAAAAGTACGAGTCTTGCGTATACCAACCCTGAATCAGTTCATGACGAAAGCCCCGGGCAAACTCGAGGTAAGCCCGGGCTGTCGCTTGGGGAAATTGCTCGGAGGAGGGCGCCCGCTTGCTCCAGTCATCGAACAGGTCTTCGTAGATTTCCTTGAGATGCCAGCGCTGAGCGCACTTGCCCTCACGACCACAGATGATCAGCCACGGCTCAGAGTAGCGGGCGTACAACTCCTTTTGGCCGCAAGCCGGGCATTTGCCGCCCCGCAGATAGTCGGTGCTCAAGCGACGCTTGAGCCCGTAATCATCCGCGAGGCGCTGCAATACATCGGCATGCAGCGCGCTGGTGAAGCTGTTCACCAAGGTCTCTTAGCCCCAATGCATGCGGAGAGGATGGTGATCAGCTGTTGCTGCGCCGCCATCGCAGGGATTGCTGCATGCAGTGCTGAGCGTCGTTCGGTAATAGGAATAGAGCTGAAACGTTCCTCATCCCAATGCTTTTTAAAGAGGGCGACTTGCAGCAGACGTGCGTTATCCAGCAATCCGCACGCTTCAATCCGGGTCAGTGTGAGGGTGACGCAAAGAGTATCTTCCATAAAAACCTCAATTTTTAGGCATGGCATGCCCATCACCCCGCAATACGGGGATGCCAGAAATGGAGATGGGCGGGAGGGTGGGTTACGCGGAAAGCGCTTCGGCTTGCTGGATGTCAGTCCAGGCCAGATGCACCAGTTTCGCCGCAAGGCTGGCCGGCACTTCCAGCGCCACAATCAAATGACGTTCAGCACTGCTGAACAGTCGATCAGAGTCCACCAGGTACTCTGCTCGATGACGCAACAAATAAGCGTGCGCGGCGTCCTGCATGCAGGTGCGGTAGTCCGGGGCAAAGTGGGTGGTGTTCATTGGTTGGCCTCCAGTCCCTGGATCGGGATCAGCATCAATTGCTCATCGGCCGGTTTCATCGCGGACCGACGTAGTGCTGCATCCGCCAAAGGGAGTCGCACGGCGGGGTTCGCCATACCGCTGGGGCTCATCTCATGCGTCATTTCGAACTGCGCCCGAACGGACCAGCCGCAGGCTTCATTCAGGCACTGCAAATACGCGACGCGGAGAAAAATATGAGTGCCTTCGCTCGTGCGTATTCGCATCCGAGACTGGCAGTGAGGGCAAACGAGTTTGTAAGTGCTCAATGACGGCATCCTTGCGTTAAATGAACGATGAATCTCAGTTTCCGGTGCTGATCGTGCCTTCCTTTATGCCCAGCAAAACGGCGGCTTGATGAGCCTTGCCGCGACGTCCTTTCTTGCGTCCGTTGAGCAAGTCGCTCACCAGATTGCTATTGAGATCATGCCGGCGGCAGAACTCGGCAAGGCTGATGCCTTGTCGATCCAGCGCTGCTCGGGCTTGCTCGGGCGTGAGTGGGGCGGGCATAGTGTCCATTCGTGTGCATCCGTGTTGATTAGGCGTCATTATGCCCAAAGAGTTGGGCCTGTAAAGGATGAAAGCTTGAAAAGTTGTGCATCTGATGAAGACTTGGACGTTGGAGTGGGTGAGCGTTTGCGCGAAGAAAGGACGCGCTTAGGGCTCAACCAAGATGCCTTTGCACAGCAGGGCGGCATCACCCGCAACACCCAGGGCAGCTACGAAAAGGGCGAGCGAAACCCCGATTCCGCCTACCTCACCGCCGTAGCCAAGGCCGGTGTAGACGTGCTCTACGTCCTGACGGGCGGGCGTTTACCACAGCCTGCCAGCACGCTGGATCCTGCCGAAAACCAACTGCTCCAGCAGTTCCGCAGCCTGTCCGACTATGACCAAAAAGCTGTGCATCGCATCGTCGGTGCCATGGCCGAAGTGACTCAGCTTTCCAGTGCCAGGAAATAAATCGTCGAGATTTAGAACATTCGTTACGACGGATTTCAGTTTTGATTTTTCGCGCTCCTGAGTAACGTTGCCCCCGCAATGCACTTAATGGAGTAGTGGGCATTTGGATCAAGATGAAAAAAAGAACATGCGCATGGATAAGCCCAATAGCGAAATGTCCGAGTTAACACAAGAAGAGTGGAATCTTCTTACACGTTATAGAGCGATGTCTGAGCAGGATCGGGAATACATCCAGCACTTTGCAAACGTGCTGACGAGTGCAGCCTGATGGCGTAGACATACCAATAATCAAGTAAACGATTTAATTGAAATGAAAACACAAGAAGGAACCCGGCCCCGTGTCGGGTTTTTTGTTGGGCAATGAGGGAGGGCGCCCACACTCAGCACGCCCAACCGCCCATGAATTCCCAAAATGCAGAGTGCCCTAGCCGCTATGTTGCAGCCTTCAGGATCACTCTCTTGGGTCGGGGAGAAACGGCTTTCACCACATCATCAATCACCGCCTTGCCCATCGCCGTCAAAAAATGCGCGGCCCAGGCATATCGGTCGGTTTCTTTCATGAATGCAGCGTCTTCGGCGAAGGCCTTAGCCAGGCTCAGCAGATCGGAAGCCTGTTCCAGCGCCTCTTTGACAGGGACGCCAGCGCTGACTTGGAACAACGGTTTTTCACCGCAGTATACGAAGTGGGTGTAGCCGATGGTTGTTTCTTCGACTTCTTCGATCAACGGTCACCTCCATTGAGTGAGAGGTGCTGAGGGAAGAGCGAGGTTTCACATTGAGGGAGTAACGGGATTTCTAACGGTTTAACTGTGTGCATTGTCTAGCTCCTTGACATAGGGAGCTGCCGATTTCGTTACCAAGCGAAATGGGTGGCAGCTGCGCGCAGGTTGGTAAACCGGGAGTCAAGGAGACCGGCACGCCCGAAGGCGTCCCACGCACAGCCGCCATAACAAAACTGCCGGCTCTAAAAGCCGTCAATGATGAAGGGACGCTGTTGCGCAACTCGTCGGGTTACCAAGCCCGATCACTGAATATGCAGTGACGTCTGGAGAATATCCCGCCGAAAGAAAGGCCAACAAGGCGATGCCTGCTGAAAAGCACGATAAACGCACTTCCTTACGCAACACGCAGATTTTGCCTACAAGTCTGGCCTGAAGCTACTCTAGAATCGACCACGCTACCCAACTCCTCTCGACTGGATGCGTTGACGCTCGGGATGAGTCGTTGCAAATACTTATGCCCGTTGAGGTCGTGCGCGTTTAGCGACTGAGTGGTACACCAATTAGCCGTCTTTCAGTGTCGTCGATTGCGGAGGCTCTGACGTAGCAGGCTCCAGAGGCTTTCTTGCTGCTAAGGCGTTGTACGGTCAGAAGCTTGGCCATGACTTCTTTGCATTTGGTTTCTGAGTCAGTCGGGATTGCTTCAATCGGTTGACCTTCGATCATCAGGATGAAAACCCACAGTGTCAGCATGATGCCTCCATGGCTGTCGAGCTATGTGGTTGAAGGGGCTTTCACAACTCTAGCGTGGACTCCTGTATTTCCCAGCGACGCTCCCCCTCTTTAATCGAAGGGCGGAGGAATGTTGGCCTATATTCGCCAGGAGCAAACGACGGACGAAAAAAAACCGCCTTTGCGGGGCGGTTCTTTTTGAGCATCGGCTTGCGGCCAACGCTCGGTGCATCTCACGAGAGTACACTGGCGTGGGTTCATCTTATAAAGCTTTGCCACTGCTTGCAACGTCATTTTGTTCGCCTCGATAGGGCGGGAAAGCCTCGAAATAAGTGCCTCGCGGTGGACGGCGGTCCTTGATCAACTCTGACAGAAACAACAATTTACAAAAGCGATGGCTTCCTGCGCATAGAAAACTCGCAGGAGGGCTTTTCCATACTTTCGAGCTCGTGATTCTAGGTTAATATGCCGATGCTCACACGCCAGCGATGCAATGAGGTTAGGTCGGTTGAATACCGATTTCATCCCCCCTGACACGGTTTTGCACCCGTGCCGGAATGATGGCTCGGAGGGGCCCCAACCGGCCACCTCATGAGGGTATGCTGGCGTATACTCCCGAAGGTATGCGTGATCCGGTAAGTGTGCTGGAGGTTTGGCCCCCAACCTTGGAGGCCAGAACGTATGAAGCTTTTGTTGCGTACGTTGAGCCTCGTATGGAGATTGTTGAAAGCGTTTCGCTTTTACGAGTTCCTGCGAGACCACTTTGATGACCTGAAGTAACGGTCATTGATGTGGGGAAACCCGTGTCAGTTTCTACTGATGCGGGTTTTTTATTGTCCTTAAAAAGCTGTCAAAAGTAATATTTAAATCAGCTTGTTCTCGGACGACAGTGGGGCATTTCGTCGGCTTTTGTAGGAATGATCTGGGGACTCTGAATATACTGGTTATGCGTACAGTATTATTCGCATGGGAAACCGAACCGATGAAATCCTCAATCACCGTCACACCCGCCAAGCCGACAAAAGACTTGATTCACTGGCAGGCGATGCTCGCCGACAGATCCGCACTTATCGCTCGACCAGGCGCTCACCACAAAGCACTCCTGATCGGAGCCCGCGCGCTGTACACAAACAAGGTGATTGATAGCGACGACCTGTGTGGTTTGCTTGAGCTAGCCGATGGAGCGCTGGCCTTTGCAGTGGAATGGATGCACGACGTCAATAGTGATGAGTAGGCGATGAACAGTCGCTTTGCTCCTGCAGTCCATTTTTCATTCGGGTTCGAATCATGAGTGTCACCATCCTTGGCCCGCTGTTGGCGGGCGGCGAAACGTTCCCGCTTTACTCGTTCCGGATCCCGGCGGGTTTTCCATCGCCAGCGGCCGACCACATCGAAAAACACATCTCTCTGGACGAGCTGTTCGATATCCGAGCGCCGCATGTTTACCTTGCCAAAATTGAGGGAGACAGCATGCAAGGCGCCGGAATATTTTGCGGGGACCTGGTGATCGTCAATCGCAGCCTCGATGCCGAGCATGGCGATATCGTGATTGCCGGCCTCAACGCCGAGCCCATCTGTAAACGCCTTCATCGTCGCGACAACGTGGTCATGCTGCTGTCGGCCAATAGTAAATATCCGCCGCGCTACGTGATGGAAGGCGATGAACTGGTGATTTGGGGCGTAGTGACCTACAGCGTGCGCGACCATGGCAGGTCGTGATCAGGTCTTTGCCCTTATAGACTGCAACAGCTTCTACGCGAGCTGTGAGCGAGTCTTTCGTCCCGACCTTGCCAAGACGCCGATCGTCGTCCTGAGCAACAACGATGGCTGTGTCATCGCGCGCAGTTACGACGCTAAACCGTTCGTGAAAATGGGCGCACCGTACTTTCAAATCAAAGACGTGTTACGCCAAAACGGCATTCAGGTGTTCAGCAGCAACTACGCTCTGTACGGCGACATGAGCGAGCGCGTGATGACGATCATCGAGTCCATGGTTCCTGCCGTCGAGGTGTACAGCATCGACGAAGCCTTCGCCGATCTCAGCGGCATGCCGGGTGACCTGACCATCTTCGGCCGAACCATTCGCGCGGCGGTCTATAAAAGGACGGGTATCCCTGTTGGCGTCGGTATCGCACCAACCAAAACCTTGGCCAAACTCGCCAACCACACAGCGAAGCGTCTGCAAGCTCACACGGGCGGCGTGGTGGATATCTGCGATCCCGTAAAAAGGGATTGGGTGCTGCGTAACACGGATGTCGGTGAAGTCTGGGGCGTCGGGCGCCGGATGAAAGCTCATCTTGAGACAATGAACATCAAAACCGCGATGGATCTGGCCAAGGCTGATCCTTGGACGCTTCGACAGATATTCAGCGTAGTGATCGAGAAAACCGCGCGTGAGCTCTCTGGCACCTCGTGCCTGGAACTTACCGAGGCCGAGCCAGCCAAGCAAGAGATCTGCAGTAGCCGTATGTTCGGCAAACGACTGACCACCATCGAGCCGATCAAGGAAGCGGTGGCCACCTATGTGGAAAGGGCAGCCGAAAAGCTGCGCGCGCAGAATTCACTGTGCAAGAAAATCCGCGTCAGCATCCGCACGGGCATGTTCAACCCTGAGGAAGCGAAGTATGCCAATGGCGCGCTGGTCGAACTGCCATACCCCACCAACGACGCGCGGCTGCTGACCAAGGCGGCGGCGGAGGCGGTCAACCGCCTGTTTCGGTCTGGCTTCAAATACAGTAAGGCTGAGGTTTTGCTGATGGATCTGCGGCAGCCGGGTGAGTTCACCGATGACCTGTTTGCTCAGTCCCAGTCAGCTGCTGCGGAAAAGGTCATGGGAGTTCTGGATGAGATCAATCAGCGCTGGGGCAGGGGCACGCTTCGGACTGGAAGCGTGCCGGCGACGCCTGATTGGGGGATGCGTCGAGAGATGATGAGTCAGACGTTTACCACTAGTCTTGATCAGTTATGGACTGTGAAGTGCAATTGAGATTCAAGGTTGAGGAGGAAGCTTGTCCGGCGGTGTCTGAAAATTCATCAGGCGGAGTACTTCACAGTGTAAATTCTGTCGATGTCCTCATCACCATCATTACATGCCTAGACACTGATCATCAGCGTTTCTCAGATGCAAGGTCCGCTGTTAAGCACTGAGCAATATCGAACAGGGCACATAATAGGGCTTATGTTTTTTGATGAAATAAAATTGGTATGCGTGTCCTGCAAATAGTGGATGGGGGCTAGTGGCTTTCGTTCTACTATCGGTGGTTGGATTTTGCACTTTTCAATGGTGAAAGTATAGCCAAGCTCTCTGTCTGGTTTCGCTACGACTGTTTTGTTATCATTAATTAACGCAATTTTTGTTCCGGCAATTGAGGTTTTTATATTGCATGCTTCCGGGGGGAGATGAAATGAAGAAAAGACTAGTATCTTTTTTAACTGGACGTCCGCTGAAGATGTAAGAGATTGTAAAAAACCTAGATATATAATTACGGAGTACGAAAAGCCGAGCGTTAAAATCAGCCCCCTGTAGGAAAGTTTTTTGTTGAAGATTGAGTTTGTAGTGTAAGAGTTTACATATTTTGGTGTTTTTTTGTTAGATCTTATAAAGTTGTATGCGGCATGCAATGCGATTAATAGATATGTAGGCAGGCTGATGCGCATGATTATGTAGAGCCATATGCCAATAACTCCTATGAATGTGAAGGTTTTCTGGGCCGCCGAAAATTGACCGGCCTCTACATTCGTGTAACCAGTAATGGCGTCATCTGCGAGACTGTTGGCTATCAATGTGATGATAATGGTTAGTATGGCGCCCAGCAGATTAAAAGCTGTAGTGTTTGAAAGGTAAAGTCTGTGAATGCGATAGTGAATGATAGCAAATATGACTGTACTGCCGCATATGATCGAATATAGCGAGTAGGTTATCGATTTAGGGAAGGTAAAACCAAGGGTGATTAATAGCGCTAAAGCTATAAAAATAGCTGTGCTACCAGTTAAAAGTAAAGCGATAACATCAAGGATTGTCCAGCTTTTGAAGCTGTAATTTATGCTTATATGTAATAGTTTGTTAGCTGTTTTTTTTACGGATATCATTTTTTCCAATGCGCAGAATGTAAAAAGAGAAGCGCAAAATAGAATTAATATAGAAATTATTGCCATTCTATTGGTCTACTTTTCAGAGGGGGCTTGTTCGATGGCTAAAGCTTGCGCCTTCTGTTGGGCCATGGCCAATTTATGAATGTTCGGTTGGGCGTGGTGTAATATCTCAGAGATATCTAGATAATAATAAGGGTAGGAGTTGTATTTATCACCCTTGTCAATAGCTAAATATTCTTTTTTGTCGAAGAAGCTGACGTCGTAACCAGAAAACTCGCAGAGTACGCGCAGATATGAGCGAATGTATCTATAGGAGCCTATTAGCTCTTTGGTTGAGCTGCCGACGCATGTAAAAGTAAGGTTGTTGGGGGAGACAAGATTGACGGTGTCATAAATTGTGTAATTTTTACTGGCTGATTTTAGCTTCTCATATATGTTTGGTAGTGTTAATAGTCCTGCCAATGCATAGATTTTATTGCATGCATCTGCATAATTTAATGCGGAGGTTATAAGTGGAGTTTCCTTTAGAAGTGCAGTGTGGATGTGGATTTTTATTGCCGTCAAGTTTTCAATTGCTGAATCAAATCGAGCAGTATCTACCTTCGGTGTTCCATTTGCCGGTCCTTCATCTTTAAAAAAACGCAAATGCAGTCTAGGATGCGCGTGAAAGTCACCTTCTATGTCGCCTGGATATGTAATCTGCTTCAAGGCGCCGAAGTACTCAAACATTGCTTTTCGATGAGCGTAATAGCCATCCATGTTGTTCTTTACATTAGTGGCGGCAATCTGAATAGATGTTTGATGGGTTGCATGTATTCGCGCAACCAGAATTGATAGCGGGATAGAGAACGAGAGAAGTGCTATTGGTAAGGTGCTAATTCTCAGAAATTCGGACAGTCCGTCCGAGTTGATCGATATTGAATACCCTTGCCAAGAAAAATAACCGAAAGTGAAAAAATACATCACCGGAGCTATAATGCTTAGCCATAGGTAACCTTGCTCTGCTAATCCTCTACTGGCATCCAGAGAAAAGGGAGTGAGCTCTTTATATTGATTATTAACTTGTTTTTTTGATGAGTTATATACTTTGAATCCAATTTTAACTATAAGGATACCGAGGGCAAATGGTAGGATCAGACAGGCTAGGAGCTTAAAAAATTCGTCCATGAAAGAACTCTATCGTGGTTTTAGCGGTGATGCCATTGTGCCATCGTCTTTGCTGAATGCAAGAAATACTCCGGTATTGAGGTTCAGGACCCAGTCATGCAATTGGTTAGTTGCGCGTAGAGGTCCAGATTGCCCCAGGCCTCTACGCATTGGTTTATGTTATCGACATCAAACCGCTTCCTATCCACTCCGCCACCTGCGTAACAACGGCGTTTCCGGCAGCGAAAGCCTCCGCAAGGTTGGCCGCATCCAGTCCGAGGCAAAACCCATCATTTTCAGACGCTCGCTGCCGCTCAGCCATCTGATCCCATCCGTTCGCGTGAGCGACGAAAGTGGTACAGCCCAGAGGGATCTGGGATCCGTCTCTGTTGGCCAATAAAGTATTGGCAGCCCAGGCATCCGCGGGCCGTGGCCAGCGCTGCGATCGAGACGCTGGAGGTATTGCGTCCACTGGCGCGGCGTCAGCCAGCAGCTCGAAGGGGGGCATTTGTCGATAACCTGCGACCAGGAATATTCGACGACGCTGCTGGGGGACTCCGAAATATTGAGCATTAAGCACTCGCCAGAATCCCACATACCCGCAGTCCGCAAGGGCCCGGATGACTGTTTCAAAGTCGTGGCTATCGTTGACAGCGAGCAGGTTAACGACGTTCTCAAGCACCACCCAGCGAGGTTGAATTTCCTTGAGGATTCGTATGACTTCCCAGAACAGGCCGCTGCGTGCGCCGCGCAGGCCGCGTGTGTCTCGGTTGCTTTCCCGGGCGCCGGCGACGCTGATGTCCTGGCAGGGGAAGCCGGCGGTGAGGACATCGACGGGACTGAGGTTGTGAGCGCCGCATTGGCGCACGTCTTCAAATTGCTGTGCATGGGGAAATCGATCGGCAAGCACAGCCCGGTTGATGGGGTTGAGTTCGACTTGCCAGGCGCTGCGGTATCCCGCGTTTTCAAATCCGACATCAAAGCCTCCTATACCTGCGAACAGGCTGCCAAGGGTGGGTTGCTGCATTCAGGAACTCGTTGTTCTGGATGCTCGCGGCACGCTTGGGGGAGGCTCGGGGCCTTCAGGTGGTTGAGTGTCCGGCAACGCGGGCACTTGATCTGTAATTCAGTGAAGCCGCTGGCGGCGGCAAGTTTGCGGCAACAGTGGCCGCAGCGGATGTCTTGCATGAGTCGTCCTTGTTATCTCTGCATCTTTTTCCATTCGCGGTCAGCGGCGCGTTTGGCTGCGTTTTCCGTGGCGTATAACCAGCGCAATCGCCGTGCCTTGCTCTGATCGCCGGATGTCACCGGTTTTTCCTTCCCGGTTTTCTTGTCGCGGTAATACGCAATAGTTCCCGTGTAGTCGTTCCGGTTCTCCTCGGCCAGATGCTCAACAGTGTCTTCCGGCAGCTTGCTCTCCATTTCCAGGCTGACGGTGTAGCCACTGTCTGCGCTGAGGGTGTGCTGCACGTTGCCGCCATACCAGATGATCTCGTCAATCTCCGGTTTCACCCCTTCGAGCGTATAGGTCAGCTCCGGGATCAGATCGGGCCGGCCCATGGCCAGGGTGTAGCTGAGCGTCGCGCTGCCACGTTGCAGGCGATTGAGTTCCGCCCGAGCGGAACGCAGGGCCGACTGTCGGTCGCTGTAGGTGTGCCGCAGATCCTTGAGGTTCTCGCCACCGCCGGCGATGGCTTCCTGTTTTTTGGCGCTGTTCACATCGTAGAAGTACGCGCGCACGCCTTCGTAACTGTCACGGTCAGCTTGCAGGTAGCGGTGCTGGTCGCCGTCGGCGCGGGTGAGAGTGATGTGGGGCAGTTCGGCGCCGCTGGAAGTCTTGCCGCCGCCCGCTGGCAGGCATAACAGACGGCCGGCCTTGACGGTCACCACGGCATCGAATTCTTTGCTGACGCGGCTGATCAGGTTGGCGTCGGATTCGTTGGCCTGGTCGAGCTGCAGGATGGGCAGCCCGTCGAGGGGGCCGGCGATGGTGGCGGTCAGGCCATTGCCCAGGGCGATGTCACCCAGCACGTTGCCGAGTGTGGTGTTGCTCCAGCTGCGTTCGCGTTTGATCTTCAGTCCCTTGCGCAGATCGGCGGAGCGCGCGCGAATGCTCAGCACGTCGGGCGTGCCGGAGTGTTCGGTTTCATCGACGGTGTAGGTGCCTTTGTCGACCAGTCCGGTATCACTCCAGCCCAGCCACAATCGAACCACTGCACCCTTTGGAGGAATGGCCAGCAGCCCGTCATGGTCGCTGAGGGTGATGGTGAGCTGATCCGCCTCAATGCCACGGTTGTCGGTCAGGTCCAGGCTCATCAGGCGCGGGCTGATGAGTCGGGCGATGTCGTTGCCATCCACGGTGAGACGAAACGCCGGCACCGGGTAGGCTGCCTCGCGCTTGTAGCGTGAGAGGGTCTTGTCCAGAAAACCGGTGACGCGGGAGAGGGGGGCATCGATCACAGCAGCGCCCTCATGATGCTGACGCCGACGCTAGTACCGGCGCCAATCAGGTCGATACGGTCGTCATCGATGCGCTTGAGATTGAGCGTAAATTCGATCCGTCGTGGTGTGCCGTCGCGGAAGAACAGGGTTTTGGTTTCGCTCAGGCTTTCGATGATCCACAGGCCGTAGATCCGGCCGCTGCCCTCGACCATGGGCCAAGCCTTGCCGGTGTTGGCCATCAGACGCAGGGCATCGAGACTGAGAGCGCTGCCAGCCAGCTCCGGCAGAATGACGCCGGGCAGGGTGATCGAGTCTTCACCGCGCCCGATGAACTGGCGGGCCGGTGCGGCACCGACTCGGCCGCTGCTCGCGTGGCGCCAGTCAGTCTGGCGTTGCAGCTCCTGGTAGGCTGCGGTGGAAAGACTGAATACGAACATGCCCAAGGCAAGCATCATGGGCTCTACTCCAGATCAGCCAAGCGGCTGCGTTGACGGGCTTCTTTTTCATGCTGGATGCGGGCCATCTCGACCCGTACAGCGCGGCCAATAGCCAACGCATCCATGCCCGGAGCGGGGTGGATATTGATCTCGTAGGTGTCGTGACTGTCTTGAACCGAAGGTGCTGCAGATTTGATGGGCGCGCGGTCATCGACAGTCAGTGAATGGGTGAACTGGCCGGGTTCAAAGCTGATTGATTTGGTCGCAGAACTGAGCTGCTGAGCCAATCCGCTCAGCACACGAGTTGGATGATTTTGGTTCTGTTCCAGTCCCTCTGCGAGCCCCGCCATGGTGAAGCCGCCCAACTCGGCGAAGACTCGGGAAGGGCTATTAATCCCGAGTTTTTCCTTGAACCAACCGACGGTTGAATCACCGATTTCGCCCATCACATTCTTAAGCTGGCCGAATCCGGCTTTCAGTCCTTTTACCAGTCCATCGATGATCATTCCGCCGAACTCGGTGAAGCGTCCGGGCAACTCGATGCCCAGGTATTTCATGACGCCAGCGAAGGCCTTGTAGAGCATTCCGACAGGGCTGAAGTTGATTAAGGTTTTGAGTATGTCGGCGGTGCCGCCGTTGAAGCCGGCTTTGATCTCTTTCCACGTCTCAGAAAAATACTGCTTCACAGCGTCCCAATTTTCGTAGAGAAGATAGGCAGCGCCGGCAATGGCAGTGATTGCCAATCCGATCGGGTTCAGCATCAGCGCTCGCCCGAGGATAAGCAGGGCGCGGCCCACAAATGGCAGTACCTTTCGGCCGAGCTTCCAGAGCAAACTGATCAGGCTAGGCAGGCGAATACCCAAGCTCAAAAACATCAGACGAAACGCCACGAACGGCAGCATCACGCTGGCAACTGTCACCATCAGACCGCCAAGCACTACCGCCAGCGTCGCAATAATCGCGACAGTTTTCACGATCCCGGCCGCGAGCTTCGGGTTTTCGGCGGCCCACGTTTTCACGCCACGTACGATCTCTGTCACCGACTGAACCAACGAACGCAAAGGCCCATCCTGTTGATCCTGCAATTCGATCCCCAGGTCCTGCCAGGCGCTGCCGAGCGTTGTCAGATCGCCTTTCAGGTTGTCCGCCATCACCCGCGCGGTGCGGGTGGCTTCGCCTTGGCTGTTGCGCAAACTGGCGATCAGCTTTTGCAGCTCACCGGTGCCAGCTTGTTCAACCAACTGGGCCATGCCTTTGACGGCTTCCTCACCGGCGATGGCCTTCAGCAATCCACCTTTTTCCGCGGTGCCCAGGCCTTTGGTCTTGTCGTGGATCTCCTTGAGGATATCCGGCATTTTCCGCAAGTTGCCGTGAGCATCGGCGGTGTGGATCTTCAGTTGGGTTAGCGCTTTCTCAGCGGCTTTCGGCGGGGCTGCCAGACGGTTCATGATCGAACTCAATGCGGTGCCGCCCATGCTGCCTTGCAGACCTGCATCGCCTAATTTGCCCGCCATCGCGGCCGCCGTTTCCAGCTCAACGCCGTAGGTCTTCGCCATCGGCGCGGCGTATTTCATCGTCTCGCCGAGCATCTGCAAACTGGTGTTAGAGCGGGTGAACGTACCCACCAGCACATCGCCCAGCTTGCTCATGTGCGCAGCCTCCATACCGAGCCCGGAGAGAATGTTCGACGCGATATCGGCGGTCTGAGCGAGATCCGTGCCACCGGCTGATGCGAGGTCGAGCATGCCGGGCATGGCCGCTCTGATCGCTTTCGGTTCGAAGCCGGCCATGCCCAGAAAGCCCTGGGCATCAGCGGCTTGACCGGCCGTGAACTGCGTTGACCCGCCCAAGCTCCGAGCTTGCTTGCGCAACGCCGTCAGCTCGGCGGAAGAGTGATCGAGCCGAGTGATGGCTTGCACCTTGCTCATGCTGGCGTCGAAGTCGATCCCCGGCATGATCGTCTTCGCGCCGGCGTACAGAACTGCGCCACCACTGGCAGTGGCGACGGCGCCTTTTTCAGCGAGGGAGCGGGTGACGTTCCGTTGGTTTTCCAATGTGACGCGTTCGGCTGCCAGCCTTCGCTGTTGAGCACCCAACGCCGCCAATCGCCGGGTTTGCTCAGCAATGCTTTGATTGGCGACGTCGGTGTGTTCACGCAATCGGCGTTCATGATGGCTCAGGTCTTTGGTGTGAATACCGGCGTCGTGCAGCCGAGTGCGCAAGCGTTGCAGGTGTTCGCTTTGTTGCTGATGCTGTTGCTTGAGCCGTTGTGCTTCGTGCACGGCGTTGCGGAAGTCCTGCGTCATGGCCTTGGTGGGAACGCCGGTTGCAGCGAACTGCTGGCTCAGGGTTTTGACCTTGTCGCGCGCAGCGCTGAGTGCCTGAGCGGCCGCATGTGCAGCCGCCCGCTGCGAACGCCATGCGCTGACATCTTTCTGCTGGGCGTTGAGTTCCTTCAGGCGCTCACGAGCCTCTTTCAAAGCACGGGCCGCACCGATGCTGCCGTTATTGATGGCCTTAAGTGGCCGCGTGGCTTGATCGATCGCGCTCAGCAATACCCTCAGTTTCAGATCATTCGCCATTGGCGACACTCCGCAACCTGGCGCGCTCGCGCCATTCCATCAGCTCCTGCAGGCCCAGCGAATCCATGTCCGCCGGAGCCCAGTGAAAGACCACGGCCAGGTCAGCCATGGCGTCCTCTACGCAACGAGGCAGACATCCGTCTTCACCGACTTCTGCAATAAAAAACCGGAGATCTTGCTGCCGCACGCCAGCAGGTCCGCCGGATCCATGCCCGCCGCCTCGGGTGAGGTAATGCTGGGCGATGTGATGCGCGGCAGCAGTTTGATCAGGGTTCCAACATCCATGTTCAGCAGCTCGACCAATTGAAGGCCGCGCAGCTCGCCGGACTGCGGCTTACGCAACGTGAGCGAGTCGATTGTGGTTTTGCCGCGAATAATCGGGTTGTCGAGGGTGACGGTGTTGTCGTCCGGCAATGGGATCTCGACTGATTCAATGTTCTGCATGGGAAGTATCCACAGGGCTAGGGAAAGTCAGAGACCGAGGGCGGCGCGTTGCTTTTCGAGCATGTCCACGCCGTTCACTTTCTCGATGAAATTCAGCAGGTCGATCTCGATGATGTCCTCGTTATCGACGACGAGCTTGTAGTAGGAACAAGTGGTGGTGATGCTGTGTTCGGTGTCTTCGCCGGGTTGGGCTTCGCCCATTTCGATGGTTTCGTGACGGCCGCGCAAGACCACTTCCACGGCGCTGACGTCGCCAGTGTCGTCCCGCTGAAACGCGCCGGAAAAACGCAGCGCAACACCTGAAGCATTCACCGCACCGAACTGACGTAGAGAAATCAGATCCAGTCCGCCGGTCTTCCATTCAAACTGGATACCGTCATCGGAAAAGCCCAGGTCAGCCTTGACCGGGCCGTTCATGCCGCCGCCGCGATAGCTTTCCATCTTGCGACCGAGCGGGGGCAGGGTGACGGTCTTGACCACGCCGACGTAGCTGTTGGCATCGTTGAACAGGTTGAGGTTTTTCAGTTTGCGCGGCAGGGCCATGGCGCCGTTCTCCGGTTAGCGGTTGATCTGGCTGGCGAAGGTGATGAGGTAGCGGTCGGTGATGCGCTGGCGCAGGGTCAGGTCTTCCAGCGGCGGGATCGGCGTGTAGTCGTAATCGAGCCAGAGCTTGCCGGCCTTGAGCGTGTCTTTGGTGTTGATGTCTTCGGGATACCAGCAGCCTCCGCCCACCAGATAGCCGCCAGCGACTTTGGTACGAAACTCGGCGTTCACGGACTCGATCATGTCGCGCACCAACGACGCGTGCAGCGGTTTGTCCATCGCCCACATCTGTGCGCCGGCCATGGTGTCGGCCAGCACTTGCGCGGTGCGGGTGTAACTCTCGAATGCGAACAACGGGTCGTCGCTGCAGGTGCGGCTACCCCAGAAGCGAAAGCCACCTTCGTTGATCAGCGTGGTGACGTCGTGGCTGTTGAGGTAGTTGGCGTCGGTGGTCGGGTTTTGCAGGTCCCAGAACACGTCGGCGTTGATGCCGGTGACGCCGTTGACGGTCACGTTGGACAGGGTTTTGTGCCAGCCAACTTGCTGATCGATCTTGGCGCGCAAACCGAGGGCGTTGGCCACGGCGCTGGCAGTGGTGGTCTTGTTGGTGGCGGTACTCCAACACTGAAAGTCAGGCCAGATAACCATCACTTCCCGAGCACCGAAATTGCGGCGGTAGGCAACGGCTTCTTCTTTGGTTTGGCAGCCCCAGGCGCTTACATAGGCGAAGGCCCGTAACTGTTGGGCGATGGAAGCGAGGGCGTTGGCGACAGGCAGTGAATCAAGGCCGGGCACGCCCAAAATACGAGGCACCAAGCCCAGCCGTGACTTGGCGGCGAGCAAGGCTTTCATGCCGGTGTATTTACCGGTTTCCGTGGTAGTGCCGATCAAGGCGCTCGTGGTTGCGGATTCGTCTTCACCTTCTTTCACGCGCACAACGATGACGTAAGGTTTGGTCTGGTCGGAGATGGCTTGCAGGCTGGTGGCGAGAGTGCCTTTCACGCCGGCCTTGCCAATGGCTGTCTGAATGCTGCTGACGAGTACAGGCGTATCCAGCGGAAAGGTCGCCGCATCGGCATCATCGGCAGTGCAGACCATGCCGATGACCGCCGTCGGGATGGTGCGAATCGGGCGAGAGCCATCGTTGAGTTCGATGACTCGCACGCCGTGTAGATAATCGGACATGGTTAATCTGCGTGGTGAGAAAAGACACCACACAGGCTGCCGCGCTTATCAAAAGCTGACGAGGCGCGGCAGTTGTATCGAGCAGGTCAACAAGGTGCGAATGGCAATTGGAACTGACTCAGGGTGTACCTGCGGTTGGCGGTACTGGCCACTCCAGGTTCATGGGAAACCCAGGGCTTTGCTCAATTCGATTGAGTTCGACGCAATAACGCATCCAGCCCATTAGAGCCGTTTGTTCGTCCGGCGTTATCAACTGCAGTTGCTCTGCATACTGCAGCGGTGCGATGCGCAGTTGAGCGTGCTGCATCAAGGCGTCACGCTCCAGTAACACCTGCGCCTTTTTTTCCGCCGCCAGTGCTGACTGATCCAGCTTCCAATCCTCCCCTGTCCAGTGATGGTGGGGGCCAGGCCACGCTTTTATCGTCACCGTATCGGGGAGTACGCCGACCTCTCGCCAGAGCAATGATTTCCCGGTATCTGTTCGGTAGACGATGCCACGGTGGTCTACCCGTTCCTCCGGCAAGCCATCAACCATGACCCAGACATGACCTGCTTTTGCAGGCTCCAGTGGCTGCGTCAGTTGTACAGCGTTGCTCGGCCTTTCGACTCCAAGACCGGGAACAACCGGAAATTCGACCGGCCCTGTCAGGATACCCGCGTTATCAAACAAGTAATTCGTCATCTCTACCTCAAATGATTTTGATCCGTCCTGGATAGGCGATGTTTCGAGGGCGCGCTGTTGCAATCGTGCCGACTTCGCTTCCTTCCAAAATGTCAGCTTGTTCAAATGCCAGTAGGCTTTCTTCATAGTTCGCGTTTTCACCCAGGTCGAACCCATGGATGTCGTGGGCTCGTACCAAATACTCTTGGGTGAGGCTTGTAGTTAGCGCGACAATCTCGTCACCCCTGGCGTCGTAGGTTTGTCTTGAGCCCTTTTGCCAAGAACCAGGTTTCCGACCTGCATCCACGTCGCGTGACTCGTCCAATATTCGTAGAAATTCGCCCCGGCCTTCTGGTCCCCGAAAGGTTAAACCGTCATCTTGTGCGATCCATCCGCCCTCGTTACCTATGCTGTGTTGCTCGGTGTTGAGCATTCCTGACTGCTGCGCGTGATCCCAAAGCCAGGGCCACTCTGAGCGTTCAAACGTTCGACCATTCAACGCGGCGTATCCACCCGGACTGAACTGGGTAGTGGTTTCAAAAACGGGATGCCCCAGCGGCAACGTATCCAGTCGCCCGAGGGGCCACCAGTGGCCACGCCCGTCCGCACACAAGTGCCACCAATCGCCCGTACCCATCAGGGGTAGAAACGGATACCCGTTATAGGAAAGATGCGTATGGAACAGGATGCGATCTGAGCCATGCGCTCGAACCACCAGGCGATGACCTGAGTGGTCTTTGCGACGTATCAGAATTTCTCGCCTCGTCAATTTCGAATCGGAAGGTGGGAGCTCCAACGTCACTGCACCATTGCTGGCGTCGCAGAGCACCAGACCCATATGCTCGGAGGAGAGGCTTTTGCCTTCGCGGATCAGTGTGTAGGGCCGCGAGTAGGCATCTCGTATAGAGCGATCCACAAAATCGCGGGTAGCCAGTACGACTGAGGGATCGATTTTCAACTGAATGTTGGCGGTGCCATTGGTGATGATGTGCATACGCACGACCTGGTTACGCCCCGATCCTTGCCCCAACAATGGCTTGTAACTGGGAGCAAGATTCGCCACCGCAGAAAAGACGCCGTCCTTGTCTTCCAGCGCCAGCTCTCTCAACCACCAACCGCCGACTTCTGGGGGGAGGACTACTTCGGCGATCAGAACGTTCGGATCGGTAGGAGAGACGCGCAGCTGATTGAGCGGCGCGCGGTGTACCGGGTTGATGAGCCGGGTCTGCGCAGGATCAGGTACAGGATCGGCACCATTGGCATCGCCGATCAACATATGGCTCGGTTCCCAAGGAATGCCGAGGGCGTCGCAGTTGGTTTTCTTGGCGGCTCCGAGGGTGGTGAGCATGCCGCCGAACAGGGTGTTCTTATCAACCATGAAGGTACACGTCCATTTCATCAAGGGTGTAAATGCTTGCGCCGCCGTAACTCTGAATGAACACATCGATGTCCGGGTTTATCCACGGGTAAACATCGATTTCGTCGCCGTCATCGGTGGCAATCACCGCATAGGACTCGACACGTGTTTCCAGAATGATGTCGAGGCCCGTCAGGTGGCGGGTGAGAGGTTTGGCGTCATCGATGAGCCAGGTCAATTCCTGGTACATCTGTTCGGTGATGCCGGTTCCGGACACGCTGATGTTCAGGGCAAACGTCGCACGTGGACCGAGCGGAATGGTCTGCCACCATTCCACCACTTCAATCGCAAAACCTAACGGCTCGACGACACGCCGCAGGGAGCCGAGCGTGCCTTTGCGGGAGTGGATGTAATACGCCGAGCGAATGGCCGAGCGCTTGGCGGACTCGGGCCATTGCGAGTCCCAGCGATCGACCGAAAACGACCAGGCCAAATACGGCAGCAAGGGCAGGGGGCATTTGTCCGGGTTGTACAGCGTGCGTAGGGGAATGGGCACGCGTTGGATCTGTGCTAGGGCTTCCGCGGCCTGTAATTCCAGCGGCGTCGAATTGCTTGGCAGCAACGTCTGATAGGTCATCATTCGATCCCCAATACCAAGACGATTTTCGTGCAGTACGGCGCTTGGTATTTGGTGGCGACGATGTCTTCCCAATCTTCCAGCACGACCTTGCGCACGCCCTCGACGTGCAGTGCGGCGTGAACGATGGATTCGGACACTTCCAATGCCAGGCGCCGCCGTTGGTGCACGAACTTGAGCAATTGGGCTTCGGCAGCAGCAAGGACGAGTTCGGTTTCTGGGCCGTTGCTGAGCGGGTAGATCTTGGCCTTGATCTGGTAGTTGATGATCTCCGCACCCTGCACGGTCAGACGATCCCCGACCGGCCGGCGGTCGTCGTCGCTGAGGTAGGCTTTGACCTTGTTAAGCAGGACTTGCGAGGCGTTGCCATCGCCCAGGACTGATTGAACAGTGACCACCGCTTCGGCCGGCGCCGGACTTTCGGCAGTGGCGTCGGCGACCTGACCATCAGCGGAACGAGCGTGGAAGATGTAGGCGTTACGCGGGCCGGCGGTGCTGAGGCCTTCCCATGCCATCTGCGCGCGCTCGCACAGGCTGTCGTCGCTCTCCATGAGTCTGGGAAGCGGCGGCACGGCTGTCGGGTTCGCGGCCTGAATGACCAGTCGCTTCACATTGAAGTTGGCGGCGAGCTGTTCGAGGTCGGTGCCCTTGGCCAAGGCGAGCATGTTGGCAACGGAGGCTTCGTTGACCCGCTGCCGCCAGATGGTTTCGCGGTAGGCATTTTCCTCGAGCAGCTTGGTCAACGGCTCCGACTCCATGTTGAGGCGCGCGGCAATCTCGGCCTGTTCCTCGACCGGCCAGAGGCTGATGGCGTGGGCCTTGCGCTCGGCGAGGATCTGCTCGTAATCGATCTGTTCGACGATCTGCGGCGCCGGCAGTTGGCCGAGGTCGATGGCGACAAAACTATTCATACGCTGCCTCCCAGTTGCAGAGGCACGCTCAGACTCAGCGGCTGATTGTTATCGACAATGGTGCCTTCGAACTCCAGCAACGCCTGGCCCTGAAGGTTCGTGCCGATGAACTGGATGCGGCTGAGGCTTATGCGGGTTTCCCATCGCATCAGGGCCATCACCGTGGCGGCGTAGACCTGCAAGCGGGTGAAGTCGTTGAACGGCTGATCGACCAGCTCAGGCAGCAGGCTGCCGTATTCACGGCGCATGACGCGGGTGCCGATGCGTGTGGTCAGGATGTCCGTGATGGATTGGGCGATGTGTTCGACCAGGCCGAGGGCCGCGCCGGTTTCTCGGTTCATTCCGGTTTCCCCGTCTTCGCGCCGCCGGGCATGACACCGCCGTGCGGGTGGTTGACCAGGCTGATGTTGGCCGCCACCACGTCCACGGACACGGTGACCTTGCCGGTGACGTTCTGGTTGCCGGTCTGGGTGTAGTCGCCCTCATGGGTGATCGGGCCGATGATGTGGATGCCGCCCGTGCTGGTCAGGTTGGTGGTGCCGCCTTCGGCCAGCGTGACGTTGAGGTGGTGTGCGACGCTGTCGTACTCAATGACGGTGCCGTCGCGGTAGGTGCAGCGGTGCAGGCCTTCTCGGTCGCCGTTGGCGGGGATCTGGTCGCTGAACAGGCCGGTCAGGGCTATGCCGTTGCCGAGCTGGCCCGAGGGGCTGAACAGGATGACCTGCTCGTTGACGGTGGGCGGGTTCCACTCGCGGTCTGCACCGGCCCGGGCAGCAATCCATGGGAGCCAGCCGGTGGTAAGCGCTCCGGTTTTGATCTGCACGCGCGGGGGCTTCATCTGAACGGCAGCGATGGTGCCGAGGCGGATGAGGTTTTCGATCAGGCGGGCGAGGGTGGCTAAGTCGTTCATGGCGCCGATGATGGCGCCATGTGCGTACCAGTGCAGCTTAAGAGACTTGTAGTAGGTGAAACTACAAACTAACTCAAGTGGGCCGCGAAAGAAGGTTACTCACCAGAGGAGTCCTTTTTGGCTATCACCTCTTTGTAATATTGGTTCAGGTAGTCATGACCGCTATCGTTCGGCTCAATGGTGATGTTCTCTCCGTCTTTTTCGAAGAGGAAGTTGTACTGGTCGGGGTATTCAGAGAAGGCAAGGTCGCCTAATGGAATTTTGGTAGCTCTGATCATTTCTATTTTCTGATCAGGGTTGGTAAACGTTGAAAGGATACTTTCTTTATTCTGTCCAGGAATCCATTTCAATTTCGATCCGTGACCATTAGTTTCTTTGACCTGCCAAAATAGCACTTTTTTGTTAGGTTTTTCTTTCAAAACTATCTCCTTGTTCGTAGTAATAAGCGGCTAGACTTTTACCAATTTATCGATGAAATGGGAAATCCTCCGTAGGCGCTCTCAACGAGATATAAGATGCGAGTGCAAATAATCGCGTATCAAGTTTAAGTCATCTCCGGTAAATCCAAGCACCTCACGCTGTTGGTAACGAGTCTCGGGGCTACCACGCTCGGCGCGATCGTTCAAGCCGTCCTGATGCACTCGCGCGATTCGAGCAATCTTTCCTATGAAGCCGACCCTTATTGCGTTTTCATCACCTTGTACCTTAAGGAAGTTCGCTGTGCGCAGCTTCTGAAACATCTTTACCCTCCGCTTTACCCGCCCCTGTTTACCACGTAGATCACGCTGCTTACGCGGCGCGTACTTGCTGCCATCGGGGTTTTGCTGAGCAATGATTCGTTGCTGCTGGCTACGCCGCAAAGCCTGGCCAACGCTCCGAGCCAGCTTATTGCGTGATGCTGGTCCAAGTTGTCCAAGCAGTTCCGCCGCCCAATCCTCCAGAGTTTCCAACCGGTTAGTCATGTTGGCAGTCTCCACTCGCTACCAGTGCCTTGGGCGCCAGTTATCCAGTTCGGATCGAGAAAGTCAGCAGCCCGCTGAGGCTCGCCGGGATGACAGATGGTGGTGTTGCCCTGGTCGTCTTTGCCTACCACAACACGCTCAGTCAGCGGCAGCGTCAGGCTCATATCCACCTTGCTGTTGTCGAGGATGTCGGCCTCGAACTGAATGCCGTCTGCGGTTTTGCTCAGGTTCCCCAGCAGCTCGGATTGGTGGACGCTCAGCCAGCCTAGCAGCGGCAGCATGACGCTGTCAGGGTGGCCAGCGAAGTCGGTGAGGATGACCTGCAGGTCGAATCTGTATTCGAACGAGAGCGTATGCGCTGCAGTGCAGCGGATCTTGCCATTGTCGATGAAGATCAACAGCCGGTCAGGGTTGTGCTTCAGCTCTCTGACAGTGGTGAGTAGATGAGCACGGAGGTTTTCAGGTTTGTTCATTGCTGGTTCTCAGTCCCATAGGTTTAGTATCTGCCTTTGCGGGGCAGCGGCCTGGGCTTCGGGCATCTGCACCAAAAGACCTTGCGGCAAGGTTGGGCCGTGGTCGGCCAGGCTGGAGTTGGCTTCAAGTACCGCTTCGGTCACGCCGGCGGTGCGGCCGTAATGACGCCAGCAAAGGGCGTCGACGGTGTCGTTCTGTTGGGTGCGGACGCTGACGGTCATCAGATCAACTCCACGGTGGTGCGGCCGAGGCCGAGGAAGTCGCGCACGGCCCAGCGCTGATCGCGGCGCAGTTCTTCGATGCTCGGGGTCAATTCGTCGGCATTCTGGTTGCCACTGTTGGTGCTGTCGTAGGAGCGGTAGCGCTCGCAGATCTCAGCGCCGGTCGCGGCGTAGATCGCCCGCTGGTAAAGGTGAACAAGTTCAGATTGGTCCTCGATTTGCTCGGCCAGTACATCTGTAAGTGTGGCGTAGCCTTCTGCCTGTTTGGCGCGGCGCCATTTTGCGAACTCACGGTTCACGCTGATGGCGGCGGCAATGGTCGCGGTTTCCAGACGGATCGGCGTGACGCTGGCATCGATGCGCAAGGTGCCGCGCACCTCGTCCAGATCGATCGACGGCCAGAAGGGGTCGGTGTTGATGTGGCCGGCCGGGGAGGTGGCGCCGGTACCACTCGCTACGAATCCGCTCATGAATCTGCGCTCTGTTGTAGGTCGCCGGTGGTCGGGGCTTCACGTTCAGGAGGAGCGGCCTGGCCGATCCGCCCCGAGCCGGCGGGGTGCGTGGGGACGCTCAGGTTGCTGCCCTGATTCAGTGACCAGAGCCAGCGAGTTTGTTGAGCAGACGTTCGGCCCGCTCCAGATCCTTCTTGCCACCGCAGGCGTCGTGCAGGTCGATGGCTTTTTTCAACAGGTCGATGCCGGCTTGCACCTGACGGGGTTGGCCGGGTTTGTCGTCGGTGATGCCCTCCAGCGTCGCGCGGCCCATGGCGAGGCACAGCTTGGCGCGGGCCTGGTCCGGCATGTCCTCGGCGTCGGTCAGTTCGGCGGTGCGGTGTAGGATGGCCAGGTCGAACGGTTCGCCGACCTTCTGCGCCTTGAGAGCAACGGTGGCTACTTCTTCTGCCACTAGGCATCCGGTGGAACGCTCGAACCGGTCAGGCATAACCAGTTTGTGCTTGAGGACGTAGTCGGCAATGTCCAGAGCGCCGCTGTAGTCTTCAGCGTCGATACGCCAGACCATGATGGTCGTCATCACATCGTCCTGCGCACCTTGGCCACGTTCCAATACTCCCTGCACATAGGGGATGTATTCGGGCAGTAGCAGCCGTTTGAGTTCCGCCTTGCCCTGGTTCGATTGCACCTGTTTCAGGCGCAGACGGTCTTGCAGCAGTTGGTTGAGCTGATGTTCGTAAGCCGTGGCGCCGGCCATGGTTTGAGTGGGATTCGCCGCTGCCGCTTCGATGGCCGCACTGACGCGCACAAAATGGCGCCGGCAAGGATTGGTCATGGTGTCGGTCTCAACTCAGGGTGATGTTTTCGGCCATGGCTGCGCAGCCCAGGTCTTCAATCACGTAGCTTTCGTTGACCGACTCATAGTTCTCGACGCGGTCGCGTTTCGCGTTGTCGACGACGGTGCGGCGGCGGGTGCCCTCTTGCCAGTAGATCGACAGGTTATCGAGGCGAGTAACCAGCAGACCGTTCGGAGGGAAGTGCGGCACACGCACCGCCGGCAGGTTGCCCAGGCGTTTCTGGCTGGTGACGATGTCGGCGGCCAGCATTTCAGTCGGCGCCTGAGTTTTGTTGATGATGGGGAAGTATTTGTCGGCCAAAAGCTGACGCCCGCAGATAACCACCAGATCGGTGTCTTCCTGATACCACGGGTCGATGAATTCGTTGACCATGCTGATGACCAGCGCGTCGATATTTTCGAAGTCTTTGCCGGCGCCGATTTCGATCTTGCCGCTACCGGCCGAGACCTCGGCCATGACCCGCGCTTCGTTCTCTACGCGCATCTTTTGCAGCCAGCCGACGTTCACGTCCTGCAACAGCGGGTTGGTTGTAGGGTTCGAGGTGGCGGCACGGCTGGTGCCGTTCCAGCCGATCATGATCCGGTTGAGTGCCTGAGCCTTGATGATTGCGTCGCGGATGCGTGCCTGGAAGTCTTTGAATTTTGCCCACTGGTCCAGCTTCTGGTAACGAAGGCCGGTGTCAAAGTTCGTCTGGGTGCATGTGTACCCACGGTTGTCCAGGCTGCTCGGGTCACGCGGTTCGCGATCCTTCACGGTGGTGTCGGTGGTGCTGGCAATGGTGCCGTCGATACCGATGCCGATCTTTTCGCCGGACTGCTCAGACACGCCGTAAATGTTGATCGAGCTGAGGAACGAGCTGGATTCCTGAATTCTGGTTTCTAGCGTCTGAGCAACGCTCGGTGCTGCGGTGAATTTGGTGGTTACGTCGCTTACGCCGTGCAGTTGAGCAAGCTGGTGCAGGTAGGCGTTAAACAGCACTCGGGTGTCGTTGCGCATGGTGGTCGTCCTTGGATATTCGGGGGCGGCGGTGGGGGGACTGTTAACAGTCGGTCACGACCGAGTGATCGCCGCCGGTTATCGGTGGACGCGTCTTTTGGTTGTGGTCTTGGGTGTTGGCGAGTTTGGTTTTCAGCTCGGTGAAGTCCTTGCTCAGTTGATCGAGCTTGGTGCTCAGGCCAGCGGAGAATTTCTTCTCGGCGGCGAGTTGGTCGGGCAGATCCTTGACGTGATCCGCCACGGCTTCGACGGCATCGCTGATCTGCGAAAACTCGCTGTCGTCCTTGGCTTGCTTGCCCTTGAGCAGGTTTTGCACCCTGCTGAACAGCTGGGCACCGATGCTCGGCTTCTCCTCGATCTCTTCAAACGTGAGTTCGGTTTCGACCGCTTCGGTGAACATCGAGGTCGCGGAGTAGTGGCGATCCTTGAAAGGGCTGACGTCAGGTTTCTGGGCTGAGAACGCCAGAACGTCAGTCCCGAGGCTGGCCGGCGAATCGGTAACTGCCAGACCGACGATGTAGGCCTCGCCGGTGTCGGCAAAGCTGTCGTCGATTTCGATAGACGTGTAGATCTTCTGTTTTGCCTTGTTCATGGCGATCAGGTCGGCGGTCGGCTCGACCTGGGCGAACAACGCCAGTTTCTTCTGGCCGTTCACGTCCACTTCTTCGGTCTTCACGGCCAGCACGTCGCCATAGGCCCTGAAGGGGCTGTCGGGCAGCAGGCTGCGGAAATGCTCCAGCCAGATGCGGGCGCCGTAGGTGGCCGGGTTGAAGTTCTTCGCGGCTTGTTCCAGCCAGCTGCGTTTGATGGTGCGCTTGTCCGAGGTAGCGCCCTCGACGGCGACGCGGAACCAGTTGCTGCGAAATTTCTTCATGCCGGGAATCCTCAATGCGTGGGGCGCTGAAAGCTGTGCGATGAGGGGCATGGTCGTGACGCGCGCGAGTTGCGGCAACGAGGCGGGACTGTAGGGGCGGGGGCTACAAGGGGCGGCGCTATTGAGTCGCGGGCGTGGGCGGCAGCATCGCGGCCATGACTACGACCGCACTGTTGCCCATCGATCCCCGCCGCCAATCCAAGTTCCTGTACTGGATGGGTTGGCGCATCTGTGAGATTGCCGAGGCTACGGGCGAAAAGGAAAAAACGCTACACAGCTGGAAGGCCCGCGACGAGTGGGACCGGGCCGACAACGTCGAGCGCATCGGCGGGGCGCTGGAAGCGCGGTTAGTGCAGTTAATCCTCAAGGACAACAAGAGCGGCGGTGACTTCAAGGAGATTGATCTGCTGCACCGGCAGCTTGAGCGACAGGCCCGGATCCAGCGTTTTCAGGGGGGCGGCACCGAAACCGACCTCAACCCGAATCTGGCCAAACGCAACGCCGAGCCGAAGAAAAAGGCCGTCAAAAACGAGATTGACGAAGACCAGATCGAGCTGCTGCGCGAGGCCTTCATCGACGGCTGTTTTGACTACCAGAAAGACTGGTATCGCGCCGGTAATCAGCGCACCCGCGTCATCCTCAAGAGCCGGCAGATCGGTGCGACTTACTACTTCGCCCGTGAGGCGTTCATCGATGCGCTGGACACCGGGCGCAACCAGATTTTTCTGTCAGCCTCGAAGAACCAGGCCTACCTGTTCCGGGGTTACATTCAGGCCTTTTGCCGCGAGGTGATCGGCGTCGAGTTGACGGGTGATCCCATCGTTTTACCCAACGGCGCCGAGCTGTTTTTCCTCGGTACCAACGCCCGCACCGCCCAGGGCTACCACGGCAATTTCTACTTCGATGAGTTCTTCTGGACGTTCAAGTTCGAGGAACTGAACAAGGTCGCCTCGGGCATGGCGATGCACAAGAAGTGGCGCAAGACCTACTTCTCCACGCCGTCGAGCATGGCCCACGAGGCGTACACGTTCTGGACGGGCGAGCGCTTCAATAAGGGCAAGTCCGCCGCGCAGCATACGAAAGTGGATGTGTCCCACGGCGCGCTCCAACAAGGCCGGTTCTGTGAGGATCGGTTGTGGCGGCAGATCGTCACGATTCTGGACGCGGAGCGGGGTGGTTGCGACCTGTTCGACATCGATGAACTGCGCCGCGAGTACAGCCCCGAGGCGTTCGCCAACCTGCTGATGTGCGAATTCGTCGATGACGGCGCGAGCATCTTCCCGCTGACCCTGTTGCAGTCATGCATGGTGGACAGCTGGGTCGAGTGGGCCGAGGACTACAAACCCTTCGCCATGCGCCCGTTCGGCGACCGTCAGGTCTGGATCGGCTATGACCCGGCCGAGACCGGCGACTGTTCCGGTCTGGTGGTGGTCGCGCCGCCACTGGTACCCGGTGGCAAGTTCCGCATCCTTGAGCGTCACCAGTTCCGGGGCATGGATTTCGCTGCGCAGGCCGCGTTCATCAAAAGCGTCTGCGACCGCTACTGGGTGACTTATATCGGCATCGACGTCACCGGCCTGGGCAGTGGCGTGGCCCAGCTGGTGCGCCAATTCTTCCCGGCGGTGACCACCTTCAGCTACTCGCCCGAAGTCAAAACCCGCCTGGTGCTCAAGGCCTACGACGTGATCCACAAGGGCCGGCTCGAATTCGACGCCGGCTGGACCGACATGGCCCAGTCGCTGATGGCCATCCGCAAGACCGTCACCGCCGGCGGACGTCAATACACCTACACCGCCGGCCGCAACGACAACACCGGCCACGCCGACCTGGCCTGGGCGCTCTTCCACGCATTGCATCACGAACCGCTTGAAGGGCAGACGACTGCCAATACCGGGCGCATGGAGATTTATTGATGACCGAACAATTGGCCAAGCAGACGCTTTTGCCCGCAACCACATCCGCTACCGGCGTCAGGACGCAGGTATTCTCCTTCGGCGAGCCGACGCCGGTGTTGGGTGGCCGGGAGGTTTTCGACTATCTGGAATGCTGGTTCAACGGGCGGTGGTATGAGCCACCGTTGTCGCTGGACGGGCTGGCGCGATCGGTAGGAGCGAGCGTGCATCTGCATTCGGGGTTGATGTTCAAACGCAATTTGTTGAGCAAGACGTTTATTCCGCATCCGTTGCTGTCGCGGGCCTCGTTTGAACAGTTCGCGCTGGACTTCCTATGCCTGGGCAATGGCTACCTTGAGGGGCGTCGTTCGCGGTTGGGCGGGGTTCGGAAGCTGGAGACGCCGCTGGCGAAGTACATGCGCGCTGGGCCCGATGGGCAGTTTTACCAGGTGCGTGGGTGGAAGGATGAGCATGCGTTTGAGCCGGACAGCATTTTTCACCTGCGTGAGGCGGATCTGCACCAGGAGATTTATGGGCTGCCGGAGTGGATCAGCGCGTTGCAGTCGGCGTTGCTGAACGAGTCAGCGACGCTGTTCCGGCGCAAGTATTACGAGAACGGGAGTCATGCCGGGTTCATCCTTTACATGAACGATGCGGCGCAGACAGAGGCGGACATTGATGCGTTGCGCAAGGCACTGAAGGAATCGAAGGGGCCGGGGAATTTTCGAAATTTATTTGTGTACTCGCCGACCGGCAAAAAGGACGGGATTCAGTTGATACCGGTAAGCGAGGTGGCAGCGAAGGATGAATTCAACTCGATCAAGAATCAGACGAGGGATGATGTGTTGGCAAGCCTTCGCATTCCTCCGCAGTTGATGGGCATCGTTCCGCAGAACGCGGGTGGGTTTGGGTCGATCAGGGAGGCGGCTCAGATTTATGCGGCTAACGAGTTGGAGCCGATCCAGACGCGAATGACTCAGTTGAACGACTGGCTGGGTGAAGAAATTATGCGGTTCAAACTCTATGAAGTCGGAGGGGGGGTAACCCCTCCGTGAATAAGTAAGTGTAGGAGGAAATTAAAAGCCCCGTGTTGTTAATAACTCATGGGGTGATCTAGAGAGTAGATAATATTGTTATGAATGTCATTTATTAGGTTTGAATTGTTTTCAAATAGTGGAACTGCGTATTCTTTGAATTCGGATAGTGTTTGTAAGTTGCTGAGTAGACCTTGCATTACTCCCGCTTGGCACCTGCCCACAGCATAAATCATTATCGAACTGAAAAGTTCTAACTTTTCTTTTGTAAAGTCTACACTTCGAAATCCTGAGTGTACCGAGTTGTTGCGGAAGTCGCGGATTTCTTTGACTGTTTCAGTAAGCTGTTTTTGCCAATATTTATATCTTTCATGGTTTTCTAATTTGGCTTTAACTGTTGGTGATAATGTCAAAAGCTGTAGTCCGTTTGGGAAGCCTAGAAATAATCGAATGTAGCTTTCAACGCAGTTATCGGTTTCGTCTGCTTTCAATAACGCTTCTAAGGAAAACCATAAAAAGATGATTTTCAATTGAGGATTTGTTTCGTTTTTGCTGTTTCTTCCCCAATGCAGAGAGCGCCTGTATCGGTCGCTAAGCTCATTTTTAAGTGATAGAACATAACTGGTGGCGTCAATGCACTGTATGGTGCCGTGCCGCACAACGAAAGAAAGAGACTGCTGAAATCCGTATCTTTCAATGGGTGTGATTTCACCTGAAGATAAATTTTTGATTAGGCCAATTCGCGATGTCTTTATCGCTGACACAGCAAATTCTGTTGATTTAAAGTCAAGGACTTCGAGGAATTTTATGTCGGCGATATGGATGGCTTCAATATGCGTTTCGCAGTCCACGATCGTAGCAATTCTTGCACATATTTTATGTTTGTTAAAATCCAGCCCGCCTTCGGATGCAGACTTTTCAAACGCCTGTGCTTCGAGTTCGGTATCAGCCGAATAAGATCGAAGTTCAACACTTCCATAGTTTAGGGTGGATGGAAGCGTGATACTTCTATCATCCAAGATTTTCACCACTAGAAAGCTAGTCATTTGTACCTCTGAAGGGCGTGTGTAAATCTAGTGATAACTATTTGCTTGAACCAAGTGTTAAACTGTGGGGAGAGTGCTATGCGGTATTTGTCTAAGTATCTTGCTAAAGGCGCAGCTATTATATAGCTCTGTCGTTCGATACATACTTCAAGGATGGTGACCAGTTGGTCGTTTTTTAAGCGTTTTTCAAGTAGCTCACAGCTTGTACTTTCGCAAGCTGCAACGTTATTTTGCGATTGATAATAGCGTAATCGAAACCATAGCACCTCACTGCTATCTTGCGCTGAGTCAGTCAGGAGTTTGTCGTATTTGTACACCCAGTCATTGTCAAAGGTGGCAATTGCAATGGTGTAGCCTAATCGTATTGTCTTTTCATGGTTAGGGCTTATTTTGCATAGTTCTAAGAAGAAATACTTGGCCTCTAGGAGTCTCCCTCGTCTGACTAAGGCAGCGATATAGTCTGTAAGGCGCTTAGGGTACTTTCGATTGTTAGTTGCTGTCGCTCTATAGTTTTGTTCATACTCTTCCAAAACGCGAAACTCCCTTCTCTACGGTCGAGCAAATTAATAATACTGTCCCATTTCACAGCCTACCGCGCCTGCATCGCGTTTCCGGAACTCAGTCGTATCATACGTAGCAATCACGGCTTCAGTAATGACTTTCGTCACCTGCCATTGTGGTCGTTTTACAGTGACCTTTCAGATATCACCTAAGCGTATGTCAATAGGCAGTCATGGCGGCAAGGCTGCCTCCGTGATTCGACAGATGTATTGGTAGGGAGGCGGTGAGCTTACAGATAGGTACGCCTAACGATGTGCGAAAGAGGTGCGGGCGGGGGGCTTGGCGCGCGCCGTCGTCCCCCCACCGCGCCTCCGGGCTAAATGTGTCTTTTTTTCCGCAGTCCTGCACGGTGCTGAACGCGGCTATGGCCGGTACTTGCCCTGGTAATCATCTTGGGTGAAAAGCCTGCAAATCCCTGCGGGGGGTGGCTCACTTGATGTGTCGCCGCAGTCGGTCGCCAGGTGTGGGCCAGCGTTTGGAGAGGATTTTCAGGAACACATTCGGAAAAAGGTAATGTGGTAATCCGGGCATCAGAACGCCGCTGAAAGCCCCGTATTCATTGGCTTTGCTGGATTACATCAGAAGGTAATTTGAAGTAATGAAAGAGGTAATGTTGCCGTAAGTGGTTGATTTATATGGGATGCAAAAATAAGAAAATTACTTTCTTGAAAGGTAATTACCTTACCTATTCATTACTTGAAAATTACCTTGTGCCAATCCTACGCAGACCAGCGAAATCAAGGCTCCCAGCCGAATAAAACGTTCGGCTTACCAAAATTACCTTTTTCCGACGTCTTTCCCGAAAATCTGACATCGCCTGTGCGGCGGTGCAGCGCTTCGTCTTGCTCGTCCTCATGCAGGACGCAGACACACTCTCGCCCAGGTGCTTCGTGCTCGTGCAGGAATGCTTGTAGGGAGTGCTGGGGATTAGAGCGACAGGCACGCGCGCCAACGAGGAATTTCGGCGTGTCGCGTGGTGAGACATTAGAAGGGTAGTACGAAAGTGGTACGAAGATTTTTCGGTGGCGCTGAATGCCTAGTGATTCAAGGTCTACAGAATCAGCTGATCCAATCCATCATCGGGAAAAACCAGGAGTGAACTGGGTTTGTATCGCCTAGCCTACGATAAATATTTTGTGCTAAGAGGGCTGCTAATGACTTGGGGAATCTGTAAGGGACTAAATGATGCATCAGATCCATAAGGACAATCACTATGTACCTAAGCTTTACCTGAAGCAGTGGGCTAAAAACGGAGTAATTTCTACGTATCGCCTACTGGTTCCCAATGAGAAAATTCCGCTTTGGAAGACCCACTCCCTAAAGGGGATAGCCTATCAGGAGCACCTTTATAACTACGTTGTAGCCGGTGAGCAGACGGATGAGTTTGAACGATGGCTTGACAGAGAGTTTGAGGCACCCGCTGAAGAAGTGATTAGTCGTGTGATTTCTGAGCAAAGGCTTCTACCAGACCATTGGCGGACACTTATCCGTTTTGCAATGGCTCAGGATGTGAGGACACCTGCACGATACAGAGAGTTTGTTGCACGGCAGTCTGAATCGCTGGAATCGCTTTTGAACGATACGTTAGAGCGATCAGTTGCTGATTTAGAGCTCGCAGTTTCAGAGGGCCGCTCTCTCGGGCGTGCGGATAACACGGCTGCAGAGGGCTTCCCGTTCAATCTAGCTATCGACCGTCAGCCCGATGGAAGCGGATTGTTGCATGCCCATACAATCGTTGGACGGCGATTGTGGGTCTGGAACGCTCGGCGTTTGCTCACTGACACTATCAAAAAAATACCGATGAAAGATTGGACAATTCTAAAGGCGCCTCCTGGCTTGAGCTGGCCGACTAGTGACAATCCACTTGTTAGGCTCAATTATCATGGGCACGAGCAGTACGATTTCAAGGGCGGTTGGAAGGTTCAAAATGGAGATATCCTTCTCCCGTTGAGTCCCAAACATCTCCTTTACACGTGCGTTGGTAATCGTCCGATGATTCGTGGCACCACATTGGATCATGACACCGCTCAGTTCATGCGACGGATAATTATTGAGCATGCCGACCGATATGTATTTTCTACAGAACCAAGTGACGTGCACTTGATTCGTCCTAGGAAAGCATGTGCCAAGCAGTTCGTGGCGGAGCGGAGCGCCTGGGGTGATTGGAACCGTGAGCAGTCGGAAGCCGAAGCGAAGCTTGTGAGGTAAAGCTCCATCTTGCCGCATCGACCGATTGCATCCTGAGGTGGGATCGAGCTAAAAAACGTTCCGCAACCCCAGTACATACCCTTTACAGCTGGGGTGTGTAGGGCATTGAAAATCAGTAGCTTGCGGAACGCTTTTCGTGCTAACCTGTTGATCTACTTAGCTTTGTAGCGTGGATTGCAAATCCGCCTACGCCGGTTCGATTCCGACCTCGGCCTCCACTATAAACAAGCTCCGTAGATCCATGATTTACGGAGCTTTTTTATTTGCATTGCACGGAAAGATTTAGTCTTTGAAACGGCAACTGCAAACTTGCTTCACCGGGAAGTGATGTATATATTTCCCCCTCTGCCGGCGACGTGCAGTTCCTGTCAGGACTGTGAATCGTCATCAGAGTAAAGCTACACCGCGCTGCCGCCCGAATGGCGAAACTGGTAGACGCATGGGACTTAAAATCCCCCGCTCGTAAGGGCGTGCCGGTTCGATTCCGGCTTCGGGCACCATGAATATCAAGGGCTTGCATGACATACCTCATGCAAGCCCTTTTTCGTGCTCAGACAAACGCCTGCCCGCTAAATCCTCTAGGCAAACGCTGAAGCCCGGCCATAGCCGTCAACCGCTCGATCCACTCGGAACGCCAGTCGGACGCCGAGCGTGCAGCCCAGGATTGGCGAGCCGCGCGCCGCGCCTCATTGCGCTGATTTTTGCGCGCATCCTTGTATGCATCGGTATTGCGGCAGCTACGGCACTTCACTCGATTGAGTTCGCTGCTGGAGGAGAGGTTGTTGCCCTTGTGCCCACAGGCCAGATGCCCGTCGACTTTGAAATGAGTGACCATGGGACGTCTCCTTGGTGACGTGTAAAGGTTTTGACCTCTCACGACCAAGGGCGTTCTTTCCTGCCCCAGGCGAACGAAGAGCTATCTGAAGCGTGGTAGCGGCCGATCAATGGGTTTAAGCGACGACAAGGTACTGCGAATGAGGGGAGTGTCCTTGTCGATATCGTTCAGCCGGTCGCGGATGCGCAGAGCGGTCGGGTGTCCGCCTTGATGATCGACCCAGTCGGCGATCTCTTTGCAAGCTGCCGCGAGACGCGCCTCCCGAGCCTCGAGCAAGGTCAGCAGAGTGGTGATGGACTCTTTTTCGGACATGGAACACCTCCGTTCATTAATCCGCTCGGTACCAGCAAAAAGCTCGCCAAGCGCGAGCTCTCTGCCGTTGGGGCGCTGCTCCTTCAGCTGGTTTGAGTATAGACCCGTAAATGACAGCTATCAGCCCGACGACTCGGGGGCGGTCACTTGCGAGCTGGCGGTGTTGAGCCGATGACATTCCTTGCGGGCGTCCTCTTCCCGGTCGAAACCATCGCCGATGAAACCACCGGTTCGCGTGTCGCAGATGCGATACCAGCCCAAGGCTTCGGCGGGCTCATGGAGCGTTTCTCCGGCGCGCCGGCCGTGGATGACAATCTTGTTGCAGCGCTTCACGACAAATATGTCTTCCATGGCGTCACCGCAGCTGATTCCTACCAGATCAACTATAGAAGCCCTGAACAATCGTGCAAAAAATAGACAAGTCAGTTCGTCGGGTGCAGTTGCCAGCCTGACTGCTGCCAGCGCAGGTGGTGGGTCGGATTCAACGCCTCAAGGAAATCCTGATCGTGGGAAACGGCGACAATTGCGCCCGGAAATGTCTGCAATGCCCGCTCGAATGCTTCCACGGAAGGCAGATCCAGATGATTGGTCGGCTCATCCAGCAACAATAGCTGCGCAGGATCCGATCGCCACAAGGCCATTGCCAATGCCGCTTTCAAGCGTTCGCCACCGCTCAAAGAAGCACAGAGGCCCGTAGCGCGGCTCGCATCCAGTTGCAAGTTGGCGAGATAGCTGCGCAGGGTGCCCTCGGTCAGCGCAGTTCCATGCATCATCAGCTGTTCGGTGATGGAACGCTGATCGTCCAGTTGGGCCAACCGCTGATCCAGGAATGCTAAGGGCACGTGTGTTGTGGCGATTCCATCGACGGGTGCGAGTTCCCCGGCGAGCACCTTCAGCAAGGTTGATTTGCCACAGCCGTTGGGACCGCTGACAGCGATCCGCATCGGGCCGTGGATCGTAAGGCTCAGTGCGCCGTTTGACAGCCAGGGCAGCCGAGCATCAACCAGCGTGCAGATCTGGCGGTTGTTCGGCACCGCGCTCCCGGGCAGGTTGATCAGCACGCTGTCCTGGGGTTGCACCTTGGCGTAAGCCTCGCGCACCTGGGCATCCAGTTCGGACTTGCGGGCCTGATGGCCCTGCCGGACATGCCCCATGATTTCCCGGGCGGCGCCCTTGATCGCCACGTATTCGAAACTGGCAATGTTGGCGGTTTCGGCGTTGCGACGGGAGTTGGCGGCGTGGCGTTGTATCGTGTCGTGCTCGCGCCGTAATCGAATCCGCTCGCGCTGGCGTTCGCTTCTGGCGTGGTCGAGACGTGCTTGCGCCGCTGCATGATGAATTCGCTGATGCTCACGAAACGCCGAGTAATTGCCACCGAATTCGATAGCCCCCGACGCGTTCAGCTCGACGATGCGCTGCATCCGGTCGAGCAGTTGCCGATCATGGCTGGCAACGATCAAGCCGGTGTGCCAGCGTTCCAGCGAGTTCATCAGCCATTGCCGTCCCGATGCATCCAGATGGTTGGTCGGCTCATCGAGGATCAGCAACGGAGCCTGACTCAAAAACGCGCCAATCAGGGCGATGCGCGCTTGCTGGCCGCCACTGAGGTTCCCGGTGTGATCGGTGAAGGCCACTTCGGCCAGGCCGGCGTCATCAAGCAAGCGGCGCAGGCGGTCCGCCAGATCCCATTGTTCGCCAATGAGGTCGAAATCCTCGACTGATCCGCAGCCCCGGTTCATTCGCTCCAGCGCTTGAAGAATCGCGGCGCTGCCGGTGGACTCGGCGACCGTCTCGCCGGCTGTCGCGACAAAGGTTTGTGCCACGTAGGTCGTCGCCACGGCGCGCGTCACGCTGCCGCTTGTAGGTTGCCAAAATCCGGCGATCAGGCGCGCCAGTACACTTTTGCCAACGCCGTTGCGTCCGACAATGGCGGTCGGGGTGTGATCGAATTTCAGATTCAGTGCAGTGAAAATCGTCTCGCCATTGGCGAACTGGAAACCCAGTTGATTCAGGGAGACGAGAGCAGGCGTACGCGAGACGTGAGTCATCGGCACCTCCAAAAAATGTCGTGAGCATTGACAAGCGCCAGGAGCGGCGTGTCGCGATTACATTTTTTTGAGGGCTTAGTTGTTCACTTCTGCGGTCGTCCCGGGGAGGTAGGAGGGCGTAGCCTATTCGAGATGGCCGAAGGCTTCAAGGTGCAGCTGCCTTCTCGACCATCCGTTCAAGGAACAGGGCCAGCGCGACTTCTTCCTTGCGCAGCCCCTTGCGGACGCGTGGTTTCGGCAACTCGGCCAGGGCCCCGAGCATGAAGTGCTCGACCACCGCCGGGTGGATGTAGCACTTGCGACAGACCGCCGGCGTGTTGCCCAGTTGGCGGGCGACGCCCTTCACCATCTCGACCACATGCCGCTTGGCTTCGGCCTCGGATTCCCATTGCAGCTCCCGCAGGACTGCCAACGCCAATGCGCTGCCGGCCCAGGTCCGGTAATCCTTGGCGGTGAAATCCGCCCCGGTCAGGGTCTGCAGGTAGCTGTTGACGTCGGAAGAGCTGACGGTGTGTCGCTCGCCGTTTTCATCCAGATACTGAAACAGGTTCTGCCCCGGTAATTCCAGGCAGCGCTTGATGATCCGCGCCAGGCGCCGGTCCTTCACTGTGATCTGATGCTCGATGCCACTCTTGCCGCGAAACTGGAACAGGATCGCACTCCCGTTGACCTCGACATGCCGGCTGCGCAGGGTGGTCAGGCCATAGGAGCGATTGTCCCGCGCGTATTGCGTGTTGCCGACGCGGATCAGGGTGGCGTCGAGCAGCGTGATGACGGTCGCCATGACTTTGTCTCGGCTGAAGCCCGGCGATGCCAGCAGCGCTTCCAGCTGTTTGCGTAGTTTGGGCAGCGCCAGACCGAATTCACGCAGTCGCGAATACTTGTCCGCGTCGCGCACCTCGCGCCAGCGCGCGTGATAGCGATATTGCTTGCGCCCACGGGCATCGCGGCCAGTGGCTTGCAGATGGCCGCGCGGGTCGGCGCAGATCCACACGTCGACATAGGCCGGTGGAACGGCCAGTGAATTGATGCGTTTGATCTCGTCGGGATCGGTGATGCGCTGGCCCTCGGGATTGAAATAGGCGAATTTCCCGCGCAGTTTTTTTCGGGTAATACCGGGCTGGGTGTCATCGACGTAATGCAGATCCGAAGGCAATACCTCGGTGAGCGCAGTATCGGGCATGGCGGACTTCCTTCGCGGCAAATCAGGCTGTTAAAGCCATTGACCGCACGCCATGACGGTCGTGCCCGCGGGTTTACGCCAGCACCGCGACGGCCTTGATCTGGGCCCACAATGACTGGCCCGGATGCACGCCGAGTTGGTCCCGCGAGTAGCGTGTGATGCGCGCCAGCAGCGGTGTGCCCCCTGCATCGAGACGAATGAGCACGTGGGCGGCGTTATCGGCCGGCTGCTCGCTGACGACTGTAACCGGCAGTCGATTGAGGATGCTGCTGAACTCGCTGTTTTGCAGGGTCAGGCTGATGTCGCGCGCGTGCACCTTGCAGCGCAATCTCTGGCCCGTCGTCATCGGCGCGTGGGTCACGCGAATGCTCAGAGGCGAGTCCGGCAATTGCAGGGTGAGCAATTGATAGTCGGCATCGTAGTCGCTGACCTGGCCTTCGATGATCACGCCGGCGTCGTTGTCCATGGCCAGGGGCAGGTCGAGCCGTGCCAGGGTTTCGCCAATCGGACCGCTGGCCAGCGCTTTGCCGTCGCTGAGCAGCACCAGATGATCGGCGAGCCTGGCCACTTCGTCCTGCGCGTGGCTGACATACAGCACCGGGATTTCCAGTTCGTCGTGCAGGCGTTGCAGGTAGGGCAGGATTTCGCTTTTGCGCTGACTGTCGAGGGCCGCCAAAGGCTCATCCATCAGCAGCAATTTGGGGCTGGTCAACAGCGCGCGAGCGATGCCGACACGCTGACGCTCACCGCCGGACAGATGCTGAGGGTGACGATCCAGCAAATGGCCGATGCCCAGCAATTCGGTGGCTTGGGTCATGTCGACCCGGCGCTGCGCCTTGGGAATGCGCTTGAGGCCGAACTGCAGATTGGCCAGCACCGACAGATGCGCAAACAGGCTGGCTTCTTGAAACACATAGCCGACCGCACGTTTGTGTGGCGGCACGAAGATGCCTTTTTCGCTGTCCTGCCAGACCTCGTCATTGATGCGGATAACGGCCTGCGGCGCGCGTTCGAGCCCGGCAATGCAGCGCAGGCACGTGGTCTTGCCCGAGCCGGACTGACCGAACAGCGCCGTCACGCCGCGACCGGGCAGCTGCAGATCAACGTCGAGGCTGAAGCCCGACCAGGCCAGTTTCAGGCGTGCATCAATCATCGATCAGCTCCAGCCCGTGCGGGTTTTGCGGCTGGAATACAGCGCCAGCAATACCAGAAACGAAAACACCAGCATCGCCCCGGCCAGCCAGTGCGCCTGCGCGTACTCCATGGCTTCGACGTGGTCGTAGATCTGTACGGAAACCACCCGGGTCTTGTCGGGAATATTCCCGCCGATCATCAACACCACACCGAATTCTCCGACGGTGTGGGCGAAGCCGAGGATTGCCGCAGTGATGAAGCCGGGGCGAGCCAGGGGCAGAATCACGCTGAAAAAAGTGTCCCAGGGATTGGCGCGCAAGGTCGCCGCCACTTCCAGAGGACGAGTACCGATTGCGGAGAAGGCGTTTTGCAACGGCTGCACCACGAACGGCATGGAATAGAGCACAGAGCCGATCACAAGGCCGATGAAGCTGAAGGTCAAGGTGCCAAGCCCCAGCCACTGGGTGAAATGGCCAATGAAGCCATTGGGGCCGAGCGCCAGCAACAGATAGAAGCCAATGACCGTCGGTGGCAGCACCAACGGCAGCGCGACAATCGCGCCGATGGGACCGCGCAACCAGGAACGGCTGCGCGACAACCACAGGGCAATCGGCGTACCGACGACCAGCAAGATCGCGGTGGTCAGGGACGCCAGTTTCAGGGTCAGCCAGATCGCCGCGAAATCGGCACTCGTCAGCGCCATTTACAGTTGATAACCGTAGGACTTGATGACCGCAGCGGCTTTCGCGCCTTTGAGGTAATCAACCAGCGCCTTGGCAGCGGCGTTGTCCTTGCCTTTGTTGAGGATCACCGCGTCTTGCTTGATCGGGTCGTGCATGCTCGCCGGAACGATCCACGCCGAACCGCTGCTGACCTTGCCATCCTTGTAGATCTGCGACAGGGCGACGAAGCCCAGCTCGGCGTTGCCGGTGGACACGAACTGGTAGGCCTGGGTGATGTTCTGGCCTTCGACGATCTTGGCTTTGGTGGCGTCGGTCAGTTTCAGCTTTTCCAGCACCTGGGTGGCGGCCAGACCGTAAGGCGCGGCTTTCGGGTTGGCGATGGACAGGTGCTGGTATTGGTTTTTCTTCAGGACATCGCCTTTGGCGTCGACGTAACCTTCCTTGGCCGACCACAGCGCCAGGGTGCCGATGGCGTAGGTGAAGCGCGAACCTTTGACGGTTTCGCCTTCTTTCTCGAGTTTTTCAGGTGTGGTGTCGTCGGCCGAGAGGAATACCTCGAACGGCGCGCCGTTCTTGATCTGGGTGTAGAACTGGCCAGTAGCGCCATAGGCTGCGACCAGTTTGTGCCCGGTGTCTTTTTCGAAATCGGCGGCAATCGCCTGGATCGGTGCGGTAAAGTTGGCCGCGACGGCAACTTGCACTTCGTCGGCCTGCGCCGCGCCGATGGCGAATACCGCGAGCAGGGCAGGGGCAAAACGTGAGGCACGATTGATCATGTAACGGCTCCGTGGGTGGCAAATGCAGTGGGCAGTCGTTATCGAAGGAGAGACTGCGCCGATGCGAAAAGGTGAAGCGCTATATATCGAAATATATAGCGAAATGCCGCCAAACGGAAAGCACTCCTTTGAAATCGGGTGAGGGCTCCACGTTTCCTCCCCCGATCGAGTTCATCATCGCGTCAGTTTTGCCAGTGCGCCTTCAGCCAGTTGTCGGGTCAATTCAGCGCTGCCGAGGTCTTTCCCGAGTGTGAAGGCCTGGCCGGCCCAGAGGTTGCTGAAATCTGGTTCGCCCTTCGCACGCAGCGGCATCAAGGCACCGCCAGCCAGCGGAAAAGCGGGGGGCTTGTCCGACATCGGGCCCAGTTCGCGCATCACCCGATTGAGAATCCCCCGCGCCGGGCGTCCGGTAAAGAGGTTGGTCACCGCCGTTTCGCTTTCCTTGGCGGTACGCAAAGCCTTGTGGTGCGACGCGCTGACTTTCGCTTCCGGAGTAAACAGATACGCCGTGCCGACTTGAACTGCCGAAGCGCCGAGCATGAACGCTGCCGCCACACCGCGCGCATCGGCAATCGCACCGGCCGCAATCACCGGGACGCTCACCGCGTCGACCACTTGCGGCACCAGGGCAAACGTACCGACCTGACTGCTCAGGTCATCGCTGAGAAACATCCCGCGATGGCCACCGGCCTCGTAACCCATGGCGATGATCGCGTCGCAACCGTTCTGCTCCAGCCAGATCGCTTCGTCGACGGTGGTTGCCGAAGAGATGATTTTCGCACCAGTGGCCTTGACCCGATCCAGCAAGGACTTTTCCGGCAGGCCGAAGTGGAAGCTCACCACTTCAGGGCGAAACTCTTCCAGCACCTCGCAGGCGGCTGCATCGAAGGGCGCGCGGTTGGACACCGGCGTCGGCGCATCGAAATCGACACCCAGTTCGCGATAGTAGGGTTCCAGCAGGTTTTTCCAGTCGCGGGCCTTTTGCTCATCGGCGGCCGGAGGCTGATGGCAGAAGAAGTTGACATTGAACGGCTTGTTCGTGCCCTGGCGAATGGTTTTCAGTTCTTCGCGCAGTTGCTCGATGGTCAGCATCGCGGCCGGCATCGAACCGAGGCCACCGGCGTTGCAAGTTGCGATAACCATGGATGAATTAGTGGCTCCGGCCATGGGGCCCTGGATGATCGGCAGTTCGATGCCGAACAGGTCAAGAATGCGGGTATCAGGCCATTGGCTCATGGAATAGCTTCTCCGACGACAAAACAGGGCAGGGACGGTAGCAGCCGGTTTTTTAACGCAAAGCCAACCCCATGACCAGCACAGATTTGTAGCTTGAACAGCCGACTTTGGCTCGGCGTTGGGGCGCGATTGGCTAAAGGTCGAGTGGGGCAAAATGTTGCAATGTGCTATTCCAATGCCTCGACATCCTGAATTTCACCGGTAAGAGGCAGTCATGTTTAAAGGCATTGTGATCGATAAAGACAACAGCGGTTATCGCGCCAACCTGCAAGAGATCAGTGATGAGCAGCTGCCGGACGGCGCTGTGACGGTTCGCGTCGCGTACAGCACGCTGAACTTCAAGGACGGCCTGGCGATCACCGGCAGCAGCCCGGTGGTGCGCAAGTTTCCGATGGTGCCGGGGATCGATCTGGCGGGCACCGTCGAAGTCAGCTCGCACCCGAACTACAAGGTCGGCGACGCGGTGCTGCTCAACGGCTGGGGCGTCGGCGAAAGCCACTGGGGCGGACTCGCGCAGAAGGCGCGACTGAACGGTGACTGGCTGATTCCGCTGCCCAAGGCATTCACCGCCGCGCAAGCCATGGCCATCGGCACGGCGGGTTATACGGCGATGCTGTGCGTCATGGCGCTGGAGCGCAACGGTGTGACAGCGCAACAGGGCGAAGTGCTGGTGACCGGCGCCAACGGTGGCGTCGGCAGTTTTGCGATTGCGTTGCTGAGCAAACTTGGCTACCGCGTGGTCGCTTCGACCGGTCGGGTGTCGGAACACGAATACCTGAAACAACTGGGTGCCAGCGAAATCATTGATCGCGCCACCCTGTCCGAACCCGGCAAGCCGCTGGCCAAGGAGCGCTGGGCGGGCGTCATCGATTCGGTCGGCAGCCACACGCTCGCCAATGCCTGCGCCAGCACTCGGGCCGAAGGCACCGTGGCTGCATGCGGTCTGGCTCAGGGCATGGATTTCCCGGCGTCGGTGGCGCCGTTCATTCTGCGTGGCGTGACACTGGCCGGGATCAACAGCGTGACCCAGCCCACGGCCCGCCGCATCGAGGCTTGGGATCGTCTGGCGAAGGACCTGGATTTTGCCCTGTTGCCACTGATCAGTCATGAAATCGGCCTCGGCGAAGCTATCGACGCGGCACCGAAGTTGCTGGCGGGGCAACTCCGGGGGCGAGTTGTCGTTGATGTGAATCGCTGATTACTGTCGGGGTTTGCCTTCACGCTCGAGCAATTCGCGCTTGCGCTCCACGCCCCAGCGGTAGCCCGACAGATTGCCGTCACTGCGCACAACGCGATGACAGGGGATCGCTACCGCCAGGCTGTTGGCGCCGCAAGCCTGGGCCACAGCGCGCACGGCTTTTGGCGAGCCGATCCGCAGGGCGATGTCCGCGTAGCTGGCGGTGCTGCCGACCGGTATTTCCCGCAGCGCCTGCCACACCCGTTCCTGAAACGCGGTGCCGCGCACATCCAGCGGTAAGTCGAGGCCGATGGCAGGCGCTTCGATGAAGCCGACGACGCGAGCGATCAGTTGTTCGAACTCGGCATCGGCACCGATCAGGTTGGCCCGGCGAAACTGGTCCTGCAGGTCGCACACCAATTGGTGCGGATCGTCCCCCAGCAGAATCGCGCAAATCCCGCGCTCACTCTGTGCCACCAGAATAGCCCCGAGCGAGCATTGGCCGACGGCGAAGCGGATGTCGTTGTTCTGGCCGGCAGCCCGGAAGTCGCCGGGTTTCATGCCCAGCACCTGATCGGCCGCCTCGTAGAAACGGCTGTTGGAATTGAAACCGGCGTCATACAACGCGTCGGTCACCGAGCCGCCGTCCGCCAGACGCTGACGAACCCGACGCGAGCGATGCGCGGCGGCATAGCCTTTGGGCGTCAGGCCCGTTGCTGCTTTGAACACGCGATGAAAATGAAAGGCGCTCAGGCCGGCAGTCTCGGCGAGATCGTTGAGCGCCGGCAGGCTGTCCGACGCTTCGATCTGGCGACAGGCTGCCGCGACGGTCGCAGCATGTTGCGCGGCGACTTCGGTCTGATCCTTGCTCGCCCGTTTGCTGGGACGATAGCCCGCTGCCTCGGCATCCTCGGCGGTGTCGAAAAACTCGACGTTCTGCGGTTTCGGCAAGCGCGCCAGGCTGCTGGGGCGGCAATAGATGCCGGTGGTTTTCACGGCATAGACGAACTGGCCGTCCGCCCGAGCGTCGCGTGCCACGACTGCGGCCCAGCGTGGATCGTCTTCAGTGTTCAGCGAGGTGGTAAGCGTTTTCATGATGGAGAGTCCGTTGACCTGTTGAATTTCAGGTTAACCAGTGCCACCGGCCGGAACACTCCGAGCCTTGCGGTCAAACTTTGCAGGATTATCCGGCGACGCGAAACGTGAGGTTGAAGCGTTGATCTCCCAGGCGCGGGTGTCGGCCGGGCTTGATTGGCAGGATGCCGTGAAAGCGCAGCCGGTCGACGCCGCCCCAGATCACCATGTCGCCGTGCAGTAGCGGGATTTTCTGGCTCCTGTCGCCACGCGTGAAACCGCCGAACAGGAACGTCGCGGGCAAGCCCAATGACAGCGAAACGATCGGCGCTTCGTAGGCATTTTCGTCTTTGTCCTGATGCAACGACATCTTCGCGCCTGGGACATAACGATTGATCAGGCAGGAATCCGGCATGAAGTCGGAAAATCCGGCGCCTTTCGCCGCCGCCTGTGCCAATTCACGAAACACCTCGGGCATTGCCGGCCAGGGTCGATGGCTCACTGGATCTTCGGATGAATAGCGGTAACCGCTGCGATCGGTGATCCAGCCCAGTGCACCGCAACTGCTGGTGGCCACCGACATGCTGAAGCCCCCGGGCGTCATCATGTGGCGCAACGGAGCGCAGGCTATGATCGATTCCAGGGCCGGCAACAACTGCTCGATTCGCGGCAATGCAAAGCCGCGCAACACCCAGGATTGCTCGCCGATCTGTTCGGCGCGCCGAGGCTGCTCGGATTCTGTGTCGGCGAACAGATCGAAGGTGGTTTGCATGATCGTCAGGTCGCGTCGTGGAAGATGATGCCCAGAGTATGCCGTTTTCCGCTGTGCAGTCGGCTGACACCGTGGCGCATGGTCACCCGATAGTCGCCGCGCACGCCTTTGACCGGGCGCTGGTTGACGGCAAAGATCAGCGCGTCGCCTTTTCTCAGGTCCATCACCAGAGGGCGTGATTGCATTCTCGGACGTTGTTCCGTCAGGACAAATTCACCGCCGGTGAAATCTTCGCCAGGTTCTGACAGAAGAATCGCCACTTGCAGCGGAAACACATGTTCGCCGTACAGATCCTGATGCAGACAGTTGTAGTCCTGTGGGCCGTATTGCAGCAAGAGCGGGGTAGGTCGCAGTTGACCGGCGGCGTGGCAGCGCTCGAGAAATTCGCTGTGTTGCGCTGGAAAACGCTCCAGCAGCCCCATTCGCTCCTGCCAGCGGTTGGCCAGAGGCACGAGTCGCGGGTAAAGCGCGCTGCGCAGGCGTTCCACCACGGATGGAAGCGGATAGCGCAGGTATTTGTATTCCCCGCGTCCGAAACCGTGGTGGGCCATGATCACCTGGGACCGGAACGGTTCGCTTTGTGGGTAAAGCGCACTCAATCGATCGCAGGTCTCCGGACGCAGCAGCGTGCGGATGAGGGCGCAACCGTCCTGATCCAGTTGCCGCTCCAGGGCGATCCAGTCGAGCGCAACGAGCGGGGAGGCGGGTGAGGCGGGTGAGGCGGGTGAGGCGGGTGAGGATGACATGCTGATTCCTTGGCTTGCATTCAGGTATCAGTCTGGGCCGTCCACCCGGCCGGAACACTCCGCCGCTTGCGGTCAAATTGTCATCCGGGGCTTACAGGGCTTTGCTGACGCTGATGTCGCTGATCACATCGTCGCTCTGGCCGTGCAGGGCATTCAGTGCTGCCTTGGCTTCTTCCGGCGTGCCGTTTTCCAGTTGGGCGAACTCGAAGCGGCGTTCACCGTTGAGTTTGTACTTGATTACGTATTTGGTCGTTTGGGCCACGTTGATGCTTACCTGTCTGCGTTGGCGGAACCGCTCAGCTGAGTTTGGAGCTGGAGCGGCGGATGATCTTGATCGAATGCGTCAGGGTCGGCTTGCGGGTCACGCTGATTGCCCGGCGGCTGACGGTGTCGATGGTGATGTTCCAGAAACCGGTGCTGGGTGCGGTGATGCGGGCTGGAAACGTGTCAAAGGCGCCGCCGTGATAGGTGTGGCGCCCGCCATTTTTGAAGCTGCGGAAGTTGGCGTCGTTCATCAAGCGGATGTTGCAGGTTTGCGAGCATTGAATGACGACGATGTCGTCTTCGTTGAGGTGCTCGCGCTGGTGAATGAATTTCATGGGCGCCTCCAGAAGGGCTTTTTCTACAAAATCAAAACGATAGCATTGTCGATTGGCGCAGTTTATCAGCCCGGACAGGTTATTATCCGGCCGTCGGGCAGCGCTTTGACAATTAAAAACAGAATTCACGATTCGATGTGGGTTAAATGCAGTGAGCCTCGGAGAAAAACGGCATTCATGCTGTCGGAGGGTCTTTATTGGAGGTTTTGTATGAAGTGGGGTGTGGTGATTCTGCCGTTGGCATTGGCAATGGGTGGTTGCGCAAGTGTTTCGGAAATCAATGAAACACTGCCGACCATGAACGTCATTTCCGGCAAGAAGCCCCATGAATATGCGGAATGCCTGGCCGAAAAGCTGTCCAGCAGCCGCGGTGCCCTGCAGGTAGAGCGGAACAAGGACGAGGTTCGGGTCATTGTGCCGGGCAAGCTGGGATCGGGGCCGGCGGCGGTGTTTGACATCGAGGATCGCTCCGGTGGCAGCAGCATCAAGCTGCACGAGCGGATGTCCAACGTGCCGCTGCGTCCATGGGATGTACGCAAAGCCGCCACGGCCTGTATTTCCGGCTGATAGACTGTCAGCAGTCAGCATTGATGCCGTCACAGCGTTGCTGTGGCGGCATTGTCATTTCCGGAGCGGTGAATGAAGAGAGAGCAGGTGCGGGAGCGACACAAGGAAGGGCTTATTGCGGCTACCCATGTGATCCAGAACCCGGCAAATCCGGGGGAGTGGATCGTGTTTTTCAAGAAAAGCGCCGGGCGCAGTTACTTCCTGGTCGACGATAACGACGAAGTCGAATCATTCAACCGGCTCGACGACCTGATCGAGGTCGTGCGCGGGCTGGGGATCAAATTCGCCGAAATTCACATGTAAGGCTATTTGCAGACCACTACCACGCTGCGGGTTTTGTAGTTGCCGACGTCGACGCCCAGCGTCTTGTCGTCTTCCTTGGGCGCCGGTGTGCCGTCAGTTCCGACGATGCGATAACCGGTGCCGGCGCAGGACGCGTCAGCCTTTTCATAGCAGGTGGCCCAGGAATTGGCCTCGCCGGAGCAATCGATGCTCAACCCTTGTTCGCCATTGTTCAGGTAAGTGGTCTGTGAAGTGGCGCAGCCGGTCAGGGCGGCGAGTGCAATCAGCGGCAGGAAACTGATGAGGGAACGGTTGGTCATGGCAATGTCGTCTTCGAGGAGGAGGGGCTAGACGCTATGACAGCGCCGGCAGGAAAAGGTTATAGCGATTGGCCACTTCTTTTCGCGCAGCCAAAAAAAAGCCCTGCGCAATGGCAGGGCCGGCCTTCGTCGTTACCGATCAGTCCTGTTCCTTGCCGCGACGTTTCGGAGCTGCGGGCGTGTAATCGAGCACCGCGGCGACTTCAATCGCCATCGCCTCTGTGGGCAACGGGCCGGACACGTCTTCGCCGTTGGTGGCAGTGATATGCCACTGGCCATCTTTAGCCTTGGCGACGGTGTACCCGTTGATGATTTTTGCTGCGGACATCTAGCGGCCTCGTTGGCTGGTTCAAAGGCGCCATGATAACGGTAAATGGGCGAACGGGCGCAGGTCGATGCGGCGTTCCGAGATCTTTGGGCTAAGCTGAATGCGCAGCCTCTGTGAGCGGATTGAACTATCCGCCAGATTATTTCTCTATGTTGACATCGGTTAGCCAGTGCGGGGCATTGTAAGGTGCGCGCCGCCTGATTAGACTGCGCCGAAACTCGTACACACAGCCCTTTCAAGGACTTATATGATCAAGAAATGCTTGTTCCCAGCAGCCGGTTACGGTACTCGCTTCCTCCCAGCGACGAAGGCCATGCCCAAAGAAATGCTGCCGGTGGTAAACAAGCCACTGATCCAGTACGGCGTCGAAGAAGCTCTGGATGCTGGCCTGAACGAAATTTCCATCGTGACCGGCCGTGGCAAGCGCGCCCTGGAAGACCACTTCGACATCAGCTACGAGCTGGAAAACCAGATCAAGGGCACCGACAAGGAAAAATACCTGGTCGGTATCCGCAAGCTGCTGGACGAGTGCTCGTTCTCCTACACCCGCCAGACCGAAATGAAAGGCCTGGGTCACGCGATCCTGACCGGTCGCCCATTGATCGGCGACGAACCGTTCGCCGTAGTGCTGGCGGACGACCTGTGCGTCAACCTCGACGGTGACGGCGTACTGACCCAGATGGTCAAGCTGTACAAGCAGTTCCGCTGCTCGATCATCGCCATTCAGGAAGTCGATCCGCAAGAAACCAGCAAGTACGGCGTGATCGCTGGCGAAATGATCCGCGACGACATCTACCGCGTACACAGCATGGTCGAGAAGCCAAAGCCGGAAGACGCACCGTCGAACCTGGCGATCATTGGTCGTTACATTCTGACTCCGGACATCTTCGACCTGATCGAACAGACCGAGCCAGGCAAGGGCGGTGAAATCCAGATCACCGACGCCCTGATGAAACAAGCCCAGAACGGCTGCGTGATGGCTTACAAGTTCAAAGGCAAGCGCTTCGACTGCGGTGGTGCTGAAGGCTATATCGAAGCAACCAACTTCTGCTTCGAAAACTTCTACAAGACTGGCAAGGCTTACTGATAGCGCCTGATCTGCCTGTACGAAAAAGCCACCTTCGGGTGGCTTTTTCATTTTCCGCCCCTATATCGGCAGGAGTGCTTGCCCAACGGACGACGGCGGGTATGCTGATCGCCTGCCGAGGAGATAGAAATGGCCTACGATTTTGACCTTTATGTGATTGGTGCCGGTTCCGGCGGTGTGCGGGCTGCGCGTTTTGCTGCCGGGTTCGGTGCGAAAGTGGCGGTGGCCGAGAGCCGTTATCTGGGCGGCACCTGCGTCAACGTCGGTTGCGTACCGAAAAAACTGTTGGTGTATGGCGCGCATTTCGCCGAAGACTTCGAACAGTCCTCGGGTTTTGGCTGGAGCCTGGGCGAGGCGGATTTCGATTGGGCCACGCTGATCGCCAACAAGGATCGCGAGATCAATCGCCTGAACGGCATTTATCGCAATCTGCTGGTCAACAGCGGCGTGACGCTGCATGAAGCCCACGCGAAGATCGTCGGCCCGCACGAAGTCGAGGTCAATGGCGAGCGATACACTGCGAAGAATATTCTGATCGCCACCGGTGGCTGGCCGCAGATCCCCGAAATTCCTGGGCATGAACATGCGATCAGCTCAAACCAGGCGTTCTTCCTCAAAGAACTGCCCAAGCGCGTGCTGGTCGTCGGCGGCGGCTACATCGCCGTCGAATTTGCCGGGATTTTCCATGGGCTGGGCGCCAACACGACATTGCTGTATCGCGGGGATCTGTTCCTGCGCGGTTTCGACGGTTCAGTGCGTAACCATTTGAAAGAAGAGCTGACCAAGCGCGGTATGGATCTGCAATTCAATGCCGACATTGCGCGCATCGACAAGCAGCCGGATGGCAGCCTGAAGGCGATCCTGAAGGATGGTCGCGTACTGGAAGCGGATTGCGTGTTCTACGCCACCGGCCGACGTCCGATGCTGGACAACCTGGGGCTGGAGAACACTGATGTGCAGCTCGACGACAAAGGCTTCATCAAAGTCGACGAGCAATATCAAACTACCGAGCCGTCGATTCTGGCGCTGGGCGATGTCATCGGCCGTGTGCAATTGACGCCGGTGGCGCTGGCTGAAGGCATGGCGGTGGCGCGGCGTCTGTTCAAGCCTGAGCAATACCGTCCGGTGGATTACAAGATGATCCCGACGGCAGTGTTCAGTCTGCCGAACATCGGCACTGTCGGCCTGACCGAAGAAGAAGCGCGGGAAGCGGGTCACGACGTCGTGATCTACGAAAGCCGCTTCCGGCCAATGAAGCTGACCCTGACTGACAGTCAGGAGCGCACGCTGATGAAGCTGGTAGTCGATGGCAAAACCGACAAGGTGCTGGGCTGTCACATGGTCGGGCCGGATGCCGGCGAGATCGTGCAGGGTCTGGCGATCGCGTTGAAGGCTGGCGCCACCAAGCGTGACTTCGACGACACCATCGGGGTACACCCGACGGCGGCCGAAGAGTTTGTCACCATGCGTACGCCGGTCGGCGCTTAAGTCTTTTTCGGTTCTGCTGCGTCTGGCGCTGCCGCAACGGCAGTGGCCAGGCGCAAGCTGGCTTGAACCTTGGTCAACTCCTTCTCCAATGACTGATTGAGCTGCGACTGCTCGTCGACGTTCTGCTTGAGCGTCTGGCTTTCCAGCAGAGCCACGCGCAGGCGTTCCTGGAGGAGGGTGCGTTCGCTGTCGACGCGTGACGCTTGCTCCAGCAGTTGATCCTGACGCTGATTGCTTTGTTTGAGCTGATCCTGCATCAGGCTCAATTCGCGTACGGTGCCGCGATTCTCGGTCAGCAGACGTTCGTTGTCGCGGTGCAACTGAGTGATCTCGTCCTGGCGTACCAGTGCGCTTTGCTGCGCCTGGCGCAACTCCATCTGCAACTGCTGAACCTGAGTTTCGTGACGGCTTTGCTCCTGCTCACGCTGTTCCTTGATGGCGTTGCGGTAGTGCTCAAGCGCATCGCGGGCGTGCAGGTGCTTCTCTTCCAGCGAGCGGATCTGCTCGTCCTTGTCCTGCAGGCGCAATTCAAAGTCTGCCAGTGCCTGATTCAGTCCGGCATTGCGGGTCTGTTCGGTCTGCAACATCGAGCGGGTATCGCTCAGCGCTTCGGATTCCTTGGCCAGCGCGGCAGTCTGAATGTCGTGCTTCTTCTCCAGTTGCACATGATCCTGACGAAGCTGATTCAGTTCGTCCTCCAGTGCCTGACGCTGTTGCTCGTACTGCTCGCGCGCCTGGTCAATCGGTTCCTGTGCCTGTTCTTTCAGGCGTTGGGCAAGGCGCGTAACGAGTGCCAGCAGCTCGTCATCGATGGGTTCTGCCGAAGGATCAGCCGGTTCGCTGCCGTCATCCAGCTCTTTCAGATAGCGATGAATCGTGGTTTTTGAACCCGTATTACCAAGTTCGATTCGTACTGCGTCGATGCTGGGGTGTTCGCCACGGGCGAGGATCGCTGCGCGCGCGATCTGGACCACTGCTTTATTAACGCCGCCACGGGCCATATCTGCTCCTACCATTTCGTACTGTGGTACATGCCACTAAAGTACGCAGTGTGCCATGTTGAAAATAAAGTGAAACAAGCGCTGATAAACGGACGGGATATACTGGTATTACCCCATGTGAAACCCGTAAAATCGGTTTCCGCACAAACCTCCAGTACGCCACGAGAAAATCAGCCCATGAGCGATATCGATCGCTATCTGCAAGCCGCCACCCGTGACAACACTCGCCGCAGTTATCGCGCAGCCATCGAGCACTTCGAATCTGCGTGGGGAGGGTTTCTGCCGGCGACAGCGGACAGCATCGCGCGGTATCTGGTGGCGCATGCCGGCGTGCTGTCGGTCAACACGCTGAAGTTGCGTCTGTCGGCGTTGGCGCAGTGGCATAACAGTCAGGGCTTCGCCGATCCCACCAAGTCGCCGGTGGTGCGCAAAGTGTTCAAGGGCATTCGCGCCCTGCATCCCGCGCAGGAAAAACAGGCCGAGCCACTCCAGCTGCGCGATCTTGAGCAGACCGTCGCCTGGCTTGAGCAGGAAATGAAAGACGCCCGGGAACAACAGGACCGGCCGGTGCTGCTCCGAGCCTGCCGCGACCGCGCGTTGATCCTGCTGGGCTTCTGGCGTGGCTTTCGCAGCGATGAGCTGTGTCGGGTGCAGATCGAGCACGTGCAGGCGCACGCCGGCAGCGGCATCACCCTGTACCTGCCGCGTAGCAAGGGCGATCGGGAAAACCTCGGGCAGACCTATCAGGCCCCGGCGCTGCTGAAGTTGTGCCCGGTGCAGGCTTATATCGAATGGATCACCGAAGCGGCGCTGGTGCGGGGCCCGGTGTTTCGCGCCGTCGACCGGTGGGGCAATCTGAGCGAAGAGGGCTTGCACGCCAACAGTGTGATCCCTTTGTTGCGCCAGGCTCTGGAGCGCGCGGGAATCTCTGCCGAGCGCTACACCAGCCATTCCCTGCGTCGCGGCTTCGCAACGTGGGCCCATCAAAGCGGCTGGGACCTCAAGTCGTTGATGAGTTACGTGGGCTGGAAGGATATGAAGTCCGCCATGCGCTATGTTGAAGCGAGCCCCTTTCACGGGATGGCCCGGATTACGGATAAGCCGCTGTCGCCGTAGATATCGTTTTCTTCTATTAATATCCTCAGCTAATAGCGAAAACAAATCAGCAGCATCAGGTTTGCCAATGAGCCATCCGTCGAGTGACTGGGTAGGATTCACCCATCGAATTCACAACCCTGACGGAGAGTCATCAATGCCTATCATCAACAGCCAAGTAAAACCGTTCAAAGCTACCGCGTTCAAAAACGGCGACTTCGTACAAGTCTCGGACGCTGACCTGAAAGGCAAATGGTCCGTAGTGTTCTTCTACCCGGCCGACTTCACTTTCGTTTGCCCAACCGAACTCGAAGACCTGGCTGACAACTACGCCGCCTTCCAAAAGCTGGGCGTAGAGATCTACAGCGTTTCGACCGACACCCACTTTGCTCACGCTGCCTGGCACAACACTTCGCCAGCCATCGGCAAAATCCAGTACACCATGATCGGCGACCCGACTCAGGTCATCTCCCGCAACTTCGACGTGCTGATCGAAGAAGCAGGTCTGGCTGACCGTGGCACCTTCGTGATCAACCCTGAAGGCCAGATCAAAATCGTTGAACTGAACGATGGCGGCGTTGGCCGTGACGCTTCCGAGCTGCTGCGCAAAATCAAGGCTGCTCAGTACGTCGCTGCTCACCCAGGCGAAGTTTGCCCGGCCAAGTGGAAAGAAGGCGAGGCCACTCTGGCTCCGTCCCTGGACCTGGTCGGCAAGATCTAAGTCTGTGACAAACGCAATGCAGGGCGGGATTCCGCACCTACTCAAGTAAGCTGCACCGCCCAATAGAAAAGCCCGGGCGAGATTCGCTCGGGCTTTTTTTCGCCTCAAATAAAGTCAGGAGATCGCCCGTATGTTGGACGCCAATCTTAAAGCCCAGTTGAAATCGTACCTGGAACGGGTCACCCAGCCGATCGAGATCGTTGCCTCACTCGACGACGGTGCGAAATCCCGTGAAATGCTCGACCTGCTGAAAGATGTTGCCAGTCTTTCGCACCAAATTACCTTGATCGACAGCGGCGACGATGCACGCAAGCCGTCGTTCTCGATCAACCGCCCCGGTGCCGACATCAGCCTGCGTTTCGCCGGCATTCCGATGGGCCATGAATTCACTTCGCTGGTGCTGGCCCTGCTGCAAGTCGGCGGCCACCCTTCGAAGGCCAGTGTCGAAGTGATCGAACAGATCCGCTCGCTCAAGGGCGAGTTCAACTTCGAGACTTATTTTTCGCTGTCCTGCCAGAACTGCCCGGACGTCGTTCAGGCACTGAACCTGATGGCCGTGCTGAACCCGAACATCCGCCACGTCGCCATCGACGGTGCGCTGTTCCAGGACGAAGTCAACGATCGCAAGATCATGGCTGTGCCGAGCATTTACCTGAACGGCGAAAACTTTGGTCAGGGCCGCATGGGCCAGGAAGAAATCCTCGCCAAACTCGACACCGGCGCCATCGTGCGTCAGGCCGAGAAAATCAGCGCCAAAGAGTCTTTTGATGTGCTGGTAGTCGGCGGTGGCCCGGCGGGTGCTTCGGCGGCGATCTACGCCGCACGTAAAGGCATTCGCACCGGTGTTGCAGCCGAGCGCTTCGGCGGTCAGGTGCTGGACACCATGGCCATCGAGAACTTCATTTCCGTGCAGGAAACCGAAGGCCCGAAACTGGCGACCGCGCTGGAAGAACACGTCAAGCAGTACGACGTCGACATCATGAACCTGCAACGCGCCGACAAGCTGATCCCCGGCAAGAATGGCGAGCTGCATGAAGTCCGCTTTGCCAGCGGCGCGACCCTCAAGGCCAAGAGCGTGATTCTGGCGACCGGTGCACGGTGGCGTGAAATGAACGTGCCGGGCGAGCAGGAATACCGCAACAAAGGCGTGGCGTACTGCCCGCACTGTGACGGTCCGCTGTTCAAAGGCAAGCGTGTGGCGGTGATTGGCGGCGGTAACTCCGGCGTCGAAGCGGCCATCGACCTGGCCGGTATCGTCTCCCACGTGACCCTGCTGGAGTTCGACGTTCAGCTGCGCGCCGACGCCGTATTGCAACGCAAGCTGCACAGCCTGCCGAACGTCACCGTGATCACCAGTGCGCTGACCACTGAAGTCACCGGCGATGGCCAGAAGGTCAACGGTCTGCGCTACAAGGATCGCAATACTGACGAGTCGCGCACGGTCGAGCTGGAAGGGATCTTCGTGCAGATCGGTCTGCTGCCCAACACCGATTGGCTCAAAGGCACCATCGAGCTGTCGCCGCGCGGCGAGATCATCGTCGACAATCGCGGTGAAACCTCGATCCCCGGTATCTTCGCCGCCGGTGACGTGACCACCGTGCCGTACAAGCAAATCGTGATTGCGGTGGGCGAGGGTGCCAAGGCTTCTCTCAGCGCTTTTGATCACTTGATCCGCACTTCGGCTCCGGCGTAAATCCCGGGCCTGAAACAGAAAAAACCCCATCAGCGATGATGGGGTTTTTTCTTTGTGGGGTGCTTTCTACCCCGTTTCAGCTTTACAGCGGTGCCGGCTGAATGATCTCGACCCAGTAGCCATCCGGATCCTTGATGAACGCCAGGCTCTTCATGCGGCCATCGGTCAGGCGCTTCTGGAAGTCGCAGCCCAGTTCTTCAAAGCGCGCGCAGGCAGCGACGATGTCCGGTACCGAAATGCAGATGTGGCCGAAACCACGTGGGTCGGTGTTGCCGTTGTGGTAGGCGAACTCTGCTTCGTTCTCGGTGCCATGGTTGTGGGTCAGTTCCAGAATGCCGGGAATCGACTTCATCCACTCGGTGCGGGCAGCGGCGTCAGCCGGGATCTGCGATTTGTCGACCAGGGCGAGGAAGTACAGGCTGAATTCCGCTTCCGGGAAATCACGCTTCTCTACCAGCGAGAAACCCAGTACGCGGGTGTAGAAATCCAGCGACTTGGTGATGTCTTTGACGCGCAGCATGGTGTGGTTGAACACGAAGTTGCGGGTTGCGCTGTCCGGGGTGGCGGTGACGCCGGGGAAGGTGTTCAGTTCTTGCAGGCTCATGAGCCCTCCGTAACAAATTGGGGCGAGTGAATGGGCGCAATGATACGCATGCCTGGCAGCATCGCCAAACCGAAAGCGCGGGCTTGCCCTGTGAGCGGGCGAGCCTCAGACTTTACGGCTCAATCCGCGAGTGCCTCTGGTAATGATCCGACCGTTCAAATCGCTGTTCGTTTTCCTGGGTTTTTCCCTGCTTGCTCTGCCGGCCTTTGCCGAAGCGCCGAGCATCACTTGGCCCGCCGGCTGGGAGGTCGAGGCGCTGCCCGAAACCTCGCCTGAGGTCTCGCGTCAGCGCGCAGTGAAGACTGACGCCGATGGCAATCAGGTGATGGTGATGGAGTTGACGATGACCCGTGTGGAAAGTGGCCACCAGGTCAACTTGCAGGGCGTGTTACTGGAGATGCGCAAGTCGGTGCAGAAAGACTTTTTCCAGAGCGGTTATCAGAGTGTCTGCAACAGGGTTCATCCGAGTACGCTCGGTTCGCTGACAGCGCTTGAGACCACTTGTACGGTGACTGAAAACGGTCGCCATGTGTTGTCGCAAACATTGGTTGCAGCGGTCGAGGCAGATAAAGCGTACGTACTTTCGTATGCCGGGCAGGCGGAGGTTTATAAAGCCAGCGGCGACGACATAGTGGCTGCGCGAAACAGCTTGAAATTTTAGTCGTCTGTTCGTGGTCGGCGTGGTGTTAGATACCTGAATTGATTAAACATAAAGTTAATCTTGGGTGCTGGGGGCAACATTCCGAAGCATAGTTTCAGTGCGGGAGCGGTTTGAGAAACAACTTTCCCGCCAGAAAAATCGTTTCATTTGTTAAATATTGTCCAAAAAAAAGCCCTGCATATGCAGGGCTTTCATGTTTGCGAGAGATTAACCGCGCAACCAGGAATCAACGGTAGCTGCACCGTATTTTTCCTTCCAGGCTTTCAAGCCGCGATGGTTGCCACCCTTGGTCTCGATCAGTTCGCCAGTGTGCGGGTTCTGATAGACCTTGACCACTCGAGCGCGGCGGGTTTTAGGTGCGGCGGTCAGTTGCAGACCGGATTTCGCCGGGTTCGGATCGAGAATGGCGATGATGTCTTTCAGGCCTTTGCCGTAGGTTTTCATCAGCCCCTGGAGCTTTTCTTCGAATTCGATTTCTTTCTTGAGCCCGGCATCATTCTTCAGCGACTCCAGCTGCTTGAGCTGTTCCTGAAGGGCCTTTTCAGCTGCACGAAATTCAGCGAGTCTGGACAATATCTTTACTCCAATAGTGTGTTTGGCTGATACCAACCGCAAACAAAGCTATAAGCCAAGAGCCTTGAAGCGACTCGGTGATAATGGCTCACCTGCCCATCTTGCAACAGGTAAGAAAAATTGTAGTAGTTAATGCGACAAGAGTAAATCCTGACTTTTTCTTCATGTAACAACAACGCTGTTTTGTATCAATTTGGTGCGGGCTGTCGGCGTGACAGGATTTATCCAGACAAGTTAATGATGAGTTAATGCTTCGATGAAGTCGGCCGCCGGCATGGGCTTGCCGAAAAGGTAGCCCTGCAGAAAGTTGACATGGTGGGCGGCCAGATAATCACATTGGGCTTGCGTTTCCACACCTTCGGCCACGATGCCCAGATCCAGCTTGGTGGAAAGCTCGATGATGGTGTCCAGAATGTGCCGGGAAAGGGCATCCTTATCGATCATGGCCACGAATGTCTGGTCGATCTTGAGGAAGTCGACATTGAAGGTTCTCAAGTAGCCGAGGCTTGAATGGCCGGTGCCAAAGTCGTCAATCGCGATCTTCACCCCCATCGCACGCAACTCTGCGAACAGTTGTTGGGTGATGTCGGATGGTTCGATCAGCTCGCGTTCGGTCAGCTCCAGGACCAGGCTGATGCTGCCGGGATGGAAAGCTGACAAAAATTCACGGCAATCCTCCACCAGTTCCAGATCGTGGCAGTGGCTGGCGGTGATGTTGATGCCAATGTGGAAAGGCGCTTTGAAGGTCGGTGACTGCGGCCCCAGGATGACAGCCGTTTGCTGCATCAAAGCGCGGGTCATTGGCACGATCAGCCCGGAATGTTCGGCAAAGGGTATGAACAGGTCCGGACGCACCAGCCCTTCCTTGGGATGGTTCCAGCGCATCAGCACTTCCGCACCTGACCAGCGTTTGCTGTCGCCGTGCACCACCGGTTGGAAGTAGGGAATGAATTCTCCCGCCTCCAGTGCCCGAAGCATTTCGTGGCTTGGCGACGTGGAGCGCTTCTGCACGATGTAGCCGATGGCCCCGGACACCGCACCAAAGAAAATCAGCAGGCTGAACAGCGGCGGATATTCATCTTTCATGTAGCGCCAGGTCTCGCCTTCCGCAAACGCGGCGGTGACCGTGAACGCATAGTGCGATGAGTGCAAGGTACTTTGTGCAACCGGCAATGCAGGCAGGACGCCTTGATGCACTTTGCCGTCGGCGGAGAGCCAGTTGTTGCCGACTTGCAGCAACAACAATGTATGCCGGCCGATCAGGCGCAGAATGTTGCTCAGGTGGTAGCCGTCCAGCGTGGTCAGCGCGCCACCGCGGCCCTCGCTCAGGCGATACACCAGCAGCGCGGTGTCGGGCGTCACCGGGTTGCCGTTCATGAGCCACAACTTGCCCTGTGCGTAGTCGCCCGGATTCACGGCTTCCTTGAAATCGCCGAACAGCGAACTGCAATAGAGATTGTCGTCCCATACCAGATTGGTCGAGCGCACGAACGGGCGACGGGTGACTTGTTCGCGCAAGGCCAGTTTGACGGTTTCGCAGGTCTGGCCGGCCAAAGGCAACAGTTCGCGGGCGGCCTGGGCAGTGTTGTCGAGCATCAGTTCGAACTGTCGCAAGGCTTCATCGGCGGTGTGTTGCGAACTCTGCTGGAGGGCGCGTTCAGCCTGCATATAGAGAATGACGCTGCCGAGTACGATCGGCAGCAGGCCACACAGCAATGTCACGATAATCCGGGTGCTGCGCTTGCGGCGGGGCCTGACGGTCAGTGGCATGGGCGCATCCTGTCGCGATGGAGTGGGGCTCTTGATTGCAGGAGAAGCGTGCGCGCAAAGCCCAAGGTCTGAGCCCATGATAGATGGCCAATGGCACCCGCGCCGCTCAACGGTAATCCAGCCGAGTTGCCAGTTGAATGAACGCCAGCGTGGCGGGCGAGGCCTGACGTTGATCCAGCACCGCCAGACCCACCTGTCGAGTGACTGCAGGGGATAGCAGTCGCTTGCTGGGTCGGAAGGCAACGAACCTTAGGCTACCACGGTCATCGCATCGCCCCGGCCAACGGCATCGAGGGTGTGAGCAACTGCGCGTAGCGATAGCGAATGTTCGGGCTCTGCCGGGCGGCGTTGAATAGGCGCGGAACTTTCTGGCGGGCATCTGGCTGTGCAACAAACCCCTTGCACCGGGCCGAAAAAAGCGGATTTTATAGAGAGGGCAGACAACCCTATTTACGCTGTGTAGAATCGGGTTACGCATACAATAATAATCGTCTTCTGGCAGCAGAAGCCTCGCCCGCAAGAGCCTTGGGTCGACAATGAAGATATTCGGGTTTCAACTGATCTACGGTGACTTCCTCGCCCGCAGTGTGCGTGGCATCTCCTGTGCGCCACCCACTGGTCTCAGCATTACTGACAAATAACTCTGGTTAATTGATAAGAATGATGAGGCGCCAACCATGGCAGATTTATACGAAAACCCAATGGGCCTGATGGGCTTCGAGTTCATCGAGTTCGCATCGCCGACACCTGGCACCCTGGAGCCGATCTTCGAGATCATGGGCTTCACCAAGGTCGCGACCCACCGCTCCAAGAACGTGCACCTGTATCGCCAGGGCGCGATCAACCTGATCCTCAACAACGAACCCCACAGCGTTGCTTCGTACTTCGCGGCCGAACACGGCCCGTCCGTTTGCGGCATGGCGTTCCGGGTCAAGGATTCGCAGAAGGCCTACAACCGCGCTCTGGAACTCGGTGCTCAGCCAATCCACATCGAAACCGGTCCGATGGAACTGAACCTGCCGGCGATCAAAGGCATTGGCGGCGCGCCGCTGTACCTGATCGACCGTTTCGGCGAAGGCAGCTCGATCTATGACATCGACTTCGTGTTTCTGGAAGGCGTTGACCGCAACCCGGTCGGTGCCGGCCTGAAGATCATCGACCACCTGACCCACAACGTGTACCGGGGCCGCATGGCCTACTGGGCGAACTTCTACGAGAAGCTGTTCAACTTCCGCGAAATCCGCTACTTCGATATCAAGGGCGAATACACCGGCCTGACCTCGAAAGCGATGACCGCGCCGGACGGCATGATCCGCATCCCGCTCAACGAAGAGTCGTCGAAGGGGGCCGGGCAGATTGAAGAGTTCCTGATGCAGTTCAACGGCGAAGGCATCCAGCACGTGGCGTTCCTCACCGACGACCTGGTCAAGACCTGGGATCAGTTGAAGAAGATCGGCATGCGCTTCATGACCGCGCCGCCGGACACCTACTACGAAATGCTCGAAGGCCGCCTGCCGAACCACGGTGAGCCTGTTGATCAGTTGCAATCGCGCGGCATTCTGCTCGACGGCGCCTCGGATAAAGAAGACAAGCGTCTGCTGCTGCAGATCTTCTCGGAAACCCTGATGGGCCCGGTGTTCTTCGAATTCATCCAGCGCAAGGGCGACGATGGTTTCGGTGAAGGCAACTTCAAGGCACTGTTCGAATCGATCGAACGTGACCAGGTGCGTCGTGGCGTACTCGCTACCGAGTAATCCGTATCAGATGTAAAAAAGCCCGGCCTGCAATTGTGCAGGCCGGGCTTTTTATTGCGCGTCTTATGGGCGCCGTTGGCGCATCAGGTGCTTGAACCCTTCAAACACCAGCACCACCACCGCGAGCCAGATCGGGATGTAGGTCAGCCATTCGCCGGGCTTGATGCTTTCGCCCAGCAGCAGCGCAACACCGAGCAGCAACACCGGCTCAACGTAACTCAACAAACCAAACAGACTGAACGGCAACAAACGGCTGGCGATGATGTAGACCACCAGCGCCGAGGCACTGATCAGACCGAGCAGCGGTATCAGCCACGTCAGCGCCGGGTACTGATCGAACACGCCGAAACCCTGTTCACCGCCGCGCACGAACCAGTACGCCACCGGCAGCATCAGGGTCATGTCGACCCACAAGCCGCCAAGGTTGTCGGTCTTGAGGTATTTGCGCAGCACGAAGTACAGGGGGTAGCCAACGACCACCACCAGCGTCGCCCAGGAAAACCCGCCGACCTGATACAACTCGTTCAACACGCCGAGGCTGGCAAAAAACACCGCGACTTTTTGCAGATACGACAGGTTTTCGCCATAAGCGATGCGTCCGGTCAGGACCATGGACAACGGCAGCAGGAAGTAACCCAGCGACACATCAAGGCTGTAGCCATTGAGCGGCGCCCACATGAACAGCCACAACTGCACGCCCAGCAGCGCTGACGAAAGAATCAGGCTGCCGATCAACTTCGGCAGCGCAGGGATCCGGCGCAGCAGCTCGAGCACCCGCCGCCATTCGCCGGACACCAGCATGAACACGGTCATGCAGGGCACGGTCAGCAGCATCCGCCAACCGAAAATTTCCACGCCGCTCAACGGGGTGAGTAACGAGGTGTAGTAATACATGACGGCAAACAGCGTTGAGGCTGTTACCGATAGAGCGATGCCTTTAGACAAACTGTCCTCGCGGGGATGATGGTGAAACGGGGCGCGCAGGATACGTGGTTTTTGTGGTGAATATTGGCCGAGTGATCAATATTTCCAACATTCGACACAGGTCCCGTGAGAGCGGGAACCTGTGTCGAAGCATAGGTGCTTAAGCCTGATGCGGTTTACGCCCCGACACAAAATGGCTCACATCATTAAACCCCGGCGTAGACGCATGGCCCGGCGTCACCAGCGAGTCGATAAACGCCTCATCCTCGGCCGTAATCTTCACCGCCTGCGCCTTGGTATACGCATCCCACTGATCTTCAGTACGCGGCCCGACAATCGCCGAGGTCACCGCGCCGTTGTTCAGCACCCAGGCAATCGCAAACTCGACAATCCCGACCCCACGCTCCTGGGTGTATTGCTGAATCTGCTGGGCAATGCGCAACGACTCCACCCGCCATTCAGTCTCCAGAATCCGTTTGTCCTGGCGCCCGGCGCGGCTGTTGGCGTCCGGGGTTACGTCCGGTGCGTACTTGCCGCTGAGCACGCCACGGGCCAGCGGGCTATAAGGCACCACGCCGAGGCCGTAGGTCTGGGCGGCGGTGATCTGCTCGGTTTCGGCCTGACGGTTGACGATGTTGTACAGCGGCTGGCTGATGATCGGGCGATCAACGCCGAGTTTGTCCGCCACTCGAATCACCTCGGCAATCCGCCAGCCACGGTAGTTCGACAGGCCCCAATAACGGATCTTGCCCTGACGAATCAGATCGCCAATCGCCGAGATCGTCACCTCCAGCGGCGTGTTGTGGTCTTCGCGGTGCAGGTAATAGATGTCGAGGTAGTCGGTGCCGAGCCGGGTCAGGCTGGCCTCCAGACCATTGAAAATGTGCTTGCGACTCAGACCGCTGCGGTTCGGCACGCCGTCCACCGGGCCGAAACCGACCTTGGTCGCCAGCACCCATTCATGCCGATGACGGGCAATGGCCTCGCCGACGATCTCTTCCGAGCGGCCATTGGTGTAGACGTCAGCCGTGTCGATGAAATTGATGCCCTGATCCCAGGCCTTGTCGATGATGCGCAGCGAGTCTTCCGCGCTGGTCTGCTCGCCGAACATCATCGTGCCAAGGGTGAGAGTGGAAACCTGCAACCCCGAGTGACCCAGTGTGCGATAGCTCATGCCGAAATCCTTTTGTCGGTGGGAAAGCTTCCATCAAATACCAGAAGCGCCCGGCGCGGCAAAGTGAATTTATCGGCGCAACGCCTCGCAGCGCTGGCGCAAAAACGCCTGCAACACCTTGACCCGTTCCGACACCTGCACCCGGTGCGGGCACAGCAGATTGAACGGCACGCTCTCGCCATGCCAGTCATCGAACAGCGTCAGCAGCCGCCCGGCGCGCACGTCTTCGGCGACGTCGAGCCAGGCCTTGTAGGCGATTCCGTGCCCGGCAAGCGCCCAGCGGCGGGCGACTTCGCCGTCGTCGCTGAGGTAGTCGCCGCGTACTTCGACCTCGACGGTTTCGTCTTCGCGATGGAAGCGCCAGGTGTTGTAAGGCCGGCCGTTGCGCAGATAGAGCAGGGCGCTGTGCTTGCTCAATTCGGCAGGGTTTTGCGGCGTGCCGTGCCGTTCCAGATACGCAGGGCTGGCGCAAGCCACACGGCGATGATCAGGCAGAATCGGCAACGCCACCAGCGTCGAATCACTTGGCACGCCAAAGCGCAGCGCCACGTCCACCGTTTCGCGAAAGAGATCCGCATGCCGGTCGTTGAGCAGCAATTGCAGCTGAATGTGCGGATGCTCGCGCTTGAAATCGTCCAGCCACGGCAACAGCACATTGCGCCCGAAATCCGACGGCGCTGCCAGTTGCAGCACGCCGCTCAGGCCTTCGGTTTGCTGCTTCAGCGCTTGCTCGCCTTCGGCCAGGGTGGCCAGCGCCAGACGCACACTTTCCAGATAGCGTCGGCCCTCTTCGGTCAGGCGCATGCTGCGGGTCGAGCGGGCGAACAGGCGGATGCCGAGGCGGGTTTCCAGGCGTTTCAGCGCGATGCTGGCGGCGGCCGGGGTCAGTTCCAGAGCCCGGGCGGCGGCGGAAATGCTGCCGGAGTCGGCGGTGCGGACGAAGATTTCCAGATCGAGGATTGAGCTCATTAGTAAAAATCCGTTGAAGATCCTTGGCGTTTTGCGGGATTTTTCCGGGATTGGCAAGCGCAGATACTGGAATCCTGAATAACCGCAGGAGACAGACATGACGTGGACATTTGATCATCTGGCCTTCAATACCGCTAACGGTCAGGCGCTGCAGGACGCTTTTGGTGGGTTACTGGGGCTGACGCCGGGGCGCCGGCCGCCGTTTCCGTTTCCGGGGCGGTGGTTGTATCAGGATGCGCAGGCGTTGGTGCATGTGATTGAGCAGCCCGCGCTGGATGAGGCGGCGTTGAGTCATATTGCGTTTCGCACCGATGAAGACGCGGCGGCGGTTTTGAAGCGGGTGCAGGGGAGTGGGTTGCCGTATCAGGTGGCGCAGGTGCCGGAAGATGGGATCTGGCAGATTTTTGTGCAGATGCCGGGTGGGTTGGTGCTTGAGCTGGATGCAAAAAACAGTGTGTGACGCTCGTTCCCACGCTCTGCGTGGGAATGCCTCCACGGACGCTCCGCGTTCGGCTTTGGAAGGGACGCGGAGCGTCCCGGGCTGCATTCCCACGCGGAGCGTGGGAACGATCGGAGTAGGGGTGTTTAAGAGGGGTGTTTAAAGGACACGTTCAGACACGCACCCCAGGCTACACAACCTTGCGCCGTTGCCTACGACTGCGCCAGAATCCGCCGGCTTGTGCGCTTATGGGCCGGGTTTTATCGTTGTCCCGTCGCTGAAATGCAGCGATCGGGTTTGGTAGCCCGGATCTGACTTGTTGCGCAATTCACCGTATTCGGACGCTCATCCGTCCGTGCTTTTATGGTGGCCATGCGTGGGGCGTTTTCGAGCGCGCCGGTTCTCCAAGTCACCGGTCTACCAACCCGTGTATGGCCACCACCTCTTCGTTTGGTAGCGAAGTTTGATGGCTCCATTTTTCTGATTTGGAGATTCAAACGTGATCAAACCAACACCCAACCCACCCGAAACCGATACAACCTCACCCTACGAAACCCTCGACTCCAAGAAATTCCACGAAGCCGCCGAACGCGCCCTCGACCACTACCTCAATCCGCTGCTCCCCAGAAAACCGCTGCTCAAACCCAACACCCGCTACCTCATCGCCCCCGGCATCGACAGCGAAGAACTGCTGGCCGATGCCTCTGAAACCCTGACTTGCGCCAAAACCATGGCCACTGACTTCGCCGGGCTGGTGGACGGCTCGCAGCGGCATGTGCTGCTGGGCATCTCGCAACTGATCATGCTGAGTGAACTGGCGGTGAACCGGGCGCTGGATAATCTGGAGTTGAAGCCAGAAACACCGCTCTAGCCAGATCCTTAGCCTGATCGTTCCCACGTCGAGGCGTCGAACCGTCCGCGTGGGAATGCAGCCCGGGACGCTCCGCGTCCCTTCCAGAGCTGGAACGCGGAGCGTCCCTTGAGGCATTCCCACGCAGAGCGTGGAAACGATCTAAACGAGAAACGGCCCGAGATGGGCCGTTTTTGTGTGCCTGCCAATAATCAGGCCCGCAACGTTCGCGTCATCCGCAACGCCAGCAGACTCCCGCCAACAATCACACCCGCCAGCAGGTAAAGCGCCGCATCGGTCGACCCGGTGCTGTCCTTGACCCAACCCACAAGGTAAGGGCTCAGGAACCCGGCCATCTGCCCCATCGAGTTGATCAACGCCAGACCACCCGCCGCAGCACCCGCGCTCAACATGGCAGTCGGCACCGGCCAGAACATCGGCAGACCGGTCAGCGCGCCCATGGTCGCGATGGTCAGGCCGAGGATCGCAATCGCCGGATTCGCCGCGAAGTTCACCGCGATCAGCAGGCCGACAGCGCCCATCAACATCGGCACCACCAAATGCCAGCGACGTTCTTTACGCAAGTCCGCCGAACGACCCACTACCAGCATGAACACGGCGGCCAACAGATACGGAATCGCACTCAACCAGCCAATCACCAGGTTGTCGCTGAAGCCGAGGTTCTTGATGATCGACGGCAGCCAGAAGTTGATCGCGTACACGCCGCTCTGGATGCAGAAGTAGATCAAGCCAAACGCCCAGATGGCCGGATTCTTGAACACGGCGATCAGCGAATCGGAAGTGGTTTTCGGTTTGTTCGCCAGGTCTTCGGCCTGGTCCGCTTCCAGCACCGAACGCTCGTAAGGAGTCAGCCACTTGGCGTTGGCGAAGTTGTCGCTGAGCAGAAAGTAGGCGAGTGCGCCCAACACAACAGTCGGAATGCCTTGCAGCAGGAACATCCACTGCCAACCGGCCAAACCGCCCTGGCCGGCGGCGAAGTGATTGAGGATCCAGCCGGAAAACGGGCTGCCGAGCAGGCCGGACACCGGGATGGCCGACATGAACAGCGCCATGATCCGGCCACGGCGGAAGGTCGGGAACCACTGCGAGAGATACAGCACAACACCCGGGAAGAACCCGGCTTCGGCGGCGCCAGTGAACAGGCGCAGGGTGTAGAACTGGGTTGGCGTGGTGACAAACAGCAGGCAGGTCGACAGCGTGCCCCAGGTGATCATCATCAGCGCGATCCAGCGCCGTGGCCCGAATTTGGTCAGCGCCAGGTTGCTCGGCACGCCGCACAGCACGTATCCGATGAAGAAGATACCGGCACCGAGGCCGTACACGGTTTCGCTGAATTTCAGCGCGTCGAGCATCTGCAGTTTGGCAAATCCAACGTTGACCCGGTCGAGGTAGTTGAACAGGTAGCAGATGAAGATGAAGGGGATCAAACGCAGGGTGATGCGTTTGTAGACGGCATTTTTATCGTCAACGATGGTCTGGGCGGCAGCGGCGCTCTGCGACATGGCGGCTCTCTCTTTATTATGATTTTTTGCGATGCAAAGGGTAACGTTGATCGCCCTGAGAGTCTCGGCCACCTTTGGCCGGATTGTCTTTGTGCCTGAGCACAGGGTTTGCCGCCAGACCCTGTGCGGGTGAACAACCGTCCGCGCCTGTTTTCAAGGATTCCAGCCCCTATGTTCGAACTCGATCACGACCTCGCCCAGGACATCGTCGACCGGGCCATGGCCATTTTGCCGTACAACGTCAACGTCATGGACAGCCAGGGGCTGATCCTCGGCAGTGGCGAGCCGGAGCGCATCAACACCCGCCACGAGGGCGCGCAACTGGTGCTGGCCAACGGGCGGGTGGTGGAGATTGACGCGCAGACGGCGGTGCATCTCAAAGGCGTGCAGCCGGGGATCAATCTGCCGCTGCTGCTCGATCAGCGTTTGATCGGCGTACTCGGCATCACCGGCGAGCCGGAGCAACTGCGTACTTACGCCGAGCTGGTGCGCATGACCGCTGAAATGCTGGTGGGCCAGCGCAACCAGCAATCCGAACAGCAATGGCGGCGGCAACGTTGCGATGACTTGCTGGCGTTGCTGTTGAGTGAGGCGGGAGATTCGCCAAGGCTGGTCGACGAGGCCCAGCAACTCGGGCTCAAACCGCAACTGACGCGAGTGCCGTATCTGTTCGAGCTGGGTCTGGAACACGGGCCGGGGCAAACCGTCGAGGCGCTGAGTGCCTGGTTGATGTCGCGCTATCCGGACAGTTGGTGCGTGAGTTCGGCCAAGTCGTCGCTGCTCTGGTGCCGGCCGGCGAGTCAGAATGTCGAGCATGATCGCCTGCTGGAAAAACTCGATGGTCTGGGCTGGAACATTCTGCGTATCGCGGTTGGCGGGCAGGCCGATGGGCTGGCAGGGTTGCGCCGTTGCTATCGGCGGGTCGGCGATCTGCTCGCTTATGGTCGCGAAGTGCTACCGCGTTCACGGCTGCTGACGCTCAATCGCTATCGCTTGCCGGTGATGCTCTGGCGCCATCGCAACGATGATGCGCTGGATGAACTGCTCAAACCGTTGCGCAAGGTGATCGCCAAGGACAGCAACGGCCAGTTGCTCGCGACCCTGCGCAGCTGGTGCGATCACGACGGGCAGAGCCAGGCTTGCGCGGATGCCTTGGGCATTCACCGCAACAGCCTGCGTTACCGGATGGAGCGGATTGCCGAGTTGAGCGGGGTCGATCCGTTGAAGCTCGACGGGATGCTGGCGCTGTATCTGGGTGTGCAATTGCTGCCGCAGACCGACGATTTGTCGAAATGAACAATAAACGCCTGCACGACTTGTGCAGCGGACAGGCGTCAACGGGCAAAGCGACTGGCAGCATGAGGGCATTGGAACTGGAGAATTCGCATGAAAATCGTCATCGCCCCCGATTCGTTCAAGGACAGCCTGAGTGCCCAAGGCGTTGCAGAAGCCATTGCGTTGGGCCTGGCGCAGGTCTGGCCGCAGGCGACGCTGGTCAAGTGCCCGATGGCCGACGGTGGCGAAGGCACGGTGGAATCGATTCTCGCCGCGTGCGAAGGCGAATTGCGCCGCACTCGCGTGCGTGGCCCGTTGGGTTCGGCAGTTGAAGCTGCGTGGGGCTGGTTGCCGCATAACCACACCGCAATCATCGAAATGGCCGAGGCCAGCGGCTTGCAACTGGTGCCGCCGGGGCAGCGTGATGCCTGCATCAGCAGCACCTTCGGCACGGGTGAGCTGATCCGCGCCGCGCTGGATGCCGGCGCGCAGCGAGTCATTCTGGCCATCGGCGGCAGTGCCACCAACGACGGTGGCGCCGGCGCCATGCAAGCGTTGGGCGTGAAACTGCTGGATGCTCAAGGGCAATCGCTGGTGCCGGGAGGTCTGGCGTTGGCGCAACTCGCACGTCTGGACCTGAGCGAACTTGACCCACGTCTGGCTCACGTCCGTTTCGACATCGCCGCTGACGTCAACAATCCACTGTGCGGCCCCCACGGCGCTTCGGCGATTTTTGGCCCACAAAAGGGCGCATCACCGGCGCAAGTTCAACAACTGGATCAGGCCCTCGGCCACTTCGCCGGACTCTGCGCGCAGGCGTTGGGCAAGGACGTACGCGATGAACCGGGCAGTGGTGCCGCAGGTGGATTGGGCTTTGCCGCCAAGGCGTTTCTCGGTGCGCGATTCCAGGCCGGTGTCGAAGTGGTCGCCGAGCTGGTCGGACTGGCCGACGCAGTAAAGGACGCAGATCTGGTGATTACTGGAGAAGGGCGCTTCGATGCCCAGACCCTGCGCGGCAAAACCCCGTTTGGCGTGGCGCGGATCGCCAAGCAACACGGCGTCCCCGTGATCGTCATCGCCGGCACCCTCGGTGAGGGCTATCAAGCGCTCTACCATCACGGCATTGACGCTGCATTCGCGGTCACCAGCGGCCCGATGCCCCTGGAACAGGCCTGCGCCGAAGCCCCGCGCCTGTTGCGTGAACGTGCAACAGATATTGCTCGCGTATGGCGTATTGCAACTCCGGCCTGACCTGTCAGTCATCATTTGAAACAACGGGTGTTTCAGCGCTGAAACACCCGCAGCGCCGTGAAAAATATTTCATCTTTCCCCGCAAACTTCCTCAAGCCTGGCCGATACAGAAATCAGGCGCACACAAGATTTTCCAGAACAGTGACGCCGGAACGAAGCCCGCCCACGGGCCCGTGATAACGGCATGGACGCTCGTAGTTTCAACTATCCGAGAGTCCTCCTATGTCCCTGCGTAATCTGAATATCGCGCCCCGTGCCTTCCTCGGTTTTGCTTTTATTGCCTTGCTGGTGATCGTGCTTGGCGTGTTCGCCGTCAACCGCATGTCGATCATCCGTCAGGCTTCCCTGGAGATGGACTCGACGCAGTTGCCAAGCGTCACCCAACTCGCGGTGGTGACGGAGAACGTGCTGCGCCTGCGGATTCTCTCGTTCCGCATTCTGGTCAACCGCGAACCGGCCGGTTTGCAGGAAGCCCAGACCCGCATCGGTGTGCTGGTGGACAAGGTGCGCGCTGCCCAGGCCAGTTACGCAGTACTGCCGGCCGGCCCGGAGGAACGCGCGTTATATCAGGAGTTTTCGACGACTCTCGACAACTATGTGCAAGCGCAGAACCAGATGATGGAGCTGTCGCGCCAGGACAAGCTCGACGAGATGCGCGCCCTGATCAACACGAAGATCAAGGACGGCACCGACAAGATGGGCGAACAACTCAACAAGCTGATCGCGATCAACGCCGCCGACGCGAAGACCGCTTCCACTCAGGCGGGTGAGTATTACAACAGTGCCATTACCGGCATCATCGCCGTGTCTGTGATTGCCGCGTTGTTGACCGTATTGCTGGCCTGGCTGCTGACCCGCAGCATCGTCACCCCGCTGAACCGCGCCGTCGCTGCCGCGCAAACTATCGCTGGCGGCAACCTGACCAAAGCCATCGAAATCGACGGCAAGGACGAGCCGGCGCGCCTGCTTGAAGCCCTGTCTGCCATGCAGGCCAACCTGCGCAAGACCATCGAGCAGATCGCCGGCTCCGCCACGCAACTGGGCGCTGCTGCCGAAGAACTCAGCGCCGTGACCGAAGAAGCGTCCCGTGGCTTGCAACAGCAGAACGACGAAATCGAACAGGCCGCCACTGCGGTCAACGAAATGACCGCCGCAGTGGAAGAAGTTGCGCGCAACGCAGTGTCGACCTCCGAAGCCTCGAACCAGTCGACCCACGCCGCCCGTGAAGGTCGCGATCAGGTGGTGAAAACCGTCGACGCGATCCAGACCATGACCCACGACGTGCAGAACACCGCACAGATGATCGAAGGCCTGGCCGAACAGGGCCGCGACATCGGCAAGGTGCTGGACGTGATCCGCGCCATCGCCGAACAGACCAACCTGCTGGCGCTCAACGCCGCCATCGAAGCAGCCCGTGCCGGTGAAGCCGGGCGTGGCTTCGCGGTGGTAGCGGATGAGGTTCGCGCACTGGCCCATCGCACTGCGCAATCGACCCAGGAAATCGAAAAAATGGTCGCCGGCATCCAGAACGGCACCGGCGAAGCGGTTTCGTCGATGCAGCAAAGCAATCAGCGCACCCAGACCACCCTTGAAATGGCCCGCGCCGCCGGCGTTGCCCTGGAGCAGATCACCCAATCGATTCACCAGATCAACGAGCGCAACCTGGTGATCGCCAGCGCCTCGGAAGAGCAGGCGCAGGTGTCCCGCGAGGTCGACCGCAACCTGGTCAACATTCGTGACCTGGCCACCCAATCGGCCGCCGGCGCGAATCAAACCAGCGCCGCGACCCACGAACTGTCGCGCCTGGCGGTGGATTTGAATGCGATGGTGGCGCGCTTTGTGATTTGACCTAGGGTGAAGGCTGGAGACCGCGCAATCAGGAGACGTACATGCGCTATTCAGCCTTGACCCAACGAATCGCCGGGGAGGGAGCAGCGGCCTGGCGGATTCACGACCGAGCGCTGGAGCTGCGCGCCGAGGGCATTGATGTCTTGCTGCTGTCCGTGGGTGATCCGGATTTCGATACGCCGCTGCCGATCATCCACGGCGCCATCGACAGCCTGCTGGCGGGTGATACCCATTATTCCGACGTGCGCGGCCGGCTGGAGCTGCGCAAGCAGATCGCCGAGCGCCATCGACGCAACAGCGGCCAGGATGTGGATGCCGAACATGTGATCGTGCTGCCCGGCGCGCAATGCGCGGTGTATTCGGTGGCGCAATGTCTGCTGGATCCGGGCGATGAAGTGATCGTCGCCGAACCGATGTACGTGACCTACGAAGGCGTGTTCGGTGCCTGCGGCGCAACCGTGGTGCCGGTGCCGGTTCGTCCGGAGAATGGTTTTCGCGTCGACCCGGCGGATGTCGCGGCGCGGATCACTCCCAGGACACGAGCCATTTTGCTCAACAGTCCCAACAATCCTTCCGGTGCGAGCCTCTCGCTGCTGATCTGGCAAGAGCTGGCAGCGCTGTGCATCCGCCATGACTTGTGGTTGATCAGCGACGAGGTCTACAGCGAATTGTTATACGAAGGCGAGCACATCAGCCCGGCGAGCCTGCCGGGCATGGCCGAGCGCACCGCGACCATCAACAGTTTGTCCAAATCCCATGCGATGACCGGGTGGCGGATCGGCTGGATGATCGGGCCCAAACCGTTGGCCGAGCATCTGGTGAATCTGTCGCTGAGCATGTTGTTCGGGTTGCCGGATTTTGTGCAGAAAGCGGCGCAGATAGCGCTGGAGAAAGATCTGCCGGAAGTGACGCAGATGCGCGAGGAATACCGCTTGCGTCGGGATCTGGTGTGCGAGCGCTTGCGCGGCTGTCCGGGGTTGTACCCGATCAAGCCGGATGGCGGGATGTTCGTGATGGTCGACGTGCGCCAGACCGGGCTCGGCGCGCAGGACTTTGCCGAGCGGCTGCTGGAGGGGTATGGGGTTTCGGTGCTGGCAGGGGAAGCGTTCGGGCCCAGTGCGGCGGGGCATATTCGCATCGGGCTGGTGGTGGATAGAGTAAAACTGGCGGATGCGTGTTCGCGGATTGCCCTTTGTGCTGCGCAGCTTCTGCAAGTGCGCAGTGCCTGAGGGTTTCCTCCTGATCGTTCCCACGCTCCGCGTGGGAATGCAGCCCGGGACGCTCCGCGTCCCTTCCAGAGCTGGAACGCGGAGCGTCCCTTGAGGCATTCCCACGCAGAGCGTGGGAACGATCATCAGTGGAGAGGATTCACCAGGTTGGCGGGTTTTTCCCCAGCCAACGCCGCCAACAGATTCTCCACTGCACACCGCGCCATCGCCTCGCGCGTTTCGTGGGTTGCCGAGCCCATGTGCGGTGTCGCCACCAAATTGTTCAGCTGCAACAACGGCGAGTCATGATTCAGCGGCTCACGCTCGAACACATCCAGCCCCGCCGCGCGAATCCGGTTATGGCGCAAGGTGTCGATCATCGCGGCTTCGTCTACGACCTTGCCTCGGGAAATGTTGATGAAAATGCTCTCCGGCCGCATCAACGCAAACTGTTCAACGCCAATCAAACCTTCAGTCTGCGCCGTCAGCGGCAACGTCAGACAGATGAAATCCGCCTGCTGCAACAAATCCTCAAGGCTGCGGTACTGCGCATCGAAACGCGCCTCGACCGCCGGTTTGCGCGACTGGCTGTGATAGATCACCGGCATCCCGAACCCGAAATGCCCACGCTGCGCCAACGCCTCGCCGATCCGCCCCATGCCGATAATGCCCAACGTCTTGCCGTGCACATCAGTACCGAAATGCGCCGGGCCAATGCTGCGATGCCAGTGACCGCCGCGCACCAGGTTCGCCAGTTCCACCACGCGCCGGGCGGTGGCCAGGATCAGGGCGAAACCGGTGTCGGCGGTGGTTTCGGTGAGCACGTCCGGGGTGTTGGTCAGCAGGATTTTGCGCCGGGTCAGGTAGTCGATGTCGTAGTTGTCGACGCCCACCGAGACGCTAGAAATCGCTTCCAGCTGCGGTGCCAGATCGAGCAGGGCCGCGTCCAGCTTCAGGCTCGCGCCGAGCAAGCCGTGGGCACCGGGCAGGGCGTCGCGCAGTTTCATCAGGCCATCGGCGTCGAGGCTGTCGATCAGCGTCACATCGACCTGTTCCTCGAGGCGTGCCATCAGCGCCGGCGACAGTTTCTTGTACAACACAACCTGCTTTTTCATCGCAGTCATCTCTCTTTCAATTCAGGAATGGGTCGGCAGCGGACGCGGTGCGACACGCTTGGCCGTCACCCGGTCGCTCGCGCCGGGCTTGAGAAAAATGGTCAGCACCACCGAGAGCATCAGTGCGCCGCTCATCAACAGGTACGAAGCACCGGGCGAGCCGGTGGAACTGTTCAGGTAACCGACCAGATACGATCCGCCGAACGAACCGAGGGCGCCCATGCTGTTGATCAGCGCCATGGCGCCGCCGGCGACGTTGGCCGGCAGAATCTCGGGGACGATGGCGAAGAACGGCCCGTAAGGCGCGTACATGCAGGCGCCGGCGATCACCAGCAACGTGTACGACCACCAGAAATGCTCAGCGCCCAAGGCGTAGGAGCCGTAGAACGCCACCGAAGCAATCAGCAGCGGCGGCCAGACGAAGCGTTTGCGCTTTTGCAGTTTGTCCGAGCCCCACGACACCAGCAGCATGCCGATTACCGCCGCCAGATACGGCAACGCCGACAGCCAGCCGGCCTCGATCATGTCCATCTGCGCGCCGGCCTTGAGGATCGACGGCAGCCACAGCACGAAGCCGTAGACGCCGATGCTCCAGCAGAAAAACTGCAGCGCCAGAATGATCACCTTCGGCGAACGGAAGGCTTCGGCGTAGTTCTTCACCGCTTTGATCCCTACCTGTTCGGCCGCCAGCGCGCTTTCCAGATCGTGCTTTTCCTGGTCGTTGAGCCACTTGGCCTGGGCCGGACGATCATCGGCCAGCTTCCACCAGATAAAGGCCCAAAGGACTGCCGGCAGACCTTCGATGATGAACATCCAGCGCCAGCTGAAATGCTGCACCAGATAGCCCGACACCACCGACATCCACAGCATCGTCACCGGGTTGCCGAGGATCAGGAAGGTGTTGGCCCGCGAGCGTTCGGCGCGGGTGAACCAGTGGCAGAGATAGACCAGCATCGCCGGCATCACCGCCGCTTCGACCACGCCAAGCATGAAACGAATGACGATCAGCCAATAGGCGTTGGAGACCACGCCGGTCAGCGTGGCGAGCCCGCCCCAGAGGATCAGGCTGACGAAGATCAGCTTCTTCACGCTGTGCTTTTGCGCGTAGATCGCGCCGGGCACCTGGAAGAAAAAGTACCCGAGGAAGAACAGCGCGCCGAGCAGCGAGGACAGGCCCGGGGTGATCATCAGGTCGGCGGCCATCCCGGAGGCGGCGGCGAACCCGTAGTTGGCCCGGTCCAGGTACGCCAGGCTGTAGGTGATGAACACGATCGGCATGATGTACCACCAGCGGCGGGTGGCGAGGGTTGCGGTTTTCATGGTCTTGCTCCTGAGCTTGTTGTTTTTGTCGCAGCAGGTTCAATTGATTGGTTGTTGCTCGTTCCCACGCTCCTGCGTGGGAACGCCTCCGGGGACGCTCCGCGTCCCATGTGACGCAGAGCGTCACGGGCTGCATTCCCACGCAGGAGCGTGGGAACGATGAGCTAGAAGTTCGGATCGGGTCGGCAAACCCTCCATATCGCCACGGCTCTGCACCGCGCGACTGCCAATCCAGTTGGCGCGTCTGACGGCCTCGGGAAAACTCTGGTGCTCCAGCAGGGCACTGATCATCCCGACCGCAAAACCATCCCCGGCGCCGACCGTATCGACCACGGTTTCGACCGGCACCCCGGCGACAAATCCCTGATCCAGATGCGTGCGGTAATACGCACCCTGCGGCCCGAGCTTGATCGCCACGGCTTCGGCACCCTGATCGAGATAAAACGCCGCGATATCCGCCGGATCTTCAAAACCGGTCAGCAAGCGACCTTCACTCAACCCCGGCAACACCCAGTGGGCGAGGGCAGCGAGGCGGTTGATCTCGGTGATCATCTCCCGTTCGCTGGCCCACAGGCTCGGGCGCAGGTTCGGGTCGAACGACACGCTGCGCCCGGCGTTGCGCATGCGGGTCATCAGTTCACGGGACATTTCCCGGGCCGATGCGGACAGCGCCGGCGGAATGCCAGTGGCGTGCAGGTGTCGGGCGCTTAATAACGTCGGGTTGATCGACTGCGATGACAGATGACTGGCCGCTGAGCCACGACGGAAATACTCGACCGTCGGATCGCTGCCGTCATCGTTGCGTGACTTGAGCTGGAAACCGGTCGGGTGCGCGTTGTCCACTTCGACATGGCTGCAATCCAGCCCTTCGCGAGCCAGGGTTTCGACGACAAATCGTCCCAGCGAATCGGCACCGACCCGGCTCAGCCAAGCCACATTGAAACCCAGCCGTGACAAACCGATGGCGACATTGCTGTCGGCCCCGGCAATCCGTTTGTGAAACTGCTCGACCGAGGCCAGATCGCCGCTCTGTTCGGCGACAAACATCGCCATGGTTTCGCCGAACGACAGAATATCGATCTCAGACATGAGCAGGCTCCAGACGGGATTGGCCGAGGTGGGCGAGGGCGGCGACGTGTTCGGTGGTGAGTTGCACCAGGTCATCGCCCTGCAACGGGTATTCGGCGGCGCGCATAACGCCTTGGGCCATGTGCCGCAGCAGTTGTTCCCACAGATGCAGGTCGCTGGCGGCAGGTGGAACCGCTACCAGTTTGCCGTCGGCGCGGCGGGCCACGGCTTTGCAATGCACGTAACCGACGTGGCGGCCCAGCAGTCGAGCGGCACTGGTGGCGGACTGGTCCTGCCACTGCCAGTTGCCGATGTCGAAGGTCATCTTGATTGGCAAGTTGTGTTGCTCGACGGCGGCGAAGAAGCGCTGGAACGGTTCGATGCGGCCACCGTGCAGGGTCTGGTCATTCTCTACCAGCAGTTGAACAGGGCTTTGCGCAAGGATTTGCGCGAGCGTCTGCAAATCGTTGTTGTCGGTGAAAAAACCCAGCGACACCTTCAGCCACTTCGAGCCAAACGCTTCGGCGTTCTGCAGCGCGGTGATGAGTTCGGGATTAGGCCGCGACTGACCGGCCAGCCACAGTTCGGTCGGCGAGGAATAGATGCTTTGCAGGCCTTGAGCTTGCGTGGCGGTGGAGAGTTGTTCCGGGACTTCGTTGGTCAGCAGCTCTTCACGCCATTCGATGCGATTGGCGCCGGCAGCGGCCAGCACTTCGAGGAACGAAGCCTGGCCACGACGGCGAACGAGGTCGGCGCCGTAGCTGGACAGGCTGATGGAAACGGCAGGTTTATTCATTGTTATCTACCTCTGAAACCGGTTTCATTTTTGTTCAAAAATTTTTTGGTGGCCCCACAGGGCCTTATTCCGCCTTGCTGAGCGTTGAGCCGCGCTCGATCAGCATCGGTGCAAAATCCAGCGTACGCGCCGCTTCATCATCCCCACGCAAACGCTTGAGCAAACACTCAAACGCCCGCGCACCAATCTCCTCCGTCGGTTGAGCAAGAGCAGTAATCCCACTGCCCACCAACGGATACCAGTCCAGATCATCCAGGGCGATCAGCCCGACATCCTCGAACAACCGGCAGCCAATCTCGCGCAGCGCCAGGGTGCAAGCCAGCGCCGCCACGCCATTGGCGCAGAACAGGGCTTTCGGGCCGTTATCAGGTGTGTTCAAAAAGGTTTGAAGATCGTTCACAAGGCTCGAATCAGTTTCCAGTACCGCGCCTCGCATGTCTTTGCGCTGGCCAATCTGCTGCTGAAAACTGCTGACCCGCTCGATCCGCGAACTGGTACCGTCATAGGCTTCGGTCACCAGCAGCACATCGCGATAGCCGCGCTGCTGCAGATGTTCGAGCGCCATTTCGACGGCTTGCGGGTTGTTCAACCCAACCATGTCGCTGTCGAGCCCGTCGACCTTGCGATCCACCAGCACCAGCGGCATTTCCCGCTTCAACTCATCCAGCTCATCCCGATGATGGCCCAGGGTGTTCACGATCAGCCCTTCGATGTTGTAGGAGCGCAGTAGCGCCAGGTGCTGACGTTCCTGCTCGTCATCGCGGTCGGTGTTGCACACCACCAGGCTGTAACCGTGCCGGCGGCACGCGGTTTCCACGCCGTGCATCACGGCAATCGAATAGGGGTTGCGGATATCGGCCACCAGCATGCCGATCAGGCGCGTGCGGCCGCGTTTCAGGCCGCGGGCCATTTGATTGGGGCGATAGCCGAGTTCGGCAATTGCCTGCTCGATGCGCTGGGCGATGGCATCCGAGAGCAGGGCGCGGTCGTCACCAATGAAGCGCGAGACGCTGGCCTTGGACACGCCTGCGTATTCGGCGACATCGAGCATGGTGACGCGGCTGCGCTGGGCGGCGGAGAAATCGTTCACGTCATGGCGACCTTGTTATTGGAATTAAAGCGTTAGCAATGTAGTGCTGAAACCGGTTTCATGAAGCTTCAAATGTAAGCGCTACGTCAAGTCGGCGGAAACCGATAATTGCCTGAACAGCCACCATAATCCGACGAACGGTATCTAAACCTGTTAGATCTGACAGTAGCCAATGAGAGACCGCCGTTGCCTAATCGTTAACGAGGGACGAAGAACTTCAAACGTGTGGAGGAATTCCAGATGTCTTTGAGTACTCAATCGAGTGAAGAAAAACTTGCGTCCCAAACGGAAGCACCATTGGCGGCTGAGATCACCGTGGATGGTGTTACAGAACCTGATGGATTTATTCCCTTGCCGCTTCTGATTAGCGGCACCACAGCCCGAATTCAACGCTGGGAAGAAACGTCATTTGATGATCATCTTGAAGTGTTTTGGCTTCAGGACGGAAATGAGGAACTCCTGTTTGAGCGGCGATTCCCGACGGGGATCGTTCCGCCGGAGATCGAAGTAACAATCCCTCCATCACGGATGGCAGTTAACGGTACTGCACTGCTTTATTACATCATAACTGCCTTCGGTATGCCGGATCCATCACCCCGCAAACCACTGATCATCGATCATACTCAAGAGCCTGAAAAGATACTTGCGGAAGCCATTTTTACCAATCTGACGAAGTACGGGTACTACAATTGTGAAACCGATCCTGCATTGACATCAGGCATCGTTATAGATATTCCGAAGCAGCCATGGGCTCGTCCCGGTGATCAATTTTCCCTCAAATTACAGGGTTATCGAACACTTAACGGATCCCCCGGGGAAAATGGAGAACACATCGTTCCGGAGTCGGCAGAAACGCTGACTAGGTTTTTGAATGATCAAGAGATTGAAAACGGATTTTCTCAATCTGTTTCTTTTGCTCCCTGCATAAAGCCATTAATTGATGAAGACTCGCTTGTTGCGATCTATACCATTACCAGGGCCGGCAGGGTGATTGGAAAATCTCGTCTTGCCGTGGCAAAGATAGATAGAATTCTTTCTGGTAGTACGTACTGTTATTCATGACGGCTCTCGCCAAGTGATTCTCAGGGTGGCCGCGCAGGCGCAAGGTTTTGGCGCAGGTGTGTGTTTCGAATAACAAAGGGTAATAACTTAAGGGGCGAGTTTATGATTGTTGATTCAATCTGCTTTTAACGTTGCTTTTCATCAGGAAGTTGTTGTGTAGCTGTCAGACTGATGGAGCAGATCAGGCCATTTGGCTTAATGCACAGAGGAGAATATTAAAATGACTGCTAAAGAAAATGCGGAGAATGGCGGGCCTCGTAAATCAACGCGAACTGGGCCATTTGCTGACCCGCCGACAATCGTCGGTCAGATTGAAGGCGATGGCAGAATCCTGTTGGAAGAGTTGAATAAACCCGCTATCCGAATGAGGTTAATGGAACTCAAAGATGGACTGTTTGGTGGCGGTATAGCAATGGTAAAAGGGAATAGGGTTGGGCAACCTGAAAAAGAACTTGGAAAGATAGATATACCAGAGGACTTTGCAGGCTTCTTTCCGGTGGATATCCCGGTACCCAATAGCCTGATTCCGGATGACCCGGACATTCCTGGGCCAACGGAGTATTACGCCCGCTTCCATATCATCGATGGGCTTGACATTGAAGATAGCTCGACCCCGGTTGCGTTCTTTGTCGACAAGAATGCTCCCTATTATGTAAAAAAACCCTTCAGCAGAAGCGCACCGCCTTTCGCGACATTTGCCAATCTGGATGTGGCTGGAGGGGAGAGGATTGACGAAGAGTGGGCCGACAAAAATCCTAGGGGACTGGTGGTTAACGTTGCAATAGACTACGCCAACCGTGTGGACAATGACGAAGTTACCTTTTGTGTCGATAACAGATCGGGCACGACCACAACCATGCCCGCCATTTACCGAGGTGTGGTCAAACCCTCGTCGGATCCTCTGCTGGGAGAGTTCACGATCAGTCTCGATGAGCTGAGGAAACTTCCAAACGGAAGCTTATTCCATCGCTATATGTGGCATGACGCACCGAGGAACAAATCGCAGGACTCTGTTATCTCAGGCATCCCCTTGCTGCCGATCGCATTTTTGCCGCCCCCACTGCTCAAGCAACTCAGGGTACCAGCGGCGGGCCCTAGCCATACGGAAGCGATCAGTCTCGGTACTTTTTTGCCTGTCGGCACAAAAATCTTTGCCGAGATCGATTATCCGGAAAACGGCGATCCGAAAGACCTTATCACCGTAAAAGTCAAGGGCGACAAAGAGGTAGTGCTGGGGAGCGAAGAGTTAGGCGCGAGCCCCGGTCCGTTCAAAATGGAACTTACCTACGATATTCTGGACGAAGTGACGAAAGGCGCTACAGATGAGAAGACTGTAGAAATTTCTTACTCGTTGAAACGTGGAGCGAACACTCCAATAGATGAGCCGCCAACGTCGATATTCGTCTACTTTGTGTTCCCGGGAATACCTCCTGATACGTTACCCGAACTGGACAACGATAATCTGCTTCCGGTCGTAGTTAATGGGCGCGAGGGTGCTGGCAACAAGAACCATCTGACCACGGAGGATATTAATCATCCTGTACGCTTCACCGCTACCAGGTGGACAGGTCTGCCGGATCTACTGAGGGATGCGTTAATCGCGTTCTACTGGGACGACAAGCCAGTAGGATCGATACTAATGAAAAATACTGATGCCGCTGTCTTTATAGATGTTGATTACTCGGAGATTTCACCTGTCGAGCCAGGAAACATCAAGGCTCACTACACCATTGAATACCCTGGCAATCCCAATATTATGCGGCAGTTGCCCAGAACTGACGTGCTGGTCGAAACATTTGAAATCGACTTGGATCCGCATAAAGGTCCATTCATTGAGCTGGGTGGTGAGCGGTATATTACCTGCAAAACGATGGTGCCTCGAACTGTAGACGAAGGAAATACTATCGTACCTCCACTTAAAGTGTCGGCGCCGGGCGGTCATCGCGATCTACCACCAAACAGGCCTGTCACTATGAGGATGGAGGGTTGGAAAGAGAAAGTTCCGGTAACGCCGATCACCGGCGCAACGTTCAAGGAAACAAAAAATATGCCGGCAGGAGGGGGCGATCTCGTCTTCGATATGGACTACGAGCTGTTCAAGACGATTCAACTGGAGACGCCAGCAACGAATCCGGTCACCTTTTATTACGCGCAAATTTGGTACGAGATAAAACTGGGTGAAACAACGTTTGAGTCACCCAAGGAAATGCATCCGGTCAGAGTACGTAATAGTAGTCTCGAATACTGTGAAGACTTGGGGGCGGGCAGTGACGGTTAATTAGTGGCTGGACACCCAATCAACATGGCGAACGAGGTTCATGTTGATTGGGTGTGATTTTACATACGAGCTCTTGCGACGAAAACCACCAGAGATGAGTGTTCTGAAGACTTATCTGTCGACACTTTAGGATTAGTCCTACAGAGACGTAGCGGTTACATCTGTAGTCTTCGGCGCGCTTTCCATATTTGTTATCCGGCGCCGGATTCGAACTACTTCTGCTTTGGCACAGGATATTACTAAGGGCTACTCGCATGCGTACCACGCCACCTTTCAAATTCGATATTTTTGGCAATAGCCGGGCAATTCCTTCCTTTGCGCTGCTGATGCTATCTGTCTCGGTTTCTCACGCCGGTGTATTAAATCCTGGACAAAGTGAGACGATTGATAGCACCGACCCGATTGAATCCTGGACACTGAACCCAGGCTCCGAGCTGATTTCCAACGGTGCGGATACAGATAATATTGGGGCGGTTGGAGCGAAGCTGGAAGTCAATGGGGGAAGTAACAAACAGATTGCTCTTGAGCGATTGTCGGTCATGAACATGATTGGGGGGACGGTTGCAAACACATCGGGTACTGGCGCAGCGATCAACCTTGCCAGCAGCAGCGCGGAGATCACGAACAGCACTATAACGAGTAACGCTGTGGGGTTGATGTTGACACGCAATATTCAGGATCAATCCGGCTCCAGCGTAAAGTTGGTTGACAGCACCGTGACGGCTTCGAGTGTGGGGGCGCAGGTCAACGGTCTTGGCGTACTCGAGTTGATTGAAAGCACCATCAGCGCAACTGGCACGACGTCGGACGGGGTCAGACTCCTGAATGGCTCACTCTCGGCGAAAAATAGCTTCATCAGCGGTGGCGACGTCGGTCTGCACATTGGGAGCGAACCCAGTCGCGGGGAAACGTCAACGGTAGTGCTTGATGATTCGCGGATTGAAGGTCGAACGGGCCCCGCGATCTCTACCGACTTGTTGAATTTGCAAGGTGCAAAGGCCGATATTCATGTGCTCAATGATTCCACATTGGTGGCGGGCAACGGCAATGTGCTTGAAGTAAAAAACGGGGCAACCGTCGGGCTCACCGTTGATAACAGTGCGCTCGTGGGGGATGTAGTGGTCGACTCCGGCAGCGCCGCTCGGACCCGTTTTCAAAATGGCGCATCACTGGCCGGTAATCTGCAAAATGTCGCTCAGGTCACGCTCGATACTCGAAGCACCATGACCGGAGATGTACTTGCCCAAGCCGGTAGTGGCGCTGCGGTCACGATCGATAATGGTGCTGCACTCAATGGGAACGTGAACAACGTCATCAGTCTGTCACTGAATCATGGTGGCAGCATGACAGGCGATGTTGTCACCGATACCGCTGGCACGGTCGCGCTGGATAATGGCGCAACGCTGACTGGCCAAATTGAAAATTCAGCGAATATCCAAATCAGAAATGCCGGCCAATGGGTTACCACGGGCAACAGCTCGGTGCAAAGTCTGGAGCTGGAAGACGGTATTGTTCGCCTGGGGGATACAGGCTCTTTCCACCAACTGGATGTGGAGAATGTGTCGGGCAAGGGCACCTTCGTCATGCACGCCGACCTGAATACCGAGCGTACCGATTTCCTGAATGTTACAAAAGGTGCCAGCGGTGAGCATAAACTTCAGGTGACAGCGAGTGGCACCAATCCGACGACTCCCGATTTGGTGAAAATCGGCAACGTTGCAGGTGGCGATGCGAGCTTCGCGTTGAATGGTAATGGGCTGGTCGATGCAGGCTCACGCACTTATGGATTGTTGAGGGAGGGTGAAGGGCTGTTCCTTAAACCCAATCAGACTGTCAGTACCTCGACGAATACGGTATTGGCGATTGCCGGCAGTACACGAAGCATCCTGTATGGAGAGATGACCTCGCTCAATAGCCGTCTGGGCGATCGTCGTCTGAGCAGTAGTAGTGGAGATACATCGCCTTTGGCAAGAAGCGATACCTCGATGAAAAAGTTGAGCAATAGTGTGTGGATGCGCACTTATGGCAGCCAGTACAACGTTTCCAACGCTTATGGTGGAGGTTTCACCCAGAACCAGCGTGGCTTCTCGCTGGGTGCCGATACTCAAGCGCAACTGGGCGGTCAGCAATGGCTTGTCGGGGCGTTTGTAGGGTCGGGGCGCACTGATATAGACCTCAAAAATGGTTCCACGGCGACAGTCGACAGCCTCAATGCGGGTGTCTATGGCACGTTGCTTGATGTAGCGAGCGGCATGTATGTGGACGTGGTGGGCAAGGTCAACCAGTTTGATAACCAGGCCAACGTCACAATGAGTGACGGCACTCGCAGCAAAGGCAACTATAAAAATCTGGGTTTAAGTGCAACAGTGGAAGTGGGCAAGCTCATTCGGTTTGATAACGGTGACTTTATTGAACCCTTTGCTCAGGTAGGCCTTGGCGCGGTCCAGGCAAAGCAATACCGGTTGGACAATGGTCTGGAAGTTGATGCCGGTGCGGCGCACTCGCTGTTGGGTAAAGTGGGGATGACCATCGGCCGTGAGATCACTCTGGACAACGCCAGCAAGCTGCAACCAAGGGTACGCTTGGCGATGGGGCACGAATTTGTAAAAAGTAACGATGTAAAGGTCAATAATGATGACTTTAACAGTGACCCTTCCAGTACCAGCCTTGAATATACAGTGGGGGTGAACTGGGTGCCCGCCCAGAAAAACTGGCAGGTCTATGGCGAGGCGGGAGGAAGTAAAGGTAATACCATTGAACAGAACTGGAACTACAGTGTAGGCGTAAGCTACAACTTTTAATCACCGCTTTTGGTTGACGAAAAAAATCCCGACTAATGTCGGGATGTTTTTTTGTCATGTAAAAAGTCATGGAAGCAACATGTCAAATTCACCATCAGTCTCTAATTGTGTATCGTGGTTGTCATCCTCGACTTTGACCTCGAATTGAGCAGCCACGGCATTGGTCTCACTGGATTCGAAAAGCGTGATAGTGCCTTCAATCCCTATGTAAACATTGATGTCGGCGTTAGTATCATTGATATATTCAAAGCGAATCGGGGTTTCAGAGTCAGTCAACGAATAAGTCTTGTATTCAAGCGTTTTCGGTAAAATTATCCGGATTTCTCTATAGCTTAAATCGGCTTCGCGCTGAGTGGCCGAAAAAATAAGGTGATTATCAAATGGAGGTGGAAGGTTAGCGTCCTTTACCTCCCTTTGGTTTGCTTCAAAGGGTGTCTTGTCAATGTTGCCGATAAAATACGGTGCGACGGGTTTTAGTTGAGTACTTGTTCTCATAATAAAATCCTCTATGCCTGGGTGAGGTATCCAAAGACCTGATCGGGGTCCTGTTTATGGATAAGTTATCAGAACTCATTATATCGCCGCTGTAAACTGTCATAGTTGACAGTTTACAGATAAGTTAAAGTGTGCTTGTTTTCCGTTCTTTGAATGGTTTAGAGAAAAGGTAAGTGCCCCGATTTTATACAAGAGCGTTCGCTGGTCAGTGCCCCGGCCCATGTCGAGTCCGCCTTGCCGTGGCCAGGCGCAGTTGCACCAGATACACATGTGGATTGAGCGTGGAAAATTTGTCAACCAAACAACCCCGCCGCAATATTGATCGAAAACCCCAGAATCGCCGTATTGAATACAAACCCGATCAACGACTGCGCCAACACGATCTTGCGTATCTCTCGCGTGGCCACGCCAACATCCGCCGTCTGCACGGCAACGCTGATGGTGAACGAGAAGTACAGAAAGTCCCAATAGTTGGGCGTGGTCAGGCCTTCGGCAAAGCGCAGCGCCGGCTCCTTGCCGTCCCAGGTGTAAAACAGCCGGGCGTAGTGGACGCTGAAGATAACCCCGATCAGCAACCATGAACCGATCACCGTCAGCGCGGTGAATCCGTAGTGCAGGAGTTTGCGAGTGGTTTCCAGGTCCTTGCTGCCGGCCAGTTCGAAGGTGATGGTGGCGAGGCTGGCCAGAGCCGCGATGCACACAACGAACAACACCAGCCCGGCATTTTCATCCTCGACTTCGGCGATGCGTCTGACGTCCGGTGCTTTCGCGCGAGCTGTCAGCCAGAACATCAGGAGCAGATAGGTCCAGACGCCGGCGTTCCAGCCGATAAGGATTTTGCTGATGACCGAGTCGGCAGGGATCAGCAGGCCGACGGCAAGACCGAATAGCGCAGCGGCGGAAAGGCGAGGGTGGGTGCGGGCGAGGAAGCGCATGGGGACTCGATGGGCCAGGGCGGTTCAGACACCTTAGCCCAGCGCGGCGACCTCTGGCCACCGCGCCGGGAGCGCTCTATCAATCAGGCTTGGTGAACCGGCGCACAAGCTTGATCACGACCACGAAAAACACCGGCACGAAAATCACCGCCAATGTTGCGGTAATCATCCCGCCAATCACCCCGGTGCCAATCGCCTGCTGACTTGCCGAACTTGCGCCCGTGGCAATCGCCAGCGGTACCACGCCCAGAATGAACGCCAGCGAGGTCATGACAATCGGCCGCAAGCGCAGACGCGCGGCTTGCAGCGTGGCGTCAATCAGGTCATGACCTTCGTCATACAGGCTCTTGGCAAACTCGATGATCAGGATCGCGTTCTTCGCCGACAGGCCGATGATGGTGATCAGGCCGACCTTGAAGAAGACGTCGTTGGGCATTCCGCGCAAGGTCACCGCCAGGACCGCGCCGAGAACACCGAGCGGTACGACGAGTAGCACGGAAGTCGGAATCGACCAGCTCTCGTACAACGCCGCCAGACACAGGAACACGATCAGCAGCGACAGCCCGAGCAGAATCGGTGCCTGACTGCCGGACAAACGCTCCTGCAACGACAGACCAGTCCATTCCTGACCCAGACCTTTCGGCCCCAGGGCCACCAGACGTTCGATTTCCGCCATGGCTTCGCCGGTGCTGTGACCAGGTTTCGGCTCACCGGAAATCGAGATTGCCGGGTAGCCGTTGTAGCGGGTCAGTTGTGCCGGGCCCTGGGTCCATGTGGCTCGGACGAACGCCGACAGCGGCACCATTTTCCCGGCGTCGTTGCGCACGTGCATCTTCAGCAGGTCATCGACCTGACTACGGCGATCGCCTTCAGCCTGCACGACAACCCGTTGCATCCGCCCCTGATTGGGGAAGTCATTGACGTACGAGGAGCCGATGGCGGTGGACAGCACGTTGCCGACATCGGCGAAGGAAATGCCCAGCGCGTTGGCCTGTTTACGGTCCACTTCCAGTTGCACTTGTGGCGCTTCGGCCAGTGCGCTTTCACGCACGTTCATCAGGATCGGGCTTTTCTCGGCGGCTTCCAGCAACTGGGTGCGCGCCTCCATCAAAGTCGCATAACCCAGGCCGCCGCGATCCTGCAGGCGGAACTCGAAACCGCTGGAAGTGCCGAGACCATCCACCGGCGGCGGCAGCACGGCGAAGGCCACGGCGTCCTTGATCTGGCTGAGGGCGATGTTGGCACGGTCGGCAATCGAACTGGCCGAGTCGTCGCTGCCGCGTTGCGACCAGTCCTTGAGCGTGGTGAACGCCAGCGCGGCGTTCTGCCCGCTGCCGGAGAAGCTGAAACCGAGAATCACAGTGCTGTCGCCCACGCCCGGTTCGCCGGCGTTGTGCGCTTCGATCTGCTCAACCACCTGCACCGTGCGGTTCTTGCTCGCACCGGGTGGCAGTTGAATGTCGGTGATGGTGTAACCCTGATCCTCGACCGGCAGGAACGAGGAGGGCAGGCGCGCGAAGCACAGGCCCAGACCCACCAGCAGCACACCATAGATCAGCAGATAACGACCGGTGCGTTTCAGCGCATAGCCAACCCAGGCCTGATAGCGATCGGTCAGTTGCTCGAAATGGCGGTTGAACCAGCCGAAGAACCCGGTTTTTTCGTGGTGTTCGCCCTTGGCAATCGGTTTGAGCAAGGTGGCGCACAGTGCCGGGGTCAAGGTCAGGGCGAGGAATGCCGAGAACAGGATCGAGGTGGCCATCGACAACGAGAACTGGCGATAGATGACGCCCACCGAACCTTGCATGAACGCCATCGGAATGAACACCGCCACCAGCACCAGCGTGATGCCGATGATCGCGCCGGTGATCTGGCTCATCGCCTTGCGCGTTGCTTCTTTCGGCGACAGGCCTTCGGTGGCCATGATCCGTTCGACGTTCTCCACCACCACGATGGCGTCGTCCACCAGAATACCGATGGCCAGCACCATGCCGAACATGGTCAGCACGTTGATCGAGAAACCCAGCGCAAGCATGGTCGCGAAGGTGCCCATCAGTGCCACGGGCACCACCAGCGTCGGGATCAGGGTGTAGCGGATGTTCTGCAGGAACAGGAACATCACCGCAAATACCAGCAGCATGGCCTCGCCGAGGGTGTAGACCACTTTGGTGATCGAGACCTTCACGAATGGCGACGTGTCGTAAGGAATCTTGTATTCCACGCCCGCCGGGAAGTAGCGCGACAGTTCATCCATCTTCGCCCGGATCAAGGTCGCGGTGCTGAGGGCGTTGGCGCCCGGCGACAGTTGCACGCCGACGGCGGTGGACGGCTTGCCGTTCAGACGCGTGCCGAACTGGTATTCCTGGCTGCCGATCTCGACCCGCGCCACATCCTTGATGCGTACCGTGGAGCCGTCCGGATTGGCCTTGAGCACGATGTCGGCAAACTCTTCCGGCGTCGACAGTTGACCCTTGACCAGAATCGTTGCGGTGATTTCCTGAGTGCTCGGGTTTGGCAGATCGCCGATGCTGCCGGCCGAAACCTGAGCGTTCTGCGCGACGATGGCGGCGTTGACGTCAGCGGGTGTCAGGTTGAAACCGATCAGCTTCTGCGGATCGACCCAGATCCGCATCGCCCGCTCGGCGCCGTACAACTGGGCCTTGCCGACACCGTCGATGCGCTTGATCTCGTTCATCACGTTGCGCGCCAGGTAATCGCTGAGCGCCACGTCGTCGAGCTTGCCGTCGCTGGAGGTCAAAGTGATCAGCAACAGGAAGCCGGCGGAGACTTTCTCCACCTGCAAACCTTGCTGATTGACCGCTTGCGGCAGGCGTGACTCGACTACCTTCAGGCGATTCTGCACATCAACCTGCGCCAGCTCCGGGTTGGTGCCCGGCTGGAACGTGGCCTTGATCGTGGCGCTGCCCAGGCTGCTTTGCGATTCGAAATACAGCAGGTGATCGGCGCCGTTGAGCTCTTCCTCGATCAGGCTGACCACGCTTTCGTCGACGGTCTGCGCCGAGGCGCCCGGGTACACGGCGTAGATTTCGATCTGCGGCGGCGCGACGTCGGGGTATTGCGCCACCGGCAATTGCGGGATGGCCAGCGCACCGGCCAACAGGATGAACAACGCGACGACCCAGGCGAACACCGGGCGGTCGATAAAGAACTGCGGCATAGAAGAGCGTCCTGCTTACTGACCAGAGGTCTGGGCAAGTGGAAGAGGGGTGTCGTCGATCTGCACCACTTCGCCCGGACGGGCGTGCTGCAGGCCTTCGATGACAATGCGGTCGCCGGCTTTCAGGCCACCGGTAACGATCCAGCGGTCGTTCTGCACCGCGCCCAGTTGCACCGGCTGTTGGGCGACGCGCACCTGATCGTCGACGGTCAGGACTTGCGCCACACCGGCGCTGTCTCGCTGCACGGCGCGTTGCGGCACGGTCAGGCCATGCTGGATCACGCCTTGTTCCAGGCGCACGCGAACGTAGCTGCCGGGCAGCAGATCGAGATCCGGGTTGGGAAACTCGCTGCGCAGGATGATCTGACCGGTGCCCGGATCGACGGTGATGTCGCTGAACAGCAACTTGCCGGGTAACGGATAGAGGCTGCCGTCGTCCTGGATCAGCGTGGCCTTGACCTGATCCTGGCCAACCTGCTGCAACTGGCCGGAACGGAAGGCCCGGCGCAGTTCATTCAATTCGCGGGTCGACTGGGTCAGGTCGGCGTGGATCGGGTTCAGTTGCTGGATCAGCGCCATGGGCGTGGTTTCGTTCTGGCCGACCAGCGCGCCTTCGGTCACCAGGGCTCGGCCGACACGCCCGGAAATCGGCGCGGTGACGGTGGCGTAGCCCAGATTCAGCTTCGCCCGCTCGACAGCAGCCTTGTTGGCGGCAACGTCGGCGGCCGTCTGCCGGGCATTGGCGCGGGCGTTGTCGTAGTCCTGAGCGCTGATGGCCTTGTCGTCGATCAACTGGGCGTAGCGCTGCTCCTGCAGTTTTGCCTGGAACGCGTTGGCCTCGGCCTTGCGCAGCGCGGCTTCGGCGCTGTCCAGGTCAGCCTTGAACGGCGCCGGATCGATGCGGAACAGCACGTCGCCCTTTTTCACGTCGCTGCCTTCGCGATAGGTGCGTTGCAGCACCACGCCGGCGACCCGGGCGCGGACTTCGGCAATGCGCGGCGCGGCAATCCGCCCGCTGAGTTCGCTGCTGATCGACAGGGGGCGCGCCTCAAGGGTTTCGATCCGCACGGTGGCCGGCGGCGCCTGTTCCTCGGCGTTCGAGGATTTATCACAGGCGCTCAGCATCAGCGCCAATGCGATCAGGCCGAGCCCGGCCAGCAGATTTTTCGACATGTACAACCCCCAATATTGATCTGCGCATCCTACGGACAGTCGCCGACGGTAGCGGTGAAGCTTTGTAGGTGCTGTGTGAAATTGTGTAAGGGTTTTGCTCAGGGACGGGTGAGGGCGTATATCCTTCAGGCCTTGAAATTTTTTGCGACATAGCAGTCGCCACCGCCTGTTCTGGACACCTCAATGCCCAACATTCTTCTGGTCGAAGACGACACCGCCCTCGCCGAACTGATTTCCAGCTATCTGGAGCGCAACGGTTACTCCGTCAGCGTGATCGGCCGTGGCGACCATGTGCGCGAACGGGCGCGGCTGAGTCCGCCGGACCTGGTAATCCTCGATCTGATGCTGCCGGGCCTCGACGGCTTGCAGGTCTGTCGCCTGCTGCGCGCCGACTCGGCAACGCTGCCGATCCTGATGCTCACCGCCCGCGACGACAGCCACGATCAGGTGCTGGGCCTGGAAATGGGTGCCGACGATTACGTCACCAAACCCTGTGAGCCGCGCGTCCTGCTGGCGCGGGTGCGCACCTTGCTGCGCCGCAGCAGCCTCGGCGAACCGATGACCGCCAACGACCGGATCCTGATGGGCAACCTGTGCATCGACCTGTCGGAACGCACGGTGACCTGGCGCGAGCAACCGGTGGAACTGTCCAGCGGCGAATACAACCTGCTGGTGGTGTTGGCCCGTCATGCCGGTGAAGTGCTGAGTCGCGACCAGATCCTGCAACGCCTGCGCGGCATCGAGTTCAACGGCACCGACCGTTCGGTGGACGTGGCGATTTCCAAGTTGCGGCGCAAGTTCGACGACCACGCCGGCGAGGCGCGCAAGATCAAGACCGTGTGGGGCAAGGGTTATCTGTTCAGCCGTTCCGAGTGGGAATGCTGATTCGATGTTCAGAATCCTGTTTCGCCTCTATCTGGTGACGATCGTCTCCTACAGTGCGGCGATTTATCTGGTGCCGGATCTGGTGGTGATGGCGTTCAAGCAGCGTTTCGTCACCTACAACCTCGACTACTCCCGTGGCCTGCAATCGCTGATCACCAAGCAGTTTCGCGCGGTGCCGCAGGACCAGTGGCCGGCACTCGCGGCGTCGATGGACAAGGATTTCCAGCCGCTGCACATCGTGCTCGCCCGTATTGATGACCCTGGCTTCACCGCCATCGAGCAAGAGCGGCTGCGGCGTGGTGAGAACATGGTGCGGGTGGGCGACTGGGGTTGGCGCACGCTGGCGGTCACGCCGCTGAACGACGAAATGGCGGTGCAGATGGTGGTGCCGCCGGATCCGATGGACGTGAACCTGTTGTACTGGAGCATCAACGTGCTGATCGGCGCGAGTCTGCTGGCGTGCCTGTTGCTCTGGTTTCGTCCGCACTGGCGCGATCTGGAACGCCTCAAAGGCACGGCCGAACGGTTCGGCAAGGGCCATTTGAGCGAGCGCACGCAAATCGGCCCGAGCTCCAACATCGGCAGTCTGGCCAGCGTGTTCGACACCATGGCCGGCGACATCGAAAACCTGCTCAACCAGCAGCGGGACCTGCTCAACGCCGTGTCCCACGAACTGCGCACGCCACTGACCCGCCTTGACTTCGGCCTGGCGCTGGCGCTGTCCGATGACTTGCCGCAGGCCAGCCGCGAACGCCTGCAAGGGCTGGTCGCGCACATCCGCGAACTCGATGAGCTGGTGCTGGAGTTGCTGTCCTACAGCCGTTTGCAGAATCCGGCGAAGTTGCCGGAGCAGGTCGAAGTGTCGCTGGACGAGTTCATCGACAGCATTCTGGGCAGCGTCGACGAAGAGCTGGAATCCCCGGAAATCGTCATCGATGTGCTGCTGCACAATCAGCTGGAGCGCTTCACCCTCGACCCACGCCTGACAGCCCGGGCGATTCAGAACCTGCTGCGCAACGCCATGCGCTATTGCGAAAAACGCATTCAGATTGGCGTGCAGGTCTGCCCGAAGGGCTGTGAGATCTGGGTGGATGATGACGGGATCGGCATTCCGGAAGACGAGCGGGAGCGAATTTTCGAGCCGTTCTATCGACTGGATCGCAGCCGGGACCGGGCTACGGGCGGGTTTGGCCTGGGGCTGGCGATCAGCCGGCGGGCGCTTGAAGCGCAGGGCGGGACGTTGACGGTGGAGGGTTCGCCGTTGGGTGGGGCGCGGTTCAGACTTTGGCTGCCGACCCCGACTTGATGATCGCTGAGGTCCCACTCAGAGCGCTGATCGTTCCCACGCTCTGCGTGGGAATGCCGCCCAGGACGCTCCGCGTCCTTTGTGACGCAGAGCGTCACCGTATGCATTCCCACGCGGAGCGTGGGAACGATCAGCACGTCGGTCAAAGCAGTTCAGTGGACTGGATCAATCCAACCCCGGCCACCTGCATCCGCTCGATCGCCGTCGCCAGCGAGCCATTCAAATCAATCGCCCGGCACGCATCCAGCACCACAAACGCATTGAACCCAGCCGCCCGCGCATCCAGCGCGGAGAACATCACACAGAAATCCAGCGCGAGACCGACCATATACACCGTGTCGATCCCGCGTTCCTTCAGATAACCGGCCAGACCCGTAGTCGTGACGCGATCCGCTTCCAGAAACGCCGAATAACTGTCGATGTCCGGGTTGCAACCCTTGCGGATGATCAATTGTGCGTGGGGCAGATCAAGTCCTGAATGAAACTCGGCACCGTGTGAACCCTGAATGCAGTGATCCGGCCAAAGAGTCTGCTCGCCATACGGCAGTTGAATCACATCATAGGGCTGACGGCCGGGATGGCTGGAGGCAAACGAAGTGTGGCCGGCCGGGTGCCAGTCCTGGGCAATGACCACTTGCTTGAAGTGTTCGGCGAGACGGTTGATCAGCGGGACGATCAGGTCGCCTTCAGGCACGGCCAGTTGGCCGCCGGGAATGAAGTCGTTCTGTACGTCGATGACCAGCAGGGCTGTGCGTGGCGAAATCGGCATAAATCCATCCTTCCTGGAAAATCACCCGAGCAGCATAGTGACAAAATTCTTTAAACGTTCAGCCTGGTCTTAAACATTTTCGCCATGTCTTCCAGCTCGGAAGCCGGATGATGGCCGATCAGCATCCAGGCGTGTTCGCGTTCGGTCCAGTACACCACGTTCATCCCGTGACGGCGTTCATGGGCCAGCGGCTGGCTGCCGCTGTTGGTGCGCGTGACGCACAGCGCCAGCGGGCCATGTTTGGCATCGAGCCAGGTCATCTGCGCAATCGGCACACCGTCATACTCAAGCAATTGCGCGCGTTTGAACTGCGCGCCGGGCAGTTTCAGTTTCGCCGGCGACAGGCTTACACCCAGCCGCGCATCGACGGTTCGCAACTGCGCCAGTTGCGAGGCTTCATCGGTGGGCAGATGTTCGAGGGTCTGCGGCACATACAGCGCCATGTAATCGCCCACCAGTTCGCGCCAGTTGTGCGATTGCTGCGCTTGCCAGGCCAGAAACAAACGGTCCGCCGCAACAGCCGCGAGCGCCACGCCCGCTGCCGTCGCGCCGATGAACCAGCGTCGGCTGAAACCGGGTTTCTGCGGTGACGGTGCCGCATCGAGCCGGGCCTGCAAACGGTCGATCGGGGCCTGTTGCGCCAGTTCGTCATAGGCGGCCTTGAACGGCAGATTGCTGCGGCTCAGCCATTGCACCCGCAGGCTCAGCAGCGGATCGTCGGCGATGAGGCTGTCGAGTTGGCTGCGTTGGTCACGGTCCAGTTCATCGTCCAGATACGCCACCAGTTGCTCGTCGGAAGGCGTATTCATTGCCGGTCTCCTGCGGGGCTGTTCGGTACCACGTGCAGCGGCGGGTATTCGGCCAGCTTCAGGCGCGCGGTGGCCAGGCGGCTCATGACTGTGCCGATCGGCACTTGCAGGATCTCGGCGACTTCGCGGTAGGACAGGCCCTCAACGTAGGCCAGATAAACCGTTTCACGTTGAGTTTCCGGCAACGCATCGACCCGGCGGATCACCTGCGCGGCCATGACGTGGGTCTGCGCGGCGTATTCACCATCGAACGTCAGCTGGCTGTCGGCGTCCGTCACGCCCTGGCCCTGGCGCACGCGGCGGGCGCGCACTTCGTTGAGCCAGATCGAATGCAGAATGCTCAGCAGCCAGCGATCCATGCGCGTGCCGGCCACGTACTGGCTCGAACGCTCGAGCGCCCGCACGCAGGTGGCTTGCACCAGATCCTCGGCCACGTGCCGATTGCGCGACAGCAGCAAGCCGTAGCGCCACAGGCGCGCCAGGTGTTGCCCGAGTTCGGCTCTGAAGGCCTGATCGCTGAAAATGTTCGCCTCCGCGTGTCGTGTCAGGTTTTCGATGAATCGTTGATGGCTTCGGCCAGGTCCCGGTATTCCTCGCAGGTGGTGCCGCAGATCTTCTGGATGTGCTGCAACTGTTCCTGCGCCAGATCGACACGGCCCTTGATGGCGTAAGCCTCGCCCAGGTATTCGCGGACCTGCGCGTACTGCGGATCAAGCTTCACCGATTGCAGGTAATAACCGATGCCTTCGTCGGTGCGCCCCAGTTGGCGCGTCGCGTAACCGCGATAGTTGAGAGCCTTGGCGGTGTTCGGTTGTTCCAGCGTATCGAGCAGGGCCAGGGCTTCTTCGTAACGGCCGGCCTTTGCCAGACGGTAGGCGTAATCGGTCCGGTCGGCGTCTGGTACGAGGCTGCTGGTCTGCATGACGCACTTCTGCGTTTTGGTGTCGAATACCTGGCCTTTGGGGCAGTTGGGTTTCTGCACCGGCGCCTCTTCCTCGCCGTTGGCGAAGGCGAGGGGGCTCGCGAAAACGGCGGCCACCAGCAACGGGGCGGCGAACATAACGGAACGGATAGTCATGGGCAAGGCTCCACAAGGGGTCATGTTTCACTTTGAACACCGCAGGGTGAACATTTATTCATCGCTTTGTCAGGCTTTGTTAAAGGAAAGCCCTTTTTCCGGCGCTATGCTGGTCAGCGTTCGTCGTCGATCTGCAGTTCTACCATGGGAGTTTGGCCATGAAAGATCAGGTTCACCACTCGGCCGCCAGCGGCTACAAAACCGCCGCCGACACCTACGTCAAAGGCCGGCCCGACTACCCGCCGGCCGTCAGTGAATGGCTGACGGGCACACTGGGCCTCGATGCCCACAAGACCGTTATCGACCTCGGCGCCGGCACCGGCAAGTTCACCGGACGGCTGGTGGCGACCGGCGCTCAGGTGATTGCCGTGGAACCGGTGGCGCAGATGCTGGAAAAACTGTCGCTGGCCTGGCCGCAGGTGCTGGCCGTCAGCGGCACTGCAACGGATTTGCCGCTGCCCGACGCCTCGGTGGATGCGGTGGTCTGCGCACAGGCCTTTCACTGGTTTGCCAGCACCGAGGCGCTGGATGAAATTGCTCGAGTCCTCAAACCGGGCGGCAAACTGGGCCTGATCTGGAACCTGCGCGACACCCGGATCGACTGGGTGCCCAAACTGGACGCCATCGTCAATGCGCTGGAAGGCGACACGCCGCGTTTCTACACCGGCGAATGGCGCAAGGCCTTTCCCCATCCGGCGTTCGGGCCGTTGCAGGCGCAGCATTTCCAGCACGGGCATACCGGCGCGCCGGAAGATGTGATCTTCAACCGGGTGCGCTCCACCAGTTTCATTGCCGCGCTGAGCGATCAGCAGCGCGCGAAGATCGACGAGCAGATTGCTCAACTGATTGCCGGCGAGCCGCAGCTGCGGGGCAGGGAGATAGTGACGGTGCCTTACGAGACCGCCGCCTTCGTCGCGGTGAAGAACGGCTAGAGTCCCGCATTTGGCCGAACCGCCGTGCTGATGCCTTGTTATAGTTCGGGCCTCATTTTCAGCCCGGTAAAGGATTTCTGCCATGACTCAATACACCGCCTTCAGCGTCGAACTGGCCGACAACATCGCCCATGTGCAGATCAATCGTCCGGAAAAGATCAACTCGATGAACGCCGCGTTCTGGAGTGAAATCGTCGAGGTGTTCCAGTGGATCGACGACACCGACGAAGTGCGGGTGGTGGTGCTCAGCGGCGCCGGCAAACACTTTTCCTCGGGCATCGACCTGATGATGCTGGCCGGCGTGGCCAATGAGCTGGGCAAGGATGTCGGTCGCAATGCACGTCTGCTGCGTAAAAAAATCCTGACCCTGCAAGCATCCTTCAATGCGGTCGACAATTGCCGCAAACCGGTACTCGCGGCGATCCAGGGTTATTGCCTGGGCGGCGCCATCGATCTGATCGCCGCCTGCGACATGCGCTACGCCGCCGAAGACGCGCAATTCTCGATCAAGGAAATCGACATTGGCATGGCGGCGGACGTCGGCACCCTGCAACGGTTGCCACGGATCATCGGTGACGGCATGCTGCGTGAACTGGCTTACACCGGTCGCACCTTTGGCGCTGAAGAGGCGCGCAGCATCGGCCTGGTCAATCGCGTCTACAGCGACAAGGACGGCCTGATCGAAGGTGTGATGGAGATTGCCCGGGACATCGCCGGCAAGTCGCCGATCGCCGTTACCGGCACCAAGGAAATGATCAGCTACATGCGCGACCATCGCATCGACGACGGTCTCGAGTACGTTGCCACCTGGAACGCCGCCATGCTGCAATCCAACGATTTGCGCGTGGCCATGGCCGCCCACATGAGCAAACAGAAACCCGAATTTCTGGATTGAGAAACCATGACATCTCGCTGGACCACTGCAGTACTGGACACCGATCAACCCGGCGGCTGGGCCGTGGCGCGCAGCCCCGAGGGTTTCCTGTTCGATGACAACGGCGCGCTGTTCCCCCGGGAATGGCTCAAGCGCCAGGACTTGTCGATCCTGGCCGAACACGGTATCGGCCATCTCGATGGCGAACCGGTGTATCTGCTGGAACTGCGCAGCACCAGCGAGGTGCCGGGTTGCAACTGGAAAGGCCTGCGGGCGTTCATGCTCGACGGCGATCACACGATCTACAAAGTGCTGGGCTACGCCGCACAGATCGGCACTTGGGCGCGCGAACACCGTTTCTGCGGCAACTGCGGTCAGGCCATGACCCAGGTGCCACGGGAGCGGGCGATGTATTGCCAGCCCTGCGACTTGCGCAGTTACCCGCGGATTTCGCCGAGCATGATCGTGCTGGTGACCCGTGGCGATGAGATCTTGCTGGCGCGTTCACCGCGTTTTGTCACCGGGGTCTACAGCACGCTGGCCGGGTTTGCCGAACCGGGGGAGTCGGCCGAGGATTGCCTGATCCGCGAAGTGCGCGAGGAAGTGCAGATCGAGGTGAAGAACATTCAGTACATGGGCAGCCAGTGCTGGCCGTTCCCGCACTCGATGATGCTCGGCTTCCATGCCGAATATGCCGGTGGCGAGATTGTCTGTCAGGAAGACGAGATCGAAGACGCCCAGTGGTTCAACGTGCACGCTCTGCCGCCGTTGCCGGCGTCCAAATCGATTGCCCGTTACCTGATCGACGTCTACGTGGCGCGGCGCTTAGGCCACGCTGAACCAGTGCTGCCAGGCTAGGCGCACGGTCAACCCCAGCACCACGGTGATGAACACCGGACGAATGAACTTGGCGCCGCCGCTGATCGCGGTGCGCGCCCCGAAGAATGCGCCGACCATCACCGACAGGCCCATGCTCAGGCCGATGATCCAGTCCACCTGCCCGGAAAACACGAACACCGACAGCGCGGCAATGTTGCTGACGAAGTTCATGCTGCGCGCCACGCCGCTGGCCTTGACCAGATCGATCGGGTACAGCAGCAGGCTGCTGACGGTCCAGAACGCGCCAGTGCCGGGACCGGCTACGCCGTCGTAGAAACCGAGGCTGAAGCCTTGGGTCGATTGCCACTTTTTCTTGATCGGTGCGTCGCTGTCCAGCGGCGCTTTCGGCGTGCCGCCAAACAACAGGTACAGGCCACAGGCGAAGACGATCACCGGCAGCATCTTGTTCAGCCATTCGGCGGGCAGGTAATGCGCGACGATGGCGCCGGTCAGCGCACCGACCAGCGTGCCGACGATGGCATGCATCCACTGCCGTGGGTGAAACAGCTTGCGTCGGTAGAAAGTGAAACTGGCGGTGGCCGAACCGAAGGTCGAACTCAACTTGTTGGTGCCCAGAACCAGGTGCGGCGGCAGGCCGGCGGTGAGCAACGCCGGCGTGGTCAACAGACCGCCACCGCCGGCGATGGCGTCGATGAATCCGGCAATGAAAGCGACAAGGGCCAGAACGGCCAGGGTGGTGAGGTCAACGCTGAGTTCGAAAGGCATGGAATCGGCTTATTCGGCAGGTTGCAGAGCTGGGCTGCGGGGAGGGCAGTCATGTTACTCATTTCCGCGTGTTGCGGCGACTTGTCTTGGCTCTGCCAGCAAGCCTTTACCAATCCAATGGTTATCAGATTGAGGAACATCATTCCCAATTCAACTAACTGCCTCTCAGATCTGACAGGTTATGCACTGCTTTCCTTATGAAACAATTCGTGCACCCGGTTACTCGAATTGGGCACGGACAAAATGAGGTTTCATATGGAAATTATCGTCGATTTAAACGGCACTTCGGAGACCGAACAAGATGCTAAAAACAAGGCCGAATCCTTGCTAAGAAGGCGGGCAAGATTGTTTCAATATCCAATGTGCAGTTGAATCCAGAGAGTCATTCGGCAACGGTGACCTATACGCTTGAGAATGATCCTAACTATGTCCCCTCAAGCGGTCCCCGTTACTAAAATCTCTGTGACTCAAATATGATCAGCGAAAAAACTGCAGGAGCTGCTAAGTGCAGCTCCTGCAGATACATGTTTACAGACCCAGTTCGGACAACCCCGGATGATCATCCGGGCGCCGGCCCAGCGGCCAGTGGAACTTGCGTTCGCTTTCCTTGATCGGCATGTCGTTGATGCAGGCGTAACGCTGGAACATCAGGCCGTTGTCGTCGAATTCCCAGTTCTCGTTGCCGTAGGAGCGAAACCAGTTGCCCGAGTCGTCGTGCCACTCGTAGGCGTAGCGCACGGCGATGCGGGTGTCGGAGTAAGCCCAGAGTTCCTTGATCAGGCGGTAATCCAGTTCCTTGGCCCATTTGCGGGTCAGGAAACCCTTGGCTTCTTCGCGGTTGTTGGCGAATTCGGCGCGGTTACGCCATTTGGTGTCCAGGGTGTAAGCCAGCGACACGCGTTCCGGGTCGCGGGAGTTCCAGCCATCCTCGGCCAGACGAACTTTTTCAATGGCCGATTCACGGTTGAACGGTGGCAATGGCGGACGAACTTCGGCTGCAGTAGACATGTTTGTCTCCCGATCTATTAACAGTTAAACAACTTGTCAGGCTTATTAAGGCGTTACAGGTCCAATAACTTTCGCGCCATGCATTGCGCATTATCGGCGGCACTGTGATCACCCATCACAAGCGCTACGGTAATGGCGCCGTCAATCAGGATCAGCAACTGTTTGGCCAGCAGTTGCGGGTCCTCGGCCCCATGTTCGGTACACAGCTCGCACAGGTAGTCGAGCAGTTTCTGTTTGTGGTCTTTGGCGACCTGGCGAACCGGATCCTCGGGATCGCCGGTCTCGCCACTGGTATTGATGAAGGCACAGCCCCGGAAGCCTTCCGAGGCGAACCAGCCCTTGAGCACGGTGAACAGGTTGAGCAGGCGGTCGGCCGGGGTCTCGGCCTGATCGACGGCGCTTCTGTACCAGTGCATCCAGCGCACGTCGCGGCGTTGCAGGGCGGCGACGGTCAGCTCCTCCTTGTTGGCGAAGTAGCGGTAGATACTCTTTCTGGAAACGCCGGCGGTTTTCACCAGAAGATCCATGCCGGTGGCCGCGATGCCACTTTTGTAGATCAACTTTTCGGTGACATCCAGAATGATGTCTCGGGTCGTGTCGTTGCGTGTGATTTCGTTCATGTGGCGAACAGTAGAACGATCGTTCTCCTTGGTCAAGCAGTTATTTTATGATCGCTCTCGCGTTCTACTTGATCGTTCCCACGCTCTGCGTGGGAATGCCTCAAGGGACGCTCTGCGTTCCAGCTCTGGAAGGGACGCGGAGCGTCCCGGGCTGCGTTCCCACGCAGAGCGTGGGAACGATCATTCAAGCGCGCGGGAACGATCAGTCATTACAGACACTCACAAGACCCGAAGGAGTTGATGGTGTAAGCTCTCGAATTCTTCGGATTCGACCCATTGCGAGCCCTATGCCGTTGCTTTTCAAACGCTCTCTGCTGCCCAAACTGCGCAGCTTTCCGCTGACCGCCGAGGCCGTGACGATCCTGCCCGGCGCCGCCGATTTCCGTCGTTGCCTGCTGGAGAAAATCGCCCAGGCGACCCAGCGCATCTACCTCGTCGCGCTTTATCTGCAAAACGATGAAGCCGGCCAGGAAATCCTCGATGCCTTGCACGCCGCCAAACTCAAGCGTCCCGAGCTTGAAATCGCGGTGGTCGTCGACTGGCTGCGGGCCCAGCGCGGCTTGATCGGTGCCGGCAAACAGCCGGGCAACTCGGCGTGGTATCAGGAGATGACCCGCACCCACCAGAGCGTGGTGCCGGTCTACGGCGTGCCGGTGCAGACCCGCGAGCTGTTCGGCGTGCTGCACCTCAAAGGCTTCGTGATCGACGATTGCGTGGTCTACAGCGGTGCGAGCCTGAACAACGTCTACCTGCACAAGTTCGACAAGTACCGTTTCGACCGTTATCACGTGCTGCAAAGCCGCGAACTGGCGGACTCGATGCACCATCTGGTCAAGCACGGCCTGATCGAATCGAAAGCGGTACATCGCCTCGACCTGCCCAACCTGCCGACCACCCGCAGCCTGCGCAACGACATCGGCGACCTGCGCAGCCGCCTGAAGTACGCGGCGTACGACACCAGTGCCGGCAGCACGGCGCACACTGGCCTGTCGGTCAGCCCGTTGCTGGGTGTGGGCAAGAACAATCCGCTGAACCGGGTGATTCTCGAGCTGATCGCCAGCGCCCAGAAGCAACTGACCATCTGCACACCGTACTTCAACCTGCCGCTGGGGGTGATCCGCGAGATCAACCGCGCACTGGCGCGCGGCGTGAAGATCGACATCGTGGTCGGCGACAAGACCGCCAACGACTTCTACATTCCGCCGACTGAGCCGTTCAAGGTGATCGCCGCGCTGCCGTATCTCTACGAGATCAGCCTGCGCCGCTTCGCCAAGCGGCATCAGCGCAACATCGACAGCGGCCAGTTGAACCTGCACCTGTGGCGTGAAGGCGACAACAGCTATCACCTCAAGGGCATGTGGATCGACCAGCGCTACACGCTGCTGACCGGCAACAACCTGAACCCGCGGGCGTTCCGGCTCGATCTGGAAAACGCCTTGCTGATCGATGATCCGAAAGGCGAGTGGCTGGAACCGCGCCGCGTGGAGCTGGAGAACATCTTCGAACACACCACGCGGATCGAGCGATTCCAGGACCTGGAAACCCTGCCGGACTACCCGGCGGGTGTGGCCAAGTTCCTCAAGCGCGTGAGCCGGGTGCGGGTCGAGCGGTTGCTCTATCGCATTCTCTAAAACCGGCCCACAAAAAATCCCCCGAACGCAGCACGCGTCCGGGGGATTTTTTTATGCGCGGACTCAGTTCAGACCGAGTTTGCCACGCAACGTCGACAGGTCTTCAGCCAAGGTATTGACCGGGCCGACCAGCGCCTTGCGGTCGTTGTCCTTCACCTTATCGTAAGTCTCGAAACCGCCGTCCCTGGTCTTGTACTTGGCCAGGATCTTGTCCACGGTGGCGAAGTTCTTGTCGACTTTGGCGACGAAGGCTTTGTCCTGATTCTCAATCTGCGGACGGAACAGGTCGACGATTTTCTTCGCGCCGTCGATATTGCCCTGGAAGTCATAGAGGTCGGTGTGGCTGTATCGGTCTTCTTCACCGGAGATCTTGGTCGCGGCGACTTCTTCGAGCAGCGCAGCGGCGCCGCCAACGACTTTTTCCGGCGGGAAGGTCAGGCCGGCGACGCGGGTTTGCAGGTCCTTCACGTCCTTGTTCAGGCCATCCGCCAGGGCGTCCAGATCCTTGGTGCTCTTTTCCGAGAACAGCGAGTACTCGATGCGGTGGAAACCGGTGAAGTCTTCGGCTTTTACGCCTTGCTCGTGGTCGTCGACGCGAGAGTCGATGGACGCGTCGAGGTCACTGAACAGCTCGGCGATCGGCTCGATCGACTCATAAAAAACGCGGGTCGGCGCGTAGAGCTTCTGCGCGGTGGCCAGGTCGCCTTTTTTCACCGCGTCAGTGAACTGCTGAGTGTGGCTGGCCAGTTCATCCAATTGTTCGGTGACGTAGATCTTGTAGTCCGACACCGGCCCCACCAGATCCAGAGGCGCGGTCGCGGCGAACGCCGACAGCGGGGTGTTGAGCAAACCAAGGGTCAGCAATAACGCGAGTGGCGTCTTTTTCATGGGGGCGGCTCCTGTTGAATGCTATGCAGTTGTTTTTGGTTGAGTAGCGTTGAGCAGCGAGCGACCGATGAAGTCCTTGTCGCCCGTGACACCCGGCAGGGTGAAGAAGTAACCGCCGCCGACCGGCTTGAGGTATTCCTCCAGCGGTTCGCCGTTGAGGCGGGTCTGCACGGTGATGAAGCCTTTTTCCAGATCCGCCTGATAGCAGATGAACAGCAGGCCCATGTCGAGCTGGCCGTTCTTGTTCACGCCGTTGGAGTAGTTGAACGGCCGGCGCAGGATCAGGTTGGCCTGGCTCGCGGCGGTGCGCGGATTGGCCAGGCGAATGTGCGCGTCGAGCTTGGTCAGCTTGCCTTCCGGGTCCTTGCTGTAATCCGGGACTTCGGTCTCATGGCTGGCGCCCATCGGCGCGCCGGTGGTTTTCACCCGGCCAATGATGCTTTCCTGTTCCTGCAACGGCGTGCGGTCCCAGCGTTCGACAAAGTTGCGGATGATCCGCACCGCCTGATAACTGCCGTGGGCCGCCCAGGCCGGTTCATCACTGCCCGGTTGCACCCAGACGATGCGGTCCATGGCTTTGCCGTCGTTGGAATCCGGGTTGGCCGAACCGTCGCGGAAACCCAGGAAATTACGCGCCGATTGCGCCGGCACACCGGGCTTGGCCGGGGCTTGCGGCGGCACGCTGCCTTCCTGTTTCCAGCGCACCAGCAGCAGGTCCGGCAGGTTCTTCACGATGTCGCGCAGGGCGTGGATGTTGGTGTCGGCGGTGTTGGAGCAGAACTGCAGGCTCAAATCGCCGTGGCAGCAATCGGCTTCCAGCGCATCGTTGGGGAAACCGACCATGCGCACCAGACGCTTGGGTTTGGCGGACGCGAGGCCGAAGCGCTCATCGAACAACGATTCGCCGACGGACACGGTGATGGTCAGGTTGTCCGGCGTCACCACCGGGCCGAGGATTCCGGAATCCGGCGGCGGCAGCTTCGGATCGATCTGCGCCACCGGGCCGCCCTTCATCAGGAACGCGATGCGCTCGTTGAGGGTGCGGAACAGGCGTTCGAGGTCTTCACGGTCGCTGGCCAGTACATCGAACGACACCAGCATGCCGGCCGCCGGACGCGGGGTGACGATGCCAGTCTGGTGCACGCCATGGAAATCGTGGTGATCCTGGGTCTTGTCGCTGCTCGGCGCTTCGGTGACTTGCGCAGGCGCGGCGGCCATCGCCGGGCAGCTCAAAGCTGTGCCGGCCAGTGCGACACCGGCGGCACCCATGCCCATCAGTACGCGGCGACGTTGCAGGTTGAAGTGTTCGGAATCGTTCATCGGTATTTGTCTTCTGCTTACAGGCCCGAGAGGCCGAGGGCGGGATCAATGGCGTCGAGGGCGTCGGCCAGGGCCTTGGCCTTGTCGGCGATCTGCTTGCGTTGCGCACCGTTGACGGTGTCGTAACTGGCGTAGCCGTCCTTGACCTTGAAGCCGTTCAGCGTGGTATCGAAATCAGCCAGTGCGCCGTCGATTTTCGGCAGCAGGTCGGCGGCGGATTTGCTCAGCAGCGGGCGCAGCAGTTCGACGACTTTGTGCGCGGTTTCCTGATTGGCCGCGAAGCCGTTGAGATCGCTGTGGCTGTAGCGTTCCTCTTCGCCGCTGGCGGCGCGCACGTCGGCGAGGGTGTTGAGGTTGCGCACGACGATTTCCACCAGTTGCTCCGGTGGCAGCGACTGGGCCAGCAGTTGCTGTTTCAGCGTGGTGACGTTGTCGAGCAAGCCTTGGGCAATCGGTGTCAGCCCATCGAGTTTGCGTTGCTGGAACAGCGCGTATTCGAGGCGGTGGAATCCGACGAAGGCCGGATCCTGCTCGCGTTTTTCGAAGTAATCGGCGCGGGCGTTGATGCTGTTGTCCAGCTCGGCCAGGCGTTGTGCGGCGGGGGCCAGACGCTGATACGTGGCGCGGGCCGGCAAATACAACGCTTGGGCCTGGGCCAGATCGCCGCTGTCGATGGCTTGATTCAGCGCCGTCACGGCTTTGATCAGCGCGCTGCCCTGGCTGGCCAGATACACGCGGAACTCCGACAGCGGCCCGACGAAGGCAACCATCGATGGCTTGGCCTTGGCGGCGGCATCGGAAGCGGCGGTTGGCGTCACGTGCAGGGTGCCGCGCGGGTTGCTCAGCAGGCCACAGGTGATGGCGTAGTCGCCGGGTTGCAGGTTGGCGTTGATCACCTGGCTCAGGCCCGGCGCGATGTTCTCACGCTCTTCGATCACCAGCACGCCGTCGAGGATTTCCCACTCCACCGCCCGGTCGGAGCGGTTGACGATGCGGAAACTGGCGCGACCGGCCGGCACGGTCAGGGCGTTCGGCTCGCAACTGTGGGGATGGATGTTGACCACCACTTCGTCACGGTTGTGCTGACGTTTGGCGGCGGCCAGTTTCGAGGCGTAGTAGAACAGGCCACCGGCGGCGATCATCACGACCACCGAACCGGCCACCGCCCAGCGCAAGGCGCGGGGAGGCGAGGCCTGAGGAATTTTAGGCTTTGACATGAAGGCCCTTATTGGCTGGAAACGGAAGACGATTGGGCAGCAGGCTTGGGCGCCGGCATGAAGAACATGACCAGAGCCACCAGCAGATAAATCAGGTACGCGCCGAGGGTGCTGACGGTTGGTGCATCCTGATAACCGAACATGCCGGCCAGCACCGAGCCCAGCGGGCCGTCCATCGGCAGCGTCGCGCTGAAGTCGAAGAGCACGGTTTGCAGGTGGTTCCACACCCCGGCTTCATGCAGGGCCTGCACCGAGTTGGCGAGAATCCCGGCGGCGACCACCAGAATGAACAGCCCGGTCCAGCGGAAGAACGCCGACAGGTTTAAACGCATGCTGCCGCTGTAGATCAGGAAGCCGACGATCACCGCCAGAATCAGGCCGAGCAGGGCGCCGATCGGCGCGGCCGGGCCTTCGCTCTGCTGGAACACGGCGAGCAGGAAGAACACGGTTTCCAGGCCTTCCCGTGCCACGGCGAAAAACACCATGGCGATCAGCGCGATGACCTGATGCTTCGACGCGGTCAGCGCATGATCGAGGGAGGCTTGCAGTGAATGCTTGATCGAACGCGCCACCTTGCGCATCCAGAACACCATCGAACTGAGAATGCCCACGGCCACCAGCCCGACCACGCCTTCGAACAGTTCCTGCTGCTTTTGCGGGAATTCGGCACTGACCAGCTCCAGGCCACCGCCGACCAGCAACGCCAGCGCAGCAGCGAGAAACACGCCGATCCACACCGCCGGCATCCACTGGCCACGGCCGGTCTGTTGCAGGTAGCTGGCGATGATGCCAACGATCAGCGCGGCTTCGATGCCTTCGCGCAACATGATCAAAAAGGGAACGAGCATTCGGCGGTCACTGTGTAACGAAATGAGGTTACAAGTTGTAACATAATGAAAGTTATTCTCACATGGCATTCATTGACATTTAGCTGAACCTCAGCTGAACGAGTCTGAACATCCACGCCGCCCAGCCAGCTGCGCTAAGATGCCCGCCACTCGAACAACAACAGGACTCAGCGGGTTCCATGTCGGAAAAAGACACCATCGCCATTCAACTGGTGCGCGAAGCACTGCTGCAAAGTTGTGCCCCTGGCGTGGCCACGGAAGAAGTCTTGAGCAAGGTCGGGATCGATCCGGCGTTGCTGCCCACCGATGACGCCCGTGTGCCGGCCAGCCAGTACGCGCGGTTGTGGCGCCTGTTGGCGCGGCGCGGCGATGACGAGTTCTTCGGCATGGACCCGCGCAAGCTGAAATCCGGCAGCCTCGAATTCCTCTGCCGCAGCGCGATGGCCCAGCCGAACCTGGCGGCCGGGTTGGGCAGCGGTCTGAATTTTCTGTCGCTGATGCTCGAGCGCATGCCGGCGCAACTGGTGCACCAGCAGAGTCTGGCGGAAATCGTGCTGCTGGAAGACGACCCGGAACCGCGCCGCGCCTTCACCTATTTCACCTACTGGATGATCGTCCACGGCGTGGCGTGCTGGCTGGCGGGGCGGCGAATTCCGATCCTGGCCATCGAGCTGCGCTGCCCGGCGCCGGATTTTTGCGATGACTATCGGGTGATGTTCTCGGAAAACCTGCGTTTCGACCGGCCGCGCACGCGGATGATCTTCGCCGCCGATGTGCTGGATCTGCCGATCAAGCGCAGCGCCGAGGAGTTGAAACGCTTCCTGGCCCATGCCCCGGCCAACATTCTGGTGAAGTATCGCGACCCGGAAAGCCTTGCCAGCCGGATCAAGCAGGATCTGCGGCAGTTGCCCGCCGAACAGTGGCCGGAAACCGACGCGCTGGCCCAGCAGTTGTGCATGTCGGCCTCGACCCTGCGCCGGCGTCTGGCTGAAGAAGGGCAGACCTATCAGGGCCTGAAGGATAGCGTGCGCAAAGAGCTGGCGATCACCTGGCTGGCGGAACCTTCGATCAGTTTTGCCGACATTGCCACACGGCTGGGGTTTGCCGATGCGAGCTCGTTCTACAAGGCGTTTCGCAAGTGGTCGGGGACTAATCCTGGGCACTATCGCAGCTTGATCCTCAACGAAGCGGTCTGATCCACCGCTGACGCTCGCTGCTCACCACCGACTCCCGTTCCCACGCTCTGCGTGGGAATGCCTCAAGGGACGCTCCGCGTTCCAGCTCTGGAGGGGACGCGGAGCGTCCCGGGCTGCATTCCCACGCAGAGCGTGGGAACGATCAGTTGCAACCGGAATCTTGGCCAAACCAGTCATCCACTTTGAGGGCTTTGACCATTGCCGCAGCCGGCGTGCGGCGCGAGTATTCCTCTGTTGTTTACGGTTCCCCAACCTAATAAGAACAGAGGGATTCTGGCAATGCGCGATTACTTGTCTGCCACCGCACAGTTTGATTATCAGCACACCGTGGATGCCGCGCTCAGCGGCACGCTCGAGGCGCTCAACGCCTGCGTCGAATGTTGTGACCGCCATGCTTTGCCGGGGCGCATCGCGCTGTTCTGGGAAGGCCGCGACGGCGCCAGTGCGACGTACACTTTCAGCGACCTGCAGGACAAAGCCGCGCGTTTCGCCAATTTCCTTCTCGCCCAGGGCGTGCAGAAGGGCGACAAGGTCGCCGGCCTGCTGCCGCGCAACATCGAATTGCTGATCACCGTGTTCGCCACCTGGCGCATCGGCGCGGTGTATCAACCGCTGTTCACCGCGTTCGGCCCCAAAGCCCTCGAACATCGCCTGAACTGCTCCGGTGCCAAAGTCGTGGTCACCGATGCAGTCAATCGGCCAAAACTCAGTGAAGTCGCCGACTGCCCGACGCTGGTCACTGTCGGCGGTCCGAAAGGCCAGGGCATCGTCCGTGGCGATTTCAGTTTCTGGGCCGAGCTGCCCAACCATTCCAATGTCTGCGAACCGCTGATGCTGACCGGCGAAGACCCGTTCCTGCTGATGTTCACCTCGGGCACCACCGGCCCGTCGAAAGCGCTGTCGGTGCCGCTCAAGGCCATCGTCGCGTTCCAGAGCTACACCCGCGATGCCGTGGACCTGCGCCCGGAAGATGCGTTCTGGAACGTCGCCGATCCGGGCTGGGCCTACGGCATCTATTTTGGCGTGACCGGTCCGTTGTCGATGGGCCATCCGATCACCTTCTACGATGGCCCGTTCACCCTCGAAAGCACCTGCCGGGTAATCAACAAGTACGGGATCACCAACCTCACCGGTTCGCCCACTGCGTATCGCCTGTTGATTGCCGGTGGCGATGAGTTCGCCAGGTCGATCAAGGGCAAGCTACGGATCGTCAGCAGCGCCGGCGAGCCGTTGAACCCGGAAGTGATCCGCTGGTTCGCCGACAACCTCGGCGTGGTCATTCACGACCACTACGGCCAGACCGAACTGGGCATGGTCCTGTGCAACCACCACGGCCTCGAACACCCGATCCACCTCGGCGCTGCCGGTTTTGCTTCGCCGGGCCATCGCATCGTGGTGCTCGACGAGCAGAATAATGAACTCGGCGTCGGCCAGCCCGGCATCCTCGCCATCGACCGCACACAGTCGCCGATGTGCTGGTTCGCCGGTTACGAAGGCGCGCCGACCAAAGCCTTCGTCGGCAATTACTACCTGAGCGGCGACACCGTCGAGTGGAACCCGGACGGCAGCATCAGCTTCGTCGGCCGCAGCGATGACGTGATCACCACGTCCGGTTATCGGGTCGGCCCGTTCGACGTGGAAAGTGCACTGATCGAACACCCAGCCGTCGTTGAAGCGGCAGTGGTCGGCAAGCCCGATCCGGAGCGTACTGAACTGGTCAAAGCCTTCGTCGTGCTCAACCCGCAATACCGTGCCGAACCGGCGCTGGCCGAAGAACTGCGCCAACACGTGCGCAAACGTCTGGCCGCGCATTCGTACCCCCGTGAAATCGAATTTGTCAGCGAGTTGCCGAAAACCCCGAGCGGCAAATTGCAGCGCTTTATCTTGCGCAACCAGGAAATCGCCAAGGCTCAAGAGGCCGCGGCGCACAACGTTTCAGCTTGAATCAGGAAGTCAGTCATGCAGATCGAGAACAAGGTTTTTATCGTCACCGGCGGCGCGTCCGGCCTGGGCGCCGCCACCGCTGAGTTGCTGGTGAGTGCCGGCGCCAAAGTGATGCTGGTGGACATGAACGCCGACGCCGTCGCCGCCCAGGCCCAGCGCCTCGGTGCGCAGAGCGTGGTGGCCGACATCAGCAACGAAGCCGCCGCCGAAGCCGCCGTGCAGGCGACCGTTAAAGCCTTCGGCAGCCTGAATGGTCTGGTGAACTGCGCCGGCATCGTTCGCGGCGAGAAAATCCTCGGCAAGAACGGCCCGCACGCATTGTCCAGTTTCGCGCAGGTGATCAACGTCAACCTGATCGGCAGCTTCAACATGTTGCGTCTGGCGGCAGCCGCGATTGCTGAAAGCCAAGCCAACGCTGACGGCGAGCGCGGTGTGATCATCAACACCGCCTCGGTCGCTGCGTTCGACGGCCAGATCGGTCAGGCCGCGTATTCGGCGTCCAAAGGCGCCATCGCCAGCCTGACCCTGCCTGCGGCCCGTGAGCTGGCGCGCTTCGGCATCCGGGTGATGACCATCGCCCCGGGCATTTTCGAAACCCCGATGATGGCCGGCATGACCCCGGAAGTGCGCGACTCGCTGGCCGCCGGCGTACCGTTCCCGCCGCGTCTGGGCAAACCTGCCGAATACGCCGCGCTGGTGCGGCATATCATTGAAAACAGCATGCTCAACGGCGAGGTGATCCGTCTCGACGGTGCCTTGCGCATGGCCGCCAAGTAAGGAGGATTTCCCATGACCATCTCCAATGATCCGATTGTCATCGTCAGCGCCGTCCGCACCCCGATGGGCGGTTTTCAGGGCGAACTGAAAAGCTTGACCGCGCCGCAACTGGGCGCAGCAGCAATCAAGGCGGCGGTTGAACGCGCCGGTGTGGCCGCCGATGCGGTCGATGAAGTGCTGTTCGGCTGCGTGTTGCCGGCCGGTCTCGGTCAGGCACCTGCGCGTCAGGCTGCGCTGGGCGCCGGACTGGACAAGTCCACCCGCTGCACCACCGTCAACAAGATGTGCGGCTCGGGCATGGAAACCACCATCCTGGCCCACGACATGCTGCTGGCCGGCAGTGCCGATGTGGTGATCGCCGGCGGCATGGAAAGCATGTCCAACGCGCCGTACCTGCTGGATCGCGCCCGCGCCGGTTACCGCATGGGCCACGGCCGGGTGCTGGATTCGATGTTCCTCGACGGCCTCGAAGACGCCTACGACAAGGGTCGCCTGATGGGCACCTTCGCCGAGGATTGCGCCGAAACCAACGACTTCAGCCGTGAAGCGCAGGACGCCTTTGCCATCGCCTCGACCACCCGCGCCCAGCAGGCGATCAAGGACGGCAGCTTCAAGGCTGAAATCGTTCCGCTGACAGTGACCGTCGGCAAGGAACAGGTTGTGATCAGCAACGATGAGCAGCCACCGAAGGCCAAACTGGACAAGATCGCTTCGCTGAAACCGGCGTTCCGCGAGGGCGGTACGGTAACTGCGGCCAACTCCAGCTCGATCTCCGACGGCGCTGCTGCGCTGGTGCTGATGCGCCAGTCGCAAGCGCAGCAACAAGGTCTGAAACCGCTGGCGGTGATTCACGGCCATGCGGCGTTTGCCGATACTCCGGGCCTGTTCCCGGTGGCGCCGATTGGTGCGATCAAGAAGCTGATGAAGAAAACCGGCTGGTCGCTGGATCAGGTCGATCTGTTTGAGGTCAACGAAGCCTTTGCCGTGGTCGGCATGGCGGCGATGACCCACCTGGAAATCCCTCACGACAAGCTCAACATCCACGGCGGCGCCTGCGCCCTGGGCCACCCGATCGGTGCGTCCGGCGCGCGGATTCTGGTGACCTTGCTCTCGGCCCTGCGCCAGAAAGGCCTGAAACGCGGCGTCGCGGCGATCTGTATCGGTGGCGGTGAGGCCACGGCGATGGCTGTCGAGTGCGTCTGAACCCGAGTTAAGGATTTGCCATGATTCCCAATGACGACCAACAACAAATCCGCGACATGGCCCGGCAGTTTGCCGAGGAACGGCTCAAACCGTTTGCCGCCGAGTGGGATCGCGAGCACCGCTTTCCGAAAGAAGCCATCGGTGAAATGGCCGGGCTGGGCTTCTTCGGCATGCTGGTGCCGGAGCAGTGGGGCGGTTGCGACACCGGTTACCTGGCCTACGCCATGGCCCTGGAAGAAATCGCCGCCGGCGACGGCGCCTGCTCGACGATCATGAGCGTGCACAACTCGGTGGGGTGCGTGCCGATCCTCAAGTTCGGCAACGACGACCAGCGCGAGCGCTTCCTCAAACCGCTGGCCAGCGGCGAGATGCTCGGTGCGTTCGCGCTGACCGAACCCCAGGCCGGTTCCGACGCCAGCAGCCTGAAAACCCGTGCCCGGCTGGAAGGCGAACACTACGTGCTCAACGGCTGCAAACAGTTCATCACTTCCGGGCAGAACGCCGGGATCGTGATCGTGTTTGCCGTGACTGATCCGAGTGCCGGCAAGCGCGGGATCAGCGCGTTTATCGTGCCGACCGACTCGCCGGGCTACAAAGTCGCCCGGGTTGAAGACAAGCTCGGCCAGCACGCCTCGGACACCTGCCAGATTCTGTTCGAAGACGTGAAAGTGCCGGTGGCCAACCGGTTGGGCGAGGAGGGCGAGGGCTACAAGATCGCCCTGGCCAACCTCGAAGGTGGCCGCGTCGGCATCGCTTCGCAATCGGTGGGCATGGCCCGCGCTGCGTTCGAGGCGGCCCGTGATTACGCCCGCGAACGCGACACCTTCGGCAAGCCGATCATCGAGCATCAGGCCGTGGCCTTCCGCCTGGCGGACATGGCCACCCAGATCGCCGTGGCGCGGCAGATGGTGCATTACGCCGCCGCCCTTCGCGACAGCGGTCAGCCGGCGTTGGTCGAGGCGTCGATGGCCAAACTGTTCGCCTCGGAAATGGCCGAGAAGGTCTGCTCCATGGCCTTGCAAACCCTCGGCGGTTACGGTTACCTCAACGACTTCCCGCTGGAGCGCATCTACCGCGACGTGCGGGTCTGCCAGATCTACGAAGGCACCAGCGACATTCAGCGCATGGTCATTTCGCGCAATCTTTGAGAAGGAATCTGCACATGAGTTACGAAACGATTTTGCTGGAAACCCATGGCCGCGTCGGCCTGATCACCCTCAATCGCCCGCAGGCGCTGAATGCCCTGAATGCGCAACTGGTCAGCGAAGTGAACCGCGCGCTCGATGGGTTTGAAGCCGACGCGAACATTGGCTGCATCGTCATTACCGGCTCGACCAAAGCCTTTGCCGCCGGCGCCGACATCAAGGAAATGGCCGATCTGACCTACCCGCAGATCTACATGGACGACCTGTTCAGCGACAGCGATCGCGTGGCCAACCGCCGCAAGCCGATCATCGCCGCCGTCAATGGTTTTGCCCTCGGCGGCGGCTGTGAACTGGCGCTGATGTGCGACTTCATTCTGGCCGGCGACAACGCCAAATTCGGCCAGCCGGAAATCAACCTCGGCGTGCTGCCAGGCATGGGCGGCACCCAACGCCTGACCCGCGCCGTGGGCAAGGCCAAGGCCATGGAAATTTGCCTGAGCGGTCGCATGATCGACGCGGTGGAAGCCGAGCGCTGCGGCATCGTCGCGCGAATCGTGCCAAGTGCCGAGTTGCTGGATGAAGCGCTGAAAGTCGCGGCGGTGATCGCCAGCAAATCGCTGCCGATTGCGATGATGGTCAAGGAAAGCGTCAACCGCGCGTTTGAAGTGAACCTGACTGAAGGCGTGCGCTTCGAGCGCCGGGTGTTCCATGCGGCGTTTGCGACGCAGGATCAGAAGGAAGGGATGGCGGCGTTTGTGGCCAAGCGGCCTGCCGAGTTCCAGGGCAAGTAATAGCGTTCGCCCCCACGCATTGCGTGGGGGCGATCAGTCAGAGCTGATAGTTCTTCAACTCCCGAGCAATCACCATCCGCTGTATCTCGCTCGACCCCTCATAAATCTGGGTAATCCGCGCATCCCGGTAGTACTTCTCAACCGGGTAATCCTCCAGATACCCATACCCGCCATGAATCTGAATCGCTGACGAACACACCTTCTCGGCCATTTCCGACGCAAACAGCTTGGCCTGCGAAGCCTCCGACAGACACGGTTTGCCCGCCGTGCGCAGCCGCGCCGCGTGCAGGATCATCAAGCGGGCCGCGTTGATCTGCATCTGCATGTCCGCCAGCAGGTTGGCGATGCTCTGATGCTCGACAATCGCTTTACCGAACTGCACCCGATCACGGGCATAACCCAGCGCCGCTTCGAACGCTGCACGGGCGATGCCCAATGCTTGCGCGGCGATACCGATACGTCCGCCTTCCAGGTTGGAAAGGGCAATCGCCAGACCTTTACCGCGTTCACCCAGCAGATTGGCTTCGGGAATGCTGCAGTTGTTCAAGGTCACCGCGCAGGTGTCGGAAGCGCGGATGCCCATCTTGTGTTCGGTGCGATCAACCATGAACCCCGGCGTATCGGTCGGCACCAGAAACGCCGAGATGCCACGCTTGCCGAGATCCGGATCAGTGACGGCAAACACGATCGCCAGTTTCGCCCGCTTGCCGTTGCTGACAAATTGCTTGGCGCCGTTGATTACCCATTGCCCGTCGCGCAGTTCGGCGCGGGTGCGCAGGTTGTGCGCTTCGGAGCCGGCCTGGGGTTCGGTCAGGCAGAAGCAGCCGATCACCGCGCCGCTGGCCAGATCCGCCAGCCAGGTCTGTTTCTGCTCTTCGCTGCCGTAATTGAGCACCGGCCCGCAGCCCACCGAGTTGTGGATGCTCATGAACGCGCCGGTGGCGCCGTCACCGGCGGAAATCTCTTCCACCGCCAGCGCGTAGGCCACGTAGTCGACGTAAGTGCCGCCCCATTCCTCCGGCACCACCATGCCCAACAGGCCGAGTTCGCCCATCTTTGCCACCAGGGCGTCATCGATCCAGCCGGCCTTTTCCCAGGCTTGTGCGTGGGGCGCGATTTCGCCACGGGCAAAGTCCCGGGCCATGTCGCGGATCATGACCTGGTCTTCAGTCAATTCGAGATCGTGCATGGCTCAGCTCCCGCTCTCTGCGAAACCGTGGAAGAAACTCGCGACCTGTTCGACGTGCAGCGCGGTCAAGGTCGGCGGATTCCAGTGTGGTGATTTGTCTTTGTCGATCAGAAGGGCGCGCACGCCTTCGATCAGGTCGCCGCGTTCGAACCACTGGCGATCCAGATGCAGTTCGAGGGCGAAGCAGTGTTCCAGGCTCAGATGGCGGCCGCGACGGAGCATTTCCAGGGTCACACCCATGGCCAGCGGCGAGCGGGTTTCCAGCAGGTCGGCGGTGGTGGTCGCCCATTCGTGGCTGTCGGCGACGGTCACGGCGCGCAGTTGCTCGACGATGCTCGGCACATCTGGCAAGGCGAAGAAGTGGTCGATGGCCGGGCGCAAGGCTTCGAGCGGCGCATCCGGCAGGGTTTGCACGGCGTGGCGGGCCAGCAGGCTTTGCAGGTCTTTGAGCGGCGTGTCGTGCCACTCCAGATGATCAAGCTGTTCGTCGAGGATGCCGAGTTTGCTGCTGTCCAGATACCAGTCGGCGAGGCCGCAATACAGCGCATCCGCTGCACGGATCTGCACGCCGCTGACGCCCAGATAAATCCCCAGCTCGCCGGGAATCCGTGGCAGGAAATAACTGCCGCCGACATCCGGGAAATAGCCGATCGCCACTTCAGGCATCGCCAGACGGCTCTTCTCGGTGACCACCCGCAGATCCGCGCCTTGCACCAGACCCATGCCGCCGCCGAGAACGAAACCGTCCATCAGCGCCAGCACCGGTTTGCGGTAGTGGTGGATCGTCAGGTCGAGGGCGTATTCCTCGACGAAGAAATCTTCGTGCAGCGTGTCGCCGCTTTTGAAGCTGTCGTACAGCGAGCGAATGTCGCCACCGGCGCAAAAGGCTTTTTCGCCGGCACCGCGCAGCACCACCGCGTGGATATCGGCATCGGCGGCCCAGGCGTCCAGATGCTGCTGGAGCTGGCGCACCATGTCGAGGGTCAGGGCATTGAGGCCGGCGGGGCGGTTGAGGGTCAGATGACCGATGTGATTGCGAACCTCGGCCAGCACTTCGTGCGGCGTGGCATCCATGGACGAAGTCCGCGGGGATGAAGCCTGAGCAGTCATCACTAACTCCCTGCTTTTATTGTCTTTATTCGAGAAGCTCGCGCGCGAGCGTTAGCGGATCGTAACAGTGCAAATTTGCCGTGTACAACGGGGATATGTGCACGGGCTGTCTGCATTTTTACCTTAGGCCAAATGCACGGGATCGCGGCTTCTTTTCAATCGACAACGCTGACAGGGACAGGCTCCGGACTCAGCGGAATACCTGACCAATGCTGCGCCGCTTGGCGTGCAGTTCACTGGCATGAATCAACTGTTCCAGATCCTCCGGCGTGACATCGATGAACGCCTCCATATCGGCCAGTGCCCGTTTCAGATCCTCGGCCGTAATGGACTGAATATCCACCGGCGCCACGGCCGGCGCCGGTCCTGCGGGGCGTTTCGGGTAGCGGATGCGGGTGAGGTTGTTGTAGGCCAGTGCGGCGAGCAGCAGGCACGCGGCGCTGAGCATCACCGGTTCCAGGGCTTTCCAGTCCATGGCGATGGTCATCGGGTCGGCCAGCACCATGGTCAACGCGACGGCGCCGGCCGGCGGGTGCAGGCAGCGCAGCCAGCACATCAGGATCAGCGCCATGCCCGCCGCGAGGCACGCACTGCCGAGGGTTCGGCCGAGGACGTGGGCCACCAGCAACGCGACGACGCCGGCGCACAGGTAGCCGCCGATGATCGACCATGGTTGGGCGAGGGCGCCGGAGGACACCGCGAACAGCAACACTGCCGAAGCGCCCAGCGGGCCGATCAGGTGGTAGGCCACTTCAATGCCGAACACCTGACTGCACGCCCACACGCTGAACAACGTGCCCAGGGCCATGCCGATGGCGGCGCGGCTCCATTCAGTGGGGCGGGTGTTGATGGCGGCGGGCAACCAGCGAGCGAGCATGCAGAATCGATCCTTTGCGAAATTCAGGGCAAAAAAAAGGACTTGTCCGTAAACGCGGAAAGTCCTTCGAAGTGTTCCAACTATTGGGGGAGGAACGCGCACAGTGTGCCAAGCAATCTCGATGCTGACAAATTCATATAAATGCAGTTTCAGTGCATTATTTGTGAAGTAAAGCCACGCGCCGCCCACTCATGAAACACAGGAATCCACCCATCGCCGTCAGTGCGCTGAGGGCGTAGAACATGGTCGGCGCCGGCGTATGCATCAGCAGAAAGCCGCAAATCACCGGGCTCAGCGCGCCGCCGAGGGCCGCCAGGTTCTGCGCGCCGTAATAGCTGCCGCGCAGTTCTTCGGGCGCCAGGGTGTCGACGAACAGAAATTCCGACGGGTAAATGATCATCTCGCCGAGGGTGAAGATGAACATCGCGATGCACCACGTCACCAGGCTGTCGGCGAGGCTGAAACCGATCAATCCAACGATGAACAGGCTGGTGCCGGCGGCGATCCAGTAGCGCAGTTTTTCCCGGTTGAGGAAGCGGCCGATCTGGTACTGCAGCAGAATCACCGCGATGGCGTTGCAGGCGAGCAGGGCGGCCATGGTTTGCAACGCCCGCTGCGAATCCTCGACCACCAGCAGGTATTGCGACAGGTACAGGGTGAAGCGGCCGTGAACCACGGTGCTGAGCAGACAGCCGCAGGTGAACATGATCAGCGTGCGGTCGTTTTTCAGGGTGATCAGCGTTTTCAGGAAGCTTTGCGGCTGGCCGATGGCGGCGACCGGGCTGGCATCCTTGGGAATCCCGATCATCAGGAAGATGCTGCCGAAAGCGATACCAGCGGCAATCAGGAACGGCGCAATCGGGTAGACCCCGGCGATTACCACGCCGAGCATCGGGCCGGTGGCGTAGCCGATGTTGGTCAGGGTGTAGCGCAGGGAAAACGCCTTGGCCCGCTGACCCATGGGCAGGTTTTCACTGAGGATCGCCTTGGAGCCGATCAGGAACAGCGCCGAGGCGGTTTCGGTGATGACCAGGGTGGCGGTCGTCAGGTACAGGTCTTTGGCAAAGGTCAGCAGCACGAAGCCGATGGCGCTGGAAAGCATCGCCAGAATCAGCAACCGGCGCTTTTCCAGCCGGTCGATGATGTAGCCACCGTACAGCGCAAGCAGGGTGGCGATGAACACCGCGATGCCCAGCAACAACCCGACATCCTGTTGGTTGAGGCCGAGCTTGTTGCTCAGAAACAGCGTGAGCAGCGGACTGGTGATGGCGCGGCTGACGACGATGGTCAGCGAAACGATCATCAGGCGGCGGATAACGAGCGAGTAGGTGGCCACGGAAAATCAAATGTCCTTATTCGGTTAACAGGTGCTCGAGATCGCGCACGGAATCCAGCGTTTGCAGTTGCCGCAGCTGCGCCAGTAACGGCTCGGCCTTGACCGGTGAAATGACTCGCAGCGCCAGACTGAAAAACTTCTCCTCCAGCGCCGCCTCGCTCAGCGGATTGCCCGGCGCGCCCAGCGGCACCTCGACACACAGACTCGTCTGACGCCCGTCGCGGGTTCGCACCACGACCACCGGCTCGCCATCCTCCGATAGTCGCTCATCCACTTCAAGGCGAATGCGCGTCAGCCAGTGGGCAATACGCGGATCGTCGCGCGGCTGTTCGTCGTAAGCCTCGAGCCGGCAATGGCCGTGCACCAGTCGCGCGGCGAGGGCGTAGGGCAGGCTCATTTGCGCGGCGGCCAGACTTTGGATGTCGCGACCGCCGCACATGTCGAGCAGAAACCCGCACAGGTTGACCTGCACGTCTTCCACCTGATCGGCGCCAACCTGCAATTGCTCCAGCAACAAGCCGAGTGCATCGATGGCCGAATGGGTGCCACGACACGCGGCATAGGGTTTGATCGAACAGCGCGCGAGTTTCCAGACCTGTCCCAAATCAGCATCCAGCGCGTCCGGCTGCGCGCTGCACGGTGCCAGGGTCTTGAGAAATCCACCCCAGACATCCTCGAACAATACCGACGGTCCACTGACGCCTTCACGGGCAAAACGCGCCGCGAGCAAACCACCCTCGGCCGCACGGCCGCTGTGCAGTTTCTTGCTTTGCGAACCGTCATGGATGAACGCCCACAACCCGCCGCTGAAACTACCGGCAATGCCCAGTGCCGACACGGTTTGCCCGACATCCAGCGCAAAGATCCGCGCACAGGCCGCCGCCGCGCCGAACACACCGCAAGTGGCGGTCGAATGCCAACCGGCGCCGTTGTGGGCCGAATAACTGCCGCAGGCTTCCAGTACCCGCCGGCCGATTTCGTAGCCGATCACCACGGCGGTGATGAACTCGCGACCGTCCACCGGCCGATCCACCAGCGACAGTGCCGCCATCACCGCCGGAAGCACCACCGCGCCCGAGTGATCGCACCCGCCGGTGTCGTCCAGCTCCAGCGCATGGGCGGCGATGCCGTTGAGCAATGCCGCATGCCCCGCGCCGACCCGCAACGATGAACCCCAGACCAACGCAGTGCCGGGTTCGGCGCCGAACACCTGCCGCGCCTGAAGCGCCACCGCGCTGTCGGCCCCGGCCAGTGCTGCGCCGAAGGTGTCGAGAATGTGTCGCTTGGCCTGTTCCACCAACGCTGGCGGCAGGTCTTCAAAGCGTGTCTCGACGCAAAACTGCGCCAGCCGCTGCATGCGTTCGGTCATACGAGGTAGTCCCGATAATGGCGCTCATACACCGACGCCGGATGATCCTGCGCAACCGGCGCCGCCGTCTGCGCCCACCACTGCGCGACTTCGGCGCCGGTGGCGATCCACACGTCGTGATGCTGCTGAATGCCTTGCAGCAATTCGCGCAGCACGCCGATGCGCCCCGGTGTGGCGATGATTTCCGGGTGCAGGCGCAGCACGTAGCACAGGCCGAAGCGGTGGAAGCCGGCGAAGTCCATTTGCAGGTTGCCCAGGGTGTGGCTGTAAGAGGCGATCCGCGATTGCGCCGGCGGTACGGCCGGGCTCAGGTTGAAGGCGAAGTAGGGTTCGTCTTCCAGTTCGTAATGCAGCGGCAACTCGACCACTTCGGGCGCGGTCGGGTGCAAGAACGGCAGGTCATCGCCACGCCATGAGGAAGACCAGAGAATGCCGTGATCTTTCAAGGCTTCGATGAAGCCCGGCGCGCCGTTACCCGCCGGAATCCGGAAGCCGGTTGGATGCACGCCGGTAAGTGCTTCCAGCGCTGCGCAGCCTTTGGCGACTTCCGCACTCTGCGCCGCCAGATCCAGCGTGTCGTAATTCTGATGGCGGTAACCGGCGCAGGCGATTTCATGCCCGTCAGCCAGAATCGCGGCGATGTGCTGCGGGTTTTCTTCGGCAACGATGCCGGGCACGAACCAGCTGCTGCGCACCCCGAGTTCCCTGAACAGGCCGAGCAAACGCTCGACGCCGCGTTGCGTGCCGTAGCGCCACACCGACAGCGTCTTGTCGCGCCCCGCGACTTCCGGGGCCTGGGTGAGAATGCCGTGGATGTCGTTGTAATCGACGGTCAGCACCACCGCGCAGCGTTTGCCGGCGGGCCAGAGGTTGTCAGCGTCAGCCATGGTGATGCTCCTTCAGCCACCAGCGGGCGACGTCGCGGCACGTGGCGAACCACACGTCATCGCGCTGGCGCATGTGTTCGAAGAGTTTCTCCAGCAACAGGATGCGCCCCGGTTTGCCGGTGATTTTCGGGTGGAACAGGGTGGTCAGGCACAGGCCTTCGTCCATCGCGCCGTTGTACTCGCGTTGCCAGTTGTCGAGGGTCAGCTCGTAGCTGGCGGTGCGGTCGAGCCCGGACGGGAAGTTCGGTGCGCGGGTGTAGGCGAGGGAGGCGTAGTCGTCCATTTCCCAGCGGCCGGGGATCTCCACCAGCGGGGTGTCGTGGCCGGGGACGTTGACCAGATAAGGGCGGTCGTCGCCGCGCATGCTGCTGGAATAGATGACGCCGTTGTCGGTCAGCATCGCCGGGGTTTCGGCACGCCAGTCGCCGGACGGGGTGCGAAAACCCTCGGCGCGGATGTGCAGATATTGCCAGAACACGTCGCGGGACTTGTTCATCACGGCCTGCTGCTGGTCCAGCGTCAGGGCGTAGAAGGATTCGTGTTTGTAGCCGTGGTAGGCGACTTCATGACCGCGCTCGACGATGGCCTGGCATTGTTTCGGCCAGTTTTCCACGACCCAGGCGGGGACGAAGAAGGTGGTCGGGATCTTGAAGGCATCGAGCAGATCCAGCAGGCGTGGCAGGGCGCGATACGGGCCGTAGCCGCCGAAGCCGAAGTATTCGGGTTTGTGCCAGATCGAGTTGTTGAGCATGGCATCGCCGGTCGGGCCGTCGAGGTCGAAGGCCAGGGCGAGGCAGGCTTTGTGCTGGTCGGGCCAGGTGGGTTGGGGTGAGGAGGACATCACAGCGCTCCGATACTCATCTGTAGGAACTGCCGAAGGCTGCGATCTTTGTTCGGGACGCAGAGCGTCCCCGGCTGCATTCCCACGCAGAGCGTGGGAACGATCAATCAAAAGATCGCAGCCGGGCATCCGTGGCGAAGGTTTACTTGCCCGCGTTAATGGTCACATCCTTGATCGCACCCAGCTCCAGATCCCACTTCTTCAGAATCGCGTTATAGCTGCCGTCATCCACCATGCTCTGCAGCGCTACCTTCACCGCTTCACTCAGCTCAGGCTTCTTCTTGCTCACACCCAACCCGGTGAACTGCACGGAGATCGGCTGGCCGACCGTTTTGTACATGTCCTTTTCCTGGGTCTTGAGGTACGACAGGGTTTCGCTGCCCTGCATCGCCGCATCGATACGGCTCTGGCGCAGTTGCGCACGGGCGTCGGCCGAGCCTTCGGTGCCGATCACGTTGATCGCCGGTTTCCCGGCGGCTTCACAGTTGGCCTTGCTCCACTCGGCGATTTCCGCCGGGAAGGTGGTGCGGCGGCTGGTGCCGACTTTCTTGCCGCACAGGTCGATGATCTCGTTGGTCGCTGCGTTCTTCTGCAAGGTGTAGAACTGCGGGCCGCTGGTGAAGTAGTCGACGAAGGTCACGCTGGCCTGGCGCTCGGCGGTGTCGGTCATGCCCGACAGGACCATGTCCACGCGATCGGTGGTCAGGGCGTTGATCATTTGCTCGAAGCCGGTCTCCTGCCACTTGATCTTCACCCCGAGGCGTTCGGCCAGGGCGTTGCCCAGGTCGTAGTCAAGGCCGGTGAGCTTGTTGGTGGCCGGGTCCTTGAAATCCATCGGCGGATAGTTGGGCATGATCGCGACGACGATCTCGCCTTTCTCCTTGATGCTGGCCGGCAACTCGGCGGCCACGGCGACACCGCAAGACATGAGGGAGGTGAGTACTGCTGGAATGACGAAGTTCTTCATGGACGTTCTCTTATGAGTGTTGTGAAGGCCAAAGGGGCCTCAGGTTCGAACGGCAGAAATGAAGCTTTGGGTGCGCGGGTTTTGCGGACTTATTAGTATTTCTTCGGGGCTTCCAGCCTCCACGATCTGGCCGCCGTCCATGAACACCATGCGGTTGGAAACCTCCCGGGCGAAGCCCAGTTCATGGGTGACGACGATCATGGTCATGCCGGTCTGCGCCAGATCGCGCATCACCGACAGCACCTCACCGACCAGTTCCGGGTCGAGTGCCGAAGTGGGTTCATCGAACAGCATCAGCTTGGGTCGCATGGCCAGCGCGCGGGCAATCGCCACCCGTTGCTGCTGACCGCCCGACAGTTCGATCGGGTAGCTGTTGCGTTTGTCGGCCAGGCCGACCCGGGCCAGCAGTTCCAGGGCTTCTTCGTGCGCCTCTTTGGGCGAACGCTTCAGCACCTGGCACGGGCCTTCGATGATGTTTTGCAGCACAGTCATGTGCGGGAACAGGTTGAAGCGCTGGAACACCATGCCGGTGGCCAGGCGCTGGCGGGCGATCTGCGACTCGTTGAGTTCGTGCAGCTTGTGCCCGACGACGCGGTAGCCGACCAGTTCGCCGTCGACCCAGAGGCCGCCCTTGTCGATCTTTTCCAACTGGTTGACGCAGCGCAGCAGGGTGCTCTTGCCCGAGCCCGACGGGCCGATGATGCACAGCACTTCGCCTTGCTCGACCTCGATGTTGATGTCCTTGAGCGCGTGGTACTGGTCGTAATATTTGTTCAGGCTCACGGCCTTGACGATGTTTCTCATGTTCGACTCCTCAAGAACGCTTGCCGGCGCCGCGAGCGAAACGACGCTCCAGACGGCTTTGACCAAAGGACAGGACAGTGACGGTGGCCAGGTACCAGATACCGGCGACGATCAGCAGCTCCATGACCCGGGCGTTGGCGTAGTAGATGTTCTGGGCGTTGTAGAGCAGTTCCGAGTACTGGATGACGCTCGCCAGCGAGGTCATTTTCACCATGCCGATGAATTCGTTACCGACCGGCGGAATGATGATCCGCATGGCCTGCGGCAGGATGATCCGGCGCAGCGCCTGCAAGCGCGGCATGCCGATGGACTTGGCGGCTTCGTACTGGCCGGTGTCCACCGACAGCAGGCCGGCGCGCACCACTTCGGCGGTGTAGGCGCCCTGGTTGATGCTCAAGCCGAGCAGGGCGGCCACGAACGGGGTCATCAGGCTCACGGTGTCGAGTTCGAACAGGCCGGGAATGCCGATGGTGGGGAAGATCAGCGCCAGGTTGAACCACAACAGCAGTTGCAGAATCAGCGGCGTACCGCGAAACAGCCAGGTGTAGGTCACGGCCACGTAGCGCAGGATCGGGTTGGCCGACATGCGCATGATCGCGGTGATCACCCCGAACACGATGCCCAGCGCCATGGCCAGCACGGCCATGATGATCGTGTTGAACAGGCCCCACATGATCGCTTCGGAGGTGAGGAACTGGCCGATGTACGACCATTCGATCTTGCCTTCGGCGAAGGCCCGCACCAGGCCGATGATGGCGATGACGATCACGGTGGCGAAGAAGATCCGCCCGTAATAACGCCGTGGCACATGCTGGTACTGGGTAATGTCGAACTGGTTTTCCGCCAGTTTGCGCTCCGCCTGGAGTCGTTCTGCCTGAGTCTGGCTCATGGTGTTTCTCCGTACACTGTACTTGTCGATCAACCCCCTCCCGATGGGAGGGGGACCCGGCTTAGAGGCGGAAGCCCTGGTAGTTTTCGGTCCACTGTTGCTGCGCGGCGAGGGCGGTTTTCAGGCGGCCGATCTGCTCGCGCACCTGTTGCGGTGCGGTGCCGCCCCAGCCGCTGCGTGCTGCGATGGCGGCTTCCAGGGTCAGGCTGTCTCGCACGTCTGCCGTGAGGCGCGGGTCGATCTCGGCCAGCAGCGCCGGCGAGGCTTCCCACAATTCGAGGTCGTGTTTTTCGCAGGCCTGCACCAGCGCGCCGGTGATTTCGTGGGCCTCCTTGAACGGCACGCCGCGCACCGCCAGCCAGTCGGCGACTTCAGTGGCGAGGGTGAAACCCAGCGGCGCCTGACGCCGCAGTTCCTCGACGTTGACGGTCATGGTCGCGACCATCCCGGCCATGGCCGGCAGCACCAGCAGCAAGGTGTCGACGCTGTCGAGCACGCCGTTCTTGTCTTCGCTCAGGTCGCGGTTGTACGACAGCGGCAGGGATTTGAGCGTCGACAGCAGGCCGGTCAGGTTGCCGATCAGACGCCCAGCCTTGCCCCGCGCCAGTTCGGCGATGTCCGGGTTTTTCTTCTGCGGCATGATCGAGCTGCCGGTGGCGTAGGCGTCGTCCAGATCGACCCAGCGGAACTGGCGCGACGACCACAGGCAGAACTCTTCGGCCAGACGCGAGATGTTGATCCCGAGCATGCTGGCGATGAACAGGAATTCGGCGACGTGATCACGGCTGGCCACGGCGTCGATGGAGTTTTCGCAGACCCCGGCGTAGCCCATTTCCCTGGCCGATTGTTGCGGCTGGCGAGCAATCGCGGAACCGGCCATGGCCGCAGCACCGAGGGGCGACAGCGAAGTGCGGGCGTCCCAGTCCACCAGGCGTTGCACGTCGCGCAGCATCGATTGCGCGTGGGCCAGCAGGTGATGGGCGAACACGATCGGTTGCGCCTGCTGCAAGTGGGTGAAGCCCGGGCAGATGCTTTCGACATGCTGCTCGGCCTGATCCACCAGCGCCGTTTGCAGGGCCAGCACTTCCACGGCCAGGGTGCGCACGTGGTCACGCAGGAACAGGCGCAGGTCGTTGGCGGTCTGGTCGTTGCGTGAACGGCCGGCGCGCAGCTTGCCGCCCAGTGCGCCGAGGCGTTCGGTCAGCAGGCGCTCGATGAAGGTGTGAACGTCTTCGTCGTCCAGCGTCGGGGCGATGCGCCCGGCAGCGAAATCGGCACCGATGCCGTCCAGGGCTTCGATCATCGTGCGGGTTTCCTGCTCGTCGAGCAGGCCGGCACGTTGCAGTTCCCCGGCGTGGGCCTTGGAGCCGGCCAGATCGTACGGCGTCAGGCGGAAATAGCGCTCGGGGCAACGGGACAGGGCCGCCAGGGCTGCGGACGGGCCGCTTTTGAAACGGGCACCCCAGAGACGGTCGGTGGTTTGAGACATTGGTTGTTTTCCTCGTCGGTAACGCGAACTGAAATCGGTGTGCCGGGCCCTGAAATCGCGCTGGCTATTCAGCGAACAGCAGCAGCGGACAGAATCAGGCCAAAGCAGTTTTCAAGAGGGCAGTTGCAAAGAGACAAGAGCTGATCGAAGTGTCAGCTTTTAATGTTTGGCGATCAGTGAGTTGGCACTGATGTTCGGGATTTTCTGGCGGTTGCCAAGGCTGGTTTTCTGTGATCATTATTATTAGCCGGCGATGTTTTTGTTGTTGGACACAGATTGTTGAACATTGCGCCAGAGGTAAATCAGCATTATGGAAACCCCACTTTCCAATTCCGGAAACCCACCGGTCAAAACCGCTCACCGGGCACCTTTGGCCCTCAGCGGACTGGATTTCAAACTGCTCAAGGTGTTCAAGGCGGTGGTCGAGGCCGGCGGCTTCAGCGCGGCGCAAAACGAGCTGAACGTGGGCCTGGCCGCGATCAGCAAACAGATCTCCGACCTGGAAATCCGCATCGGCATGCGCCTTTGTACCCGGGGGCGCGAAGGGTTTCACCTGACCGAAGAAGGGCGTCTGGTGTATCAGGCGTCGATTGATCTGTTTGCTTCGGTCGACAACTTTCGTGATCGGCTTAGTTCGGCACAGAACGAACTTATCGGCGATCTAGGAGTGGGGGTGATCGATAATACGATCAGCGACAATAATTCGCCGTTAGTTGCCGCGCTTAAAAAGATAAATGAACATTCACCGAAAGTAAGGTTTCAACTTCAGGCGACTCAGTTGGATGAAGTAGAAAGAGGCGTGGTCGAGGGTCGCTTAGTTGCCGGAATAGTCCCGGTTTATCAAAAGCGTGAAGAGTTCGATTATTACCCGCTCTATGAAGAACGCTCGCAGGCTTACTGCGCTGTCGGCCACCCGTTGTTCGAGATGCCGGCGGAGCAGATGGGCGGCAACGTGCTGCAGGATTACGAGTGCATCAACCACCGCTACGCGATCCATCGCGACAAGCTCAACTTCGCCCGCTACGACAGTTTTTCCGCCTCGGCGACCCAGGTCGAAGCGGTGGCATTGTTGATCAAGACCGGGCGTTTCGTGGGCTTTCTGCCGCAGCATTACGCTGCCACGCTGGTGGCCGCCGGGCAGTTTCGTGCGGTGTGCCCGGAGCTGATCCACTTCGACACGCCGTTCAATCTGATCCTGCGGCACAACACCGTGCGCAGTCCGTTGGTCAAGGCGTTCGCCCAGGCGCTGGGGGTCGATCTCAAGGCGACGGCGTAAGGATCAGACGCATGGCGCAACGTCGCTCGCCGGGCAATCCGTGAGCGATTTCATCGCGCAATACATGGTTCAGACGTGCGTCGCTGTCGTCGGCGTTCAATAGCGCAAAACCCATGCGTTGATAGAACGGCGCATTCCACGGCAGATCGCGAAACGTCGTCAGCGTCACCGCCCGAAGTTGCCACAGACGCGCCTGTTCAATCGCCGCCAACAGCAACTTGCGACCGACGCCCCGGCCCTGAAAGTGTTGGCTGACGGACAGTTCCTCAATGTGCAACTGTTGGTCGACAGTCACTGCCCTTAAAAAACCTGCAAGTTGCCCGTCGTTGTTTTCCGTGACCCACACTTCACCCCGTTCAATGGCCGGTAAATGCGCCGAGGCCTGGGGCACGGCGGCATCTGCCAGCCAGGCCAGTGATGGGTCGAGGCCAAACAGCGCGGCGGCCGAACGCTCGATGGCGGGGAGGGCGATGGCATCGGCTGCAAGGGCCTGTCGCACGGTAAAGGTCATCAGTCAGCGGTCCCTGTCGAAATCACGTCGCGCAGGTTAAGGCGTCAGCCACAGCAACACATAATCGTTTTTGTCGAAACGGCCGCTCAATATCGGCTGCAACGCCCCGAGCGACGTGCCTTGCAGGGCTTGATAGTCGCTGCGATCCATCATCAGCCACGCCGGCCCCTTGAGTGCTTCGAGCGCTTGCGTGGTTTCGCTGAACTGCGGTTGCAGATCCTGCTCGACGTTGACCATGAACTTGATCGCCTTGGCGTCCTTGCCCATGCCGTGCAGCACCAGCGGCGCGGGTTGCTCGTGGATCCGCACCATTACCGCCTGGCTGAAGGTTCGCGTGTCATACAGCTGTCGCTCCACCGGCTCGAACACCAGCGCGTAGGCCGACCAGACCGCCAGCACAGCGCTGAACGCGAGGACTTCGGTTCGCCAGCGCGGTAGCCACAACCGTGACAAAGCGGCCAGTTGCAGCAATCCGAGCACGATCATTACCGGCGTCAGGTCGGTCAACGACTCGGGAAACCGTCGCTTCGCCAGCCACAACAAAGCGATCAACAACGCGGGAATCAACAACCACAGCCCCTGCATGCCGACGCGCAGCCAGGCAAACACCCGACCATGCAACACCTGAAACGGATACGCCGCAATAATCGCCGCCATGGGCAGCATCGGCAGCAGATAGCGGGCCTTTTTCGCCTGGGGAATCGACAGCCCGACCATCACGATCAATCCCGCCGCGGCGCAATACTGCACCAGGCGCAAGGCCGGGCCGCGTTGCCGGGGCTTGCTCAGCCACACCGCCGCCAGCGCGAGCAAGGCCAGCGGATACGCCAGCGCATAGTTGCCCAGAGAACTGGTGAAGTAATACAGCGAACCGCTGACGCCTTCGCTGCCGTCCATGCGCCCCATGAACTGCATGCGGATCACGTCCTGACGAAACGCCGGCCCGCCGCTGACCTCCGCCAGCCACAACAGCAGCCCCACGCAGGCCGCCAGCAGCAGCGAAGCCAGCACGCCGAAGGTCAACAGACGCGACCACTGGCGATCCAGCAGGTAGTAACTGCAGAGCATGCCGCTCGGCACCACCAGCCCGATCGGCCCCCGAATGCCGAACCCCAGCAGCAACAGAAGGAACACCAGCGGCCAGCGCCGACCGGCAGCGAAATGGTCGTGGGCATAGCCGAGGTAGAACACCGAAAACGCCACGGCGGCGAGCATCAGGTCCTGCGACACCGCCCGAGTCTCGGTGATGAAGGTGCTGGTGAGCATCAGCAATGCGATGCTCACCACTGCCCAACGCACGGATGAGGGCGCGAGCAAGCGATACATCAACGTCACGATCACCGCGCCGGCGAAAGCGCTCGGCAGCCACGCCGTCAGGCTGTTGACCGTGCCGAACGGCAACGACAACAGCCAGATGAACAAGGTCGAGAGCGCCGAATAATCGGCGTACGGCTCACCGTAAGTGGTGGGAAATACACTGGGCCCGTGGCGCAGCATTTCCTGGGCGAACAACACGAAGCGCGAGTCGAAACCGATGGGTGCCTGCCCGTACACGCCGGCGATGAACAGCAGAAACGCCAGCAGCCCTGCGATCAGGGACTGCCGGCGCCGGGCAGGGGTTAAACCGATCAAGCCACGTCCGAGGCGTGCGGCCATTGCTGCAACGGAATCGGCAAGGTACGCGATTCGCCACGGCCCATCGGGAAGTAATGGAAGCCGTTGCGGGCCAGGCGTTCGGCGTCGTACAGGTTGCGACCATCGAAGATCACCGGGGCCTTGAGGCGTTGTTGGATCAGGTCGAAATCCGGCGCCTTGAACTGCTGCCATTCGGTGCAGATGATCAGCGCGTCGGAACCGGCAAGTACCGATTCCGGGGTGCCCATCAGCATCAGTTTCGATTCGTCCGGGTACAGATGCTGGGTTTCCTGCATCGCTTCCGGATCGAACGCGCGCACATTGGCGCCGGCGGCCCACAGCGATTCGAGCAGGACCCGGCTCGGCGCATCACGCATGTCGTCGGTGTTCGGCTTGAACGCCAGGCCCCACAGGGCGAAGGTTTTGCCGCGCAGTTCGCCCTTGTAGAACGCGTTGATGCGCTCGAACAATTTGTGTTTTTGCCGCTGGTTGATCGCTTCCACCGCTTGCAGCAAGTCGCTGGAGCAGTGCGCTTCTTCGGCGCTGTGGATCAGCGCGCGCATGTCTTTTGGGGAAGCACGAGCCGCCGTAACCGCAACCGGGGTAGATGAAGTGATAGCCGATACGGCTGTCGGCGCCGATGCCCTGGCGCACCGACTCGATGTCCGCGCCAAGGTGTTCGGCCAGTTCGGCGATCTGGTTGATGAAGCTGATCTTGGTCGCCAGCATGCAGTTGGCGGCGTACTTGGTCAGCTCGGCGCTGCGCAGGTCCATGAACATGATGCGGTCGTGGTTGCGGTTGAACGGCGAGTACAGGTCGCGCATTACGTCGCGTACTTCTTCGCGTTCGCAGCCGATGACGATCCGGTCCGGCCGGCGGCAATCGGCGACCGCCGAGCCTTCCTTGAGAAATTCCGGGTTGGAGACGATATCGAACTGCAACAGACGTCCGGCCTTGACCAAGGCTTTGTCCAGGTGCGTGCGCAAGGTGTCGCCGGTGCCGACGGGTACGGTGGATTTTTCCACCAGAATCAGTGGCTGTTCACGGTGCCGGGCCACCGCGTCGCCCACCGACAGCACGTAACGCAGATCGGCCGAGCCGTCTTCTTTGGACGGGGTGCCGACGGCAATGAACGCGACCTTGCCGTGCTGCACCGCGAGTTTTTCATCGCAGGTGAATTGCAGCCGCCCGGCGTCCAGGCCCTCGCGGACCAGACTGGCCAGCCCCGGCTCGAAGATGCTGACGTGACCCTGGCGCAGCAGTTCGACTTTCTTCTCGTCGATGTCCATGCACACCACGTCATGGCCGACTTCGGCCAGCACGGCGGCCTGCACCAGGCCGACATAACCGCTACCAAACACTGTGATTTTCATGGCGAACTCCTCAATTCGGGCGCACGGGCCGGACGAGTGTTGATGGTGATGACCCCGAGCATGACCAGCGCCACGCCCAGTGATTTGGAGAAACTGAAGGATTCGTTGAACAGCGGCAGACTGGCCGCCAGCAGGTACACCAGCGCGTAGCTGATACTCAGCAGCGAATAGGCCCGGCTCAGCGGCAGATCGCGCAGGGCGGCGAGCCAGCAGAGCATCGACAGCGCATAGGCGAAGATCGCCGCCAGCACCACGACCAGCGCGACTGAGTCGACACTGGGCAGGGCCAGCCACTGATCCGGCCGGGGCAGGCGCGTCATGCTCCAGCGCATGCTCAGTTGCGCCACGCTGACCAGCAGCACGCTGGCCAGGGCGAAGAAGATTCCACGGCACCGGTTCATGACTGTTGCCCCAGCAGCGCCACGCCACCAATCACCAGCACCACACCGAACCAGTGCTGAGCGTCGACGGGCTCCCTGAATACGAAGCGAGCGATCAGGGTGATGATCACGAAATTGAGGCTGAGCATCGGATAGGCGATGCTGACCGGCAGGCGCTGCAACACCAGCAGCCACACCAGCAGGCCCGCGCCGAGGGCGAGCAGGGCCAGCCATAGCCACGGCGAGCGCAATTTGCTCGACCACGACAGGCTCGCGCCGCGCCAGCTCTCGACGGCAAATTTCTGCGCGACCTGGCCCAGGCAGGTCAGCAGGCAGGCGGCCAACAGCAGCAACAGGCTCATGACGCCTCCTGCGGCAGGATCATGATCACCAGGTTGCCCTGCTCATAACGAACGCCGTCCTTGGGCAGTCTGTCGAGTTCGTCCAGTTCGTCTTGCCCCTTGACCCGCATCACCACGCCGACCGAACCGGTCTTGCGGGCTTGGCGCATCCACTGCTGCACCTGATCGGGATCGACCCGTTGTTGGATGCCGTCAGGATAGGCAAGGCCATATTTCAATTCGCCTATCGTGTTGTACAGCGCCACCTGCGGGCGTTTGAGGCGCCAGGACAGGGCCGACGCGGCGCCCAGGTCGTTGCTCAACAGGTGAGCGGCGCTCGCCAGTTCCGCTTGGTGGGCGAGGACGAACTGGTCCGGCATCTTGTTCGCCACCACCGATTTGGGCAGTGCCGCCGGCAGCAATGCGATCAGCAGCAGACTGCCCACCGCCGGCGCCGCCCAGCATTGCAATGGACGGAAGGCTTGCAGCAGGTTGCTGATGATCCAGCCGGTCAGGGCGATAAACACCAACACCAGACTGTGCAATTCGTGGTCGTACAGCGGACGTTTGAGCTGCACGTAAACCAGCCCGATCAGCGTGACGATGCCCAGCAACAGGTTCAGCAGACCATTGAGGCCCAGCGCCCGGCCTTGCTCCAGACGCAAGCGATCGGCCAGCGCATGGCCCAGCAGCAACGCCAGCGGCAGCAGGCACGGCAGGATGTAAGTCGGCAGCTTGCCGTTGCTCAGGCTGAAGAACAGCAGCGGCATCAGCAGCCACAGGCCAAGAAACGCGATGCCGGTTTCGCGGCGGGTTTGCCACGCCTGCTTCAGCGCCACCGGCAACATCCCGACCCACGGCAGACTGAACGCCACCAGCAGCGGCAGGTAGAACCACCACGGCGCGTCATGTTGGGCATCGTCCCCGGCAAAGCGGCGGATGTGTTCATGCCAGAAGAAGAACCGCCAGTAATCCGGTTCCTGACCGTGCACTGCCAACACCCACGGCAGGCTGACGATCATCGCCACCGCGATGGCCAGCGGGCCGTACAGCAGCAATTCCTTCCAGCGCTTCTGCCAGAGCATCCACGGCAACGCGACCAGCACCGGCAGCAGCCAGGCGAGAAAACCCTTGGTCATGAATCCCATGCCGCAGGCCAGGCCCAGCACCGACCAACCGGCCAGGCGCTGACCGTTGGAACGGCTGTCGAGGGCGAACCACAGCGCCACCAGACTCAGGTTGACCCAGAAGGTGAATTGCGGATCGAGGTTGGCGTAACCGGCCTGGCCGACGACGATGACGAAGCTCATGTAGAGCAGGGCGCAGACGAAACTTTTGCGCGGGTCATTCCACAAACGGCGGGCAATGAGGAAGCACAGCAGCACGCTCAGCCCGGTGCTCAGGGCCGAGGCAAACCGCACACCGAACAGGTTCTGCCCGAACACGGCCTGCCCGAGGGCGATCATCCAGTAACCGGCCGCCGGTTTTTCGAAGTAACGCAGGTTCATGAAATGCGGCGACACCCAGTTGCCGCTCAGCAGCATCTCCTGGCTGATCTGCGCATAACGGGTTTCATCGGGAATCCACAAACCATGGCTGCCCAGCGGCAGCAGATAAGCCAGCAGAAAAATCCCCAGCAACAGCGGCAATGCCCAGCGTTTGCTCATGCGCCTTGCACTCCCAGCCAGCCTTCGCGGCCTTCGAGGGCACCGCGTTGCACACGGCCGACGGGCAGGGTGTTGAGAAACTCGGGCAGCAAGTCGCCCAGCGGTTGAAAGTTGATGTTTCGCTGGCGTGCGTCGGCCAGCAGTCGACGAAAGTCTTCGGCCATCAGAATCCCTTCTACTTCGGCGTGAATGGTGTAGACGTTGAGGTTGTCCGGGCGGAACCGGTCGAGGATGAAGGCGTTGAAATCCTTCGCTGCCACACTCGGCCCGACCACCTCATCGAAGGTCGGCAGGTCCACCGGAATCTGCGGCGCACCGACCGAGCCGTCAGACAGCAATGGGCGAAACAGCCGCTGCCCACGGCAATCGCTGTTGTAGCGAAAGCCGAAGGCCTGTTTGGCTTCGATCACACGCTCGTCCGCGCGCCAACCGGCGGCGGCCGAACATGTGACTTTTTCGCCAAGGATGTCGCTCAAGGTGTCGACGCCCTGACGGATCTGCTTGACCAGTTGCGCATCGCTCCAGCGCCCGGCATTGGCCTGCCAGCCGTGGTGATCCCAGGCGTGCAGGCCGACTTCGTGGCCGGCGGCCCGGGCCTGACGCATCAGGTGCCCGAGGTCGCGGCCGATCGGTTTGCCCGGCCACGCCGTGCCGGCCAGCAGGATGTCCCAGCCGTACAGGCCGGCGGCGTTGGAGCGCAGCATCTTCCACAGGAACTGCGGACGGATCAGGCGCCACAGATGCCGGCCCATGTTGTCCGGGCCGACACTGAAGAAAAACGTCGCCTTGATCTGGGCTTCATCGAGAATTTCCAGCAAGCGCGGCACGCCTTCGCGGGTGCCGCGAAAGGTGTCGACGTCGATGCGCAAACCGGCCTGCATCAGCGCTTGCTCTCGATTTCGGCCATGGCCTCACGCAAGAAGAAATCCAGCGTGTTGCCGATGGTCTCGCGCATTTCCACGGTCGGCGTCCAGTCCAGCAGGCGCTTGGCGTTGGCGATGCTCGGTTTGCGGTGCTCGACGTCCTGGTAACCGGCGCCGTAGAACGCCTTGCTTTCCACGTCGCGGAAACCGGCGAACGGCGGGAAGTTGCTGCGCAACGGGTGAGCCTCGAACTGGCGCAGCAGTTCTTCGCCCAACTGGCGAATGCTCGCTTCGTTGTCCGGGTTGCCGATGTTGATGATCTGGCCGTTGCAGACGTCGTTGTCGTTATCGATGATCCGCGCCAGCGCCTCGACGCCGTCGGCGATGTCGGTGAAGCAGCGTTTCTGCTCGCCGCCGTCGAACAGGCGGATCGGCGTGCCTTCCACCAGATTGAGGATCAACTGGGTGATGGCGCGGGAACTGCCGATGCGCGCCGAATCGAGGCGATCCAGCCGTGGGCCCATCCAGTTGAAGGGGCGGAACAGGGTGAAGTTCAGGCCTTTGGCGCCGTAGGCCCAGATCACCCGGTCCAGCAGTTGCTTGGACACCGAGTAGATCCAACGCTGCTTGTTGATCGGGCCGACGATCAGGTTCGAGCGGTCCTCGTCAAAGTGCTTGTCCTGGCACATGCCATAGACTTCCGAGGTCGACGGGAAGATCACGCGCTTGTTGTATTTGACGCAGTAGCGCACCAGTTTCAGGTTTTCTTCGAAGTCGAGTTCGAACACCCGCAGCGGGTTGCGCGTGTATTCGATCGGCGTGGCGATGGCCACCAGCGGCAGGACCACGTCGCATTTCTTGATGTGGTACTCGATCCACTCCGAGTGAATGCTGATGTCACCTTCGACGAAGTGAAAACGCGGATGGCTGCGCAGACGGTCGATGGCGTCGGAGCCGATGTCCAGGCCATAGACTTCGTAGCGCTCGTCACGCAGCAGGCGCTCGGACAAATGGTTGCCGATGAAGCCGTTGACGCCAAGGATTAGCACCCGCGTGCGACGCGGGCCACGACCGGACTCGGCACCGCGCAGCAACGAGCCGTCCACCAGACCCAGTTCATTGGCCAGTTGCGGGCCGCTCAGGTACAGGCCGTTGTCGTTGCGCTGGCCGGCGTTGATCACCAGCGAGTCTTCACCGCAGGCGATGCGCAGCGGATCGACACTGATGACCCGGCCCGGCGCCTGGCCTTCGTTGCCCTTGACCACGTCGGCGCTCCACACGATCAGCTTGTGCTCGCCCACGGCGCAGAAGGCGCCGGGGTAGGGCTGAGTCACGGCCCGCACCAGGTTGAACAGTTGCTCGGCCGGTTGCGCCCAGACCAGTTTGCCGTCCGCCGGGGTGCGACGGCCGAATACCGTGGCCTGGGATTCGTCCTGCGGGGTTTCCCGCAGTTTGCCGTGCAACATCGCGGGCAGTGCATCGCGCAGCAGGTCGCTGGCGGTGATCCGCAGTTTGCCGTGCAGGCTCAGCGCTGTGTCGCTGCGTTCGATGGCCACGCGTTGCTGGGCCAGAATGGCGCCGGCGTCGGCGCGCTTGACCATGCGGTGCAGGGTGACGCCGGTTTCGGTTTCGCCGTTGACCAGCACCCAGTTGGCCGGCGCGCGGCCACGGTAGCGCGGCAACAAGGAGCCGTGCAGGTTGAACGCGCCTTTTTTGGCCAGCGCCAGCAGCGGCTCGCTCAGCAGGTTGCGGTAGTAGAACGAGAAGATGTAATCCGGGTCGAGCTTGGCGATCCGCTCGATCCACAGCGGATGGTTGGCGTCTTCCGGTGCGTGAACCGCGATGCCTTTGTTGGCGCACAGTTGTGCAACCGAGGCGTAGAAGGTGTTCTCCTTCGGGTCATCGGCATGGGTAAATACCGCCGCAATGTCATAGCCACTGTCGAGCAGGGCTTGAATGCCGGCGCAGCCAATATCGTGGTAAGCGAAGACAACGGTTTTTGCGCTCATGAGAGAACCTGATCGGACGTGGAGTTGGAAGTGAGGCCGTCAACGGTGATGGCGGGGGCCGGCGAGGCGGGATGGCCGCGCAGGACTTTTTCAATGAAGAAACGTGGACGAGCGCGCACGTCGCTGTACATGCGGCCCAGGTATTCGCCCAGCAGGCCCATGCCGATGAACTGGCCGCCAGTGAACACGAACAGCACGGCGAACAGTACGAACAGGCCATCGCCGGCCCATCCGGCGCCAAACGCCAGGCGCATGAAGATCAGCGCCGCCGCGAACAGCACGCCGAGCCCGGCCATGGCGAAACCGACGATGCTCAGCAGGCGCAGGGGCGTGGTGGTCATGCAAGTGATCAGGTCGAACATCAGGTTGATCAAACGCATCGGGCTGTACTTCGAATCACCGTGTTCGCGCTCGGCGTGGGCCACGACGATTTCGGTGGTGTGGCGGGCGAAGCTGTTGGCGAGGATCGGAATGAACGTGCTGCGTTCGCGGCAGGCGAGCATCGCGTCGATGATCGTGCGGCGGTAGGCGCGCAGCATGCAGCCGTAGTCGCTCATGGCAACGCCGGTGGAGCGCTGCACCGCGAGGTTGATCAGTTTCGACGGATAACGGCGCAGGGCCGAATCCTGGCGATTGCCGCGAACGGTGCCGACCACGTCAAAGCCTTTTTCAGCCTCGGCCACCAGGCGCGGGATTTCTTCCGGCGGGTTCTGCAGGTCGGCGTCGAGAGTGATCACCACGTCGCCCTTGCACTGCTCGAAACCGGCCATGATCGCCGCGTGCTGGCCGTAGTTGCGGTTGAGGATGACGGCCACAAACGGGCTGTCATCGACCGAGGCAGCGTCCTCGAGCAGTTGCGCGGAGGCGTCGCGGCTGCCGTCGTCGACCAGCACGATTTCGTAATCATGATGCAGTTGCTGGCAGGCGGCCTGGGTGCGGCGCAGCAGTTCCGGCAGGCTGTCTTCTTCGTTGTAGACCGGGATGACGATCGACACACAATGAATCGGATAAGGTCTCACGGGCGTTTCCCCATCAGGTGTTCAATGGCTCCGACGACCCGGTCCAGATCCTGGTCGGTCATGTCGGGAAACAAGGGAATCGAGCACAGCCGCGCCGAGTTCCACTCGGTGTCGGGCAGGGACAGGTGCGGATCACGCTGGCGATACCAGGTGTGCAGGTGGGTGGCGATGAAGTGGATGCCGGTGCCGATGCCTTGCGCCTGCAAACCCTTCATGAAGGCTTCGCGGTCGATGCCGCAGCGTTCGCTGTCGATGCGCAGGATGAACAGGTGCCAGGCGTGCTGCTGGGCGTATGGCGGCACGGCCAGCGGTTGCACCGGCAGGCCTTCAAGTTTTTGCAGGTATTGCGTGGCCAGCTCGGTGCGGCGGGCGTTGATTGCGTCCAGACGCTCCAGCTGCACCAGCGCAATCGCGGCGTTGATGTCGGCCAGGTTGTATTTGAAACCGGGCTCGATCACCTGGGCCTGGGGTTTGCGGCCGTGGGTCAGGCGGTCGTAGGCATCGACACCGAGGCCATGGAACTTGAGCATGCGCACGCGGTTGGCCAAGGCTTCATCATCGGTGACGAACATCGCGCCTTCGGCGCAGGTCATGTTCTTGATCGCGTGGAACGAGAAGATCGCGGTGCCTTGCGAGCCGACGTGACGACCCTTGTAGCGGGTGCCAGCGGCGTGGGCGGCGTCTTCGATCACGGCGATGCCATGCTTGTCGGCCAGCGCGTAGAGCGGGTCGAGATCGAACGCAGCGCCGGCGTAATGCACGGGAATGATCGCTTTGGTGCGCGGGGTGATGGCGGCTTCGATGCGCGCGGCGTCGGTCATCAGGGTGTCGCGGTCGACATCGACGAACACCGGCGTGGCACCGAGCAGGGAAATCATGTTGGCGGTGGACACCCAGGTCTGCGACGGGGTGATGACTTCATCGCCGGGGCCGATTCCCAGCGCCAGTAAAGTTACATGCATGGCACCGGTGGCGGAGGAAAGTGCCACGGCATGCCGACTACCGACATAGTTGCCGAAGTGTTCTTCCAATGCCTGATTCTTCGGCCCGGTGGTGATCCAGCCCGAACGCAATACTTGTTCGACGGCGGCAATTTCTTCTTCACCGATACTGGGCCGGGAAAACGGGAGAAACGCTTGACTCATAAGAACCTCGGGGCGACAGCCATCCTTCAGCCAATTGTCTGAAAAACACGTGTTTTCAAGGGTTTGAAGTACCGCCCGGGGAATGCCCGATTGACTTTTGCGTCCCCGGACGGCACGTTGTGAGCCATTCGGGGCCCACTGGATGCAAGTAAGGTTATGCGCGTTTTTGTGAAAGGAACATGAAAAAGCGGTTGGCGAATCGTCTATCTGAAACTTATACAGCCACCGTTCAGACTTCTTCCGTTCATCGGCGTTTTTAGTAGAAAAGTCCTACAGAAGTGCCCCGTCTTATTTAAGTTTTGTTGCCGTTTTTAGTTGTTTTGTTGAACTGTTTCTTATTCAAGGCCGTTTCGTTTGATTGACTTGTCGAGTACTGAATCCTCACCCTCCAACAGCAATCCGCTGACTGTTTATCTGGCGCGCCTGGCGCCCTCCAGCCAACTGACCATGCGTTACGTGTTGCAGGACGCTGCCGACCGCCTCGGTTTCGAAGACGTGAATCTCGAGGACATTCCCTGGCACGGGCTGCAACCGGAAGATGTCGTTGCGTTAGTCGCCGCATTGCGCGCCGACAATTACGCGCCAAATACGTCTTCGCTTTATGTAAACGCAATTCGCGGTGTGATGAATGAAGCCTGGCGCATGAGCCTGATCAGCCAGGACCATCTATTGAAGATGCGCTCGGTCAAAGGCATTGCCGGCACGCGACTGTCCCAGGGGCGCAATCTGAAGCGCACGCTGATTCATGAATTGATGGAAGTCTGCGCCGCTGATCCACGGCCACAAGGTTTGCGCGATGCGGCGGTGATTGCGTTGTTGTACGGCACCGGCATGCGCAAGTCGGAGTCGGTGGATCTGGACCTGAATCAGGTGGACTTCACCGAGCGCAGCTTGTGTGTCACCGCTAAGGGCAATAAGCAACTGATCAAGTACGCGCCAGCCTGGGCGTTCGCCAAACTGAATGCCTGGCTGGAGTTTCGTCGTTCGGAACTCAAGGAAGGCGAGAGCGACGACGCGTTTCTGTTCAACCGTATTCGCCGTGGCAGCCACATCACCCGCGAGCGCATCACCAAGCACGCGATCTATTACATCGCCCGCCAGCGCGGCACTCAGGTCGGGGTGAAGATCATGCCCCATGATTTCCGGCGTTCGTTCATCACCCGGGTGATCGAGGAGCATGACCTGTCGATTGCCCAGAAGCTCGCCCACCACAGCAATATCCAGACAACCGCCAACTACGACGTGCGCGACGACAACGAAAGGCGCCGCGCGGTGGATCGTTTCGACTTGTAGGCAGTGCGTTTCGATCAGGAGGCGGGCGGGCAGCCGCGTGAGCCGGCGGACGCCTGGCTGATCAACGCGGCCAGACGTTTGACGTTGTTCTGCTGGGCGATCACCAGATCGTCGATGGTCGGCCCGGACGGGGTTTGCAGCAGCGAGCGGCAGGCGAGCAGGGCGTCGTCACCGGTGTTGGCCTGGCGCAGGCGCCATTTGACGTCGATCAGCCCGTATTGCCCGGGAATCGAATCGAAGCGTTGCACATCGATGCGCACCGAGGTTTTGCGTGGGCCGCCGGCATTACTGAGCTGATCCACCAGTGCGCTGCGCAATTCATCGCTGAGGCTGGCGCCCCACCATTCGGTCTCGAGAATCGCCAGGCCGCTGTTGCCTTGGCGGATCACGATTTGTGGCCGGTCGACCTGCGGCGGCACGCTGATGCCTTCGATGGTGATTTCCGAGCCGGCGCGGCCGGTCATCGGTTGCGTCGGTGTCAGGGTGTGAAAGCTGATCGGGGCGCTTTTACAGGCGCCCAGCAGCAGACCGATCGCTAGCACGGTGAACTTCAGCTTTAAAGCCATGGGACAGCTCCTGTGCTCAATTGCGCGGCGGCCCTTTGAGGTCCAGCGGCGGGGCGTTGTCGGGACGGCCGCGAATCAACGATTCCGGATGACGGCCCAGATAATCGGACAGCTCACGCAGCGAACGGGACATGCGCCCGAGCTCGTCGAGGGTCTCGGTCAGTTGTTCGCGTTGCGGCGAGTCTTCGGCCAGGGTCGAGCTGGCCGACTGCAGGGTCTTGCTCAGGTCGGCGAGGGTGTTCTGCACGCCGGGCAGGGTCCTGGCATTGAACTGGGTCAGGCCTTTGCGCAATTCCACGAGGTTGCTGTCGAGGTTGCCGGCAATCCGTTCCACCGGCAGCTTGTTGAGCTTGTCGATCATCGCTTCGAGTTTTTCCTGCAACTGTTCGAGGCTGCCGGGGACGGTCGGAACGCTGATCGGGCGGGCGGTCGGGTCAAACGCGACTTTTTCGGCCTTGGGGAAGAAGTCCAGAGCAATGTACAACTGGCCGGTCAGCAGATTGCCGCTGCGGGCCTGGGCGCGCAGACCGTTGTCGATAAAGGTGCCGATCAGGCGCACGGCGGCGGCTTCGTCGTCTGGATTGTGCTCGAGTACCTTGAGCATCTTGACGTGAGCCTGGCCGAGGCGTTGCGGGTAGATCACGATGCCGACGTTGAGCGGGAAGCTGCGTTTTTTCGCATCGAAGTCCAGATTGACGCTCACCACCCGGCCGATTTCGATGCCGAGAAACTCCACCGGCGCGCCGACTTTCAACCCGCGCAGGGCCTGATCGAAACGCAGGGTCAGGTATTGCGCCTTGCCGTTGGGCGGGGCGAGGGCGGTTTGCTGGTCGTCGAACAGGTCGTAGGTTCTTTCTTCGGCGGCGGCGACATCGTTGGGGCTGTACTCCGGCGCGCGGAAGGCGATGCCGCCCACCAGCAAGGTCGACAGCGATTCGGTTTTCACCGCAAAACCGTTGGCGCCGACGTTGACGTCAATGCCGCTGGCGTTCCAGAACCGGGTGTTTTCGGTGACGTAGGCGTCGTTCGGCGCGTGGATGAACACCTCGATGTTCACGCCTTTGCCATCGGCGTCCAGCGCATAGGCCACCACTTGGCCGACCGGGATCTTGCGGTAATAGACCGGCGAGCCGATGTCCAGCGAACCGAGGTCCGAGGCGTGCAGATTGAAGCGTTTGCCCGGCTCGCCGTAGGTGATCGGCGGTGGATTTTCCAGGCCTTTGAAGTTTTTCGAGCGCGAGTTGGACTGACCGATGTCGGCACCGATGTAGTCACCGGACAGCAACGTGTCGATGCCCGAGACGCCACCCGCACCGATGCGCGGCCGGACGACCCAGAACTGCGAGTCTTCGCGGGTAAAGGTTTCGGCCTGCTTGGCCAGTTTGATCGTGGCGTTGACGCTTTTCTGGTCGTCGCTCAACTCGACGTCCGTGACCTGGCCGATCACCACGTTGCGGTATTTGACTTCGGTCTTGTTCGCGGTCAGGCCGCTGCCGGTCTTGAAGGTGACGGTGATGGTGGGGCCTTCCTGCATCAGGTTGTGCACCACCAGCGACAGGCCCACCAGCACCGCGACGATCGGCACGATCCACACCAGCGAAATGCTGAAACGCCGGGTCTTGACCGGCGCCTGGCCGGGCGCTCGCGGTTGATCGGCGGCTGACGACTCCATCCATGACCTCCAGGGTGTGTTGGGCACTGAGCGTCAGGAACGCAAAAGCACTTCATCAATATAGAAGTGCTTCGCGATAGAGCAAATGTGCAGGGCGCTTTAACCGGCAGGCCTCATCCCAGCAGTTCCCGCAGGCGATACCAGAACATGCCCAGTGCCAGCAGCGGCGAGCGCAGCGCCGGGCCGCCGGGGAAGGTCATGTGCGGCACGCCGCTGAACACATCCATGCCCTGACTGTGGCCGGCATGAATCGCCTCGCCCAGCAGCTTGGCGCACCAGTGGGTGACGTTCAGGCCATGGCCGGAATAGCCCTGGGCGTAGAACACATTCGGGTGCTGTTTCAATCGACCGACCTGCGGGAAGCGGTTGGCGGTGATGCCGATCTTGCCGCCCCACTGATAGTCGATGCGCACATCCGCCAGTTGCGGGAACACCTTGAGCATCTTCGGTCGCATGTAGGCAGCGATGTCTGCCGGATCCCGTCCCGAATAATGGCAGGCGCCACCGAACAGCAAGCGTCGGTCCGCCGAGAGCCGGTAGTAATCGAGGCCGACTTTCTGGTCGCACAGCGCCAGGTTTTGCGGAATCAGCTCGGCGGCGCGTTCCGCCGGCAGCGGTTCAGTGGCGATGATGTAGCTGCCGGCGGGCAGGACCTTGCCGCTGAGTTGCTGTTCGAGTTCGTCCAGATGCGCGTTGCAGCCGAGCACGAGACTGCCGGCGCGCACGCTGCCGCTCCGGGTGCGGACTTGAACGGTCGAACCGTGGAGGATTTCCAGCACCGGGCTCTGCTCGAAAATCCGCACCCCGAGGGACGCTGCCAGCCGCGCTTCACCCTGCACCAGATCCAGCGGATGCAAGTGCCCTGAACCCATGTCGATCAGGCCGCCCTTGTAGACCCCCGCGTTCACCACTTGCTGACGAATCAGCTCAGGGGCAACCAGCCGCGTTTCATGGCGGTAGCCCAACTGCGCCAGGCTGTCCTGCTCGGCTTTGAAGGCTTCGAACTGCGCCGGGGTGTTGGCCAGCTCGCAGAAGCCCCAGCGCAGGTCGCACTCGATGGCGTTGTCGGTGATGCGCTGGCGCACCAGTTCCACCGAGTCGATCCCGGCTCGGTGCAGGTAGCGCACACCTTCGCTGCCGACATGCCGGGCGAAGCCTTCTACGTCATGACCGATCCCGCGAATCAACTGCCCGCCATTGCGCCCGCTGGCGCCCCAGCCGATGCGCCGGGCTTCGAGCAGAATCACCGAAAGCCCGCGCTGCGCCAGTTCAATCGCCGTATTGACGCCGGTGAAACCGCCACCGATCACGCAGACATCGGCAATCAAGTCACCCTCCAGTTGCGGATAAGGTGTGCTGGCCCGGGCCGACGCGGCGTAATAGGAGCGGGCGTGTTCCTGGGTGTACTGATTCATTTGTTCGACTTCACTTTGCTCCAGGACCGGGTCATCAGACGCATGATCGACTGGGGCGGGGTAGAGGAGATGTAGAGCTTGTCGAGGACTTCCTGGGACGGATAGACCTCGGGATTGTTGACCAGCTCTGGATCCATGTATTGCTTGGCCGCCGGGTTCGGGTTGGCGTAGCCCACCGAGGCGCTGACCTTGGCGATCACTTGCGGATCGAGCAGATAATTGATGAAAGCGTGGGCTTCCTTGGTGTTGCCGGCATCGGCAGGAATCGCCAGCAGGTCGAACCACAGGTTCGCGCCTTCCTTGGGAATCGAGTAGGCGATGTTCACGCCGTTTTTGGCTTCCTTGGCGCGGTTGGCGGCCTGGAACACGTCGCCGGAATAACCGAAGGCCACGCAGATGTCGCCGTTGGCCAGGTCGGACACGTATTTCGAGGAATGGAAATAGGTGATGTACGGCCGGATGCTCAGCAGTTTTTCTTCGGCCTTCTTGTAGTCCTCGGCTTTTTCGCTGCGCGGGTCCATGCCCATATAGTTGAGGATCGCCGGGAACACTTCATCGGCCGAGTCCATCATCGACACACCGCACTGGGTGAGTTTCTTCAGGTTTTCCGGTTCGAACAGCACGGCCCAGGAATCGATGTGATCGATGCCCAGCACTTGCTTGACCTTGTCGACGTTGTAGCCGATGCCGTTGGTGCCCCACAGGTACGGCACCGAGTGCTCGTTGCCCGGGTCGTTTTTCTCAAGCAGGGCCAGCAGTTTCGGGTCGAGGTTTTTCCAGTTCGGCAGTTGCGCGCGGTCCAGTTTGAGGAAGGCGCCGGCCTTTACCTGACGGGCGAGGAAGTGGTTGGACGGCACCACCACGTCATACCCGGTACGCCCGGCGAGCAGTTTGCCTTCGAGGGTTTCGTTGGAGTCGAAGACGTCATAGATCACCTTGATCCCGCTGGAGGACTGGAAGTCGGCGAGGGTGGTTTCGCCAATGTAATCGGTCCAGTTGTAGACGCTGACCTGGGGTTGGGCGAAGGCACCGGCACTGCATGCCAATGCCAGGGTGGCGGGAATCAGGGATTTCAACAGACGCATATCGACACCTCTTCGATTGATCTTCCCATGCTGATCGTTCCCACGCTCCGCGTGGGAATGCAGCCCGAGACGCTCCGCGTCCCAAAGCGGACGCTGAGCGTCCATTGAGGCATTCCCACGCAGAGCGTGGGAACGATCGTTGGGTTGGGTTGTTTTTATTTTGGTTAAACGCTCAGCAACAGGAACTCCCGCTCCCAGGAACTGATCACACGCTTGAAGTTTTCATGCTCGGCACGTTTCACCGCGACGTAGCCGCGCACGAACTTGCTGCCCAGGTACTGCGCGACGGTGTCGCACTCTTCCATCTGGGTCAGGGCTTCTTCGATGGTGATCGGCAGGCGCAGGTTGCGGCGCTCGTAAGCCCGGCCTTCGACGGCGGCGCTCGGTTCGATGCCTTCGACCATGCCGATGTAACCGCACAGCAGGCTGGCGGCGATGGCCAGGTACGGGTTGGCGTCGGCGCCGGGCAGACGGTTTTCAACCCGCATCGCCTCGGGCCCAGAGGTCGGCACCCGCAGGCCGACGGTGCGGTTTTCTTCGCCCCATTCGACGTTGACCGGTGCCGAGGTGTCCGGCAGGAAGCGGCGGAACGAGTTCACGTTCGGCGCGAACATCGGCAGCACCTTCGGGATGTACTTCTGCAGACCGCCGATGTGATGGCGGAACAGGTCGCTCATGCTGCCGTCGGCATTGGCGAAAATCGGCTGGCCGCTGGCGATCTCAACCACGCTCTGGTGCAGGTGCATGGCGCTGCCGGGCTCATCGCCGATCGGCTTGGCCATGAAGGTTGCGGTGACGTTGTGCTTGAGCGCCGCTTCACGCAGGGTGCGTTTGAACACGGTGATCTGGTCGGCCAGATCCAGTGCATCGCCGTGGCGGAAGTTGATTTCCATCTGCGCCGGGCCGTCTTCGTGGATCAGCGTGTCCAGGTCCAGGCCTTGCAGTTCGCACCAGTCGTAGACGTCTTCGAACAGTGGGTCGAATTCGTTGGCGGCGTCGATGGAGAACGACTGACGACCGCTTTCGGCGCGACCGGAGCGGCCGAGCGGCGCCTTGAGTGGCAAGTCCGGGTCTTCGCAGCGCTGGGTCAGGTAGAACTCCATTTCCGGCGCCACGATCGGCTTCCAGCCTTTGTCGGTGTACAGCTGCAGGACTTTCTTCAGCACGTTGCGCGGCGACAGTTCGATCGGGTTGCCGAACTTGTCGAAGGTGTCGTGGATGACGATGGCGGTCGGCTCGATGGCCCACGGAATCACGTACACCGCGTCGCTTACCGGCTTGCAGACCATGTCGATGTCGGCCGGGTCGAGCAGGTCGTAGTAGACGTCGTCGTCGACAAAGTCCCCGGTTACCGTTTGCAGCAGCACACTTTCCGGCAGGCGCATGCCTCGCTCATGCAGGAACTTGTTGGTCGGTGCGATCTTGCCGCGGGCGATGCCGGTCAGGTCGCTGACCACGCATTCCACTTCGGTAATCTTGTGATCTTTCAGCCATGTGAACAACTGATCGAAAGGGGCATTCATAAAGACCTCGTCGTTGGTTTTGTTGACGCGGGGGAACGCGATTTCATCTTTCGCAGGCTTCCCCTGTGGCGCGTTGACGACTATCTTGGGCGGGCCTTGCCGTTCCATCTATCCACTTTCAGCAGCACCAAAGCGCACCAAAAGAGTGCGCAAGGTTCACCATGACGACGTGCAATCCGCTTCAGGTCCAAGCGTTCAACACCGCCGATGTCACCGAACAAATCCGCGCCACGCCGGGTTGGGTGCAGCATTACCAGCAGATGTCGCCAGGGCATTTCGCCGGGCAGATTCGCTATCTGGATTTGCAGGGAGTGGAGGTTTACGAAGAACAGATGAACACCCGGGTCGAGCAGAATTTCAGCGCGCCGCAAGGGGCGCTGGCGTTCTGTTTCGATCGCAGCGACAACGCGCTGTATCTGCTCAATGAAGAGAGCCGCAACATCTGGATCACCCCGGAGAACTACCAGGAAATCGCTGTGGTGTTCGGCCCGGAATTCGTCCAGCGCAACGGACTGGACATGGCCCGGCTGGAGGGGTTGTTCATGGCACCGCTCAATGGCGCGCAGAATGGATTGTTCAGCCGCTGGTTAAGCTCCACTCTCACGAAGTTGTCGCAAGCCCTTGATCTGCCGAGTAAAGAGGCACTGACTCAGCAGCTATTGGAGGACTGCCTGTTCATCCTCGACAACGCGAGCGTGTGTCTGGACGGCGGCGGTTTGCAGCGTCGCGCCGAGGAGCGAATCACCCTCAAACGCGTGGGCGAGTGGGCGGCGGATTCGCCGGAAGAAACCCTCAATCTGCTCGAGTTATCGCGGGTCGCCGGGGTTTCCCTGCGCCAGTTGCAGCAGACCTTCAAGGCTTACACGGGGATGTCGCCGAGCCACTGGCTACGGTTGCGCCGGCTCAACAGTGCGCGGCGCGAATTGCTCAAGCGTTCGCCTGCGGAGACCACCGTGGCGGAAGTGGCGATGAACTGGTCATTCTGGCATTTAGGCCGTTTTTCAAGCAGTTATCGAGCATTGTTCAAGGAGTTACCGAGCGAGACGTTGAAGCGCTCATCGTCCTTGTGACGGGCGCTCTGCGCCACAAACAAAAAAAGGCGGGAGAGGTTTCGGTATTCACCGAAGCCTCTCCCGCCTTTTTCATCTGCCGATATTGCCAAGCCTGTTGCGTTACCGACTAACCAACTCTGAGACGCTTGAAGGAGGACGAAAGAGATCTTTTCATCAGTCTGGCCATCGGGGTTTCTATTTCTTTATGGATGACATGGGACGCACCTATCATCAAAGCGATGGTGCCCCAGAGCAGCACGTGTGGATTGATGGTCGGATAAGCGATGTTGAAGATCATGAAGCCGATCATTTGATGCAGCAGGTAAAGCGGGTAAGTCAGTGCGCCCAATGCTGTCCAGTCGAACTTCCCCACGGCTGACGTCTTATGCGTCGCGATAAAAAGGAAGGTCATGAAAAACAGGGCAATGACGCCGCAGATGATCAAGGAGTCGTATTCGGTCGAATATTTCAGTTCAATCGACTCGGCCCACTTGATCGCGTTGAAGCTGGCCAATGCCTGCGCGGCTGCCAGCAGGGAAATACGGGATTTGGTAAAACCCTTGTCCCAGATGATGTAGAACGTCGCGCCAGCGATGAAATAGGCCGCGTAGTCGGTGATCAGGACCGAGCGCAGCTTTTCGAAAGCAAAGACTTCCGCTGCGGCCGAGATCAGCAGCCAGAGTACAAGGAAGGTTTCTATTTTCTCTATCTTCTTGAAAGCCAACAGGATCGCGATCATCAAGTAGAACTTTATCTCGACGAACAGAGACCAGTAGACCCCGTCTATGGGGGGCACACCGAGCAGGTCGCCTAGAAAGGTCAGGTTGATCAGGTATTGATAGAAATCGGCCGAAAATCGTGGCTGCCCGATGGCCAGCGTGATGAGAAAGGTGATCGTGCAGCACACCCAGAACGCCGGGCAGAGGCGGATGACCCGAGAAATGAAGAACACTTTGAGGTTGTTGCTCGAAGCGGTCATCAGGATCACGAATCCGCTGATCATGAAAAACAGTTCGACGCCCAGATACCCGTATTTGGCAACGTCAGCCAAAAGTGGATAGGGCATGACCGACATCTCACCCCTCGCATAGCCGCGAAACGCATAGTGAAAGATCACCACCGCGAACGCCGCAAGAAAGCGCAGCAAATCCAGTTCTGTCAGCCGTCGGTTGTTCATGTGCATGCGCTCCGGGGGTGTTCGCGCGAATTGAAAACTGACGACTGTGCCGAGTGAAAATCGACTCAAGGCGAAAGCTATGACGGTTGGGGCGGCTCATCGTCTGGCCCCAGGCCTGGTGTGAGGGTCAAGGATTGCGTTGCCACATGCGGATGTAATCGACTTCAAAAGTGGAGGGAAGGTCAGCATCGTCGACCACGCCGAACCATTTCCACATGGCCTCGCTGTCGAAGACGATCTGCATGGGGAAAAAGAAATAATGGTTCTTCGATTCTCTGACCAGCACACCATCGACGTACCAGCGCAGGGTATCGGGCTGCCAGTCGAAGCCGTAGACATGAAAGTCGCCGGCCAGCCGCCAGGGACTGGTCCAGGTGCTGCCGTTGGCAATATGTTCAGTGCTGTGCGGCGTGGCCCAGAGGTGGGCGTTCATGTTGTAGGCGCGGTCTGAAAGCGCATTTTTGGTCTTGCCGCCGATTTCAAAGATGTCGATTTCGGTAGCGTTGTCAGTCATGCCCGTCCAGGCCAGCCAGAAGGCGCTGGACGCTGCGGAATTCATGGGTTTGGCCCGCGCTTCGTAGTACCCGTAGAAGCCGCGTTCAAGGGTACGCACCATGGCTGAGGTGTAGTCCTTGAAGCCGAGCTCGACGTATTTCTGCGCCAAGGTTTCCTTGCGAAAGACAATGTTCAGGTTGCCATTGCCGACACTGGCGTTGCGCTCGGTGAACAACGCCGGCTTGCGGCCCAGTGACTCATTCCCGACAGCATTGTTGACGTGCCAGCGTGTGCGGTCGAGGGTGGTGCCATCGAACTCGTCGGACAGCGTCGTGTTGAGCACCCATTGCCCGGCATTGGCCTGATCGGACAAGGGCAGTTGGGCGTTGATGCGCGTCGGCGATGTCCCCAATGGACCGACGCGGGTCCAGGTGTCGGCATGCGTGGGGATGGTCACGGACCATTTGTCTGCCAGGTATTGAAAGGCGCGCTGGCGCTCGGCGAGCGAGGCGAATGGACGGTCATACACCAGCACTTCGGCGATGTCGCCGCGAAAATTTTCCGAGTGACCGACGGCATTGCGCCCGACCCCGTAGGGGCCGATCGGCACGTCGTGCAGTTCCAGCACGGAAACCGTCGGCTCGTACTCCCCGGTTTGCGCCAGGCTGACCGCGAAATTCGGCAGCACGTTGTCGTTGCTGGCGGCCTGCGGGCGTGAACTGAACAAGCGTTGCCAGGGATCGACTCCGGCCTGTTCCGGCAACCGCCGGGACACGATCAGTACGGTCACAGATCCTTTAGCCGTGCGCAGGGCCCGGCCGAGTAATCCCGAATTGCCGTCGAAGCGCACCACCGCATGGCCATTGAGGCTGTTTCCTATCCACTGTGGCGGTGAGCTGGCGTCAGCGACCGTCGCGTCATTGGCCTTGCCGGATTTGTCGCTCCAGCGCTGGAGCCGGTTCTGCGCATCCAGGGTCATCGCGGATGAGTCGGCCGCGTCCAGCCACAACACGAGGCCGGTGGTCGGTACAGGCGCTGGCGCCTGCGCGGCGTTGCTTGCCAGCGCAACCGAAAACAGCACGACCAGCAGACATTCCTTGAGCATCGGCATCACTTCACCGCAACGGGTGCCGGAATCTTGAATGAAGATTGATACCCCTGCGGATTGCACGACTGCCAGCGCCAGCTATCGGTGATCATTTGTTCCAGGCCGCGCTGCGCGCTCCAGCCCAGTTCGCGTCCTGCCTTGGCCGGATCGGCCCAGCACTTGGCGATGTCGCCGAGACGTCGAGGGGCGAAGCGGTAGGGAATGCTGATGCCGGTGATGTCCTCGAAACTGTGGATGATCTGTAGCACGCTGTAGCCGACGCCCGTGCCGAGGTTCCAGAAATGAATGCCATTGTCGTGCTGTAGCACTTGCAGGGCCTTGAGATGACCGATGGCCAGGTCGACCACGTGGATGTAGTCGCGCACGCAGGTTCCGTCCACGGTGGGATAGTCGCTGCCGTACACCGTGAGTTCGGGTATCCGGCCTATGGCAACCTGGGTCAGGCAGGGCAGCAGGTTGTTGGGGCGGCCGCTCGGGTCTTCGCCGATCATTCCGCTTTCGTGGGCGCCGATCGGGTTGAAGTAACGCAACAATCCAACGCTCCAGCGCGGATCGGAGTTGCACAGATCCGTCAGCAACTCTTCGATCATGAGCTTGGTGCGGCCATAGGGATTGACCGGTTTGCCGGTGCCGAAATCTTCGGCAATCGGCGTGCGAGTAGGCTCCCCGTACACCGTGGCTGACGAGCTGAACACCAGCCGAAATACGTTATTGCGGGCCATCGCCTGACACAGGCCAAGCGTGCCGGCAACGTTGTTGACGTAGTAGTCCAGCGGCTTGCGCACGCTTTCCTCGACGGATTTGAGACTGGCAAAGTGCACGACGGCGTCGATGTCGTATCGGCTGAAGATATCGTCGAGCAGGGCCGGGTCGCGAATATCGCCCTTGATGAAGTCGACCCGGGTCAGGGTCAGTTGCTCGAGGCGCCGGATGCACTCTCGACAGCTGTTGCACAGGTTGTCGAGCACCAGCACCTTGTGGCCGGCGTTAATGAGGGCCAGAGCCGTATGCGAGCCGATGTAGCCGGCACCGCCAGTAATCAACGTGGTTTTGCGCATGGTGAGGCCTTCCTGTCTCAGGGCTGAACTCAGCGGGAGGTGAAAACCGATTTGAATTCCTGTGGCCAGTGCGGGTGCAGGGCGCTGTAACCCACGGCATAACTCAGTGCGCCGAGTACGACGCTGCCGATCAAATGCAGGTAACCCTGGAGACCCAGCTGCGGTAGCACCAGCAGCACGGTTGCCGCCATGACCAGGGAAGCGATCACGCTGCGGTAACTGGCTTCGAAAAAGCCGCGCCAGCTGTAGCCGATCGCCGTGTTCAGGCCGCGGATTTGCAACGGCGTGATGACCAGCATGCGCGCCAGCAGAGCGACGGCTGCAGCCATGCCGCCGTACAGGTTGCCGAGGGCGTAGACCAGCGCCAGGGCCAGCGCGGTGGTCAGCACTTCAGCCTTGATCGTGAGGTGGCTGCGGTTGACCGCCACCAGTGCGGTGGTGGCGTACATGGCGCTGTTGCCGATGGCGGCGGTGCAGGCCAGCACTTGCAGCAGCGGAATGGCCTCTGCCCATTTGGCGCCGAAGATCAACAGGATCAGGTCGCTTGCGGTGAGTGCGAGTCCGACGAACAGGGGCGTCAACACAAAACCGCTGACGGCGGTTGAATCGCCAACGATCCCGATCAATCGTTTGGGCTCTGCGCTGCGCCGGGAGAACGCCGGCAGCGCGTAGCTCAGCAAGCCGTTGTAGATCGCGGTGCGTGGCAGTTCGATGATGCGCATGGCCATGTTGAACATGCCGACCGCGTTCGCGCCGGCGGTGATGCCCAGAACCACATTGACTCCGCGCTGCAGGGTTTGCGAGCTCAGCGCGTTGACGGCAACCGGTGCGCCTGACCTCAACAACTCGCGCAGGATCGGGCCGTCGATGTGAAAGGGGATGTGGCGTGGGTCTGCGCGCATCAACACAATGATCGACACCAGTTCCATGATCAGCGCCTGGGCAATGACCGCCCACGCACCCAGTCCCCAAAGCGCCACGGCAATCCCGCCGACACCACCCGCCACTTTGCCCAGCAATGTGCGCGAAGCCAGCATCTTGAAGTTACCGCTGCGGCGCATCTGCGCCACATAGACCCGCGCCATCATGGTGAACAGGATCTTTATCGAGGCTATCGCCGTCATCCATTGCAGCAGCGGGTCGGGGGTGTACAGCATGACCGCGCCGGAAATGACGCCAATGCTCGCCAGACTGACCAGCACCGCCGCCCAGTAGGCGGTGCTGATGTGCTTGTCCTCCAGTCGCTCAAGCCGGACCAGCGGGTCTTCGAGCACCGAGGAGTACACCAGACCGATCAACTCGACGATGGCGATGATTACCGTGCCCACACCCAGCTCGGCAGGCGACAGCAGCCTGGCGTAGGCGACAAAGGTAATCATCGACAGCAGGATCAGGCCGAATTTCTCGGTGAAGATCCAGGTCAATGTCGTCAGACGGTGGTTGGCCATGGCGGATTCCGGATCAATGAGCCGTGGTTGACGCCGTTGCCTTGCGCAAGGTTCTGGCGCGGGCATACAGGTAGCGCAAGGTCGGTTTGCCGCTGGCGAAGATCAGGGCCTGCCAGGAGCAATCCAGCATTCGCCGGTACACGCCGAGGACCTGGTCATGCTCGCCACGTCGGGAAAACGCCTCGAGAAAATCGGTGTGGTTGCCCAGCACGAAATCGATCCGCTGCTGCCGGGTCAGCTGCGCGCCGTAGCGGGCGAGGTACACCTCGATGAAGCGGATTTTGTTCTGGTAGTACTTTTTCGGATTCGCGGTCATGTTGCCGCCATTGACCGTGCGCTCCAGCAACACCTCCGGCACCGTGTGGATCTCCCAGTGTTCGGCGATCCGGGTCCACATGAAGCGGTCTTCGGAATAACGCAGGCTGGCATCGAAGCCGCCGAGTTGCATGATCACGTCACGCTTGACCAGCGCGGTGGAAACGCCATTGACGACGTTGGCGTGGATGAAATCGTAGAAATGCCGGCCGTTCTTCAACCGGTCGTCCCGCTGACGTCTGCCATCGCTGTAATTGACCTGCGCATAGCAGTCGATCAGCCCCACCGGTCGACCCTGTCGCGTGAGCTCGTCATACAGTGCCAGTTGTAACTCCAGCTTTCGCGGATGCCATTGATCATCGGCGTCGAGCATTGCCACAAACGTCTCTTCAGAGTGGCGCATCCCATGATTGCGGGCGCTGGCCTGGCCTTCGTTGGTTTGCTGCAACAGGGTCAGGCGAAACGGCGCGGCGAAGTCTCGAACCCGTTGTGGTCCGTCATCGGTGGACCCGTCGTCGATGACGATGACGTGATCGGGCAGTCGGGTTTGCCGGGCCAGGGAGGTCAGTGTCTGCTCGATGCTGTCGGCGCCGTTGTACATCGGGATGATGACGCACACCGAATCTGCTGAAGGGGAGGATTGGTTGGGCACGGTGATTCTCCTTGGGTTACGCGCGGGCGGAATCGCGCGGTAGTGCGCGGCCCGACGAGCGCTGACGCAGCGCTGCCGGTGAGGATTCGGGGTAGGTCGCGTGGTGGTGCCGGAAGGTCAGGGCCAGGGTGCAGAACACCAGAAACTCGGCGGAGCGGTAGTTGGGAATCACGTACGCCACATAATTGGTGACGGCGAACAGGCCGATGATGACCAGCGCACTGGCACGAAACCGGGCTGCCTGATTCGCCGTCACCGCGCGGTATTGCTTGAACAGTGCCTCACCCAACATCAATGCCAGCGCCGTCAACTGGATGAGGCCGCCGTTGAGCAGGGTCTCCATGTAGCCGCTGTGGGCGTTGCCGATATAACCCCAGCGGGTGATGAACGCATCGGCATCAGGGCTGGACCAGAAGGCGCCGAAGCCGTAGCCCTTGAGAAACTGGCTGTCGATAAAGGGCGCGAGCAGCTCCCAGATCAACGTCCGATCGGTCAGTGACGGGTCGCGACCGGCCATTTCCAGCAGCACCGCAAAGTTGCTGTACAGAAACAGACAGACCAGCAGGTAGAGCAGGGTGCATCCGAGGAACAGCAGCTGTGAGCGATTGATGCCCAGGCGGATCATTGTGAGGAAGTACCAGTAGCTGATCGTGCCGGAAATGATCAGCGCCACGCCGGTGGCTGACTGGGCAAGCAGGATCGCGACCAGCGAAAAGAACGAACAGAAGAGCGCCCAGCGATTGCGCTGCCGGATCATCGGCAGCAACAGCATGATGGCGATCGCATTGAGTCGGGCGCCGGCATTCTTTTCGGCGAAAACACCTTTGAACGCGCCGTCGCGAATGCCCCCGGAGAGAAACGCCACTTCAGGCATGACCACGGCGAGCAACAACCCGATCAACGCCGCGATGCCGATGGCGCAGCCGAGCATGAAGGCGATTTTTTCAAGGGAGTAGTTATAGGCAATGAAGCCTGCAAAAAACACCACGCCGAGCAGGGCGATAAACCGTTTGAGACTGAGCATCGGGTCGTGGGACCAGCCGATCGATGCGATGACACAGAGCAGGAACACCAGCAGAAAGAAATTGCTGCGATAAAAGGTCTTGCTGAGGAACACCTTGTTGCGGATGAAAAAGAACAACGGCACCAGCAGCGTGATGAGGCCGCAGACCTGATTGGCGACATTGCCTTCGAGGTCCTTGTTGATATCGCCGAAGCTCGCGGCACTGCCCAGACCCAGGACAAAGGTAATCACCTGGATGTAGAACAGGATGCCGAACAGCGTGAAGGCGTCGCGCAGTGTCGAATAGCGGATCGTCAGGGGGCTCATGATGACGGGTCTCCGATCAGCGCTTTGAGGTAGGTCTGCACCGCGCTGGCACTCATGAATCGCGCGGCCGCATCAAGGCGTGATTGACGCTGCAGATCGCGCGGTATGGACAATTGCTCGGCGATGGCCTGTGCCAGGGCGATCGGATCTTCCACTGCGACCAGCGGGGCAACCACGCCGCCGCCGAGAATCTCCTGAGGGCCATGGGGGCAGCGGGTCGCCACCACCGGCGTACCCGTGGATAACGCCTCGACCAGCGCGTTGGGGCTGCCCTCGAAACGCGACGACAGCACGAAGCAATCGGCTGCGGCCACTTCTGCCAGGGGATCGTTGGCATAGCCCGGCAGATCGAAGCGTTCCGCCACCCCCAGCTGTTTCGCCTGTTCAAGCAGTTCGGCCCTGAGGGCGCCTTCGCCAAAAATAATCAGGCGGGCATGCTGATCCGGCAGTGCGGCGAACGCTGTGATCAGCGTGTCGAACCCTTTTTGTGGCGCCAGACGCCCCACGGCGACGATCACCGTGCCGGACTTTTCCAGCAGCCAGCGGTGGCGGGGCGGTCCCGGTGTCTTCTCGCGAAAATCGTTGTCGAGCACCGGATTGTCGGCGATGGTCACGTCTTGGCGCCGGGCGAGGGTGGTATCGACCAGATCCTGGGCGACACCGCGCGAAACGCAGATCACCGGATTGGGAATCAGCCGATACAGCAGCGGCGCCACCCGATAAGCGATGCGCACCATCAAATCGGGATTCACGTGCCGGTCATGGGAAAAGGCATTGCGCTCGCTGACGTGCAGCCGGGCCAGCGTGCCGGACAGTGCCGCCGCGATGATCGCCACCACGTTGACGTGGGTGAGGGCTGCCAGCTGGGCGTCAAAGCGATTGTCACGCAGGAATCGCGTGAGTGCCGGCACCGCACGGACGCTGCGCGGGCTGTGCAATTCGACTTTTTTCACACGCGGATCGAGATGCGCTGCGTGAAGGCCACCGCCGGTGAGCATCAGCAATGTCACGTCGTTGCCTGCATCCACCAGCGCTTTGGCCAGGCGCGCCATCATTTTTTCAGCACCGCCGGCGCTGAGGTCATGGAGGATGATCAGTAACTTTTTCATTGATTCCAGACCTGGTAGTACGCCTGCGCCGCGTACTGACTGGTGTACGGGCGCAGGGTGGCAGTGAGCGTCTCTTCGCCGGGGGCGATGGCATGACTTGAGATCAGGTTGCGCAGCATTCCCTCGGCCAGTGCCTGTACATCGTTGACGATCACCAGTTGACCGAGTCGGCCGTGGTCCAGCAGTTCTCTGGGCCCGGTCTCGCAATCGCAGGCCAGCACCGGCGTGCCCAGCGCCAACGCCTCGATCAGCACGGTCGGCATGCCTTCTTGCAGCGAACTCAGAATGAACAGTCGGGCGTGCCTGAGCACGGGATAGGGATTGCTCATGAACCCGCTGAAATGCACACGTTGCGCGATACCCAATTGCCTGGCCTGGGTGACCAAGGCTTCGCGCAACGGGCCATCGCCGACGATCACCAGATCCGGCAGCGCCGCGCTGCGCAGCGCCAAGGCGTAGGCATCGAGCAGCAGATGAAACCCTTTGGGTTCGACCAGACGCCCCAGGCTCAGCCAGTAGTTGCGGGGCAAGTCGGCGGGCCGGGGCGCCCGGGCGGCTTGAAACAGTTGATCGGTGACGACCGCGTTGGGGCAATAGCTGATGCGCTGCCGCCCCCAGGGCACGGCATCGGCGAGGGTCTGGCGCAACGCCGAGGACACCGTCACCACCTTGCCGCTGCCACACAGGTACAAGGCGTAGAGCAGACGCAGGCTTGAGGGGCCGGTTTTCTGTTCGCTGCAGTCGAGGGTCGCATGCCGGCTGTAGATGACCTTGCAGGCACTGCCGAGGGTGGCGAACCACGTGCAGAGGTTGGCCTGCTCCTTGGCGGAAATGAGATGGGTGACACCTTCGTGCCGTATGAGCCGGCGCAGCAAAACGATGGACTTGAACAGGCCGACGAGGCCGTTGCCGCCACCGCTGAAGCATTGAATGTCCCGGGTGTCGGGCATGTCTGCGTTCATGACGAAAAAACTCACGCGCCGGCCGTCCTTGAGAAACTGCTCGGACAGCCGCTGCTGAACGCGCTCGACGCCACCGCCGGGCTTGAAATCCTTGAGGGTAAACAGGATGTGCATGGTCATTCCCCAACGCTGATGGCGACTTTGTGTCGAACGATCATGTTCAGCAGGTGCAGGAAGTTGCTCGGGTAATCGATGAGGTAGCGTTTGATCGTGTGGGGCTCGCGGTACATGCGATAGAACGCGCGCAAGTGCAGGCGGTTGATCAGCGCCGGGTAGTACTGCCGCGTGGCCAGAGCTTCCTGGCGGATGAACCCGCCACAGCTGAAGGCGACACCGCGAAAGCCTGCGCGCAGGGCATCCTGCTCGAACTGCTCTTGCCGTCCGGCGCCCAGGCCGACGATCAGAATGTCCGCTGCGCTGCGACAGATGTCGTACCGAATGTCTTCGGCCTGGGCAGCGTCGAAATAGCCGTTGTGATAGCCGGCGATGGACAGCTGCGGATAAAGGATCTTGATCTTGCTGATGAACAGGTCGAGTTCGGCTTGTCGGGCGCCGACGAAATAGACGCGTTTGCCCTGTTGCTCGGCGCTGCGCAGCACGACGTCGGCTATCGAGGTGAAGTCGAAGCTGACCCGGCCAATCGGTCTGCCGGTGATGCGAGACATGAAGGTTGACATCAGCATGCCGTCGCAAAAATAGGCAACGCTGCTCGGATTCTGCTCGAAAAAACTGCCAATCGAGGCAAAGTTGATGAAGGAATAGGCCTGGTTGGCCTCCAGCAATTTCGCCGAGTAGTGGCCGACTATCTCCAGTTTGAACATGGCGCGGCTCCTCTCAGAGAACTGAAGGGGTCTGCCGACCCACGGAGACGTAGGTGAACCCACGTTTGCTCAACCGCTGCGGATCGAACAGATTGCGCCCGTCGAAAATCAGTGGCTGTTTGAGCAACCGGCTGAGCTGGTCGAAGTCCGGTGCCCGAAACGATTGCCACTCGGTGACGATGATCAGGGCGTCGGCATTTTTCAGCGCCGCCTCCTTGGTGCCTGTCAGCGTCAGGTCGTCGCGCGAGCCGTATAGGCGCTGGGCCTCTTCCATGGCTTTGGGATCAAACGCCTGCACGCTGGCGCCGGCTTGCCACAAAGCCTCCATCAGTACCCGGCTGGGGGCTTCGCGCATGTCGTCGGTGTTGGGTTTGAAACTCAGCCCCCACAGGGCAAACGTCTTGCCGCGAAGGCGGCCGTCGAAGTGATCGAATACCTTGCGGTAGAGGCTGGCTTTCTGTTCCTGGTTGCGCGCCTCCACGGCCTTGAGCACCCGGGCGTCAATGTCGACAGCGTCGGCCGCCTGTATCAGCGCTTTCACGTCTTTGGGAAAGCACGAGCCGCCGTAGCCCAGACCTGGGTAGATAAACTGGTAACCGATGCGCGGGTCGGCGCCGATGCCGTGGCGCACTTTTTCAATGTCGGCGCCGAGCCTTTCGGCGAGGCAGGCCATTTCGTTCATGAAGCTGATTTTGGTCGCCAGCATGCAGTTGGCGGCGTACTTGGTCAGCTCGGCGCTGCGAACATCCATGACGATGATTTTTTCGCGGCTGCGATTGAACGGTTCATACAGTTCGCGCATGACCTCTTCGGCACGCGGGCTGTCGGTGCCGATGATGATCCGGTCCGGGCGCATGCAGTCCTCGACCGCGCAGCCTTCCTTGAGAAATTCCGGGTTTGAAACCACGTCGAACGTCAGATCGCCGCGACCGTTGTCGGCCAATACTTGCTCGATACAGGCTCGCACCCGATCGCCCGTACCGACGGGCACGGTGGATTTGTCGACGATGATCTGGTGCCGATCCATGTTCAGCGCGATGGTCTGCGCCACGCTCAGCACGTATTGGAGATCCGCCGAACCGTCTTCGTCGGGCGGTGTGCCGACGGCGATCAACAGCACATCGCCATGGTGAACGGCGTCCACCAGGTCTGTGCCGAACCGCAGCCGGCCGCTTTGGTAGTTGTCGCGCACCAGACTCTTCAGGCCCGGTTCGTAGAGCGGCAGCGTGCCCTCTTTCAATGCCTCGACCCTGCCGGCGTCGACGTCGACGCACAGCACGTTGTGCCCGACCTCGGCCAATGCAGCTCCCTGGACAAGGCCTACGTAACCAATACCGAATACGCTCACATTCATGGTCGAACCTCAGATCGTGGTGACGGTTATCAACGGTCGGGCAGGGGACGGCAGAGTTGGGGCGGGCTTAGTAGATGTTTTTCGAGAACAGGGTGAAGGGGGTCTTGATGAGGATTTTGATGTCGAGCCACAGCGACCACTGGTTGATGTAGTTGAGGTCCTGGGCGACGCGCAGCTGCATCTTTTCCACGGTCTCGGTTTCCCCACGATGGCCGGTGATCTGGGCCAGCCCGGTGATCCCCGGCTTGAGGCGATGCCGGGCCATGTAGGCGCGCACCTTGCCGGTGTAATAAAGGTTGTGGGTGACGGCATGCGGACGCGGGCCGACCAGCGCCATGCGGCCGGACAGCACGTTGAACAGTTGTGGCAATTCGTCGATGGAACTGCGGCGCAGAAAACCGCCGATCGGCGTCAGGCGATCATCGTTGCGGGTGGCCTGCCGAACCTGCTGGTCGTCGTGGACGTGCATCGAGCGAAACTTCCAGACCTTGATCACTTCGCCGTTGCAGCCGTGACGGTTCTGCTTGAACAGCACCGGGCCGGCGGAGGTCAGCTTGACGGCTATGGCCACCACCAGCAGCACCGGGCTGAGCAGAATAATCGCCAGGGCGGCAAGGCTGCGTTCAAACAGATCCTTGCAAAACAGGCTGGCAGGGTGCGAGCTGATCAGGCTCTCGTTGAGGTAGATGGCCGGCATTCGCTCGATTTCCGAGATCGAATGGTTGAGCAACACCATGCTGCCGAAATCCGGGATCCACACCACGTCGACGTTCATGTCCAGCAGGTCGATGTAGAGGGCTTCGATGGTGGCGGCATGGGCCATTGGCAGCACGATATAGACACGACGCACTTCCAGGCCCGTGATGATCTCGCGGATGGCGGAAACGTGGCCGAGCAACGGCAGAATGCTGGGTGCAGGGCCGCAGCTGTCCTCGGCGGCAATGAAGCCCAGCACCAGCGCGCGGTTCGGTCGGGACAGTTTTTTCGCCAGTTCATGGGCCGTCGGGCAGGTACCGATGATCACCGAACGGCGTCCGTTGCAGACCTTGCGTGAATACAGGCGGGCCAGGTAATGCAGGGGCAGAAAGCTCAAGGCCTGAACCACGAAACCCAGCACCGCCCAGACCATGATCACCTGGCGTGAATAAATGGCGCTGGTCTGGGTGAAGAACGCAATCGCCGCCAGTACGGCCAGCAGGGTCAACCACCCGGCCAGCAATCTGCCGAGCCCGACCAGCAGGCCATGGCGCTTGTGGTAGACCTGCATCACGCTGTAGATCGGCACCGAGCCGAGCACCGTCAGAATGATCAGGATCCGGTATTCGCTGGTCAGACTGCCGACGCGCCAATGCACGAGCAATATCAACAGCGCCGTCACCAGCGACAGCGCGCACAGCCACTGGCCCCAGAACGTCAGGCCTCGGCGGTGTGTCATGTGAGCGGTATAGAGCGATGTCATGGGCTTAACCTCGAGACAGCATTCATGCATCAGCGCGAATCGAGCAGGCACGGCGTGCCTCCCGATGGCTTTTCCGTAGCTCGGCGGAGGTGAAGCGAGTGGTGCGTTGGCAGAAGAGGGCGTAGCGGCGGGCGTATGCGCCCGATGGTTACCTGGGCGCGAAATCGTAGTTATAGAACGCCCGGGAGTGGTGGTAGCCGTACTTGCGCGCCTTGCGCAGGTCGACCTGGTTAAGCACCGTGCCGAAGACCGGCACATGGCTTTGTTGCAACATGGCAATCCCTCGCTGAACCTGGCTGATCGAGGTGCTGTCAGCCTTGACGACATAGATCACCGCGTCCGAATGTTTTGCCAGCAGCAGCGCGTCACTGATCATCTCCGCTGGGGGAGAATCAATGATGATGTGGCGATAACGTGACCTGAGCGCCTCGAGCATGCGCGCCATGCGCGGCGAGCTGAGCAAATCCTGTGGCGGTGGCTGAACCGGGTTGAGCGGATCGCCAGGGGACGGCAGGCGCGGCGCAACGAACATATCCAGCGACGGCGGCAAGACCTTCCCGGCCGGCAGCATGTCCAGATTGCCCACTGAAACAATGCAGTCTTCAAGCCTGGCCGTGCCGGCAATGACATTCGCCAGTCCGGGGCTGTCCGGCGGAAAATCGAAGTTCAGCGACAGGGTTGGCTGACGCATGTCGGCATCGATCAGCAGCACGCGTTCCAGCGGTGTCAGCGAACTGGCGAGGTTGGTGGCGATGGTGCTTTTGCCCTCGCCGGCAACCGTGGAGGTCACGAGCACCACTTGTGACGGTTTTTCGCTGCTTTGCAACATCAACCAGGTGCGCAGGTTGCGAATGGTCTCGGAAAAACGCGGGTTGTCGTTGTCCTCGAACAGGCGCGCCAGTTGCCGACGACTTTTCTTTATCACCAGCGGCACGACGCTGAGCAGTGGAACATTCAACACGCTCTCGATCGATTCATCGGTTTTGAAGGTATTGCTCAGACTCTCGAAGAGCAGTGCCAAACCGACGCCGATCACCGCCGCAATCAGCCCGACGATCGCGACAATCAATGTCTTGCGCGGTTTGCTCGCGTCGACGGGAACGATGGCCGGGTCGACGATGCGCACTTTCGTCGAGTCCATGTCGGCGGTGGCCGTGGTTTCTTTCAGGCGTGTGACGAAGGTTTCATACAGCGCGCGCGTGCTGTCGACCTCACGCTGGAATTCGCGCAACTGGAACTCTTTGCGCGCGATGTCCTGGATTTGCGCCTTGTTGCTGTTGAAGGATTGACGCAGCGACGCTTCACTCGCCGTGGCGAGCTGGTATTGCCGCTCGATACCGGCCACTACTTGCTGCACCTGCAATTGCAGGCTGGTGGTGGCGGTGCGCAACTCGGTTTGTGCGGAGATCAGGCTGGGGTGCTTCGGACCATAGCGCCCGGCCAGTTCATCAACCTTGGCCTGGGCCACCGCGCGATCGGCCTGGAATTTCTGCACCAGGGGGTTGCTCAAGACCGCCGGCACGCTGGACAGTCGGCTCAGGTCGCCGTTGCCCAGGGCCTTCGCCTGCCGGTACTCGCTCTCGGCTTCAGCGCGGTTGCGTCGGGCGTCGACCATGCGGTTGCCGGTCATTTCCAGTTCGTTGGCGCTGATGGTGGCAACGCCGCCAACATCCACCAGACCTTGTTCTTCGCGGTAACCCTGCAGCTTTTTCTCGGCCGCTCGCAGGTTGTCGCGCAGCTTGATCAGACGCGTGTTCATCCAGGCCGTGGTGGTTTGCGACGATTTCTCGCTGGTATCGAGCTGGCTGTCGGTAAAGCCCTGAGCCAGTGCGTTGGCCGCCGCCGCTGCCAGAACAGGGTCTGGCAACTCGACTTCGATTTCGAGCAACTGGCTTTTGCCAACGAACTTGACGCTGGTGTGCAGCATGAGGTTCTGCGTGACCTGATTGAAGACGTCTGCTTCAGTGAGTGGCTCTTTCTTTTGCGGTAGATATCGACCTAGCCCCGGGATCCATTGATCAAGGTCCAGATCGGCCAGCCATTGGCGCGGCGCAAACCAGGACTTTGGCTGCTGGCGCGGATCGGTGACCGGGTGAGTCGTCAGCCCGAGTTTTTTCACCGCGCGTTCGGCGAGGTCTCGCGATTGCAGGAGCGCCTGCTGAGTCTGCAAGTAATCTGTGGCGTTGCCGCCTGAGTCCTTGACTTGCTGGAACGACATCAGCGGAGGTGTTTTGTCGTTGAACAGCAGGGTGGTGCTGCCAATGTATTGCGGCGTGATATTGGAGACCACCACGGCCGCCAATACGCAACTGAGCAGCACCAGCCAGCCGATGCGCCACTTGGCGCGCCAGATGATCCTCCACAGATTGAGCAGATCCAGGGTGTCCTTGTCTTCGGCGTGCTGCGGATGCAGATGCGCTTGAAGAGGACGTTCGACGTAGTTGCTTGGGCTGTTGTCCATGATCAGAAAAAGCCTTGTGCAATGGAAATGGTGTCGCCGGGGGCGATCGTGGTGCTGCGTGAAATGTTATCGGTGACGCTTTCGCCACTCTCGCTGCGCAAGATGGTCACTCGCTTCATCGAGGCCCGCTCGGTCAAGCCACCGCCCAGTGCAATGGCTTTTTCCAGTGTCAGTCCGGGCACGAACGGATAGCTGCCGGGCTTTTTCACTTCGCCATTGATGTAGAACGAGCGGTATTCAATCTGGCTGAGACTGACTTTCGGGTCGATCAGATAACCCTGCTTGAGCCCGTCGACGATGATTTTCTCGACCTGGCTGGGGGTCAGTCCCTTGGCGGAAATCTCTCCCAGAAACGGATAGGAGAAGGTGCCGGCATCGCTGAGTCGGATCTTTTTGATGCTCAACTCCGGTTCACCGAAAACGATGATTCGCAACACGTCGCCGGCAGCGAGTTTGTATTGCGTGGCAGGATCTGCCGCATGGACGTGAGGCAAGAGAAACAACGCGAACAAAAGGACAAGTGTGCGAGTGTTCATGTCGAGACCCTCTTAAAGGCTGACGTTGAAGCTGATCTGGAACACGTTGCGGGTGAAGCTTTCGTTGTCGGCATCGGAATCGTTGTCGCGATATCGATAACCCAGTTCAATATCCAGCCAACGGCGCATGGCGTACACCACGGCCAGGTTGTAGTCCTGAAGATTGTCGGTACGGCTTTGGCCTTCGTAGACATAACGCCCGTAGCCGGCCTGTGCCACCGTGGTGATCCGTTCGGTCCAGCCGTGACGCCAGCCGACCTGGGTGAACGTGGACTTCACGGCATCCGCGCCGTCGTCACCCTCGGCGAGGGCCTGGCGAGCGACGAAGGTGAATGTCGAATAGGTCCGCGGTTTCCATTGCAGATCGACTTGCCAGGTCGGGTTGTCGAGGTCTTTGGATTCGCTGTTGTCGAAGTTCTTTTTCTCGTAACCGACGCGGACTTTACCCGTCGTGCGTGCCGTGAAATCCCATACGGCACCGGCCATGACGGCGTCGGATTTACTGCTGCGCGGGCTGTTGGCCTGCTGGTAATCAAAGTCGGTGTGGTTATATTCGACAAGACCCCGGGTGTTGCTGCCGATGCGGTGATACCAGGTGCTCGTCAGGGCAGTGGTATTGCGTTCCTTGTCGTCGTTAATGCCATCGGCGTTGTCGTAGCGCAGTTGTGCGTAACTGGCCCCGAGATCGATTTGGTTGTCAGCGCTTTTCGCCCCGAAGGTGTAGAGACCGCCCACCCGTTTGTTGTTGAGCTTGTCGTTGATGCCTTCGACCGCCGTCGATTCCGTGCGCTCCCATTTCCGGTACTCGGCGTCGAGCTTCAGACGATGCCGGTCAGTGAACTCCATGATGCTGTCGGCACGCACGCGTTGTGCCGTGTTCGAGGCATCCGACTCGTCGTGATAAATGTAGCGAGTGGGTTGCCAGATCAGTCGCGTGGCACTGTTGCGATCCTCGGCCTTGAGCTCGAAAGAAGGCGCCAGCTTGGTGACCATGGAGGACTGTTTGCTGTTTTCCAGTTCGCGAAAGTTGTCGTCATAACTTTCTGAAAACAGGAACGATGGCGTGAAGTCGAATCCATACACATCAATGGCTTGCGGATTGATGCTCCAGGCCATTTCGGGATAGAGACAGGCCATCATCAGCGCGACAGGGCATCGTGACTTCAAAGCCATGTTATAGCTCCTGAGCAAGGGCATATAAGGCAAGTCGTTAGTTGTAGGGGTGAAAACCGGCTTGTTGTCGTTCAATCACGCTGAGTGGCAGGCAGACCGGCTGCTCACGGTTGAGAAACTGCAGGAGGATCATCACGCGGTCGGTTCCGTGCAATCCGAGGAACACGCCCTCCAGTGGCGCGAGCGGGCCGCTGACAATCTGTAGATTCTCTCCGGGTTTCAGCGCTTCATCCGGCCCTGACGTCATTGATTCGATGCAACGCGTACGCAGATGCTCGATGACGTGCTCAGGCACGGTCGCGGGACCATGATTGAATTCGACAAAGCGACTGACCCCTCGGGTGGAACGCAAGGGTGCCCAGTTGTCGTCACGACTGAGCTGGATGAACAAATATCCAGGAAAGAGGGATTCGTGCACTCGCTGGCGTTTTCCGCGAATAATGCGCTCGCTGACGAGTTGGGGATGAAAGACCACGTAATTCTGTTGAAGCAGATTGAGATGAGCACGCTCATCCTGACGTGGCTTGCATTGCAAAAGGTACCAATTTGGGTGGTCCGAGCTGATGACTGGCATGCTGGTAAACTCTGTAATGATCGAAAGTTTATGGCAGGCAGAAGCTCTATTGAGGGCTAAGTAAGGGCAGTCAGCGAAAGTGCTTTTTTATTATGGGTTATTGAAGTGTTTCAAACATGAATCACAAAGTGTTTCATTGGTGTGCATCGAGCAGTGAAGTTTCGCTCTGTTATGCGGCACCTCTGGAGGAATCATCGGTTCAACTTTTTAGAGGGCAAAGCTACCGCACGGTCTGTTCATGCAGGCTTAAGGTTAGGTAACTAAGTAGTTGTCCCTGAAGCGACAGGGCGCGAGTAAGTAACTGCTCGCGCCCTGCAAAAAATCAACCTTGGTAGTTATCGGCCAGTCTTTCTGGTCTGTCAAACGTTAGCAGTCAAAAAACACGCCATCCATCCAGTAATGCTTTTGCCGATGGATAACTAACTGTTTTTTAATGACTTATTCTTTTGGCTGAACGGTAGAAACTTTTTCTGCCTGTTATGGTCGCGACTATTATTTAGATCGAAAGCTTTCCCCACTATTGGGTGCTGTTATAAAACCTGGACTGAATAAGTCATCCAGCGCTATAACTTATCGCCTGTCGGCTTGTGTGGAGCAGGGATTATGACCGTTCTTGTTACAGGCGCTGCGGGCTTTATCGGGTATCACGCGGTCAAACGATTGGCGCTGCAAGGCCAGGAAGTTGTCGGTATCGACAACCTTAACGATTACTACAGTGTGGATCTCAAACGGGCTCGGCTTGAACAGTTGAGCGGTCTGCAGAGTTTCAGTTTTGAAACACTGGATATTGTCGACAAGCCTGCCTTGATGGCGTTATTCAAAGCGCACGATTTCACCGAGGTGGTGCATCTGGCCGCTCAGGCGGGTGTGCGCTATTCGCTCGACAACCCGGATGCCTATGCGCAATCGAACCTGGTGGGGTTTCTGAATGTGCTGGAAGCCTGCCGACATTATCCGCCCGCGCATCTGGTCTACGCGTCGAGCAGCTCGGTATATGGGGCCAACAGCAAGTTGCCATACAGCGTCGATGATGCGGTCGAGCACCCTGTCTCGCTGTATGCCGCCACCAAGCGTGCCAATGAGCTTCTCGCCGACAGCTATTGCCATCTCTACGGCTTGAAGGCCAGCGGCCTGCGCTTTTTCACGGTTTACGGGCCCTGGGGCAGGCCGGATATGGCGCTGTTCAAATTTACCGAAGCCATTCTTCAGGGACGACCGATCGACATCTACAACCAGGGTCAGATGGCGCGGGACTTTACTTACGTCGATGACGTTGTCGAAAGCATCGTCCGCCTGTGTCTGAAACCGCCAGCGCCGGAGAAGGAGGCGAGTGGCGTCAACCGGATTTTCAACCTGGGGCGCGGCAAACCGGTCGCGTTACTGGATTTCGTCGACTGCCTCGAACAGGCACTGGGCATAAAAGCCCAGCGCAATCTGTTGCCGATGCAGGCCGGCGATGTCATCAAGACCTGGGCTGATGTTTCGGCATTGGAACAATGGATCGGGTTTTCTCCGCGAGTGGAAGTTGCAGAGGGTGTGGCGCAGTTTGTGAGTTGGTATCGCCAGTACTATCGAATTTGAGCGGTGCTTCATGCGCCTGGAGTACGGTCATGAGGCGAGACCCACCCGGTTGTTGCGCATGATCGAAAAATTAAGCGCCGCAGCGACACACAGCCAGGCCAGATAAGGAAACAGGATCAACCCGGTGATCACATCCAGGCGCAGGGCCAGGACCACCATCACGGCGACGACCAGCCACAACAGGACGAGAATAATCATCGCGGCAACGATCCGCTGCGCGCCGAAGAACACAGGCGTCCACAGTGTGTTCAGCGCAATCTGCGCCGCCCACAAAGCCAGCACCTGTTCGCTGCCGGGAATCATGGTCAAGCGATAGCCAACCCAGGCCAGCAGCAGATAAATCGTCGTCCAGGCCACCGGAAACACCCAGTTGGGTGGCGTGAACTTCGGTTTGTTGAGCTGCGCGTACCATTGGCCGGGCTTGAAAACCATGCCGGTGGTTGCCGCCGCACCGCACGCGATCAGAAAAATCAGGAAAGTCACCATTTCACACTCCTTGGCCGCAGCCCGTTTGCCTGGTTTGTTCCGCCGCAGCGGTCGTTCATTCGGATCTTGAGCACATCAGTTCACTGACCCGCGCCACCAGCGTATCGACCGCGAACGGCTTGGTCAGCACCTGCATGCCCGGGCCCAGTTGGGCGGCGCCGATTACTGCGTTCTCCGCGTAACCGGTAATGAAGAGGGTCGTCAGGTTCGGGCGGATCTCCCGGCCGGCGTCGGCCAGTTGCCGGCCGTTCATGCCACCGGGCAGGCCGACATCGGTGATCAGCAGGTCGATATGCACGTTTGATTGCAATACTTTCAGCCCGGCAACGCTGTCGCCTGCCTCAAGCAAGTTGTAGCCGAGATCGCCAAGCACATCGGTCAGCAGCGCGCGCACCGTGGGTTCGTCGTCCACCACCAGAATGGTCTCGCTGGCCTTGGGCACCACCGCCGGTGCGATGTGCTTGTCATCGTGGCTCTGCACGGGATCGCCACGGTGACGAGGCAGGTAGATGCACATCGTGGTGCCCCGGTCGACCTGGGAGTGCACGCGCACCTGGCCGCCGGACTGTTTGGCGAACCCGTAGATCATCGACAAGCCCAGCCCTGTGCCCTGGCCCAGCGGTTTGGTGGTGAAGAACGGGTCGAAGGCCTTGGCGATGACATCGGCCGACATGCCGGTGCCGGTATCGGTGACGCATAGGCACACATACTCGCCCTCGGGCATGTCCAGCGCGCCGGCGATCTCGGCATCCATGATGCGATTGGCCGTCTCGATGGTGATGCGTCCGCCGTCGGGCATTGCATCGCGCGCGTTGATACACAGATTGAGCAGCGCGTTCTCCAGTTGACTGGCATCCACAAGTGTCGGCCAAAGCACGGGCGAGCCAATGGTTTCCAGGAGAATGCTCGGGCCCACGGTGCGCTGGATCAGCTCGGTCATGCCGGTCATCAGCGTGTTGACGTCGGTCGGTCGCGGATCGAGAGTCTGGCGTCTGGAGAACGCCAGCAGGCGGTGGGTAAGGGCGGCGGCTCGCTTGACCGCGCCCTGTGCAGTCACCATGTATTTGTCGACTTCGCTCAAGCGGCCCTGATTGATCCGCGCGCCCATCAACTCCAGTGCGCCGGAAATGCCGGCCAACAAGTTGTTGAAATCGTGAGCGAGGCCTCCCGTCAGTTGGCCAACCGCTTCCATCTTCTGCGACTGACGCAGTTTTTCCTCTGCCTGCATCAACTCGGCGGTGCGCGATGAAACCCTTTGCTCGAGGGTGTCGTTGAGCGAACGCAACGCGGCAAGAGCCCGGTCGCGCTCCGCCTCGACGGTGCGCCGCTCCTCGACGTCGATCAGCACGCCGGGAAACCGCAGGGGAACTCCGTCATCTGCACACTCAACGCGTCCGTTGGCTTCGATCCACTGGAATCTGCCGTCCTCGCGCCGTACACGGTACTGGTGGGAATAGGCGCCCCCACGGCCAATGGCTTCGTCGATTGCCATGGTCAGGCTATCGCGGTCGTCGGGGTGCACGCTGGTGATGACTTGTTCGAGGCTGAGGCCTTCGCGCCCCAGTGCCGGGTCGAGGTTGAACACCTGGGCGAAGCCTTCGTCGATGGCAAAACGGTCGGTCAGCAGGTCCCAGTGCCAGGTGCCGATGATGGCGCCGGCCGCAAGGGCCAGTTGCACACGTTCGACGTTTTCCCGGGCGATTGCCTCGCTGGCGCGCAAGCGTTCCTCGGCGGCGCGCCGCTCGGTGACGTCGTTGAACAGGATCGCGATCTGTCGGTCGGCCGGATCGCCGACCCGCACCGCGCGCACATCGAACCAGCGCTCGAAGGTATTGGCGTAGTTCTCGAAATTCGCCGGCTCCCCGGTCTTGGCCACGTGGCCGTAGGTTTCGAACCAGAAGCGTTCAAGATTGGGCGCGAACTCGGTGACCCATTTACCGCGCAGGTTGACCCCGCACTGGCGCTCGAAGGCCGGGTTGGCCTCGACGAAGTAGTAGTCGACAGGCTCGTCGTTGGCGTCGAATTTGACTTTGACGATGGCAAACGCCGACTCGATGGTTTCCAGAATGGTACTGAAACGCTCTTCACTCCGGCGCAACGCCGTTTCGGCACTGCGCGAGCGCGTCAGGTCAAGCATCGCGCCGATCATGCGTTCGGCCTGGCCGGCGGGATTGCGAATCAAGTGGCCGCGATCGAGCACCTCGGCGTAGGAGCCGTCCTGACAGCAGAACCGATACTCCGCGCTCCATGTCGTGCCGTCGCCTTCGATGGCGGCGCGGATCGATGCCTGCACCCGCGCCTGATCCTGCGGATGGATCCGCGCGAATCGCCAGTCGCCACTGGGATCAACATTCTCCAGCGGGAACCCGTACGCCTGTTGCAACGCCTGGTTCCAGATGATCTGGTTGGTTTGCAGGTCCCAGTCCCACACCGCATCGCTGGTCGCCATGACGGCCAGTCGATAGCGTTCTTTTGTTTCGATGATGGCGCGCCCGTACAGATGCTCCTGAGTACGGTCGCGGAGTATTTTCACGAAACCCAAGTGAGTCTGGTCTGCATCGTAAAGCGGCATCAGCTCGCCAGAGGCCCAGAATCGCTCGCCGTTCTTGCGCAAATGCCAGCGCTCATCGTAGGCACGGCCTTCGACAAGGGCGCGCTGCATTTCCTGTTCGACGCGGCCGGCGGCGCGGTCTTCAGGGGTGAAAAAGCAGGATGCGCTCTGGCCGCGAACCTCTTCGGCGGACCAGCCGAGCACATTGGTCGCGCCGCAGTTCCACTCGGTGATGTACCCGGCAAGGTCGGTGACGACCATGGCAAAATCCACGGCACTTTCGAATACCGCCCGCTGCCGCGCTTCACTGCGGGCGAGCGCGGCTTGACTGGCGTGCAGTCGCGCCGTGATGTCGCGCTCAATGTCGACTTCATTGCTCTGCAGCGCGGCGCGTAATCGCTTGACCTCGCATTCGAGCGCTTCGCGACTAAGGTGTTTGAGGGTGTCCATCTCACCTTCTTGGTCAGGTTTTTCATGGGGTGGGTAAGCCCGTCAGGTGCAACCATCAGCGCGAAGCGGTGTGGCTCTGTGGTTGCTCATCCGTTGACAGGTTGCGTCGTCGTTAAGTTTCACTGATGGAGCAAGGTCGCTTCGGGTGAACGCTGATTTCAAATCGAATCGCCGTTATCCAGGCGCGCCAACAGTGCCTGGCCGCGTTGCCAGAGTGCCTGTTGCCTGGTTTGCGGCATGCGGTCGAGGTTCTTGTACATCATGCTCATGCGCTGATTGCCGCGCAGCAGCTCACCGTGGCGCATCAGGAAATGCCAATACAGCGCGTTGAACGGGCAGGCATTGTCTGCCGTGCTTTCGCTGACCTTGTACGCGCAGCCGCGGCAGTAATCCGACATGCGATTGATGTACTGGCCGCTGGCGCAATAGGGTTTGGAACCGAGATAACCGCCATCGGCGTGCATGACCATGCCCAGCGTGTTGGGCAGCTCGACCCAATCAAAGGCGTCCATGTAGATCGCCAGATACCACTCGCAGATCTGGCTCGGCGCGATGCCGGCGAGCAGGGCGAAGTTGCCGGTGACCATCAGCCGCTGAATGTGATGCGCATAGGCATGCTGCAGGCTTTGCCCGATGGCGTGGCGCATGCAGTTCATCTGCGTGTCACCCGTCCAGTAGAACTCGGGGAGCGGCCGGCTGTTGCCAAAAGAGTTGCCTAGCGCGTAATCCGGCATCTTCAGCCAGTACACGCCCCGCACATATTCCCGCCAGCCAATCAGTTGCCGAATGAAGCCTTCGGCGGCATTGAGCGCAACGCTGCCGGCCCAGTACGCCGACTCCACATCACTGCAAATTTGCCGCAAATCCAGTAGGCCAATGTTGAGCGCTGCGCTGATGCGCGCATGAAACAGGAACGGCTCGTCACTGGCCATGGCGTCCTGGTAATCGCCAAACCCCGCCAGGCCATAATCGAGAAAGTAAGCCCAGAGTGCCTGCGCATCGGCATGGGTGACGGGATAGTTGAAGTCATCAAGCGCACCGTAGTGCTGGCTGAAGCGCGCCTTGACCAGTGCCAGCACATCGAGGGTGATGGCGTCGTTATTGAAGCGTACCGGGTAGGGCGCTTTGACGCCTTTGGGCAGGGCCTTGCGATTCTCGGCATCGAAGTTCCATGCGCCGCCCACTGGTGAACCGTCGCCATTGAGCAGCAAGCGGCTCTTGCGCCGCATCTCACGGTAGAAAAACTCCATGCGCAGCTGTTTCTTGCCCTCGGCCCAGGCGGCGAACTCTTCGCGACTGCACAGAAAACGCGTGTCGGCGTGCCACTGGACGGGCAAACCGCATTCCTTGATCGAATGCTCCAGCCGCCAGTCGCCACACTCAGTCACGTGCACTTCGTCGGCCTGCAACAGCTTTTTCCAACGATGCAGCTCATCCGGCACCGAACCGCTGTTTTCCGGGTCATCCAGGGTCACGTATTCAACACGTATGCCTTGGTCTTCCAACGCCTGAGCGAAATGGCGCATGGCGCTGAAGATCAGAGCAATCTTCTGTGGATGGTGGGGCACATGGCTGGCTTCTTCCATGACCTCGACCAGCAGCACCGTATCGCGCTCCGCATCGAGTGCCTGTAAGGACGCCAGGTCGAAGGACAACTGGTCGCCCAGGACCAGGCACAAGCGGCGGGTAGTGTTCATTTTGCGGTTCATTGGCTTGCTTCGGTGCTCTGACGACGGAAGAACAAGGTCACCTGGCCGACCTCCACGCCGAACTTGGACATGCTGGTGCGGTTGATCAACGTGTCCTCGTCCATCAGGTACATCCAGTCGTCCATGCTCATTTCATAGGTCGAATCGTCGACCGGTACGTTCAGCCGATAGCGCCAGTGAAATGTGTTGCCCGCCACCTGGCCTTGGGCAACGCCGACTACATCGCCGGCGCGACCGCTCCAGCGTCCCTGGCCCTCGGGCGTCAATGTCCATACGCGGTGCTGGCGGGTGCCATCGCTGTACAGAAAGCGCTCGTCGAGAATCAGGTTGTTGCCTTCGCGACGGCTGACGATATTGACTTCGAAACGCTTGGTCACTTCGCCGCTGCGCTTCTGAAACATTCCCCAGGCCTTGACGGGCTGGTTGAAAAACCGATGCAGATCCAGGACTGGTTGTTGGTCGGCATAACGGGCGACGTCCACGCTGGTGCAGCTTGCGATGCTGAATATCAGTGTCAGTAGCAGCAGGAATCGTGTCATTGCCTTGCTCCCTGATTGCAAAGGTGTCGAAGGCCATGTTCGAACCATTTGCTTGTACGGTGGGCTGGATATGTACAGGTTTATCGTTTTATCCGGCTGGTCTTGACGCTCGAGTTTTGACGACGTCAACGAGAGTCTTACGGCGATGGCCGGCTTTTTTTTCCTCGCGGCAGCGCTGTACGTGAGGGCAAGCCATCGCTAAATAGTTGTACGTAGTTGGATAGTCTGTACAGGTATAAATCAAGATAGGCTGAAAAAAACCATCTGACAATACTTCTTCCCCCACGCAGGGCGCTTGCTGCGCCTTAACGCGATGCCGAACGTTTTGCCCTGGAAACAGCGGTTGGTCGGTCTGCCGGGCGAGCGCTGGTACTGGGCAATATCCAGCGCAGTGAACGCCGGACCGTGAGGCGCAGGATGCTCAGTGAGCATCCTGCGGGGATAGGAGTGGCCGACAGATCAATGCGCTGTCGGACTTGGCTGTGCACCGTATTGCGCAATGATGTGAGTACCCAGCTCCTCAATAACGTCCGCTGCCGGGCGCTTTCCGTATTTGAGATTCAGGATGACGTGATCGACGCCGATTTCCTCAAGCGACTCCAGCAAAAAACGCAAATGGTAACGTCCGAGTTTGAACCCCAAATGAATGCGAGTGGGTGGCGTAGACGGGTTTTCATCAAGGTCGATGTAAAGCGACTGAGTGAAGGGCTTATAGACGGAACCACATTGCTTCGTGACCTCCAGCCGCCAATCTTCCACGACCAGTCTCTGCATGTTCGGTATGCGTGGATAGTTGATCCATCCGTTGCTTTCGCGCGCGATCCAATCCAGTGACTGACGGCTATTGCCGGTCACGAGCATTGGAATGAATTGGGTGGTCGGTTTCGGAATCAGATCCGCGCCGCGCATTTCCCCGGCGCTCCAGTGGATGGGTTCGAAACTGGTGCTGTGGGCTCGGCGAATCACCGCGTAGTGCTCGCGAAAGATATCCCCGCGCCTTTCGGGATCGACGCCAAAAGCCGAGAACTCCACCGGGCGGTCGCCGGACGCCACCCCAAGAATCAAGCGACCTGCGCTCAACTGATCGACGCTGGCTGACGCCTTGGCCGTGTGCAGGGGATGGTGCAAAGGGATGGCGATGGAGGCGGTGCCAAGCGCAATTTCCGATGTATGGGCGGCCATATAACCCAGGTAGACCCAGGGGTCGAAGACTTGGCCGACATCGCCGAATCCGGGATCGCGAAGCGGCACGTCACGAAACCAGAGCGCGCTGAAGCCCAATGCCTCGGCCCGTTTTCGCCAATGCGACCTGGTTGAGCATGCTCGGCGTGTCGCCGTCGAAGGCCTCCATGGGAAAGAACAATCCAAGGCTCAAATGCCCCGGCGTGAAGGTTCGGCTGAACCCTCGATGCTGCTGATAAGGAATCGTGCTCGGCCGATACATACTGATTTTCCTCAGTGGCAGAACGTGAACAGCGCCCCGTTGCCAGAGGTGCTGCGGCATCGGTCGCTTGGGAACGACAGGTGGGGGGACTGAGTGCAGCTTTGCCCATTGCGCCGTACTGCCGGTCGGGTGGACCGGATTGAGGAGCCAGTTGCTGGCGATATGCGCGGGCAGGTCCGGATGGGTGATAAGCGGACGGTAAAAGGAATCCTCTCCCGGCTCGATACCGTCAACTCGGAAACGGGCCCAGAGGTTACCTCATCAGCGTAGGCGGTATTGCCGTGTTGCGCCATTGTGCCTCGCACATCGTGGGAGACCTTTGCGACTTCAACCGATCACAAGCAGGTGGCAGGATTACGATCCATCGAGTCCCACTCGACATGACTTCGGTCATTGGGCGAATCATCGATGAATCTCGAGCGGTTCCAGCAAAGGGTGAAAGCTGCATGCCATCAGGCATGCAGGGCCGAGCGGGCAGGTTCAGTCTTGGAGATGGATTCAATCCGTTTCATTTTGCAGCCAGCAGTCGCTTGGCGGTAGCAAGGATTGAATCGATATTGAAAGGCTTTTCCAGGACAGCATTGAACAAGTCCGATCTCTCCATGCCGAGGTGGGCTTGTGCGCCGCTGATCAGAATGATGGGCAAGAGATGCGCTGAGGGCAGGGCGCGGACGGCCGTGGCGAATTCGAGTCCGTCCATTACCGGCATCATGAAGTCGGTAATGATCAGGTCAGGGCGCTCTCGCTCAAGTACCTCAAGCCCTTTTTTGCCATTGCTGGCCTTTACGACCATGAAGCCTTCGTCCTCCAGCGCAAAGCCGAGAATGTCAGCGATCAAATATTCGTCGTCGACAACCAGGATGGTGGTCATGAGAATGCAACCTGAATAGAAGACCTAGGAAAATGAACCTGGCAGGGCTGCAGGATTAGGAACTGGCGGTTCATTTCTTGAAGCCTTTTTCAGATCAACGTCCTGGTCACGGATGACCACTTCAAATCGCGAAGGGTCATAAGAGCTATCTCTGACTTTAAGAATGGAAATGGTTCTGCTTAGTTCAGAGTCATTCTCGAAGAACCGCATCAGCATCAGATTGTCGACGATGCTGGACAGGTCAGAGTTTGGTGAACTGATCTCGGAGCCGAACAGATCTCGCATCTCCCAAGAGGCAAACACGGTCACGCCCCTGGAACGTAATTCGTTCATGAGGGCACTGTAAAAGTCAGTAATTCGGGCTGGATTCGTCGAGACGCGCGTCATGCCGCTAAGGCTGTCGATGAATAAACGCTTGATGCCCTTTTCTTCGACGATGCTCAGCAACCTTGAGCCCAGGCCGTCCAGGAGACCTTCGGTGGTCGGTTGCCACGCGATGCTCAACGCACCGCTTTCTTCCATGCCTTTGATGTCGATTCCTAGTGACTGGCCCTTCAGGCGTAACCGCTCCGGGCTTTCATAAAAGCCAAAATGCAGGCCCGGTGCCTTCACCGTCGACTCACCCAGGAATTTAAGACCTAGGGTTGTCTTGCCTATTCCTGACGGGCCCATGACCAGCGTCACGCTGGAACTGTGCAGCCCGCCACCCAGTATCGTGTCCAGAGAATGTATACCGCTGGGGATGCGCGTCATGTTGGCGCTGTCGGGCGAAGAGGGGTGGCTGTAGAGGCTTTCCAGGCGCGGATAAACCACCAGACCGTTCTCGGTGATTTCGCACTCGTGAAGCCCGGTCAGTGCCGCGCTGCCCCGGGTTTTACGCAGTTGAATACGACGCACCGAGCGGGTGCCATAAAGCTCCTCTCCCATTTCGATCACGCCATCCACCATGGTGTGCTCGGGGCTGCCGTCATCCAGTCGGGAACTGGTGAGAAACAACACGGTGCATCCAGCAAATGCAGCGTGCCCTTGCAATTCAGAGATGAACTTCTTGGTGTCGATGGGCGAGTCGGCTTTAGAGCGTGCGTTCAGCAAGCCGTCGACAACCATGACTGTGGCCTTCTGGCGGCTGATCTCACGCCTCAGCAGTTTTACGACTTCATCCAGACCTTCATTTTCCAGCGTATCGAATGCGCTGACGAACTGGATTTCAGCGCCAACTTTGGAAGCGTCGTAAAAGCTCAAGGTGGACAGAAACTGAAAAAGCCGGTCATGGGATTCGGCAAGCAGTGTCGCTACCAGAACACGGCCGCCGTTGCGCGCATGATGGAATCCAAGTTGGTTGGCGAGGATCGTTTTGCCCGACCCTGGACGCCCCTGAATAATGTAGGAAGCGCCTGAGACCAATCCGCCCTTGAGCAGAGCATCCAGGCCTTCGATTCCACTCTGAAGGCGATTTAACTTTTCCACTATGCGACCCTGATCTTGAAATCATGCTGTTAAACCGAATGTACGGGATGCTAACGCCATTTGTGTGCCGGAGCTATCTGCACTTCACTGACGTTTCAGGCAGCAGTGCCGGTAAAGCTATTCATTCGCCGCTGAACATGCGTTGGAGCAGCAACGCAACTTACTCAACCTGGTTGCACACTCTTTTCCACCCTGGGCGGCTCCAGCATTGTCAGCGGATGAACTACGCTCCTGAAACAACCCCCGCAGATTGAAGAAAACAGTACAAAGGGTCGATATGACCAGAAGGCTGGAGGGAACCAACAGGCCATTCTTCAGGATCCGGTTTCCCTGATGTTCATTGCCCGGAGTACGCTCCGTGAGAAACCAGCAGCGATGAGCCTTGGAGATGAAGGCTTTGCCTGATGCTGGCGGCTGGATCTCATATAGCCTAAGCGTAGCTTTTTATTCCCAAAACGAAGTTCATATTAATTTTATAGTGCGTTTTAATCTAAACAGGTATTTCCTGATTGGAGCATTCGCACTTGAAGATCCCCACACATTTGACACTTGGCCTGGCGCTCGCCGTCAGTTGCGCGGCAGCCTTCGCCGGGCCCACCCTCGATCGCGTGACGCAAAAAGGTGAGCTCACCGGTGTCCTGATGGAGAGTTACCCGCCGTTCTCTTTTCTCAATGACCAGAACCAGCTCGACGGCTTCGATGTGGATGTCGCTAAAGCTGTGGCCGAGCGCCTTGGGGTCAAGTTGAAACTTGAAACGCCTTCCTGGGACGTGATTGCCGCGGGGCACTGGAACGGTCGATACGACATCTGCGTGTGCTCGATGACACCGAGCAAGGCGCGGGCCGAAGTGTTCGACTTCCCCGTGGAGTATTACCAGTCACCGGCGGTGATCGTGGTCAATGCGAAGGACAAGGACATCGTCACTGGCAAAGATTTGTCCGGCAAAAAAGTCGGTGTGATCAGTGCCTCGACTTATGAGGCTTATCTGAACAAGGACCTGGTCATTGAAGGCGCCGAGGACAAACCGTTGAGCTATCCGTTCGACAATGTCCAGATCGCCCCTTACGACAATGAAACCGTTGCCTTCCAGGATCTCGCACTGGGTACCGGCGTGCGCCTGGATGCCATGGTCACCAACCTGATCACCGCGCGCGAACGCATCGCTCAGGATCCGCGCTTCAAGATCGCCGGAGATCCACTGTATGCCGAACCGAACGTCGTGGCGGTCGAGAAGGGTGATCCGCAATGGAATGCGAAAGTCACCGAGGTCATCGCACAACTCAAGACTGACGGCACGCTGAGCAAAATATCCCGCAAGTGGATCGGTTCTGATATCAGCCAATGACAGCCATCAATCCGCATCCGGCCAAAGCGGCTGTCAGCCCGCAAAAGCAGCCGCCACTGACACGTCAGCTGTTCGGTTTTCGCACGCGCCTGTATCTGACGTGGGCGGCGCTGTCGGGTCTGGGCGTGTGGTTTTTCATGCGCTTCGATCTGAAGTTTTCGATCATTGCGGAAAAGTGGCCAAACCTGGTCGGCCTGCATCTGGGGCCGAACGGGTTCTTGCAAGGCGCGGCGCTGACGATATTCCTGTGTTTCTGCTCGATCTGGTTTTCGTTATTGCTGGGCTTTGTCACCGCGTTGGCCAGGCTGTCGAGCAGCGCCGTGGCGTTTGGTATCGCCAGCTTCTACGCCTCGTTTTTTCGCGGCACGCCACTGTTGATCCAGATCCTGTTGATCTATCTGGGGCTGCCGCAGTTGGGTGTGGTGCCAGGCGCAATCAGCGCCGGGATCATCGCGCTGTCGCTCAACTACGGGGCTTATCTCAGTGAGATTTTTCGTGCCGGCATCCTCGCGGTTGCCCCAGGTCAGCGCGAAGCAGCCGCCGCACTGGGCCTGAGGCCGGCCGCGACGTTCATCCATATCATCCTGCCGCAAGCCATGCGCACGATCATTCCGCCGACCACCAGCCAGTTCATTTCGATGCTCAAGGACTCTTCCCTGATTTCGGTCATGGGGGTTTGGGAAGTGATGTTTCTGGCGCAGTCGTACGGGCGTTCGTCCTACCGTTACATTGAAATGCTGACCACCGCAGCCGCCATCTATTGGCTGTTATCCATCGGTCTCGAACTGATCCAGCATCGCCTCGAACGCCATTACGGCAGGGGCTTCAAGCATCAGCGCTGAGCCATTCCGTTGAATGATTTCTTGCAGGAACCAAGATGTCCGATCCCAAACCTCTGCTTTTTGCACTCTATGAACAAGCCAGTGTCGGGTGCGGCGGTGCGCCGAGTCTGTGGACGCACCCGGCTGACGAACGCCTGGCGATCAACTCGCTGGGCTACTGGTCAAACCTGGCGCGGATTGCCGATCAGGCGCACCTCGATATGTTGTTCTTTGGTGATGTGCTGGGCTTCTACGATGTGCTGGGTGGCAACGCCGATGCGGCAGTGAAATGGGCGGTGGAAGCACCGGCCAACGATCCGTTGATGATCATTCCAGCGTTGGCGGCCGTGACGGAAAACCTGGCGTTTGGTGTCACGGTGACCACCAGTTATGAGCACCCGTTCACCCACGCCCGGCGCTTCAGCACGCTTGATCACCTCACCAATGGGCGAGTGGGCTGGAACATCGTCACCTCTTACCTGTCCAGCGCCGCCCGCAATTTCGGGCTGGAGCAAATGATCAAGCATGACGATCGCTATGAACGCGCCGAGGAGTTTCTCGATGTGGTGTACAAACTCTGGGAAGGCAGTTGGGCCGACGACGCCGTGGTTGCCGACAAGGCCCGCCAGCTGTATGCCAGAGGCGAGCGGGTGCGACCGATCAATCACGAGGGTGCGCACTATCGCGTGGCCGGGCCGCACCTGACCGCTCCGTCCCCGCAGCGCACCCCGTTGCTGATTCAGGCGGGCTGGTCGGGACGCGGTCGAGAGTTCGCCGCCAAGCATGCGGAACTGATCTTCATCGCCAAATCCAACCCGCAGGAAATCCGGCAGGGCCTGGAAGACATCTGGGCCCAGGCTCAGGCGCGTGGGCGTCAACGTGAAGACGTGAAATCGTTGACGGTGTTGCGCATCGTCACGGCCAAAACCGAAATCGAAGCCCAGCGCAAATACGACGAGCTGCAAAGCAACTATCACTTGCAGGCACAACTGGTCAGTTACGCCGGCGACACCGGCATCGACATCAGCCGCTACGCCGACAGCGATGCACTCTCGACGCACACCGAAGGCCTGACCTCATACGTCATGCGCCCCGATGGCAGTGGCAAGCCGCTGACGGCGGGTGATGTGAAAAAGCGCTTCGCCAGTGTTACCCGTGGCAGCGACCTGATTCTCGTCGGTACACCGCAGCAAGTCGCCGAGCGCATCGAAGAACACGCGCGAATTTCCGGCACCAGCGGCTATATGCTCAACCCATTGCTCAGCCCAGGCAGCCTTGAGGACTTTGTCGAACTGGTGATTCCCGAACTGCAAAAGCGTGGGCTGTACCGTACTCAACCGCAAAGCGGCACTTTCCGCTCGCGGTTACGGGCAGATCACTCCAATCACCTGCCTGACTCGGCCTATGGGGCTTCGTTCCGCTTCGACAAGGCGCTTCATGGCTGACGCTATTTAACCGCATACACCTTGCGTACATAGCGCGTGCTTTTCCAGGCGCACGGTGCCCCGCGCGCAACAAATACGCTGTCGCCGGTATTGACGGTCATGCTCGACCCCTCAGGTGTCTGCAACGTTACGCTGCCTTCGATCAGATACATCAGCTCATTGAGCTTGTGCGGGCGACCGTGACGTTCGTAGGGCGTCGAGTCCCACACGCCGACACGCAGATCGGTTATGGCATCTTCGAAGGCATTATGTGACCGGCATTGCGGTGTCGGACCGATCAGGATCTGCTGCTCCGGCGCGGCGGAGGGGGACAGGTGCGCGAGCGGGTCGAGCAAGGTCAGGCCGGGTGTCGCGGCTGCGCTGGCCATGGCGCAAAACGCCCACCGGGTGCCGGTCTGCGCCTCGATCTGCAGGGCTGTGCCACGGCCGATGACTGCGCTGGCGCCGACGGCCAGTTCCAGCGTCCGCTCGCGGGTTTTCAACGTCACATGCCCCGCGTGAACCACGATCACTTCGGTGTGCGGGAAGTCCTCGATATCAAGGCTTGCGCCTGCTTCGACGATGCCTGCAGATATACCGTCGCTCCCTGACCAGGCGACCTGACGTCCGGTCGAGAAAGGGTCTGCAGCGTTCAAGGGTTGCTGTTTGAAAGCGGTGTCGACGCGACTGCCATCGGCACGAGCCAACAGCATGATGCAAGGTTCGGACATACGGGTGACGCTCCAGATATTGAGAGGATTTATTGAGGGGCGGCAAGCGCCAGCGCGATAGTCAGCCGATGGCTTGAGTGACCAGGGCAAACTGCCGAACGCCATTGTTTGCTTGCGGTGCTGCACCGCGGGACATTTGTGCCACGGTGTCGACCTTCTTCAGGCCGGCTGCTTCCAGCCAGTCGGAAAGGCCACAATCCGCTGGAATATCAATGCGCACAAAGGCGTCCGGTATCCCGGCCAGCAATGTCGCGATCAGATGTTGGGCCTGTCCAAGGTTTTCGGCGATCAGCGGGCCGATGCAACGACCGCGACCGAACGGGCGCAGCAGGGCGAAGGCGCGCAACTGACCGTCGCGCACAATGCCCACCGAATGTTCTACGACAGAGAACAAATCGTTGAGCACCGCTTGCCGATCCAGCCCGCTGCCGGCATTGGCCAGTTCCAGCACCCGCGCATGATCCGCTTCTCGCAGTGGGCGGCATTCTTCACCGTCTGCCAATGGGCCGGGCAGAGGGGCTTGCGCCTGGCCCTGATGCTGCTGAATCCGGCCAAACTCGACAAAACCCTGGCTGGCATACAGCGGTGCGCCGGCCACGGTTGCATTCAATATCGCCGTGCTTGACTGGCAAGCCTGCAGTGCGTGTTCCATGAGCTTTCGCCCGATGCCCTGGCCCTGGTAATCGTCACTGACAATGACCAGGCCAATGGTCGTGAAATCACCTTGCGGGCAGGCGAACGCGGTGCCGATCAAACGCTCGCCATCGAGTACGACAAAGCCCTTGCTGACCCGTTGCAGCATGGCCCAGTCGTCAAGTCGATGGGGCCACTTCAATTGCACGGACAGGGCATGGGCCTTGGGCAGGTCGTCGGCAGTCATCGGCCGATAGACGTAGGAAGGGAGTGGGGTGGACATGGCGATTCTCCGATCAAGAGTGTGCGCTGGCGCCGGGTTTTGCGGCGAGGTGACGCCTGTATCCCATCTGGATGAAAGCCTGACAAGGGGGCAGGGAATATTCGGCAGATTCCGCAAAGTGAGGTCCCGAAGACCACACTTACTACTTAATCGGGGCCTTCTGCCGGCAGCAAATGCTTGGGCTTATTTACCCTATAAAAGGCTTGCGCGCAGCCTCGTCGCTCACGGCGCTGGATGCGCTTTCAATTGCTTCAATCAGTACCGGACAGACCTGCGCCGCAGCAACTGATGCCAAGCCTGCGATGGGGCGCAGTTTCTGCGGGCAAAGTCGCTGTCGGAAATCAAAAACGCCAGATAAAGGTCCATAAGTGCGCATGAACCGGGGCTTTGCCCAAGGCTGGAGCGCACCGCAAAGTCTGCTGAGCGGCGTGACCAAAACGGTGATTTGTATCGAACGGAGGTCGCTTTTAACGCCATCTGCTGATTTCACGGTGTTGTAATGACGGTGTGCTGCAGCGTTGCATCGCTACTGCGCAAACCAGGCAAATGCTTGTAGCGCCATTGACCTCAACGAACTTCAGGAACGCACTCAATGAGCTTTCTTCGCCCCAAATTCATTACCTTCGACTGCTACGGAACGCTGACCAATTTCCACATGGGCACGATGACCCGCGAACTCTTCGCCGATCGCGTTCCCGCTGAGCAGATGGATCAGTTCGTCAAGGATTTCTCGGCCTATCGCCTCGATCAGGTCATGGGCGACTGGATGCCGTATGACGAGATTCTCAAGACCGCTCTGGCGCGTACCTGCAAGCGTTGGGGAATCGAATACCGCGAAGAAGGCCAGCTGTATTACGACGCCGTTCCGACCTGGGGCCCGCACCCGGACGTACCGGCCGGCCTGTCGAAAATCGCCGACAAGATTCCCCTGGTGATTTTCTCCAACGCCAGCAACAGCCAGATCATGTCCAACGTCGAAAAACTCGGCGCACCTTTTCACAAAGTCTTCACGGCCGAACAGGCACAAGCCTACAAACCACGTCTGGCGGCGTTCGAGTACATGCTCGACAACCTCAACTGCGGCCCGGAAGACATCTTGCATGTGTCCTCCAGCTTCCGTTACGACCTGATGCCGGCCCACGACATGAAGATCAAGAACAAGGCCTTCGTCGCCCGTGGCCACGAAGTACCGGGCAATGCGTTCTACAGCTACCACCAGATCCCGGACATTGGCGGTCTGGCCGCACTGGTCGGCCTGTAACGACATCCTCATTGGCAAAGGCGGGATTGAACATGGGCAGTGAATCCTACTGGCTCGACAGCGCACCGGCCTTCACCGGCGCACAGCTCGGCGGTTTGCCCGGGCAAGTCGATGTGGCCATCGTCGGTGGCGGTTTCACCGGGCTGGCGGCGGCCCGGGCCCTGGCGCTCAAGGGTGCCAGTGTGGTGGTGCTGGAAGCCGGGCGCGTGATCGGCGAGGCCTCGGGACGCAATGGCGGGCAGTGCAACACGGGGGTGGCGCAGGATTACGCCAGCCTCAGCGCCAGCCTCGGTGCCGACCGGGCCAAAGCCTATTACCAGGCTTACGAAAGTGCCGTGCAAAGCGTTGTGTCGCTGGTCGAGCAGGAGCAGATCGCCTGTGACCTGCTGCGCAACGGCAAGCTGAAACTGGCGGCAAAACCGCTGCACTACGAAGGGCTGGCCCGCACCTGCGAGCTGATTCGCAACGAAGTCGATGCCGATGTTGAATTGCTGTCTGCCGAACAGACCCGTACCGAAGTCAACTCTGCGCAGTTCCATGGCGGCCTGTTGCAGCGCAATGGCGTGCAGATGCACGTCGGGCGTTTCGGCATCGGTCTGGCAGAAGCGGCGGTGCGTCACGGCGCGCTGGTCCATGAGGGCACCCCGGTGCTCGACTGGAAAGCCCGGGCTGGTGGTTATCAGGTCAACACCAGCAAGGGATCGCTGCACGCCGGGCAGGTTCTGCTGGCGACCGGTGCCTGTCAGCACGGTGGTCTGGGCTGGTATCGGCGGCGAATCGTACCGGTGGGCAGCTTCGTCATTGCCACCGAGGTTCTGCCGCGGGCGCTGATCGACCAGTTGCTGCCGGGGCGCCGCGCTTATGTCACCAGTCGAATGATCGGTAACTACTTCCGCCTGACCCCGGACAACCGCCTGCTGTTTGGCGGGCGTGCGCGGTTTGCCATGTCCGACAGTGTCAACGATGCCAAGAGCGGCAAGGTGCTGCAGGCGGCAATGATCCAGATGTTTCCGCAACTGGCCGGCGTCAGGATCGATTACTGCTGGGGCGGCCTGGTAGACATGACCTCCGACCGTTTGCCGCGAGCCGGCCAGCACGGCGGCGTGTTCCATTCGATGGGCTACAGCGGCCACGGCGTGCAGATGTCGGTGCACATGGGGCAGGTGATGGCTGATGTGATGGCGGGCAATGCCGAGGCCAACCCGTGGCGTGAACTCGACTGGCCGGCGATCCCCGGGCATTTCGGCAAGCCGTGGTTCCTGCCTTTCGTGGGCGCCTATTACCGCTTTCAGGACTATTTGCATTGAGCTGATGCTGTGGCTTTACCGTCGTTTGCGTTTCCAGGACGTTCCGGCCAACCGGAACACTTGAGCCTTCTTAATTTCGACAGGTAGCACTGAAATGACTGATCACAAGAACGACTCACCTCTGATCTCGGGCGAAGAAAGCCTGCGAGTGTTCGAAGGCCTCAATCGCGGCATGTCACGCCGTCACGCGTTGCAAATGCTCGGCGTCGCCGGTGTAGCGGCTGCCGGCGCCGGCAGCCTGTTCGGTGCCGCGGGCAAGCTGTTGGCCGACGACACGGCGACGCCGGGCAAAGGCAAACAGGGTGGGCGCATACGTGTCGCCGGCATGTCCAGCTCCACCGCCGACACCCTCGACCCGGCCAAAGGCGCGCTGTCCACCGACTATGTGCGGCACTACATGTTCTACAACGGCCTGACCCGTTTCGACGCGCACCTGGTGCCGCAACTGGAACTGGCCGAGCGCATCGATAACACCGACGCGACCCTGTGGACAATCACCCTGCGCAAGGACGTGACTTTCCACAACGGCAAAACCCTCAGCGCGGCCGACGTGGTGTTCTCGCTGTCACGACACAAGGATCCGCTGACGGGTTCCAAAGTCATGCCGCTGATGGAGCAGTTCGCCGAAATCAAGGCCACAGGGGCCAACGAAGTACAGATTCGCCTGACGGCCCCGAACGCCGAATTGCCGTCGATTCTGGCCGTCTCGCATCTGCTGATCGTTCCCGAAGGCACCACTGACTTCAACCAGGGCATTGGCACCGGACCGTTCAAGGTCAAGGAGTTCAAACCGGGCGTACGTTCGGTTGCCGCACGCAACACCGGCTACTGGAAGCCAGGCCTGCCGTACCTCGACGAAATCGAATTCATTGCCATCGGCGACGAGCCGTCGCGGGTCAACGCGCTGCTGTCCGGCGATGTGCACATGATCAACGAGGTCAACCCGCGATCCACCGACCGGATCAAGGCCAGCGCCAGACACCGGGTCGTTGATGCGCCGTCGGGCAACTACACTGATTTGATCATCCGTCAGGATCAGCTGCCGGGTCAGAACGCTGATTTCACCCAGGCGATGAAGTACCTGCTCGATCGCGAACAGATCAAGTCGGCGGTGTTTCGCGGCTTTGCCGTGGTCGGCAACGATCATCCGATCGCGCCCGGCTCGCGCTACTACAACAGTGACCTGCCGCAAACAGTCTACGACCCGGAAAAAGCCAAATTCCTGCTGAAAAAAGCGGGCATGGAAAACATCAGCATGGAGCTGTTTGCGTCGCCTGCCGCAACGGGTTCCGTCGATATCGCAGTGCTGTTGCAGCAGTCGGCCAAGCAGGCGGGGCTCAAACTCGACGTCAAGCGCCTGCCGAGCGACGGCTACTGGTCCAACCACTGGATGAAGCACCCGATCAGCTTCGGCAACATCAACCCACGTCCGAACGCCGACGTGATGTTCTCGCAGTTCTTCCAGTCGAAGGCGCCGTGGAACGAGTCCGGCTGGAAGAACGAACAGTTCGATCAGTTGCTGATGCTCGCCCGCGGCGAAACCGACGATGCCAAGCGCGGCAAGATGTACGCGGACATGCAGACCCTGGTGCACGACCACTGTGGCATCGGCATTCCGGTGTTCATCAGCAACATCGACGGCGTCGATCAACGGATCAAGGGCTACGGCAGCAACCCGCTCGGCGGCTTCATGGGTTACATGTTCGCCGAGCAGGTCTGGCTGGACGCTTGAACAGAGCCGTCGAAATGAACGGCAAGCCAGGTGCAGGAGGGTAGGCGATGAATAGCAGCACACTGTGGTTGATCGGTCGACGGCTGGGCGCCGCGATCGTGACTTTGTTGATCGTATCGATGGTCGTGTTCGCGATCACGGCGGTACTGCCTGGAGACGCGGCGCAACAATCCCTTGGCCAGTTTGCCACCCCGGAACAGGTGGCGGCGCTGCGTCTGAAACTGGGGCTCGATCAACCCGGTGTGGTGCGTTACCTGCACTGGTTGATGAGCCTGCTCAGTGGCGATATGGGCGTGTCGGTATCCAACGCGATGCCGGTCGTCGAGCTGATGGCCGGGCGCGTGCCCAACACCTTGATGCTGGCGGCCGCCACGGCGCTGGTGTCGGTGCCGGTGGCGCTGGTTCTCGGCATCGGCTCGGCGATGGGTCGTGGCGGGCGGATCGACAGTGTCTTGAGTTTCACCACCCTGGCCATGGTCGCGGTGCCAGAGTTTCTGGTGGCGACCCTCGCGGTGCTGATCTTTGCGGTAAACCTGGGCTGGTTGTCGGCGCTGTCCTATGCCAGCGACATCACTTCACCGTGGCAATTCATGCGCACCTACGCCTTGCCGGTGATGACGCTGTGCTGCGTAATCGTTGCGCAAATGGCGCGGATGACACGCGCAGCAGTGATCGATCAGCTCGACAGTCCCTACGTGGAAATGGCCCGGCTCAAAGGCGTCAGTCCGATGCGCATCGTACTGCGCCACGCCTTGCCCAATGCCATCGGGCCGATCGCCAATGCGATTGCGCTGAGCCTGTCGTATCTGCTCGGCGGGGTGGTGATTGTCGAAACCATCTTCAACTATCCCGGCATCGCCAGCCTGATGGTCGATGCCGTGACCAACCGTGACATGGCACTGGTGCAGGCTTGCACCATGTTGTTCTGTACGGCTTATCTGGGTCTGGTGCTGATTGCCGACCTGTGCGCGATTCTGTCCAATCCGAGGCTGAGAAACCAATGAACAATCTCATTGTGAAATCGACGCCCGCGGCCCCCGATCTGTCAGCCGGCAAGGTGTCTCACGGGCCCGCGTGGCTGGGGCTCATCGGCGCCGCCATCTGCGTTATCTGGCTGCTGGTCGCGTTGTTCGGCCCGTGGCTGGCGCCGCATCCGGTCGGCGAAGTGGTTTCAGGCAATGTGTTCGACAACATCAGCGCGGTGTACCCGTTCGGCACTGATTATCTGGGCCGCGATATGCTCAGCCGGGTGCTCGTCGGCGCACGTTTCACCGTGGGCCTGGCGTTGATTGCGGCGGTGCTGGCCAGTGCGCTGGGCACCGGTTGCGCGCTGCTGTCGGTGGTCTCGCCGAAGTGGCTGGACGAAGTGATCAGCCGCTTGATGGACGCCTTTATCTCGATTCCGAGCAAGATGCTCGCGTTGATCATGGTCTCGGCGTTCGGCTCTTCAGTGACGCTGTTGATCAGCACGGCAGTGTTGAGCTTCGCCCCGGGCGCGTTCCGTATCGCCCGCAGCATGGCGGTGAACATCGAAGCGCTGGAGTATGTGCAGGTCGCCCGAACCCGTGGCGAGCGGCGCTTGTACATCGCGTGCGTGGAGATCCTGCCGAACATGCTCAACCCGGTGCTGACTGACCTGGGCTTGCGGTTTGGTTTCATCGTGCTGCTGCTCAGCGGCATGAGTTTTCTCGGGCTGGGCGTGCAACCGCCGGATGCCGACCTCGGTTCGCTGGTGCGGGAAAATATCGGCGGCCTCAATCAGGGTGCGCCGGCCATCGTCATCCCGGCGCTTGCCATCGGCACCCTGACCATCGGCGTGAATCTGTTTATCGACAGAGTGTCGTCGCGACGCAGTCGCCGCACGGGAGGCCATTGAAATGACCCAATTGATTCGAGTTGAAGACCTGCGCGTGGTCGCTTGCGGCGAGCACGGTGAAACCGAAATCGTAAAAGGCGTGAGCTTTGCCCTGGAACAAGGTGAAGTGCTGGCGTTGATCGGCGAGTCGGGCTCGGGCAAGACCACCATTGCCCTCGCTCTGTTGGGGTATGCCCGACGGGGCTGTCGGTTGTCCGGCGGCGTGGTGCAGGTCGGCGAGCACAACATGCTCGCGCTCAGCGAGCAGCAATTGCAGGGCCTGCGCGGTAATCGGGTGTCGTATATCGCGCAGAGCGCTGCGGCGGCTTTCAACCCGGCGAAGAAGCTGATCGACCAAGTGGTGGAGGGCGCCTTGATTCACGGCCTCGGCACCCGCGCCGCCCTTGAGGCCAAGGCCATTGAACTGTTCCGCGACCTGGCCCTGCCGGACCCGGATCACATCGGCCAGCGTTACCCGCATCAGGTGTCCGGCGGGCAACTGCAGCGGGTGATGGCGGCAATGGCGCTGATCAGTGATCCGTTGCTGGTCATCCTCGACGAACCGACCACGGCGCTCGATGTGACGACCCAGATCGACGTGTTGCGAGCGTTCAAACGCGTGGTGCGTGATCGTGGCGCAACAGCGGTGTATGTGTCCCATGACCTGGCCGTGGTGGCGCAAATGGCCGATCAGATTGTCGTGCTCAATGGCGGTCAGATCTTCGAACAAAGCGCCACGGCGGCGCTGCTCAAAGGCCCGCGTCATGAATACACCCGCAGTTTGCTGGCCGCCGCGCGACCGGACACGACGATCCGCCCACCTGGCGGTATTGCCGAAGAAACTCCGCTGCTGACCATTCGCGGACTGACCGCCGGTTACGGCAACAAGAACACCCAGGGCATGCCGGCCATTCGTGTACTGGAAGACATTGATCTGACCGTGCGCCGGGGCCAGGCGATTGGCGTGATCGGCGAGTCGGGTTCGGGCAAGTCAACGCTGGCCCGCGTGGTGGCCGGCTTGCTGACGCCGGCATTGGGCGGGCTGACCTTTGACGGGCAACCGCTGGGCGGTTGTCTGGCCGAACGCAGCGACGAGCAATTCCGGCGGATCCAGATGGTGTTCCAGAACGCCGACACGGCGCTCAATCCGATGCACAGCATCAGCACGATTCTGAGTCGGCCGCTGAAGATGTATTTCAACCTCAAAGGCGCGGCGTTGCGCGAGCGTATCGGCGAATTGCTGGATCTGGTGCGCCTGCCGCGAGCTCTGGCCGAGCGTCGTCCGAGTGAATTGTCCGGCGGGCAGAAACAGCGGGTGAACCTGGCGCGGGCACTGGCGGCCAAACCCGATCTGATCCTCTGCGATGAAGTGACCTCGGCGCTGGACACCGTGGTCGGTGCAGCGATTCTTGAGTTGCTCCGCGACTTGCGTGAGCAGCTCGGCGTGTCCTACCTGTTCATCAGTCATGACATCTCCACCGTGCGCGCGCTGTGCGATGACGTGGTGGTGATGTACAGCGGCCACAAGGTTCAGGCCGGCAGCCGCCAGTCGTTTGCGCAGGCACCGTTCCATCCCTACACCGATCTGTTGATTCACTCGGTGCCGGAGCTGCGCCAGGGCTGGCTGGAAACCTGCGGGACGACTTGCGGCGAACTGCCGCCCATCGGGCCCAAAGCCAATGTGGCCGAGCTGTGCACCTTCCTCAATCGCTGCCCGGTGCGTGTCGATGGCCTGTGCAACCGTACGGCACCCAACCGCCGAATCATCGACGGTGGCAGTGAAATTCTTTGCCACCACGACAGCGTCGAACTGCTGAAAACCCAGCGCGACGTGACCACCTTCAATCAGGGAGCCTATGCATGAGCGCTCGTTTTGTGAGACTGGCCGAGCAGGGCCGGGTGACCGTCGGGTTGACCGTGGATGGCGTGCCCATCAAGGCGTTGCAGGGCGATACATTGATGGTCGCATTGCTCACTCAGGGCAATGCGTTGCGTCAGTCGGAGTTCGATGCCGGTCGACGTGCCGGGTTCTGCCTGATGGGCGCCTGCCAGGATTGCTGGGTGTGGACGCGCAGCGGCGAACGTCTGCGTGCGTGCTCCAGTGAAGTCCGTGAAGGGCTGGATCTCGTCACCACACAACCGGAGGCGACATGGCCACTGCACGGGTAGTTATCGTCGGCGCCGGCCCTGCGGGGATTCGCTGCGCCGAGACGTTGGTGAAGGCCGGCATCAAACCGGTCCTGATCGATGAAAATCGCCGCGACGGCGGCCAGATCTATCGGCGCCAACCCGAAGGTTTCACCCGCGACTACCGCGCGCTGTACGGCACTGAAGCGGCCAAGGCGCGCGACCTGCACGAGAGTTTCGAGCGCTTGCGCCCACACATCGATTACCGCCCTGACACGCTGGTGTGGAATCTGGTGCCCAGGCAGTTGAGCTGCGTCAGTCAGGGTCACCATACGACGGTGGACTTCGACGCGTTGATCCTGTGCACCGGCGCCACGGACCGTTTGATGCCCATTGAAGGCTGGCAGCTGGCGGGCACCTACAGCCTCGGCGGGGCGCAGATCGCGCTCAAGTCGCAGGCGGTTTCCATCGGCCATCGCGTGGTGTTCATGGGCAGCGGCCCGCTGTTGTATCTGGTGGCCAGCCAGTACGTGAAGGCCGGCGCCAACGTCGCCGCGGTGCTTGATACATCGCCGATGAGCAAACGTATTGTGGCGCTGCCGAAGATGCTCGCGCGGCCCGGGGTGTTGCTCACCGGGATGAAACTGTTGGCGCAGTTGTATCAGGCAAAAATTCCGGTGCACCTGGGAATCAAGCCGGAGCAGATTTCGGGAGATGCCACCCACGGCGTCAGTGGCGTGCGCGTGCGCTCAGCCAAGGGCGAAACCCTGGACATCGATTGCGATGCCGTGGCCCTGGGGTATCACTTGCGTCCGGAAACCCAGTTGGCCGATCTGGCCGGGTGTCGCATGCGTTTTGATGAAGCGTCCGGCCAATGGTGGCTGGCGCTTGATGAAGAGGGCCGCACTTCGGCCAGCGGTGTGTATGCCGCCGGCGACGGCGCAAAGATTCGCGGCGCCGATGCGGCTGAACATGCCGGACGTCTGGTGGCGATGGCGCTGCTGGAGGATCAGCAACAACCGGTGGATGCCGGTTTGCGCGCAGAGCAACGGCGTGCACTGGCGGTGATGGATCAGTTCCGCCTCGGTCTGGCGCAGGCATTTCCCTGGCCCGCCGAACAGGCCGGGGCGTTGCCGGACTCGGCGATCGTCTGTCGCTGCGAGATGATCAGCGCGGGCGAACTGCGCCGTACGGTCAGTGAAAAGGGCGCGTGTGAAGTCAATCGGGCCAAGGCCTTCAGCCGGGTCGGCATGGGCCGCTGCCAGGGCCGCTACTGCTCGCAGGCCGGCGCCGAAGTAATTGCCGCCGCGGCCGGTGTAAGTGTGCAACAGGTCGGCCGCCAACGCGGTCAGGCCCCCGTCAAACCGTTGCCGATGGTCATCATCGAGGAGCCGTCATGAACCCGCAGAAAAGTGATGTATTGATTATCGGCGGCGGCATCATGGGTGCGGCGTCAGCGTTTTTCCTGCGTCAGCGCGGGCACTCCGTGACCCTGCTCGAGCGCGACCTGATTGGCCAATACGCCAGCGGCGTCAACTTCGGCAACGTGCGGCGTCAGGGTCGTTATCTGGGGCAACTGGAGTTGGCCAACCGTTCCTTTGCGCTGTGGAAGCGCTTGCCGGAGCTGATTGACGACGATCTGGAATTCATCGCCAGCGGCCACATGCGTGTGTGTTACCGCGAAGACGAAATTGCCGAGCTCGAGGCGTATGCCGCTGCACCGGAGGCGGCCCAACTGGATCTGCAGGTCTATCGCGGCGCTGAACTGCATCGGCGCTTTCCGTTTCTGGGACCGGACGTGAAGGGGGGCTCCTACGCACCGCACGACGGTCACGCCAACCCGCGTCTGGCGGCGCCGGCATTTGCCCGGGCGGCGCGGCGGATCGGTGCGCGTATCGAAGAACAGACCGAAGTGGCCCAGGTGCAGAAAACCGCAGGCGAGTTCAGCGTCACCACCACCGATGGCCGGCAATATCGCGCCGCACAACTGCTGATCACTGCCGGCGCCTGGGGCGAGAAACTGTCCGCGCAGTTCGGCGAACCGGTTCCGCTGGACACCCATGGCCCGCAGATGGCGGTGACGGAACCGGTGCCGTACGCCTTGCCGACGGTGATTGGGGTGTTCACCAAAATCCCTGAGGAAGTCATTTATTTCCGGCAGATTCCGCGCGGCAACATCATCATTGGCGGCGGCTATCGCAGCAAACCGGACATGCTCAATCGTCGCGCTTATGTCGAGCCGCGCAGCATCCTCAACCAGATCCGGCAAATGCGCCGACTGCTGCCGGGTGTCGGCAATCTGAACATCATTCGGGTCTGGAGCGGCATCGAAAGCTATCTGCCGGACTCGCTGCCGATCATGGGGCCAAGCGGTACGGTCGATGGCCTGTATTACGCGTTCGGCTTCTGTGGCCATGGCTTCCAGTTGGGGCCGGGCGTCGGTGACGTCATGGCTGAGCTGATCAGCACCGGCAGCACTTCCACGTTGATCGAACCCTTTTCCATACGCCGGTTCGCCCCCTTGGCCGAACAACGGAGCAAAGCCTCATGAAACCCCGTGTACTGGAGATTCTCAAACGATTGATTGCGTTCGAGACCGTGTCGTCGGAATCGAACATGGCGTTGATCGAGTACGTTCGCGAGTTGCTGCTGAGCAAGGGCATCGAGTCGCTGATCGTCAAGGACGAAAGCGGCAAGAAGGCCAATCTGTTTGCCAGTACCGGTCCGAAAGACCAACCGGGTATTCTGCTGTCCGGACACACCGACGTGGTGCCAGCAGCGGGGCAGGCGTGGACGGTTCCACCGTTCCAGCTGACGCAGCAGAACGGGCGGGTTTACGGGCGCGGCAGTTGCGACATGAAAGGCTTTATCGCGCTGGCCATCGACGCGATGCTTGATGCTGCTGAACATTCCCTCAGCCGTCCGCTGCAGCTGGCGCTGTCACACGACGAGGAAATCGGCTGCGTTGGCGTGCGGCGTTTGCTCGATGTGCTGCACCTGGCGCCGGTGCGGCCGTTCCTGTGCCTGATCGGCGAACCGACCAACATGCAGTTTGTGCTGGGGCACAAGGGCAAGGGCTCGTACCGCACCTATTGTCGGGGGCTGGAGGCGCATTCTTCGCTGGCGCCGCGCTCGGTCAACGCGATCCACGTGGCCTGCGATTTCATTGCTGCGTTGCGTGAATCCCAGCGCCAACTGCAGGAGCAGGGCGCCCGGGATGCCGATTACGACGTGCCTTACACCACCGTGCACGTCGGCCAGATCGGCGGTGGCCGGGCGCTGAATATCGTGCCGAATCTGTGCACGGTGGATTTTGAAGTGCGCAATTTGCCGGCCGATGATCTGCAACAGATTCTCGCGCAGATGCAGGAGCGTGCCGAGGTGATCGTGCGCGAGGCGCAGAAGCTCTCGAGCGTGGCAGCCATCGAGATTGAAACGGTCAACGTCTATCCCGGACTGGACACCCACCCGAGCGTCGAAGCGGTACGGTTCCTGAAAAATTTCGCGGCGCCGGATACCGCGACGTCCAAGGTTTCGTTCGGTACGGAAGGCGGGTTGTTCAAGCAGCGTCTGGATGTGCCGGTGGTTGTCTGTGGGCCCGGATCGATCGAGCAGGCACACAAGCCGGACGAGTTTATCGAGATCAGCCAGATGGAGGCGGGGGAGCGCTTTCTGGATGGCCTGCTCGGTTCGCTGAAAAGATAGAAAAACAGCAGTTCTGCTGTTCCACCGCCAATTTCAGCAGCCGACACTGTCCGCTACGCGCTTTCAGCATCCTTATCCGTCGAGTCTCCCTAGACTGGAATCTGTCTCGGATCAGGACTCGACCATGCTCAAGAATCGTTTGAAAGACCCCGGTCTTCTCGCAGAACTCGCTTACGTGAACGGCCAGTGGATCGGCGCCGATGACCGCGCGACCCTGGATGTCGTCGACCCGGCCAGCGGCGAATTGATCGGCCGCGTGCCCGCCATGCAAGGCGTGGAAACCCGGCGCGCCATTGCCGCCGCCGAACAGGCCTGGCCCGCCTGGCGGGCACGACCGGCCGCCGAACGTGCGGCGCTGTTGGAGCGTTGGTATCAGGCGATGATCGACAACCTCGACGATCTGGCGCTGATCATGACTTGCGAACAAGGCAAGCCGCTGAATGAAGCCAAAGGTGAAATCCGCTACGGCGCGGGTTTCGTCAAATGGTTTGCCGAAGAGGCGCGGCGGATTTACGGCGAAACCATGCCGGCCCCCAGCGGTGACCGCCGACTGTTGACCCTCAAGCAACCGGTGGGTGTCTGTGCGGCGATCACGCCCTGGAATTTCCCCAACGCGATGATTACCCGCAAGTGTGCACCGGCCCTGGCGGCAGGGTGCCCGATCATCGTCAAGCCGTCGGATCTGACGCCGCTGTCGGCGCTCGCGTTGGCGGTGCTGGCTGAGCGCGTCGGCATTCCGGCCGGGGTGTTCAATGTGCTGACCGGCATGCCCGCCGGGATTGGCGAAGAGCTGACCGGCAACCCGACGGTACGCAAGATTTCCTTCACCGGTTCCACTGCGGTGGGCCGTTTGCTGATGCGCCAGAGTGCCGAACACATCAAGCGATTGAGCCTGGAACTCGGCGGCAACGCACCGTTCATTGTGTTTGACGACGCTGATCTTGAGCAGGCGATTACCGGGATCATGCTGAGCAAGTTTCGCAACGCCGGGCAGACCTGCGTCTGCGCCAACCGGATTCTAGTGCAGGACGGCATTTACCCGCGTTTTGCCCAGCGTCTGGTCGAGGAGGTCGGCAAACTCAAGGTCGGCAATGGCCTGCAAGACAACGTGACCATCGGCCCGCTGATCAACAAGGCCGCCGTGAGCAAGGTCGCCCGCCACATCGATGATGCCTTGAGTCAGGGCGCGCAGTTGCTCTGCGGTGGCGTTCCGCAGGGCGACAGTCAATTTGTGCAACCGACGGTGCTTGGCGATGCCCACGCCGGCATGCTCCTGGCCAATGAAGAAACCTTCGGCCCCGTCGCGCCGCTGATGCGGTTCACCGACGAAGCCGAAGCCTTGGCCCTGGCCAACGCCACACCGTTTGGCCTCGGCGCCTATTACTTCACTCAAGACTTGCGTCGCTCATGGCGTTTCGGCGAAGCGCTGGAATTCGGCATGGTTGGCCTCAACACCGGAATCATCTCGATGGAAGTCGCGCCGTTCGGCGGCATCAAGCAATCGGGGCTGGGCCGTGAAGGCAGCAAATACGGTCTTGACGAATACCTTGAAGTCAAAGCCTTCCACATCGGCGGCTTGTAACTTCACAACAACGGGGAGCCACAACTGATGAGCAAGGTCTTCAAGATCGCCGCGATTGCCGGCGACGGGATTGGCAAGGAAGTGCTGCCCGAGGGGCTGCGGGTTCTGGAGCAGGCCGCGAAGAAATGGCAGCTGGACTTGAGCATTGAAGTGCTCGACTGGGCGCATTGCGATTATTACCTGGAACACGGGCAGATGATGCCCGAGGACTGGTTTGAACAGCTCAAGGGCTTCGACGCGATTTACTTCGGCGCCGTGGGCTGGCCGGAGAAAGTGCCAGACCATATTTCCCTGTGGGGGTCGCTGCTGAAATTCCGTCGCGACTTCGACCAGTACGTGAATATCCGCCCGGTGCGCTTGTTCCCCGGGGTGCCATGCCCGTTGGCCGGACGCGAACCGGGGGATATCGATTTCGTGGTGATTCGCGAGAACACCGAAGGCGAGTACTCATCGGTCGGCGGCAAGATGTTCGAAGGCACGGAGCATGAGTTCGTGCTGCAGGAATCGGTCTTCACCCGCCGGGGTGTCGACCGGATTCTCAAGTTTGCCTTCGACCTGGCCCAGACCCGGCCACGCAAGCGCCTGACCGCAGCGACCAAGTCCAACGGCATTTCGATCAGCATGCCTTATTGGGACGAGCGCACTGCGCTGATGGCTGCGCAGTACCCGGAAGTGACGTGGGACAAGCAGCACATCGATATCTTGTGCGCGCGCTTCGTTCTGCAACCGGATCGGTTCGATGTGGTGGTGGCGTCCAACCTGTTCGGCGACATCCTCTCCGACCTGGGGCCGGCGTGTGCCGGAACCATCGGCATTGCGCCGTCGGCCAACCTTGATCCGCAGCGACGCTTTCCGTCGCTGTTCGAGCCGGTGCATGGTTCGGCGCCGGACATCTATGGGCAGAACATCGCCAACCCGATTGCGATGATCTGGTCCGGGGCGCTGATGCTCGATTTCCTGGGCAACGGTGACGAGCGTTATCGTGCAGCACACGACGGGATCCTGCAGGCGATCGAGCGGGTGATCGCCGAGGGCCCGATCACCCCGGATCTGGGCGGGAAGGGCTCGACCCAGGATGTCGGCAGGGCCATCGCCGAGTTCCTCTGAAACATCGTCATCCTCTGCATGAGTGAGCCTGCTCACTCGTGCAGAGGGTATGAATCAGTAACCTTTGTTGCGGTCGATCTGACCGCTCATGGACTCGCCGCGTTCGAAGCGGCGGATGTTCTCCAGCAGGACAGCAAATGCACTTTCCGGCTGGGTCATCGCCGCGATATGCGGCGTCAGCAGAATCTGCGGATGGCCCCAGAAGGGATGATCCGCCGGCGCCGGTTCGTTCTGCACCACATCCAGCACCGCGCCGCTGAGTTGCCCGCTGTCCAGCGCTTGGAGCAAGTCTTCTTCCACCAGATGCCCACCGCGCCCCATGTTGATCAGTGCCGCGCCACGCGGCAATTGGCGAAAAAACTCACGATTGAGAATGCCACGGGTCTGCTTGGTCAGCGGCAATACGCACATCACAATATCGCACTGGCTCAGAAACGCCGGCAGTTGCTCGCGACCGGCAAAGCACTCGACGCCGGCAATCCGATGCGCACTGCGCGCCCAGCCCTTGAGGGCAAAGCCCAGGGGCTGCAAGGTGGCGAGAATCTGCTGCGCCTGAGTACCGAGGCCCATCACCCCCACCCGTCGCTGATGCGCCGGCTGCAGCAGGTGCGCCTGCCAACACCGCGCGATCTGCTGCTGGCGATAGCGCAACATGTCCCGGTGCAAAGCGAGCACGGCAAAACTGGCGTACTCGCACATGCCTTGGGTGATGCCGGGATCGAGCAGGCGCACCACCGGAAGACTCGGCGGGATACGGCTCAAATCCAGTTGATCGACGCCGGCCGACAACGCAAACAACACCTGCAGATTCGGCAGCACCGTCTGCAGATCTTCCGGCGCCTGCCACGCCGCCAGGTACTTGATGTCTGTGGGATCGCCGATGTCCGGCCAGGCGCGCCATTCGATGTCCGGGGCATGTTCGGCGAACAGTGCTTTCCACCGTTCGCCGCGCACGGGGTCAGCTTTGTAAAGCAGGGCCATGGTCAATTCCTGAGGAGGTTGAAGGTGCTCCCATCATCGCCCAACGCCAGAGCAGGATCTGTCGAAAGCAGCGTTGCGAACACTGCGCGCCACCTCATATCCGCACGCGGCCGGCAGATTCGGCGGCCTGAAGGAATCTGCCGTTTGGCAGGGTGAAAACAGTCGATCCGGATTTCTCAGGGGCCAAGTTCGGCGTAGTTCGTTCCGCACAAGTCTTAATCTTAAGACCCTGTGTAACCACCTCCTGCATTCACTCCGGGCTGCCGGACTCACGAAGGGAAATGCCATGAACAGCCAAGTCGACCAAACGCCTCATTTACTCCGTCAGCGTGATCAGTTCGTGCCACGCGGACTGGTCACCGCTCATCCACTGGTGATTGATCGCGCCCAAGGGGCTGAATTGTGGGACGTGGACGGCCAGCGTTATCTGGACTTCGTCGGCGGCATCGGGGTGCTGAACATCGGCCATAACCATCCCAAAGTGGTTGCAGCGGTGCAGGCCCAATTGCATAAGGTCTCGCACGCCTGCTTCCAGGTGGTGGCCTACAAGCCGTATCTTGATCTGGCCCAGCGTTTGTGCGAGATGATAGGTGGCGAGGAACACTACAAAACGGCGTTCTTCACCTCCGGTGCCGAAGCCGTGGAGAACGCGGTGAAAATCGCCCGCGCTCACACCAACCGCTCTGCGGTGATCTCCTTCCGCGGCGGTTTCCATGGACGCACCTTGCTCGGCACCACGCTGACCGGCATGAGCCAGCCCTACAAACAGAACTTCGGGCCATTCGCACCGGAGGTGTTTCACACCCCATATCCCAATGCCTATCGCGGCGTCACCAGTGAGATGGCGCTCAAGGCGCTGGACGAGTTGCTCGCCACTCAGATTGCGCCGGAGCGGGTTGCGGCGATCATCATTGAACCCGTGCAGGGCGACGGTGGTTTCCTTGCGGCGCCGGCACCATTCCTCCAGGCATTGCGCGAGTTGACCCACAAGCATGGCATCGTGCTGATCCTCGATGAAATCCAGACCGGATTCGGCCGCACCGGCAAGTGGTTCGGTTTCCAGCACGCCGGCATCCAGCCTGACCTGGTCACCGTCGCCAAGAGTCTGGCCGGCGGGCTGCCGTTGTCGGGCGTGGTCGGCAAAGCTGACATCATGGATTCGCCACTGCCCGGAGGCCTCGGCGGCACCTACGGCGGCAATGCACTGTCCTGCGCGGCGGCCCTGGCAGTGATCGACGCTTATGAAGAGGAGAAACTGCTCGAACGTGGCGATGCATTGGGCAAGCGCCTGCGTGAAGGTTTGCTGCAGTTGCAGCGCCGTCACCCGCAGATCGGTGACGTACGCGGCACCGGTTTCATGCTGGCCATCGAGCTGGTCAAGAACGATGAAGCACACTCCCCGGACGCCGATCTGAACCAGCGTGTGATCGATGAAGCGCGCAAAGGTGGCTTGCTGGTGATCAAGTGTGGCGTCTATCGCAACGTCCTGCGCTTCCTCGCGCCACTGGTGACGACCGAAGCGCAGATCGATGAAGCGTTGCAGATTCTGCAGGCTGCATTGGCACGGGTATTGAACTGATGTCCGCCGGGTTCAGCGGCGCGGTCGCTGGCCAGCGTCGCTGAACCTTTTTGGCGCACGGATTGATGAAACGCATCATCGGAGGCTGTGTACACCATGGGGCTGACTGATTATCGAGCACTGCTCATCGATTGCGACGAAGTCCTGGTCGACCGTGATTCGGGGGTCTGGACAGCGCTGCAGCCGTTGCTCGACAGCCGGGGCGGGCGCCCGGACAAGGAACAGGTGCTGGGCGAGTTTCGCGAAGTGGTGCAGGGGCTCTATCCGCGCTTTGCCGAACTGGGCTTCAGTGGATTGCTGTGTTTTGCCCATCGCCAGCTGGCCGAGCGCTGGAGCTTGAACGCCAGTTGGGAGGAGGGCATGAGTTTCGCGCGCTCTGCTGCCAACTGGTCATTGTTCGAAGACGCACCGGGAGCGATGCTGTACTTGCGCAAGTTTTATCGCCTGTTGGTGGTGGGCGACCGGGATGCCGAGGATCGCGCCGTGTTGTGCGAGCATCTGGGGATTGTGGCCGATGATTTTATTTCGCTGGCCAGCGATCCGCTGCGGGACGAGGACTGGTTGAATGCCAACGAGCTGAAGCCGGAGCACATCCTGCGGGTGACCCGACCCGCCGCCCGCGGCCCGGCACTTACCGATGTGTGTCTGATCGGTCGCGAACGGGGCCAACAGCCGACCCCATGTGCTGCGGATTATTGCATCAACAGCATGGCTGATCTGGTCGCACAGCATCAGCAGTGTTTACGGCGCTGATTTTGCTAGTAGATTGTCCTACAAATGGCAGTCAAGAGGTTCGCAATGGAAGGTTTAGTCAAACTGGACCGCATCGACATCAGTATCCTGGTTGAGTTGCAGAGGGACGGGCGCATGACCAATGTCAGCCTGGCCGATGCCGTGGGATTGTCGGCCAGCCCCTGTCTGCAACGGGTCAAACGGCTGGAATCGGCCGGGTACATTTCCAGCTACAAGGCCCACCTGAACCTGGCGAAGATCACCGAATCGGTAACGGTCTTCACCGAAATCACCCTGAGTGACCACAAGCGTGAAGACTTCGCCAAGTTCGAGTCAAATATCCGGCTGGTGGATGAAGTGCTCGAGTGCCATTTGATCAGCGGTGGCTACGATTATCTGGTGCGTTTCATGACGCGCAGTATTCAGCACTACCAGGAAGTGATTGAAAGCCTGCTGGATAAAAACATCGGCATTTCCAAGTACTTCAGCTACATCGTTATCAAGTCCCCGGTGCTCAAGGACGGTGTGCCGCTACGCAAGTTGTTGCGGCACTGAAGCTCCCTACATCCATCAGGTGCGAACCAATGGGGGACAGCTGACTGTCCCCCATTGTGTGCTAGCCACCGAAGCCGACGATGGCTTTGGTTTCCAGATATTCCTCAAAGCCGTAGACACCGAATTCACGACCATTGCCTGAGCGTTTGTAGCCACCGAACGGGGCCATGGGATTCCAGGCCGGGTGGTTCAGCAGTACTTGTCCTGCGCGGATGCGTGAGGCAACGGCGCGTGCCTGATCAAGGTCGCGGGATTGAACGTGGGCGCTCAGTCCGTACACCGTGTCGTTGGCGATCGCGACAGCCTCATCGAGCGTTTCATAGGCAATGATGCACAGCACGGGCCCGAAGATTTCCTCCTGGGCAATGCGCATGCTCGAGTCGACCTCGGAAAAGACAGTCGGTCGGGCATAGAAGCCTGTTTCATGACCAGGCACGCGGCCTGGTCCGCCGCAGACGAGTTTGGCCCCTTCATTCAGGCCCGATTCGATCATGGCTTGCACGCGCTTGAACTGGGCCTCATTGGCTATCGGACCGAGTACCGTTTCTTCCGATTGTGGATCGCCCACGATGATCGCGTTGGCGGTTGCGGCGGCCAGCGCCTCGACTTCCGCCAGCCGGTCCCTGGGTACGATCATTCTGGTCGGGGCGCTGCAGGATTGCCCGACGTTGCGAAACGCCGTCATCACGCCCAGTGGCACGACGTTGGCGAAGTCGGCATCGGGCAGCAGCACGTTGGGTGACTTGCCGCCCAGTTCCTGGGTGACGCGTTTCACTGTAGGGGCGGCCGCCTGGGCGACCAGCGCACCTGCACGGTTTGAACCGGTGATCGAAATCATATCGATATCCGGGTGTGCAGCCATGGCGCCGCCGACCTCGGGGCCCGTGCCATTGACCAGATTGAAGACACCCGGTGGCAGGCCGGCGTCATGCACCAGCTGGGCGAAAAGAAGGGCGCTCAATGGTGACAGCTCGCTGGGTTTCAGCACCACTGTGCATCCGGCCGCAATCGCTGGAGCCACCTTGGCGGTGATTTGATAAAGCGGCCAGTTCCAAGGGGTGATGAGACCGCAGACACCGATGGGTTCGCGTTCAATCGCGGTGCCGCTTTCAACCGTCTGGAAGCGATAGGTGGACAGCAGATCACGGGCAATCCGAACGTGTTCGGCCGCCAAAGGCACTTGCATCGCTCGGGCAAAACCGATGGCAGCGCCCATTTCCAGAGAAAGGGCCTGCGCAAGCGACTCTTTTCGTTCAAGGATCAGGTCGTAAATCTTCCCAAGAAAACCCGCGCGCGTTTCGGCGGAAGTCGCAGACCAGTGAGGAAACGCAGCACGCGCTGCAGCGACGGCCCGATTAACGTCTGCGGCCGACCCGTTGGCAACCTCTGCAACTACGCTTTCAGTCGCTGGATTGACCACGGGCGAACTGGCAGGCGTTGCCGGCGAACACCAGCCACCATTGATATAAAACTGTTCAGACGTATGCGAATCCACGGCGTGGATATTCGAAGATTGTGTTGTCATCCAACTAGCTCCTTAGAGGACTGATGGGGGCTGTTAACCGCAGGGACGGAGGGAGGTCAGAGCAACGCCGGGGCACCGGTATATCGGGTGCCCTGTGGTTTGAATAAGCTAGCAAAAGGGCTCAGTCGAAATATGCCGTTCTTGAAGTCGGCAAGGGATAATCTGCTGTATCTCAGGGGCTGACGTTGCTTCTGTGCGATCGAGCATCAAAGCTGATAGTCAGGTATTACTCACATCGATATTTTTTCATGTCTAAACTTGCCGAATTCCGCCAGCTCGAAAAACACCTCGCCGAACAGCTCCAGGCCCTCGAAGCCCTCAAGGGCGTCTGGCTGTCATTGACGATCCCGACAGCCTCGACGTGATGCCGACGATGTCTGTCAGCAGAACTGATGCACCTGCGAGCTCCATGCTCGAATAATAAACATTTAACGATATCTGAAATTCAACAAAACATAACAGATCATGGTGGCTGTCAGGCCGACCAATATGTACTCAATACGCGGTAGGAATATGACCAACCCACCTAGAGAAAACACGATCAAGGTATTTTGTATTATGTATTTCCTTATTTTAGGTACCGCTATGAAGTAGCCATATTGCTTGCCTAAGAAAAACAAGGCCATGCCGATGATTGACGCAATCTGGAAATCGCGCATCGCAATGTCATTCAAGATCGCATGCCTGATCAAGTTTGCGAGAAGTGCCAGCCCCACAAATAGAAAAAGGTGCGAGTAGATTAAGGAGTGTCCACTCATGCTGCTTTCATTTTTGCTCAACAAGTAAAAGCTATCGAAATATATCCACCATATACTGCAGATCATGATGAATCCGGTGACTGCCGCCATCACATTATAACGATCCCATTGAATGTCAGATAACCCTCCAGAAAGGCTAATTACTGACTCGCCCAATAAGATGAGGGTGAGTAAACCTATTCGTTCAACCAAGTGTTCTGTATGTGCGGGCAATGGCTTTAGCTTACCCCAAGAAAATAAAGGGAGCAGAATATCAAGAAAAATCCCAATGTAAGCGACAAGGTAACGCATGGGTGGTTCAAAAAGAATGGATGAAAGACTAACAGCTGCACTAACTAACAGGGCAACGCCAAGCCTGGAGGAGAATTCGCTATGATGATCGAATTTATTTATGGACGAAATGTACATGATACTGATAATGGCACGTATGCCAAAATAGCAGGCAATAACAAGCGCATAGTTGACTTCCAATTCTTCCCCAATCCGTGCAGACAGCACAATGAGCAACAACATTATAAATAATGTTGCCAAGCGGTGAAGATTGCTATCTGTATCAAACCTATTTGAGTAAATCGTGTGGCTGGACCAGATCCACCATAATGGAACAAAAAGCAGTAAAAATGTCCATAATTGCTCCTGTTCAAAATGGCCGTGATGAAGATGTCCGAGAGTGTGCGTTACCTTGCCAATTGCAACAACAAAAATCAGGTCAAAAAACAACTCTAACCATGTGGCGTGTCGATTCTTTTCATAATACTTCAAGGATTTCATTCGCTGCTGGCTCCGTATCGGCGGTCTGTATATGGCCAAATGGCGAGTGCGTGGCAGCGAGCCAATTGGATCGGGCAGATGCTGCCGTTCAACAGCCGTACATGCCGCCTCGATTACGGTGGGGAACTATCAGGCGAATTGACTATCCGGCCATTTCGTCAACTCACCAACGAAAGCTCAATCATCTGACTCATTTCGGCGAACTCTGGAACCCCGTCATAGCGAAGCCCGTCAATGTAAAACGCGGGGGTGCCGTTAACGCCGCTCCGTACGCCGCCATTAAAGTCGGATTTTATTTTGGCCAGGTAAGTGCCTTCCTGCAGCGCAACATAAAGTTCTTCACTGGAGAGACCGTGTTTTAGAGCGATGGCCCGAAACAGTGGCATGCCCAATCGATCCTGATTTTCATACAGTTCGTCGTGAGCCTCCCAGAAGAGTCCTCGACTCCCTGCATATTCAGCGGTGACGGCTGCACCCATGGCGTGCGGGTGGGCGGTGGTCAGGGGAAAGTTACGGAACACGAAGAGCAAATCGTTGCGAAAACGCTGTTGGAGATTTTTGACGACCCAATACGCTAAACCGCAATAGGGACATTCATAATCGCCAAATTCCACCAAGGTGACTTTGGCATGCGCGCTTCCCTGGCGATGGTCGTTGGCACTTACCGGCACTTTGAGAGAGGCCATGTGATCACCTGTTAATTTTTGGTTGGCGTGCTTTCTGGTGCATTCGCCAGCGCATCCAGCGCATCCAGAATGCCGTCCGCCCCTGGGTTGATTGCCATTGGTGAGATGTAGCTCCAGGTGATCACTCCCTCCTTGTCAATCACGAACAGTGCCCGTTTACAAACTCCCAAATGGGAGTCGTACGCTCCATACCGTCGCGCCACAGCTCCTTTGGGCTCAAAATCGGCCAGCAGGCTGAAGTGGAAATTCCGATCTTTGGCAAAGGCCTGATGACACCAGGCGCTGTCGACTGAGATCCCCAGGAGCGTCGCACCGTATTCTCTGAATGTGGGAAGCAACTGGTTGTACAAGGTCAGTTGATCGCCACAAACCGAACTCCAATCGGCGGGATAAAACGTCAGTATCACGGGATTTCCCTTCAGCTCGCGTAGCGACAATTGCTGATCGGGAGTCGCATACAGTAAGAAGTCGGGGCTACGGTGCCGGCTGGCAGCGGCTCCTGAACCAGGTCGTCTTTCGTTTCCTCTGCATCACCAAATTCTGAAGTGTTCATTGCTTGAGCCCTGATAGATAGGAGTTTGGGGTCTACTCAGGGGGGATGCGACTTGCCCGGCGGGGATAACTCCATCCACCATTAAGGGATTTACAAGAGGCAACGCTGCCACGATCTCAGCCTGAGCCTGAGTGTTTTCGGCAGCAAGACGTTCATACTCCGCGTCCAGAAGCACGACGACGCCCGCCGTGCTTTCGCGGTATTGAATTGAGGGCCAGGTGGGGAGAGCAGCGACAGGATTCGCTCTGGCTCACCAATGACTATAGTCGCTGTTGTCGCTTGTCGTAGTCGCTAAACGCGTTTTCGGTTTCCTTGGCAAGCCCTCGCGCGCTCGCTCTGTTGCCATACACCTTCGCCGTAAACGCCTGGTCATCTCATTACTGATCGATTCGCCCTGGCGAATTCGCAGATCAAAGCGTTGCTCGATCACTCTGGTGATTCTATAGCCTCAATTGCTGATGAGTGGGTGATTTACCACTGCCGGTATTTCTGATCATGAAGTCGATGTTCTTTGCTGGTTTGGCTGAGGTGCAGGAAGGGCTGGAAGCGGACGAACGGGATGGTTTCGTCATCATCGGAAATCCCAGTGAACTGCCTTCACTTGGAACGACCCCTGGGCCCGTAAGTCTATCTGTATCTACTCATTGGTAAGGTACAGCGCAATGGATAAGACAATCACTGTCGATCAACTGGCTACCACCGACCTCAGACCAATCAACGAAATATGGCTCGGCGAAACTCATACTCAACTTTGCCTATGGCGAGGTGAACAAGTCTTTACGCACGAGATGATGAGTGAGGGCACCCACGATCAGAATATCCAGCGCCTGTGCCTGCAGCTGGTCGACCCTGACGATCAAGCCGCAGTTGCCAGCGTTGAGTTGATGGTGCGCGAACAGCTCAAAAGGATAGGGAAGGAAGGTGAGTTTTATCCGGCCGAGGATGCGGATACTCATCGATAAGAAAGAGCTTTGGCCATTCACAGGGAATCAATTCAAGGCCTGTTGAGGCTGTCCAGGTAAAGACCCAGCGCCAGTCCTTGTAAGTGCGGGCCGTGATTTATGGTGTAACCTTCAGCTATTACCCACATCGAGATTTTTTCATGTCTAAACTTGCCGAATTCCGCCAGCTCGAAAAACACCTCGCCGAACAGCTCCAGGCCCTCGAAACCCTCAAGGGTGATGCTGGCCTCAAGAAAGAAATCGAGTTCGAAACGAAGCTGCGCGACTTGCTCGCAAAATACGGCTACAGCCTTAAGGACGTGATCAACCTGCTTGATCCGCAAGCAGGTCGTCGCGCTCCAGCCGCCGGGTCCAAAGCCGGCAGTCGCAAGCCTCGCCAGTTGAAGGTCTATAAAAATCCGCACACTGGGGAAGTTGTTGAAACCAAAGGCGGCAATCATAAAACGCTGAAGGATTGGAAAGCAGAGCACGGCTCCGACACTGTGGAGTCCTGGCTGACCAAATGATTTTGGTTTGAACACAAAAGGGCCTGATTACGGCCCTTTTTTGTTTTCGATTTTTAGCTACTTGAGAGGAATTCCATAACTCTAATCAGGGTGTAAGTGAGGCGCCTTTTACTTGCACCCTGGCAAGATATGTGAACTTTAGTGATACGCGAATTTCCATTGCTTGAGAGTGGAGCCGCCTGACTTCCAGCCCGGTAATCGGCCCTCCGAACCTCAAGTCAGGAAGTAGATCGTGAAGACCTTGCCCTCCAAGACCTCCCTGCGCCGGGCCGTTACCGGCCCGATGCTTTTTCTATTTATTCTCGGCGATGTGCTCGGAGCGGGCGTTTATGCTCTTGCCGGGACAATTGCGGGGGAGGTGGGTGGCGCAATATGGATGCCGCTGCTGATCGCTCTTTTTTTCGCGATGCTTACTGCAGGTTCCTATGCCGAGTTGGTGACAAAATATCCCCACGCGGGCGCCGCTTCGGTTTTCGCCGAGAAAGCGTTCGGGTCACCGCTCATTTCTTTTCTCGTGGGTTTTTGCATGCTATCTGCAGCTGTCACGAGCGCTGCGGGTTTATCGCTGGCGTTTGCGGGTGATTACCTGGCGGCGTTCATCCATGTACCACCCCACATTTCAGCCTTACTGTTCCTTCTCGTGATCGCACTACTAAATGCCAGGGGAATCAAAGAATCCTTGGGAGCCAACCTGGTGATGACAGTCATTGAGCTGTCAGGCCTTCTTTTGGTCGTTGTTGCCGCCGCTTGGTATTTGCGTACAGGTGATGCAGATTTGGGTCGCAGCCTGGAGTTCAAGCCGGGAGTCAGCCCGGTGTTAGCCGTTTTGGGTGCGGCACTGATCGCCTTCTATTCTTTTGTAGGATTCGAAACATCCGCCAATCTTGCAGAAGAAATTCGAGACGTTCGAAAGGTTTACCCCCGCGCATTATTTGGCGCATTGCTGACCGCCGGAGTCCTCTACATGGCGGTCGGTGTAGCTGCATCTTCCGTACTGCCCATGGAAAAACTGGTTGCAACCTCTGCTCCTCTTCTTGAGGTGGTTCGGGCGTCAGGTTTGAACATCCCGCCTCGCGTCTTTGCCTTTATTGCATTGGTCGCGGTAGCCAACGGTGCACTTCTAACCATGATAATGGCCAGCCGCCTTACTTATGGCATGGCCTGCCTTGGACTTTTGCCGAATGCCTTGAGCAAGGTGCTGCCTCAACGACGCACCCCGTGGATAGCAGTGATCGCTACCACCCTCGTGGCAATCGGGCTCACGCTGACGGGGACGCTAGCCACACTCGCTGAAACGGTCGTCCTGCTCCTGCTGTTCGTATTTCTCAGTACCAATTTGTCCGTGTTGATCCTGCGCCGTGACGAGGTTGCGGAAGATCACTTTCGAGTACCTACGTGGGTTCCGTTACTGGCTATCGTCTCGTGCCTGGTACTGCTTAGTCAGCAAAGTCTGGAAACCTGGATGCGTGGAGGCGCGCTGATCCTGACAGGCATGCTGCTTTTCGCCTGTGCAAGAGTGGCACTGCCGGCGCCAGTGAAGCCTGGCTAGGCTTGTAAGCGCTTTCCCTGTCTACCGCAGCGTTAACTTGGCTACGTCATACAAGTGCCAAGGCGAGCGGTTGTATGGGTGCATTCAATGCCTTGGATCGGCGGTTGTGAGCAACACTGGAACATCATCAGAATCCGGCCTTACGCCGAGAGTTAATCAGGCTCTTGGAGCGAGCTGAACCATTCGGCATAAGGGGAATTGCTGACCAGCCGCCGGTTGAAGTCCGGGCTTCCATCAGTCCACCAGACAGGCCCCCGTTCCCCGAGGGCCACTTTGGCCATTTGTACCTTTTCCCGAGCGCGCTTCAGTTGCGACGCGTTTTGCGAACCCTTTGCGTTCTTGACCTCTCGTCGAGCGGCCATAAGCGTATCGACAAGACACTGGCGCACCTCTTCATCCAATGATGGGTTGGAACATCGCCATAGCTGGCCTTTGACAACAAAGTAGCGACCGTCTGGTGTCACTGGATGCATTCCCGTCTCCGACCGTTCAAAGAGCACTTCTCCAAAAAATCAGCAAGGACGGCTATCTCGGTTTTCGGGCAGGAAGGCGATTGGCTTGTTTGACTCCAAGCAGTATTCCCAGTACTAGCGCGGCGCCTGCCGCCAGGAGTATTGGATACGGATGTTTACCTGATATCCGGACGCCCTCGACTCCGAGTTGATCGCTTGCCGGAGCAGGTCGATGTCGTGATGACGATGGAGTAAGAAGGCTTGGACTGGCAGTGGGGTCGGCATCTGCCCTGTACGGCATTTCGTTCAAGGGCAAACGCGCACCGTCCGCGAGAGTCAGGGTGAGGTCTTCGACAGTGCCGGCGAGTCGATCGGGAAACACCGGCTCACCCGTGGGATCAAGCTCATCGTAATAAAACTGCTTTCCTTCCAGCCAACCTATGGCCGTCATCAATTCCGGGCCAAGGTAATATTTTCCGTCGAGGAAGAAACCCGGGAAATGTCGCGTGCGTTCGAGACTGTCTATGGTGTAGCGCTCGCCTGCCTTCATACCGGTTGCTGGGTCGATCATGATGAAATCCTCAGATTCGCTGGTGTTGCGATAGAGGACGGGGCCTGGCGCAACGTTCCATCGAGATTACCGAAAGGCTGTTCTTCGTCAGACCTTTTGAACCTAATTCGAAAACTGTTGCTCAACCGGGAAATGTTTGGGGTGGGTGAAATGAATGCTTTCAAGAATCAACTGACGCTTGAGCAGGAATCCAAATTGAAAGCCCTGGATGCCTGGCATCGTGCGCTGGAGAATCGAGCGCTACGCATGGAGTGTCCCGATGCCTATCACGAGGAGCTATTGCGCCAGTCTGATGAGATGCATCGGTTGGGTATGTTGACCGATACCGAATGGCGTGACCTGCGAAGGGGGGCAGATGCAGCCTATCTGCGTGCCGTCGCCGGCGAGGATTATCACTGAGGGCATTCAGCTCATGTCTATTGCCGACGACACTGTTCACTACCTGCGCGCCAATGGTTTGGTGCTCACCACAGCGGAGTCGTGTACCGCCGGTAAAATTGTGACGCTGTTATCCGAGGTCGAGGGTAGTGGCGAGTTTATCGAGTGCGGGTACGTGGTGTATTCGCCTCAGGCGAAACAACGCCTCCTGCATGTCAAACCGCAGACCATCGAAACGTTCAACCTCACCAGCGTGGAAGTCGCGCGTGAAATGGCAATGGGCGCATTGCGCGACAGTACCGCCAACGTTGCCGTTGCTACAACGGGCATTCTCGGCCCGGACGATGTAGACGGTATCCCGGCTGGCACGATCTGCTTTGCTTGGGCATATCAGATAGCTGATGAGTGTCACGTGTTCAGTCACCAGCATCGCTTCTGCGGCGGACGCTGTGAAGTGCAGAAATACGCCACCGAGTATGCGTTGCAGTATTTAACGCGTTTCCATCAGCGAGTTCTGCAAGGTGAGAATGGTGAGCCCGATGAGCGATGAGCGAGACCATCCCCACTTGCGCAGCCGGAATTATCCAATACGCGAGGACATGGCCTATCAGCTGAAAGTCTGGCGTTTCGAGCGTGTTGGCTGGTACGTGTTGGTGTTAGTGGTGGTACTGGGGCTGGTCGGGGTGTTTTCCAGAGGTTTGGTCAGCTCCCGAGATGTGCGCAGCGACGACGGCAAGATCAGGGTGGAATATGAAATGTTCCATCGCAATGGATCCACCAACCCCATGAAAATCACTGTAACCGCGAAGCCCGACTCGGCGGTGGAACTGGAGTTGGCAGGTCAGTTGCTTGAAGGGTTCAGTATCGAAACGCTGCAACCTGAACCTTTGCGCTCAAGAAGCTCTTCACAGGGCATCAGGTTCTGGCTGCACACCGATCTCAACGGTCTGGCGACGCTGTACATCACCCTGCGTGGAGATGGCCTCGGCCTTTTCCGAAGTCAAATCGCTTCTCCAGGCACCAGCGGCGTAAGGCTGGAACAGTTCGTTTTTCCCTAGGTGATTTATGGATTCGGTACTACGTGCGGGTGCGATGTATCTGGCGCTTATGGTGCTTTTCAAAATCGCTGGGCGGCGCTCCTTGGCGGAGCTGACCACATTCGATTTCGTTCTGTTGTTGATGATTGGTGAGGCGACTCAGCAAGCGCTGCTGGGCGATGATTTTTCACTGACCAACTCGATGATTGTCATCGTTACCCTCGTCGCCATTGATGTTGGCTTGTCCCTGCTCAAGCAGCGCTCGGGGTGGATCTCGCGACTGATCGATGGTGAGCCGACCATCATCGTCGAGAACGGAAAACTTCTCCACGAACGCCTCCGTCGAGCGCGATTACTGGAAGCGGACGTAATGGAGGCAGCACGTTCCAGCCAGGGCATTGAGAAGCTTGAAGAGATCAAGTTCGCCATCCTTGAGCGCAACGGCAAGATCTCCGTTATTGCCCAGGAAGACTGAGTCGCGGGTTTCGAACAGCCAAGCAGCACCCGTTGGTCGACAGGGCAGAAGGTTTTTGAAATTAACTCCGGCGCATTTGCTTCAGATGAATGTGGGTTGGCATTCGGTCTATTGCCGAGTGAACGGCAGCCCTGATTCACCTGAGGAGAATGTCATGTTCCTACATAACAAACGACTTCAATACACCGTGCGCGTTGCTCAGCCCAATCCAGGGTTGGCCAATCTTCTACTGGAACAATTCGGAGGAGCCCAAGGGGAACTCGCCGCAGCTTCACGCTACTTCACACAGGCGTTGGCCGAAGATGATCCAGGCAGAAAGGATCTCCTTATGGATATTGCCACCGAGGAGCTCAGCCACCTTGAGATCGTCGGCTCGATTATCGTGATGTTGAACAAGGGCGCCAAAGGGCAAATGGCCGAAGGTGTCGAGGAAGAGGGCGAGTTGTATCGCGCCATCAACGGGGCCGGCAACGATTCCCACATCACAAGTTTGTTGTACGGCGCCGGTGCTCCCTTGACCAACTCGGCAGGCGTTCCCTGGTCGGCGGCTTACGTCGATACCATCGGCGAACCGACTGCAGACATGCGCTCCAATATCGCCGCTGAGGCCAGGGCGAAGATCGTCTACGAGCGTTTGATGAATGTCACAGATGATCCGGGTGTAAAGGAAGCCCTCGGATTTTTGATGACCCGTGAAATCGCCCATCAACTGTCTTTCGAAAAAGCACTGCACGCCATCCAGCCTAATTTTCCTCAGGGCAAACTGCCGGGTATGCCTGAATTCACCAACGTTTACTTCAACATGTCTCAGGGCGAAGGCAGCACCCGCGGGCCGTGGAACGAAGGGGAGGACTGGGAGTTCGTAGAGAATCCAGCGCCGGCGGTGGATGGAGGCGAGGGCACCGCGACTGTGCAATTGAGCGCCGAGGATGAAGCGTTGCTCATGGACATGAAAGCCAGGACGATGTCCGACCCAGACAGCAATCCGATCACGGGTGCGGACCTGGGGGCGGGTGTGCAAGGCGAACCACAACCTTAACGACGCGACCGCACGCCGAAGGGCGTGCGGTTTTTCCAACTCAAGAAAACAGGAGGGTGCGATGTCCGAGCCGTTGACCTCATCTGGCGCAACACTTCGCTCACGGTTTGTTCGACTCTCAAAATCCGGATGGGGCGGGCTAGCCTTCTGGTCAATTCTGATTGGCGTGACGCTTTGCCTGCTGATCAGCGGGTACGGCGCCTTCGTCGGCGCCAACAAACAAAATCTGCACTTTGCATTTCTCGGCGGCATGTCAGGCTTCGCTGCCACGGCCATAGGTGCGGTGGCAGCGATTGCGTTACGCGATATCGCCGCCAGAACGCAGGACATCATGCTCGGCTTCGCCGCCGGAATGATGCTGGCCGCCAGTTCGTTTTCGCTCATTCTTCCGGGCATCGAAGCAGCCCAGTCGCTGTACGGTAACCAGTTGCTCGCAGCCTGCGTCGTCGTCGCAGGATTGGGACTGGGGGTAGCGCTGATGGTCGGTCTGGATCGATTCGTGCCTCACGAACATGAGAAAAGCGGTCGCCGTGGGCCCGAGGCGCAGCGCATCAATCGCGTATGGCTGTTTGTCCTGGCAATCACGCTGCATAACTTGCCGGAGGGGATGGCCATTGGAGTGAGCTTTGCCAATGGCGATATGAAGGTGGGATTGCCGCTAACCACTGCCATCGCCATTCAAGACATTCCCGAAGGCCTGGCGGTGGCGCTTGCGTTACGCGTGACCGGGATTTCAGCGCTTCGCGCTGCGCTTATTGCGGTGGGCTCAGGGTTGATGGAACCCATTGGCGCGATCATCGGCTTGGGGATTTCGAGCAGCTTCGCATTGGGATATCCCATAGCGCTTGGTCTGGCGGCGGGCGCGATGATTTTTGTGGTGTCCCATGAGGTCATTCCCGAGACCCATCGCAACGGTCATGAGACACCTGCGACCTTGGGGTTGATGCTCGGTTTCGGGGTGATGATGTTTCTCGACACGGCTTTGGGTTGACCTTTACCTCCCATCCATCATTTCAAAGATTTTCTGAACACCACTTCTTTGAGGTGAGTCAGTTTCCATGCAAGGCCAGTTTTACTTGCAGGCTGACTCCATGCGAACGCCCCACCCGGCGACGCCTTACCGACCAAAAGGAAGTTTGAAAATGGCGAGAAAAACTGTCGAAGATTTGTTTATCCATGAGCTGTCCGATGTTTACAGCGCGGAAAAGCAAATTACCAAAGCACTGCCACGCCTGGCGAAGGCTGCGACCAACCCATTGTTGGCGGAGGCCTTCACCTCTCACTTGGAAGAAACCCATGGGCAGATTGAACGCATTGATCAGCTCGTGGAACTGACCGGGATAAAACTCAAGCGCATGAAATGCGTCGCCATGGAAGGCTTGGTTGAAGAGTCGAAGGAGCTGCTGGAAGAAATCGACAAAGGCGCCGTGCTCGATGCCGCGTTGATTGGCGCAGCGCAAAAAGTGGAGCACTACGAAATTGCCGCCTATGGCACCTTGATAGCGATGGCTAAGCATCTAAAACTCGACGACGCAGCCTCGCTATTGGCTGCCACGCTCGTTGAGGAAAAGGGTGCCGACGAGAAACTGAGCAAGATTGCCGAGCAAGGTGGTAATCAAGCCGCGACTCTGGAAAAGAAAGGATGAACAGGGCGCATTGAGATCTGACTTTTGGTGACGGTGGCAACATCGTCACCTTTTTTCATTTGTAATCAGTCTCGCTATTGACCCAGGAATTCGATTATTTCTCTCGCAAGCTCTTCCGGCACTTCCTCGGCCATGTGATGCCCACAGTCAACTCCACGACCACGTTGTTGTGTTGTCCATGGTTCCCACACGGCTAAAACATCGCCGTACAGAAGTTCCAGATCATCACGTAGCGACCATAAAATCATGGTCGGGCACTCAACCTTGCGGCTCTCTCGGCGATCGACTTCATCGTGAGTACGGTCGATTCCAAGGCCTGCTCGATAATCTTCGATCATGCCATGAACGGTCGCCGGGTCATGGATGGCTGCTTGATAGTCTCTGTAAGCGTCTGCACCCATCGCCTCGGCGGTGCCACCGTACCATCGATCAGGGTCAGCCAGGATTGCCTGTTCCGGTATGTCAGGTTGACCGAAGAAGAACCAATGCCACCATTTTGTCGCGAACTGAGCGTTGCAGCGTTCGAGAGCTTCCAGAATCGGTACGCCGTCCAATATGCCGAGATGAGTAACGACTTCGGGATGATCCATTGCCATGCGAAAGGCGGTGTAACTACCTCGATCATGACCAATCACGGCAAACCGCTGATAACCCAGATGGCGCATCAGGGCGATGCAATCCCGTGCCTTGGCGCGTTTCGAGGAACCTGCATGATCGGGTGTATCCTCAGGCTTTGATGACTGCCCAAAGCCTCTAAGGTCTGGGCAGACAACGTAATGTTTTTTTGCCAGGAGTGGAGCAACGCGATGCCAGGTCGCATGAGTTCTAGGATGCCCATGGAGTAACAAAACGGGCGAGCCGCTCCCACCATGCCTGACTCTGAGGGTCGCCTCTGGAAGTTTCACGGTATCGAGAGAAAAGCCATCGAACATCTCAATGTCCTTGGCGGTGTCCACCGCTCTTCGATTAACAATGACCCCCACCGGCTGATTCAGGGTCAATAATTAGGCGTCGCGCATAAGTAAGGGTTCCTTTCTTCGTGCCTCGCTCAGCTGGATCATTCGTGATAGCGCCGGGTCTAAAAACCATCGAAGTTTTTATGAAGGACGCCGCTGCAGTGCTGCTCTGAACCACCTGCTAACTCCCACCTACACTGCCTCTCAATTACGTGCAGCAAGGAGAAATCATGACAACGCACAGGCTGACAACGAAGGGCTTGCAGTTGAATGTTTCGATCTGCGGCCAAGGCTCTCCGCTGCTTTTGCTCAATGGTTTGGGTGGTTTGATTCGTACCTTCGATCCGCTGCGCAATGAACTTGACGACTTCATGACCATCACGCTGGACGTGCCCGGAGTCGGCAAGTCGCAAATGCCCCGTTGGCCCTTTCGCCTGCCACGCCATGCCGACGTGATTGCCGGGATGCTTGAGCAATTGGGGATCGACCAGGTCGATGTGTTCGGTGTGAGTTGGGGAGGTGCATTGGCTCAGGAGTTCGCTCTTCGTTACCCGAGCAGGGTACGCAGGTTGATCCTCGCGGCGACCTCTCCCGGCCCATTGCTGTTGATGAAGCCTGCAGACGTTATGGATTTTTTCCGCAAGAGCAAAAACACCAAAACGCACCAGCAAGAACGATCCGGCCATTCAGTTCAGACGCTGCTGCGGTTCGGTGTAATGAAGGGCATGCTCTCTGTTAATCCGCGAACCTACTATTTCCAGCTCGCAGCCTTGATCGGATGGACAAGCCTGCTTCGCTTGTCCCGACTGCTTCAACGCACGCTGATTCTTGCCGGCGACCGCGATCCGTTAATACAGGCGTACAACGGCCATGTCCTGCGCCGCACAATTGGACGTTCAGAACTTCGCCTTCTGAAAGGTGAGGGACATTTCTTTGTGGTGACCAGCGCTGGACGAACTGCCGTCCTGGTCCGCGAATTTCTTTGCCGCCATTACGACGATGAAGAGAAGGCACCGAGGATCGCGAACTGAAACACCAAGGCTGGCCTGGAGCGCACACGCTCGTCTCATCAATAGTCGCTCTGTACCTGATAAAGAAAAGGGGAGACCCGCTACACGCTGATGCTGAAGCAGCGTCTCACGCGTGCTCCTCAAGCCTGCGCACATCACCCAACGAATCACGTTGCATCGACTGCAAGTTCTTTTCAATGGTTTCGCACAGTGCTTCCATTTGAATCTGGTGTTCGCTGTGGCGAAACGGGCTTTGCAGATCGGTGCCGATGCGTTCGATGGCCAGCAGCATGAATCCCACCACGGTCGACGCCAGCGGCGTGAACCAGCCCAGGGATTCGACCAGTCCCACCGGTACGATCAGGCAGAACAGCGAAATAAACAGCCGCGGAAAATAGACGTAAGGGTAGGGCAGCGGGGTATTGGCGATCCGCTCCATGCCGCCCTGACTGTTGGACAGGTCGACCAGCGTCGACTCAAGCCGCGCCAGGCGAATACTGTCCAGATGCCCGGCCTTGTATTCCTTGGCGAGCAAAGTCGCGGAGCCGGTGAGGATATCGTTGGCAAAGTTATTGGTCGTGCCACTGCGGGCGAACTCTTCGGCGGGAATAAACGCCCGCACCTCGTCGGGACAAGGCTGGCCTTGCAGATGCGCGGCGAGGCAGTTCACATACGCGACGTGGCGGCGCAGCAGAGTGGATTTGACCGGATTCACCTCGCCGCCGGCATCGTCCAGCAGCGTCAGCACCTGCCGGGCGAAGCTGCGGGAGTTGTTGATCATCGCCCCCCACAACGTCCGCGCTTCCCACCAGCGGTTGTAGGCGCTGCTGTTGCGAAAACTGATCAATACGATCAACGCCGAACCGAGCAAGGTCAGCGGCATCAGCGGCAGGTTCAGCTTGGCGTTGAGGAACAGCATGAAGTCGACGGTGACGGCGATGTCCCACAGCAGCAACCAGAACAGAGACCAGCCCACGTAGCCCAGGGTCTTGATGATCAGGCGGTATTTTTTGACGATGGCAGCTTTCAAACGGAAACCTCGTGGCGAGCAGTTTGCTTAAACGCTTAAGCTCGGACGACGCCTGGCATCGGCAGTTCCCTGGTGAAGCAGCCAACCGTCAGTCAATCTACGAACGCAGAAGGGAACGGACAGAGCGACCGAGCAAAAAGTTGTTCGTCCGCTCTCTCAAAGACTCTTGAACACTAGGCAGGGGTTTGCCGCGCTGCCGACACACTGGATCGTCGGTCCGCCCGCTCGCCGAGCCGCCATCCCAGCAGACCCCATAGCAGTGCACACAACGCGCCGACCAGCGCTGCCATGCCTGCACCTTGGCCGAGCGCGTCCAGCGCGCTTTTCGCCCAAGCACTGATGGCATCGCCGGCGCGGTAAACCACGGTGTCGATGACGTTCTTTGCCTTGTACTTGCTTTCGGCATCGAGCGGGGCAAACAGCATCTCCCGGCCTGGGCGAACGAGGGCGTACTCACCGATGCGGCGCACGATCATCAGCGCGGCGATCAGGCCAAAGCCGGGCGCGAAGATCAGCCCGATAAACCCCGCGCACATGACCAGCGGCACCATTGCCAGCAACACGCCGACCCCTAGCTTTTGGGCGACGCGTCCAGTGATGAACAACTGACAGAGCAGGGCGCCAGCCTGCACGACAAAGTCGATGATGCCGAACACGCGCACCTGCGACTCGCGGTCCGGGAAGTGGTCGGCGACGACACGTGCCTGCTCGAAGTAGAGGAACGTGGTGACCGTGGCCAGCAGCACCACAAAGCCACAGATGCCGAACAGATAAGGTGATTTCAAAATGGCCGTCATCCCGCTGAAGGGATTGCCCGGCAACGGCCTGCGGGGGCTTTCGCTCGGCGCTGCACCTGGGCGTCCTGCGCCACCCCGATTACGCCAGCGCATCAACTGGCGCTTGAACAACATCGCAGCGCCCAGCAGAACAGCGGCCAGTAGCATCAGGCCGGACTCGCCCAGCGGACCGATCAGCAAGGTGCTCAGAGCAGGGCCACTCAGGCCACCCACGCTGGCGCCCGCCGCGATGAAAGCGAACAGGCGTTTGGCCTGGGCACTGTCGAATACATCGGCCATCAGGCTCCAGGCGACCGATACCACAAACAGGTTGTAGACCGATATCCAGACGTAAAACACTCGCGCCAGCCACGGGCTTTCCTCGCCCAGGAACAAGGCGGCGAACAACAGCAGGTTGGCGCAGAAAAATCCGTACACCCAGTCTACGAAATGCAGGCGCGGCACGCGTGTGCTGAGCCAGGCGAACAGCGGAACGGCCGCCAGCATGACGAAGAAGGTTGCGGTGAACAGCCACTGCAAGTTCTCGACGCCAGCAGTGATGCCCATCGATTCACGGATCGGACGAAGCATGAAATAGCCGGCGAACAGGCAAACGAACAACACAAAGCCATTGAGCGCGGGACGCAGCTCGTGAGCCTCGGCATTGATGATGGCGCTCGTGCGGTGGGCGAGAAGGGACATATCCATGTTGCGCTCCTGTAGGAGTGTCGAGGCAATGGCACGCGGCTTGCCCGTGCCGGGTTGGTCAGCGGTAGGTCACGCCGGTCAGACGCTCGGAAAGTTGCCACAGCGCGTCGGAATTCGAGCGATCGGCAGCGGCCGGAGGCATCTTGGCGAAGCCCAGCGGCCCGCGCTTCTCGTTATCACCGGTGGGCCCGTAGTAGGCTCCGCCGACGGCCTCCGGCGCCGTCGCCGCATACAGTGTGGGCAGTGCGCCCTGCGCTGCGGAATGGTACATGTCCCGCTCTACAGCCCATTGTTTGCCGAATTCACTGTCCAGGCCAGGCCCTCGGGCGATCAGCTCGGTCACGGCAACGCCGGGGTGAGCGGCGATGCTGCGTATGCCCCAACCGGCGGCATCGCTGCGCTGCTGCAGCTCAATACTCCACTTGAGTACCGCCAGTTTCGATTGGCTGTAGGTGGTGAACGGGTCGTAAGCGCGCTCAGCCTGCAGGTCATCGAAGTTCAGGACGGCGCGCCCTGCGGCGATGCTCGACAGACTGACTACCCGACCATCGTCGCTTTTGCGTAGCAGAGGCATCAGCAGGCCGGTCAAGGCGAAATGCCCCAGGTAATTGGTCGCCAGCTGCATCTCGTAGCCGTCGGCCGAAACGCCTCGAACAGGCGGCGACATGATGGCGGCGTTGTTGATGAGCACGTCGAGCCTTGACAGACGCCCTTGCAGACGGTTGGCGAGGTCGCGCACGGATTGCAGATTGGCAAGATCCAGCGTTTCGAATTGCACGCGTGCCTCGGGCACGGCTTGCTTGATGTTTGCGATCGCTTCGCGGCCGCGCTCGGCGTTCCGTGCGGCGATGATCACCTCGGCACCGGCTCGCGTCAGGGCCAGCGCGTCTTCATAGCCCATGCCGCTGGTCCCTCCGGTCACCAGCACGATGCGGCCATTCTGGCTGGGCATGTCCTGGGTTGACCAGTCCGGCTTCGGCTCTGTTCGGGGAGTGGCTTGCGCAGCCAGTGTGCTGGCCAGCGCGGAAATGGCGAACAGCGTCCGGACGGCCTTGAGGATGCGTTGGGTTGCGGTAATGCTCGGCGTAACGGGTGAATGAACCATCGGGGAATTCTCATTCGCGTTGTAGGTTCCCGGTTTACGGGGCGAGCGAGCAGTATCGGTGTACGAGTGCGCGAGGATAAGTCGGACATTGGTGGATGGCCCGTACGGCATGGCGTACAGTCAACTGCCTGCGGAGGAATAATCCATGCGTAAACCAAACCTTACCGATGTGTCGATATTTGCTGCGGTGGTCGAGGCAGGGGGATTTCGAGCTGCGGCGCAGAAGCGGGGTTTGTCCGCCTCGTCGCTGAGCGACTGCATACGTCGGTTGGAAGGCGACCTGGGCTTGCGCCTGCTCAATCGAACCACGCGCAGCGTCACGCCAACGGCGGCCGGCGAGCGATTGCTCGAGCGCCTGCGCCCGGCCTTGCAAGAAATCGACGCTGCTTTCAACGATCTGGACGACGATGCTCAGCGCCCGGTCGGCACGCTGAAGCTCAATGTGCCAGTGCCGGTGGCCCGCTTTTTGTTGCCCGACCTGCTGGCGCGTTTTCTGCGTCTTTATCCAGGGATCAACGTCGAAGTCGTCATGGACAATACATTTGTCGACGTCAACGCTGGCGGGTATGACGCCGGCGTGCGCTATGAAGAGAGCCTGGCCAGGGACATGATCGCCGTTCCCATCGGCCCACGTCGCCAGCGCTTCGTGGCGGCGGCCGCCCCGCGCTATCTGGCTGAACGTGGGACGCCTACTCAGCCCGAAGAACTGCCGGGCCATGACCTGCTCGGGCATCGCTTCGAGAGTGGAAAAGTGGGCGTGTTTGAGTTCCATCGAGACGGCCGTGTGGTGCGTATCCCGCCTCAAGGACAATTGCTGACGTCATCCCACGATTTGAAAATCCAATCGGCCATCAACGGGCTGGGCATCGTGTATACCTTCGAGGATTTTCTGCGCGAGCCGCTATCCGATGGTCGACTGGTGCCGATTCTCGAGGACTGGTGGCAGGCCTTCGACGGTCCGTTTCTTTACTACCACGGGCGCCGTCACATGCCTTCGCCGCTCAGGGCGTTTGTAGATTTTCTGCGGGCCGAGCGGCAACTCGCAGAGAGCTCAAGCATCTTCAGCGCCGTGTCGTAAGGCCTGCATCAACAGCAACCTGCGTCTCCGCTCAGGGTCAATCCGCCCCAACGAACACTGCAGCAACCCAAGGCCGTACCATTTCCATGCTTCTGGCGGTGACGCCAAGACCTGCGCGCGTCGCTGCTTTGATGCCAATGGGAAGGCCTAAGCTCATTCCAAAAAGATATTTATTTAATCTTTTTAAGATCGTTTAGCTTTTAGCAAAGGAAACGTGCAGCGCCTCGCTTGCGGCGTTTTTTTGCCTCAGGCCAACCCTGTCCGCGGTCGTGCCTGAGGCTACTGTCCATTTTTTCTACCCTGGTACGGCCACACATCAGGCCGTCAGCGGTTTGTTGCCCGGAGCCCTCGTGACACTTATTCAAACCTCTTTGGCAACGGTACAGGTCGACTTGCCTGAACGATTGGCCCCACCCATCGACGATAGGGCCGAGGAGGGCGATGTTGTCCTCGAACTGCGAGGCGTCACTAAAGCTTATCTGCGCAAAGGCGGATCGCCGTTGCCGGCTGTCAACCATGTCAGCTTGAAGGTTCGGCGCGGCGAAGTGCTGTGCCTGATGGGCACCTCCGGCAGCGGCAAATCGACCTTGCTTCGCCATATCAATCGTTTGATCGAACCCACCAGCGGTGAGGTCTTGATTGACGGTCAGGCTATCAGCGGCCTGAGCCACAAAGCGTTGCGGGATTTGCGCTCGCGGCGAATCGGCATGGTGTTCCAGCATTTTGGTCTTTTGCCCCATCGCACGGTGCTGGACAACGTTGCGCTGCCTCTGGAGTTGCGCGGCGAATCCGAGGCCGTCCGGCACGCAGCGGCCACCCGACAGTTACAGGCGATGGGCCTGGAGGCATGGGGCGAGCATTATCCCCACGAGTTGTCCGGCGGTATGCAGCAACGGGTCGGTCTTGCGCGGGCATTGGTGACTGATCCGGATATTCTCCTGATGGACGAGCCTTTCAGCGCACTGGATCCGACCATCCGGCGAGACCTGCAAAGCCACTTTCTGGCCTTGGTACGCGAACGCGGGATCACCACGTTGCTGGTCACCCACGATCCTGCCGAAGCGGTACGCCTCGCTGACCGGATAGCGGTATTGCGCCAGGGACGTCTGGTGCAGTCGGGCACCCCGAAACAGCTGCTCGAGACGCCGGCCGATGCTGAGGTCGCGGATTTTTTCCGCGATTGCCTTCCAGCCGCACCGGTATTGCACGATGCCGGTGGCGCGGTACGTCAGGTTCCCGAAACGGCACCGAAGGAGCAACCGGTTCAGCCGGGCTTGCGCGGCTGGCAAGCCCTGTTGCTCGGGCCGGCAGCGCTGGCGGCGCGGGGTCGAGGCGGGTTGTTCTGGCTCGGGTTCGCCGCAGAACTCGCAGCCCTGGCCACTGCGGTGCAAGGCATTGCGAGCGCATCCTGGATATCGGTCGTGGTGGGATTGGCCGTGCTGGCGGCCAGTCGTTTCACCGCGTATTCGCTGGGCCGTCAACCGGTGCGGCGCGCCGTTTCGAGTTGGGCGTTGCCGCTGGCGGTGCTGCTGGTCAGTCAGGCATTGGTGATCTGGCGCGTGTTGACGCCCGATACCACCCAGGCGTTCTTGCAGTTCCCGGCCAGCCGCCAGGCGCTGTTACTGACTGCACAGAGCCTGGATGATTTTATTGGTTGGTCACAGGTGACATTCGAGAGCGCTTTTGTCGGCGTGATCGTTGCGGTTCGCACGGTCATTGAAGGGATCGAATCCCTGCTCGGTTGGCTGCCCTGGCCGGTTTGCGCGCTGGCGCTGGTATTGCTGGCCTGGCGCTCGGCGGGCTTGGCCCTGGCGCTCACCAGCAGCGCTGCGTTGTTGTATATCGGCCTGTTCGGGTTTTGGGAGCGGACAATTGCCACGCTGGCGCTGGTTGGTTCGTCGGTGCTGATCGCACTGGTCATCGGCGTACCCACCGGCATTCTGCTGGCGAAGCGGCCATTTGCCCGCAGGCTGCTCACGCCTTTGCTGGATGTCATGCAGACCCTGCCGACCTTTGTCTATCTGATTCCCGCTGTGGCGTTCTTTTCGGTAGGCAAGACCCCGGCGGTCATTGCAACGGTGATTTTTGCCCTGGCACCGATGATTCGTCTGACGTCTCTGGGCATTCAGGAAGTCCCGAAGGATGCCGTGGAAGCGGCGATCGCCCATGGAGCAACCCCCTGGCAAACCCTGGTGAAGGTGCAACTGCCGCTGGCGCGACGATCCCTGTTGCTGGGGATCAATCAGACCATTGTCATGAGCCTGTCGATGGTGGTGGTTGCTGCCCTGATCGGCGCTGGAGGGTTGGGTTACGACGTCATGACGGCGTTGCGCAATATCAAGGGCGGCGAGGGCGTGCTGGCCGGCGTGGCGATCGTGCTGTGTGCATTGATCCCCGATCGAATCATTCAATCGAGCTTGCGCAAGCAAGACCATCTGCATAACTGAACTGTGAGACTTATCGTGACAAAACATCTATTGCGTAACCTGAGTGCGGTTGCAGTGCTGGCTTCCCTGATCGTGCCGGCCAGCGTGATGGCCAAGGACAAAATTGTCATTGGCGAGCAGAACTGGACGGGGGCCATCGCCATTCAACACATTTTGGGTGAGGTGATCAAAAGTCGTCTGGACGGTGATGTGTCGTATCTCGCCGGGGACGTGCCGGTGCTGTTCAGTGCGGCGGCCAAGGGCGACGGGTCTGTGGATGTGCTGACGGACATCTGGCTGCCCAATCAGTCGGCGGCGTGGGCCAAGTACGTCACCGGCGGCACCCGCTCACTGGTGCCCAATGCTCACCCTTATACCGGCGAACAAGGCTTCTACATTCCCGGTTATCTGCAAGACAAGTACGGCGTCAAATCGATCTACGACTTGAAAAAACCGGACGTGGCCAAGCTCTTCGAGCCTTTGGGCGGCGGCAAGGCCGAACTGCTGGTGGGGCCGGCGGGCTGGGAGTCGACCTATATCGGCCAGATCAAGGCCAAGGATTACGGCTTCGCCGATAAATTCGAATCCGTGTCGACGGAAGCCTCGGTGACTTACGCCAAACTGGCCTCGGCTTACAAGGCGCAACGCGGCGTGGTGTTCTACGCCTACACCCCTGACTGGATTTTCTCGGCCTATGATCTGCGTCGCCTGGAAGAGCCCGCGTTCGATGGCTACGCCCAGGACAACAAAAAAGAAGATCCTCTTTACAAGGCGGATGGCTGCTGGAAATTCATCAGCCCGACCGTCGATCCCGACTGGCTGAACAAGAGCCACATCACCTGCGCCTTCCCGGATGCCAAGGTGTACGTCCTGGCTTCCACAGCACTGCAAAAGCGCGCGCCGAAAATTGCCGAGTTCCTGCACAATTTCTCCATCGACCCGGCACAGTTGAACGGACTGATCCAGAAGATCGAAAAGGAGAAACAGCCAGTAGACGTCGCCGCCAAAGCCTGGGTTCAAGCCAACCCTTCTACTGTTGACCAGTGGTTTGCAGGTCAAGCGCAGCAAGTGAGTTCAGCCCAATGACCAGAGCGAACGTACGTGTACTCGATGGTGGCATGGGGCGCGAGTTGAAGCGAATCGGCGCGCCGTTCCGTCAACCGGAGTGGTCGGCCCTCGCGCTGATCGAAGCGCCCCAGTATGTGCTGCAGGCGCATCAGGCGTTCGTGACAGCGGGCGCCCGAATCATCACCACCAACAGCTATGCGGTGGTGCCTTTTCATATTGGCGACGAGCGATTTGCCGAGCAGGGAAGAGCGCTGGCTGAGCGCGCCGGACGACTGGCGCGGCAGGCCGCCGGCGAAAGTACCGATGCGGTCACCGTGGCCGGGTCGTTGCCGCCGGCACTGGGGTCGTACCGGCCGGATCTGTTCGATCATCAGCGTTCAGTAGCGATCCACCGCGAACTGATTGCCGGATTGCAGGCGCACGTCGATGTGTGGCTGGCCGAAACGCAAAGCTCCATTGCTGAAGTGCGTGCGGTGGCCGAAGCCCTCGGAACGAATCCCGCGCCACTCTGGGTGTCATTCACGCTGTTGGACGAAGAGGGCCGGGAACCGCGATTACGCTCAAACGAGGCCGTTGCTGATGCGGTTGGGGTGGCGGCTGAGCTGGGGGCCAGGGCGGTGCTCTTCAATTGCAGCCAGCCGGAAGTGATGGCCGCGGCCTTGATTGAGGCACGCGCTGTGATTGAAAACCTGGATCATCCTGTCGAACTGGGGGTTTATGCCAATGCTTTCCCCCCTGTCAGTGCCAAAGCCGAGGCCAATAGCGATTTGTTGGACATTCGGCGCGATCTGGGCCCCGAGTCCTACCTGGACTGGTCGAAATCATGGGTTGCCGCAGGGGCCAGCATTGTCGGCGGATGCTGTGGAATCGGCCCGGAGCATATCGCCCAGTTGCATTTGCACCTGCACTATCAAAAGGGTGAGGAGGCCGCGCATGAGTGATTTTCCAGGCGACGTTCTGTCAGAGCAGGCGACATTCGGTGCCGGCTGTTTCTGGGGGGCGGAAGCCTCATTCCGGGCATTGCCGGGTGTGCTCGACACCCGCGTCGGGTTCGCGCGGTCAGACTTGGGCGATGCCACCCTGATCGAAGTCGTGCAAGTCGACTTCGACCCCCGACTCATTTCCTACAGCCGTCTCGTCGAGCACTTCTGGACACTGCACGATCCCACGTCAGTCGACCGGCAGGGTGCGGACGTCGGGGCGAAATACCGTTCCGCGCTGTTTTTCAACAGTGCCGAGCAGTCCCGACTGGCGCTTGTCGCCAGGCAGCAGCTGGATGCCAGTGGCCAGTTGGGCAAGCCAGTGGCTACGGTGATCCTGCCACTGGGTGAGTTTCAAAAGGCAGATGAAGAACATCAGCGCTACCTTGAAAAGCATGGTGGTAGCGCCTGTTCCATTTGATGCATAGGCAACGCTTTTGCCGTCTGGGCCGGGGCGTTGCAATTGCTCGGCGAGGTACAGGTCACGGGGACGCGGATCGATCTGCGGAAAAGGTGCCGTTTCAGCATTGCCGATTCTGGCGACCAGGTTGTCGGCTTGACGGCCGCTTTGGAGCCAGATGGCGTAACCGTCGAGAAAGCCAGAATCGCCTCGCAATAGAAAGCCTGGTTCGCTCGCAGGTGCGCCGTAGAGATGTTGTACGCAGGGTGCCTGAGTTCAGTAGGACGTAGATGAATGGAATGAGTATGGGCAACGGCGCTGCATCACCAACTAAAATTTCAGTTCGACGAGATGGGGTCGAGCGCGTGCGCCTGGAACTGAGTAGGGGAAGTCCGGCTAGAGTCGGTAGGCTCCTAGATATTTGATGGGCACGTTTAGCCGAACGTCTGAGCGGGGAGAACCGTTTGCCGGCGTTACCTAGTGAGGTGTCGCAGGCGTTTATCGCTGTGTGGCAGCAGGCGATCCACATGGCGCAGGGTGTCGCCGAACAGGGTTTAGCGGAGCAGCGCCAAGTGCTGGACGCCGAACGCGAGCGACTCGCAGAAATTGAAGGTAGAACGTATCAGGATCTGGCGAAAAGGCGTCATCAGGCTTCAGAAGCAATTGCCGGGCGTCAGGCGGCCGAATCTCGCTTGGCTGACCTGGACCTTCTGTTGGTGTAGCGGCAGGCCCAGATTGAGGAGCTCCAGCAACAGCGTGATGTCTTGAAGCGTGAACGGCACGATGCCCAGGGGCAAAATCAAATTCTCCAACAGGAACTCCATTCGCTACGACTCAAGGCCGAGCAGGAGCGAATCACACAGGAGAACTATTTGCGTGGCGTTGAGGATCGAGCTCACCGCGAGGTTGATCGGGCCCGGGAGGAGGGGAAAGCCGCAGTAAGCCAATCAAAAGTAGCCAACCGCAGGTGCGACGACTTGCGACGTAGGTTGGAGTCGGCCCAGAGCGAGCTCAGCCGAGCGGAGCAACGTGCGGCGGCGCAGTTGGCCCGCGCAGAAACTTTAGAACAACAGTTGATTCAGATACGCCAGCTGCCAGAGATCAAGCGCAAGCCGCGAGTCAGAAAAAACCGACATCAAGCAACCCTAAAGACTAACCGCAGGTGTCAGCTAGCGGCCATTAGAAAACCCTCAAAAGCGACCGCTATTGGCCAAAAGCGGTCATTCGTGATCTGCAGAAATCGGCCATTAGCAGTCATTAGCAGTCATCAGCACTACCTGATTTGGGGCATGAAGCAGCAATTCGATTGCTAGCCCGCACCATGCAACAAACTAAATACTCCTTACTCAGCTATGATCGCCTAATGATTTAACTAAGGCGTCGTTGCTAGCTATGTTCGAAATTACAGGGGCCGACATCGCAAACTTGAGTGACGGAGATTTGCGCACTCTCGTGGCGCGTCTAGCGTTGTCAGAATTACGTGCGCAAGACTGCCCACTTTCGTCCGTGACCGCTGGTGGTAATCAAGATGCCGCGGACGGCGGACTCGATGTTCGGGTTGAGTGCCCTAATGCAATGGTAAAACCCGACTTCGTACCAAGAGCGCTCACTGGTTTTCAGGTGAAAAAGCCCAATATGTCCGCCAGCGCGATTCGCAGCGAGATGCGTCCAAAAGGCGTACTGCGGCACGTAATTGGCGAGCTTGCTGCTGCGTCCGGTTCCTACATCATAGTGAGCGCACAAGGGTCAGTCGCCGACAAGCCGTTGGCGGATCGACGCCAAGCGATCCGTGAACAACTACGTGATCTGGCCGATGCCCGAAAGCTTCACACGGACTTCTACGATCGGGACCGGTTGGCCACCTGGGTAAACGAGTATCCAGGCATCGTGGCTTGGGTTCGTTTACGGATCGGCATGAACTTAACTGGATGGAGCAGTATCGGAAATTGGGTCGGGACAACTGTCGCCGAACCTGGCATATATCTTTTCGACGATAAGGCGTGTCTAACGGATGAACGCTTTCCAGAACGGCCACAACTAACTATCGATGAAGGGATTGCTAAGCTTCGCGTTGCATTACACGCTCCTAAACAATGTATTCGGTTGGTCGGTTTGTCTGGGCTCGGCAAGACTCGATTGGTACAAGCCCTTTTTGAGAGTCAAGTTGGGGTAGATCCACTAGACCCAAGCCTCGCGGTTTACACGGATTATTCGGTCGAGACTGATCCAACAGCTCGGGATATGGCGCGTCTACTCGTTATGCGAGGCCAGCGCTCGATTCTCGTGGTAGATAATTGCAATCCAGCCACACATAGCGAACTCGCACGTATCTGCTCTGACAGCACAAGTAGCGTGAGTCTTCTGACTATTGAATACGATGTCGGTGATGATGAGCCTGAACGGACCGAAGTATTCCGTCTGCAATCAGCGTCAACCGACTTGGTTTCGCTATGGCTCAAACAGTCCTTCCCCAATATTTCGCAGATAGACAGGAGCACGATCGCGAATTTCAGCGACGGTAATTTTCGTGTTGCTCAGGCAATAGCCGACACACTGAGAAAAGGAGAAACCTTAGGTAAGCTTAAGAGCCGCGATTTGTTTGAGCGAATCTTCCAGCAACGTAACGAACACGATCAATCCCTACTGTTTGCGGCGGAAGATCTCTCACTTTTCTATTCGCTAAACGGTGAAGATACTTCGAGTGACGGCGAGCTGGCAAAAATTGGAAGCATTCGCTTAGTCACTTCAAATGACATGTTTACAGCGCTTGTCAGGTTAGGTCGTCGCGGAGTCGCCCAGTCGCGCGGCAGGTGGCGCGCAATACTACCCCATGCGATCGCCAACTCCTTAGCGACATCCGCGCTGGAAAGAATACCCCAGCAAGAATTCGATCGTTTTTGCAAAACTCTGACGCCGCGGATGCAGAAGTCACTTTCACGGAGAATAGGCTTCCTTCACGACAGCACTGAAGCGCAGTCAACGGTCGCTCGCTGGCTCTGCGTAGACGGCCCACTTGGAGATCTTTTTTCGTTGGGCAAGCAAGGTCTCGAGATCTTAACCAACATTGCCCCTGTCGCTCCTGATGCGGTACTCGCGAAAATTGAGCGGGAATTGAATAGCGCCAAAGGCGAACTGGTATTGGCACCTAATTCTACAGATCGCTGGCAGTGGGCCCGCCTAATCAAGATGCTTGGTTACGATCCACAACTTTTCGAGCGTGCCGCTATGTTGCTTGCCCGTTTCGTAGCTATTGAGCCTGAAGGTAACAAGGGTAATTCCGCGCAAAATATGTTTGCCGAGCTTTTTCATTTGCTTTTATCAGGGACACAGGCATCGCCGGAACAGCGATATGCCGCCGTCCGGCAATTGGCGATGTCAATCGATCTAGAGCAGCGCCGTTGTGCATCAATCGCTCTCGATGCCCTGCTAAAAACAGGCCAATTCACTTCATCGAGCACCTTTGAGTTCGGAGCCCGTCCTCGTGACTGGGGCTGGAGTCCGAAGATCAATAAGGATGCTTGGGATTGGTATACGGCAGCAATTGCGCTCGCAGTTGAGCTTTCACCTGCCATCGACGACGCTCCTAAAATCCTCGCACGCAGAGTTCGCGAAATTTGGGCCATCGATGCTTGCCACGAGGCGCTTGAAAGCGCCGCTGTAGCCCTAACGAAAGAAAAATCTTGGATTGAAGGTTGGCTTGGCTTTCGAGCTGCGCTTCGTTTCGAAGGGAAGGCTATGCGTCCTGACGTCAGGGGAAGGCTCGAGACAATCATTCAACGGTTGAAACCGTCCGATCTTTTGAATCAGGCACGCGCCATAGTCCTCAGTGGCGCCAACAGCGGCTGGGACATCATTGATGGCGACCCAGATGACGACGATGTAATGAAACCATGGCGGAAGGCTTCGCTTATGGCGAAGGAGGTAGGAAGTTTTTTGGGGCAAGACTCTGAGGCACGTAAGCAGTTTCTCGTTGAGTTAATACCTGCGTCGAATCAGCAACGCGCCTTTGAATGTGGAGAAGGTCTTGCGGAAGGGGCGACTGATCTATCGCAAATGTGGCACGAACTAGTTGGTGAATTTGCGCGTATCGCTCCAAATACGCGAAATGCAACAGTGCTAGGTGGTTTCATCTACCAAGCAAATCAGCGGGATGCCACATTCACATCATCGGTGTTGGAGTCCGCTATTGACGATCCCGATCTTGCTCCAAGTCTGCCCTATCTCCAGGCACGCGTAGGAATTGATAAAGCTGGTATCAATCGGTTGCGACGGGCAATTGGCAAGGGCGTACTCCGTGCGATGGACTTCAACAGTATTGCGAATGGCGCTGTCGGTGACTCGCCGCCTGAGGAGCTAAGTGCGCTCCTTCTTGATATTGCGGAATTGCCAGAAGGTGTGGAAATCGCGCTCGATATATTACATATGCACTTCTTTCGAGATAGAGAAGGTGGTCAACAATGGGATCACCTACTGATTGAGACCGGTCGAAATCTTCTATGCCGCACCGATTTCAGCAAAAGCGGACAACTACGCGATTACGGTATGTACACAGTAGTGAGCATATGCTGCGCTGGCATTAAAGGTGAAGATACCGCGCGCGACGTATGTAATCATCTGAGTGTGGCCATTGAGTCGTATCAAGCCTCTCCCTACGATTTGAACTACGTGCTCAAAGGATTGTTCGAGACTCAGACCTTCATCGCGTTGGATGCATTCCTACTCCACGGAGCGACGTCAGGAATAACCAATCTATTTGATATGCATTTTAGTTCTGACACTCCAGTTGAGAAAATTGATCCGGCGCTCCTTCGTCAGTGGGCGAACATGGATCCCACGTTAAGGTATCCGCTGCTAGGTCAAGCTATCCCAATGTTCAAGCGTAAACACGGCGAAGAAAGTGATGACTTTGACCCAGTTTTCTTGGAGTTATTGGAGGCTGCTCCAGATAAACACGCCTTTCTCGGAGACTACTGGGCACGTTTGCACCCGCGAAGCTGGATGGGGTCTCTAGCCAATGTATTGATTCAGCGCCGGTCGCAGGTGCTCAGGCTTCAAGTAAGCCCACATGCAGAAGTGCGCCAATGGATTGATGGGGTGCTTCCTGACCTCGACGTTTGGATTGAGAAGGAACAGATCCGTGATCGAGATAAGGAAGAAAGTTTTGAATAAAGAGCGTCGGCTCTATTCAGACGCGTCTATTAGGGTACGATCAAGAAGGCTTTTAAAATCTGCGGTCCTGCACGACAGGCAGCAATGGACCATAGCGGCCGCTTACTTGCATTCAAAAAACTGACTTTGCTGCTCCTAGAAGTTGTAGGCAGATTTAAATTTAGTATTTCGAAATACATGCGAAATTCTATAGGTAAAGGCTTAGTTTCGCCGCTTGTGGAAGTTTCGCTGGACGCCCAGTGTGTATAGCAAGCGGTGGAGCACAACACGGATGGCCGAAAATCGGGAGCTCAGAATGAACAGCGAGTGGGAGCGGTGGTGCCGCGATATACACCACGTGGTGGATGGTCTAGTCAAAGAGGTTGCTGAGATGAAGCAAGAACAGATCGTAGAGAAGCAGATCAGCGCGTTCATCCAACTCAATGAGAAACTGATGAACAACGCCAATGCATATACCAACCTAATCATGGTGGCGGGATACGCCGGCTACTTCGCCTTCTGGTCGACCTTGTCTGGAAAATTACCCACTTGGCTTTTCAATGCGTGCGGCCTTTCCATCACGCTTTCCCTTACCCTGTTCATCACCTGGGAAATCGTAAAAATGTTTTGGAGCGCCAAACATATGCGAGCGACCCAAGCGATTCTGTCGAAACGGCCACACGCGAGCGTTATTTCCGAATTCGAGAAAGCTTTTCAAGACTTCAGTACTCGCTCGCAAAAGGTCTGGCTCGTGTTCTTGGTTCCGACTGTGGTGAGCGGCATGACCGCAGCTTGCCTTTTGATCGGGTATTTCTGCCTAGGCCTGGCCGGAATGATATCGACTGCCTAAAGGGCCTGCGAATCGTCTCCGTTTTTGTAGATATCAATGACCGCTTTTGGCCGAAAGCGGTAGCCTGGTACGGCAGGTTTCGGCTAGAAGCGAACTCGACAGCTAGCCGCTGATGTCTCTACGCTGATCGATCTGGTGAAAGCACACCACTAAAAGGAGCAGTCATGTTGGTAGTTGCCATTGATCGAGATAGCGTTCATGCGGGAGATGATCTGGAAAGTCATGCAATATCGATCACACTCGATCAATCAGCAACACTGCGCACCTTGATCGAAGTGATACAAGATATGGACTACCTACCTCTTATCAGTGGAGGCAAGGCCACTTGGGTTGTTTATTCATCTGGCAAACCATTAGGTGTTTTAGCCCAGCAATGGCCAGAACCTAAATGGGTCGTGCGCCCCGAGAGCATCGTGGATCAATATTTGGGAAATATCGAGCCTCGCCTACTTTTCAGATATTGGTGTCAGGCAGATCCAGATGAGGTCTTTTCGGATGCCCAGGCCGGAAACGAACTGCCATCACGATTTTAGGATAGGCAGGAGGCATTGCTTCAGATCAATGCGGTTCAGATTACTGCTGTGGGTCAATAGCTGCCTCCTTGAACGACTGCTTCTGGCCGGTTGCTGCCTTTTGCGAGGGCTAGCTTCTAGCCGATTCTGTTGAAAAAGTCGCTTTGCCGAAACGGTCTCATCGTTGATCGGTGAAAACGCCTTTTTTGCACGCTCTTACGTGAAATCGTAATCCGGACGCCTCTGCCCAAAGCAAAGATTTCAATCTCACGCGCTTACTTTTCTGCCGAGGAAACCATGGCCGACTTTTTCAACAGAATAAGTCGATAGCAGTCGCTCGCACGTCTCTTCTTTTATCCTGAGGCTGTCGTAACGAACGGTAAGATTAATCGCAGGTAGACAGCTTATGGAGCTAATCCCAGTCCATTTTGATGTTTTCTTGTTTGCGGAACTCATCCAGTACGCTCTGATAATGGAGCCTTTCAAAAATCAAGCTCGGTATCGCGTCGTACCAGTCAACAGTAGGGGATTTCAGCGTGATCAAATCCCTTAACAAGCCAAATCGGCACCACTGGACTTGATGCTCATCAGCGGACTGCTCAGCGACGATAACGGTACAGGTCAGGTCCAAGTCATCAGAGCAGACAAGCAAAGGAACCAAGGTCTTCCATCCCGGCGCAGTGGAATAAATCCGATCCCATATCAACCAGGTATCTTCATCGCTGTATAAACCTGAATGGGCCGCTACAAGGTGAAGCTCAGCATCTGGATTTTGCCTAGGCAGCCAAATCTCCAAAGGTACTCCGTCAACGGCAAAGGTTGGATAGAAGCCGATGCTGTACTTCGATTTATGGCTTGCAATTGATAGTAGGTTGCTCATTCCATTCCTTGATTCTCTGGAAATTCGTAGAGCCTACATTTTTCCAAATGTAGATGTCTGCTTTTGGCCGGTTGCTGCCGGAGGCCGCTATTGGCCGATAGCTTCTCCCAGGAGAAAGGGCGACTGTTGGTCGGGTGCGGTACATTCTCAACGGTGGCTCGTGTCCAATTGCTTCCTGTCACAAGCGTCCATTTTTTGCCGATAACTCCTCCTAACTGCAATCAACTTGCTACAAGTGCTGACTTCCAATACGAAACAGTTCCAGTTTCAATACGCTCAAGGTCGCTCTTTCACTCGATTTCGAAGCAGCAAGGGCTGTCTGTTCACACCGAATTGCCTGCACCACTCCAGCACCGACACCCCAAACCATCGATGAAAAGCCCGCGAGAATGTACTGACATCGGCGTAGCCCAGCAGGTGCGCTACCTGCGGCAGACTGATCGTCGGGACCTGCAGGTATTTGCGCGCCAATTGCTGGCGCGTCTCGTCCAGCAACTGCTGAAAAGAGGTCTTTTCCTCAGCCAGGTGGCGCTGCAAGGATCTCGGGGTGACGGCCATGCAATCGGCCACTCTGTCGATCGTCGCGCGTCCGCTGGGCAACAGATTGCGCAGCAATTGCCTGACGTATCCCGGCATGGCATCGGTGGACAGACGTTCAATACCTGCCAAATGTTCAGCGATGAGCTGATGCAAGGCTTCACTGGCGCAATCCAGCGGCTGCGCGAGCACACTGGCATTGAAGAGCAATCCCGTGTGGGCGGCTGAAAACGTCGGCGTGATGTTTAGCGCCTGCCGATAGAGGCCTTCATCCGCCAAAGGCGCATGGCGGAGCATGATTGTCTCGGGTTGCCATGGTGCACTGGCCAGGGTTTGCATCAGGCGCAGACCGACCCCGCACGCCAGCTCTTCGGCCTGAGCGAGGCCGTCGATCTCCTGCTCATCGGCTCGATAACCCAGTAACGCGATGCCGTCGGCCACCTCCAGATAGAGATGCGCCGCGCCGTTGTACAGGGCGAAATTGGCGCGCAGTTCGCGCAGCGCGTCGCCGACGGTACGGGTGTTGTGAATCAGGAAAAACATGTCACCGAAGACGTCGACTCCCTGATGGAGGCCGAACTCCAAACCGAACAATGCGTTGTTCGAGCGCTGCCGGCACAGCGTCAACAAGCGGCAGTAATTGCGAAAGGACAGGATGTCTTCCGGGCGCTGCAGTGACGCTACGGACAGACACGCTTGGCGCAGCATCCGGTTCGGCTCCAGTCCCTGACGCCGGGCAAATGGATCGAAACCTGTCAGGCTGATGGCGCGAATGAACGGGTTGCAAGCCATGTCGATTTACCGAGGTAAGTGTTGCATGCGTTGTTTCCACTGCTGCGGGCTGACCCCGTTCCAGCGCGTGAATGCCCGGGAAAACGCGCTCAGGTCGGCGTAACCCAACAGACCCGCCACTTGCGTCAGGCTGAGCGAAGAATCGCAGAGGTAGCGCGCGGCCATCGACCGGCGTGTCTGGTCCAGCAGCGCCTGAAATCCAGAGCCCTGCGCTCGAAGATAGCGCTGCAAGGTGCGTGGACTGATCATCATGTACTCGGCCATGTCGCGCAGCGTGACCGGGCCGTGGGCCAGTTCATTGCGCAGCCTTTTTTGTAGGTAAGACGGCAATTCCTCCAGCGTCACGCGGGCCAGTTCGTCGATATGTTGCCGGGCCAATTGTTGGTATCTGGCGTCTGTCGTGCTCAGCGGTGTCGTCAGTAATGACTCATCAAACACCCAGGCATTGACCGGGCTGTCGAAACGCGGCGCTACCCCGAGCAAGGCGCGATAGGCCAGGCGGTTGGCCGGAGCACTGTGGCGCAACAGCAGCGATTTTGGTTGCCAGGCGTGCCCGAGCAGTTCGCGCAGCAGGCAACTGGCGATACCCATCGCCAGTTCCACGGTCTGGCGGACCGAAATAAAGGTGCCATCCGTGACGTCGTATAGCAGCAGGGCGTTACCGGCCTGACGCTCAAGCTGCACGAGCGCGCCGTCGCTATGGATATGGAAATAACGTGTCAGCAGGTTCAGCGCCTCGCCGACCGTGCCTGAACTGCGCATGGCGTAAAGCAGGGTGCCGAGACTTTGCGTGCCCTGGCGCAAGCCGAACTGCACGCCGAATAGCGGGTTGTGCGAGCGCTGGGCGCACAAGTCAATCAAGGCATTGAACTGCGCGCCGGACAGTCGAGCATCCAGAGGGTCTTCAGGCAGCTCAACCGCGGCCAGCGCCGAAGCCGGGTCGATGCCCTGACTGGCACAAAACGCCTTGAACCCCAACAGCGCAGTACCTCGAACCGTGGACATCCGCTCAACCCTCAGAATGACCGGCCGCCGCTGGCCGGAAAGAACTGGCACGATTTGCAAAATCGCTGGCGCGATCTGCAAAGCTTTCACCTCGCTCGGAGGGCCAGACTCGAAGCACCCATAACAATAAAACTGCGTTCGGCCCGCGGCCGGACGATGGAGGTGTTCGATGCGTCGGTTCCTGTTTGCTTTGCTCGCGGTCGCATTGGTTTCGGGTGCGCTGTATTCGCAGCACCGGCCAGCTGGCCACACCGTTGTCCATCATTCCAGTCACCCTCCGGTCGCCAGCATCAGCGATGCCTTCACCCATTTTTGAGCGTTAGAGCATTTTTTCCGGCAAGCAGGCGTCCTCGCGCAATTGACTACCAGCCAGCGCGCCATGCAGGAACATTTGCTCAAGGGTGCGTGCCGAATCGGCGTTGGCGGCTCGCCCGCGCTGTTCGGCATCCACCAGGCCATACACCAGAGTGATGAACAGCTCGGTGAAAATCGCGGCGGTGATGTCGATGCGAAACAACCCTTGTTGCTGGCCTCTCAGAAAAAATCCGTCCAGCGCCTCCAGGTAAAACTGCCAGCGTGTGTCGCCCCGTTCGAAATCGAGAAAGTCGGGGCGGTAATGTGCCATCAGAAACGCCAACAACTCGCGATGGGCGAGGTGTTCGCGGATCAATCGACGTAACGCGTCCAGCGCCTGCAAATGCTGCAAACCGGCACGGCGGATAATCAAATTGAGCGTTGCTTCGGCGTGTTCTTCCAGTTTTTGCACCAGGTTTTCCCGTGTCCCGCAATAGCGGTGCAGGGTGGCCTTGCTCACGCCTGCCAATTGCGCCAGCTCTTTCATGGTTGCCCTCGGCCGGTTGACGACCGCCACGGTCAACGATTTGAGCAGGTGTTCTTCATGGAAAATCAGGTTCATCACCAAGCCTCAAGCGACCGTAATGTAAGATTCATATATTTCTCACATGAGACAATATTGACTCATTAGGATTTGAAAAGTAGCATTCGCACCAAATTCAATCAAGCCTCGGGTGAGTTATGGGCAATTTGCGTGCAGTAGGGATGGCGGGGTCGTTGGCAGTTGCCATTGCGCTGGCCGGGTGTGGACCAGCGAATGAACAGGCGGATATGGCTGAAGTGGCGCGTCCGGTAGAGGTGCTTGCAGTGAAGACTGAGCCACTGGCACTGACGTCAGAGCTGCCGGGGCGGGTGGAACCGATGCGCGTTGCGGAAGTGCGTGCGCGGGTGCCGGGCATCGTGATGCAGAAGCGTTTTGAAGAGGGCGCTGATGTCAAAGCCGGCGACCTGCTTTTCCAGATCGACCCGGCACCGCTGAAAGCAGCCTTGTCTCGCGCCGAGGGTGAACTGGCCCGTGCGCAATCCGTTGCCCTTGAGGCTCAGGCGCGGGTCAAGCGTTATGAACCGTTGGTGAAGATCGAAGCGGTCAGCCAGCAGGACTACGACAGCGCCATGGCCGATTTGCGCAGTGCTCAGGCGGCCACGCGTTCAGCCCAGGCTGATCTGCAAAGCGCCCGGTTGAACCTGGGTTATGCCTCGGTGACCGCGCCGATTTCCGGGCGTGTCGGCCGCGCACTGGTCACAGAAGGCGCCTTGGTCGGTCAGGGTGACGCAACGTTGATGGCGCGGATTCAGCAGCTGGATCCGGTGTATGTCGACTTCACCCAATCGGCCGCTGACGCGCTGCGTCTGCGCGAATCACTCAAGGGCGGCAAACTCTCCGCCGACGACAACAAGGCGTTGTCGATTCGTGTCGACGGCACTGCTTACGAGCGTCAGGGCGCCCTGATGTTTACCGATGTCGCCGTTGACCGTGGCACCGGCCAGGTGTCGTTGCGTGGCAAGTTCGCCAACAGTGACGGTGTGTTGCTGCCGGGCATGTTCGTGCGCGTGCGCACACCTCAAGGCACCGACAATCAGGCCATTCTCGTGCCACAGCGCTCGGTGCAGCGCGGCAGCGATGGCGGGGCGCAAGTCATGGTGGTCGGCGCCGACGGCCGCGCCGAAGCGCGCACTGTGGTGACCGGTTCCATGCAGGGTTCGCGCTGGCAGATCAGTGAAGGCCTGAAGGCTGGCGATCAGGTGATTGTCAGCGGCCTGAGTGGCCTGCAGGCAGGCGCCAAGGTCGCGCCTGCTCAGCCTCAAGCCCAGGCGCTGACGCCTGAGTCGAAACAGTAAGGGCGCCGTCGCCGCGAGGATATTCCGATGTCTCAGTTTTTCATCAAACGCCCGAACTTCGCCTGGGTGGTGGCGTTGTTCATCTCTCTGGCCGGTCTGCTGGTCATTCCGATGCTGCCGGTGGCGCAATACCCCAACGTCGCGCCGCCGCAGATCAAGGTGACGGCAACCTATCCCGGCGCCTCCGCGAAGGTGCTGGTGGACTCGGTCACCAGCGTGATCGAAGAGTCGCTCAACGGTGCCAAGAACTTGCTGTATTTCGAGTCGACCAACAACTCCAACGGTATCGCCGAGATCGCAGTGACGTTCCAGCCGGGCACCGACCCGCAGCTCGCTCAGGTTGACGTGCAAAACCGTCTGAAAAAAGCTGAAGCGCGGATGCCGCAAGCCGTGCTCACCCAAGGTCTGGAAGTGGAGCAGACCAGTGCCGGGTTCTTGCTGATCTATGCGCTGAACTATAAGGAGGGTACCCAGCACAGCGACACCACCGCACTGGGCGACTACGCCGCGCGCAATATCAACAACGAGCTGCGCCGGGTTCCGGGTGTCGGCAAGCTGCAGTTCTTCTCCTCCGAAGCGGCGATGCGCGTCTGGCTCGACCCACAGAAACTGGTGGGCTACGGGCTGTCCATCGACGACGTCAGCGCGGCCATCCGCGGCCAGAACGTACAAGTGCCGGCCGGCAGCTTCGGCAGTACGCCGACCAGCAGCCAGCAGGAACTGACCGCCACCCTGGCGGTGAAAGGTACGCTGGACAATCCGGAAGAATTCTCACGCATTGTCCTGCGTGCCAACGAGGACGGTTCCACGGTCAAACTGGGCGACGTCGCCCGCGTGGAAATCGGTCAGGAAAGTTACAACTTCAACTCGCGTCTCAATGGCAGACCTGCCGTGGCAGCGGCGATCCAGTTGTCGCCCGGCGCCAACGCAATCCAGACCGCAACCGCAGTCAAGCAGCGCCTGGCCGAACTGTCGGCGTACTTCCCGGATGACGTGGAATATTCCGTTCCTTACGACACCTCGCGTTTCGTTGATGTCGCGATCGAGAAGGTGATTCATACCCTGATCGAAGCGATGGTCCTGGTATTTCTGGTGATGTTCCTGTTCCTCCAGAACATCCGCTACACCCTGATTCCGTCGATCGTGGTTCCAGTGTGTCTGTTGGGCACGCTGATGATGATGTACCTGATGGGCTTCTCGGTGAACATGATGACCATGTTCGGCATGGTGCTCGCGATCGGCATTCTGGTGGACGACGCAATTGTTGTGGTGGAGAACGTCGAGCGGATCATGGCCGAGGAGGGCTTGTCGCCGGTTGATGCCACGGTGAAAGCCATGGGGCAGGTATCGGGCGCGATCATCGGTATCACCCTGGTGTTATCGGCGGTGTTCATGCCGCTGGCGTTCATGTCCGGCTCGGTCGGTGTGATCTACCAGCAGTTCTCGGTATCGCTGGCGGTGTCGATTCTGTTCTCCGGTTTCCTTGCCCTGACGTTCACCCCGGCGCTATGCGCCACGCTGCTCAAGCCGATTCCACAAGGGCACCATGAAAAGCGTGGCTTCTTCGGCGCTTTCAACCGTGGCTTCGCCAAGCTCACCGATCGCTATTCGGTGCTGAACAACGGGCTGGTGGCGCGCGCCGGCCGGATGATGTTGGTGTATTTGGGCATTATCGCCATGCTCGGCTTCTTCTACCTGCGCCTGCCGGAATCCTTCGTGCCGGTGGAGGATCAGGGCTACATGATCGTCGACGTCCAGTTGCCACCGGGCGCGACTCGCACCCGTACCGAAGCGACCGGCGAACAACTGGAGCGCTACCTGGCTACCCGCGACGGGGTTCAGTCGACGTTCCTGGTGTCCGGCTTCAGCTTTTCCGGGATGGGCGATAACGCAGCGCTGGCATTCCCGGTGTTCAAGGACTGGTCGGAGCGTGGCGAAGATCAATCGGCCATGGCGGAAGTCAATGCGCTGAACGAGCAATTTGCCGTGACCAACGACGGTGCGGTGATGGCCGTGCCACCGCCACCGATTGACGGGCTGGGCAACTCCGGTGGTTTCGCCTTGCGCCTGCAGGATCGTGCCGGTCTGGGCCGCGAAGCATTGCTCGCTGCCCGTGACCAGGTGCTCGGTCAGGCCAACGGCAACCCGAAAATCCTCTACGCCATGATGGAAGGCCTGGCCGAGTCGCCGCAATTGCGCGTGGTGATCGACCGTGACAAGGCACGCACCCTGGGGGTGAGTTTTGAATCAATCAGCAGTGCGTTGTCTGCCGCGTTCGGTTCGGAGGTGATCAACGACTTCACCAACGCCGGCCGCCAGCAGCGCGTGGTGGTGCAGGCCGAGCAGGGCGACCGGATGACTCCGGAAAGCGTGCTCAAGCTTTATGTACACAACACCGCGGGTGATCTGGTGCCGCTCAGTGCTTTCGTCACCACGCATTGGGAGGAAGGTCCGGTGCAGGTGGTGCGCTACAACGGTTATCCGTCGGTGCGCATCGTCGGTGATGCGGGGCCGGGCTACAGCACCGGTGAAGCCATGGCGGAAATGGAGCGTATCGCTGCGCAATTGCCGGCCGGCTTCAGCTACGAGTGGACCGGTCTGTCCTATCAGGAGAAGGTCTCCAGCGGTCAGGCCACGCAGCTGTTCGCGCTGGCCATTCTGGTGGTGTTCCTGCTGCTGGTGGCGCTGTACGAGAGCTGGGCGATTCCGCTGACCGTAATGCTGATCGTGCCGATCGGCGCCATCGGTGCGGTGCTCGCGGTGATGGTCGCCGGCATGCCCAACGACGTGTACTTCAAGGTCGGTTTGATCACCATCATCGGTCTGGCGGCGAAAAACGCGATTCTGATCGTCGAGTTCGCCAAGGAGCTTTGGGAGAAAGGTTACAGCCTGCGCGACGCCGCGATCGAGGCCGCACGGCTGCGCTTCCGGCCAATCGTGATGACGTCTATGGCGTTCATTCTCGGCGTAGTGCCGCTGGCACTGGCGACCGGGGCAGGTGCCGCAAGTCAGCGGGCGATCGGTACCGGGGTGATCGGCGGCATGCTCAGCGCGACGCTGCTGGGGGTGTTGTTTGTACCGATCTGTTTTGTCTGGGTGCTGTCGATGCTGCGCAGTAAACCTGCGCCCATTGAACAACCCGCTTTGACTCAGGAGTGACACATGCGTATTTCAGGATTTTCTACGCTGGTGATCGCCATGCTGCTGGCCGGTTGCTCGTTGGCGCCGACCTATGAGCGGCCCGTTGCACCGGTCGCGGACAACTGGGCGGGCGAGTCGCTGAAACAAGGCGCTCCGATCAACCAATTGGCGTGGCAGGCGTTCATCGTCGATCCCGATCTGCGCCGTCTGGTGGAGGTTGCGCTGGATAACAATCGCTCATTGCGCCAGACCCTTCTGGACATCGAGCAGGCTCGGGCGCAGTACCGAATTCAGCGGGCTGATCGGGTTCCCGGGCTGAATGCAAGCGCGTCCGGCAATCGCCAGCGCTTGCCGTCGGACCTGGCCAGCGACGGCCGGGCAGGGGTGGCCAGCCAGTATCAAGTCGGCCTGTCGCTGCCCGAATACGAGCTGGATCTGTTTGGCCGGGTAAAAAGCCTCAGCGACTCGGCGCTGCAGGAATATCTGGCTACCGAAGAAGCCGCCCGCGCCGCGCAGATCGCGCTGATCGCCGAAGTCAGTCAGGCCTATCTTGTTCATGACGGCGCCCAGCGTCGTCTGGATTTGACTCAACAAACCCTGAGCAGCCGCGAATACTCGTTCGCGCTGATCAGCCAGCGCCGCTCCAGCGGCACGGCGACTGCGCTGGATTATCAGGAAGCACTGGGGCTGGTGGAGCAGGCGCGGGCCGAGCAGGAACGCAATCTGCGCGAGAAGCAGCAGGCGTTCAACGCGCTGGTTTTGCTGCTGGGGACAAAGGATGCAGGGAAAGTGATTCCCGAGCGGCTGACGACGCAGCCGATGCTGGTGCAGGACATCGCCCCGGATACCACCTCGACGCTGATCGAGCGCCGGCCGGACATTCTTGCGGCCGAGCATCGACTGCAAGCGCGCAATGCCGACATCGGCGCGGCACGGGCGGCGTTCTTTCCGCGTATCAGCCTGACCGGCAGCTTTGGTACTTCCAGCGCGCAGATGTCCGGTCTGTTCGACGGTGGCTCGCGCTCCTGGAGTTTCGTGCCGAACCTTTCGCTGCCGTTGTTCGATGCCGGTCGCAACAGTGCCAGGCTGAGTCTGGCCGAAGCCCGCAAGGATTCAGCCGTGGCGGCCTATGAAGGCACGATTCAGACGGCGTTCCGCGAGGTCGCCGATGCATTGGCCGCCACCGACACCTTGCGCCGGGAGGAAGCCGCGCGCCGCGCACTGGCCAACACCAGCACTGAAACCCTGAGTCTGGCCAAGGCCCGTTATGAAGGCGGTATCGACAGCCACCTGCGTTATCTCGATGCCCAGCGCACCAGTTTCGTCAACGAAACGGCGTTTATCGAAGTCAGCACTCAGCGCCAGATTGCCTTGGTCGATCTGTTCCGTTCGCTGGGTGGAGGATGGTCATCACAAACAAACGTCAGATAAATCCTGGCAAGAGCTCCTTTGGGTTGGCGCATCCAACCCTTTGCCCCGTAGACCGAGAGGTCACGGGGCTTTTTTGCAGGAGGACAGAGTGTGGATTATTGGGGTTTTACGTTAGCGGCACCGTGCAGGAACATCTGTTCCAGCACATTGGCCGAGTTGGCGCTGGCCGCGCGCCCTCGGCGCTCGGCATCGACCATTCCGAAGATCATGGTCAGGAACAACTCTGTGAAAACGGCTGCTGTGATATCGATGCGAAATGCGCCCAATTGCTGGCCGCGCAGAAAAAAAGCATCCAGGGCATCGGCATAAGATTGCCAACGGTCGCCCTCACCGTTGACTGGAAAAGTGTCGGGTCGGTACTGAAAGAGCAGGAAAACCAGCATTTCACGATGCGCCAAATGCTCATTGATCAAACTGCGCAACGCCTGCACCGGCTCTCCGTGCAGCAGGTCGGTTGTGGTGGTGATCTGGTTCAGCACCGTCTCACCGTGGCTTTCCATTATCTGCACCAAGTTGTCGCGGGTGCCGCAAAAGCGATGCAGCGTAGCCTTGCTCACGCCTGCCGCTTCAGCCAGTTCCTTGAGCGTCGCACGGGGGCGATCAACGATGGCCAGGGCAAGCGCCTTGATGAGTCGTTCGTCTTGAGGAGTCAGGGACATCAGTCGGTCTCGAATCGTATTTCAGTCCTCGGAATTGTGCAGGAAAAGCTCATTACTGCAATGAAAACCACAGAACTTGAGCAACTTACTTCATCTGAGACGAAATAAGCTCAACGCCCGGCTCACAAAGCTGAACGGATTTCGGGGTATTTGCATGTCATGAACTGCAAAATACCTGGCGTGATCTGCCAAGCTTTTGCATCGGTCGTTATCCAGAATCGAAACCCTCAATAACAAAAGACACTGCATTTGGCTCCCGCCAGATGACGGAGGTTTGCGATGCGCCCGATTCTATTTTCCTGCCTGGCCCTGACTCTCGTCTCTCTCGCCATCTACTCGATTCATAGCTTCTACTCAGTGGGCTCATACGGTGTGTTCAGCCCGGTCAGCTGGAACCCGACAGCACAGTCGCAGCCAGCCTATCCCGTTGCCAGCATCGGTGATGTTTTCCGGAAATTCTGAAACGCCGCGGATATTCGATCTTCAATCACGCCCTCTCAACACCCTGAATACGTCAGTAAGGGACACTCCATGTGTGACCTGATCCATTACCGCGTCGTAGATGGCCTGGCGCTGATCGGTCTTGACCGTGCGCCGGTCAACGCACTCGACCAGACCCTACGTGCAGCCCTCATTGATGCCTGTGAGCGTGCCGCTACGGACATAGCGGTGGGTGCCGTCATTCTCTATGGGGTGCAGGGACTGTTCAGTGCTGGTACCGACATCAAAGAATTCGGGACCGAAGCGTGCTTCGCTGAACCTGACTTGCCTGGCATCCTGACTCGCTTGAGCGCGCTTCATAAACCACTGATTGCGGCGATCAGTACGTTTGCGTTAGGAGGAGGGCTAGAGCTGGCCCTGGCCTGCGGATACCGGATTGGTGCGCCAGATGCACGGCTAGGGTTGTCGGAAATCAATCTTGGTCTGATGCCTGGCGCCGGCGGTACGCAACGCTTGCCCAGGCTGATAGGCGCCGAATCGGCTTTGAACCTCATTCTTTCAGGTGAGCAGATCGATGCCGAGCGTGCTCGAATGCTCGGCATTCTTGACCGTATCTCCTCCAGCACCGAACAGTTGCTGGAAGAGGCGCGCGCTTATGCCAATGAGCTGATCGAATGTTGTGCTCCTGCGCGGCCAGCCGAAGCATGGCCAAACCCCGCCGAGGACTTGCCCGATGATTTCCTGGCGCGTTATCGCGTGGAGCATGAGCCGCGCTGGAAAAGTCGACTGGCGCCCAGGTTGGTGCTTTCTGCGCTGGAGGCCGCCTGCCTGTTGCCGATGGAAGAGGGATTGGTGCGGGAATTGACGCTGTTCAAGCAGGCTGAAGCATCACGTCAGTCGAAAGCATTGCGGCATGTTTTCTTCGCAGAACAAGACGCGCGGCGAACGCCCCGGATCGATACGGCTGATCCGTCGCGCAAGATCAACAAGGTTGCCGTGATCGGTGCAGGCACCTTGGGTGGAGGCATCGCGATGAGCTTTGCCGATGTCGGTATTCCCGTTGCGCTGATGGATCTTGATGGGCGCACGCTTGATCGCGGTCTCAAACGTGTTCGTGAAAACTATCAGCTCAGCGTCAAGCGCGGAAAACTCAGTGCCGTACAAATGCAGCAGCGGATGGAGCTGCTGTTTGGCACGCTCGACTACGCAGACCTTTCAGATGCCGACCTGATCATTGAGGCGGTATGCGAAAAGATGGAGAGCAAGCATCAGGTGTTCCTCGCTCTGGAGAGCGTGTGTAAGCCAGGTGCCATTCTTGCGACCAATACGTCGTCGCTGGATATCGATGCGCTCGCGAAGATGGTCTCTCGTCCGCAGGATGTCATTGGCATGCATTTCTTTAGTCCGGCCAACGTCATGCGATTGGTGGAAATTGTGCTTTGTCAGACTACAGCGCCGGACGTCGTAACCGCTGTCATGGACATCGCCAGACGTATCGGCAAACTTCCGGTCATCTCCGGTAACAGCGCCGGCTCCATCGGTAATCGCATGCTCGAACCCTATGCCCGCGAAGCTCACCGTCTGGTACTGGAGGGGGCGACGCCGGTCCAGGTTGATGCAGTGCTGACCAGTCTGGATTTGAATATGGGCGTATTCAGCATGCTGGATCTGGCAGGTATCGATGTGAGCTTTCTAATGCGCGACGCCAAGCGTGAAGCCATCGCCCATGACCAGAGCTACTGCTGCCTTGCCGAGGAACTGTATGCCTTGGGACGGTACGGGCAAAAGACCGGACGTGGCTTTTACCTCTACGAGGGACGTAGTCCAAGGGAAGACCGGGAAGTCATCATGCTGGCAGAGCAGCTTGCCCGTGAACACAACGTTACGCGTCGCAACATCGAAGATTTGGAAATTCACGATCGCTGCCTGTTTGTAATGATCAACGAAGGCATTCGCTTGCTGGACGAAGGTATTGCCCTGCGTGCCAGTGACATCGATCTGGTGTGGATCAACGGCTATGGCTTTCCCGCGCATCTCGGAGGCCCCATGCATTACGCCGAGCAGTTGGGCCTGGAAACGGTGCTCAGCCGCATCCATCACTATCGCAGCGCGCTTGGCGAATACGGTGAGATGTGGTTTCGCCCAGCGGCGCTTCTGGAACGTCTGGTAGCCGCCGGCAGATCTCGCATCGAAATATTCTGAAAATTCCCTTTCTCCGGACGAGAGCGAGTCATGAGGACGACCACGCATCTGCCTCATGCTCGCCCGATTTCGGAGAAAGGGACCTGTTACCCGTAGAGCGCGCCAGCGCGATTCATTTCGAGGTGTGTTGATGACTCAAGATTTCATTCAGAATTTTTCGCTTGCCGGCCGAACTGTATTGATCACCGGCGCCTCCAGCGGCATTGGAGCTCACCTGGCAAGGGTCGCTGGGCATGCCGGCGCCCGGGTTGTGCTGACTGCACGACGCGTCGAAAGACTCGCACAGGTGGCAAAGGACATTGAATGGGATTGCGGGCAAGCGCTGTCCGTCGAACTCGATGTGACTGACCGGAACAGTGTCGAAGCGGCGTTCGATGCGGCCGAAGCACATTTTGGCGTGGTTGACGTGGTACTCAACAACGCAGGTATCGGTAACGGCCAGCGTCCACTCGAAATCAGTGAAGAGCAGTGGCGTGAGATGCTTTCAACCAATCTGGATGGCGTCTGGCGTGTCGCCCAGGTTGCTGCACAAAGGCTGGCAAAGGCCGGACGTAAGGGCAGCATCGTCAACGTGGCCTCGATACTCGGACTGCGCGTTAGCACCGGTTACAGCCATTACTGCGCTGCAAAAGCCGGGGTGGTTCAGCTGACCAAGTCACTGGCGCTGGAGCTGGCGCGGTACAACATCAGGGTCAACGCCATCGCGCCAGGTTATTTCAAGACTGAAATGAACGAAGCTTTTTTTGAGGGTGACAAGGGCAACAGCTACATCCGCGATAGGGTGCCCATGCGTCGACTGGGTCAGTTACACGAACTGGCCGGTCCCTTTTTGCTGTTAGCGAGTGACGCCGGTGCATTCATGACTGGCAGCGTACTGACCGTGGATGGAGGCCATCTGGTCAGCAGCATGTGATCGGCTCAGTGACTGGCCACCAGCAGGGCCAGTGCGGCGCAAGCCGTCTCGGTTTCGGCCCTCAATCTATGCAGGTCTCCATGGGCGGACCACGCGATAGTCAACCCGTCAACTAGTTGGACCAGAAGCCGACTTGCGGCCTTTAAAAACTTTTCCCCCAGCTCTGCGCCTACAGCTCGCTCCAGTGCCTGCTCAGTCGCTTCAATGGCTACTGAGTAAATCTTGCTTGCCATTTCGGGGTCATTGCGCAGTGCCCAAAAAAACAACTCACTCTGCGCCTTGGCCGCGTCCGGATGATCGATGAACCAAGTGATCAACTGTCGCAGGACTTCGGCAGTCGTATCAGCGGCAGTTGTCCCGGCAGGGACGTGTTCCAACGCTTGATGAGGCAGGTTAAACAGTGACTCATAGACGGCATAGAAGAGGTCGTTCTTGGTATGGAACACGTAATGCAACGATGCCAACGGACAACCGGCCGCCGCCGCTATCCGTCGGGTCGTTGCATTGGCGACACCGTGCTCGGCAATCACTTTGATCGTTGCCTCGACGAAATCCTGCCGGCGTAATTCAGCGCCCATTCTGGCCATAGGTCAGCAATCTCCAATATTCCTGGCGCCCTTTATCGGTAAGGGCACTGTCGACGCTTGCGGATGCTACAGCAACGAATCGCCTTGCGTCAGGGAAGAAACGGTGGTCTGAAACTGTCGCACCATTATTGGTAACGACTGTTTCGCAAATTCCCGATTTGGTGCGAACCGAAGAAACACTCGGAAATGTTTAACGAAACTCTCGTGGCTCGAATCTATCCCGCGTCTCTGTAATCGATTGATTAAACGTGACTATTTCCCGCGCTTCAGACATTGGCACCAGCCTTGCTTTGATCAAGCGACTTGGTCAATTGATCAAGTCAGTTGATTAGGTTAGCGCAGGCAACGTGTTACTGCCGTCAAAGTGGCCACGGTGCCGATCAAGACCCACGAGGATCCTCCAATGAACACAGTGATTGAGCGCCCCAATAACAATGTTTCTAAAGGCGTCGTACGCAGATGTTTGATCGCGGCCGTCGCCGCATCAACCTTCATCTGCACGGCGCAGGCGGCAGATAAGGATCCTGCATTGCTCGGCACAAAACTGACCCCGCTGGGAGGTGAGGCGGCGGCCAGCGCCGATGGTGTCATTCCTGCCTGGACACCACCCGGACCACAAGGCGGCGGTTGGAGCCACGGCCAGGTGCGAGGTCAGCAGTGGAAGTTCAAGGATGACAAACCGCTGTTCAGTATCGACTCAGGCAACGTCGCGAAGTACACCGGCAAGCTTTCCCCTGGCCAAGTGGAAATGTTCAAGAAGATTCCGGGGTACCGGATGGATGTGTATCCGACACGGCGCAGCTGTGGGGTACCGGATTTCGTCGCGGAAAACACGAAGAAGAATGTCGGTTTCGCGAAACTCGACGGCGACGGTCTGGCACTGCAGGAGGCTTACGTCCCCGGTATCCCATTTCCGTTTCCAACCTCGGGTGCCGAGGTTATGTGGAACATGAAAATGCGTTATCGCGGCGTCGGCTTCGATATGTCGAAAACCGTTTCCGGAATTTCGCCGCGAAAAGGGAGTGAAGACTGGCTGCGAACCTCCACGGACTGGTTCATGTACACACCATGGGGCGTGAAGGGCAGTGCATTGTTTTCTTCATTCGATCGACTCGAAGTTGCGACCTACTTCAGCTACTCCGACCCCGCCGCCCTTGCCGGGCAGGCCGGCGTGGTGACGACCAAAGCTGGCGAGCAAGCCACTACGTTCTATTACTTCCCGGGCCAGCGCCGGGTACGTCGCATGCCGGCGTACTCCTACGACGCACCGCAAATCGGTCTGGACAATCAGTACACCATTGATGAGTCCAACGTGTTCTTTGGTCCGATGGATCGCTTCGACTGGAAGTTGGTCGGCAAGCAGGAAATGCTTGTGCCCTACAACTCGTTCGGCGCCTACGACAACTCGGCGAAGATTGAGGATGTGGCCAAGCGCGACTTCATCGCCCCCGAATCGCGTCGCTATGAGTTGCACCGCGTCTGGGTGGTAGAAGCAACCGTTCGCCAGGGCATGCGTCATCAGGCTCCGAAACGTCTGTTTTACATCGATGAGGACAGTTGGAACGCGCTGATGGCGGTGGACTACGACAAACAAGGGCAAATCTGGAAAGTCCGCGAAGGCTACACAATCCCGGTCTACGAGACTGGCACCTGCGATATGGAAGCCCAGGCGCAATACAACCTCGTTGATGGTCGCTACCTCTACGACATGACCTCCATTGGTACCGGCAAGAACGACCATCGCTGGCTCACCGATAGCGCCAACAACCCTCGTTTGAAACGCGACTTCTACACCTCAGACAATCTGCGCGCCACCAGCGAACGCTAACAGCGGCTTTCGGGAACAGACATGAAAAAAATAATCAGTAAAACCTCAGGTCTTGTCATCGCGTGTGCAACCCCATTTGCCATGGCGTTCACTTTTGAAACCGAAAACATCCGAGGCTCATTCGATTCCACTCTCGCTGTGGGCATGGGGTTACGGACCGAATCTCGCGGATGCAATCTCATCACCAGCAGTCCAGGCGGTCACAATCCTCCCAGCGGTTGTCTGGCTCCCAGCGCCAATATTGGTGACCAGGGCGACTTGAACTACGACCGGGGGGATCTGTTCACCAACTACATAAAAGGTACCCATGAACTGGTGCTTAAATTTCCCGAGGACTACACGTTCATGGCACGCGGGAGTTGGATACGCGACTTTGCCGCGACCGACACCAGCGGTGCGCTATCGGCCAACCGGCCTGAAGGTGTCGGGAGCGACGGCCTCACCAGCAGCGCCCGGGACGATCTGGAGTTCAAAGCGCGCCTGCTGGACCTGTGGGTGAGCAAGAGTTTCGATGTCGGTGAACAGCGTGTTCGTGCTCGTCTGGGTAATCAGGTCATCAACTGGGGCGAGAGCCTGTTCGCTGCCGGCGGCATCAACAATACCAACGCCTACGATGTCATGGCGTTGTCGCGTCCCGGCACCCAGCTCAAGGAAGCCCTGTTGCCAGCGCCGATGTTGAGCCTTGCGTCAGGACTGGGTGCCGGCGTCAACATCGAGGCGTACTGGCAGTTCAACTGGAACAAAAGCGAACTGCCTCCCGTGGGCAGTTATTGGTCCACCACCCATGCACTGGGCGAGGGCAGGGGAGCCTACGGTTACGACGAAAAGGACGCACGCAATGGAGGCCAATGGGGGGTGTCGCTGCGCTGGCAGCCTGACAACACCGATCTCAACCTCGGCCTGTACGTGATGCGTTATCACGACAAACTGCCGTCGTTGAGCATGCAGGTACTGGATCCGGAAACCTTCGCTTTGGCGCAAACCTGGAAGTATCCGGAGGACCGCATGATGTACGGCATCAGTGCCAACATGCCGGTCGGCGACTGGGCATTGGGTACGGAGCTTTCATATCGCCCAAAGGATGCGGTGCCGCTTAATCCAGTCATCGACGCCTGTGCCAGCAACGGTGGCAAGTGCTGGACGGATGAAAAGAAACTGCAATGGCACCTGACCGGCATTTACAGCATGACCCCGTCCAACTCGCCGACGTTGCTCGACCTCACCGGTGCCAGCACCGGTACGCTGCTGAGCGAACTCGTGGTCGTGAAATACCCGGGGCTGCATAACGAGTACGCCGGTGAACCGATTGCCGCCGGTCTCAATACCTGGCAACTGGATCCGTCCATCCCGCCGAGCGCCAAGGGCAACAAAACCTCTTCCGGAATCAGCCTCGATTTCAGCCTGACGTATGACAACACGCTGATCCCTGGCTGGCAGGTGACGCCGGGAGTGTTCTATTCGCAATCCATCAAGGGACGCACACCCAACCTGTCGGCGACGTTCACCGAGGATGCCAGCAGTATGAACCTGTACCTCAACTTCGTGCGCAATCCTGCGAGCTGGCAGATCTCGGCCAACTACGCCAAGTTCATGGGCGGCAAGACCCCTTACGATCAACTGCTGCGTGATCGCGATTACGTCGGCCTTGTGGTCTCCCGAACCCTATGAGGCACGCCGTGAATAGTTCTCTGAAAATGAAGGAAACCAAAGTGCGCGGTGTATTGCCGCGCATCGAACAGTGGTTGTTCACTCATCGCCTGCTGACGTTGTTGAGTTTGGCGGTGTTCACAGCGGGCATGGCCTGGTTTGCCGTCCAGTTACGCATGGAAGCAGGATTCGAAAAGCAGCTACCCATTGGCCACGAGTACATCTCAACCTTTGAGACGTATCGCAACGACTTGCTCGGTGCGAACCGGCTGACCGTGGTGGTAAAGGCTCGTCAGGGGACGATCTGGAGCCAGGTAGGGCTCAAGCGCCTTTATGACGTCACTCAGGCGCTGATTTTCCTGCCGAACGTATCGCGCAGCAGTGTGCGTTCGTTGTGGACGCCCAACGCGTTCGTCAACGAAATCACCGAAGAAGGTTTTCGTGCCGATCCGCTGGTGCCGGGTACGGTGACGCCCGAAAGTCTCGATGAAACGAGCATGGCGATGATCGCCAACTCGACGGCGCAGGGTGGCTTTATCGGAACGCTGGTCGCTCGCGACCAAAGCAGCGCAATGATCACTGTCGATCTCAACGAATTCGATGCTGACGGCCAGCGCCTCGACTATGTGGCCTACAACCATGTGCTTGAGGAGAAAATTCGCAATCAGTTCGAGGATAAGGACTTCGAGATCCAAATCATCGGTTTCGCCAAGCAGATCGGTGACATTGCAGTAGGTGCCTCGGCGGTGCTGGAGTTCTGCCTATTGGCATTGCTGCTGACGGCCGCTGCGGTGTACTGGTATTGCCATTCGCTTCGTTTCACCTTGCTGGCGGTGGGTTGCTCGCTGGTGTCACTGATCTGGCAGTTCGGCGCCTTGCGTTTGCTCGGCTATGGACTGGATCCGCTGGCAGTGCTGGTGCCCTTTCTGGTGTTTGCCATCGGGGTCTCCCATGGCGTACAGCAAATCAACTTCATCATTCGCGAGATCGCCTGCGGCAAGTCGGTGGAAGGAGCGGCACGCGCCAGTTTCAGCGGCTTGCTGATTCCCGGCACGCTGGCGTTAGTCACTGCATTTGTTTCGTTCGTAACGCTATTGTTGATCCCGATTCCAATGGTTCGGGAGCTGGCAATCACTGCCTCGCTCGGGGTGGCGTTCAAGATCGTCACCAACCTGGTGATGCTGCCGATCGTGGCATCAATGCTACGGGTAGATGCCGGTTACGCCGCTGCCGAGGAAATTTCTCGCCAGCGCCGGGCTCGTTGGTTACGCGGTTTTGCCCGATTGACTGAATGGCACAACGTCCGGTGGGTGCTGGGCATGGCCATGCTGATATTTGTCACCGCGGCCTGGCAAAGCCACGATCGGGTGGTTGGCTCCCTGCAGGCCGGGGCGCCTGAACTGCGCGAGGATGCGCGCTTCAATCGTGATGCGGTATCCATTGCCGGCAATTACGACATCGGGCTGGATTGGCTCAGTGTGGTCTTCGAAGCCAAAACTGACGCCGGCGCAAACGCTTGTGAAGACATTGCCCTTGGTCAGTATCAGGATCGCTTTGTATGGGCTATGCAAGGTGTACCAGGTGTGGTGTCGGTCACCTCGTTCTCTAACAGCCTGCGGCAGTTTAACGAGGGCTATAACGAGGGCAACCCGAAAATGAACGCAGTGCCCATCGACCCGACCAACTACTCGTCGATGGCCGCCGAAGTAGCTCGAGTGCCAGGGATGATGCGTCCCGATTGCAGCATGACGGCGGTGCATCTGTTCCTAGCCGATCATAAAGCGACGACCATTCACCGCGTGATTGCCGCCGCCAAGGCATTCCGTTCTCAGTTCATTCAGCCGGGCGTGAGCATACGCTTGGCTTCCGGTAACGCTGGCGTGATTGCGGCGATCAACGAAGAGGTAGAACGCAGCGAGCTGCCCATGATGCTTTATGTCTATGCAGCGATCGCTCTGTTGGTGTTTGTCGTCTATCGAGACTGGCGCGCGGTGTTGGTCTGTTGCCTACCGCTGACACTGGGCACCTTCATCGGCTACTGGTTCATGAAAGAGCTGCAAATCGGTCTGACCATCGCCACCTTGCCAGTCATGGTGCTGGCCGTCGGCATCGGCGTGGATTACGCCTTTTATATCTACAACCGTCTGCAACTGCACCAGGCTCTCGGGCAGCCAATTACCAAAGCGGTCGAGCACGCGTTGCTGGAGGTAGGCGTCGCTACGATCTTTACCGCCATCACCTTGGCGGTGGGCGTCGCCACCTGGGCGTTTTCCGATCTTAAGTTCCAGGCCGACATGGGCAAGCTGCTGGCCTTCATGTTCCTGGTCAACATGATCATGGCCATGACAGTTCTGCCTGCATTCGCCGTCTGGCTTGAACGAATGTTCCCACGGCGTCGTCCAGTGCGCCTGATTGGCTCACTGGTGCATTGAGGAGATCCCGATGCGAAATCTGATTGCTTTACTCGTTCTAATGTTATCGGCGTTATCGCAGGCTTCGCCCTTGCCGACCGTACCTGCAGCAAAAACTGCCAACGCCAGTGCCGCCACGCTGTTGAGTGTTACCTGGGCTGGGGAGCGGACCGTTGCCGTCGGCGATCACGGGGTGGTGTTGCTGTCGGACGACCGAGGCCAGCATTTCCGTCAAGCGACATCCGTACCGGTGTCCACGCCTTTGACCGGTGTGTCCTTCGTCGATGCCAGACAGGGCTGGGCTGTCGGCCACTGGGGCGCAATTCTCGCCACCAGGGACGGAGGTGAGAATTGGCAAGTTCAACGCTTGTCCAGTGCAGAAGATCGGCCATTGTTTGCGGTGCACTTTTTCAACCCGATCCAGGGTGTCGCGGTAGGGCTGTGGTCGCTGGTGCTGACAACCGATGACGGCGGAAAGACCTGGATCGAGCAAAAAATCGATGCGCCTCCCGGAGCGAGTCGTGCCGACTTGAATCTGATGGGACTGTTTGCCGATGGAGCAGGGCATTTGTACGCAACTGCGGAACGCGGCCAGTTATTGCGCTCCGATGACCAGGGCAAACACTGGCGCTATCTGGATACGGGCTACAGCGGCACGTTGTGGACAGGGGCCGTGCTTGGCGACGGTTCACTGCTGGTGGGCGGGCAACGCGGCACCTTGTTGCACAGCTCTGCAGACGGTTCGAACTGGCAGCGCGTACCGTTGCAAAGCAAGAGTTCAGTCACAGCCATAGATGTTTCCGGGCGAGCAGTGATTGCGGTAGGACTCGACGGTTTGATGGTTCGCAGTGACGACGGTGGGAGCAGTTTTCACGAGCAATCCAGTAGCGACGGTGTTTCTCTCACCGCGATCCTGCTCAACAGTGACACTTCACCGATTCTGTTTTCACGGCGAGGCGTCGTCCCTCAACGCTGATGCCATCGATATGTCGGAAGACAGGTGCCAGCCCGCTTTCCGGCATTTCAGCGCGAAAAAACATCTAGAACTCTGCTGATTTTCGGCCGGATTTTCCGTGCCTGGAAGGCTGCCATTTACGTTTCGAACAATAAACATAACAAGTGTTGCGTTAAATAATTTTGCTTGTTAGAGTCGATTGCAAATAACAAGACGCAGAACGCTGCAAAGCGCAGCGACCTGCGATTTCGATGGAGGTACTCTGATGATCTCGCTCAAGTCGACACTTACCCTGCCAGCCGCCGGACTCTCCGGATTCGAAACACCGCTGACAGAAGAGGAGGCTGCAATACAGGCCTCCGTCCACCGCTTCGCCAAAGAGGTGTTACGCCCGCTGGGTCGAGAGCTGGACCGGATGACCCCGGAAGAAGTCGTTGCCCCGGGCTCGCCTTACTATTCGTTGTTCGGCGAATTCGCCAAGCTCGGTCTTGACCCGGCACTGTTGGCGCAGTTACCGCCGGAAATGGCAGTGCGGATCGAATCTCTGATAGGCGAAGAACTCGGCTGGGGCGATGCAGGCCTGGCTGTCTCGCTGGGTTGCGCCGACTTCCCTCTGCAAATGGCCATCGCCGCTGGCAATGCCGAGTTGGTCGAACTCTGCCAAGGCCGGATCGGCTGCTGGATGGCCACTCAACCTGATCGTGGCAGCGACAACCAGATCTTCGACATGGCGCGAGACTGGCCGGCAGGTAAGCTCGGCAATATCGGCAATCTGACCGCTAAAGTGGTCGGCGATGAAGTCATCCTCAATGGCCAAAGCTCCGCGTGGGTCTCCAACGGAGCCATTGCACAGGTTGCACTGGGCTTGATGTGCGCTGATTACGGCGACGGTTTCTACGATGAGAACGGCCGGCCGCACGGTATTGCGCTGATTATCCCCCTCGACCTCAAAGGCGTGTCCAAAGGCAAGCCCCTGGACAAGATCGGGCAGCGTTCCTTGCCCCAAGGCGAAATCTACTTCGACAGTGTACGAGTGCCACGTCGCTTCGCTATTGCCGAGCGCGACCAGTACTACGGTGCTGTCAGCTCCTCCTGGTCCTTCGCCGGCACCCACATGAGTCAGGTGTTCACCGGTGTCGCACGTGCCGCCTTCGAGATGGCGCTGCAGTACTGCCATGAGCGCCGCCAGGGCGGTCATCCATTGATCGATCACCAGATGACCCGTCTGCGCCTCGGCGAAATGTTGCGTCGGGTCGAGGCAGCGCGTGCGGTTGCCCGACGTTCGTTGAGCTTCGCGCGCCTGTCGCCGCAAACCCACCCGTACGCCACAGCCTCCGCCAAGGTCACGGTGACCGAAGAGGCAATGGCCGTTGTGCAAGAGGCTTTCCGCCTGTTCGGCGGCAATGGCACCACGCGCGAATACCCGATCGAAAAACTGCTGCGCGACACCCAGTCGTCATTGATCGAGGACGGCGAAAACCGGGTCCTGACCATGCGACTGGGGCTGCTTGCCCAGCAGCTGTATGCCGAAGGCTGGGCGAACAACTGACTCTGCAGATTCACCCGACATCACTCATCCAAAAACAACAAATGAGGTAAATCCCGATGGCCAAATATCCAGTAGTTGTCTACGGCGCCAGTGGTTACACCGGCATGCTGATCATGGATTGGTTGATCGACCAGCACATCCCGTTCACCGCCGTAGCTCGTAACGCTGCTCGTGCTCAGGAAATGATGGCGCAACGCGCTGTCGGTCTGGAGTCGGCGACCTACGAAATCATCGAGTGCCCACATGAGGTCGAGGCTTTGGTTTCGGTATTCAAAGGCGCGCGCGTGGTTTGCAACACAGTCGGCCCATTCATCAATTTTGGCCTGACCGCCGTTGAGGCGGCCTTGAAGGCTGGCTGCCATTATCTGGATCCGGCCGGAGAGCAGGCGCACATTCGCGCCTTGCGCGATCAGTTCGGCGAGCTGTATCGCCAGGCCGGTCTGCTGCTGTCGCCATCGCTGGCATATATGTACACCTACGCCGAAATAGCCGCCGAGCTGGCCCTGGAAACTCCGGGCGTCGATTCGCTGGAAACCGCCACACTGACTCGTGGCCCACGCACCGGTGCCGCCGGGGTGACCGTCGGTTCAACGGCGACCATCTTCGAAGGCGTCCGCTATCCCGGGGCCTACCTGTGGGAAAAGGAACTCGTGCCTTATGCACCGAACGCCAGCTTCAATGTGGTTTGTCCCGATCTGCTGGAAGCGGTGTTTTGCCTGCCTTGGGGCGGCACCTCATTGCCGGTGTTCTTTGAGGATGATGGCCGTGTCCGCAGTTGCATGTCCTGTGTCGGCTTCTACGACAACCCGGTAATGAAAATGGTCCACGGCCTGGGTGAGAAGTGGGAAGCGGAATACAAGCACTTGCCTAAGGAGCAGCAGGACGCGGTGATTCAAAGCCTCGTTCAATCGACCACTCCAAGCATGCCACCGCGTGAACGCAGCACCTTGCAACGCACCGTCGACTTCGCTATCGGTCGCGGTCAACTGACGGCCGTGCGTGCAACCGTGCATGGCATCACGCCTTACATCGCCACTGGCGCCTTGCACGCTGCGGCCGTGGTCAAGCTGTTGAATAACGACACCGCCAAGACAGGTTTCGCTTCGGCCTCCAAAGCCTTCGGTCATCGCTATCTGCTGGGCTTCCTCGAGCAACGTGGTCTGGCCCGCGCAACCGTTACTCAACTGTGAAGTGACTGACATGGCGATTATTGATTTCTTTGACCGTGGCTGGCGGATCAATCCGCATGGCGCGGCGTATATCCAGGACGATCGGGTGTTCACTTTTACCGAAGTCCGCAACCTGTCATGCCGGATCGCCAACGCACTGTTGGCAGCCGGTTTGCCCAGCGGCACCAAGGGCGCCATCTGGTCTGCCAATGATGCAGTGGCGTGGACCTGCACCTTGGGGTTATGGCGCGCCAACCTTTGCTGGATTCCTGTTGGTGCACGCAACAGCGCCGAAGAGAACCGTCACGTGCTCGACGCGTTCGACTGCGAAGTGCTGTTTTTCCAGAAAGAGTTCGCGCCGATCATCGACGCGTTGCGTCCTGGCCTGCCGAAAATTCGTCTGTGGATCTGTATCGACGAGCACCTGCCGGGGGCACCGTCGCTCAAGTCCTGGATCGATGGTCAGCCGGTCACGGCACCGGAGGTCGAGTATCAACTGGACGATGTCGTGGCACTCTCGCCAACCGGCGGCACCACCGGGCTGCCGAAGGGGGTGATGAACACTCATCGCAGCATCCAGACGTTCTGCGCACACTTCATGATCAATTTCCCTTACGGGGATGACCATCCGCCAGTCAACCTGGCGGCGGCGCCGATGACCCACACCGCTGGCACGCTGTCGCTGCCGTGCACCTCGCGGGGCGGCACGGTGGTGATCATTACCAAACCGGATCCGGCGCTGATGCTGGCAATGATCCCGAAGTACAAGGTCACCGAAACCTTTTTGCCGCCGACCGTGATCTATCGACTGCTGGATGTGCCGGATCTGGCGCAGAAGGTCGATTTCAGTTCGCTGAAGTATTTCCTGTACGGCGCGGCGCCGATGTCGGTGGACAAACTCAAGCAAGCCATCGAGACCTTCGGCCCGGTCATGGCCGGTGGTTACGGCCAGACTGAAGCCCCAGCCTCGATCTCCAACCTGCCGCCCGCCGAGCATCTGCACGGTGGACGCCTGGCATCGGACGAGCGTCTGTCTTCGGTGGGCCGGCCCAATCCGCTGGTGCGCGTGGAAATCCTCAGCGACGCCGGGGACATCCTCGGCCAGGGGCAAACCGGCGAAATCTGTGTGCGCGGCGATCTGGTAATGAAGGGGTACTACAAGGACCCGCAGAAAACTGCAGAAACCATCATTGATGGCTGGCTGCACACCGGCGACATCGGCCACGTGGATGCGCACGGCTACCTGCACATTACCGACCGCAAGAAAGACATGATCATCTCCGGCGGATTCAACGTTTATCCCAGCGAAGTCGAGCAAGTGCTGTGGAGTCATCCTGCGGTGCAGGACTGCGCGGTCATCGGTGTGCCGGATGAGCAATGGGGCGAGGGCGTGAAAGCCGTGGTTGAGTTGAGCGCCGGGCTTACCGTCACCGCCGAGGAGTTGATCGAGCTGTGCAAGAGCCGGCTCGGCTCGGTCAAGTCGCCGAAAACCGTGGATTTCATTGATGCATTGCCGCGCAGCCCGGTCGGCAAGGTGCTGAAGAAAGATCTGCGTGCCCATTACTGGCAAAACGTTGACCGGCGTATCTGAGGGGAACGATCTGATGGAACCTATTTACATCGCCGGCATTGCCATGACCGAGTTCGGTCGCCACCTGGAACGCAGTCTCCAGGATCTAGCGCTGGAAGCTTTGCAGGGCGCACTCGCTGACTCCGGCGCCTTGCGCGCTGATATCGGTGCGGTGTTCTACGCCGGCATCACCAACGGTCATCTGCAAGGACAACTGTCGATTCCCGGGCAGGTGCTGTGCAGCAAGATCGGCCTCGAAGGGGTGCCGGTGTACAACGTCGAAAACGCCTGCGCCTCGGGCAGTACTGCGGTTCATCTGGCAGTGCAGAGCTTGCGCTCGGGGGCTACCGACGTGGCCCTGGCGTTGGGCGCGGAGAAAATGAACGTGCCGGACAAGGCGCGGGCGCTGGCCCTGTTCGAAACCGGCTGGGACGTTTCCACCGCCGAGGAAAACTACGCGACGCTGGTGAAAATGGGCGAGGGCATCGTGGTGCCGCCAGGCTCGGAATCCGATCGTCCGTACAGTAAATTCATGGCCATTTATGCTGCCATGTGTCGCTGGCATATGAAGACCTATGGCACCACTCAGCGGCAGATTGCGGCGGTGTGTGCCAAGAACCATCAACACTCGGTGCACAACCCTTATTCGCAATTTCGCAAGACCTTCACCATAGAAGAAGTTCTGGCGGCGCCTCCAATTACCTATCCGATCACATTGCCCATGTGCGCGCCGCTGTCCGACGGTGCGGCCGCCGCGATCCTTTGCACCGAGGCGGGACTCAAACGCATTGGTGCCGATCCAAAACGTTGTGTGCGAATCGCCGCCAGCGTGATCCGCAGCTTCACCCTGCGCGGGCTCGACGAGCCGCACAAGCACGTCAGCCTGCTGGCGGCGCGTGAAGCCTACGAAATCGCCGGCCTCGGCCCGCAGGACATGCACGTGGCCGAGGTACACGACGCCTCGGCAATGGGGGAAATCATCCAGTCGGAAAATCTCGGACTTGCACCGCTGGGAGAGGGTGGGGTTTGTGCAGAACGGGGCGATTTCACTCTCGGTGGCCGTCTTCCGATCAATACCTCCGGCGGCCTGGAATCCAAAGGTCATCCACTTGGCGCGACGGGGATCGGGCAGTTGTACGAGTTGGTCACCCAATTGCGCGGGGAGGCCGGGCCGCGTCAAGTCCACGGCGCGCGGCATGCCATCCAGGAAAACGGTGGCGGTCTTCAAGGTGTCGAGGAAGCAGCAGTCGCTATTCACATCCTGAGTCGATAGGAGCGCATCACATGTCCATGGCCTATCAAGCACAAGAGTTGGAACGCCATTTTGCAGGCGGACATTTCCGTCGGTTGGGTGGCTGGGTCGAAAGTCCGGTTGATCTGCAGCCAGAGCTCGAAGGCGATGTAAGCGCGGACGTCATCGTGATCGGTGCCGGTTTCGCCGGGCTGTCCACCGCCCTGGAGCTTACGGCGCTGGGAGCGAAGGTAATTATTCTCGAGCAGGAGTTTGCCGGTTTCGGTGCCAGCGGTCGGAATGCCGGTTATCTGGGCGGGAGCATCGGCATTGAGTTCGAGTTGTTCTTGAAACGTGTCGGCAAGGAAAAAGCGCAAAATATCGTCAGGTTCTATGACGAAGCGGTCGCCTACGTCGAAGGTCGACTGCGCGAACTGGGGATCGACTGCGACTACAACGCCTCGGGCATCATCAGGGCGGGGATCCATCCGTCGCAAGAAAAGAGGCTGCGCAAAAGCATGGCCGTGGGCCACGAATTGGGTTCGCAAACCGAGTTTCTGGATCAGGCACAAATGCGCGCGCGGGGGATTCCACCGGCCTTTCTGTTTGGCTGTCTGCAACGCCACGGCGGTACCCTTGACCCTGGCAAATACGTAATGGGCCTGCGCCGCGCTGCACTCCAGGCGGGTGTGAGGCTGTATGAAAACACCACGCTTGAGTCGTACTCCGACGGGCCGACGATCACCTGCCGGACGCCACGCGGGCGGGCGAGCGCGCCAATAGTGGTGCTGGCCACCAATGCCTATACGCCGCAGCTCGGTCTTTTGCGCGACAAAGTCGTACCGTTTCGGGTTTCGGCGGTCGAAACCGAGCCATTGACACCACAGCAGTTGGCATCGCTGGGCTGGGCAGGGCGGGAAGGGTTGACCACGCCGCACCTGGTGATGGAAAGCCATCGCCTGACCGCACGCAATACACTGCTGATGACCACCAAACGGCTGGGTTATGCCTACGGCTCGAAAACCCCGAACATTCCCGATGAGGTGACCTACCGCGCGTTGCAAGACAACCTTGGCGTGCGTTTCCCGACGTTACGCGGTGTCGGCATTCAAGCGTGCTGGAGTGGTTACGTCAGCATGGCCTACGACGCGTTGCCGGTGGTGGGCGAAACCGGGTCCCACCACAACATTCTCTACACCGCGGGTTGCTCCGGACACGGTGTCGCCTCGCAGTCGCTGATCGGCCATTTGCTGGCAGAAAGAATCGGCGGTATCGAGCATCCGCTGCTCGCCGCGCTGCGGCATAAAACTCCGAAAACCCTGCCCGAACCGCTGCAGTGGTGCGCCGTGAATGTGGCGCTGGAGGGAGCACATCTGCTGGACGAATACACCAACCGCAAAGTTGTGCACCCTCATGTCTGACGGTTGAGGTTATAGAACCAACACGCTGATTTTCCGTGGTGAAGCTGACCTTGGAGTCCTGGGGCCGGCAGGCGTTCGCCTGCAGAAAGACAAACGAATGTTTGCGTTCTCGTCACCACTTTTTTACTGCCGCACCCACGCTCGGCCACGGGCGTTCAATCCAACAATAACGTGATGTGAGGCATCGAACATGAGTACTGACGCCCCTCCCGATCTGAAGCGAAGACAATTACTCAAACTGGCCGGTGCAACCGCCGCCGTAGGATCGATCGGTTTGAACCTTGGCCTGGCCAATGCCGCCGATGCGCTGCAAAAGGACAGTTCGGACGATGTATTTGATGTGGTGATCATTGGTGCCGGCCTGGCTGGTTTGACCGCCGCCCGTGATCTGCATCTGGCAGGCTGTGAGTCGCTGCTGGTGCTTGAAGCGCGTGATCGTGTCGGCGGCCGCACCCTCAATCATGACTTGGGCTCCGGCTACATCTCCGAAGCCGGAGGTCAGTGGATCGGTCCAGGACAAACCGCCGTAGCGGATCTGGCCCGTGAGCTTGAGGTCGGCACCTTTCCCAGTTTCTATGACGGGGAAACCGTGATCCTCGGGGGCGATGGACGTGTCGCTGTCGATTTGAAAGGCACCTTCGGTACCGACGAAAGCGTCTCGGCAAAACTCAGCGAGCTGTCGCGTGATGTGCCGTGCGGTGCGCCATGGAAATCCCCCAGGGTGGCCGAACTGGACAAGCTCTCGGCGGGCGACTGGCTCGCTCAGCAAAACATCAAGCCGGAAGATCGCGCAGGGTGGAATGCCAGCTTCCTCCTGACCTGCGGTGTCACGCCGGCGAAGATGGGCTTCTTGCATTTTCTGTCGATGATCAATTCGGCCGGCAGCGAATACATGCGGCTCGATTCGATCAAGGACAGCGCGCAAGGCACGCGGATCGTCGGCGGTTCACAGGTTCTCAGCAGCAAAATGGCGCAATTGTTGGGCGACAGGGTTCGCTTGTCGTGCCCAGTGCGCAAAATTGCTGACTGGAACCGCGACATCGTCAGACTGCAAACGGATCAGGGCGAGATCCGCGCCCGCCGGGTGATCATGGCGATTCATCCCGCGCTGTGCCAACGCCTGCAATTCGATCCACCGCTGCCCGAAGCTCGCGCCGCCCTGCAGCGGGCCTGGCCAGCGCACTCGCCGGCACGCAAGACCGCAATGGTTTACCCGCGGCCTTTCTGGCGTGACAAGGGCTTGAACGGCCACATCATTCAGGTCGGTGGGCCAGTCATCTGGGCCTACGACAACTCGCCGCCAAACGGCGAAATCGGCGTGATCAATGCATTCATTCTGAATGCCGCAGCCCCCACCGACCCCGAAGCCGCGAAGCGTGTGCAGACCGAAATCTATGCACGCGCCCTGGGGGACGCAGCGCTTGAGCCGGTTTCCTACCACGATCACGACTGGGCGCATTTCGACCCGTGGACCATCACGTGCGTGTCGCCGATTCCTCCCGGTTTCTGGTCGACACATGGCGAGGCACTGCGTCCGCCGTGCGGCAATCTGTTCTGGTCGGGCACCGAAACCGCCGACATCTGGGCAGGTTACATGGACGGCGCCGTGCGCGCCGGACGCCATAGTGCCTTGCAGGTGCTCAACGCGTTACGTCGGGCATAGGAGGCGGCAATGAAAAAAAACATAGCGCTTGGCGTCATCGCGCTCATTGCGGTGCTGGTGGTGGTTTTCGGCCGTGATCTGCTCGACTTATATCGGCTGCAGACTTACATCACGACCTCCACGGAGACCTATCAGGCCGAACGCGGAAACTGGCCACACCTGACCGATGCCTGCACCGGTTGCCATGGCAGCCACGGTAACTCGCTGAACCCGACGTATCCGAGCCTGGCCGGGCAACCCGCCGCGTACCTGTCTGCCCAGTTGCGCAACTTTGCAAGTGGGCAACGGCTCGCTCCCAACATGGGGCCGCTGGCGATGACCCTGAGCCCGGATGAAGTTGATCTGCTGGCGAAGTTCTACGCCCGGCAATCGGTCGTTGCTCATGCGGCTGTCAGCCCTGACGAGGGGCTGAAAGACCAGGGCAAACAACTGGTGCAAACCCGAGGTTGCACCGCCTGTCATGGTGCCCAACTGATGGGCCACGACACCTTCCCGCGCCTGGCTGCACAAGGCCAGGACTACCTTTTGGCCCAGCTCAACGCTTTTGCCAGCAGCGAGCGCACTGAGCCAAGTGGCGCGATGCAAGCCATTGCAGCGGCGCTGTCAGCGCAGGAGCGCCAGGCAATTGCTGCTTACCTGGCTGCACTGGTTTCTCAATCCCGCTAACCCATCAAATTTTCTGTCAGCTGTACCGAGGCTATCGTTATGGAACCGAGAAATATTGTGCTGTGCCTTGCCTGTTTCTTGCTGCTTGCCAATGGTCTGACCTTTGGCATCAGGTTTCTGAAGAAGAGAAACCTGCTACTGGCTCTGGAGTGGTTTGTGGTTGCCTTTTCCGCGACAAACTTCCTGATCTTTTTCCTGACAGGATCGGAACATGCGTACCTGATTTCATACTTCTGCGACGCGTTCTCCAGAGCCTTCGGGATTCCGATTATTACGGTGCTCGGGCTGATGGCGGTAACGCATGCCTACAAGCCCTCGATGGGCAAGGAGCTCATGATGTTTGCCGGCGCTCTGCTGGGCACACTCGCGTTGATCTCGACCAAGGTTCTGGTCACGCTCCTGCCGTATTTCTACGTGCTGATGTGGGTGATGTTTTCGGTCTACCTGGTGTATTTCGCAGTACGCCTTGCAAATGTCGGAGAGTCGCTACACGCGATCGGTGTGATGATTGGCATGCTCGCCTCACTGACCATTGCGTGCATCTACGATTTCTACAAGATCCCCGGCGACGAAAGCAATGTGCTGCTCAACTTCTACGTGCTAGCACTGACGACCTGGGCTTATCTGCTGGTGCACCTGTATTACGCGTATTGCGCGCTGGAGCGCGCGAAGGGCGCAATGGCAGTTCTGCAAACGCGCTGAGGAGGATAGTTGAAGTGCTCGAAGCCGCCGTTTTGGCGGCTTTTTTGCGTAATGCAGGGTAGGGCGGTGGGCATCCTTGCCCGGGCAGGATCAAGGGTTCAGCTTGGCCAGATACTGCGCCACGGCCTTGATGTCCTCATCTGACAGGGTGCCCGCCATGGCATTCATGGCCTGCGTCGGATCGATGCGTTGGCCACGTTTGAAAGCGCTCAGTTGATCGCTCAGATAAAGCTGCCCTTGTCCGGCGATACGCGGAGCCAGGGGGCCGCCAGTGAGTTTTTCACCGTGGCAGGCTGCACACCCATTGGCGGCGACCACACGCTGACCGCGCTGGTCCAGCGCATCATCCTTGGCCGGGACTTCAGTCACGCCTGGTCGCTGTTCGGCAAAATAACTGGCCAGGCGCTTGATCTGCTCGTCGGTCAGATTGGCCGCCAGCGGCTGCATCTGGGCACTGTGGCGACGCCCTTCGGCAAACGCGCGCAACTGGTTTTCGATGTATGCCGCAGGCTGCCCTGCAAGCGCTGCGTATTGAGCATCGCGGGGTTGACCGTTGGCGCCATGGCAAAGTGCGCAGGTGTCCTGCAACTGTGGCCACGCACCGCCGTTGGCCTGGTATGCAGCGTCGTGCTGATCCACGGCCTGCATGAAACGATAGCCCGCCCACAGTTCCGGCCCGTAAATCGCTATTGATCCGGCCAACGCCGCGCTCACGGTGATGACTCCAAACACCACAGTCCGCTTCATCAGGCGCTCCTCCGTGGTTGAAGCAACGCCTGCAGCGCTTCCATTGCCGCGCGATGTCCGGCGCGGACCGCACCGTCCATTGCCCCGGCCCAGATTTCCGCAGTCTCGGTACCCGACCAGATCAGGCGACCGACCGCCGGCGTCAGGTACTCGCCCCATTGCGTCCAGAAACCGGGGGGCATAGGGGAAATACAACTCAAACTCCACGGGTCGATCTTGCCCCAGTCCAGATCATGAAACTGAATCGGGTGCAGGGCTTGTTCGCCCATGGCGCTGGCGTAAATCGCCGACAGGATGTCCTGCGCCGTTTTCGGGTCATGGGGTAATTGGCCGGTCCTGACGAAGCCGCTGAGCACACCCAGGCTGCCGTCCGCCGGGGAGTTGTCAAAGGCCCAGATCAGCGGACCTTCCACTGGCACAATCTGCCCGTTGAGGCCTTGGTCGCGCCAGAACGGGCGCTCATAGACGTGCACGGTCTTGCGCATCGGTGCATGGGCCGGCCAATGCCGCTGCAGCTCGGCACGCCCGGACGGCAGGGGCGGATCGAAGAGGATCTGATTGCACAACGCCGGGCTCAGCGCAGCAATTACCTGCCGCGTGCGGATGATGCCCTGATCGGTGTGCAACTCGACGACATCACGATCCCAACCGACAATCTTGCGCACCGGGCACGCCAACCGGATTTTATCTCCCAGCGCCTGAGCCATCTTCAAACTGAGAATTTGCGAGCCGCCAGCCAGGCGAGATTCCTGCGCACCGCCCTGGACCCCTTCGAGCTTTTCAAGGCGGCAGTCCGACGAGTTGATCATCGCCAGGTAATGCAGGAGTCCCATGCCGGCCGGCGTGGTACCGAAGGTGAGGCTCACGGACATGTTGAAGCCGATCTTGTCGACGTTGCTGATGCCTTGACCGGCCAGCCACTGGCCGACCGACAGTTTGTCCAGCTCAGCCGCGTCCTTGGCTTTCCACGGCGCTTTGCTGGGGACGCCTTCGGCGAGCTTGTTCAGTTTTGCGACGACTTCTGTATTGGAATTCGGCCCGTCGCTGAGATCTTCCTGGATGTTGACCTCGTCCATCAGATACACCGCCTTGCCCTTGTAGTAGGTGGGGAAGGTGGCGACATCGAGCTGTCTGGCCAAGTCGGCGATCGACGTTTGCCCCGGTCCGATCCATTGGCCACCGGCTTCGGAGATCACGCCATTGCCCAGATCATGGTTCAGCGTGCGACCACCGACGCGGTCGCGGGCTTCAAGCACGGCAAAAGACTCGCAGCCAGCGGCCTGGAGGTCTCTGGCGGAGGTTAGCCCGGAAAGCCCTGCGCCAATGATCACCACATCCAGTATCGAGGTATCTACAGGTTCGATTTGCGCCATCGCACGCCCGGTGACACCCAGCCCTCCGGCGAGGGCTGCGCCTCCGATCGCTTGCAATAACAACCGTCGCTGTCGTGATTGCGTCGACAGTTGATCGAGATCCGCACTCATCTTCACCTCCGTTTTCTATTTATAATCACAGATGTTATGTGAATATATGACGGATCAGGAATTCAGCAAAGTGAAATCGGCGCGATGTCGGTTAACCGTGGGTATGAGCGTAACGCGGGCGTGACCAAGCAGGGTTCGCTGCGCAAATGAAGCGAACCTTGTTGATGCTGGAGGGCAGGGTTTAGCGAGCGGGGCTGATCAGCGTGATGACCGCATCCATCAAGGCCTTGCTGCGTTTGGCTTCAAATCGCTCTGGCTCGATTGGCAGCATCATCATCCAGCCGTCACTCAGCGCGCTGAGCTGATCGGCAAGCAGATCGGCAGCAATGTCCTTGCGGATGATGCCTTGGCTTTGTCCCTTGCGCAGAATGCTGGCGAGATCCTCGCGGAAGCGCGAATAACGTTTCTGGATCACGTCGGCAAATACCGGTTCGTGCCGAGCGTGGGCAAGCATCTGAAACAAGGCCAGCCAGCGCGCCGAGTCGTTGGCTTGAGTCAGGTTCAACCACTGCTCGATCATTGCCCTGACATCGACTTTTTCCTGACCGGCATCCAGCAAATGGTCGAACTCGTCGAACAGACTCTGCGCCGCCGCCGTGATCATTTCTTCTTTGTTGGCAAAGTAATAGGTCACGGCCCCCGTGGTGCACCCGGCATGACTGGCGACCTTGCGCAGAGACGTCCCGGCATAACCTTCCTGGGCAATGACTTCGATGGCTGCGGTCAACAGTTCACCGCGTTTTTCCAGACGATTACCTACCGGACGACCGCGACGTGGAGCGGGCGCGGAATCACTGTCAATGGAGTGCTGACTATCCGTGGAAGGCGCTTGAGCATCATGCATGAGAGAAAGTGATTCCGTTGGTTGAAGGCGTTGAGTCGACAGTGGCTGCGAACGCCATTTTGGCTTGGCACGTCGCGATCATGCAATCGTTCAGATTCGACCGCTGCCAATCACCGCGACGGCCCGGACTTCCACGCGCAAGCCCGGCATTGCCAGTTGGGAAATGCCGACAGCGGTCCAGGCTGGATAACGTTCAGGGAAATATTCGTCCTTTACTTGTCCAAAGGCGTGCACTTCGGCCTGCAGATCAGTATGAAACGTCATCAGCTCGACCACGTCGACCAGGCTTGCGCCCGCAGCTTCGAGAATGGTCCGCAAGGATTGAAACGCCAGATGGGATTGAGCCTGGATACCCTCGGCTGGAACCATGGCCTCGTCGATACCGACCTGGCCGGACACCCAGATCATGTTGCCGACGCGTGTGGCCTGGGAAAAGTGGAAGTTGTCGTAGATCGCCTGGGTGTGACCAGGGTTGAAGGACTGACGCTGCAGGTCTTGAGTGCTCATGGCGGTGCTCCTCTTATATTAATTGGCGGAACGTTGGGTGGCGGAAGGCGTCTCCCGCTTTCAGCGTCGACAGCTCTTCAGTGAACAGCACGCCTTGCTGCGGATAACCGCCGGCGCTGTGTTCTGGCAAGGGATGGAAGGTGGCGTCGTCGCCAAAGAAACGGAAAACGAAGGTGTGACGGTCCGGGAAGGCTTCATCCACCGGAGCGCCGCCATGCAGCGAACCCGGATGCAGCAGGAGGATATCGCCAGGCTCGGTGGCCCACGAAATGATCTCGAATGCCTCAGGATCGTTTTGCCGCAAAGCCTCGATGTCCGGCAGGCGTGGCAATGCATCGCCGCCATGCAGCGGTTGAGTCGGATCATTCGGATCGCGAAACGTGGTGCCGTCGTAGCGTGGTCCTTTGTGCGAACCTCGAACGATTTCCAAAGCGTTTTTCTTCGGCACTGATTCAAAGCTGATCCAGGCATTCGCCCAATGGTTTCCGGCCCAAGGCAGATAGGACGTGTCCTGATGCCAAAGCGTGCGAGAACCGCGTCCACCTGCTTTGAGAAACACTTCTTCGGCGAAGTACCACACATTCTCCGAACCCCAGAGCTCGGCAAATAGCTCGCCAAAGGGGAGGGAAGCCACCAGTTCTTCGAGACGGGCCTTTGCAACGGGATTGGCGTTGTCGACGTGCGACTGTTGCTCCGTTCCGTCGAACATTCGAGTCGCATGAGGGCCATGATTCTCAACAGCCCAGTCGTAGGCTGCACGGCACTCGGCCAATTGATTTTTGCTCAGAAAACCTTTGATCAGGACGGCCCCGTCTTCCAGGAACGCCTTTCGCACAGAGAGTTGCATGAGAGCTTTCTCCTCGAAAATGCCACTTGGCGATTTCGATGCTAGCAGGCGATAAGATTAAACACAACAGTCGTTATCTTAATAATGTTATCATCAATGGAGGCCTAAGCAGATGCTCTGCGGCGGGGCCCCGGTGATCACTCGCTGATGATCGGTCGCTCAACCGCACCGTGGGTCTGAGGCTGCACACACTTAATCAAGGTCCTAATGCTGAGCTTTTATGGAAAACCCAGGTCTCGTTAAAACACTGCTAGTTGAGGACGATCAGAGGCTGGCGAAACTCATCACTAAATTCCTGGCCCGGCATGGTTTTGCGGTGCAAGTGGTTCGCCGGGGTGACCAGGCATTGGCGGCCATCGCTGAACTCAAGCCACAAATCGTCGTACTTGAGCTCCTACTGCCAGATCAGAACGGACTGCACCTGTGCCGTCGGATTCGTGATGGTTTCGATATCCCCATCATCATCTTGACTGCCAAGGGAGATGACAGGGATCAGGTTCTCGGCCTGGAATCCGGTGCCGACGACTATGTAGTCAAACCTGTCAAACCATCGGTATTCCTGGCTCGGTTGCGCGCTTTACTGCGACGCCATATCCCCACGAAGCAACCGACAGCGCTCGACATCCTCGAATTCGGTCAGCTGTCGATCGATCGCAGTGGCCGGGTAGTGAGCCTGGCCGATCAGAGAATCGATCTGACAACCATGGAGTTCGAACTACTGTCCTTGCTGGCCAGTGCGGCGGGCACACTTTTTTCTCGCGACGAAATCCTCAACCGTATCCGCGGTATTCCTTTCGACGGGATCAACCGCAGCGTCGATGTTCACATCAGTAAATTGCGCGGAAAGCTCAATGACAACCCTCGAAATCCAGAGCTCATCAAGACGATCTGGGGCAGGGGCTACCTTTTTAATCCGTTTGCTTGGGAGGCATAGATAAGTATGAAAAAGGACGTGCTGATAACAGGAGAGCCAGTTAAAACATACTTATTAAAAAATATCACACTGACTGCCAGTGATACCGCGACGTTCTCGTGCACGGTAAAAAAATTCACACGAAATAGAAACACGGATGTATAAAATGCAGGAGGGCCGCTCTATATGTTAGGGGCAGACTGGGAATCCCGAGCCCCCGCGCTAATCTTCCCGAAAAAGCGGGCGTGAGCAGCCGCGAATGGAAGCTTGATCTTCATGTGTACTCGCCCCACGGTCGAGTTACTTAATGCCGTGAAAGTTATGCCTGAAAACGCAGTTCTAATCCGGACTGAGGAGCGTAAGCGATCATTGAAAGCTCATGCGCAACGGGAAAGTTAAGCATTAATGATGTACACGGATAGTTATGTTTTAGGCAGAGAGGAAGCATGCTTCAGCTTTAATAGAAACTAACTCGACTAAATGACCGTTTAGTCGAGTTATTACAGAATGTATTGAAAATCAATGGAGCAGGCCATGAATCCGAGTCAGATCAGTGCGTCGAACCTGATTGCATCACTGGACCTTGAACCTCATGTTGAGGGCGGCTATTTCCGCAGGACATACCAGGCTGATCACCGGGACATGCTTGAAACCACGAGCGGCTCACGCTTTCTGATGACGTCGATTTACTACCTGCTGACCGAAGATTCACCGGTCGGCCAGTTTCATTTCAACCATTCGGACATCCTGCATTATTTCCATCTGGGCGATGCCATTGAGTACAGCTTGATCCTTGAAGACGGTTCACTGCAGACGTTGGTGATGGGCAGCGATGTTCTAGCCGGACAACATTTGCAATTGCACGTACCGGGCGGAATCTGGAAAGCCTCCAGACTGCTGAATGGCGAGAACGGATTTGGTTTGATCAGCGAAGCGGTTTCACCAGGATTCGATTTCGCGGATATGGAAATGGGGAACCGGCAGAAACTCACAGCGCGGTATCCGCAGCATCGAGCGCTGATTGAAAAGCTGACGCGTGCCGAGGATTGAGAGCGGCACATTTTAAATAGAGGGATCTACAGCCAACAAAGATCAGGTCGTTTGAAAGCGATGCTGGAGATCGAAATGGCGTGCGCAACCGGGCTGGCTCCGTAATACTTTGTTACGTGTAATGTATATTATGTTAAATGGTGTTTCTGACCGGAACTTCCTCGGTTCACCTTTGACGCCAGGACGCCCTGACTCCCTGGTGATATGCAGGTTGAAACCAAACCGTCGTTTGGCTCTTTGGGCTGGATGCGGCCGTTTCAGGGTCAGGTCGGTGGGAATGATCAACGTGTACAACACCGCAAGCACCAGGCCGAACGCGAGGACAAAGACACTCAACGCCGCGAACAACGGCAGGCAATGTAAACGGCTACGAAACCCAACAGCAAAACCCGCCAGCAGTCCGCAAAGAATCGACGCAGCCGGGAAACCGACCCACGGCGATGTCAGCCGTTTGGCATATTGCGTCAGTTCGGCCATGTTGTTCATCTGCATCGCGCCATCGCCCACCAGGGCGATCATCCATGTTTAACCTCATCTTTTCATTGCGTATGACATCCAGGCGCCGGCATCAACGGCACGCACGGTAGATGTAAAGGTCTGGATCGCCCGGCAGACGGCGAAGTTTCGATTAATTGCGGATCACGACGGAGAGGCAAGACAGGGTTATATGGCGCTCTTCATTGTGAGGAGGCACGCGCCCACCACCGCCAGTCACTTCCCCCGCCTTTCATTATGAACTTACGCTCTCTGTGTGCCCTCTCCCACTTACATTCAGTGAAAGTCAGAGGTAGGACGCCATGAGAGCACTTACGTATCACGGCGCGCACAGCGTCAAAGTCGACAACGTTGCGGATCCAGTCATCCAGGACAGCGATGACATCATTCTTCGAGTGACGGCAACCGCGATTTGCGGATCTGACCTTCACCTTTATCGAGGAAAGATTCCAACCGTCGAGCATGGCGATATTTTCGGTCATGAGTTCATGGGGATCGTCGAGGAGGCAGGTTCAGCGGTCACCGCCGTGCAGCCGGGCGACCGGGTTGTCATTCCCTTCGTCATTGCCTGCGGCAGCTGTTTCTTCTGCGCAATGGATCTGTTCGCGGCCTGCGAAACTACAAATACCGGGCGTGGAGCGATCTTGAATAAAAAGGCGATACCCCCGGGAGCCGCGCTGTTCGGATTCAGCCATATGTACGGCGGAGTGCCTGGCGGGCAGGCCGAATATGTGCGTGTACCGAAAGCCAACACCGGGCCGTTCAAAGTGCCAGGGACACTGCCGGATGAGAAAGTTCTTTTCCTCTCCGACATCCTCCCGACTGCGTATCAGGCTGTAACGAACGCGGGGATTGGCAACGGCTCCAGCATCGCCATTTATGGTGCGGGCCCTGTCGGTTTATTAAGTGCAGCCTGCGCGAGAATGCTCGGGGCCGACCAGATTTTCATGGTCGATCACCATCCTTACCGCTTGGCTTACGCGCAGAAAACATACGGCGTAATTCCCATCAACTTCGATGAAGACGACGACCCTGCAGATACGATCATTCGGCAAACCAAAGGAATGCGGGGAGTCGACGGCGTCGTGGACGCGGTCGGGTTTGAAGCAAAAGGCAGTACGACGGAAACGGTTCTAGCGACACTCAAGCTCGAGGGAAGTAGCGGCAAAGCTCTGCGCCAGTGTATTGCAGCTGTCAGACGTGGTGGCATTGTGAGTGTCCCTGGAGTCTATTCTGGATTCATACATGGATTCCTTTTCGGGGACGCGTTTGATAAGGGTCTGACTTTCAAAATGGGTCAAACCCACGTGCATCGCTTCCTGCCGGCGTTGCTCCATCACATCGAGGCAGGCCGCCTCTCACCGGAGGTCATCATCAGCCATCGTATGTCGCTGGAACAGGCTCCGGAGGGCTATAAAATTTTTGATAAAAAGGAAGAGGATTGCCGCAAGGTCATTCTGACGCCGGGCGATAGCGATGTGGCTCTACCGGAACACGATGTCAACACCACGGCGTTGGCCACGTAAATGTGTGAATAAAAGAAAGGACGTGAAATATCAAAAGATTGTGAGTCATCGGTGGGTCTTTGATTCGGGCCAGGGACCGATCGGCCGGGACGAAATTTTCCCCGTCCCGACCTGTTTGTCGCCGTTATATCTGACCACCGTTGCGCGCAGCGACGGCAACGGTGGTCGGTGAATCGGAAAGTGGAACAAAGCGTCGAGTGGCTCCATCCAGCGCATCGATGCAACCCGCCTCGATGTCATAGACCCAGCCATGCAAATTCAAACGTCCTTGCTCAAGCGCAAGCGCCACCGATGGATGAGTCCGCAGGTTTGCCAGTTGTGCGATCACGTTTTCACGAACGAGGCCATCGAGCTTGTCGCGTGGCGTATCGAACTCATGCGCCGCGTTGATCGCTTTCGCGGCGTCCGAGTGACGAAGCCAGTTGGCAACTGCCGGAAGATGATCCAGACACGTGCAGCGTGAAATCGCGCCCATCGCTCCGCAATCCGAGTGGCCGCAGATCACAATGTCCCGTACGCCGAGCACTGCAACCGCATATTCGACGGTGGCCGAAACACCACCGGGTTCAGGGCCATACGATGGCACAATGTTGCCGGCGTTGCGGATCACGAACAGCTCACCCGGCTCACGCTGTGTGAGCAGTTCAGGCACTACACGACTATCCGAGCACGTGACAAACAGCGCCTTTGGGTTTTGCTCTGTCGCGAGCTGCCTGAAAAGCTCGACACGTTGTGGATACACCTCGCGCTGAAACCGCAGAAAGCCATCAATAATGTCACGCATAAAGTCCTCCAAAGCCTGATTGCGGATGCTGAGACGAGCACTCGATGCCTTCGCGCCTCACTGGGTCGTGATTATCGCAGACGTTGCAGGCGAGTGCGCGACCTCACACCGCTCAAGCTTCGTTTCAAAACCTGTTAGGACCAAAACCCCCTGTGCGGTTCAGCCGCCTCTCCCTCCAGCATCGGCCCCAAGACGCTGACCTTGCGCTGCCCCTTGGCGAACACCTCGCGGCACGGCAGCGAGAACGTCGGATTTTCCGGATGGTCCCCCGTCAACCCCAGCAAGGCATGCTCCGACAAGGCATAGACCACACGCCCGATCCCCGTCCAATACACCGCGCCGGCGCACATGCAGCATGGCTCGGCGCTGGTGTACAGCGTGCACAGTTCCAATTCCTGCGGCGACAGCAGTTTTGCCGCTGCCGCCGCTGCCACCAACTCGGCGTGCTGCGTTGGATCACCTTCCGGGGGCATCGAGTTGTTCCCCGCTTCGACAATCACCTTGCCGTTGCGGTCGGCCACCAATGCCGCGAACGGATGGCGACCGCGTTGCTTCGATGCCTCGGACAAGGCAATGGTCTGGCGCAGTAACGTCAGATCAAGCGCGCTGACGCCGGCCGGGATGAGTTGAGCAAATTGATTCATGGGTAACTCCTGGGCAGTGGAATACAAAAGTCAGTCGGCCAGTTCAGCCGATGTAGCGCCGATGGTTTCGGTCGATTTTTTTTCATCGTTGAGCAGAACGTTGAGGACGATGGCGGTGATCGCTCCGAGGAAAATCCCGCTGTCGAGCACCAGTTTCAGGGTCGGGCCGACGTGTTCGAACAGCGTCGGAAAGGACATCGGCAGCACCCCGACACTCACTGACACGGCGACGATAATGCCGTTGCGCGTGCCCTCGAATTGCACCCGTGACAGTTCCTGAATCCCCGCCACCGTGGTCATGCCGAACATCACAATCGCGCAGCCACCGAGCACCGGCGTCGGCACTGCGGCGATCAACGCGCCGAGTTTCGGGAACAGGCCCATCAGCACCATGATTGCCCCGGCAGCGGCCACAACGAAGCGGCTTTTAACGTTGGAGAGCGCAATCAAGCCGGTGTTCTGAGTAAAGGCGTTGTAAGGAAAGCTGTTGAACAAGCCACCGAGCATGGTCGACAAGCCATCGGCGCGGAATGCGTTGCCGAGGGTCTGTTGCGTGGTCGGTTTGCCGGTCAATTTGCCGATCGCCAGACAGTTGCCGGTGGTCTCGGCCATGATGACCAGCATCGCCAGGGTCATGATCAGAATCGGCACCGGCGCGAATTCCGGCGCGCCGAATGCCATCGGCGCACTTAGCTCAAACCACGCCGCTTCGCTGACCCGATTGAAGTGAGTCATGCCGCAAACCGCTGCGATCAGGCTGCCGACAAACAGGCCAATCAGTACGCTGAGGTTGCCGATGAAGCCCTTGAATCTGGCGTAGATCACCAGGGTCACACTGACCGTGGCCAAACCCAGCAACAGGTTGGCGGGATTGCCAAAATCTGCCGAATCGGGATTGCCACCGCCCAGCCAGATCGCCGCTGCCGGCATCAGCGAGATGCCGATAATGGTGATCAGACTGCCAATCACCACCGGCGGAAAAAACCGCAGCAAGCGGCTGAACACCGGTGCCAGCGCAACGGTGATAAAACCCGCCGCGATCACCGCACCGAAAATCTGGCTGAGACCGAACTCCCTGCCGATCATGATCATCGGCGCCAAGGCAATGAACGAGCAGCCCTGAATCAGCGGCAGGCGGGCGCCGAACTTCCAGAAACCGAGGGTTTGAATCAGCGTCGCCACACCAGAGGTCAACAGGTTGGCGTTGATCAGCAACACGACTTGCGCCGAGGTCAGCCCCATCTCGCTGCCAAGAATCAGCGGCACCGCCACCGCTCCCGCGTACATCACCAGAACATGCTGCAAGCCAAACGTGAACAACTGGCGCAGTGGCAAAACCTCGTCCACCGGATGAATGCGTTGTGTGGTCATTTCACACGCTCCTGAAGGTGCGGCATCTGTTGAGATTGCGGGCATGCCCAGGGCGTTTGAAGGTGGATCCGCCCCGGAGATTGTTTGACGCGGGGCCATATTTGAACGTTTATTGCGATGAAACAAATTAGCAACCATCGCTTTTTTCGATGGCACGAATCTGGCATTCGTTAGCCGCTCCAAACCTTCATTTTCGAACCGGGAGTTCAACGCTTGCGCTTCTCACTCGATCAACTGTTGATGTTCGTCCAAGTGGTCAAAAGCGGATCGTTTTCCGCCGCCGGGCGCAAACTGGGCAAGACTCAATCTACAATCAGCGCAGCGATTGCCAACCTCGAAACCGACCTTGGCGTCGACCTGTTCGACCGCAGCAACCGCAGCCCTGCCCTCACCGCCAGCGGCCACAAATTACTGGTGCAGGCCGAAGCCGTGCTCGAACGCTGCATGACCTTCGAAGCCCACGCCGATTGTCTGTCGGACAACGTAGAACCCAGCCTGACACTGGCCATTGAAACGCCGTACGGCCCGATCATGCCGGTGCTCAAAGCCTTCGAAGCAGCCTTCCCCTTTGTCGACCTGATCATTCGTCATCCGGTCCATGGCGACGTCAGTGAACTGGTCAGCAGCGGCGAAGCGGTGCTCGGTGTGGCGTTCTCACAGCCAGGCTACCCCAAGGAGCTGGCGTTCCAGCAACTGGGCAAACTGATCATGCTGCACGTCTGCCATCCCCAGCACCCATTGGCGCAACTCGAAAACGTCACGTTCGAGGATCTGCACGTCCATCGCCGCCTGGCCTTCAGCGCCCACGCGAGCAAACTGCCGAGCAGCGAATATCTGCGTTCGACCCAGCTGTGGCAGGCCGAAAGTTATCTGGCGTTATTGGAAATGGTCCGCGCCGGACTCGGCTGGGCCACCCTGCCCCGCCAGCTCATTCAGCGTGAACTGGCCAAGGGTGAGCTGGTGGAACTGCAGCTCTCGGCGTATCCGCATACGGACTGGCAGATTGGTGTGGATTTGCTCTGGGCGCGGCAGCGGCCGCTGGGTAAGGCGGAGCGATGGCTGAAGGAGAAGTTGCAGGGCAACAAGGTGTATGAACTGGATCGCAACGGGCAGACCACCACGCTTTGAGGTCAATGCAGATGGAACGAGTCGCCTTATGCCTGCCCGAAGCTTTACCAATCCCCTGCTTCAGATTTGCGATAAACCACCATCGACCATCAGCTCCACGCCGTTCACGTATCTGGCGTCGTCCGAGGCGAGAAACAGTGCTGCGCTGGCAATTTCTTCGGGTTGCGCCATGTAGCCCAATGGCGTGATTTGCTCGACGTGCTGGCGCAGCGCGGCGATGTCGCTCTCGCTCATTTTCAGCCCGTTGTCCATCAGCGGTGTGCGGGTGAAGCCAGGACTCAACACGTTTGCGCGGATTTTGCGGTCCTTGAGTTCATTGGCCCACGTCCGTGCAAACGATCGGACCGCTGCCTTCGACGCGTTGTACAGACTCAATCCTTCCATGCCGTTGCTGGAGCAGATTGAGGCAGTCAAGACGATGGACGAAACGTCTTTCATCAACGGAAGAAGCGTTTGAACGCTGAAGAAAACGCCTTTCACGTTCACGTCGAACATGGCGTAGTAAGCAGCCTCGCTGGTCTCTCCGAGCGGATTTTTCTCACAGATCCCGGCATTTGCGAACACTGCGTCCAGCCGATCGTCGCGCGTTTGGATTGTCGCTTTGAGCGCGTCGAGATCAGCCTGACGCGAGACATCGGAAACCACCGCGACAGCTTTGTCGCCGAGTCTGGCAACTGCCGCCTCCAGCCTGTCTGCTGCCCGTGCAGTGATGTAAACGCGTTTGGCGCCCTCGGCGATCAAGGCTTGCGCGATGGAAAACCCGATCCCTGTGGAACCGCCGGTCACGACGGCAACCTGATCACTGAATTTACCTGACATGTCTGACTCCTCGGTCGTTGATGAAGGGAATGTCTGAAACGACCTGCCCATGGTGAGCGTCATCGCAGCGGCGCGGCACTGACACGAATGAACGTTGGCCGTGCAGTTTTGTAAGGCGAAAACGCAGGAGCGATTCCCTAAATTGGGACCCGGCGACCTGACCCGGGCAGGCGCGAAGCCTTGCCCTTCGGTCGTCGTCAAACCTGAGTTCCCTACAGGATGCCTGTCATGTCTCGAATCGAAATCGAAGTGCCCGAACCCCGGCGCTGGTTGATGTTTGCCATATTGCTCGTCGGTGCGTTTCTGCCGCCCCTGGATTTTTTTATCGTCAACGTCGCCCTCCCCTCGATACAAGAGGATCTGGGGACAGCCTCCTCTGCCGAGCAGTTGGTGATTTCTTCCTATGCAACGCTCTATGCCGTGACGCTTATTACCGGCGGGCGACTCGGCGATCTGTACGGCCGCGGGAGGATGTTTTTCCTTGGTCTGCTGGGTTTCGCCGCCGCGTCGCTGATGTGCGGCCTGGCGGTTTCGCCGTGGATCCTCATCCTCGGACGCGCCTTGCAGGGTGTGACCGCCGCCGTCATGGCCCCTCAGGCACTTGCATCGGTGCAGGCGATTTTCCCAGTGTCGGAAAGACCATTGGCATTGAGCATTTACGGGGCCGTATTTGGACTGGCGTCTGTGATCGGTCAGGCACTGGGCGGCTTTTTGATTGAGGTCGACGTGTTGGGCATGGGATGGCGCGCGATCTTCCTGGTCAACCTGCCGATCGCGTTGCTGGTGATTGCGTTCGGCATCCGTGTGCTCAAAGAAACCCGTGCGCAGCACGCGAGCAAGCTGGATCTGGTGGGCACTGCGTTGTCGATGCTGACCCTGACCACCCTGGTCGTGCCATTGATTGAAGGCCGCGAGGCCGGATGGCCGTGGTGGGCATGGCTGTCGCTGGCCGCCAGCCCCGTGCTGGCGGTAGTGTTCTGGCGCTACGAGAGCTGTTTGCACCGGGCCGGAGGAACTCCCATCCTCGCCCCGGCCGTACTGAATGCACCGGGCCTGGGGCGAGCGCTTCTGGTCGCGCTTTGCTTCTATTCAATCGGTGTGTTTTTTCTGATGTTTTCGATGTACATGCAAAGCGCATTGCATATGAGCGCACTGCATGCCGGCCTGATCTTTCTGCCGTTTGGCGCGGGATTTCTGCTCGGTCCCCTGTCGGTTCCGCTCCTCAGGCGCGTCCTCGGGGGCTACGTGAATCCGCTAGGCATGGGGCTGGAAGTGGTCGGGTTACTATGGCTGGGCTGGCTCGTGTCAGTGACACCGACTACCCTCGCCCCGCCCTTCACTTCCTTGACGGTCATCCTGTTCCTGATCGGTCTGGGACAGGGGCTGGGCCTGCCGACGTTGATGCGCATGGTCACGGGCCGGGTAGCGCCGGCGTATGCCGGGATGATCGCAGGCATTACCAGCGCAACGCTGCAGATCAGCACATCGCTGAGCGTCGCACTGATTGGCGGTGTGTTTTATACCTTGCTCGGAGAACCGGCGACGGCGGTCAGCATCACTCATGCGTTCACGATCGCTGTTCTGTGCATCGTCGTTTGCCTGGCCGTAGGGGCAGCGATAAGCCTGACGTTAGCGCGCGAGCCAGCGACGGTAGCGCAAGCCTCGGCTGTACGCCCGACCTGAGGCGCGCTACCCCGCACCGATCATGTTGGAGGCAAGGTCAGCCAGTGCGCGCAGCCGGTCCATCTGGCGCATGTCCTGGTGATACCCCATCCAGATGTCCCGCCCTGGCGGTGGCTCGTGCTCATCCAGCAGTCGCAGTCCCGGCACGGAGTCGCCTAGGACGCGGGGCAACACCGCAACACCCAGCCCCTTCGCGCACATCTGTGCCTGAACCGTACGGCTGCTGCTGGTGAACACGGTGCGGGCCAGCGGATAGCGTTGCTGCAGCCATTGCACGTCCGGGTAATGGGCCTGGGCGATGTTCATCAGGATCAGGCCAAGCCCCTCGCCGTCCGGCTGCGGCGCCGGGGCATGCAAAGCCGCGTATAGGCCGTACGACAGAGTTGTCAGCTTGCGGTGCACTATGTCGGGTTCGGTGAAAGGCACGATCCGGAAAGCGATGTCGGCATCCCGGCGGGCAAGGTCGAACAGTCGATGCCCGGCGATGACTTCGGGAACGATCAACGGGTAGCGGTGCACCAGTTCGCTGAGAACCGGCGACAAAACATGACAGGCGAACCAGTCGGCTGAGGATATCCGCAACAGGCCTTCAGGCTGATCACCATGCCCCGCCAGACGCCGCTCGATGGCCAACGCGCTGTGTTCCATGTCCTGCGCCAGACCGAGAATCCTCTCGCCACTGTCCGTGAGCACCAGCCCTTGAGCGGTCCGCAGGAAAAAGGCTTGCCCACTGGTTTGTTCAAGCACCTGCAAGCGCCGTCCGACCGTTGGGTGACTGACCCCCAACTCCCTGGCGGCTCCGCCCAGCGAGCCGCTGCGGGCAATCGCCAGGAAGATCCGCATGTCACTCCAGTCCATGCCCTCGCCCCGTACAAAAATGAACATTGAGTGGTCAGCTTATAGTTCAAGTAGATGGCTGTTCATGAATATCGATTCAATCAGCCGATCTGATCAGCCTCGCGACAATGACTTCAAGCGCTCCACCAGCGCGGCTTCGAAAATGATGTACAGCCTCTCGGCATCGCCGGCACGCAAAGCCCCGCCGGTTTCCAGTCCCAGCACGAAACCATCCGCCCGCGCCCCTGCCTTGACAGCAATGATCATCGAGTCTGCCCGGACAATCTGCGCCAGCAGCCGGTCCGCTTCTCGCTGAATCTTGTCGCCCAACACCACGCCTTCCACATCGCCACCCAATACGTTCAATTAGACATCCAGTACATGACCGCGATAACCGCTGAAACCCAGATGATGGTCAATACAATCGAGTAACCAGCCAGTTGCTTGTCCATTTTCACCACGGCATCAATATGAATCTGAATGATGGGTCAGGATCGTCCGGCTCGCAACGGCAGCTCGTCCCCTTCATCCATCGCACTCCGGGTAAACGTCCGGACTCCGATTTGTAACAGAACCCCTTTCAGCAACAAGGGTCTGCTCTCTTAATACACCTCGGAAATCTATCCAATGTCCGCGCAACGCAGTCTCGTCATACTCGCTCGGGGCGGATACGCCGCTCGCGGAGTGCTTTATTTGATCATCGGCATATTCGCGTTATTGGCAGCCCATGATTCGACAAAACCCAAGGACAGTCACAAGAGTCTGGAAGCCTTGCTGAGCCAGCCGTTCGGCTATTTTCTGGTGGGCCTTGTGGTGGCGGGTCTGCTTGCGTTTGCAGCCTGGCGTGTCCTGCAAGCGATACGCGATGTCGATCATCACGGCACGCAGCTCAAAGGTCTGGTGATTCGTGCAGGCCTGTTTGCAGGAGGTCTGGTCAACGGTGCTCTGGCGTTTTTTGCATTGGGACTGCTTGTGAGCGGTAGCCGCCGTTCGAGCCATTCCGCAGAGCAGACCAAAGACTGGCTGGCGCATCTTTTGTCGTGGGAACACTCGAATCTATTGTTGTACCTGATTGCGCTCATTCCGCTGGGGGTTGGCGTTGCTCACATCATCAAGGGATGGAAGGCCTCGTTCGAGAAGTATTTTGAGGCCGACGAAGAGGTCATGCGCTATGTCCGTCCGGTGTCTCGCTTCGGTCTGATCGCACGCGGCGTCGTGTTTATGGAGATTGCTTTGCTGCTGGCCGTCAGCGGTTCCGCTTATCAAGCCATGGACCCGCCTGGCATGAAGGAAGCGCTGGACGCGCTGCAGAATCTGCCCGCCGGATGGCTTGTCCTGATGGTGATGGCCCTGGGGCTGATTGCCTTCTCGGTTTACAGTTTCTCGGAAGCGTGTTGGCGCAAGATCAATATGGATGTGCTTCAGTAACTGAAGTCATGCCCCAACTCACGCTGCATCCATTCCAGAAAACGCCTCACCCGTGGAAACCCCGCATGCGCCTTCGGGAAAACCAGGTGGTGTGCGGTGATCGGGGCGCTCAACCCGGGAATGACTTCGACCAACTCGCCGCGCGCCAGGTAGTCCTGCGCCAGCAGCGTGCTTTCCAATGCAAATCCAAGCCCGTGGCTGGCAGCCTCGAGGGTCATGTAGGAGCGGTCAAAGCTCAAGGTGTAGGGGCTTTCAGGGCGCGACAGCCCGTGTTGAGCAAACAGTTGCGGCCACTTGATCAGCGTCGCTTCCGACAGGATCAGGTTGCAGTCCAGCAAGTCGGCGACGGCGCGGATCGGGCGTTTTTCCAGAAGTTTGGGCGATGCGAGGACCGCGATTTTTTCGTTGCGCAGCGTACGCACTTCGAAACTTGGCCAGTTCGGCATGCCGTGGCGGATGTCCACGTCGATCTTGTCCCGACTGAAGTGCAGCGATTCATAGGAGCATGAGAGATTGAGCTGAATGTCGGGATGGCTCTCGCGAAACTGTTCCAGGCGCGGCATCAGCCACAACAGGCCGAAGCTGGGTGATGAATGCAATCGCAGACAGTCGAGGCTGACATCACTGGTCGCGCGCTCTGTTGCCACCGCCAGGCTGTGCAGGATGCCGGATATCTCGGACAGGTATTGCTCGCCCACGGGCGTCAACGTCACTCCCCTGGCCGTTCTGAGGAACAACTGCCGCCCGATCATCGCCTCGAGCTTGGCCAGTTGGTGACTGACTGCCGAGGGCGTCAGGTCCAGCACTTCGGCCGCACGCGCGACGTTGCCAAAGCGCGCAGTTTGCTCAAAGGCCTGAATGGCTTTCAGGGGTGGCAGGATTGGCGGTGCTTCGCCAGATGAACTCATGATGTGGGTTGTTCCGCTGCAAGTGGCTGAGGCCGGGCGTTCGACTATTCAAACACCGCAACCGCATGTTGGCGAGTGCTGAATTTTTTTCAGCATCCAGTGAAGTTTGCGTTATTGCTCAGGGTCGTTGCGGGAGACAAGCTGAGTCATCGGTTCTGCACGGACCGACTCAATAACAACAATCAGAGGTTTTCTCCCATGCTTCTTCAAGGCAAAGTCGCGATCATCACAGGTGCTGCCTCCGCACGTGGTATCGGCCGCGCGACAGCTACGACCTTCGCTCAACATGGCGCCCGGGTGGTGATTCTGGATCTGGACGCATCCGCTGCCCGCGATGCCGCTGCCTCTTTGGGCGAGGGTCATCTCGGCCTGGCTGCCAACGTCGCCGACGAGTCCCAGGTGCAGCAGGCTGTCGCCACCGTCATCGAACACTTTGGCCGGATCGACATACTGGTCAACAATGCCGGCATCACCCAACCCCTCAAGACCCTCGATATCCGCCCCGGTGATTACGACAAGGTGCTGGACGTCAGCCTGCGCGGTACGTTGCAGATGTCCCAGGCGGTAATTCCGCTCATGCGCCAGCAAGCCAGCGGCAGCATTGTGTGCATGTCTTCGGTTTCCGCGCAGCGCGGCGGCGGCATTTTTGGCGGGCCTCATTACAGCGCCGCCAAGGCCGGTGTGCTGGGCCTGGCCAAGGCCATGGCGCGTGAGCTGGGGCCGGACAACGTACGCGTCAACTCCATCGCCCCCGGCCTGATTCACACCGACATTACTGGCGGCCTGATGCAGGACGAGCGCCGCCACGCGATCATCGACGGCATTCCGTTGGGTCGCCTGGGCGAGGCGCAGGATGTGGCCAATGCGGCGCTGTTCCTGGCCAGCGACTTGTCCTCCTATCTGACTGGCATCACCCTGGATGTGAACGGCGGCATGCTGATTCACTGACACACGTGGCGGGCCTCGCGGCCCGTGCGGTTCTGGATCGATGATACGGCCGGGCAGACTTGCCCGGCGGTCAATAAAAACAAGAGATCAGACCATCATGACTACCCTGTCGCTCGAAGCCGTTTCGGCGGTGCGTTCCAACGCCTACCGTAAAACCGCCTGGCGCCTGATGCCGTTCCTGATGCTGTGCTACCTGTGCGCCTACCTCGATCGCGTCAACGTCGGCTTTGCCAAACTGCAAATGATGAACGATCTGGCGCTCAGCGAAACAGTCTACGGGCTGGGCGCGGGCATGTTCTTCATCGGCTACTTTCTCTGCGAAGTGCCCAGCAACATCATCCTGCACAAGGTCGGCGCGCGAGTCTGGATCGCGCGCATCATGATCACCTGGGGCATTGTCTCCGCCCTCTTCGCCTTCGTCGAAACCGCCTGGCAGTTCTACGCCCTGCGCTTTCTGCTGGGCATTGCCGAAGCCGGCCTGGCGCCGGGGCTGCTGCTGTACCTCACCTACTGGTTTCCGTCCTACCGGCGTGCGCGCATGACGGTGTTGTGGTTCATCGCTATCCCGCTGTCGGGCATGGTCGGCGGCCCGCTCTCCGGCTGGATCATGAACCACTTCGCCGGTATGCACGGCTGGGCCGGCTGGCAATGGATGTTTGTGCTGGAGGCTGTGCCTACGGTGGTTGTCGGACTGTTGGTGCTCAGCTATCTCAAGGATGGCGTGCATCAGGCCAGTTGGCTCAACGACGACGAAAAAGCCCTGATCACCCGTGAGCTGGCGGAGGATGACCAGCAGAAAGTGACGCATGCGTCCGTGGGCGAATTCATTCGTGACCGTCGCCTCTGGCTGCTCGCGGGGATCTATTTCTGTGTGGTGATGGGACAGTACGCAATTACCTTCTGGCTGCCGACCCTTGTGCGTAATGCCGGGGTCTCCGATCCGATGAAAATCGGCTTGCTGACCAGCCTGCCGTACCTCTGTGCCATCGCCGCCATGTTGCTGGTCGGACGCAGTGGCGACAAACATCGCGAACGCCGCTGGCACCTGATCGTGCCGATGATCGCCGGGGCCATCGGCCTGACCCTCGCGGCGCTGATGGGAGGCAATGTGATGCTGTCCATTCTCAGTCTGTGCCTGGCGGCTTCCGGCATCCTGTCCGCGACCTCGCTGTTCTGGATGCTCCCCACCACGCTGCTTGGTGGTGTCTCCGCTGCGGCAGGCATCGCCGCCGTCAACAGCTTCGCCAACCTTGCCGGCTTCTGCTCGCCCTACCTGATTGGCTGGATAACCACCCTCACTGGCTCCAGCGCTATCGGCATGTATCTGATCACCGGCGTGCTGCTGGTCGGCGCCTCGCTGGTCCTGCGCATTCCCGCTGCCTTGGTCAATCGTTGATTCACAGGAGAATTCACCATGACTGCCAACCTTTCATTCACAACACCCCAGACGCTGGCCGAGCGCGCCCACAACATCCGCCGCCATGCCTTGCGCATGGGCCAGGTGCAAGGCCAGGGCTATGTCGGCCAGGCCCTCGGTGCGGCGGACCTGCTCGCGGTCGCCTACTTCCATGCGCTGAGTTATCGTCCCGAAGACCCGGCGTGGGAGCCGCGTGATCGTTTCTATCTGTCGATCGGTCACTATGCGATTGCGCTGTACGCGGCGCTGATCGAAGCCGAGATCATCCCGCTCGATGAGCTTGAAACCTACGGCTCGGATGACAGCCGATTGCCGATGTCGGGCATGGCCGCCTACACGCCGGGCATGGAAATCACCGGTGGCTCGCTGGGTCAGGGGCTGGGCATCGCGGTCGGCGCCTGCCTGGGCCTCAAGCGCAAGGGCTCGACATCGTTCGTCTACAACCTGCTGTCGGACGGCGAGCTGAACGAAGGCTCGACCTGGGAAGCCGTGATGTCGGCCTCGCACTGGAAGCTCGACAACCTGATCGCCATCGTCGACGTCAACAATCAGCAAGCGGACGGCCATTCCAGCGAGATCCTGTCGTTCGAACCCATCGTGGATCGCTGGAAAGCGTTTGGCTGGTTCACCCAGCGCGTCGACGGCAACGACCTGGACGCACTGGTCGAAGCCTTCGATGCCGCCCGCCACCACCCCGGCACTCAGCCACGGGTGATCATCTGCGACACCACCATGGGCAAAGGTGTGCCCTTCCTCGAAAACCGCGAAAAGACCCATTTCATCCGTGTGGACGAACACGAATGGGATCTGGCACTGACCACGCTTGAAGAAGGAAAAAACCAATGAGCAACGCCGCCAACACACCGACCTCGACTGGCGAACCGATCAAGAAGCGCCTGACCACCTCGGCGATGATTGCCTCGATTGCCTCTGAAGGCCAAGCCACCCGCTCAGCACCTTTTGGCCATGCATTGGCTGCACTGGCGGATCAGCGTCCGGACATCGTCGGCCTCTCCGCTGACCTGTCCAAGTACACCGACCTGCACATTTTCGCCAAGGCCCACCCGGATCGTTTCTATCAGATGGGCATGGCCGAACAGTTGCTCATGAGTGCGGCCGCAGGCATGGCCCGCGAAGGATTCGTGCCGTTCGCGACCACGTATGCGGTGTTCGCCTCGCGTCGCGCCTATGACTTCATCTGCATGGCCATTGCCGAGGAAAACCTCAACGTCAAAATCGTTTGCGGATTGCCCGGCCTCACCACCGGTTACGGCCCCAGCCACCAGGCCACCGATGACCTGGCGATCTTTCGGGCGATGCCCAACCTGATGATCGTCGACCCTTGTGATGCCTTGGAAATCGAACAGGCCGTGCCCGCCATTGCCGCGCATCAGGGGCCGGTCTACATGCGGCTGCTGCGCGGCAACGTGCCGCTGGTACTGGATGAGTACGGCTATCAATTCGAGATCGGCAAGGCCAAGACCCTGCGCACCGGCAACGATGTCCTGATCATCTCGACCGGATTGATGACCATGCGCGCATTGGAGGCCGCCAAGGCGCTGCAGACCGATGGCGTCGATGTTGCGGTGCTGCATGTGCCGACGATCAAACCGCTGGATGAACAGACCATTCTCGCCGAGGCCCGCAAGTCTGGCCGGCTGGTGGTTACCGCAGAAAACAGCTCGATTATTGGCGGACTGGGTGAAGCGGTTGCCGGGGTACTGCTGCGCAACGGAGTGACGCCGACGTTCAGGCAGATCGCGTTGCCTGACGCGTTCCTCGACGCCGGCGCACTGCCGACACTGCATGATCGCTATGGCATTTCCACCGACGCCGTCTGCGCGCAAATCAAGTCCTGGCTTTGATTGCTGGCTGATCGGGGCGCTTACGGATGAGCGGCCCGATCAGATGGATTCTCCTGGCCGATCCGCCTGGCATCCCTTCGAACCGCCTGCGGCGGAACGCCAAACCCTCGCATGAATACTTCGCGCATGTGGCGACGGTCTCGAAACCCCGTTTCCTTCGCCACGCGGTCCAGACTGTGACGACTTTGCTCGATCATCACGCGAGCGGCCTCCAGACGCAGGCTTTCAACAGCCTTGGCCGGTGACTGGCCTGTCTCGGCAGTAAACACCCGGGTGAATTGTCTTGGGCTCAAGTGCACGACGTCGGCAAGTTCCTCCACGCTGAGCGGGCGGTCCAGGTGCGTGCGCGCATACTCCAGCGCACTTTGAATACGGTCCGACTTTGGAGCAAGCGTAAGCAGTTCCGAATGCTGGGATTGCCCACCCGAACGCCGTTGATGCATGACCAGTTTGTGCGCCACCGACCTGGCCATGTCGGTGCCCAGATCCTTTTCCACCATGCCCAGCGCCATGTCCAGCGCGGCTGTCATGCCTGCCGACGTCCAGACGGGACCGTCGACGATGAAGATCCGGTCTTCCTCGACCTCGATTTTTGGATGCAGCTCACGGAGCTTGTTCGCATAGGCCCAGTGGGTGGTCGCCCTTCGATCGTCCAGAACCCCAGCCTGCGCCAGAACGAACGAGCCGGTGCACAGACCTGCTGTGCGTCGGGCTCCATCGACGAAGGCGCGCACACTGGCCAACACTTCTTCATCTGGTGGATTCAACGGGGTCAGCGTACCGGTAATCATCCACGTGTCGGCCAATCCCGGGGCGCCCAGAGGGAGCGTGTCGATGTACATGCCCAACGAAGAACGCACGGTCCCACCACCGATCGAGAAGTTCTGGACCTTGTAGATCTCTTCCCCCGCAACGATGTTGGCGAACTCGAATACAGCCTGGGTTGCCAGGGACATCACCTGAAAACCTTCGGTAATCAGATAGCCGACGCGATGCATGACTGAACTCCTTTTTGAATGTCTTTAAACACTACCATATACGTCGTTTAAGACATCCACCACCTCCTTCATCATGGCTCCACACCCAACCCACGGAGCTTGATCATGTCGCAACAATACAAAGGCACTGCACTCATCACCGGCGCGTCCACCGGCATCGGCTCGATTTACGCCGAACACCTTGCCCGCCGGGGTTACGACCTGGTGCTGGTGGCGCGCAACCGCGAACGTCTGAACGCACTGGCCAGCCGCCTGACCAGCGAAACCCGGCAGAACATCGAAGTGTTGCAGGCCGATCTTGGCCGCCCCGAGGACCTCGCCAAGGTAGAACGCAAGTTGCGTGAGGACGCCAGCATCACTTTGCTGGTCAACAATGCCGGCATCGGCACCCATACCGGCCTGCTGGAGAGTGATGTAGAGCGAATGGCCGAGATGATCACGCTGAACGTCACCGCCCTCACCCGCCTGACCTACGCCGCGATTCCAGGTTTTGTCGCCCGCGAACGAGGCGCCGTGATCAATATTTCCTCGATCGTCAGCCTGGCGCCGGAGTTGCTCAACGGCGTGTACGGCGGCAGTAAGGCCTACGTCACCGCGTTCACCCAGTCCCTGCACAAGGAACTCTCGGATAAAGGCATCCGGATTCAGGCCGTCCTGCCCGGCGCAACCGCGACGGACTTCTGGCAAATCGGTGGATTGCCTGTCGAACATCTGGATCCGGGCATCGTGATGTCGGCCCAGGACCTGGTTGCCGGCGCCCTGCAGGATTTCGACAACGGCGTGCTGATCTCCATCCCCTCGATGCACGACCTGCAAGGTTACGAGCGTTACGAAGCCAGCCGCCAGGCCTTGTTCTCCGAGCTCTCGAGCAACCGGCTCGCACCGCGCTACAACGCCAACTGATCGCTATCAAAAGGATATGAATCATGAAACTCAGCGCTAACACGATCTTCATCACCGGCGGCACCTCCGGCATTGGCCGCGCTTTGGCCGAGGCATTTCACCAGCGCGGCAATCAGGTCATCATCGCGGGCCGTCGACAGGCCCTGCTGGATGAGATCGCCCGGGCCAATCCCGGTATCGACACGGTCCAGCTGGACATCAATGACCCGCAGCAAATCAAGGATGTCGCCCAGGAAGTCATACGCCGCCACCCCTCGCTGAACGTGATCATCAATAACGCCGGGATCATGCCGTTCGATAATCCAGCCTCGGGTGATTACGACGACGAACAGGCGGTGAGTCTTTTGCAAACCAACCTGCTCGGCCCGGTGCGTGTCAGCGCCGCATTCGTCGAGCACCTCAAGCGTCAACCCGAAGCCTTCATCATCAACAACAGCTCCGTGCTGGCCTATCTGCCACTGGCTGCGACAGCGTTGTACTCGGCGACGAAGGCGGCCATTCACTCCTACTCGCTGTCGCAACGCTTCACCCTGCGCGACACCCGCGTAAAAGTGCTGGAGATCGCGCCGCCATGGGTCGACACCGACCTGATTCACAAAAGCGGCGATGAACGCGCCATGCCGCTCGACGAATTCATTCGGGAAACCCTGGAAAAACTCGAAACGGCGACCACGGAAGTGTTGGTGGATCGGGTCGTCCCGTTGCGAGCCAACCAAGGCATTAATGAGCATGCGCTGATCAATCAGTTCAACCAGGCACTGGAGGAGAACCCGATTCCGGTCGCCTGAGTTGAAGCCATCTGTCGTCAAGGCTGCCAGCCCTCCCTGATGGAAGGCTGGCCGTTTTGTATTTTCCGCAAAATGCGGAAAGTCTTCCTGCGATCTGCTTCTGTCTGGAGAAGGTCTTCGTGCATAGCCTGTCACTGCCTTCTCGCGCTCACTGATTTATCGCGACTCGTGCTTGAAGGCTCCTCATATCACTGGCGCTCAAGGACTTGAACATGAACAGATTATTTAAAATCGCAGGCCTGGCCTTTGCGGTATCCGTAAGCGGCGTGGTCGTAGCGCAAAGTGATACGGGCAAAGGCGCCGCCATCGAACGTGTTTACGCGTTCAACGGGGCCATGCCGACAGGCGTGACGGTGACCGAAACCGGCCGTATCTTCGTGAACTTCCCCCGCTGGGGCGATGACGTGCCCTACACCGTTGCGGAAATTTCCAACGGTCAGCTTGTGCCCTACCCTGATCTGAAAACCAATGTCGCGGATCCGCGGAACCCGGCCAAGGGATTCATCAGCGTGCAAAGTGTGGTTGCCGACGGCAAAGGCCGCGTCTGGGTGCTCGACACGGCCGCACCGAAGTTTTCCGCGCCTCAGGCGGGCGGAGCCAAGCTGGTGGCGATCGACCTGGCCTCCGACAAAATCACAAAAACGATTGTGTTCCCTGACGACGTCATCCTGCCGACCACCTATGTCAATGACGTGCGCTTTGACTTCCGTACAGGCAAGGAAGGGACCGCCTACATTACCGACTCTTCGGTCAGCGGCCCTGGCGGCATCATCGTGGTCGATCTGGCGAGTGGCCAGGCAAGCCGCAAACTGACTGGTGCCCAATCCACCTCGGCCGACCCGTCCTTTATCCCGAAGGTTGAAGGCAAGCCCGCACTGGTGACGCGCGATGCTCAAGGCAAAACCGGCCTGTTGACGGTGGCGTCTGACGGTATTGCCCTGTCCAGTGATGGCAAGACGCTTTACTTCTGCCCGTTATCGAGCAGGCATCTGTACGCCGTGCCGACTGCCCTGTTGCGTGATCCGGGTGTGAGCGATGCCGAACTGGAAAAAGCCGTCGTCGACCTCGGTGAAAAAGGTGCTTCCGACGGTCTTGAAGCCGATGCCGACGGTGCCGTGTACGCCGGTGACTACGAGCACAACGCGATTCGCAAACGCCTGCCGGACGGTCGCTGGCAGACGCTGGTCGAAGACTCACGAGTGCTTTGGCCCGATACGTTGTCGATCGGCCCGGACGGCTATTTGTATTTCACCGCCAACCAGCTGCATCGCTCGGCAGGTTTTAATGACGGACAGGACAAACGCGTCAAACCGTACAGCCTGATGCGCGTCAAGATCGGCGCCAGGCCTGCAGCGACGTACTAAAGAAACGTCAGAGCAATGAGGTATGGCTCAAAGGCCTGAACCTGACGCGGCACCTGCAGCCTCGTCAGGTTCTCAATGAGCTACGTAACGTTCGAAGCGTTGCGCCAGGAAAGCCCTCAATGCCTGCACGGCAGGTGTGAGCGAGGTGCGATGGGGGCAGACGAGTTGGAGCGGTGCCGGCTGCCCGACGTCTGCCGGGAAAAGCTCCACCAGTCGACCGCTGCGCAAGTCATCCAGCACATCGATTTTCGACCTGTAGACGATTCCGAAACCGGCAACCGCCCAGCGCCGGACGATATCGGCATCATCACTGACCCGGTCGCCCGTCACCTGAACGGTCCTGACACCGTCCGCCGAATGAAAGCTCCAGCGTTCGTAGGTCTGCTCGCCCATCACAAACCGAAGGCAGTTATGGTTGCCCAATTCTTCAGGTGTGGCTGGCTGGCCGTGGCGGGCCAGATAGTCCGGCGAGGCGCAGACCGTTCTTCTGTTCGACGGCGCCAGGGCCAGAGAGACGAGGCTGGAATCGGCCAGCAAACCATAACGGATACCGGCATCCAGTTGTTCGCCGACCAGGTCGGCAATCTGATCGCTGACCCGTAACTGCAACAGCACCTTCGGATGCAGTTGCTGAAACTCGTCGAGCCATCGCAACAGCACGTTTCGGCCGATATCCGACGGTATGGACAAGCGAATCGTGCCAGCGATTTCATCGCGACCTTCACTTAGTGCGATCTCGCCATTTTCGAGCGCTTCGAGTGCCTGCCGGGCATGGGAAAGGTAGCGTTCGCCATCGTCCGATAATCTCAAGCGCCGGGTCGAGCGAACGAACAACCGTGCTCCAAGACTGCCTTCAAGACGCTGAACCGCTCCGCTGGCCAAGGCTGGAGAAATGTCGAGCAATCGGGCGGCGGCGGAGAAACTGCCGGCCGCAGCCGTGGTGACGAATACCTGAAGGTCATCTACGCGGACTATTTTCTTCACGATCACGAAATTCTGTAGGGTGCGGACGAAGTTTTTCAGCGTAATGGGAAAAATGATCATTGCCCAGCCGTCGCTCAGGCGCCGGCGCTGTTAGCCATTAGTCTAATCAGCCCAGGCACCGGCGTGATCACTGCGCGAACCATGTCTGTCACAAATCCCACTTCCCCTGACAGAAAAGCGACTTTCAACCGCATTTCAATATCGCTTGCAGCCTTACAGGCGCAAACCGTCCCCCGATCCGACGCTTCGCTGAGCAGCAAACTACACTTCATGCTGATTTAGTGATTTAACTAGGTAGTTACCTAACTATATAATGCACGCCTCATTTCAACGGGACATTCAACGTGAAGCAGAGTCAACGCCTCTCGGGCATATCAACATTCATTCTGGTCGGGCTGGGCGTGATCATCGCCCTGCTCGGCCTGGCACTGGCCGCTGGCGGTGTGAAATTGGTCAGCCTGGGAGGCTCCTGGTACTTCCTGGTGGGTGGTCTGGTGATGGCCGTTTCCGGTCTGCTGATCGCGCGGCGCAAGCCTGCCGGTGCCTGGCTGTTCGCGGCGTTTCTGGTTGGGACCGCCATCTGGGCCGTGATCGATGCAGGGCTGGTGTTCTGGCCGGTGTTCTCGCGCCTGTTCATGTTCAGCGCGGTGGGTCTGGTGGTCGCGCTGGTCTATCCGCTGCTCAAACGCGCCAATGGCGACGTTGCAGGTCGCGGTGCTTACGGCGTTGCGGCTGTTCTGGCCGTTGGACTGGCCGTGGCTGCCGGCAACATGTTCGTCGCGCACCCGACCGTCGCCCCTACCGGCACCGGTCCGGGCCTGACGCCGGTCGAGCCGGAAAAAGCGCAGAAAGACTGGGCCCACTACGGCAATACCGAAGGCGGCAGCCGCTTCGCCGCGCTGGACCAGATCAACCGCAGCAACGTCGACAAGTTGAAAGTGGCGTGGACCTACCACACCGGCGACATCGCCGAGAGCGATGGCAACGGCGCCGAAGACCAGCTGACCCCGCTGCAGATCGGCAATAAAGTCTTCATCTGCACCCCGCACAACAACCTGATCGCACTGGATGCCGACACCGGTAAAGAACTCTGGAAAAACGCGATCAACGCTCAGTCCAAAGTCTGGCAGCGTTGCCGAGGAATGGCGTATTTCGACGCCAGCACCGCCATCGCCAAACCGGCCAGCTCGCCAGTGAGCGAAACCCCGACCGCTCCGGTCGCCAACTGCACGCGTCGCTTGCTCACCAACACCATCGACGCCCGCCTGATCGCAGTCGATGCCGACACCGGCGAGTTCTGCCGGGGTTTCGGCAACAACGGCCAAGTGGATCTGAAGGCCGGTCTGGGTGATGTGCCGGACAGCTACTATCAACTGTCCTCGGCGCCGCTGATGGCCGGCACCACCGTGGTGGTTGGCGGTCGTGTGGCCGACAACGTGCAAACCGACATGCCGGGCGGCGTGATCCGTGGTTTCGACGTCATGACCGGTGCCATGCGCTGGGCGTTCGACCCGGGCAACCCGCAGGATAAACAGGCACCGGCCGATGGCAAAACCTATGTTCGCAGCACGCCGAACAGCTGGGCCCCGATGTCCTACGACCCGGCGACCAACACCGTATTCCTGCCGATGGGCAGTTCTTCCACTGACATCTATGGTGTCGAGCGCAGCAAACTCGATCACACCTACGGTGCCTCCGTCCTGGCGCTGGACGCCAACAGCGGCGAAGAAAAGTGGGTATTCCAGACTGTGCACAACGACCTCTGGGACTTCGATCTGCCGATGCAGCCAAGCCTCATCGACTTCACCAAGGACGGTAAAACCGTGCCGGCGGTGGTCATCGGCACCAAGGCCGGGCAGATTTACGTGCTCGACCGCGCCACTGGCAAACCGTTGACCGACGTAAAGGAAGTGCCGGTCAAGGCCGCCAATATCCCCAACGAGCCGTACTCGCCGACCCAGCCGAAATCCGTGGGCATGCCGCAAATCGGTGCCCAGCACTTGACTGAATCGGACATGTGGGGCGCCACCCCGTACGACCAGCTGCTGTGCCGGATCGATTTCAAGTCGATGCGTTACGACGGCTTGTACACCGCGCCGGGCACTGACAAATCCCTGAGTTTCCCGGGTTCGCTGGGCGGCATGAACTGGGGCAGCATTTCCACTGACCCGGTGCACGGTTTCATCTTCGTCAACGACATGCGTCTGGGCCTGTGGATTCAGATGATCCCGTCGCAGAACAAGGCTCAGGCCTCTTCCGGTGGCGAAGCGCTGAACACCGGCATGGGTGCCGTGCCGCTCAAGGGCACGCCTTACGCCGTGAACAAAAACCGCTTCCTGTCGGTCGCCGGCATTCCGTGCCAGGCCCCGCCGTTCGGTACGCTGACCGCCATCGACATGAAAACCCAGAAAGTCGCCTGGCAAGTGCCGGTCGGCACCGTTGAAGACACCGGTCCCTTGGGCATCCGCATGCACCTGCCGATCAAGATCGGTCTGCCAACCCTCGGCGGCACGCTGTCGACCCAGGGCGGCCTGATCTTCATCGCCGGCACCCAGGACTTCTACCTGCGCGCCTTCAACAGCGCCAATGGTGAAGAAATCTGGAAAGCGCGTCTGCCGGTCGGCAGTCAGGGTGGCCCGATGACCTATGTGTCGCCGAAAACCGGCAAGCAATACGTGGTCATCACCGCCGGTGGCGCTCGCCAGTCGACTGATCGCGGTGACTACGTGATGGCTTACGCCCTGCCGTAAACCGTCGCGTTCGCCTTCGTTTCACTTGTGCGCGGCACCTTCGGGTGCCGCGTTGTTTCATGTCCTTCGCTCTGGATTTGCGCAATGTCATTGGCTGTTCGCTTTTCTCACGCCGGGGTTTTCACCGGCATGCTGTTCGGTCTCACCTGCGGCGCTGCCCTGCCCGCCCTTGCCGATACCGATTCGAACGTATTTACCCGCAGCACCCTGACCGGCGACTGGGGCGGCCTGCGCCACCAGTTCGACGAAGACGGCATCAAGTTCACCGGTGATTACACCGGCGAAACCGCCTACAACGCCGACGGCGGCCTGCATCGCTCGGCGCGTTACTCGCAGAACATCAAGCTCGGTGCGCAGTTCGACCTGAGCAAACTGTACGGCGTCGATAACGCCGGCAAGATTCAGCTGACCATCAACGATCGACGCGGCAACAGTGCCTCCGAAGATCTGGTCGGCAACCGTCTGCCGATCCAGGAAAACTACGGCGGCCTCTACACCCGCCTGACCGAGCTGAGCTACGAGCGCAGCCTGTTCACCCCGGCACTGAACGTCAAACTCGGCTACATGGCCATGGGCAACGACCTCGGCGGCCTCGACAGCGGCATTCTCTGCAACTTCATGAACGCCGGTTTCTGCGGCCATCCGCTGAACATGTCCGGTGGCAGTGGCTGGACCAACTACCCCAACGCCCACCTGGGTGTGCGGGTGAAATACGACCTCTCCCCGGCCTGGCAACTGCGCGTGGCCGCGTTCAATGTCGATCCGGAGAGTAACGGCAATTCCAGCCGTGCCTGGCACTTGGGCCCGAAACACACCACCGGCACCGTGGTGCCGATCGAGCTGGTCTACAAGCAGGCCGGCAAACTGCCCGGCGAGTACAAGCTCGGGTATTACTACGACAGCTCCGACGTCAAACGCATCGGCAGTGACAAGGAAGTGTCCGGACGCGGCGGCCATTACGTCCTGATCGACCAGGCCGTGTGGGCTTCGGATGTCTCCGAAGGTCGCAGCCTGCACGCTTTCGGCCAATACTCGGCGGCCAGCGAAGCAGCTTCGCCGTTCAGCAAGTGGTACGGCACCGGTCTGGTTCTGTACAAGCCTTTCGAAGGCCGCCCGCGTGACACCGTGGCGCTGGGCTATGGCCGCGCAGTGCCGAACCCGCGCAGCCGCGATGTGCTGCAGGACACCGCCATGGCCAATGGCGCCGCGTTCCCCAATCTGGACAGCGCCGAACAATTGATCGAACTCGGTTACGGCTATCAGGCCACGCCTTGGCTGACGCTGCGCCCGAATGTGCAATACATCATTGAGCCAGGCGCGTTCTCCGGCCAGGACATCGACAATGCGTTGGTGTTTGGATTGCAGGTGAAAGCCGCGCTCTGACACCATCATCTGCCGACCACAAAAAAAGCACCCGAAGGTGCTTTTTTTGTACGTGCCGCCAACCGAATCAACCCGCGAAGTTGGCCCGCGCCGCGTGCAGTTTCTTGTAGCTCTCGATCAGGCGCAGATGCCGATCCAGCCCCTCCAGTTTCATGCTGGTCGGCGTCAAACCGTAGAAGCGCACGCTGCCATTGACCGAGCCGATCGCCGCGTCCATGCGCTCGTCGCCGAACATGCGGCGGAAGTTGGCTTCGTAGTCTTCCAGCTGCAGATCCTCGTCCAGCTCCATTTCCAGCACGACGTTGACCGCTTGATAGAACAAGCCGCGCTCGACGGTGTTGTCGTTGTATTGCAGGAAGGCTTCGACCAGATCCTTGGCCTGCTCGTACTTCTGCAAGGCGAGGTAGATCAGCAGGCGCAGTTCGAGAATGGTCAACTTGCCCCATGGCGTGTTGTCGTCGAACTCGATGCCGATCAGCGTGGTGATGTCGGTGTAATCGTCCAGCTCGCTGTGTTCCAGGCCTTTGACCAGGTTGCGCAGGCCGACTTTGCTCAGGTTGTGCAGGTTGAGAATGTCCGCACGGAATTGCAGCGCTTTGTTGGTGTTGTCCCAGATCAGGTCTTCTACCGGATAGATCTCCGAATAGTCCGGCACCAGAATGCGGCACGCCTTGGCGCCGATGTGCTCGTAGACCGCCATGTAGACTTCCTTGCCCATGTCTTCGAGGATGCCGAACAGCGTTGCGGCCTCTTCGGCGTTGGAGTTTTCGCCGTTGCCGGAGAAATCCCACTCGACGAATTCGAAGTCGGCCTTGGCGCTGAAGAAGCGCCACGACACCACGCCGCTGGAATCGATGAAGTGCTCGACGAAGTTGTTCGGTTCGGTCACGGCCTGGCCCGAGAAGGTCGGCTGTGGCAGATCGTTGAGGCCTTCGAAGCTGCGGCCCTGCAGCAACTCGGTAAGGCTGCGTTCCAGCGCCACTTCGAAGCTCGGGTGCGCGCCGAACGAGGCGAACACGCCGCCGGTGCGCGGGTTCATCAGCGTCACGCACATCACCGGGAATTCACCGCCCAGCGACGCGTCCTTGACCAGCACCGGGAAGCCCTGCTCTTCCAGCGCCTGGATCCCGGCGAGGATGCCCGGGTACTTCGCCAGCACCTCTTGCGGCACATCCGGCAGGGCCATTTCGCCTTCGAGGATTTCGCGTTTGACCGCCCGCTCGAAGATTTCCGACAGGCACTGCACCTGCGCTTCGGCCAGGGTGTTGCCGGCGCTCATGCCGTTGCTGAGAAACAGGTTCTCGATCAGGTTGGACGGGAAATACACCACTTCACCGTCGGACTGACGCACGAACGGCAGCGAGCAGATGCCGCGCTGGGTGTTGCCGGAGTTGGTGTCGAACAGGTGCGAGCCGCGCAGTTCGCCGTCGCGGTTGTAAATGCCCAGGCAGTATTCGTCGAGGATTTCCGCAGGCAACTCATCCTTGGCTCCGGGCTTGAACCAGCGCTCGTCCGGGTAATGCACGAACTCGGCATTGGCGATCTCTTCGCCCCAGAACTGATCGTTGTAGAAGAAGTTGCAGTTGAGCCGCTCGATGAACTCGCCCAGCGCCGAGGCCAGCGCGCTCTCTTTGGTCGCGCCCTTGCCGTTGGTGAAGCACATCGGCGACTGCGCATCGCGGATGTGCAGCGACCAGACGTTGGGCACGATGTTGCGCCACGATGCGATTTCGATCTTCATGCCCAGGTCGGCCAGAATCCCCGACATGTTGGCGATGGTCTGTTCCAGCGGCAGGTCCTTGCCGGCAATGCAGGTGCCCGCGCCGGACGTGGAAACCGGCATCAGCAGGGCCTGGGCATCGGCGTCGAGGTTCTCGACTTCCTCGATCACGAATTCCGGCCCGGCCTGCACCACCTTCTTCACCGTGCAACGGTCAATCGAGCGCAGGATGCCCTGGCGATCCTTCTCCGAGATGTCTGCCGGCAGCTCGACCTGGATCTTGAAGATCTGGTTGTAGCGGTTTTCCGGGTCGACAATGTTGTTCTGCGACAGACGAATGTTTTCGGTCGGGATATTGCGGGTACTGCAGTACAACTTTACGAAGTAAGCCGCGCACAAGGCCGACGACGCCAGGAAATAGTCGAACGGACCCGGTGCAGAGCCATCGCCCTTGTAACGGATCGGTTGGTCGGCCACCACCGTGAAGTCATCGAACTTGGCTTCGAGTCGGAGGTTGTCGAGAAAATTGACCTTGATTTCCATGCGGGTTACCAGAATAGCGGGCTAAACAAATTGGCCGCCATTATCCGGCTTTTGAGCGTGAAGTCTTGTGCTTTTGCGCAACGGGGCCTGAGCGGTCAGACACATTTGGCGAACTTCTGAACATCTCGAAGCCGAAGATGTTCTAGATTGAAGAAGTACCGGATCAAGGACGAGCAAATGGACATTTCCAGCCGTGCGACGTCGTTACCCACCCTGCAGGGCTCTGTCACCCGGCGTCTGGCCATTGCGGTGGGCGCGCTGTTCATTGTCGGGGTGATGGCGGCGACCGCTGCGTTGCTCGGCATTGCCACTCAACTGGATGAGGAGGACGTCAATGACGTCCGGTTCTATTCGGCCCGGGCGCTGGAAAACCGGATTACCGCATCCAAGAACTACATCACCAGTTACGCCTACTGGACGACAGCGTATGAACGTTTGAGCGGTACGGTCGACACGAACTGGGCGTACACCGAGCAGAACATGGGCAAGACCCTGTTTACCAGCGACGGCTATGACGGTCTGTTCGTGCTGGATCGGGAACGCACCAAATACGCCGTCGTTCGCGGGCAATTGCTCAATGCGCAACTGCCCCAGTTCCTTCAGCTTTCGGCGAACAGTCTGGTGGAGCAAGTGCAGAGTCAGCCCGACCTGACCAGGCCCGTCAGTACTTATTCATTGTTCGAAGACTGGCCGGCGCTGGTCACCGCGGCGGCGATCATTCCCAACGATGAGCGCCCGATAGGCGATCCACAAAAGACTTCGGTACTGGTATTCGTCGACAAGTTGACGCCCACCAAGTTGCGCAAGATCGGCAGCGGGTACGGCCTGAACAATCTGACGCTGGCACCGGACGGCACCATCGACCCGGGCCAGCCTCGCGTCCCGCTGGACAGCACCGGATACAGCCTCGTTGCAGATCTGGAACGACCGGGCCAGCATCTGCTCTGGTCGTTGCTGCCAACGCTCGGCCCCGCTTTGCTCGTGCTGATGGCCCTGACGGTCTGGTTCTTTCGTCATGCGTTACGTTCCTCGCGGTACGTCGACGACAGTTTTGAAGCGATGCAGGCGTCGAATCAGGCACTGCTGGCGTCCAACCGCGCACTGGAAGCCAGCGAGGAGCGCTTTCGGGCGGTGGCCGAAGCGGCGTCCGACTGGATCTGGGAGGTGGATGAAGCGTTGTCCATCACCTATCTGTCGACCCGGTTCAGCGCGGTCACCGGCTATCCGCAGGCGCAGTGGATCGGGAAACACATCGGGCACTTGCTGGCGTGCGACACCACTCCGCTGGATCTGTGGCTGAAAAAACTGGATGAGGAGAGCAATGCCAGCGACCTGCGCTGCACCTATCGCGACCGCAAGGGGCAACAGCGCCACTGCCGTCTCTCGGCCAGGCCGATCGTGGAAAGTACGGCAGTCGTCGGCTATCGCGGCACGGCCAGCGACATCACCGATGAAGTCGCCGCCCATGCGCAGATCCAGCATCTGTCCTTGCATGACGCGCTGACGGGACTGCCCAACCGCAACAAACTGTCGCGCTATCTGGATGACGCCCTGTTGCTCAAGGAGCACGCTCCGCCTTTATCGGTGCTGATGATTGACCTGGACAATTTCAAGCCGATCAACGATTCCCTCGGGCACCCGGCCGGCGATGCGGTGTTGCAAGAGGTTGCCGGCCGTCTGCGCGAATGCACGCGCGACCACGATATCGTCGCCCGTCTGGGCGGTGATGAGTTCGTCGTGGTGCTCTGCGGCATGGACACGCATCAGGAGATCGACAGATTCTGCACACGCCTGATCGGCAGCCTGCATCAGCCCATCCTCTTCGAACAGCAACCGTTGCACATCGGCGCCAGTGTCGGAATCGCCCTGAGCCGGCGTCACGGGTACGTCGCCAGTGAGCTGATCCGTTGCGCGGACATTGCGCTGTACCAGGCCAAATCCGAAGGCAAGAACACCTGGTGCTATTTCGAAGCGCACATGAGCGACCAGATCCAGACCCGCCGGCAGATGGAGGACGACCTGCGCAGGGCCCTGAAGAACAACGAGTTCGTGCTGCACTATCAACCCCGATACAAGGTCGATGGCAAGGAAATCGTTTCGGTCGAGGCTCTGGTGCGCTGGCAGCATCCGGTAAAAGGGTTGCTCGGACCGGATTTATTCATTCCGCTGGCCGAACAGACCGACCTGATTGTTCCCCTGGGTCGCTGGGTCCTGCGTGAGGCTTGTGAAACGGCGCTTACGTGGCCGGCGGACATTCTCCTGTCGGTGAACCTGTCACCTGCGCAGTTTGCGATCAGCGATGTGGTCGAAGATGTACGTGAAGTGCTGGTCGGCACTCGCTTCCCGGCCAGCCGGCTGGAGCTGGAAATCACCGAGAACGTGATGCTCAACGACACGGACGGCGCGTTGACCACCATGAACGCGCTCAAGGAACTGGGCGTGCGGCTGAACATGGACGACTTCGGCACCGGTTATTCCTCCCTTGGCTACCTGCGTGCCTACCCGTTCGACGGCATCAAGATCGACAAACGCTTCATCGCGTCCATCAGCACCGGCGCCAATGATCGGGCGGTGGTGCAGGCCATCATCGGACTGGGTAAAGCGATGGGGCTGACCGTGACCGCCGAAGGCGTCGAAACCGAGGAACAACTGGACATCCTGGGCAAGGATCAATGCAACGAAGTCCAGGGTTATTACATGAGTCGCCCGATCGACAAGGCGGCCTTCGCCAGTCTTCTGCAGGCATCAAGAGCCGCCGCTGTCGATCCTTCCAGGCAACGAAAAGGCCGGGTGACCTGAGGACGCTGACTCAGCACATCCGCTCAATCGCAGCACGAATGTTTGCTTCAGTATCCGGCAACTTCCATCACGGCCGGTCACTGACACATGAAAGGTTTCATGCAACCGCGTTTCGCCCTGGCACTGTTGTATTGCGCAATGGCCGACTCGGCATTTGCCAGCGGTTTTCTCGACGACGCCAAGGCCGAGGTGCTCAGCCGCAACTTCTTTCTGAGCAACGATTACCGCTCGCCCTCGCCCGCTGGAAAAAACTACAAACAGGAATGGGCTCAAGGGTTTATCGGCACTTTCGCATCCGGTTTCACTGAAGGAGCTGTCGGGATTGGTCTCGATGCCCACGCCTTTTATGGGCTGAAACTCGATGGCGGCAAGGGGCACTCCGGCACGGGATTATTACCGGTGGACAGTGATGGCCGCAGCGAAAGCGAATATTCCAGCGCCGGTGGTGCGCTGAAGTTGAAGACTTCGAAAACCACCCTCGCCTTCGGTGAAATGACCGTGGAAACGCCGGTGTTCGACACCTCGGACAAACGCCTGCAACCGGAATACGCCACGGGGTTGCTGCTCGATAGCCACGAAATCGAAAACGCACGCGTTGTGGCCGGGCGCTTCACGGCGTTCAAGAACCAGGACAGCTCTTCCGGCAAAGGCGACTTCCAGGGCTATGGCGCCAGCACCCAAGGCGAAAGCATCAGTTTTGTCGGCACCGAGCTGTTCAGCGACAGCCCGGTGGGCGGCGCGCTGTATGCGTCCGATCTGAGCGACACCTGGCGCCAGTACTACGCCAACCTGCATTTCAAACAGTCCGGTCTGTTGCTTGACGCCAACGTCTACCACACCCGCGACACCGGGCAGGCATTAGCCGGCGACATCGACAACACGGCGTTCAGCCTATCGGGCAAATACACCTTCGGCGCCCACGCGGTGATGCTCGGCTGGCAACGCATCAATGGCGACACGCCGTTCGATTTCGTCGGCGGCGACTCGATCTACCTGGCCAACTCGATCAAATACGCCGACTTCAACGGCGCCCACGAGCGCTCCTGGCAAGCGCGCTACGACCTGGATCTTGGCGCCTTCGGCATTCCCGGGCTGAATTTCATGACCCGCTACGTCGCCGGCAGCCACATCGACGGCACCCACGCGCCCAAGGGCGGCGCCTATAACCCGTTCGACGCGGATTCCGGTGAATATCAGCCTCAGCAAGGGGACGGCGGCAAACACTGGGAACGCGACATCGATCTGCGTTACATCGTCCAGTCCGGCGCGGCCAAGGATCTGTCGGTGCAGCTGTCTCACGTGTCGCACCGGGCCAACAGCGCTCAGGCGGGCGACGACATTGACCGGATCTACGTGGTGATCCAGTACCCACTGGGGTTTTGAGGGGAGAAATGGCGGAAGGCAGCCGGAGTCGAACCTGCCCGGGAACGGATGCCGTCCCCAACCGGGTTTGAAGCCCGGCCGCGCCACCGGGCGCGATTGCCTTCCTTGAACTCAGTCGGCGCCGGGGTTGGCCAGCGCACTGTCGGTGCGGATTTGCCGGCCTTCGCCGACGCGCCGGGTCAGGCCCAGCCGATCGAAGTATTCAAGGATCTGAATACTGCGCTTGCGTCCCAAGCCTAGCGCATCGCGGAAGGCCGTGACTTCGATCTGCGGATTTTCTTCGGCCAGGCGCAGCAGCACCGCCACCATTTGCCGCAGCGTGATGTCGGTGACAAACAGGTCGCGCACCACTTGATGCATCACGCCAAGGCGCGCCAGTTTGCGCAGCAGCAAACGCACGATCGCGTCTTCCAGACCGACGACTTTCGCCACGTCACGTACCCACGGCGGATCGAAACCAGCCTGTTCGAACAACGGCTGCAACGCCTGCCACAGGGTTTCGTCGTCGGCGCTCAGGCGCACCTGATGGTCGGGCAAATGCAGCCACGGGCCGCTGGCGACCAGCGAGCCGGCGCCGAGCAGTTCTTCCAGCAGGCTGATGAAGGTCGCGCGTTCGAGGCTCAAACCGCTGAAACGCCGCAGACGGTCGCGGTCCGGGCCCATCTGATCGGGCTCCAGCTCATGAAAGCGCGCCAGTTGCTCCAGCAGCCTGAACTTGAGCATGCCCCAGCGCTGCGCATTGAACAGCACCGGGCCCTGACGGGTTTCGATCAGGCGGACATTGTCCGGCAGCGTCCAGCCGTCACGCGGACGGTTGAACTGTCGCTCCAGGCGTTGCGGGTCGAGGCCGCTTGCGCTGTATTCCAGTAACGTCGGCAAGGCCTGTTCCAGCTCGGAGCTGATCGCCAGTGCCCGCAGTTGTGTCAGCCGTTCCGGGCTGCGCCGCTGGCGGGCCGGGGCGAAAGGATCAAGGACGCGCCCGCCGCCAAGGGTTCGCTGGGCGCTGGCATCACGCAGGATCAGCGGATCACCGTGGACGCCGTGCACCGGGACGTTCGTCAGCACTTGCGCAAACATGCGCTCGCCGGGCGCCAGGCTCGAACCCTCCAGTAAGGCGACCCGGGCGATCACGTCCTGCGTGCCGAGATGCAGGTGGACCGGCTGGAAATGCTCGAAAACCCGCTCGCCCGGCAACAACCGGAATTCGATATCCAGCCGCTGGGTCGGCGCGTGCAGCCATTCGGCGAGCAACCATTGGCCGCGATGGATCTGCCCGAGTTCCAGGCGATCCGCGCTGATGTTCAGGGCCACGCGCTGGCCGGCGAAGGCTTGTTCGGCAGTCTGATTCTGCGCGTGCAGACCTCTGACCCGCACGGTTTTGCCCGCCGGGCCGAGGCTGAGCTTGTCGCTCACAGCGACCGAGCCCGAAAGCGCCGTCCCCGTCACCACAATACCGGCGCCGGCGACACTGAACGCCCGGTCGATGGCCAAGCGAAAACCGCCTTCGCGACTGCGCTCCTCTGCGTCTATCTCCAGCAACGCCTCGCGCAGCGCGTCGACGCCCTCGCCCGTCACGCTGGAAACCGTCAGCAACGGTGCTTCGGCATAGGGGCCGGTCGCCAGCAGGCTTTCGACTTGTCGGTGAACCTCTTCCACCCTGCCCGCCTCGACCCGATCACACTTGGTGATCGCTACCAGCGCCCGTGGAATGCCCAGCAGCTCGACAATCGCCAGATGCTCGCGGGTCTGCGGCATCACCCCGTCATCCGCCGCCACCACCAGCAACACCAGATCGATGCCTTGCGCGCCGGCGAGCATGTTGTGGGTGAATTTCTCGTGGCCCGGCACGTCGATGAAACCGGTCAGCCCGGCGCCGGGTGCCAGTTCTGCGTACCGATAACCGAGGTCGATGGTCATCCCGCGCTCGCGTTCCTGCGGGCGGCGGTCGCCGGTTTGCCCGGTCAGTGCCTGGAGCAGTGACGTTTTGCCGTGGTCGATGTGCCCCGCCGTGCCGACGATCACGTTTGCAACTGCCCGAGTTGTGCCTGCCACGCCGGTTCATCGTCGAGTTGCCGCAGATCCAGCCACAACGCGTCGTCATCGATGCGCCCGAGCACCGGGATCGGCAAGGCACGCAGCGCGGCTTCCAGATTCAGCAGGCAACGTCCGCGCAGGCGTTTCGATACCTGTGGGCGCAGGCACAGCGCCGCGCTTGGCAGGCGCGCCACCGGTTGGCTACCGCTGCCGATCATGCCCAGTGCGGGCTCCGCCGTGACGGTCCAGACCTCGCCCAGCCGTTCGGACAAGGCCGGCTGCAGGCGTTCGGCCTGGGCCAGAATCTCGGCTTGCGGACGGGTCATCAAACGCAGGCTCGGCAAGCGCTCGGCCAGACGATCCGGGTCGCGATAGAGTCCGAGCACCGCTTCCAGTGCCGCCAGCGTCAGTTTGTCGACCCGCAATGCGCGTTTCAGCGGGTTCTTCTTGATCTTCGCGATCAAGTCCTTGCGCCCGACAATCAACCCCGCCTGGGGCCCGCCAAGCAGTTTATCGCCGCTGAAAGTGACGATGTCAGCGCCATCGAGCAGCGCCTGACGCACCGTCGGTTCCGCCGGCAAGCCCCAGCGGGTCAGGTCCAGCAGACTGCCGCTGCCGAGGTCTTCGAGCAGCGGCAAGTCATTTCGATGGGCCAACGCCGCCAGTTCGGAGGTCGGCACCCGGGCGGTGAAGCCTTCGATGCTGTAGTTGCTCGCGTGCACGCGCATGATCAGGCCGCTGCGTGGGCCTATCGCCGCTTCGTAGTCGCGGGCATGGGTGCGGTTGGTGGTGCCGACCTCGTGCAGGCGCACGCCGGCGCGGCTCATGATGTCGGGGATGCGGAACGCGCCGCCGATCTCGATCAGCTCGCCCCGGGAAATGATGCCTTCCTTGCGCGCGCCGAGGCTGTTGAGCGTCAGCAGCACGGCGGCGGCATTGTTGTTGACCACGGTCACGGCTTCGGCGCCGGTCAGCTCGCGGATCAGGCCTTCGATCAGATCGTCGCGGTCACCGCGCTTGCCGCTGGCCAGGTCGAATTCCAGATTCAAGGGATAGCGCGCCGCCAGTTGCACCGCTTCAATGGCTTCTTCGGGCAACAAGGCCCGGCCGAGGTTGGTATGCAGCACCGTGCCTGTCAGGTTGAACACACGGCGCACCTGGCTGCGCTGCTTCAGCGCCAGACGTTCGGCGACCCTTCCGGCCAGCGCTTCAGAGCTGATTTCGACGGCGGTCAGTTGCCCCGCCACCACCGCTTCGCGCAAGTCATCCAGTAACTGGCGAAACCCCGTCAACAAGGCCTCACGCCCGTAACGCTCGGCCAATGGCTGGCACGCCGGGTGGCGCAACAGGCTGTCAATCGACGGTAACCGCAGGGCAACACTTACGGACATCAGGCACTCCCGAAATCGAAATACGCCTGATGATGTTAGACCACCCTGCTGCTAGCGCAGCGCGGCCCGCTGAACCGGCACATAGGTTTGACTCAAGTCCGTCGCCCAGCCATCGAGCACGGCTTTCACGTTATCGGGCGTCATGACCTGTTTGTCGTTCTCCAGCGGCACGCCCTTGCCCTTGCGCACCACCTCGGCCACGACTTCCCCGGTCGAACCGTCCTCGAAGGACACTTCCGTGGCGATTTCACTGTCGCGGTCACGAATGCCGGTGGCGCTGCTTACGCCGGCCGCAACCAGTGTCACCGGCAGCCATTCATAAAAGCGCAGGCCCTGAGTGCTGGCGGCGACCTGGGTGATGGCCGGTTTGACGATCAGCGTGTTCGGGCCGGGTTTAGACGCCAGCGGCAGCACCTTGCCCAGTTCCAGCCTGAGGGCTGCGTCGTAGTAGTGGGTCACGCCCGACAAGGTACTTTGGGGAATGCGCTGAGAAGGCTTGATCCGTGGATAGAACTGGCTCGGCGCCAGGTAAACCTGGCTATAACGGCCTCTCGCCAATGTCGGGCTGATCCAGCTCAATATTGTTTGCCCCGAAGCGGTCTGCCCTTCCTTGAGCACGCTGTAATCCCGTAGAAACCCGGCCTGCGGCTCCGCCGGAAGCTTCTTGCTGCTGCACGCCGACAGGCTGAGGGTGGCGGCAAACAACACGGCCAGTGAGCGATGGCTAGTCATCGATGGTGTTTCCTTGTTCAGGCGTGGACGTGGCTGTGCGGGGTGTTGTCGGAGCACTCGATGCGCAACTGGCCGTGGGTCATGATCCATTGGATGAATTCGGCGGTGGGAATCGAGTGGAGGTATTCGACCCAATGGGCCTCGGTCGGGCTGAACCGTTCGAAATAGCGGCGCAGGATCAACTGACTCTGATCGTTGGCCAGCCCCAGGCACGTCTCCTGGAACAGGATCGGCGTGTCCGGGCCCGGTGCGGTGGTGCGCTGGGTCAGGATCAACGGGCGCACGGCGCCATGGTCCCGGGTGATGTAGCCGCTGTTCATGTCCTTCATGTTGAGCCCCCTTGGTTGGAAGGCGTGCAGAGTGCCTGCGGATGTTTGCCCGACGATGTCCGGCTGATGTCCGCGCTGAAGGAATGTTGCAGGATTGAAATATATGACCGGCGCATCGAAATGGTTTTAGATGCGCTTCTTTTGGGTTCATGGATTGCGCAAACGTGAGCAGATTGCTGATCGTCGATGACGACGGGGAAATTCTGTCCTTGCTGAAGAAATTCTTCGTTCAGCACGGTTATCAGGTCGATGTCGCCGCCCATGGCGAGGCCATGTGGGCGGCCATTGCGCAGGCGCGACCGGACACGATCATCCTCGACCTGATGCTGCCCGGCGAGGGTGGCCTGAGCCTGTGCCAGAAGGTCCGGGCGCAGATGGGCATCCCGATCATCATGCTCACGGCCATGGCCGAGTTGAGCGACCGCATTGTCGGCCTTGAACTGGGCGCCGACGACTACCTGACCAAACCCTTCGCCCCGCAGGAACTGCTGGCCCGGGTGCGCGCCCTGCAACGGCGGGTCGGTGAGAGCACGCCGTCCGGCGCCGAGCCTTCACGGCCGGTCATGGCCTTCGCCGGTTGGCATCTGGACATCACCTGCCGTGAACTGCGCTCGCCGGAGGGCGTGATGATTCCGATGTCCGCCGGCGAATTCGACCTGCTGCTGGTATTGCTCGAACATCCGCAACGCATCCTGACCCGCGAACAACTGATCGACCTGACCCACGGTCAGGGCCACGACGCCTATGACCGCAGCATCGACGTGCAGATCAGTCGGCTGCGACGCAAGATCGAACCGGACAGCAAACGTCCGGACCTGATCCGCACGGTGCGTAACGGCGGCTACATGTTCACTGCCAAGGTCAGCCGCTCATGATCGGCCGGATGCTGCGGCGCGACACCCTCAGCCGGCGGATTGCCCTGACAATCGTCGCGGCCATGCTCGCGTCGCTGCTGCTCAATGCGCTGTTCGTTCAGGTCGCGGGGATCTGGGCCCGGCCGCCGATCGAGCGCACCGGGCTGCTGGAACAGATCGCTGCCACCACGCGCGTGATCGAGGCAGCGCCGGCGGCTCTGCGCCCGCAACTGGCCAGTGCCGCCAGCAGCCCGATGCTTGAAGTGCTGTGGAAACCCCGTCGAGCCGACTTCGGTCTGCCGGGGGACGGCGAACAGGTCGAGGCCGGAAAAGTGCCGGCGCTGCGGCAGTTGCTCGGCGATGACCGGCAGATCGACGTGTTCAACCCCGACGACTGGCCCGCCGGCAGCCCTCGCGCGCATTACATGGCACTGGTGCGGCTGGCCGATGACAGCTGGCTGTCGTTCACGCCGCCGGAGCGCAGTTGGGGCTTGAGCCTGAACGTGCGGATTGCCGTGATCGTTGCCCTGGGACTGGTCGCCACGCTGCTGGTCGCCTGGCTGGCCACACGACAACTGGCCCAGCCGTTACAGCGCTTTGCCCATGCGGCGCGGCGTTTCGGCGGGGACCTGAAAGCGCCGCCGATCCACCTCGAAGGCCCGCACGAGATCCGTCAGGCCATCGTCGCGTTCAATACGATGCAGGCGCAGATCCAGCATTTCATCGGCGAGCGCACCCACATGCTGGCGGCCATCTCCCACGACTTGCGCGCCCCGCTGACCCGAATGCGCCTGCGCAGCGAGTTCATGGAAGACCTCGACCATCAGGGCAAACTGATCCGCGACATCGAGGAAATGCAATCGATGATCAACGCCGCTCTGGCGTTCTTCCGGGAAGACACCCACCTGGAGCAATCCACCGCGTTCGATCTGTCGGAGTTGCTGCAAACCATCGTCGATGACTACCGCGATCAGCACCTCGACATCGGTTTCACCGGCCCGGCGCATGTGGTGTACGACGGCCGGCCGCTGGGTATCAAGCGGGTCATCGTCAATCTGCTGGATAACGCGGTGAAATACGGACAGCGACCCAGTGTGGCGCTGAGCTGCGATGACACGTCGATTCGCATCGAGGTCATTGACGAGGGGCCGGGAATTCCCGAGGACGCGCTGGAGCGGGTGTTCGATCCGTTCTTCCGTCTCGAGACCTCGCGCAACCGCGACACCGGCGGGGTCGGGCTCGGTCTTTCGGCGGCACGGGGAATCATTCGTGAACAGGGTGGCGAACTCAGTTTGCGTAACCGCCGCAGCGGCGGCTTGCGCGCACGCGTTGAGTTGCCGCACCGCTGAGGCCTATTCGTCGCCGGGCGCCAGCAATAGATTCGGCGCCAGCCGCTGATAGCCGTCCTGAGCCAGGCGCATGTCGAGCAGCAGACTGCCCAGATCTGCCGACAGCGCCTCGCCCTCCCCGTCGTTTTCCAGATACAGCAACTTCAGGTAGCTGTTGCAGCCCGGACAGACTTCGGCGCGCAGCGGCGCCTGATTGGCGGCGTGGCGATCATCCTCAAGGCTCAGGTATTCAAGCCCTTTGCTCTGCTCGCAATACACGCACTTGACCCGCACCACATGCCATTCGCAGGCGCATAGCGAACACACCAGATACCGCAGGCCGTTGTGTTTGCCGCGATGGCGGATCACCCCGGCCATGGCCGGCGAGCCACAGGCCGGGCACTGGCTGAGGCTGTCGCCGGGCGTCAGTTGCAGGTTCGGAGCGCTGAGCAGCCAGTGACTCCACGCCGCTTGCAGCGCCGCCCCGAGAAACGGCACCAGCGCCGCCGGCACCAGCGAATACTGGCCGCTGACCAGCGCCACGGCCCACGCGCGTAACTGGCCGGGACTGGCGATGCGCAGCGTGGTCACGGCCTCGCCCACCGCCGGTTGCTCAGGGGCGACATAACGCTGGAGCAAGGCCTCGAAATACAGCTGCCAGGTGTCCTCGCGAATCAAGGTTTCGGCAGCAAACGGTGGCATGCCGTGTTGCCGGCAGACTTCCAGCCGCTGTTCATCAAGCGGCGCGGTCGAGGGCGGATCATCGAGGATTTGCTGCTGGACCCGGCACAAACCGGCAATCAAGCGCAGGTAATCGGCCAGCGGATGCCCTTCGGCCAAACGTTCCAGACGCTGGGCCCGCAGCGTGAACAGGTTGTGCGGCGGCAGGTGCAGAAACGGCGGCGAACTGGCCGCCGCTTCGATTTCTCCGGGTTCAAGGATGGTTGGCAACTGTCAGCCCTTTTTTGTGACCGGTCGCTCTGGCGGATCTTTGCTCTCCACCTCGCGATACCAGAGTGCATGGTGTTTCCTGGCCCAGGCGCGGCTGACCCAGCCGTGCATCATTGCGTTCACCGAGCCCTTGATCCAGATCCCGGCATAGATGTGAACGATGATGCTCAGGATCAGCACAAACCCCGCCAGTGCGTGCAACAACATCGCCCAGCGGATGGTGGTGATGCCGAAGTAATGACTGAAATACGCGCGCCAGATCACCAGCCCCGTGAACAGCAATCCGAGCATGCACAGCAGTAAAGTCCAGAACAGCAGCTTTTGCCCGGCGTTATATTTGCCCACCGCCGGCACGGTCTCTTCGTCGTTGACCAGCACCCGGTCGATGCGCCGCAGCCATTTCCAGTCGTTGTCGATGAAAAAGTTCGAGCGCCAGAAGCGAAACACCAGCCCCAGGAAGAACACAAACATCAGCACGCCCATGAAAGGGTGCAGGATTCGCGTCCACGGCCCGCCGCCGAACAGATTGGTCAGCCAGAACATCGACGGATGGAACAGTGCCAACCCCGACAGGCCGGCCATGAAGAACAGAATCGCCACCAGCCAGTGGTTGGTGCGCTGGTTGGCGGTGTAGCGCAGGATCGTCTTGTTGCTCATGGCCGGCCCTCCCCGCGTGGGTCGAAGGTGTGCACTGCCGGATCGACGACGTGCACCGAGGTGTCGGGCGGATCTGGATGTTCATCTTCCTCGACCCGGTTCGGGCCGATCCGCACGTAATGGAAGAACCCGGCCAGCACCGCCGCGCCCATGGCCAGCAGACCCAACGGCTTGCTGATGCCTTTCCACAAACCCACCAGCGGACTGATCTCGGGGTTGTCCGGCAGGCCGGCGTAGATTTTCGGGGTGTCGGCGTGGTGCAGCACGTACATGACGTGGGTGCCGCCGACGCCTTGCGGGTCATACAGGCCGGCGTTGTCGAAGCCACGGCTTTTCAGGTCGACGATGCGTTCGGCGGCATGGGTTTTCATGTCGTCCTTGGTGCCGAACACGATGGCTCCGGTCGGGCAGGTTTTTACGCAGGCCGGTTCCAGACCCACCGCCACCCGGTCCGAACAGAGCGTGCATTTGTAGGCCTTGTGGTCCTTCTGCGAAATGCGCGGGATGTTGAACGGGCAGCCGGTGATGCAATAACCGCAGCCGATGCAGTGGTCCTGATCGAAATCGACGATGCCGTTGGCGTGCTTGATGATCGCGCCAGGGCTGGGGCACGCCGCCAGGCATCCGGGTTCGGCGCAGTGCATGCAGCCGTCCTTGCGGATCAGCCATTCGAGGTTGCCGGCGTCGGTTTCGTGCTCGGTGAAGCGCATCAGCGTCCATGAATCGGCGCTCAGATCCTGCGGATTGTCGTAGGTGCCGTGGTTGTGGCCGACCTCGTCGCGCAGCTCGTTCCATTCCGAGCATGCGACCTGGCAGGCCTTGCAGCCGATGCACTTGGTGGTGTCGATCAGCTTGGCCACCTGTTCCTGGCCGCGTATCGAAGGCGCCGGGGTCGTGGTGGCCGAGCGGGCAATGATGTCTTGGCTGGCCATCTAAAGATTCTCCATCAGAGCTTCTCCACGTTGACCAGGAATGACTTGGATTCCGGGGTCTGTGTATTGCCATCGCCGAGGAACGGCACCAGGGTGTTGGTCAGGTAACCGTGGCGCGTCAGGCCGGTGAAACCCCAGTGCAGCGGAATGCCGATCTGGTGCACCACCTGGTTGTTGACCTGCAACGGCCGGATCCTTTTGGTCACCACCGCCACCGCTTCAATGAACCCGCGCTTGCTGCTCACGCGCACCCGATCGCCAGCGGCGATGCCCTTCTCTTTTGCCAGCACTTCGCCGATTTCCACGAACTGCTCGGGTTGAGCAATCGCGTTCAACTTGCAGTGCTTGCTCCAGAAGTGGAAATGCTCGGTCAGCCGGTAGCTGGTGGCGGCGTACGGGTAATCCTTGGCCACGCCGAGGCTGTCCCACACCGAATCGAAGATCCGTGCCGCCGGGTTGCTGGTGGCTTTCTTGTTGTCCGGGTGCAGCGGGTTGATGCCGATCGGCGTTTCGAACGGCTCGTAGTGCTCGGGGAATGGTCCTTCGTTCATCTTGTCGACGGCGAAGAACCGCGCCACGCCTTCGGGGTTCATGATGAACGGGTTCATCCCGGCTTCCGGCGGCACGTCAGCCTTGTAGTCCGGCACGTCGGTGCCGCCCCACGTCTTGCCGTTCCACCAGACCAGGCGTTTTTTCGGATCCCACGGCTTGCCGGCGACGTCCGCAGAGGCGCGGTTGTACAGAATCCGCCGGTTGGCCGGCCAGGCCCACGCCCAGCCTTGATGCTGATGCATGCCGTATGGGTCGTTGTTGTCGCGGCGGGCCATCTGGTTGCCGGCTTCGGTCCAGCTGCCGCAGAAAATCCAGCAGCCGGACGCAGTGCTGCCGTCATCCTTGAGCTGGGCGAACCCGGCCAGTTGCGAATTACCCTTGATCACCGCGCCCGTGGCGTCGGTGAAGTCAGTGGTGGCGTAACCGTTGACCTCTTTGGCGATCTCTTCCGGCGAGGGCTCTTCGGCGATCTTGTACGGCCACGACAGCTTCAACAGCGGATCGGCGAATTTGCCGCCCTCGGCCTGATAACGCTCTCGCAGGCGCAGGAACAGCGCGCTCATGATCTGCACGTCGGTGCGCGCCTCGCCCGGGCCGTCGGCACCTTTCCAGTGCCATTGCAGCCAGCGGCTGCTGTTGACCAGCGAGCCGTCCTCTTCGGCAAAACACGTCGTTGGCAGGCGTATGACTTCGGTCTGGATGTCGGCGCTCTTCACATCGTTGAACGGCCCGACGTGTTCCCAGAACTGCGAGGTTTCGGTGGCCAGCGGGTCCATCACCACCAGCCATTTCAGTTTGGCCAGCGCCGCCATCACCCGGTTCTTGTCCGGCAACGCGGCAATCGGGTTGAAGCCCTGGCACATGTAGCCGTTGACCTTGCCCTGCCCCATCAGATCGAACACCTTGAGGATGTCGTAGTTGGGGATGTCGAGTTTCGGCAAGTAGTGGTAGGCCCACTGGTTCTCGGCGGTGGCATTGGCGCCATACCAGGCTTTCATCAGGCTGACGTGGAACTTGCTGTAGTTCTGCCAGTAGGACAATTGCCCCGGCCGCAATGGAACTTGCGTGCGTTTATGGATGAAGGCCGCGTAATCCTGCTCGGCGTCGGTCGGCAAGGTCAGGTAACCCGGCAGCGCGTTGGACAGCAGACCAAGGTCGGTCAGGCCCTGAATGTTCGAGTGCCCGCGCAAGGCGTTGACCCCGCCGCCCGGCATGCCGACGTTGCCCAGCAACAGTTGCACCATCGCTGCGCTGCGGATGATCTGCGAGCCGATCGAGTGCTGGGTCCAGCCCAGCGCATAGAGAATGGTCATGGTCTTGCCCGGTGCCGAGCAAGTGGCGATTTCCTCCCAGATCTTTTTCATCGCATCGACCGGCATGCCGCAGATCTGGCTCGCCAGGTCGATGTTGTAGCGGCTGTAATGCTGCTTCATCAGTTGATAGACGCAGCGCGGGTCCTGCAGGGTCGGGTCGACTTTCACGAAGCCGTCCTCGCCCAACTCGTAACCCCAGGTGGATTTGTCGGTGTAGCTGCGCTTGGCCGCGTCGTAACCGGTGAACAGTCCGTCCTCGAAGCCGAATCCGGCTCTGACGATGAACGATACGTCGGTGTAGTTGCGCACGTATTCGTGCTGGATCTTGTCCTCGGTCAGCAGGTAATTGATCAGCCCGCCCATGAACGCGATGTCGCTGCCGGTGCGAATCGGCGCGTAGTAATCGGCCACGGACGCGGTCCGGGTAAACCTCGGATCGACCACGATCAGCCGCGCGGCATTGTGCGCCTTGGCTTCGGTCACCCATTTGAAGCCGCAAGGGTGGGCTTCTGCTGCGTTGCCGCCCATCACCAGGATCAGATTCGCGTTGGCGATATCGGTCCAGGTGTTGGTCATGGCTCCACGGCCGTACGTCGGGGCAAGACTTGCCACCGTCGGGCCGTGTCAGACACGCGCCTGGTTATCGAACCCCAGCATGCCGAGACTGCGAACCACCTTGTGGGTGATGTAACCCGCTTCGTTGGACGCTGCCGACGCCGCGAGGAATCCTGTAGTCAGCCAGCGATTGACTGTCTGGCCCTGGGCGTTCTGCTCGACGAAATTGGCGTCGCGGTCGGCCTTCATCAGGTCGGCGACGCGGTCGAGGGCTTCGTCCCAGGTGATCCGGGTCCATTCGCTGCTGCCGGGCTTGCGCACCTGCGGGTACTGCAAGCGGCCGGGGCTGTGAATGAAGTCCAAAAGGCCCGCGCCTTTCGGGCACAGGGTGCCGCGGTTGACCGGGTGGTCGGCGTCGCCCTCGATATGGATGATGTTTTGCGCAACGTTCTTCGCCGCATCGCCCTGGCTGTACATGATCAAGCCGCAACCGACCGAGCAGTACGGGCAGGTATTGCGGGTTTCATGGGTGTGGGCAAGCTTGAAGTGGCGCACCTGCTCGGCGAAGGCCTGCGTCGGGGCCATGCCCAACGCGCCCAGGCTAGAGCCTGCAAGGCCGATACCGGCGACCTTGAAGAACTGACGACGGCTGAGATCCATCGTGCACTCCTGATCAGGTGGAACCCGGTACTGGTGCCGGGTTTGTTCTGGACAATCACGGTTGCGGCACACGAGTGCCGACTTTTTCACTGTAGACAAAGCCTCTGCCGCCTGTGTGAAAACCGACCGTCGGCCGTTTGTCGGAGCATCACCTCCCACAGGTTTTGTGTGCTCCTTCAAGGGCATGGGCTTATCATGGCGGGCACGACCCATCTCCGCTTCAGAGACCGCGCATGACTTTCGATTTTGATCAGGTATTCGACCGCCACGACACCGGCAGCACCAAGTGGAGCCGCTACCCGGCCGACGTGTTGCCAATGTGGGTCGCTGACATGGATTTCGCCGCCCCGCCGGTGGTCATTGAGGCGCTGCACCAACGCCTGCTGCACCCATTGGTGGGCTACAGCGTGGCCCAGGACAATCTGCGCCAGGCCATCGTCGCCGACCTCTGGAACAAGTTCGCCTGGCGGGTCAAACCGCAGGAGCTGATCTTCCTGCCGGGTGTGGAGTCGGGTTTCAACATGGCGCTCAAGGCGCTGGTGCAACCGCAGCAGAATGTCGTGGTGCAAACCCCGAATTATCCGCCGCTGCGCCATGCACCGGGTCATTGGGGCCTGAACAAGGTCGAACTGGAATTCAACGCCCAGGCCGACGGCAGCTACGCCACCCCGCTGGACGCACTGCGTGAATCCCTGAAAGGTGGCGGCGCCCTGCTCCTGAGCAACCCGCACAACCCGATCGGCAAGGTCTTTGGCCGTGAAGAACTGCAAGCCGTGGCGGACATCTGCGTGGCGCAGGACGCCTGGATCATCTCCGACGAAATCCACGCCGAGCTGTGCTACGACGGCCGCGTGCACATTCCGACTGCGTCCCTGAGCCCGGAAATATCCCGCCGCACCATCACCCTGATGTCGGCGAGCAAGGCCTACAACATCGCCGGCCTCAAGACTTCGTTCATGATCATCCAGGACGCGGCCCTGCGCGAGCGCGTCAACCACGCCCGCTGCGGCATGGTCGACAGCGTCAACCCGCTGGGCATGGAAGCCACCCGCGTGGCCTACAGCGAAGCCGGTCCGTGGCTTGAGGCGCTGAAGCAGTACCTACAAGCCAACCGTGACTGGCTGGTGGACGCGGTGCGCAGCCGCTTGCCCGGCGTGACCCTCAATGTGCCGCAAGGCACGTATCTGGCCTGGCTCGATTGCTCGGCGCTGGATCTGGACGACCCGCAGAAGTTCTTCCTGGACCACGCTCGTGTCGGCCTCAGCCCGGGTCTGGACTTTGGCGACCACAGCCAGCAATTCGTGCGCCTGAACTTCGGTTGCCCGCGTTCGATGCTGGAAGAAGGCATTGCCCGGATGGAGCGAGCCCTCAAGTCCCGGTAATCACGTCAGGGCAAACCCAAGCGTCAATCCGATCGAACTCAGCGCAAACGGGCCGGGTCAACCGGCCTACTTGCCATGAGACCCGGAGATTGACGATGACCGACTATCCAAAACCCCCGTTCCCGAAACAGGCGCAACCGGTTCCCGGTTCGCAGCGCAAAATGGAGCCGTATCCTGATTGCGGCGAACAGAGCTACACCGGCTCCGGTCGGCTGGCCGGCAAGATTGCCTTGATCACCGGTGCCGACAGTGGCATCGGCCGTGCTGTGGCCATTGCCTTCGCCCGCGAAGGTGCCGATGTAGCGGTCGCCTATTTAAATGAACACGAAGACGCCAGGGAAACCGCGCGCTGGGTAGAACAAGCCGGCCGCCAGTGCCTGTTGCTGCCTGGTGACATTGCCCAGAAAGCCCAATGCCAGGCGTTGGTGGATCAAACCGTCGAGCGCTTCGGCCGAATCGACGTGCTGGTCAACAACGCGGCCTTCCAGATGACCCATGAAACCTTCGAGGAGATTCCTGACGATGAATGGGTGATGACCTTCGACGTCAACATCACCGCGATCTTCCGCCTGTGTCAGGCCGCCATCAAACACATGGGACCTGGCTCCTCCATCATCAACACCAGTTCGATCAACTCGGACATGCCCAAGCCCACCCTGCTCGCCTACGCCACCACCAAAGGCGCCATCGCCAATTTCACCGGTGGTCTGGCGCAAATGCTCGGCCCGAGGGAAATCCGCGTGAATTGCGTGGCACCGGGGCCGATCTGGACGCCGCTGATTGTCTCGACCATGCCCGATGAGGAAGTGCAGCATTTTGGCGAGCAAACCCCACTCGGGCGTCCCGGCCAGCCAGTGGAGGTCGCGCCGATCTACGTGCTGCTGGCATCGGATGAGGCCAGCTACATCACCGGCCAGCGCTATGGCGTGACCGGCGGCAAACCGATGCTCTGAACCGCTTGCCAGAAAAAGTGAACCGCTGGACACGGCGACCTCTCCATACCTTCATGGCCCGTTCGGGTTGCAAGAGATCAGGAGGTCGTCATGTCTGCGCCTATTATCAAACTCTTCACCCAGCCGAACTTCGCCTGGACCGACATCCGTCGCGAAGAAGAGGCCCACCCGCGTCATTACCTGACCCATCTGCTATTGCTGGCCCTTGTCCCGGCGGTGTGCCTGTTCATCGGCACCACCTATGTCGGCTGGAGCCTGGCAGTCGGTGAATCCGTGAGGCTCAGCAGTGCCAGTGCGTTGCAGCTGAGCATCTTGCTCTACATCACTATTGTCGTCGGCGTGGCGATCATCGGCGGTTTCATCCGCTGGATGTCGCGCACCTTCGATGCGCGGCCGACGCTCAACCAGTGCATCGGTTTCGCGGCATACACCGTAACCCCGTTTTTCATCGCCGGTCTCGCCGGCCTGTATCCCAGCCGCTGGCTGGCGGTGCTGGTGCTCGGCGCAGCGTCGATCTATTCGACGTTTCTGCTGTTCGTCGGCCTGCCGACTTTCATGCACGAGCGCAAGGAACAGGGTTTGCTGTATTCGGCCAGTGTCTGGGGTGTCGCGCTGCTGGTGCTGGTGACGTTGTTGGTGTCGATGATCCTGCTGTGGTTCAACGTGCTGACGCCGGAATACCTGCGCACGACTGCGGGTTAGGCCGGTTATGTCGGGGCGGCATCGAACTGACCTTACGGGCCGCGCGTCATGAGCTTCATCATCTGGGTGGCGGTGCTCGGTGCCGTGCTGCTGACCCTGGCGCTGACGTCGTCCTATCTTCGCTGGATGCCGGTGACGACTTCCGCTGTCTGTTTGCTGCTGGGGGTTGGCATCGGGCCGTCCGGGCTCGATCTGCTGAAACTGCCGCTGGACGAAGCCTCTTTGTGGATGGAGCACCTGACCGAAGTCGCGGTGCTGTTTTCCCTGTTCGTCTGCGGTTTGAAGTTACGTTTGCCATTGCGCGACAAACGCTGGCGGATTGCATTCGGTCTGGCAGGTCCGGTGATGGTGCTGACGATCATTGGCGTCTGCCTGTTGCTGCATTTTGGCCTGAACCTGAATTGGGGCCCTTCGCTGTTGATCGGCGCGATTCTGGCTCCGACCGACCCGGTGCTCGCGGCGCTGGTGCAGGTTAACGATGCGCGGGACGTCGACAGCGTGCGTTTCGGCCTGTCCGGCGAGGCCGGGCTCAACGACGGCGTTGCATTTCCCTTCGTGATCCTCGGGCTGTTGCTGCTGCACGGTGAAGGGTTTGCCGCCGAGTGGCCCGACTGGGTACTGCGCAGCCTTTTGTGGGCGGTTCCGGCCGGGTTGCTTTGCGGCTACTGGATGGGCCGTGGCATTGGTCGACTGACCCTCTCGCTGCGTATCCGCAACGATGACAGCACCCTGAGCCCGAACGACTATCTGGCCCTGGCGTTGATTGCGCTGGCGTACGTCGTGGCTGAATCCATTGGTGGCTACGGCTTTCTGTCGGTATTCGCCGCCGGCCTCGGCTTGCGACAGGAGGAAGTCAAATCCACCGGCGCCCACCAACCACCCGCCGAGCATATGGTGCAACCGATTGTCGGTCATCAGAACGTCGAGCCGCAGCAGGCGGTGCACGGCGATACCGAGCGGCTGGAAGACAGTCAGGTGGCGGCCGGGATCATGATGGGCGACATGCTCGCGTTCGGCGGTTTGGTGGAACGGGCGATGGAGGTGTTTCTGGTCACGCTTCTGGGGGTAGTGCTGGTCAGTCACTGGGATTGGCGGGCGCTGCTGGTCGGCGGGGTATTGTTCTGTGTCATTCGCCCGGCCTGCGTAGCGTTGATGCCGTGGGGATCGCTGTTGGCCAAGCGCCAACGGTTATTGATCGGCTGGTTCGGCATTCGCGGCATCGGCAGTCTGTACTATCTCTTCTATGCGCTGAACCATGGGTTGGGCGACAGCGTGGCCACGCTGTGTACCGACCTGACCCTGTCGGTGGTGGCGCTGAGCATTCTGCTGCACGGCGTCAGCACCCAGCCGATCCTCGCCAGCTATGAGCGGCGCAAGAACAGAAACGGGCGAAAAAAGCCCGGCCATGATGACCGGGCTCGATAGCGGGGTGTCATTTATCCTCCCGGATTGGTCACCTGAATATAGAAGGCATAGCTGCCGAGCAACATCCAGAATGTGGCGAAAATCCACGGCGTACGAATGGAAAACAGCAATGACTTGCGATACCCCTTGTGGCTCGACTCCATTTCGCTGAATAACGGCGATTCGTCATAAGCCAGGCCCATCAGCGGTTCGCTGCGCAGCAGTTCACTCTGCTTGAAGTGCCAATGATCAATGATGTCGTAGGCGGCGCGAATCCCCGGCCAGGCGTTGAGCGAACTGAGCAGTCCGAGTAACGCCAGAAACGGCGGCACCACCAGGGTGAACAGCTTGCCCCATTCCGGGTTGAGGTTGGCCATGCAGGACGCAAAGGCAATCACCAGAAACGATTGTGCCGCCAGGTACGCGTCGGTGCGGTTGGCCAGGATGCTGGTTTCGTACTGGATTTCCCGACGGTAGAAATCCAGTCGCTCCTTGGGCGAACCGAACATCTTCGCGTTGTGTTCGGTCTGGGTTTCTTCGGCGGTCGGTTGGGTCAGTATGCGAGGCACGGTACGAACGCTCCGAAAGGCAAAGCGTTTGGAGCCGCCTCGTCGCGGACAAGTTCAGCCGGATTCAGTCCCGGTTCGTTTCATCGTCTGGGCAATAATCGTTACAAGATTCATCTGATTGAACGGTTTCGACAGCCGTGGCAACCCCGCTGCGAAGCCTTCGAGGCGTTCGGCAAAGCCGGTGGCGAGAATGATCGGCAGATCCGGCTTGAGCAAACGCACGGCATGAGCCAGTTGCGCGCCGCTCATATGCGGCATGGCCATGTCGGTGATCATCAGGTCGATGACCTCTCCCTGGTCAAACAGCTCGAGCGCGTGGGTACCAGAGGCGGCGCTGATCACCCGATGGCCAAGGTCTTCCAGCAGCAGGACGGTGCTGGTACGCACCAGACTGTCATCATCCACCACCAGCACGCTGAGGCGCGGCACTGTAACGGTGGACACCATCGTGCCGGACGATTGGGTCGCGACTCCGTCGATGGCGACCGGTAACCAGAGCTCAGCAGTGGTGCCCTGCCCCTTGATACTTTTCAGAATGAACCGGCCGCCCAGTTGTTCGATGAAGCCATGGACCATCGACAATCCCAGGCCGGTGCCCTTGCCCAAACCCTTGGTGGTGAAAAACGGATCGGTTGCCGACGCCAGCGTATCAGCGTCCATGCCTTCCCCGGTATCGGTCACCCGCAGACAGACATAACGCCCGGCCGCGAGCGTCGAATCGTTTTGTTCGATGACCACTTCAGGTTCCGCGCTGATGGTGACGCTGCCGCCCTCGGGCATGGCGTCGCGGGCGTTGGTGGCGAGGTTGAGCACCGCCAGTTCGAGCTGATTGCTGTCGGCCAGCACCGCTTGCAGGTCTTCGGGAAACTGCGTTTCGATGCGGATCCCGGGCCCGAGTGAGCTGCGCAACAACCCGGTGATGCCCTGCACCAGTTTCGGGATATCGATCGGTTCGGTCTTGAGCTCCTGCCGCCGGGCAAAGGCCAGCATGCGTTGGGTCAGCGATACGCCGCGCAATGCTCCCTGCGTGGCGTTTTCCAGCAGGCGGCTGACTTTCGGGTCGTCGCCCATACGTTTGCGCACGATTTCCAGGTTGCCGAGGATCACCGTCAGCAAGTTGTTGAAGTCGTGGGCGATACCTCCGCTCAACTGACCGATGGCCTGCATTTTCTGCGCCTGGAACAGCGCTTCACGGGTTTTCTCCAGTGCCTGTTGCGCCTCGGTGGCTTCGGTCACGTCCCTGGTGATCTTGGCGAAACCCAGCAAGGTGCCGGTCTCGCCACGGATCGCATCGACCACCACATGCGCCAGAAACCGCGTACCGTCCTTGCGCAGACGCCAGCTCTTGTTTTCGAAACGGCCCTCGCGCGCAGCAGTTTCCAGAGCGCGCTGGGGTTCGCCGATCTCACGATCTTCAGGGGTGTAGAACATCGAAAAGTGCTGGCCGATGACCTCTTCCGGCCTGTAGCCCTTGATCCGCTGCGCACCAGGGTTCCAGTTGGACACGCGGCCGTCCGGGCTGAGCATGTAGATCGCGTAGTCGCTGACGCCCTGCACCAGCAGGCGAAACTGCTGTTCGCTCTGTTTGAGGGTTTCTTCGGCCATCTTGCGGTCGGTCAGGTCGCGGGTGATCTTGGCAAACCCGAGCAGTTGCCCGCTCGGGCTGAAAATTGGATCGATCACCACGTGGCACCAGAAATGCGTGCCATCCTTGCGTACCCGCCAGCCCTCACCCTCGAACCGGCCTTCGCGGATCGCCGTGTCCAGCGCCCGCTGCGGCATACCGTTGGCGCGATCTTCGTCGGTGTAGAACCTTGAAAAGTGCTCGCCAAGGATCTCGGCTTCTTCGTAACCCTTGAAGCGTTTGGCGCCGGAGTTCCAGCTGGTGATGATGCCTTCGGGGTCGATCATGTAGATCGCGTAATCGACCACCGCATCGATCAGCAAACGAAAACGCATGTCTTCGATTGCAGCGGACTTCTTGTTATCGCTCATCAGGCTTGGCTCGAAACAGATCTTCAATAACCCGAGTATGCGGCAAACCAGCGGAATGGAAAGGCGCAATAGCACCTCATGTCCGAACCTCGGCTCGCTCAACGTTGAACATATTTGGCGATCCGGGCATAAAGTGCATCGAAAAGAAAGTCCGGTACCTGCATTGCATACTGCGCAGCCTTGTGCAGGGCGAGATGACTCTCCTTGATCACCTCGTGACGTTCGCTGTCGCTGTTGAGCGATTTGCCGATGATGCGCTCATAGGCGCTGTAGCTGAACGGCGTGGATGTTGAGGTAACGGAGAGCTTGTTCTGCATATCTCGAGCATACAAGCTGTGCGCACGCACGACACGCTCCCTCATGGCCCCAAAACCTCGTTCGTAAAGGAACACCTGTGAGCCGCCGACTCTTTTGGCCGCAGCGTCGAGCGCGTAGATCACTGCGTGGGCATTTCCAAAACTGGATTTCAGTTCCGAAGGTCGGACAAAACGTTCGAGCTCGCCTTTCTCCAGGCTTTTGAACCCTCTCTGGACGCCGGAAATAAATGCGAACGGATAGTTGCAGGCCACGATGTGAACCTCAAGCCTGTAACCGGCGTTGGCCATGTAGTCAGGCAGAGTCGCAAACTCGATACTGTCGAACGCGCATTCGAAAATGATGTTGAGCTTTTGCTCAAAAGCCCGTTCAAAGATTTTCCTGCTCAAATCACGAATGAAGTCATTCGTATGTTCGTAGGCGTGCAACGTGCCCAGCTTGATCATCTCCTGGTATTGCGGATGCTTCTCCCGATACTCCGGCAGATACAGACGGACGTAATTTTTATAGAGGCCGGAAGGAAGCAGTTGTTTTTCCAGCAGGTAGGTTTTCCCCGAGCTTTGCACTCCGGCTGTCACCAGGATAGTGGGTGTGAGCTGTGCAGTGATTCCGGCGAACAGGGTTGTGCTGATGTCATTGAAGGCTGAAGTGACCTGCTCGGAGGTATACGTATAAGTGTGGGTAGCGGACATATATTGATTTCCTTATCAAATATCGCGAGAGACCGAGATCCGGCTTACTGAATAAAGACTGAAGTTCGCGATTTATCAAAGGGGGTTTTTCACAAGATATGTCGCTGTTTTATAAGGAAATATGTCCTACAAGTCCAAGTAAAATCCCCTCAAGTCGCACTGACGTTATCCCGCAACATCGCCAACCGGATTCTCACTGCTCAACGACCACCAGAACGGCAATAATTGCTTGATTCGGCTTTCGGCAAAACGATCATCGATCAGCATCACCACGCCGCGATCCTGCTGGGTACGGATCACCCGCCCGGCAGCCTGCACCACTTTCTGCACGCCTGGGAAAAGATAGGTGTAGTCGTAGCCCGCACCGAAGATCGCTGCCATACGGCGCTTCATCTGTTCATTGACCGGATTGAGCTGTGCCAGCCCGAGGGTGGCGATGAACGCGCCGATCAGCCGCGCGCCGGGCAGATCGATGCCCTCACCGAAGGCGCCGCCGAGCACGGCAAAACCGACGCCCTGGCTGTCGGCGGTGAATTGATCGAGAAAGTCCTGCCGCGCGCCTTCGGTCATGCCTCGGGATTGCTGCCAGCGGGTGATGTGTGGGTGCCGCTCGGCGAGCAACTGCGCGACCTGTTGCAGGTAATCGAAGCTGCTGAAGAACGCCAGGTAGTTGCCCGGACGTTCACTGAACTGGCGGGCGATCAGCTCGACAATCGGTTCCAGCGATGCTTGCCGGTGCGTGAAACGCGTGGAAATCCGGCTGACGATCTGCACCTGCAATTGTTCGGCGCTGAACGGCGACTCGACGTCGATCCAGACCGTGTCGGCCGGGGTGCCGAGCAAATCCGCGTAATAGTGGCGCGGGCTGAGGGTGGCGGAAAACAGCACGCTGCTGCGCGCCGCCGTCAGGCGCGGGCCGATGAACGCCGCCGGCACCACGTTGCGCAGGCACAGTTGTGATAACGGGCGTTTGCGTTCGAGATCGCGTTTGCTGATGTCGAACAGATAATGCGCGTCGAACAGTTCCGCCACCCGGCCGAATTGCAGCATTTCGAAGTAGAAGTTCTGCAGTCCGCTGTCGAGCCCTTGCGGGTGATCGTTGAGGTAGTCGCCGATGCTCGCCGTGCAGGATGAGAGCGCCTGCAACAGTTTTTCCGGCGCCTTGTCGTAGGCCTGATACGGCGCGAACTGGTCATTGTGCAGCGCGTTCCATTCACGATTGACCCGTTGCAAAGACTTTTTCAGGACCTCGGGCGCGGTTTTGCGCACGCTGCCCAGTGTCGCCTGATCGAGAGTGGCGCTGTACATCTGCCGCCCGCGCTCGACCAGGTTGTGCGACTCGTCCACCAACACCGCAATGTTCCATTGATTGAACTGCGCGAGACCGAACAGCAGCGCGCTGAAATCGAAGTAATAGTTGTAGTCCGCCACCACCACGTCGGCCCAGCGGGCCATTTCCTGGCTCAGGTAATACGGACACACCCCGTGCCGCGCCGCGACGTCCCGCAGTGCGGCCTGATCCAGCAGGCGCAATTGGCTGGCAGCCTCACGGGCGGCGGGTAAACGGTCGTAAAAGCCCTGGGCCAACGGGCAGGATTCACCGTGACAGGCCTTGTCCGGGTGTTCGCAGGCCTTGTCCCGGGCGACCATTTCCAGCACCCGCAGGGGCAAGGTTTCGCTGTGCTCGAACAGCACTTGCGCCGCATCCAGCGCCAGTTTGCGTCCGGGTGTCTTGGCAGTGAGGAAGTAGACCTTGTCCAGTTGTTGCGGCGCCAATGCCTTGAGCATCGGAAACAGGGTGCCGAGGGTCTTGCCGATCCCGGTCGGGGCCTGGGCCATCAGGCAGCGCCCGGTGCTGACGGCTTTGAACACCGATTCGGCGAGGTGACGCTGGCCGGGGCGAAACGTGGCATGGGGAAAACCCAGCTGCTGCGCCGCCCGGTTGCGCGCTTCGCGGTGGGCCATTTCCTGTTCGGCCCACGCGAGGAACAAACCGCACTGCTGTTCGAAGAACTGTCGCAGCGCATCAGCGCTGAACGCCTCGACCAGGCAGGTTTCCTTTTCCGTGACGATGTCGAAATACACCAGCGCCAGATTGATCTGCTCAAGCTGCAATCGGCAGCACATCAACCAGCCGTAAATCTTCGCCTGGGCCCAATGCAACGAACGGTGATTGGCCGGTTGCTTGCCCAGGTCGCCACGGTAGGTTTTGACCTCTTCCAGGCAGTTCTGCGTCGGGTCGTAGCCGTCCGCCCTGCCCTTGACCTTCAATGGCCCGAATGCGCCCTCCAGCGCCACTTCGCTCTGGTAGGCGTCGTTGCGCCGGGACGCCACGGTGCGATGCCCGGCAATCCCCTCCAGCGCGGTCGGTGACGGGGTGAAGCGCAAGTCGAGGTCACCGGTTTTCGCGGTGAATTCGCACAATGCCCGCACGGCGATGCTGTAGCTCAAGCGCCCTGCTCCGCCCATTGCACGTAACACACGGCGACCGGCATCCGGTGCGTGTGGCAGAACTCCAGCCAGCGCAATTGATTGTCTTGCAGCCGATCGCCCGGGCCTTTGACTTCGATCATCCGGTAGGTCCTGTGCTGCGGCCAGAACTGGATCAGGTCGGGCATGCCGGCGCGATTGGCCTTGATGTCCAGCAGCAGACGGCTGAACCAGTGCTTGAGGTGTTCGGCCGGCAGACAAGCCAAAGCTTGCTCCAGCAGTTCTTCATTGAGCGCGCCCCAGAACACGAACGGCGACTGCACACCCCATTTGGTGGTGAACCGCGCGCGGATGGTGTCTGCATAACGGCCATCGTCGAGCTCGGCCAGACAGGCCTGAAACAGCTCGGCGCGACGGAACTGGAAGTCCTCGTTGAGCAGATCCACCGGCCCGCGCTGGAACGGGTGAAAGAACGCGCCCGGCAGCGGCGCGAAGATCGCCGGCCAGCACAGCAGGCCGAACAGTGAGTTGATCAGGCTGTTTTCCACGTAATGCACCGGGCCCGTTTCGTCGTGCAAGTGCGCTTGGACGTGATATTCCACCGACAATGCCGGATCGATACGCGGCAGGTGCAGATCCAGCCGCTCCACCAGGCTAGGCGCCGTGCGTTTGATCGGTGGCCCGCCGAGCTTGCGTCGCAAACGCGGCAACACCCGTTGCAGGCCCTGCTGTTCGGTAGCGGTTTCCGGCGCCTGCTCGGCAATGACCGCCAGTTCGAGAGCCAACGCATATTCGGCGCTGCGCTCCAGCACGCGGATCATCCGCAATCGCGCGCCGGGATAGGCGCAGTCGCGATAGATCTTCAGCGCCAGGGCGAATTCGCCGAGGCGCTCGCAGTATTGGCCGATCTGGAACAACAGCTTGCCGCGTCGGCGTTGCAGCCACGGGTTATCGAAATGCAGCGCCGCGACTTGTTCGACGATCGGCTCCAGCGGCTCGCCGGCTTCGAAATACAGCTGACAGTCATGCAGAAACAGGCAGGCATCGACGTCGGCACGGCTGCGCAAACCCCGGGAATCGGCGCTGAACTCGACTTTTTCATAAGTGAAGATGCCGAGGTCGGCGAGCACGAATTCCGACCAGTCCTGATAGAGATTGCCGAAGAACATCAGGCGAAAACGGTCGCACAGGTCCATCAGCGTCAGGCTGAACAGCCGATCCGCCAGCGCCGGGCACCATTGCACGAAACTGCGGGGCTCGGGGAATTGTTCGTGCAGCTGCGGCAACCAGTCGACTTTCTTGCCTCGGGGCTGGTCGATGGCCGGGCCGAAGGCTTGCAGGATCTCGGCCTTGAGCAACACCTCGAACAGTTCCGCCATCGACAACGGCGCCTGTTCATGGAGCCAGCCATGCTCCAGCAGCGGTTGCGCCGCCTCGGCGATGTCGCCGATTTCCGGATAATTCAGCTTGCTGGCCCGGAAATGTACACCCTTGCGCATCACCATACGCACCAGCAGGCCCTGGGACGGACGCGGCAGCGCCTTGAACTCGCGAATGAAGGCATGTTCCGTTTCGCTCATGACATCGGCATAGCGAAGCTCAAGCCAATCAAGCACCTGGCGGAAGTTGTTGAGGTAATAGAACGGATCGTCGAGGGGATTGGCAGTCACGGTAGATTCGGGGGCCATGGCAAGCGAGTACTGGTTATGCGTACAGATACCAGTCTGCCCCAGCGGGCGCAAACGGAAAAAGATCAGTGGCATCGGCAAAGCGGTTTTTTTCACTTGGCCATCGAACTTTTCCGGGTGTCACGGCACCAACCGCGTTAGAGGACCGACAATGGTCGAAATGAATGAGGAAGCCGTCCTATGAAAATCAAAACCTTGGGTATCCCGCTGGCAGTAGCTGTGCTGTTGACGCTGGCCGGTTGCTCGACGCCAACGGTGGTCACCCTGCAGAACGGCACCCAGTACCTGACCGAAGACATGCCCGATACCAAAACCGAGGATGGCTTCTACGAGTTCAAGGATATTTCCGGCGCCAAAGTCCGCGTGCGTGCCGACGAAGTGGCCACGGTGCGCAAAGAAGACTGACGGATAAAACATCAAAAAAGGCTGCGACCTTATGGGATCGCAGCCTTTTTTGTATTCATCAGCGTGGTAACGCCATGCCCGGGAGGGAGCCGTCGCAACTGAAGGGACGCTCGCCACGGCGAACCAGTTCTTCCTGCAAGCGCTGGCAGCGCTGACGCTCCTGTTGCGCCATGCGGTCGATGCTCAGATTTCCGGTCATTTCCGGCTCATGGTCTTCGCCGATGCGAACGGTCACGAACGGTTGTTCGGGCTGGATATGAAAGCGGTTTTTTTCTTCGACGGGTTTGGCGTCTTCGCTTTTGGCCGGCTCTGGCAGTTGATCGGGTGTCACGCCATAGCGACTCAGAATCGAGCTGTGAGGCAGATCGGCCCAGGCATTGGCCGACAGCAGCGCCAGTCCCGCGATACCGATATACCCCTTGAAACCTTTCACGTGTGAATCTCCTGTACTCGTTGGCAGCCCTTGAATGACGAACGTCGACGTCATGGCTTTAGGCCGCATTTCCTGTTGGTGCAGGGATTGGAGTCAGGGAATGGTTGGTGAGTCACTTCCTGCCCGTCTCCGTTGAGGCGACACCCTCAACCCTGTTTATGGTTTTGTTTGATCGACGCTCCTCCAACAACGTCCTCGGCAAAACAAACCCTTCAAAACTGCGTTGGGTAACCGGGTTGTTGGCCTTCTCCGCCCCAATCCGATAGCGCATCAAGCCATCGGCGACGGCAAAGGTCAGGTCCACGCTGGTGTCGGTCCTGCCATTAAGATGCCCACGGCTGAGCAGCCGGAACAACGACCACGGCCCGCGATAGCTCAGGCTGGCGGTGTTGCCGCTGCTGTGCACCAGCGTCAGTTGGCTGCCATTGGTGTTGCCCAGACTGTTGGGCCACACCAACCCCGTGCGTTGCGGCGCGCCGTGCTGGTAAGGGATCAGTTGGCCGTCGACGCTGAGCATGCTGCTCAGACGGGTCGCGCTCAGGGCCAGGGGTTCGATGGTGAGTTGCACGGCCAGGTGGCCGTCTGGACTGAAGAATGTCTCGCGGATGCGCTCAGCCTTTTCAAGTTGCTCCAACACCTCTTGGCGCACCCAGTGGCCGCCCTGGTCTCCGGCGGACAGGCTGTCCAGATTGTCCTTGAGGAACACGTTCAGATACTGGTCCTGGAACTGTTGCAGGCGCCCTTTCGGCCCGAAGAAAGCGACGAAGTCCTCCAGCGAAGCGTCCTCGCCACTGGCCTTGAACGGATAGCGTCCAGCCAGGCGGTCACGGTAGAAGCTGTAAATCTCACTGTCCCAGCGTTTTTCCAACTCGCGCAGCGCGCTAATGGTCAGCATCTGAGAGCTCTGTACAGCCAATTGGTTGACGTGTCGGTTCAGTGGCTCGGGCAGACCCGAAGCGATGCGTTGCAAGTTACGGATCGGGTCAGGATCGGACTTGGAAAACCGGGTAAGCACCACGCCCAGCGCCGCCTTGCCAGGGCTTGGCTGATCCTGCACGCCTTTGACATAGTCGTAGACGGCATTGACCGCGCGCAGGGTTTCTTCGTAGTAGGACGGCTTGTCCTGCTCGGCATTGAGCAACCCGGACAGGCCGGCGAATGCGCGGTGAATACCCAGCGCCTGAGTGCGGCCGGGCTCATCGCCGGGCGCCGCCTCGTCCTTGCCGGTGGCAGGCGGATAAATCAGGGTGTTGTCACGCACAGTTTCCAGCAAACGGCGCAGGGGCGCAGCCGGGCCGGTGACCTGGCCCAGCACTTCAAGGGTTTGGGCCAGGTCGGTGAAGTCGGTGACGGCGAACTGATTCAAAGCGCGGCGCCAACTGTCGACATAGTCGGCGCTGTACAAGGCCCTCAGCCGTTCGATTAGCACCTGCCGGTCGGCTTCGGAATAATCCAGGCTACGGCGCTCGCCCAACACCCATTGATCGATCAGCGCCAGCTCAGTGACGTTCTGGCTGTTGGGCTCAAAATAATCCCGAAAGCCCCGCGCGGTCAGCAGGGGCGGCAACGCCAGGTTTTCGTCCAGTGCCGCACCGCTGTCGCGTTCGTTCAGGGGGCGGTAGACCACGTCGAAGGCCGGGCCAATCTCGTTGCGCAAGTCCAGTTCGCCATGCAGGCGCTCCTGCGCCTGTTGCCGCAGGGTCATGTACACCCGTTGCGCCATCGGCAGTTTGCGCAATTGCTGTTGGGTTTGTGCGATCAGTGCACCGTGCTCGGGCAGTTCAACATCGGCATAGGTCAGCGCGTAAGTCAGGTGGCGCATCAACGCCGCCTGACGTTGGCCCTGCCCCGGATAGGCCTGTTGCCATTGCTGGGCCATCCATTGCGCAACGATCTCCGGGCGACGATTGTCGCGATCCTCAATCATGCGGTACACGCGCAGGGCGGCAAGCTGTTCATCGCTGCCCGGTTCGGCGCGGTGGATGACCTCGACGGCGCCTTCGGCAATCGCCGGCAGGAAACGCCGGGACAACAGGCTCAGGTAAGCCTGATCGACCATCGGCCCGATGAGCTGCCCTTGGTACAAGCCCATGTCGGCCAATTGCGGCCAGGTGGCTCGATAGTCGCCATACACCGTGACCGCATCACGAATTTCATCCAGCGGCACCAGCAAGTTCAGCCCGGTGGGGTCGGCCTGCAGGTCGCTGGCCTTGCTGCTGAAGGCCTGGCTCTGGGCCAGGACCTGATCAGCCTTGTCGCGGTTGATACCGTAGTAGTACCACCAACCGCCCACCAGCAACGCGCTGGAAATCCCGGCCAATACCGAACCGCTGAGCAGCAGGCGACGCTTGCGCCGCGCCACCTTGAAATTGTCCCCGGCCAACCCGGCCTCCGGGTAGACCACCTGCTGCAACAGGTGCTGGGCGAAGTACACCACCGAATGCCCCTGCGGCTTGACCGAGCTGACCGGCGCGGGGAACCCATAGGCCCGCGCCGACGCCTCGACAAACAGGTTGGACACAACGCCACGCTGGTACACCGACGACAGGTACACCCCACGCACCAGCGCCGGCGTGGTGTAGCGATCACTGCCCAGCACATCGCCGAGAAAGCGCAGCAGAATCTCCCGCGAACCACTGAGTTGACGCATCAGGCAGAACAACTGCTCACGTACCTCGGCTGGCTGGGGATCCCCCATGGCCCGCATGACCTTCATGTTCAACACATCGACGAAGCGGTCATACGCGGCCGTCAACTCACCCAGCCAGGCATCAAAATCCTCAACTGCATCAAGACTGAAGGTGAAGCCCTGCACCTCTTCGCGCGCCGACGCCGGAAGCTTGGCGAACAACGCTTCAAAGCCGTCGAGCAAATCGAACTTGCTCAGCACCACATACAACGGCAGCCGCGTACCCAGCTCATGACCCAGCTCGTTCAGACGGGCGCGCAGCAGATAGGCTAGGTTGCGGCGCTCGTTGGGCGGACGCTCGAACAGGCTGACCATGTCCACCAACAGCACCACGCCGTTGAGCGGACGGCGGCTGCGACTGCGTGCCAGCCAGTCGATCAGGTGGTGCCACAGGCGTTTCTCGGCGCCGGCGGGCAGCCCGCTGGGTTGTTCGACCTGGGCGACTGCGGGTTCGGCGATCGCGTCAGTGTCCGCCGCAGCATCCTCAGTGGGCGCGGCTGGAGCTGGCGTCGGTGGCGGCTGCCGCTCGGGCTGGCTGATGAACTCGCCGGGCGGGTCGATCAGCACCGCCTCATCGCCGATCCACCAGTCGATATCGAACGCCAGGTCTGGATCAGAAGCGGCCTGCGCAGCACCACTGCGCGCAGTGCGGGTCAGGGCGAAACTCTGGCTGGAGCGGCTGATAAAGCTGGACTTGCCGGCGTTCTCCTCCCCCAGCACCAAGTACCAGGGGATCTGGTGCAGGCTGCGGCCCTGATGGTTGTCCCGAACCCGCGCCAGGTTGTTTTCCAATGACCGTTCCTGGGCTTGCAGGTAGACCAGGCAAGGGTCTTGCACCCGTTGTGCCTGTTGCTCACGTTCCCACTGCAAACGGCGCTGCCGACGGTGCACTAGCCAGGTCCACGCCAACAGCGGCAGCACCACCAGCCCCACGCTGATCGCCAGGCGCAGCGGCCAGGATGCCAGCGGTTGCTCGTCGCGCCAGGTCCAGGTTGGCCCCAACCACCACAGCCACCCCAGCGCCAGCGCAATGGCCAACACCCCAGCGGCGATGGCGATCAGCGCCCCATGGCGCTGAAGGGCATAAAACCCGCGCGCCAACGTGCCCAGCCTCTTGTTCATTACTGTTCGCCCCTGAACTTTTTCCAAGATAAAAATCGTCCCCGCCCGTGTGCGAAAACTTTTATTTGAATGGCTTCATTCTTGATTTCGGGCAAACAGTAGCAGTGCAAACAACCCACTTTCAATGCACAACACGAAAGAAACAAAAACTTACACCTGAACTTTTAATTACCTTGACGCAGCAAGTCCACCAACCGAAACATCTGCAAATATCTTTAAACCTCATCTAACAGCACGAGCCTACAACTTACCTACAGAACTTTCCCACAAATAACCCGCACAACTTTAAACTCATTAAACAGGCTTGATCCATGTCGCTAAAAGACCGCTTTTCAGAAGAACTCCGTTACTTGCGAGAGTTGGGGCGTGAGTTCGCTGAAGACGACCCGCGACTGGCACCGTTCCTGGGTGACCAGGCGTCAGATCCGGGCGCTGCGCACCTGCTGGAAGGCTTCGCATTCCTGACCGCCAAGCTGGCCCTGAAGATCGAAGATGACCTGCCACAGATCACTCACCAGCTGCTGCAGCAGGTCTACCCCAACTACCTACGCCCGTTGCCCAGCCTGACCCAGGTGCGCTTTGAGCCCGTAGCGCACGCCCTCAGCGGCCCCCAGGTGATTGCCAAGGGCACGCAGCTGTTTTCTCAACCGGTAGACGGCGTCAGTTACACCTTCCGCACCTGTACCGACGTGACCCTTTACCCGTTGCAGGTGAGTGCCGCCAGCGTCTCCCACAGCGTGCAAAAGTCGGTGTTGAGCATCGAGCTGCAAGCCTTGTCGGACCAGCCATTGAGCGAGATCAACGGCGACCGCCTGGACTTCCACCTCGGCGGCGGCGATCTGAATGCATTGACGCTCTACCAGTGGCTGGCCCAGCACCTGCACAAAATGGTGTTGTGCCTCGACGACCAGCGCCTGGCCCTGCCGCCACACGCCCTGGGCTTTCCCGGCTTCGAGCCCCACGACGCCCTGCTGCCCACCTTGGGCCAGCAACTGGAGGGCTATCGCCTGCTCCAGGAATACTTCTACTTCCCCCAGCGTTTTCACGGCTTCAGCGTCAGCGGCCTGCGCCGCCTTTGGCCACAGGCAACAGCCGGGCAGATTCGCCTGGAGCTGCACTTTTCTACCCCGCTGCCGGCCACTGTGCAGGTCAACCCCGAGACGCTGTGCCTGTACTGCACTCCCGCCATCAACTTGTTTGAACACCCCGCCGAACCGATCCAGCTGGACGGCGAGGAGCTGCACGTGCAAGTGCAACCGCGCGGCCCGCACCACCAAGCCTATGAGATTTTCAGCATCGACCGGGTCAGCGCCCGGCGGCGCAAACCGCAAACCCCGGCAGATAACTACCGTGTCGACTTCGCTCCGTATGAATCGCTGCGACATCAGGTCGAACCGGTCGGCCAGCGCACGGCGCGCTATTTCAGCCACACCATTGAACCGGAGCTGCTCAAGGACCGCGCCAAACACAGCCTGCGCCTGATCCATGCCGACCAGCGCCCGTACCTGGGCGAGCGTGAAGTGCTCAACGTCGAACTGACCTGCAGCAACGGCGACCTGCCCCGGCAATTGCAGATAGGCGAGCTCAGCCTCACCACCCAGACCACGCCCTCATTCGCCACCTACCGCAACCTCACCCGCCCGAGCCGCGCCTACCCGCCGATGCTCGACGGCCAGGTGCAATGGGCGCTGATCTCGAACCTGGCCTTGAATAACCTGTCACTGTCATCGCCAGCGGCGCTCAAGGCGGTGTTGCAGGTCTATGACTTTATCGCAGCCCACGACCTGCCCCGCCACCGCGCCACCCAACGCCGCCTGGAAGGCATTCGCCGGGTCAGCACCGCACCGGTCGACTGGTTAATCAGGGGCGTGCCCGTACGCGGCAGTTGCACCACCCTGACCATCGACCCCACTGCCTTCAGCAACGCTGGCGACCTGCATCTGTTTGGCAGCGTGCTCTCGCACTTCATGGCGCTGTACGCCAGCACCAACGCCTTCCACCAGTTGGAAATCATCAACACCGCCGACGGCACCGCCTTTACCTGGCCGATGCGCACCGGTCAGCAACCGATCATTTAACGCCGGAGACCGCCATGCCGACCCTGAACCCCGCCACCACCTTTTTCAGCACCCATGGCGACGCCCGCGACGGCCGGCCCGACGGTGAGCTGTTTTGTCTCCACGACCCGCTGGAGTTCCAGCTGCGCGGGCACAGCCTCAACCCATTGGTGGACGTGGCCATGCCGCTGTTCGGGCTGGTAATTCGCCTGCGCCGGACCGACACCTACCCGCCGGTGGCACAACTGCAAGGGCACCTCACCAACCAGATCAAGGTGATGCTGGAAGAACTGCGCCAGCACGGTTACAGCGAGGCCGAGCTGCGGGTGTTCTCCTACGTGCTGTGCGTGTTTGTCGATGAGGCGGTATTGGCCACCCCGTGGGGCGCAGGCTCGATATGGCAGGCCAAGTCACTGCTGAGCACCTTCCACCAGGAAACCTGGGGCGGCGAGACTTTCTTCACCCTGCTCGCTCGCCTGCAGGAAACCCCAGAGCAGTACCGCGACGTGCTGCTGCTCATGTACCTGTGCTTGTGCCTGGGTTTCAAAGGCCAGTACGGCGTGCAGCCCCAGGGCGACCAGGTCTTGCAGCAACTGATCAGCCGATTGCAAGCCATGATGGGGGCGCTGCACGACCCAGTGCCTTCGCAGCTGACCCGCCCGCTGGACAACGTTGCGCCGCGCCACTACCAGATGAACCGGCAATGGCCGTGGTGGACACCGTGGGCGGCGGCCGGTGCGATCTGCCTGGGCGCTTATGGGTTCTTTGCAATACGCCTGAACACCATGACCCAGCAAGTTATGCAATCGCTGGAAAGCATCTTGTTGCGTTGAACTGCGTGCGTCGCATCGCCGTTATCTGTAATCCCCAAGACATTAGCAGTCCGGCAAAGACCAGTCCTGCCAACAACAAACGGAAACTTCCCACAACATATAAAGAAAGCATGAAGGCGACATCCAGATAATGCCTCTTTAAAGTTTCCAAATCTTTAAACCTGCCACATGGATCGCCAGCAGGAGTTGCCATGCCTCATCCGCGCGATGTGCGCTTTACCTTCAGTTCAACTGCCGATATCAACTTCGATATCGTCTCGTTTGAACTGACCGAAGGTCTTTGCGAACTGTATTGCCTGACCGTAGACCTGGTCAGCACTTCGGCCAATGCCAACTTCGCGCAACTGCTGGATCAACCCGCCACCCTGACGATCTGGCAAGGCGAGCAGCCAGTGCGCCATGTGCATGGCCTGATCAGCCGCTTCGAGCAGGGCAAAACCGGCTTTCGCCGCACCGTCTACCGCGCCATGATCGAACCGCAGCTGGCCCGCGCCCGCTTGCAATCGGACTGGCGCATCTTCCAGCAACGCAGCGTGCCGCAGATCCTCGAACAGCTGTGCACCGAGCGCCGTTGGGGCAACTGCACCCAGCATCTGACCGAAACCCACCTGTCCCGTGAGTACTGCGTGCAGGCTGGCGAGCTGGATTGGGACTTCTACCAGCGCCTGGCCGCCGAAGAAGGCGTGCTGTCGATCTTCCAACACAGCGAGGGCGGGCATCAGCTTATCCAGGCCGACCATATCGCCAGTTTTGGCGTGCTGCCCGGCGAACCGGTGGTGTACGAGGCCAACGCCGGTGGCGCCCAGGCGCAACCGGCGCTACACAGCTTCACCTACCGAGAGCAGGTGCGCAGCGCGCAACAGACCCAGCGCGACTACACCTTCACCCACCCGCGCTACAACCTCGAACAGCGTGAACAGGCGCGCCAGCTGGAGCATCAAAGCCCCGACTACGAACGCTACGACTACCCCGGCCGCTACAAGCACGATGACGCCGGCAAGCCCTTCACCCTCACCCGCTTGCAAGGCCTGCGCGGTGATGCACGTACTGCCGAAGTCACGGGTGACGATGCGCGCCTGGTGCCGGGGCTGGCGTTTGACCTGGTCGGCCACCCGCGTGAAGACCTCAACATCGGCTGGCGCGCCGTCGCCATCCACCACATCGGCCGCCAGCACACCGCACTGGAAGAAGAAGCTTCCGACAGCCAGGTGGGCACCCATTACAGCTTCACCGCCACACTGATTCCCGACACGGTGGAATGGCAAGCACCACCGCGCCCCAAACCCTGCATCGAAGGGCCGCAGATCGCCACCATCGTCGGCCCGCCCGGTGAAGAAATCTACTGCGACGAACACGGTCGCGTGCGCCTGCAATTTCCCTGGGACCGCCAAGGCCAGGACGACGACCGCAGTTCCTGCTGGGTGCGCGTCACCCACAACTGGGCCGGCGCCGGCTGGGGCCACGTCGCCCTGCCCCGGGTCGGTCAGGAAGTGCTGGTGGGCTTCGTGCAAGGCGATCCCGACCAGCCCCTGATCATTGGCCGCAGCTACCACGCCATCAACCGCTCGCCGTACAAACTGCCGGAGTTCAAGGCCCTCAGCCCAATCCGCAGCAAGGAATTGCACGGCGAACGCCACAACGAACTGCGCCTGGACGACACCACCGGGCAGATCAGCGCCGCGCTGATGAGCGACCACCAAGCCAGCGCCCTCACCCTCGGCTACCTCACCCACCCGCGCCCTGGCGGCGGCGTGCCACGCGGCGAAGGCTTTGAACTGCGCACCGACGCCCACGGCGTATTGCGCGCCGGCGGCGGCCTATTACTCACCACCCAACTGCGCCCGCGCGCCGCCGAGCACCACACCGACCTGCCGGAAACCGCCGAACAACTCGACACCGCCCGCCAACACCACGCCACCTTCGCTAGCGAAGCCCGCGACCACCTGGCCCAGGAAAGCGGCGATCAGGATGAAGTGGCCGACGCACTCAAGGCCCAACACAGCGCCATCCGTGGCAGCGGCGGCAACCCCGGCGCCAACCAATACCCCGAACTGGCCGAACCGCACCTGGTACTGCACAGTCCGGCCGGAATCGCCAGCAGCACCCCGCAATCCACCCACATCGCCAGCGGCGAACACCTCGCCCTGAGCAGCGGCGGCCACACCAGCCTGGCCATCGGCAAACGCCTGTTGATCAGCGCCAGTCGTGGCATGCGCACCTTTGTGCAAAGCCTGGGCTGGCGGCTGGTGGCGGCCTCCGGGGATATAGACATCCGGGCACTGAAAGACAACATCCACCTGCTGGCCAAGCTCAAGGTCACCGTGACGGCTGAGCGCATCACCTTGAGTGCCAAGGAAGAGATCGTGATTCAGGCGGCGGGGAGTAGCACCACTTACAACGCAGGTGGGATTACCCATGCCACCAGTGGGTTGTACACGGCGCATGCCACGGACTTTTTTTACGAGGGGGCGAAGAGCCAGGCGGCGGCGTTTCCGGAGGAGCCGAAGGCGGGGAAAGGGAACTTGGAACTGCTTCAACAGTATGCCAACGGGATCACTTTCAAGGGAGGTGAATACCAAGTGGAGGATGCCTTGGGCAAGGTCATCAAAGGGACGCTGGATGGCAATGGCTTTGCAGCCGTGGCCGGTGTCGCGCCAGGCCCGGCGAAAGTGCTTTTCAGCAAAGACCCGGTGGATGTCTGGACCGATCCCGGCTTCCCCGGTCCGCATGAACAGATAGAAGCAGGTGCCACTGAAGCCTCCAAACCACTGCCGGCACAAGCGCAAGCCCTGCTGGACAGTGTGCTCAACGCCACCCAGCAAACGCCAGCGAGCCTTGCCACAGATCTACTGAAAAAGACTGTGCCAATGCCAAACGTGGCGGCCACCTTTGCCTCCCAGTTACCTCAGACACTCGTGAAGAACGCCGAGATGCTCGGATTGCCACGCAAGCTCTCGGAGAAAACAAAATGACCGCAGCGACACCGCGTCCGCCCCAATCAGCCACTGGCCCGCTCAATACCACCTCAAAACACGACATCGACGCGGGCAAGGAAAAGCTCGATCAGTGGCTGCGTAAACTCACCAATGACGCCGTGGGGTGGAATGCCGTACAGACCGCAGGCTCGGTGATTCCAGGTGTGGGCACCGTCTTCGCCGCCATTGACGCCATCGGCGACCTGCTCACCCTGATTGATGGTGACCAGAACGACTTCCTTACATGGGTCAGCTTTGGCATCAACGTCGTTGGTCTGGTCTCCTTTCCAGGAGTCGGGCCGGCAAGGCTCGCCGTGCGCACCACGCTCTCAACCATCCGCCGCAACGGCCTGCCAGCCATATCTGCTGCCATGCTTAGTGCATTGGAAGAGAACCTCAATGACAAAACCCGTGGTGCACTTGAAGACTTTGCCAACGCCATACAGGTGCGTCTCAGCGAGTTGCTCACCAAAATCGCCGCAGAAATCAGAAAAGCCTGTGCCGCCTTTGCCCGCATGCTCAGGAACATTGCCAGCGAGCAAGGGCAGCAGGCGCTGGCCAAGAAAGCCAAGGTTGGCTCCTTCTTCTTTGGCCCGGTGGTCGGCATTGCCGCCCAGTTCATCATCGACGACAGGCTGCTGTCCAAATCCGTTTGCCAGAAGCTGCTCACCGTTGCCAGTGCCGCCGACAGGATCGGGTTGGCGGTGGCGCAGAAAGTTCAGGGGTTAGGGGATCCGAAAAAAATCGGCAGTATCGGCAATCTGGTCATGGAGTTGGTCAGTGCATTAGCCGCCCGCAAACGTCGCGGCGCTCACTCGACCAATTCCTCCAGCCACCAGAACAATCGCGCACAAGCCACTCATGGCCAAGGTGCACAGGTCACCCGCTCAACTGAGCGCAAAGCTGCCAATGATCCCAATGGCTGTAAAAACTGTAGTCTCAGCGTCCCTTCAGGCACTGGCCGCAGCATCAGTTTCGCTACTGGCAGTGAAACACTGGAACACACCGATTTCTCGCTGCCCGGCCCCTTCCCGATCGAGTGGACACGCACCTATCGCTCAAGCCTGTCAGCGTTTGATCAGGGAAGCTTTGGGGCACGCTGGATCACGCCGTTCTCGATTCGCATTGACCAACACGCAGATGGCCTGATCTACCACGGTTACGACGGGCGCAGCCAGCGTTACCCTGATCTCGAGATCAGCAAGCACCACTACGACCCGATCGAAGGGATGCTGCTGATTCGCACCACGGCCAATACGCTGGTGGTCGTGCGCGGTCACGACAGCCAGGAGACGTTTCAAAAGCAAGGTGATCGCTATGTGCTCAGTGGCATCACCTTGCGTGGTGGCGCCCGCATCGCCCTGCACTACGAGCACCAACACGCAGGCCGAGCCGTGCTTTCGGATCTGGTCACCTATCAGGACGACACCGCACACCACCATATCCATAGCGAACTCGACGAAAATGGATGCATCACTGCCTTGTGGTTGATGCACGAAGGCCGGCCCCAGCGCCAACTGGCGGGCTATGACTACGACGAGCATAGCGACCTGATCGCTGCACGTGACGAACACGCTGCGCAGTGGAACTACGAATATAGGCATCGCCTGATCACCCGATACACCGACCGCACTGGGCGGGGTATCAATCTACAATGGCAAGGCAAAGGCGCCGACGCCAAGGCCATACGCGAATGGGCCGACGACGGCACCTACGACACCCGACTGGAGTGGGACGAGAACATCCGTCTGACCTACGTGACCGACTCCTTGGGTCAGGAGACTTGGTACTACTACGACATCCTCGGCTACACCTACCGCGTTATCTATCCCGACGGTAATGAAGAGTGGTTCTACCGAGACGATGCCAAGAATGTTGTCCGCCATATCCATACCGACGGCAGTGCCGACAGCTATGCCTACGACGACCGTGGCAACCTGCTCCAGCACACCCGCCCCGACGGCAGCAGTGTTCATCACGCCTACGACGATCAGGATCAACGCTTCAAAACCCGCGACGCCGAAGGCGGCTTGTGGAAGTACGACTACGATCAACGCGGCAACATCATCGAAACCATCGATCCGCTGGAGAACACCACCCAGTACGCCTACAACAGCGACAACCTGCCCGTGGTCACTACCGATGCCAACGGCGGCAGCAAGCAACTCGCCTACAACGCCGACGGGCAGCTGATCCGCTACACCGACTGCTCCGGCAAGGTCAGCCACTGGGACTACGATGCACTCGGCCAGCTCAGCCGCTTCACCGATGCCGAAGGCAATGTCACCACCTACGAGTACCGCGCCGGGCAGCTGGTGCGACTTATCCACCCGGACAAAACCGAAGAACTCTTCGAACGCGACGCCGAGAGCCGCCTGCTCACCCACACCGACGCCCTGCGCCAGCGCACCACCTGGCACTATAACGAAGCCGGCTTGATCCAACAGCGTCAGGACGCCAACGGCACAACCCTCGACTACCGCTGGGACCGCCTCGGCCAACTGCTGGAACTGCGTAACGAAAACAACAGCAGCGCCAGCTTCAAGTACGACCCGGCCGGACGTTTGCTTAAGGAAACTGGCTTCGACCAGCAGACCACCCACTACCTCTACGACCACGGTAGCAATCAACCGACCCGCCGCCTCGATGGCGACCGCGTCACCGAGTTCGAATACGACCCACTCGGCCGCCTGATCGCCCGCCATGCCGGGCACAAGGAGGGCCTGGAATGGCAGACCGAGACCTTCGCCTATGACGGCAACGGCAATCTGCTGCTGGCCGAGAATGCTGCCTGCAAATTGCAATGGTTCTATGATCGCGCGGGCAACAACACCCGCGAGCACCAATACCTGCGCTACCTGCAGGAACCGCATGTGGCGGTGTGGAAGCATGAATACGATGCCCTCAACCAGCGCACCGCCACTACTCGCCCGGATGGGCATCGGGTCAGTTGGTTGACCTATGGCAGCGGCCATCTATTGGCGCTAAAGGTCGACGACACCGAGCTGCTCAGCTACCAACGCGACAACCTGCACCGTGAAATCGCCCGTAATCAGGGCAACGGTCTGCAACAGCGCCAAGTCTGGACACCCAACGGCCAGCTGTTGGAACAGGCACTGGGTAAACGCGGCGACTCCCAACGTTTGGTGGTGCGTAACTACCGGCACGACGCTGCCGGTCAGCTGACGCTCATCGACGACACCCGGCGCGGTGCACTGAGCTACCGCTATGATCCACTCGGCCGACTGCTCGCGGCCCAAACCATCAGCGGCGAAGAGACCTTCGCCTTCGATCCGGCCAGCAATCTGCTGGACCCGCAGGCGCCGCGTCGTCCCAATCAATACGGCCCTCCTAAGCTGCTGGACAACCTGCTTCGCGATTACGTCGGCACCCACTACAGCTACGACGAACGCGGCAACCTTAAAGAACGGCTGCACAATGGCAAAAAATCCCACTTCACCTGGGATCTGTACGACCGCCTGATCGGCTACGAAGATGACCGATTGACCGTCAACTTCGCCTACGACGCGCTGGGTCGGCGCCTGTTAAAACTGTCCAAAGCCAAGTACCACGACCGTCGCGAAGCCGGGCCGATGTGGAACAAGCTGGAGCGCGCCAAGCTCGATGAGCAGTACGGATGCGGCTACACCCTCTATGGCTGGGATGGTGATGTACTGGCTTTTGAAAGCCGCAACAATGACAAGAGCGAACGCCTGACCCACTACTTTTTTGAACCGAGCAGTTTTGTGCCGGTGGCGCAGGCCGTTGAACAACGCAGCATCCAACTAGTGGCCGAGCCGGTCTATGAGGGTGCTTACGACATCGACCGCGATCCGCTGTGGCAGCACAAACCCAAGCCTGTGAGCTTCAGCGCAGTGGCCTGGTATCAGTGCGACCACCTCGGCACGCCGATGGAGCTGACCGACGAGCACGGCGATATCGCCTGGGCCGGGATCTACAAAGCGTGGGGTTTAGCCAAGGAACAGCGCAGCGAGACTGCCAAGCGCGCGGATATCCGCAATCCGCTGCGCTTTCAGGGGCAGTACTTCGATGTGGAAACCGGACTGCACTACAACCGCTATCGGTACTATGATCCGCTGGTGGGGCGGTTTATCGGCAAGGACCCGATTGGGTTTGCGGGTGGGCTGAATGTCTATACCTATGCCCCCAATCCGGTGGACTGGGTTGATCCATATGGATTAGCCCGTATAAAAAATGCGGTGGATGGTGACAGAAGACATCAAGCATTTAATAACCAAATCAGGGAAAAACATCCACATGCAACCATTCAGTGCGAATGCTATTTGCGAGACTCACATGGAAATTCAGTAAAGGACCCGATTACCGAAGAGAGGCGAAGAATTGACACGGTCGTCATTGATAATGGCCGAGCGCAAACATATGAAGTAACCAGCCCAACGGCGCTAAAACAAAGTCAAATAGACAAGGAAAACAGAATAATTGACTCCGGGGGGACATACATAAGAGTAAGAGACAGAGACAGAAAGACAAAACAACTAGTCCCCATAAATGGGCCATCCATAATCAAGAGAATTCCATAGCATGGAAAAAAACTATCTGGTCTGGTCAGACATAAACTCAGTGGTCTCGAGATATCAAATGGACGACCAAGACGGCCAAAGTATTCCAGACGTCGAAAAGCAGATTATTGCAAGAAGGACGCTAACCGCACTGCGAATGTTTTTTTATAAAAATAAACTTTTAAACAATGACAGGCAAGATTCAAATGGAGAGTTACTTGGCCGCAGCTACTATCGTAATGATTTCACAGAAGATGGAATGGAATTACTCAAACGCAAAGTATCCTCATGGCTAGACTCCAAGGGCGCTCAAAAAAACCCACCAGACATGAAGGTCCTCGAAAAAGCACTTTCAGATATCCGCTCAAACAAGAAGACGTGATGACCCCTTCAGCTACCGTCACACGAAGAGATGCATTCATATGAAAGCAATCGTTCGATTGGGGGACACCACCGACCACGGCGGCGTTGTCACCGAATCCATCCCACACACCAACCTCAACGGCAAACCCATGGCCGGCAAAGGCCACATGGTGCTGTGCCCCTTATGTAAAGGCCCCTTCCCGATTGCCGAAGGCAGCAGTACCTATTCCGTCAACGGCATTCCCGTGGCCTTGGATGGCATGAAGACCACCTGCGGCGCCACCCTGATCGCCAGCGGCTCCCGCGGCTCCGTTCACCGCTGACAGCCACGAATCCAGCAATGACACTCTGCTAGCTTTTCACCAATAATCACAATAACAAGGAAGCACACATGGACATACATGGAGATATTCGAGCCTGGTTGCTCAAGCAACAGGATTGGCTTCAGGAAGCTGCAGACAGGCTGCTCAAAAACGGCCTTCTCACTCAGGACGATATTGCAGCCCTGGCGTCTCATGTGAAAACAGCAGGTGGACAGGCTGTCACCCACCATCGGCCCTTTGACGAACTTATGCACGACCCGCAAGATCTCAGCGAGGTTCGACTGGCGCGCATAGATGGGGTAACCGGCATCGAAAGTCTGGGCCCTCGCAAGCCCCTGGATTTTGGTGATGGCAACCTAACCGTCATCTACGGCCACAACGGTTCAGGAAAATCGAGTTACACCCGCATCCTGAAGAAGGTCTCGGGCAAACCACGCGCCCTTGATCTGAAGTCCAACGTATTTCAGGATTTTCCCGCCGAGAGCAAGTGCCAGATCAGCTACAGCCACAATGCCCTGAGCCACTCTCCCGAATGGCGGGTGGGCTCTCCCCCGATAGATGCGCTGCGGCAGATAGACATCTTTGATAGCGATGAAGCAGGCCACTACCTACGCGGCGAAAGCGCGGCGTCCTATACACCGCCGGTAGTAGGTTTGTTTGAAAAGCTTGCTGTAGCGACTGACAAGATCAAGGAATTGCTTCAGGCCGAGCAAGCGAAGCTCACCAGTGCCTTACCTGCAATACCAGCGATCTATCAACAGACCCAACTGGCACAGACCTATGCAGCACTTCACACCCTTCGCAAAGCCGGCGATCTCGACAAGCTGCTGGAGTGGACTGACCAGCACACGCAAAGCCTCGACGCCCTCGTAGAGCGCCTCAAAGCAGATGACCCGGACACGTTGTCGAAGCAGAAGCGCAGAACGAAGACGCAGGTCGAACAGATTATTAACGGGCTATCGAAGGCCTCGAACGCCTACGGTGCCGACAATCTAAATGCCGTCCGAACGTTAAGAGAGGCTGCGGACGCCAAAAGAAAAATTGCCAATGAAGCCGCCCAGGTCAAATCTGCCGTAATTGAGGGGGTCGGTTCAGAGACCTGGCGCGCACTGTGGGAAGCTGCACGAAAATACTCTGCAACCCCCTACCCTGCGCAACCGTTCCCTGTGACTGAAGATGCACGTTGCGTGCTATGCCACCAAGAACTCCAGCCAGACGCTCAACTTCGTCTTCTCGACTTTGAAAAGTTTGTTCAAGGACAACTGGAGCGGGACGCAAAGCAGGCAGAGGCACAGCACACAGCTGCACTGGATGAACTTCCGGTCAGTCCTACCGAGCAGCAAGTGCAAACGCAATGCGAAGCGGCCGGGTTGACCGACGTAAAGTGGGAAGAGTATCTCCTTGCCTTTTGGAACAAGGCCGCCGCCGCCCGGACCGCGCTCATCAGCTTTGAATTGGTTGAGGACGCGGCACCTGTCGATGACACAAAAGAACATATTCGTATCCTTGGGACCTACCGGGACCAGCTTGAAGCCTCAGCGATCCAGCTCGATGCAGACGCCCTCGAGTTCGACAGAGTCAAAGCCACCAGCGAGAAGCTGGAACTCGAAACAAAGAAATGGGTAGTACAACAATCAGCCGCCGTTCGTGCTGAGGTCGATCGACTTGCGAAGGTCAAGGCTTATGACGGCTGGAAGGCATTGGCGAACTCCCGAAGCATCTCGCTGAAGGCGACCGATGTGGCCGAGAAAGTTGTAACGGAAGCGTACGTGGGCCGATTCAATCGAGAGCTGCAGGCACTCGGTGCCTCAAGAATTCAGGTTGAGTTAATCAAGACCCGGACCAAAAGTGCAAAGGTTCTGCATCAACTGCGGCTGAAGGGCGTGAAAAATGCTCAAGGTACGCCTGAGACCGTGCTTAGCGAAGGTGAGCGCCGCATCATCTCGCTAGCCGCTTTCCTTGCGGACGTTGCCGACAAACCCGGATCATCACCGTTTATCTTCGACGATCCCATTTCCTCACTCGACCACGACTTTGAGTGGCATGTAGCCTGCCGGCTGGTCCAGTTGGCGAAGCAACGCCAGGTGCTGATATTCACCCACCGCCTTTCGTTGTATGGCGCCATGGACGACGTATCCAAGAAAGAAGGCGAGGCTTGGCAGAAAGCCCACTATCGGCCCATGTGCATTGAATCCTATGCCGGAACATCGGGCCAACCAGCGGATCAAGAGGTGTGGAACAACAGCACCAAGAAGGCGAATAACATCCTGCTGACTCGCCTGAATGACGCCCACAAGGCAGGCGAAGCTGGAGGTGCCGCAGCGTACCGTGGTCTGGCACAGGGCATTTGCAGCGACTTCCGCAAACTCATTGAACGCTCTGTCGAAGAAGACCTTCTGAACAAGGTGGTTTTGAGGCATCGGCGCAGCGTGACGACGGAAGGACGTCTAGCGCAGTTGCATGGAATCCTGCCTGCCGAGTGCAAGTTGATTGATGACCTTATGACGCGGTACAGCTGCTTTGAGCACAGTCAATCCGGTGAGGCCCCGGTCATCATCCCTGAAGCGGATGTGCTTAAGGTTGATATTGAGAGCCTTGCAAAGTGGCGCAAAGAGCTGAACGAACGAAGGGCACGGTTGGTTGCGGCTTAGAACTCGACGCAACTTTGGGACAATCTGACTAAATAGCGCTCGAAGATCGTGGTGATACTAACCTACCGCAACTCAGTTCCCCACATCAGCCCCCTACTCTCGCCTGGCTTACGCGAAGTAGGGGGGATTCGCCGACACCACTACCGGGGGTCAAGGTAGTTCGGAGTTGATTCTGAGTTGCAACTGGACAACGTATGACGTACCTGGCTTCTCCGGCTGGTCCGTAAACTGATGTTGCGCCTAAACCTTCCTGATTCACTTGTGGTTATCTGTCGCCGGCATCACTGATTCATTTGCTTTAATCGCTGGATGCTGTTATCGCGCGCGCCTCAACCCTGTTTATGGTTTTGTTTGATCGATGTTCCTCCAACAACGTCCTCGGCAACACAAACCCTTCAAAACTGCGCTGGGTAACCGGGTTATTGGCCTTCTCTGCCCCAATGCGATAACGCATCAACCCATCGGCGACGGCAAAGGTCAGGTCCACGCTGGTGTCGGTCCTGCCATTAAGATGCCCACGGCTGAGCAGCCGGAACAACGACCACGGCCCGCG
>NZ_FOYE01000006.1:0-16348 GCF_900115915.1 Pseudomonas sp. NFIX49 | reverse complement strand
AAGGGATCAGTTGGCCGTCGACGCTGAGCATGCTGCTCAGACGGGTCGCGCTCAGGGCCAGGGGTTCGATGGTGAGTTGCACGGCCAGGTGGCCGCGGTGGTTGAAGAAAGTGTCGCGGATGCGCTCGACCTTCTTGAGCTGTTCCAGCACGTCGCTGCGTACCAGGTAGCCGCCAAGGTTTTCGGAGTACAGAGCATCGAGGTTGTCCTTGAGGAACACGTTCAGGTATTGATCGTGGAACTGCTGCAGACGCCCCTGCGGGCTGAAGAAGGCTTCGAAGTCTTCCAGCGAGGCGTCCTCGCCGCTGGCCTTGAACGGGTAGCGGCTCGCCAGCCGTTCGCGGTAGAAGCTGTAGATATCACTGTCCCAGCGTTTTTCCAGTTCGCGTAAGGCGGCAATCACCATGACCTGCGAGGTCTGGTCGGCTAGCTTTTTGATTTGCTGGTTGAGTGGTTCAGGCAGGCCGACGGCGACACGTTGCAGGTTGGCAATCGGATCGGCACCGCCGAGGGAAAAACGATTGAGCACGGTTTTCAACGCCGCTTTGCCGGGGTCGGGATTGTCGTGCACGGCTTTGGCGTAGTCGTAGACGGCGCTGACGGAACGTAGCGTTTCTTCGTAATAGGACGGCTGCTCGCCGCGCGTGGTGGTCAGTTCCGTCAGGCTGGAAAACGCGCGCCGGATACCCGCAGCTTGTTGCTGGCCGTCCGACACCTTGTCCAACGTCAGTGGTGCCTGCCCTTCGACCAAGGGCGCCGACGGGTAAATCACGCTATTGTCGCGCAAGGTTTCCAGCAAACGCCGCAGAGGGGCGGCCGGGCCAGTGACCTGCTCCAGCACGGCCACGCCGTGACTGAGGTCGTCGAAGTCGGTGATCGCGAACTGATTCAGCGCACGTCGCCAGCTGTCGACATAATCGGCGCTGTATAACGCGCGGACCCGCTGGGTCAGTACTTTGCGGTCTTCGTCGGAATAGTCCAGGCGTTGCCGCTCGCCGAGCACCCACTGGTCGATCATTGCCAGCTCGATGATGCCCTCGGTGCCAGGCTCAAAGTAGTCCCTGAAGCCCTTGGCCGTGAGCAGCGGTGCCAGCATCAAGCCGCCACCCTCTTGATCGGTGTTCAATGGACTGTAGACGATGTCGAACGCCGGACCGACCTCGGCGCGCAGGTCCAATGGGCGGTGCAAACGCTCTTGGGCATCCTGTTTCAGGTTCATGTAGACCCGTTCAGCCATAGGCAACTGGCGCAACTGTTGTTGCACTTGGGCAATGCGCTCACGGTAGTGCGGCAAATCGGCGTCGGCGTATTTCAGGGCGTAGCCCAAGTGTCTCATCAAGTCGGCCTGCAACTGGCCCTGCCCGGGATAGGCCCTCTGCCACTGTTTGGCGACCCACTCCTTGACGATGGCCGGGCGGCGGTTTTGCCGTTCTTCAAGCATGCGGTAAACGCGCAAGGCCGCCAGTTGCTGATTACTACCGGCGGGCGCGGCATTGATGGCATCCAGCACACCGCTGGCAATCGCCGGCAGAAAGCGCTTGGACAGTAGATTCAGATAGGCCTCATCCACCGTCGGACCAATCGCCCTCCCCTGATACAACCCCATATCCGCCAGCAGCGGCCATGCCTCGCGATAGTCACCGTACACCAGCACCGCATCGCGAATCTGATCCAGCGGCACCAGCAGATTGCGCCCGGTCGTGTCGACCTTGGTGTCGATGTCCCGCTCACTGAACTCCTGACTCTTGGCCAGGACGCTCGCAGCCTTGTCGCGGTTGATGTTGAAGTAAAACTGCCAGGTTCCGATCACCACCAAAACGCCCAAGGACGCGACGCTGAAGCCAGCGATCAGCAGTCGTCGCTTGTTACGGGCCACCTTGATGTTGTCACCCGCCAGACCTGCTTCCGGGTAAATCACTCGCTGGAAAAGCTGCTGGGCAAAGTAGATCGCAGTGCCACCAGCAGGCTTGACCTCGGGGGGCGGTGGCGGCAGTTGATACGCTTGCCCTGCCTCTTTGACGAAGGCATTGGTCAAGGTGCCCTGCTGAAATACCGGGGAGAAATACAGCCCGCGCACCAGCGCAGGGGTGGTGAAACGATCACTGCCGAGCATCTCGCTCAGGAAACCCGACAGTGCCGGGCGCAGGCCCGCCATCTGACGCAACAGGCCCTGCAGTCGATCGCGCTCGGTCAGCCCACGCGACTCCTTGACACTGTCGAAGATCTGTTCACTCAGGTAGGTGACAAAGATCTGGTAATGGCGGGTCAGTTCCGTCAGCCAGGCATCGAAATCATCCACCGCGTCCAGACTGAAGGTGAAACCCAGCAGGTCTTCGCGCCCACTATGCGACAACCGGGCGAAGAACTCTTCGAAGCCTTCCAGCAGGTCGAACTTGCTCAGCGTCACGTACACCGGCAAGCGCGTACCCAATTGCCGCGTCAGCTCAAACAGCCGGGTGCGCAGCAGGTTGGCGTGGGCCTTGCGTTGTTCGGGACGTTGCGCCAACAAGGCCTGCACATCGATCACCAACACCACGCCGTTCAATGCGCGACGGCTGCGGTTGCGCGCCAGCCAGTCGATCAGGTGCCGCCATAGACGTGGGTGAGTGCCAGCGGGCAATACCGGTTTGACCTTGCCTTGGATCGCGCCTTGCTGCTCGACGCTATCAGCCGCTGGCTCCGGATGACTGAGGAATTCACCCGGCGGGTCAATCAACACCGCCTCGTCACCGATCCACCAATCCACTGGATAGGCCAGTTGTTCTTCCTGGTGCGCCCTGACCCCGGCCCTGGTCACATGGGACAAGGCAAAGCTCTGATTGGAGCGTGTGATCAGGCTGGTCTTGCCGGCATTTTCCTCGCCCAACACCAGATACCATGGCAATTGATAGAGCGAACGGCGGCGTTCCATGTTGTTGAGCAAGTTGCCCAGGCTGCGGTCCAGTGCTCGCTCCTGCGCCTCGATGTAAGGCAGGCACGGGTCGGCCTGCACCGCGGCCTCGTGCTGGCGTTCAAGCTGCAGCCGGTGATAACGACTACGCACCCGCCATGCCCAGATCAGCAGCGGCACCACCAGCACCACAACGCTGGCCGAGACGCGCATCGCCAACTCGCTCAGCGGCCGATGTTCACGCCAGGCCCACTGCGGGCCCAGCCACCAGATAGCGATCAATAAAAACACCACGCCCAGCAGCACCAGTATCGGCAATGCCTGGTTGAACTGACGCAGTACCGGCAGGCCCCAACGTTTGACGTATCCCCAGAACATCCCCATAAATCGCTCCTACTCCTTAACCGCTTTAATCAAATGACTGTCGTCGATGGGTTGCGCCACTTTCCGGTACAACTCCGGCTCCCACCCCTGCGCCGTGGTATCGCGCATCAACCGCGCAACGCTGGCGTACAGGTCGTCCGCCAGCCACGACAGGCCACGCGATGCCAGCAGGTCGGCAGCAATCACCGTGGCGTAGCTGCGCTGGCGCGGGGCGTCATGAGAGGCGTGCAGGTCCTGCAAGCGCAGCAGCACCACTTCGACGCCTTCGGTGTTGAGTTGGGTGGTCAGTTCGTCGCGCAGGCCGGCGTATTCCTGCACCGGGCTGCCGGTGGTTTGCGCCTCATCGGCGGCGGTGATCCATGCTTGGGTTTGTGCGTCCACGAACGGTGTGCCATCGCTGAAACACAACTCCAGCAGGGCCGGCAGGCGGCAGACGAAACGTTCGCAGGTCTGGCGAATGGCAGCGGCCACTTCTTCCATCGCCAGGCGCGAGGCGACTTGGGCGGCCAAGTAGCTGCCGCGCAACCAGTACGGTGAGGCGCAGACGCTTTTCTCGAGACGCGGCAGCAGGTTCGGGTCGAGCGTATTGTGGTTCAGCGCGTCCTGGTAACCGTCGACTATGTCCTTGGGCACGGCGGTCAATTCGGTTCGACGATCGCGGGTGATGGGGGGCGCGGTGCGCAAATGCGACCACAGGCCGAAGCGCCGTAATTGATAGCCGGTGGGGTCGTAGGGATCTTGTTGATTGATCTGCTCGGCCATGCTCAACACGGCGCGGCGCTGTTCACGCTCGTTGCCTGGCGCCTGCGGCTTGGGGCTGGTGAAAAATGCTGAATCCAGAACGCCGCTGGAGGTGACTGCATGGGACGGTTCAGCGGCAACGACCGGCTCACTGTATTTGCTCAACTGGCGTTGCAACGCCTCCAACGGGGCGGGATCGAACCTGGCGGTTTCCACGCATCTTTGCAGGGTAGCCATGGCCAATTCCGCAGCCGCCTGGCAAGCCGGGGTAAAGCTACTGCGATCCAGGGACGGCAACACCTGCACCAGGTTCTCCAACAGGCGCTGCACCTGCTTACGCTTGTTCAGATAGCCCGTCGGGCCGGGCTTGGGATAGGCATTGTCCCAATACAGGTCGACCATACCGGCCACCAAGCCCAACGCATCCGCCCAGCGCGCCCATTGCCGGGTCCGCAGCCACACTACTTGCAGATGACCGAGGATGCGCCAGTGCTTGCACTGGGTGGCCAGGTATTCGCGGGACGCTTCGTCGATATACGGCCAATCGATGTCGCTTTCGCGCAGGCCGCCGAGCTTGACCATTTCCTGATCGATGGCCTGATAGGTTTCGTCCTCCACATCGAAATGGCCGGCGAGTTGTTCTGGGTCGATGGGGGTCAGCAGTCGCTTGACGGTATCCGCCGGAACGTCGATCACCAGCGACATACCTTGCGCTCCTGCTCTATCAGTTCGCCCAGCCCTTCAGCGTCGAACACCAGCCCGTTCAGCCGCAGGTAGTCACTCTCCAGTCGCAGGCGCTGGCCGCCGCCCATGTTGCGTAACAAGGCAATGGCCTGCAGCCCTCGTCCCGCATCCACCACCAACCCGGCATCGTCCAGCACTTGCCACCGATAGGCCTCGGAAACCGGTCGGTCGTCCTTGAACAGCTGGATGCGAATTTTGTTGGGTTTGGCTGGCTCATCCAGTACCAGTTGCAGGCGGGAAATTTTCGATTCGCAACTGATAACCAGGTGAGGTCGAGGTGGCAACGCGCCCAGGGCCGGGGCGGAGATCACCAGCCGTTGTTGCCGCTCATCGTCCGGCTCTGGAAACGACGACAGCAGAAAACGCTGATCCTCGGGTGGACGCTTGACTTCGTTGCGTTGCACCAGGTCGATAATCGGCAGTACCTGCCCAACGGCGCGTGGCGCCGCTGGCGCGTGATGGATGGGCGTGCCAGCGGCCAAATCAAAACACTCCAGGCGCTTCAAGGGCGAGACAATTGAGGGGCAGTCTTGTGTTGCCGCCTGCACATCCATTACGGCCACGACCGTCAGACAAAGCCCCCATTTCCATCCTTGCCCGTGCATCAACGCCTCCTGAGTATGTCTCGTCGAAATCAGAATCCGATGTTCTCAGCATCTTTAAAATCAACATGACTTATTTGAAAGTTCAACAAATTAACTTACAGAGCCTCACCAGAACTCAATGAATAAGCAAGTAGAAAACAAACAGTGCCTTGCAAAAGTCCCAACAAAAAGACACGCCCTTCAGATGTATCCGTGGAAGTTGTAGGAAAACCAGTAACGATCCGCAAGGTATTATTTCCTACATTAAAAGCCCACGAATCGCGTCCACAACGTCCTACAAGACAAACGTTGCAACAACTGTTTCTAATACGCCGACCTTATGAAAAGGATTCTTCCCATGTCGAAAAATCACGGCTCTGTCGCGCCCAAAGAGCGCATCAACATCAAGTACGTCCCGGCCACGGGCGATCAACAGGCCGAAGTTGAGTTGCCGCTGAAGTTGCTGATCACCGGTGACTTCAAAGGCCACGGCGAACTTACTGCCCTGGAAGATCGGCAAGCTGTACGCATCGATAAAGATACGTTTAATGAAGTTCTGACCAAAGCCGAAGTTGCCCTGGACATGGCGGTTCCGTCCGTTTTAAGCAAAGACTGCGACACCGATTTGAACGTACGGCTTCAATTTAAAAATATTCATGACTTCGGCCCTGACGCCGTCGCCCGACAAATTCCCGAATTGAACAAGTTGCTGGAACTTCGCGAAGCCCTCGTTGCACTCAAAGGTCCGATGGGCAACGTTCCGGCCTTTCGCAAACACCTGCAAAACCTGCTGACCGATGCAACCGCCCGCCAACGCCTGGCCAGTGAACTGGACCTGGTGCTCGACGCGCCCAACGACTGACTTGAACGCCCTTCTCAACGGAGTACTCCCGATGTCTATGGAAAGCGCCGCCACCCAAGTGTTGGTGGCTGACGAACAGCCGTCGTTGCTTGATCAACTGCTGGCCAACACCACCATGCGCCCGTCTCAGGAAGGCTACGCGGTAGCTCGCCAAGGCGTGGCTGCGTTCATCAGCGAGATCCTGCAAAGCGGCGATCATCAACAGCCGGTCAACAAGCATCGGGTCGACCAGATGATCGCCGAGATTGATCATGCCCTGAGCAAGCAGATGGACGTGATTCTGCATCAGCCGCAGTTCCAACAACTGGAGTCGTCGTGGCGTGGGCTGAAGCTGCTGGTGGATCGCACGGATTTTCGCGAGAACATCAAGCTGGAAATGCTGCATGTCACCAAAGAAGAGCTGCTGGACGACTTCGACAACGCCGGTGACATCACCCGCAGCGGCTTGTACAAGCACGTCTATACCGCCGGCTACGGCCAGTTTGGTGGTGAGCCCGTTGGTGCCATCGTCGGCAACTACACCTTTGGCCCTGGTTCGTCAGACATCAAATTGCTCAGTTACGTGGCTTCCATCGGCGCCATGTCCCATGCGCCGTTCGTCTCGGCGGCAGGCCCAGAGTTGTTCAATCTGGAAGGTTTCCAGGGGCTGCCCGACCTCAAGGAAATCAGCGACATTTTCGACGGCCCACGCCACACCAAATGGCGCAGCCTGCGTGAATCCGAAGATGCTCGTCATCTGGCCCTGACCCTGCCACGTTTCCTGCTGCGCACGCCGTACAGCACCGACGACAACACCACTCGCAGCTTCGGCTATGACGAAACCGTCGACGGTGACCACGACAATTACCTGTGGGGTAACACTGCGTTCCTCATGGCTTCGCGGATTACCGACAGCTTCGCCCGCTACCGCTGGTGCCCGAACATCATCGGTCCGCAATCCGGCGGCGCGGTGGATGATCTGCCCGTGCATCTGTACGAATCTCTCGGCCAATTACAGGCCAAGATCCCCACCGAAGTACTGATTTCCGACCGCAAGGAATTTGAACTGGCCGAAGCCGGGTTCATTCCGCTGACCATGCGTAAGGACAGCGACAATGCGGCGTTCTTTTCCGCCAACTCGGTGCAAAAGCCCAAGAGCTTCCCCAAGACCCGCGAAGGCCAGGAAGCCCAGACGAACTACAAGCTCGGCACCCAGTTGCCGTACCTGTTTATCGTCAATCGCCTGGCCCACTACATCAAGGTGCTGCAGCGCGAGCAGATCGGCAGTTGGAAAGAACGCCAGGACCTGGAACGCGAGCTGAACATGTGGCTCAAGCAGTACATCGCCGACCAGGAAAACCCTTCGAGTGATGTACGCAGCCGTCGCCCCTTGCGTGCCGCGAAAATTGAAGTTCAGGACGTGGCCGGGAATCCGGGCTGGTACCAAGTGTCGCTGTCGGTAAGACCACACTTCAAGTACATGGGCGCCAACTTCGAGATCTCGCTGGTCGGTCGACTGGATACGCAATAAGTGGGCGGCAGCCTGTTTGAACGTCTCGAGCCCGACACACCGCGCTACCGCCCGGGCAGCGCGGATGAACAGGCCCGCCAGCGTGTCGAGGCGATAAAACACCACTTGGAACAGGTGCTCAACTCTCGCCAGGGCTGCTCGCAAAGCAGCCCTGAACTGGGCCTGCGCGACTTCAATGGGGTCACCCAGGCCAGCAGTGATCTGGTGGTCGCCATCAGCACCGACATCCGGCGCTCGGTGGAGGCATTTGAACCACGTATCAAGGTAACGGGCGTGCGTTATCAACCCGACCCGGACTTGCCGTTGGAACTGAACTTTCGCCTGGATTGCCAGGTGCGGGTCAGCCACAAGGAAGAACAGGTGCAGATCGAAGTGGCCATGCATGGCCGCGACGGCTACACCCGCGTGAGATGAGGAAGCAATGGACCTGAAACAACGCTTTGCCGAGGAGCTGCGCTACCTGCGCGAACTCGGGCGCGAGTTCGCCGAAGACAATCCGCAACTCGCGCAGTTTCTCGGCGATCAGGCCGGCGACCCGGACGTGGAACGGCTGTTGGAGGGCTTCGCGTTCCTCACCGCCAAGCTGGGGATGAAGATCGATGACGATTTGCCGGAGCTGACCCATCCGCTATTGCAGATGCTCTGGCCCAACTACCTGCGGCCTCTGCCCAGTGCGACCATCATTCGCTTTACACCCTTGCCCGATGCGATCAGCCAGTGCCAGGTGATTCCCAAGGGCACGCCGTTGTTCGCCAAACCGGTGGATGGCATCTCCTGCCAGTTTCGCACCTGCACCGACGTCAATCTGTACCCGCTTGCCTTGCAGGAGGTCAGCGATGCCCACAGTCGTGAGGCCTCGGTGATGCGTATCGATCTCAAGGTGTTGACGGAGCAACCGCTCACCAGCATGGCCTGTAACCAGCTGGAATTTCATCTGGGCGGCGATAGCGCCACTGCGTTGACCTTGTACCTATGGCTTGCCCATTACCTGGACAGCGTCACGCTGCACATCAATGGCCAACGCTATCGCCTGTCGGCCAAGGATATTGGCTTCCCCGGTTTCACCGCCGAAGAGGCACTGCTGCCCTACCCGCGCAACGTGTTCGATGGCTATCGCATCCTGCAGGAATATTTTGTATTCCCGCAGCGCTTCCACTTTTTCAGCCTGACCGACTTGGCTCACGTCTGGCCGGATGTCAGCGCCCCCACCCTGCGCTTCGAGTTTCAGTTCACCCGGCCCATGCCGCCGGACATCCGCCTGCGTACCAGCGACCTGCACTTGTACTGCGCACCGGCGGTGAACCTGTTCCGCCACGATGCCAATCCAGTCTCCCTGGACGGACGCAGCCAGGAGCGGCGCATCCGCCCCAGCGGCAGTCAGCCCGAGGCTTACGAGATTTTCAGCGTCGACAATGTCGCCGGCTGGGACGCCGCCGACAAGGAGCGCAAGGGCGATCCGCTGCGCACGTTTACCCCGTTCGAATCGTTTCAGCATGAGATCGAACATGCGCGCGGCCGCACGGCCTTGTACTTCCGCACACATATCGAAGAGTCCCACGGCCGCGAAGGCCTGCGCCATCGCATCGCCTTCGTGCGTGGCGATGAGAGCCTGTATATCGGCGAGCATGAAACGGCGTCCATCGAGCTGACCTGCACCAATCGCGACCTGCCGCAGTTGCTTGGCGTGGGGGATGTGTCGCGATCAACTGAAGTCACGCCATCGTTTGCCACTTACACCAACCTGATCGCACCGACGCGCAGCTACCGACCAGTACTGGACAGCAGCCTGCACTGGACGCTGATTTCCAACCTGTCGCTGAACTACCTGTCGCTGCTCTCGGCCGAGCCGCTCAAGGCGGTAATCCGCGCCTATGACTTCGCTGCGTTGCACGATCTGCAACAGGCCCGCGCCACCCGCAAACGCCTCAATGGCATCCACGAGGCGGTGACCACCCCCATCGACTGGCTGATGAAAGGCCAGGCGGTGCGTGGCCTGCAGACCCAACTGAAACTGGACCAGAACGCCTTTCTCTGCGAGGGCGAGTTGTACCTGTTTGCCAGCGTGCTTTCGCACTTCTTCGCCCTGTACGCAAGCATCAATTCCTTCCATCGCCTGGAAGTGATCAATACCACCAACAACGAGCGTTATGAATGGCCACTGTTGACCGGCAGACAGCCCGTGATCTAGCCGACGTGCTGTTGGCCGACGCGCGGAACTATTCGTTTCACCGTCTGCTGGAGCATCTGCACGCCTTGCATGGCGATGACCTGGAAGCACAGCCATTGAGTGCAGCGACGCGGCGGCGTGTGCGGCTGCAAAGCCACGCGGGGTTGGGATTTCCGGCTTCCGATGTGGTCGTGGCAGCACGTCTGGAAGAGGATTGCGCAGAAGTGCGTTATCGCCTGCAGACGAGCTTCTTTGGCCTGCACGGCACCGACTCGCCGCTGCCCGGTTATTACCTGGATCGTCTGGCCTACGAGCAAGCCCAGGAACGCGGTATTCGCCCGGCGTTCATGGACTTTTTCAATCATCGCTTGCTGACCCTGCTGCACCACAGTTGGCGTAAATACCGCTACTACATCCGCTTTCAGGCCGAGGCCAGCGATCGTTTTTCGCGCTATGTGTTTTCACTGATCGGCTTGAACGATAACGACCTGCGCGGCGCCACGCCGCTGCCATGGGGTCGTCTGTTGAGCTTTGCCGGGTTGATCGCCAGTCGCAGTCGCTCGCCCTCGATGGTGTCCGGAATTGTCGAGCATTGCTTTGATCTGCACGGCGTGCACATCCGTGAATTCGAGGTGCGCTCGGTGAGCTTTCCACAATGTCAGCGCATGGCGCTGGGCAGGGCCAATGGCACGTTGGGTAGCGATTTTGTAGTGGGTGATCGCAGCAAGACCCGCGCCAGCAAGTTCACTCTGGTGATTCCCAACCTGACCCAGGCGCGCTTCCGGCAGTTTTTGCCCAGTGGAGAGCAGTTCGGGCGACTGCGTCAGTTGATGGATTTTTTGCTGCGCGACGTCACTGCCTATGACCTGGAGCTCGGGTTGCGCGAAGAGGATGTACCGCCGTTCAACCTGCAACGCGACAGCGGCACCCACTTGGGCTGGACCAGCTTTATCGAGCATCAGCACCGCCATCGCGCCGTGGTACGGATTCGGGGGCGCGCATGAAACTGAGCCTGGTTATCAATAATCCTGCGCAATTGCTGCATGGGTATCTGCCCAGTCATCGGTTTGGTTTGCGGGGTGGCAACATCGGCAGTGCCTCGGCGGACTGGTGCCTGGTGGATCGCCTAAACAGCGTCCACCCGAACCATTGCGAAATCCGGGTCGTCGAAGGACGTTTCTGCGTGATCGATCGCAGTGGCAGCACCTATGCCAATGGTCATGATTTGCCGCTGGCCCGTAATGTGGCAGTGAGCCTCAACGATGGCGACCTGCTGCAGATTGGCGCGTATCGGGTCGCGGTGCAGCTGGGTGAGTACGCTCCAGGCCAGCGTTCGCTCGATGAGCTGTTTACCGGCCAGTCGCAAGGCCTGCAAGCCTGGCACCTGGAGGAACGACCGAGTCTTCCCCTGCCCTGCCCGCGACCTGTCACTTGCCCGGACTTCGAGCGCCTTTGCCAATCTGTGGACTTTGCAGAGCAAGGTGATCCGTTGCGAGCACTGCAAGCAGCGCCGCCCTCAAGGCAGCCGCCTGAAGTTCACCCATTGACTCCAAAACGCCCTGGCACGCCACTCAGCAACTTGCGCCTGGGAGTCTTGTTGCTCGCCTGCCTGACTCTCGGCGGGTGCACCATGCTCGACAAAGTCGGCCAAGTGATCCGGGATCCTTCGATCCCGGTCGGCGGCCCCGGCGATCAGCCCAGCCTCTACTCCCTGAGCCTGCATGCCAGCGACCACGTCAATCCACGCCTGATCAGCACCGGCACCGCACCGGATGATGATGCGAGCCGCGCGCCCTACACCCTCAACGTTCAGGCGAGCAGCCCGCAGGCACTGACCGACAAAGTGCAGACCCTGCTCAGCCACCTTTACGAAAGCATGCCCGCCCAGTCGCCGCTGACTGTTGACCCCGAACCCGAGGTACCGATGTCGCCTCTCGAGGACGCGCTGCTGGGTGAATATGACGCCCAGGGTGTCAGCCTGACCACGCCCTGGGGCGACCCGACGCTGCAGCACGTCGCGACGCCGATCACCTTCAAGGTTTTGCAACTGACCGATGACTCACTGTTGGTCAACGCCAGTCCCCAGGCCCTGACCGAGGACCTGAAAAAGACCCTGGGCAGCACCTACATCCGCGCCGACGACTATCTGCTCCAACCCGGCCAATTCAAGTTCGTCGACCTGCGCCCCCTGGATGAAGACACCCGGTTTATCGCGGTAATCGCCAACTACCACAACGACGAAGTCGGCCAGTGGAAACAGCGCCTGCGGGTCGAGCCAAAAGGCCGGCAGTACGCCGTGCTGGTGCAGTTGGACGCCACCCAGGTCAGCCTCAAAGGAGAAACCCGATGACGCCCTTTTCAGCCGCTTTTGCCCCGAGTAATCACCGATGAGTTCACGCAATCCCGTCATCTGGCATGAAGGTTTGTTCGTCAAACCCCAGCACTTCCAGCAACAGGCTCGCGCCGCCGAAGCTGCCGTGCATCAGCGCATGCATAGCCTGAACGACGCTCTCTATGGCTTCAGCGAGCTGGAGTTGAACAGCGAATATCTGAGTTTCGGCAAGGTCTCTCTTACCAAGGCGTGTGGAATCATGCCAGACGGCAGTGTCTTCGATATTCCCCACGACCTGGCGTCGCCTCCTCCTCTGGAGATCGCCGACAGCAGCGCAGTGAACCAGATCGTCTATCTGGCCCTGCCGCTGCGCTCCAGCGGCGCCCCCGAAGTGCGCTGGCCCGACCAGTACGGTAACAGTCGCTACATCGCCCGCCGCGAAGAAGTCCGTGACACTCACAGCGATGACGGCGATCAAGTCGGCATGGACGTGGCCGTGCCCAATTTTCAACTGATGCTCGAACGCAGTGACCGCAGCGCCTTCACCGGCATCGCCATCGGCAGGATCAAAGACAAGCGCCCGGATGGCAGCCTGGTGATGGACGAGCACTTCTACCCCACCAGCCTCTCCTTGCAGGCCGTGCCGGCGCTGCACCGCTACCTGGGTGAAGTGGCCGGACTGATGCGCGAGCGCGCCAAGAATCTGGCCCAGCGCATCGGCTCGCCGGGGCAGTCGGGCGTGGCGGATGTCACCGATTTCAACCTGCTGCAAACCCTCAACCGCTTGTTCCCGCTGTTTCAGCACCTGGCCCGCCAACGCCAGGTTCACCCGGAGCGGCTGTACATCGCACTGGCCCAGGCCTGCGGCGAACTGGTGACCTTTACCGACGAAGGCCATCTGCCCCAGGAATACCCGCCCTACCAGCACGACAATCTGCGCGAATCCTTCGAGCTCCTGGAGCACACCCTGCGCCGCGCCTTGGGCACCGTGCTGCAACCGCGGGCGGTGTCGCTGCCGATTGTCGTGCAGCAATACGGCGTGCGCACCGCTGCCTTGAACGACAAACGCCTGCTGGACAACGCCGAATTCATCCTCGCCGTGCGGGCCGAACTGCCCGCGGAGACGCTGCGTCAGCAACTGCCCAAGCAGATCAAGATCAGCTCTACCGAAGGTTTGGAACAGCTGGTCAGCCTGCAACTGCCGGGCATTCCGCTGCTGCCGTTGCCGGTGGCGCCACGGCACCTGCCGTTCCATGCCGGCTTCAGCTACTTCGAACTCGACCGTCATCACCCTGCGTGGCAAGGCCTGAGCAGCGGCAGCGGGTTTGGTTTCCACATTGCCGGTGAATTCCCGGAGCTGGAATTGCAGTTCTGGGCGATCAGGAGTGAGAAAGATGACTAAGCCAACACCAGATGCATGGCTTCACGAGGAAGTCTCCGGCGCCATCAACTTTGATGGCGAAACGATCACGGTTAGCAACTCAACCCATTTGGCTGATCCAGAGTTCGACATGCGAGGCCTGGCCTGGAACCCGCTCTGCGATGCCGCCACGCCCCTGATCGGCCTGGTCATCCGCCTGCGCCGTCTGGACCACCACGATGATGTGACCGCGCTGTACAAAAGCGTCAGTAACCAGATCACCACGATCATGGAAGAAGTCAGCCAGCTCGACTACGACGCCGGCATGCTCAAGGCCTACTCCTACAGCCTGTGCCTGTTGCTGGACGAGGTAGTCATGGCCACCTCCTGGGGCAAGCTCTCCAGTTGGAGTGAACGCTCACTGCTCAGCCAATTCCATGGGGAAACCCGAGGTGGTGAGCGGTTCTTCACCGTCATGAACAACATGATCCCCGAGGCGGCCCGGTATCAGCATGTTCTGGAGTTCATGTACCAGTGCCTGATCTCCGGCCTCAAGGGCAAATACGGCGTCCATAGCAAGGGCGATGACGAAATACAGAAGATCATCGACCAGTTGCACGGCCTGTTGCGCCCATTGCGCGGCGAGACACCCAAACGCCTGACCGATCCGCTGAAAAACGTCGCCCCGCGCAACTACCGGATCAAACGCGCCTGGCCGCTGTGGACGCCGTGGGCGCTGGCCGCTGTCGTACTGATCTGCGCCTACACGATCTACTCCATGCGCCTGAACAGCATCACTCAGGAAGTGCTCGCCTCTCTGGAGCGGATCCTCAACCTGTAACCGATTTTCAGCGTGCTCATCCCGAGTGCCTGCAAAGCCATGGCCTTTTTTGGCCAAAACCCACGACCTCATGGGTCGTTCATTTGATCGCGACAAGGAGCTTGTCATGCCAACACCCGCTTACATCAGCATCCACGGCCAAAACCAGGGCCATATCACCAAGGGCGCGTTCACCGCTGATTCGGTGGGCAACGTTTATGTCGAAGGCCACGAGGATGAAATCCTCGCCCAGGCAATCGATCATCAGATCACCACGCCTACCGACCCGCAAAGCGGTCAGCCCGCCGGCCAGCGCGTGCACAAGCCGCTGATCTTCACCAGCGCCCTGAGCAAAGCCTCGCCCATGCTCTACCAGGCGCTGGCCACCGGCGAAATGCTGCCGACCGTCGAGGTCAAGTGGTTCCGCACCTCTGGGGACGGCAAACAGGAGCACTTCTTCACCACCAAACTGGAAGACGCCACCGTCGTCGAGATCGACACCGTGCTGCCCCACGCCCAGGACAGCGGCAACGCCAACTACACCCAACTGATCAAGACCAGCCTGGCTTATCGCAAAGTCAGCTGGAGCCATGTGGTGGCCGGTACCGAAGCGTCGGATGACTGGCGTAAACCGGCTTAACCGCCAACGGGCACGTTCCGCCGTGAAGACGGCGGAATGCTCACTGACTCGATGCTAAGGAGGCTCTATGCCTGCCGTCGTTCTGGTCGGACACGACCATGATTGCCCCTTGTGTGGCTCTACCACCGTGGACAGTGGATCGCCGACTTTCAAAGTCAACGGCCGCGCCGTCGCCCGCGTCGGTGACAACCTCGGTTGCGGTGCCGTGATTACCAGCGGCGCGCCCTCCATGACCATCAACGGACAACCTGTAGCCCGTGTCGGCGACACCACCGACCACGATGGCGAACTGGAAAACGGTGATAGCAGTTGGTTGATCGACTGACATTCACACACTCGACAGGGAGGCCCCATGCCCCGCCAAAGCGACCTGCGTTTCACCTTTGAGCCCTTGAAGGGCGATCCCTTCGAAGTGGTCTCGTTCACCCTTCAAGAAGGTCTGTCCCAACCCTTCAAGCTTGAACTGGAACTGGCCAGCCATAACGCCGCCATCGACTTCAATCGGGTGCTCGACCTGGCGGGGCTATTCACGATCTGGCGTGGCGAAACACCTGTGCGTTACGTCCACGGCCTGGTCAGCCTGTTCACCCAGGGCGACACCGGCTTTCGCCGCACCCGCTATACCGCCGTGGTCGAGCCGACCCTGAAGCGTTTCGACCTGCGTTCCAACTGGCGCATCTTCCAGGGCCAGACCGTGCCCGACATCATCACCCGCGTCCTTACCGAACAAAAACTGACCGACATCCGCAGCGAAATCTGTTTCGAGCACCAACCCCGCGAATACTGCGTACAGGCCGGTGAAACCGACCTCGACTTCATCGCCCGCCTCGCTGCCGAAGAAGGCCTGCTTTACACCTTCGAACACCGCGCCGACGGCCACACCCTGGTCCTCACCGACCGCGTCGGCGGCCTCGGCACCATCGGCACCCACACCGATTGTCCGGTGATCTACCAGCCGATGGCCGGGGGAGACGCCTCGGAACCGGCGTTGAATCGCTTCCACTACACCGAGCAAGTGCGCACCGCCGTGCAGGTGCAGCGCGACTACACCTTCACCCACCCGCGCTACAACCAGCAGCACACCGCGACGGGCGATCAGGATCTGAACAACCAGCACAAGGACTACGAACGCTACGACTATCCCGGCCGCTACAAGCGCGACATCGCTGGCAAACCCTTTACCAAAACCCGGCTGGCCGCCCTGCGCAATGACGCCAAACTGGCCCATGTGGAAGGCGACGATGCTCGCCTGCAACCGGGATTGGCCTTCGACCTCAACGAGCATCCCCGCGACGATTTCAACGATCGCTGGCG
>NZ_FOYE01000016.1:0-4034 GCF_900115915.1 Pseudomonas sp. NFIX49 | reverse complement strand
CGGTGGTTTGACCTTCGGGGATTTCCACATTGCTTGGCGAGCCCTTGACCGAGGTGAGGGTCGGTGGATCGGCAACGACTACCGTTAACAACCAATCATTGCTCCAGAGAGGAGCGCCCGTGTACAAGCGTTTCGCAACCAAACGGCGAGGGCCCAATGCCAGCGGGAACGTTTCTTCCCAGATGCCGGTTATCACGTCCGCAATCGCCCTACCCAAGACCACGGCGGTGGTTCCGCTTCCCTCCCAGATCTCCACACTCTGCCCTTTGCTTGCCTTGCCGCTCACCGTCACGGTGGGGCTGACGGTTGTTTCGCCTTGCAGGATTTCCTTGCCCTTGTCGTCCAGAATCTTGTCGATGGTCGGTACGACCACAGGCGTCACGGTGAAATTCCGCTCATCCGAGACCTGCCCCGACCCATACCCCGCCTTGGCCGTGAAGCTGTGCAGTGTTTCGCTCAGCCCGGAGACCGTTTTGCTCCAGATCCCGGTGACCGGGTCTGCGGTTGCGTCGCCTTTATCGGTGTTGCCATCCAGAATTTTCACGTCCTGGCCCTTGGCGGCGGTGCCGGTCATGGTCACGCTGGTTTCGATAGTAACGCCGCCGTTGAGGATTTCCTCATTGCTCTGCGAGCCCATGACCGAAGTGATTTCCGGTTTGTCATCCGCCGCCGTCCCTACGACAAACTTCAACGGATTCGAATGACTGGTCTTGCCCGTCGCATCCCGAACGATGTGATAGCGGATACTCAACTGTTCATCGCGATGGGCCTCAAAATACTGCCGTACAAACTCCGCATCGAGCAGAAATTTCACGGCTTTGCCGGCACTCAGTGAGTTGAGGGTTTTGCTGTCCGTAAACAGCAGCACATCTTGGGCATCATACAGTCGCCAGTGCACCACATCCTTGGGCAGGGTCGGGTTATTGACCGGGTCGGGGCAGGTGACTTCGCTGATGCCGTTGGGCAGATCCTTGGGTTCAAACATACCGTCGTTTTCACCGAGCAGGATGGCCCGAACCAGCTCAAACTTCGGCTCGCCGATATTCAACGGCGAGGCTGGCGGGGAAGGCCTGCGAACGATCTCGCCGTTCTCGTCTTCGCTGAGCACCTCGTACCACACCACCAGGGTGCCGCCTTCGCCGGGTTTCAGGTGCTCGGGGCCTGGCACCAGGACGATGAAACCTTCGAGGTCTTCGGCCTCCGGTGGGGTCGGAAAGACCCAGTCCAGTTCGGGCTCGAAAACGGTGTCATCCGGAAGGGTAATGCTCCAGTGAATTTCAATGGCGTTGTCCGGGGTGATCAGCGGATCGTAGGGGATGCGGACGATCACGTTCGGCAAGTCTGGATTCAGCGCTCCTCCCACCTCACTTTCGACGATGGGGGCTGCCAAGCGTGTGGGCTCGCCGATGATATTGATGAAACGGCCTCTGGAGCGCTGAATGATGCTGTCGCCACGTTCCAGGTCGAAGAAAAACACCCCCTGGGTTTTTGCCAGTGCCCGGGCACCGTCGTTGTCCATCGGTACCGGGACCACCAGCGGTGGTTTTTTGTCGATGGTCTTGCGGGCATCGACCTGGACGGTTTCGCCGTCGAGGGTGGTGCCCTGCAAGCGCATGATGATGGTGTCGTTCTGGTTGAAGTCGTCAGGCGATGCTGCAAAGACCTGGAGCAACAATTGCTCTTTACCCAACTGGTCGAGATCGAGTTCGTTCCCATCGGCCTGCTCAAGAATCGGCGCATCCAGCCGCGAGTTGCCGGTGTCGACGACGATGCGCGTTGCCTTGCTCCAGTCCTCGGATTCGTTGTCTGCAAAGTCCCTGACGAAGGATGCCACCGCGAGCCCCTCGCTTCCGGAGTCACCCTTGTCAAGGATGATGTCTTTGCTGATGTGGATGATGATAGGGTTCTTCACCGGGTCGTCGATCTGCTCCTGGATGACCGGATCCGACGGCTCCAATTTGCCGCCCCAGCTCACCCAGCTCACGTCGCCGACGGCGATGTCGGGGTACGGCAGACTGGAGCGGCTGCCGGGTTTGGCCACGACCAGAACGTCCACACCGTTTTCGGCGGTGTCCTTGTCGACACCGTCCTGGACAATTTCCGCCGGCCTGAACGCTACGTGCAGGTTGGAGTGCCCCTGCCCGGGATCGGTGTCCTGGCCGGCGGGGATTTCCAGTTTGACCTTGAGTTTGAGCGGTGGCGTAAAAGGCTCTGGCGCCTGGTTGTAGCGCGTCACCCGATAGGCCAGATCCCAAGAGCCGCTTTGAAAAATGCCCGGTGGGACGAACAGGGTGGCACGCTGGGTCAGTTCGGCGGGCTGGGTTATGGTTAGACGATCGACCATCTTGTCGTTAATCAACAGCTCAACCTTGTCGAGCAGACTTTTGTTTGACCAGACCGGGATCTGCACTTTCATGCCCAGAGTGGGGAAGTTGAGCAGCGCGGCGGCGCGGTTGATGGCCCACTCTCCGCTCGGCAGCAGCTTGGCGCCGGGGATGTCTGGGGCGAGCAGGGCGAGTGTGCCAATGGCTTTTTTGGGTTGGACGAGCATGGCGGGAACTCCTGCCGAAAGATATGGACGGTGGAGTGATTGAGCGAGTAAAGGGGGGATTTGGCTACTGTCAGATGTGACAGGTGGGAGAGGTTTTTCGACCGACGGTCGCATACGTGTACTTCTGGTCAGGCGGTTTTGCTCAGGCGCTGGTCATAACGAAAACGGCCGCGAGGACCGTTTTCGATTGTTCGCTGATCACCAGGTAGTCATCGAATCCCTACAACATCGGAATAATGCCCTGACGTCCTGATATCTACCACCGCGCCCGAAGTAATATATTTGGCTTTTTTAGCCGGAAATGGAAACCAGAAATTGCTGTGATCCGTTGACCAGTAATGGTGGGTACTCATTGGCCAACGTGCTCCGTAAGCCAGATGCATTTCGTGCAGTTCCGCCAGGCTCGGGATCCGTGCACCTGCTGCCGCGACGCTTGAGTTGGCCTGCGTCCAGGTTGCATTCCCGAAACCGAAACATTGGATCACGTTCGTCACCGTCACGTTGTAACTCTTGGATTGGTTGGCTGCATCTCTGGCTGTGATGGTGGTTGTTCCCCGGCCACGCACGGTGACAAGCCCTGAGGAACTGTCAACTTCCGCTACACGCGGATTGCTGGAGGTATAGGTGTAACCTGGGCGGCCACCGGAGGCTCGATGTTGCACCGAGTTACCCGAATTGAACTCGGGAAGAACATTGGGGTTGCCCGGAATGATGTAGGTCTTGCCACCCAACGTGACCGGGCTTTCGTTGAAGTGCAATGGTGCTAACGGGCTCTCTCTGGTAAAGCTGCGTGACACGGTCTGTTGATTGTTGACAACTGACCTTGCGTAAACCGTGTTCGAGCCCAGATGAATGCCGAGGGTAAGTGACCAGACACCGCTCCCGTTGACAGATACGGTTTGCCCCCCCACGTTATTGAGAAAAATCTGCACGCTGTACAACGGCGTTGCCGCCCCGGTCACGGTTACCGAAGTGTCTGTGGTTTTGCCGCCATTACCCAGTTCCCCGCCTGAATGCCGGACGGAGGTGAGTGTGGTGGTGAGATGGGCCCTGACTGTAAATGAGTGGACGGGTGACTCAAGCTGATTTCCATAAAGTGCTTTGGCTTTTAGGACATAAGTGCTCTGACTGAGGCTGGAAAGTCGAGTGCTGGCGCTGCCATTACTGCCCAGTGTTATCGGCGAACCGATGGGAGCTGCACCGTTGTAAAGCTGCACACGCTGATTGCTGTCTGCACTGACTGTTACGGTGACTTCGTTTTCGTATGTGGTGCCATTGTTGCCAATGCTACCTTTGGCATCCGTGACAGAAACGATTCGTGGGGTCGAAGACACCGCCACGGTAAAGGCACGAACCGCCGATTCTGGTTGAGTGCCATACGACGCCTTGACCTTGATGTTGTGAGCGGTGGCCGTCAGACCGGTCAGCGTTTTGGTCCATTCCCCTTTGTTGTCGACGGGAGTATCGGGAGCGATGGGAGTAA